>CAVWDY010000027.1:0-160468 GCA_963753875.1 uncultured Alphaproteobacteria bacterium | reverse complement strand
GGACATTCCCCAGGAGAACACGATGAACGAAGCGACCCGCATCCCGCCGCCAAGCGAACTCGGCGCCAGCACGGAAGAGTTCCAGAACCTTCACGAGTTCGTGCGCAAGGCGCGCGTCAACCTCAACCAGAACGCCTGGGACTATATCGTCGGCGCTGCCGAGACCGAGACCACGATGCGCCGCAACCGCATGGCGCTTGACGAAATCGCCTTCCGGCCGCGGGTGCTGCGCAATGTCGCTCACGTCGATGCCTCCGCCGAGCTGTTCGGCCGCAAATTGCGCCTGCCGGTGATGATGGCGCCGGTCGGGGCGCTCGAGATCTTCGATCCCGCCGGCGCCGCGGCCAGCGTCGCCCGTGGCGTCGGCAGGTTCGGCGCCGCCCATATGCTGAGTTCGGTGTCGGAGCCGGGCCTGGAGAAGGTCGCCGAGGCCGCGCCGGACGCGTTGCGCATCTATCAGCTCTATGTCCGCGGCGACGATGCCTTTGTCGAGGATCGCGTCAGCCGCGCGATCAAGAACGGCTATACCGCGTTCTGCCTGACCGTCGACACCGCGCATTACAGCCGCCGCGAGCGCGACATCGCCAAGCGTTACGTCCGCGAAAGCCGCCTGCGCGCCACCGGCGGCGACTTCCAGAAGGGGCTGGAGTGGCGCACCGTCAAGCTGATCAAGGACAAGTACAAGATCCCGCTGGTCCTCAAGGGCATCGCCACCGCCGAGGACGCTGGCGTTGCGCTCGATCACGGGGTCGAGTGGATCTACGTGTCCAACCATGGCGGACGCCAGCTCGACCATGGCCGCGGCGCCATGCATATGCTGCCAGAGATCGTCAACGCGGTGAAGGGCCGGGCGAAAATCATGGTGGACGGTTCGTTCTGCCGCGGCAGCGACGTCGTCAAGGCGATCGCGATGGGCGCCGATCTCGTCGGCATCGGCCGCCTGCAATGCTGGGCGCTGGCCGCCGCCGGCGAAACCGGTATCGTGCGGATGCTGGAACTGCTGGAGGACGAAGTGATCCGCTGCCTCGGCCTGCTGGGGGTCACAAAATTTGCCGAACTCGACAAATCCTATCTGCATGCGGCAACGCCGGCCAACTTGCCCCATGTGTTCAGCGCCTTCCCGCTGCTCGACATCGAGCCGTACCGGTATTGAGGGCAAATGAGCCCTCTCCTGCTGTCTCCGGGCGCCGCCGATGCGCTGTTGTTCGATCTCGGCCGCGTGGTGCTCGATATCGACTTCAGCCGGACGCTTGCCTGCTGGGCCGGTCACGCCGGGTGCGAGCCGTCCGACATCGTCGAGCGCTTCGTGCGCGATGAGGCCTACCGGCGTCACGAGATCGGCAAGATCTCCGACGAAGCCTATTTTGACAGTTTGCGCGCCTCGCTCGATATCGCCATCACCGACGAGCAGTTCCTGGAAGGCTGGAACGCGATTTTCGCCGGCGAGATGCCGGGCATTGCGCCGCTGCTGGCGCGCGCGGCAGGAAGCCTGCCGCTTTATGCTTTCTCCAACACCAACGCCCCGCATGTCGAACATTTCTCCAAAACTTACGCCGATCTGCTTGGCTATTTCCGCGAAGTCTATCTGTCCCCGGCGATCGGGCTTCGCAAACCCGACGCGGCCGCCTATGACCATGTCGTCAACGCGATCGGCGTGCCGGCCTCGCGCATCGTGTTCTTTGACGATCTCGCCGAGAATGTCGAAGGCGCCAGGGCCCGGGGACTTCTGGCCGTTCACGTCAGATCTTCCGCCGACGTCGCCGCCGCGCTCGACGCGCTCGGGATTTAGCTCGGCGTGTTCCCACCGTCTGATACGAACGGCAACCAGACAGATGACCGTCATCCTGAGGTGCCCGCGCTCTTGCGCGGGCCTCGAAGGATGGCCGCGAGTCCGTGCATGTTGCCATCCTTCGAGGCTCGCTTCGCTCGCACCTCAGGATGACGCAGTGAGTCAGTGGCCGCCGCCGTTGGTATGGTTTATACGCGCCACCGCGCTCTCGCCGCGCGATAGCGCCCGAGGTTTGCATCAACCTTGTCCCTCTCGAAAGAGGGCGCAGGGAAAGCCGGGTACCGGTTGCACCCGCGGCCGCGTGTGGTGTGTAGAAAGCACACGCGTTAGTCACCACAGGTACGCCGGAAACGCCCGGCCTTCCCTGCGCAATGGTTTTAACGGTTTCCTTCGTGATCTCCCCGGTGACCGGGCTTTCTTGCCACCGTCGCCCCTGAGAAGCTTGCTTCTCAAGAACTTGACGCCAGCGTCGGGGCGTCAGGACCACACGACTTCGCCGTCCGCGTTAAGCGCCGCTCGTCTTGCGTCGCTGTCGCGTCCACCGCATCCCGCGCCCAACGTCCGTGACGTGCGCAACGCCCCTCTTATCGAGGCGGGATAGCGCGAAAGATGGGGGTGATTTGGGGGCGCGACAAAGCGAAATATTTTTCAACGCAGGACTGGACGACCCAAATCAGGTTGAATTGGCTCGGAAAATTCGCTTTTAGGCGCAGGGCACCGCGAGACGCTCCCGCACCGCGGGAATGCGCCGGTTGATGATTTACGTCGCCATGCTGGTGTCGAGGCAGATCATTCGTCAAAGAATACGCGCGGATCGGGTTCGGCCGGTGGCTCGTCCGGAATGCCGTCGGGCAAAAAATCCCGTCCGCCAAGTTCATCCAGCCGGGCGAACCACGCCTCCACATCAAATGGCTGCTTCTTCATCGGCTCCAGGATCACCTTGTCGCCGACCTTGCTGACCCGCACCTCGGTGCCCTCGAAGCGAAACTCCTTGGGCAGACGCACGGCCTGGCTGCGGCCATGCCTGAACAGTTTGGCGGTTGCACTCATGATCCGCCTCCTGCGGCACGTTTTGATAATACCTATCACGCGGCCAGCGAGTTCGCCAACTCGCGCTCAAACCGGCCCCTCGCCGAGCGCTTTGGCGACGTTGCGGAAGCGGTCGAGCGCGGTCTCCAGGCTTTCGACGATTTCAGCGGCGACTTCGTCGGGCGGTGGCAACAGATCGGGATCGTCGAGCGTGTGATCCTTGACCCAGAAGATGTCGAGATTGACCTTGTCGCGCCCCAGCAAGGTTTCCAGCGGGAAGCGCTTGAACTTTTCAGACTCCTCGCGCTTGGAGCGGTGGCCGGATCGGTAGCAGGCAACAAAATTATCGAGATCAGCCCGCACCATCGGCCTCTCCTTCAGCGTAAAGCGCTGATTGGTACGGAGGTCGTAAATCCAGAGATCCTTTGTTGCCGCCGTTTCGGAGGGCGGCTTCTTGTCGAAGAACAGCACATTCGCCTTGACGCCCTGTTTGTAGAAGATGCCCGTCGGCAACCGCAGCAGCGTGTGAAAATCGAAATTCCTGAGCAGCCTGCGCCGGATCGTTTCGCCGGCGCCGCCCTCGAACAGGACGTTGTCGGGCAACACGACTGCCGCTTCGCCGTTCGGCGCCAGCACCGTCATGATGTGCTGGAGGAAGTTCAACTGCTTGTTCGATGTGGTGACGAAGAAGTCCTGCCGGTCGTAATCCTCGCGCTCGCTGTCGATCTCGCCGTCGTCGCGAACGATGCGGTAGCTCTGCTTCTTGCCGAACGGCGGATTGGTGAGGATGACGTCGTAGCTCTTGCCGCCCGCGCCGAGCAGCGCGTCCTTGGCCTCGACGATCAACTCGACGCCGGTGATGCCGTGCAGATAGAGGTTCATGGCCGCGAGCCGAACAACCTCCGGCACGATATCGACGCCTGAAAACTTGTTCTTCAGCGCCGAATAGACGCCGCGGTCGCGCGCCTTCGGGTGCTTTTTCATGTGCTCCCAGGCGGCGAGCAGGAAGCCCGCCGTGCCGCAGGCCGGATCATGGATCGTCTGATGCGGTTTCGGATCGACGACCTGTACCATCGCTTCGATCAGCGGGCGCGGCGTGAAATACTGGCCCGCGCCGGATTTCACGTCCTCGGCGTTGCGGGCGAGCAGGCCTTCGTAGATGTTGCCCTTCACGTCAACCGGCAGGCCGAGCCACGTCTCGCTGTCGATAAGCCCGACCAGGCGCTTGAGCTTGGCCGGGTCCTGAATCTCGTTCTGCGCCTTCAGGAAGATCGCGCCGATGATGCCGCCCTGCCTCGACAGCGTGTCGAGCAGCTTCACGTAAGTCGCATTCAGCGCCTCGCCGGAGAGGTCCTTGATATCGCCCCATCGCGCGCCATCGGGCAGCATCGAGGCCTCGCCGATCTGGGTGACGCGCTCCTCGTCCATCTTGAGGAAGAGCAAATAGGAAATCTGGCTGATATAGGCCTGATAGGAGACGCCCTGGTCGCGCAGCACATGCGCGAAGTTCCAGACCTTGGCGACGAGGGTTTGGGCGTTCACGGGGCGCTTTCGAGAAACGGATTGACGATGGTGAGCCCACCGATGGCGCGGCTATGCTGCATGTCCTCACTAAACAGCGTGTCGCAGCCGGCTTCGATAGCGGCGGCGGCGACCAGCGCATCGTAGAACGCGAGGCCGTGGTCACGCGCAAGATCGAGCGCGGCGGCGTGGGTATCCGCGGTCAGCGGCATGATATCCGGGAAACGGGCGCGAATAACCGAAACCGCGCGCTCGATGTCCGACCAGTCGCGTTGGCGCTTGCGCCGCGCGACATTGGTGAACTCGTTCAGCACCTGTGCGCTGATAACCCCACCGGAGGCGATCAAATCCAGCGCGCGTTCGCGCTTGGCGACGTCGAGAAAGGCATAGACGACGATATTGGTGTCGAAAAACGGCGTCACCGCTCGTTGGCCTCGTCACGGTCGAACTTGTAACCCTCGGGAGCAGGCCAGTGGAATTGCTCCATCTGCTTCAGAAACTCGGCGCGCTTGTCGGTCTTCTCGACAGCAATCTGCCGCTTCGAGGCTTCAACCACTTTCAACTCGTCACCGGGAGCAAGCCCAAGCTCGTCGACCAACGCCCTGGGCAGCCGTACCGCAAGGCTGTTACCCCATTTGGAAACTTGCATCGCCGCCTCCAATGATATCCAATTTCTATCTGTATATCATAATATGTATATCATTGCGTTTCAAGGCACGTCACGCCGCGATTTCGCTTGGCCGTGCCTGCCGCGTGGCGCGACCGGATCAGCAGCCATTCGCCCCAGCAGCGCGCTTGCGGGTTCGTCGGCTGGGTCTTGCGGCACAAGGCGGCCCTCAAACGCGGCCTTGAGGACGGATTGCTTCAGCCGGGCACCGTCGGCAGATTCCGCGTCGAGCATCGCCAAGGTGTCCGCGGCAGCCGAGAGCGCATCCGTGACGCGGCGGACGATTTCGCAGGCTTCGGCGGGGGGTGGGATAGGGAGGGGGGTTGCTTTTAACGATTCACCTGAAAGCCCCTGCTGTCCAGCCGTGGTTTTGATGTTTGCAGCGATATGCTTTCGACTGGCACCGGTGTTAACTGCAAGCTCAACAAACTCCGCCAACATTGACAGAACCGATTCAAGACGAACGCGAATGATCTTGTCAGGATAGAAACGCTTGGGACCCCTGTAAATTGCACCGACGCCGACGAGATCGGCTGATCCATTGTATCTGGTGAAGAGCAGGTCACCTGCCTCGACCGTCGCCGCGGCAGCGGCTTTGGCCTGATCGTCATCGAGAAAGCGGATTTGGGCTTCGTCGATCCGAAGAGGTCTTACCGCTGAAATGCGCAGTATCTCATGCTGGTTTGAGGCGGCGCGCGGAGCTGCCGAAGTTCCATTCCGCACGCTCTCCGCAATCCCGCCTAAGGTCGCCCAGTCCCAACCGCTGGGAAGCTGTGGCAGGATGGACGTATCGAGCGGTGCGGAGTTCGCGACTCGACGAGCGCGTCCGCCTTGCTTCGCGCGTTCTTTGGTGATGTACGCGAGGAGATCGCGTCCAGTTTTCGAAACCGGATTAGTTGCACGCCAGTCCTTCGTCAGTTCACCAGTGACGGCAGCTTTCAACAGCGCGCGGCGGAAGGTGTCGAGACCCCTTCTCGTCGCCACCAGCGCAGCCTCGCCCTCGGCAATCTCGGCAAGCAGGGCATCCACTCGCGCCACGATGCGGCACTGTTCGGAAAATGGCGCGAGGGGAACCGGTATACGCTCAAGGTCTGCCTTGGTAAGCTTTAGCCGGGTAGTACCACCAACGTGCGGCTCATAATCGATGAAGTTGAGCGCATGCAGGAGCCAAGGGCCAATTGTCGACGTCCTTGGCGTAAGAATGTGGGCGTGGTTGTTAACCCAGTATCTGCCGTCGACGGCGTAAGCCTTCGCTCGTTGCCGATCGAGAAACGGGGCGCCGTCTTCGCCCAAAAAATCGCGGGAAAATCAAACAGAAAGCCATCGATTAGCCCGACCTGCCCTGTTGCTCCGTAATACGGAAACAATTCGGTCGAAGGCCTACCAGCGATGCGAGTTTGGCGATCCTGAGACTTAATCGGTCGCCGGCGGTGATCGTGGATATCAACGATTTCGCCGAGCGGCACCCAGCACCACCCATCAGGGAGCGCCCACTGCCCGTCCATCTCACCTATGTCGTCGACTCGCTCCGCTACAGCTAATCCGCCTGCCATCACGCCACCAATACGTCAGAAAGTTCATCGAGCAGCGCTGGCAGTCGCGCGCCGAACAGCGCGCGTGCCTTGACGATGCCGCCGCGCGCGGAAAACTCAGGTGCGTCCATCATGTCCTCGGGCCGGATTTCAACATTGACGCCGAGGTGATCGCGGATCGCCATCAGCCACTCCCGTTGCTCGTTCGCATAGGTGCGCCCCGCCTTCTCTTCGCGGCCGAGCCAGAGGTTGAAGCGCCCGGCTATGACCGATGGCAAGGGCTCCAGCGACTCCGACTGGCCGATCGCATAGCGCACCAGCATGACGATGTCAGCCAGCGTCCCCGCCGGATTGCCGCGCACCTTGTCTGATGCGAGGCGCTTGTAGGCGCGCCAGATGTCGACGGGCTCCAGCAGCCAGGGCGGGCGCTTCAGCGCCTCCTTGAGATCATCCACCGCCTCATAGGTCAGCCGCCGCTGCGCATAGGGCAGCCGGTAGAGGATTTGCAGAGCGGCAAGTTCGTCGCGCCGCTCCTCCAGAAAGCGCCTGAAGCGCTCGACCGTGTCGGTGGCCTTTTTCTCGTCCCAGCCGGATGAAACGACCGCATCGGTGGAAATCGTATCGATGCGGATATCGGCGGCGGCTTTAACGTCTTTCAGCAGGCGCCGCAGCGCCGGGTCGTCGAAGATCGTCGCAGCCGCGTCCTTGGCCGCCTCGCGGGCCTTTTTCTGCTCGGGTTCCGGCGCGTCCTTTGGCACGCGCTTCGCCAATGCATCCGGATCGACGGCGTCGAGCAGGCGCGAGGCGAGGCCGGAAAGATCGACGCCGCCCGAGGCCTTGACGATCGCGGCGCGGTCCTTCTCGCCGATGCGGCGGTCGAGCGCCGCGAGGCGAGCCGCGAGCGTTGCAAAGGCGTCGTCGTCCCGCCTTCCGGCCGCGATGTCGTCGATAAGTTTGTCGAACGAAATGACGCGATCGCGCTCCAACGGCTGTGACACGGTTTTGAGGCTCTCCGACACGCCGACGGCGTCGATCAGCACGAAGCGGGTCTTGGCCTCGGCGTCGGGCGTCACCTCGCGCAGCTTTTCGGCCGAGATGGTGCGCGCGCCGCGGCCTTTCATCTGCTCGAAATAGAGTTCGGATTTCACGTCGCGCAGGAAGATCAGCACCTCCAGCGGCTTCACGTCGGTGCCGGTGGCGATCATGTCGACGGTGACGGCGATGCGCGGGTTGTAGTCGTTGCGAAAGGAGCGGATCAGCGCCTCCGGGTCCCCGCCATCGGTCTTGTAGGTGATCTTCTTGGCAAAGTCGTTGCCCTTGCCGAACACCTCGCGAACGATCTGCGTTATCTCCTCGGCGTGGTGATCGTCCTTCGCGAAGATCAGCGTTTTCGGCACCTCGCTGCGGCCGGGAAACAGCTCGGTGAACAGCGAGTCGCGGTAGGTTTCGAGCACGGTGCGAATTTGGTTCGGCACCAGCACCGTGCGGTCGATCTGGTCGGGCGTGTAGCTGAAATCCGCATCAAGCGTCTCATAGCGCTCCGCCCGCGTGCGCTTGTCGCGCACCGGCAGATCGTAGCCGGCCTTCACCGTCGCGCCGCGCTCGCCGATCTCGGTGCGGATGCGGAAGATTTCAAACCCGACATTGACGCCGTCGACGACGGAACGCTCATAGGGATATTGCGCGACCAAGTTCTTGCCGAAGAAGCCGAGCGTGTGCAGCGAAGGGGTCGCGGTGAGACCGACGGTGAAGGCGTCGAAATATTCCAGCACCTGACGCCAGGTGCCGTAGATCGAGCGGTGGCATTCGTCCGTGATGACGAGGTCGAAACTCTCGATGGGGATCGACGGATTGTAGGAAACGAGGCGTTCGGTGTCGGCCCTCGATAGCTCAAAGGACGACGCCTCTTCCTCCTCCTCCGACAATTCCTTGCCGGTCAGAACGGAATAGACGCGCTGGATCGTGGCGATCACGATCTGCGCGTCCTTGTCGAGCCCGCCCGGCCCGAGTTTCTGGACGTTGTAGATTTCAGAAAATGACCGTCCCGTGCCGGGTGGGCGATAAGCCAGATATTCGTCGCGGGTCTGGCGGACGAGGTTGGCGCGGTCGGCGAGGAACAAGATGCGCTTGAACCCGGCGTGCGCCAGCAGCCGGTAACTCAGCGTGCAGGCGGTGAAGGTCTTGCCGGCGCCGGTCGCCATCTGCACCAGCGCGCGGGGATGGTTCTGCGCCATGGAAGTTTCGAGTGCCGACACCGCGTCGATCTGGCAGGCGCGCAGGCCGTCCGCGATGAAAGGCGGCATGACCCGAAGCCGGCCGCGCAAAGTGAGCGGCTCCCTTAGTTCGCGTTCCAGCGTCTCCGGCCGATGGAAGGTGAAGACCCGGCGCGATACCGGATCAGGATCGGCGTGGTCGCGGAACAGCGTCTCCGTGCCCGAGGCCACGTACTCAAAACGGACCTGGCCTTCCTCGCGGACGAGATGCTTCGGCACGTCCGCGATGTAGCGCGCCGCCTGCTCGGAGTAGCCCGAAAGCGTGGTGCCCTCCGCTTTGGCCTCGATCACACCGCAGAGCTTGCGGCCGACGAAAAGGCCGTAGTCCACTGGCCCGGAAGCCGTCTGAAACTCGCGCACGGCGACGCCAGGCCCGGCACCGAGGTTCATGCCATCCTTGGACTGGATCAACCATCCACAGGCGACAAGCCGCTTGTCGATCAGAGATCGAGCCTTGTCCTCGGGGTGGAAGGCGAATTCGTTCATCCTCAACCATTAGGCGAAACCAGAGCCCATCGGAAGCCCGCAAGGCTATCGCCAGGTCTCAGGCAGTTTCATGCCGCCGCTGGTGCGGGGACGATCTCAGGATGCCGGCTCGAGCCTGCCGAAAGCCCCCTCCCGCCTTTGCCTCCGCCCGCCCCGTCGGCTAGAACCCTCGCCGTCGTCCCCGTTTGAACAAGAAACGAGACCTCACCCGTGGCCTTGATGCCAGTCGCCGACGCACTTGCCGCCGTTCTCGCGGGCGCCGAACCGCTGCCTGAGGAGATGGTCGCGCTGGATGCGGCCCACCACCGGGTGCTGGCAGCACGACGTCGCGGCCTTGCGCACCCAGCCGCCGCAGGCGATGTCGGCGATGGATGGCTATGCGGTGCGTTCGATCGACGCCGCGCGCGCCGCGGCCTGGCTCAAGGTGATCGGCGAGGTCGCCGCCGGCCGGCCGTTCGAGCGGGCTGTCGGCGCCGGCGAAGCGGTGCGCATCTTCACCGGCGGGGTGATTCCCGACGGCGCGGACGCGGTCATCATCCAGGAAGATACCGTGATTGAAGGGGGTGGCATCACCATCACCGAAGCCGCGATCCCGGGAAGGCATATCCGCCGCGCCGGGGTCGACTTTCACAGGGGCGACGTGCTGCTGGCCGCGGGCCACCGCCTCACCGACCGCGACCTCTCGCTCGCCGCCGGCATGAATCATCCGCACCTTGCCGTGCGCCGCCGGCCCAGGGTCGCGATCCTGGCCACCGGCGACGAGTTGGTGATGCCCGGCGAGACCCCCGGCCCCGGACAGATCGTCTATTCCAACGGCTACGCGTTGCGGGCGCTGGCCCGAGACGAGGGCGCGGAGACCATCGATCTTGGCATCGCCACCGACACCATCGAGGCCACCACGGACGGCATCCGCCGCGCCCGCGACCTCGGCGCCGACATCCTCGTCACCACCGGCGGCGCCTCGGTCGGCGACCATGACCTCGTCAAGCGCTCGCTCGAGGCCGAAGGCGTGGCGATGGCGTTCTGGCAGATCGCGATGCGGCCGGGCAAACCGATGATGCATGGACGGCTAGGGGCCATGCGGGTGATCGGCCTGCCCGGCAATCCGGTGTCGTCCTATGTCTGCGGCTTCCTGTTTCTGGCGCCGCTGATTCGCAAATTGTCGGGGCGATCGACCGTCCATCACGTCAGCCAAACCGCGTTGCTCGGACGCCATCTCGCCGCCAACGACCGGCGCCAGGACTACCTGCGGGCCCGCCTCGAGGTGCGCGGCGATGGCGCCCTGATCGCCACCCCGGTCGACCATCAGGACAGCTCTTTGTTGGGGAATCTCGCTGCGGCGCGGGCGCTTGTGATCCGCGCGCCCTTTGCCCCAGCGGCGGCCGCCGGCGCCCCGTGCGACATCCTGCGGCTGCCTGACTGACCCCCGGATCCGCCCGTTCCCGCAAAAACGTTTCGTTGACGATAAATTAAGTGGTTGCGGAACACATATGGAACATATAGTGTTCGTTCATGATTTGTTTCTAGGCTTTGACGGCTATGAACCGGAGTCCCTGACTCCGAAGTCTCAAATTTAGACGCCTCAAGTTTAGACGGCTCAAATTTAGACGTCTTGGAATCGAACGACACCAACCTGGGGACTGCTCGAGATGCTCACGCGCAAACAATACGAACTCCTGCAATTCATCAGCGAGCGCCTGAAGGAGTCAGGCGTGCCGCCCTCCTTCGACGAGATGAAGGACGCGCTGGACCTGCGCTCGAAGTCCGGTATCCACCGCCTCATCACCGCGCTGGAAGAGCGCGGCTTCATTCGCCGCCTGCCCAACCGCGCCCGCGCCATCGAGGTGATCAAGATGCCGGAGCTTTCCGGAGGCGGCAACGGCAACGGCCGGCGTGGCTTTACGCCCAGCGTCATCGAAGGCACGCTCGGCAGGGTCCGCAGCGGCGGCAGCATAGGCTCCGAGGACGATGGCAGCCGTCCGGTGGCCGTGCCGGTGATGGGCCGCATCGCCGCCGGCACACCGATCGAGGCGTTGCAGACCCGCAGCCATACCATCAGCGTGCCACCGGACATGCTCGGGTCCGGCGAACACTACGCGCTCGAGGTGCGCGGCGATTCCATGGTGGATGCCGGCATCCTGGACGGCGACATGGCGCTGATCCAGCGCAACGAGACCGCCGACACCGGCGACATCGTGGTGGCCCTGATCGACGACGAGGAAGCCACGTTGAAGCGCTTCCGCCGCCGCGGCGCGTCGATTGCGCTGGAACCGGCCAACACGTCCTATGAAGTCCGCATCCTGCCGCCGAACCGGGTGAAGATTCAGGGCAAGCTGATCGGCCTGTACCGGAAGTACTAAACGAGCTTCGTCCGGGAAGACGGTCTTTTGATTGTAGGGCCATGTACTCCGTCGCGCTGCCCTGCGCAGGCGGCGCATCCGCTATTTCCCGCTCCCGGCGGGAACCGGGACGGTCCCAACGCATTTGTGATTTGGCTCACCGGCGGGGGCCGCACAATTGCCGCCAACGCGGCAAATGCTCACCCGCTGATGTCCACTCTGATAGAGGCCCGCGCCTCTTTCGATCGAGCATGGGCTTTCCCGGAAATTCCGTTCCGGCTTTTCCGGATCATGCTCAAGACGGCGCCGGTTGGCTATCTCGAATGAGGAGCAATCCGATGTGTGACTATAGTCTGCACGCCGTTGCGACGCGCCCCGCGCAAGTGGGGGAGACCTTGATCACCACGGCCTTCCGCGGCACCTCGACCCGAGGCTTTGCATCGGCCAACGAACCCGATGTCGCGGTCTGCATGCTGCCCGGGACGGAACTGGCGTTCGCTGAAAACGTCAGGTACGAGAACCGGTGGATCTGGACGCGGCAAGTCAACTTTCGGGTGGGGAAATTCGGCGCGATCGACCAACACGTCGCGGATCGGCACCATGACACCATCGAATTTCCGGACGGACGTCATGTGCTGGTGACGCTGCTCTGCGAAGGGCAGCGCGCGACGGTGCTGCAACTGCCTGTGGTTCAACAGGCCGCGGGCCGCGCCGCGGCCATTGCTGTATTGGCGTCAACGCCGATCTCCGCCGATTGAGGGATGGTCGAGCCCGGCCGGTGCAGGCGACGGAATCTTGGCATGCGTCCGTGATCGACGATGATGGTTCAGAGCTGCATTCAAGACGTGCCGTGGATCACGGAGCGGACCCGCGCGTCGAAGAACTTGGTCAGCTGAAACTGGCGCTGGCGACATTCGCGTTGCAGCTCGATGCGTTCGAGATGCGGGCGCATGAAGTTCTGCTAACGGTCGCAAGGCCCGACAATTCTGCCTTGCTGCCCGGTAGCGGTCGTTCGTCCGGCAAGGATTCGGCCGCGGAAGGATGACGTGATCGGTGGTCAATAAAGTCACATGGCAACAAGTCGGACATGTGAGCGAACCGGGCCGCTACATGTTCAGGTTCGGGTGGCTCACGATCACGGCGGAAGATCTCGCCGTCTGGGAGCAATTCCCGGATGCGCTGTTTGCGCTCGTCAAGACGGCAGCGGTAACGGCGACGGACGAGACGGAAGAATTTCACCTCGGCGCATTCGAACTGCGAGAACGCTCTCGGTCTCGCGACAGCTGAGGCGCCAGGCCATCATCTCGGGATGGTCCGAGGGGCCCCACCCTAAATGACGGTGGGGGCGCTTACCGGCTTCAATCCTCCGCCTGGAGATCAGCTTCCGCCGGCGTCGCATCCACGGCCCGCGGAACTGCCGGGCGCGGTGCGAGTATGGCTGGCTCCGTCTCGGTCTCGCCTTCCGCCGCGGGCGCCCACGGTCGGTTCACGCCTCTTGGTTTGACCGCGTCCGCGACAAATCCGCCTTTGGTCCGCCAAAGCGCCGTCGCGCCCTGCCTTCGCAAACGTTCGAGGTTGACGGCTGTGGAGGCACAAGCCGGCGGCGCCGGCTTTGCGGTCACGAGAAGCGCCGCGCGCGCGCAATCGTCTGCCAGCGCCTCCGGCCGCAGCGGCAGCGCGACGAACCGGCCGTCGGCCAGCTGCGTGACGCACCCCTCATCATCGCAGGAGACGCCGTCGGAGAGCGAAGCATCGCCGGTCTGCCTCGGGTCGGCGTCGGCGGCCAGCCACTCCTTCAGCAGGAAGGCATCCTTGCCGGTTTTCATCAGATGCAGCCGTCCATCCCGGCCACGGACGCCGACATTGTGTCCGTCTCCTGAAATCAGGATATCCGGCTGCGGCGCCGCCAGGGCCCAGATTACCGAAAGCAGCAGAACGGCCGCTCCGCACCACCGCAGCGGCGTCCGCAACAGCCCAAGCAGGACGATCCCGGCACTGGCCGCGATCAGAGGACCCGTTCCGAACGCCGCCATGCGGCCGATGGCGCCCGGAAGCGCTGCGACCCACTCCGTCACCACGACCATCCAGTCGATGCCAACGCCCATCAGCCACCAGAAGAACCCGTCGAAGCCAAAGGGCATGGCGACCAGGCCGAGCATACCCGCGGGCATCACCACCGCCGACACCACCGGCATTGCTGCGAGATTGGCGAGCACGCCATACGGCGTCACCCTGTGAAAGTGGAAGGCCGCATAGGGCGTGGTCGCGAACCCCGCCACCAACGAGGCCAGCGTCAGCGTCACCAGTTCCCGTCCACCCCACAGCGCCACTTTTGCGGCGGTGGAGTTGTCCGGCGCGGCAAACAGGCGCGGCATGCCGATCTGCACCAGGGCCACCAGCCCGAGCGTGGCCGCAAACGACATCTGGAAGCTCGGATGCACCAGCGCTTCCGGCGCCAGCGTCAGCACGATCATCGCCGCGACCGCCAGCGTTCGGAACGTCACGGCCCGGCGGTCCACCATGACGGCGATCAGCACAACGGCCGTCATGTAGAACGACCTTTGCGTGGCGACCTCGGCGCCCGACAGCAGCAGATAAAAGGCCGCCGCGGCAAGCGCCCCGGCGGCGGCCCATTTCTTGATCGGAAAGGCGACGGCGAGCACAGGGAAAAGCGCCAGCAGCGCGCGGATGGCGAAGAACACGACGCCCGCGACGACCGCCATGTGATATCCCGAAATCGACAGGACGTGTCCGAGGCCCGAAATGAACATCGCATCGTTGACGGGCGTGGTGATCGCGTCGCGGCGGCCGGTCAAAAGAGCGGTCGCGATGGCGCGCTTGTCGCCGTCAAGCGTCGTTCGTATGCGCGCATCGATCGCATCGCGCAGGTCCTGCATGAAGGCGGCGTAACGCAAGGACAGGCCGCCCGCGACCGGCGGCTCGACGGTCTTGATGGCGCCGGTGACAAAACCGGAGGCGCCGATGCCCTGAAAAAACATATCGCGGCTGAAATCGTAGCTGCCCGGCCGCAGCGGGGCGAGCGGCGGCTGCAGCCGCGCCTTCAATTCGACAAAGCTGCCGACCGCGGGCGCGGTGCCCTTGCGCACCGATAGCCGAACGCGCTCCAGTTTTGTTTGGATACGCGGACCATCCATCCGCGTGACGCGCAACACGAACCGGTCGGTGCGTTCGCGAATGTCGCGGGTCTCGACAAAGCCCGAAAGCGACACCGAATAGACCGGCCTTGCCAACACACCGTGCGCGATCCGCGCCGTCTTCCACGTCGCCGTTGCGAAACCCGCAGCCAATGCCGCGACCATCACGACGGCTGGAAATATCCTTTGACGTCGAAGTAAAAACGCCGCCGCGCAGAGCCCGATCGCGGTGATGGCGGCAACCGGCAGGACCGGTTCATGATCGGCGGCGAAATAGAACGCAATGCCAGTGCCGAAGGCGATCGGCACCCAGGGCAGCAGGCGGCCGGCGCCCGCTTCGGCGCGCACCCATTCGCGCAGCCTGTCGAGGAAGGTCGACCACGCGCCAAAGCCGGACGGCACAAAGCCGCCCGCCTGCGCCGCGCTCCGCGGCGGCCAGGTTCCCGCGATCCCTTGCGCCCGGCCCGGAGCCCTGCCCCGTTCTGCCATCCGGTTACCCTACGCCACTTGCCGGAACGCTAAGCTACCCTGGCGTGTGGCGCGGGCAAAAGCCGAACGAATGCAGAATCCTCGGGAAAGCCTCAATTCCCGTGAAAGCCTCTCGCCAAACCGCCGCGGGCCTTTTTTGGCAGAACGTATCGCGCAAACGCACGGTTCTGGTAAAAGCCGCATCCCGCGGCGTCGAATCCCCCATCACACGGGAACGACGGCCGCCTCCCGATCAGGAAACAGCATCCGTGACAGGCCTGGAACTGAAACAACTTCGCCAGGATCTCGGTGACGCGATCGGCCGGCCGCTGTCCGCTGCCGACATGGCAAAGCTTTGCGGGCTTGAAGGGGGCGATGGCCCCGACACCATACGCAGATGGGAAGTGACCGGCCCCAGCGGACCGGCGGGCAAACTCCTTCGCATTCTGGCCATGGCCAGCGATCGCCACCCGATCCTGGAAAATTTCAACATCTTCGATCGGTGGGATGTCGATGAGAAGGAGCGGCCCGCCCGCAGAGAAGCTTTCCGCGAAAAGATGCGCGACGAAATTCGCGAGCGCCTCGCCTGACCGGGTTCCCGCGGGACCCCGTCTCGGGTTCCGCGATTAGCGTGCAAAGTCTCTTGCGTTATCCACAGCGTTAACGCCGTAAGGCGTGGATCGACCCGTCAAAGTCTTGCGCACTCACGGCTGCTGCGGGACACTCTTCGCGGACAGGTTGAATACCGGGCAGGGTGTGATGAGCGGCTCCGACGCGGGATATCATTTCAATCGCTATCGCCAATTGCTGGCGGAAGCCGACGATGAGCCGAAGCGAATGGCATTCATCCATTTGCTGATCGAAGAAAAGGCCAAAGACCGGCTTGCCGAACAATTGCTCCGCGCCCGGCTTTCAGGACTGGGGCTGAAGACCAACTCCAGGGCAGGCCCGCCCAGCGGTTAGCAGCACTGTCACTGGAGAAATCTCCTCCGCGGGGCGCCTCAGCCCTTCCCGACTTCCTTCGCAAAGCTATCGCGCAGGCCGATGGTGCGATTGAACACCGGATGGTCCGCCGTCGAATCCCTGTCGCGCACAAAATAGCCCTGCCGCTCGAACTGCATGACATCGTCCGAATGGCTGTCCGCGACCGCAGGCTCGATCCGGGCGTCCTTCAAGACTTCCAGCGATTGCGGATTGAGATCGGCGGCAAAATTGGCCGCGTCCGGATCCGGCTTGGCGAACAGCGGATTGTAGATGCGGATTTCCGCAGGCCTTGACTGCGCCGCCGGCAGCCAGTGCATGGTCGCCTTGACCTTGCGGCCATCCGGCGCGTTGCCGCCGCGGGTGGCGGGATCGTAGGTACAACGCAACTCGATCACCTCGCCTGCCGCATTTTTCATCACTTCGCGGCAGGTGACAAAATAGGCGTAACGCAGCCGCACTTCGGTGCCCGGCGAGAGCCTGAAAAACTTCTTCGGCGGGTGCTCCATGAAATCGTCACGCTCGATATAGAGCTCGCGGCCGAAGGCGATGCGGCGGGTGCCCGCCGCGGGATTGTCGGGATGGTTGATGGCTTCGATCTCCTCGACCTGGCCTTCGGGGTAGTTCTCGATCACGAGCTTGAGCGGCCGCAGCACCGCCATCCGCCGCTGCGCCGTCTTGTTGAGAATTTCCCGGATACAGAATTCCAGCATGCCGACATCGACCACGCTGTTGGCCTTGGCAACGCCAATGCGTTTGACGAATTCCCGGATCGCCGCCGGCGGCACCCCACGCCGCTTCAAGCCGGCGATCGTCGGCATCCGCGGGTCGTCCCAGCCGGCGACATGGCCGCCGCGCACGAGTTCGGTCAGCACCCGCTTGGAGAGCAGCGTATAGGTCAGATTGAGACGCGCGAACTCATACTGATGCGGCTTCGACGGCACCGGCAGCTTGTCGAGCAGCCAATCATATAGCGGCCGGTGGTCCTCGAACTCCAGCGTGCAGATCGAGTGCGTAATGCCCTCGATCGCGTCCGACTGCCCGTGGGCATAGTCATAGCTCGGATAGATCGACCATTTGTCGCCGGTGCGCGGATGCGTGGCGTGCAGGATGCGATAGAGCACGGGGTCGCGCAGGTTGATGTTGCCGGAAGCCATATCGATCCTGGCGCGCAGCACGCGCGCCCCGTTCGGAAACTCGCCCGCCTTCATGCGGCGAAACAGGTCGAGGTTTTCGTCGACCGAGCGGTCGCGAAACGGGCTGTTCCGGCCGGGTTCGGTGAGCGTCCCGCGCCTGATCCTGATTTCCTCCTGCGACTGGTCATCGACATAGGCAAGGCCGGCGCGAATGAGGCCTTCCGCCCACTCGTAGAGCTGCTCGAAATAATCCGAGGCATAGAAAAGGTATTTTCCCCAATCGTAACCCAGCCACTTCACGTCGGCCTGAATCGAGTCGATATATTCCTGCTCTTCCTTGGTCGGATTGGTATCGTCGAACCGCAGGTGGCAGCGCCCGGAGAATTCCTCCGCGATGCCGAAATTGAGCGCGATCGACTTGGCATGGCCGATATGCAGGTAACCGTTCGGTTCGGGCGGAAAGCGCGTTACGATCCGGCTATGTCTCCTGGCATCAAGATCGGCCTGGACGATGTCGCGAATGAAATCGCGCCCCGCCTCCGCCGCCACCGGTTCTATGGTCATTCGTGTTTCCTGTCTGGGAATCAGCGGTCTATCTGCCAAATCCGCTCGTCCCAAGGAAGGCTTTAGTTATGCCCGGTTCCTGCTATACACCCTCCGCGCCGTCAGGGCGTATCCCGCTTTCCCCGCTATCGCCGTAAATGACCGATCCAATCGTCACGCGCTTTGCTCCCTCGCCGACCGGCTTCCTCCATATAGGAGGGGCCCGTACGGCGCTGTTCAACTGGCTTTACGCGCGCGGCCGCGGCGGCAAGATGCTGCTGCGTATCGAGGATACCGATCGGGAGCGGTCGACCGAACCGGCCATCGCCGCCATTCTGGACGGGTTGCGGTGGCTCGAACTCGATTGGGACGGCGAGGTCATCTACCAGCACAGCCGCGCCGCGCGCCACCGCGAGGTTGCGGAGGCCCTGCTGGCCAGCGGCAAGGCTTATCGCTGCTACGCTACCCCGGAGGAACTCACGGCGATGCGCGAGAAGGCACGCGCCGAGGGCCGTACGCGGCTTTACGACGGCCTGTGGCGCGACCGCGATCCTTCCGAAGCCCCACCGGGCATGAAGCCGACGATCCGGCTCCGGGCGCCCCAGACCGGCGAGACCGTGATCGAGGATCAGGTTCAGGGCCGCGTGGTCTGGCAGAACGAAAACCTCGACGACCTCGTGCTGCTGCGCGGCGACGGCAATCCGACCTACATGCTCGCCGTCGTCGTCGACGACCACGACATGGGCGTCACGCATATCATTCGCGGCGACGATCACCTGATCAACGCCGCGCGCCAGAAGCAGATCTACGATGCGCTCGGTTGGGGCATCCCCAGCATGTCCCATATTCCCCTGATCCATGGACCGGACGGATCGAAACTCTCCAAGCGCCACGGCGCGCTAGGCGTGGATGCCTATCGGGCCATGGGATATTTGCCGGCGGCGCTGCGCAATTACCTGGTCCGGCTCGGATGGAGCCATGGCGACCAGGAGATATTTTCGACCGAGGAAATGATCGCCGCATTCGACCTGTCAGACGTAGGCCGCTCGGCCGCGCGCTTCGATTTCGCCAAGCTCGAAAACCTCAACGGCCACTACATCCGTCATTCCGACGATCAATCCCTCGTGAACATGTTCGAGGGGGTGCTGGACTATGTCCCCAACGGTCCCGACCTTAAGGCAAAATTTAATGACACCACGCGCACGCAATTGCTGCAGGCGATGCCGAGCCTGAAGGAGCGCGCCAAGACGCTGATCGAGTTGATCGACAGCGCGTACTACATCTTTGCCGACCGGCCGCTCGAGATCGACCCTAAGGCCGCGGCTTTGCTGACGCCGGAAAATCGGGCGCTGATCGGCAGACTTCGCACAGCCCTTGAAACGGTCACGGACTGGACGGCGGAAACCACCGAAGCGGCGATGCGGGCATTCGCCGACCAGAACGGCCTCAAGCTTGGCGCGGTCGCCCAGCCGCTCCGTGCCGCCCTGACCGGACGCACGACTTCACCGGGGATATTTGACGTCCTGGCGGTACTCGGGCGGCAGGAATGCCTCGCCCGGCTCGGCGATCAGATCCCTACTTGAAGCCTAGTCGCCGCCATCTTGCAGCGCACACTGCAATCAGATACCCATTTAGCCGGCTTCTTTAGAATACCCGGCCTCCCTCGCCATCCCCTCGGCATGGCGCGCGGTCGCCGGCTTTCGCAACGATCTCATCGGGGACTTCACGATGGACGCAACATCCCACAACAAAACCGCAACACTGACGGTAGGCAACAAGACCTATGATTTCCCGATTTTGAACGGCACCGTCGGGCCGGATGTCATCGACATCGCCAAACTTTACGCGCAGTCCGGGATGTTCACCTATGACCCCGGCTTCACCTCCACCGGCAGCTGCCAGTCAAAGATCACCTACATCGATGGCGACGCCGGCGTCCTGGAATACCGTGGCTATCCGATCGAACAGCTCGCCGAACACGGCGACTTCCTGGAGACCTGCTATCTCCTGCTCTACGGCGAGTTGCCAACCAAGGCGCAGAAAGCCGATTTCGACAACCGCGTGATCCACCACACCATGATTCACGAGCAGATGGCGCGGTTCTTCCAGGGTTTTCGCCGCGACGCCCATCCGATGGCTGTCATGGTCGCGTCGGTCGGCGCGCTGGCGGCGTTCTATCACGACTCCACCGATATCAACGATCCCCGGCAGCGCATGATCGCATCGATGCGCATGATCGCGAAGATCCCCACCCTGGCTGCGATGGCGTTCAAATACACCATCGGCCAGCCCTTCATCTATCCGAAAAACTCGCTCTCCTTCGCCGAAAATTTCCTGAACATGTGCTTCGCGGTGCCTTGTGAGGACTATAAGAGCAATCCAGTTCTCGCCGACGCGCTCGACAAGATCTTCATTCTGCACGCCGACCACGAGCAGAACGCCTCGACCTCGACGGTTCGTATCGCCGGCTCTTCCGGCGCCAACCCGTTCGCCTGCATCGCCGCCGGCATCGCCTGTTTGTGGGGGCCGGCGCATGGCGGCGCCAACGAGGCGGCGCTGGCGATGCTCTCCAGCATCGGCTCCGTCGACAAGATTCCTGATTTCATCAAGAGGGTGAAAGACAAGAACAGCGAAGTTCGCCTGATGGGCTTCGGACACCGCGTCTACAAGAACTACGATCCGCGCGCCAAGATCATGCAGAAGATGTGTCACGCGGTGCTCGCGGAGACCGGCCATGGCGACGATCCAATGCTGAAGGTCGCGATGGAACTGGAAAAGATCGCGCTGAACGACCAATATTTCATCGATCGCAAACTCTATCCGAACGTCGACTTCTATTCGGGCATCACGCTGAAAGCGATGGGCTTCCCCACTTCGATGTTCACCGTGCTGTTCGCGGTCGCCCGCACCGTCGGCTGGATCAGCCAGTGGAGCGAAATGATCGAGGATCCGCAGCAGAAGATCGGCCGTCCGCGGCAACTCTACACCGGTGTCCCGCGTCGCGATTACGTCGCCATGGACAAACGCAAGTAATTGATGCCTGGCGAAGTCGGATGCGGCGGTCCCGCATCCGACACCGGGCAGCGGCTCGCGCTTTAGTTCGCTCCCCTGGATTTTCGTAACGTGGCCAGCACAATGTCGGCCGCGCGCACGCTCGGCGGCTGGTTGCCGGTCGACATGATATCGTCGATCCTTGCAAAGGCTTCGACCTGCCGCCGCCGCGACGGCGAGTTGGTCAGGATTTCGCGCAAGCCGCGCGCAAGGTTTTCCGGCGTGCAATCCTGCTGCAGGAATTCCGGCACCACGTTCTCGCCGACTACCAGATTGGCCAGAATCACCGATTTGACGTTGATCGCGCGGACCAGGATCCACGCTTCAACAGCGCCTACCCTGTAGGCCGTGACCATCGGCACCCCGGCAAGTGCAAGCTCGAGCGTCACGGTGCCCGACTTGGCGAGAGCCGCGCAGGCAATCCGGAATGCCGCCCGCTTTTCCTGCTCGCCCACCACGACCCGCGGCGCGATCTTCCAACCCTTCACGCCCTCCCGGACCGCCTCCAAGAGATGCGGCATGGTGGGCAGGATCAGCTCGAACGCCACGCCTTCGGCCTGTAGCCGGCCCACCGCCTCGCCGAAGACCGCCATGTGATGCCTGATCTCGCCGCGGCGGCTTCCCGGCAATACCAGAAGCACCGGTGGTGCTTCGTTCCGGCGCTTTTGCTCCTCCACACCGGGCCTGAGCGTTGAGAGCTGCTCGGTCAGGGGATGGCCGACATAGCTGCAGGGCGGGCCATGCAGTCTGCGGTATTCTTGGGGTTCAAAAGGCAACAGGGCCAGCACGTGATCGACATAGGCGCGCATGGCGCGCGCCCTGCCGGGCCGCCAGGCCCAAACCGAGGGTGAAACATAGTCGATGATCGGGATCGAAGGATCGCGGGCCCGGACGCGCCTCGCCACCCGGTGGGTAAAATCAGGACTGTCGATGATCACGAGGATGTCGGGCGAGGCCTGCGTTACCGCGCGAGCAGTTTCCCGGATCAGCCGCAGGTGCTTCGGCAATTGCGTCACGACCGCCGCCAAGCCGATGATCGAGAGCTCCTCGATCGGAAACAGCGACGCCAGGCCCTCGCGCGCCATCGACTGTCCGCCGACGCCCTCGAACCGCACCGCGCCGCCGAGACGCTGACGCAACACCTTCATCAGCTGGGCGCCAAGCCGGTCGCCTGATTCCTCGGTCGCAATCAGGAAAATCTTCCGCGCGACATCGCCGCTGGCCCGGGCCGGCGTCACGCGGGCAAACCGGTTACGAAAAGACCGGCGGCGTCCGCGGTCTCGATCATGGTCTGTGGCTCGACGACAATGGTGTTGCCGGCGACGATCGCGATCCCGGCCAACGAAGCCGCCTTCGCGCCCTCGACCGTTCGCGACCCGACGGTCGGAAGGTCGAAGCGCAAATCCTGTCCGCTCTTGGGGGCCTTCACCAGCACGCCGCGTGCGGTCTTGGCCCGAATGCGGCCCTCTTCCCGCAAGCGCGCAACGCGCGCCAGCAATCCGTCGGTACCTTCGATGTCCTCGACGGCGACCACGTGACCGTCGATGACGATGACGGCCTGACCGATGTCGAAAGGACTGAGCGCGCGGAGCACCTCCCGCCCCCTGGCGATATCGGCCACGGCATTTTCATCGGGCGCCTTCCGGGTGACGCATCCCTCGGGCATCAGCAATTCCGGGGCGACATCCTTGATTCCGACCAGCCGGAAGCCGTCATGTTCAAGAATGCGGCCGATGCCGGACAGCAGGTGATCGTCGCCGCCGCGGAAAGCCGCCCATACCCGTCCGATGACGCGAAGCGTCCCCCAATCGATCCGAATTTCCGACAACGCCGGCCGCACCAGCGTGCCGATGAAAACCAGATTCCGGCAGTTCTCTGCGCGAAACAGCTTCTCGGCCCTGCCGAGCTGGCCGACCGATATCCAGTGATGGCGAAAGCGCTCCGCGGCCCGGGGATCGCAGGCGCCTTTAAGCGCGAACACAACGGAATCGATGCCGCGGGCAGTCAGGGAATCCGCGACCGCGAACGGCATGACGCCGCCGCCTGCGATCAAGCCAACCGGCGACGAAATCCCTGAAGCCGCTGATGTCATGGCTACGGCAGCCCCGTGATCATTGTTTGTCGCGCTGGTCGGCCGGAAGGCACAATGCGCGATGCTTGCCGTCGCCGATGAAGGCAAGGATCTCAGCAATCGCGGGATCCGTGCTCGCCAAAGACCGCACCATGCTCAACCTTTCGGCGAACATGCCGGGTCCGTGAAACAGCTTTTGATAGAACGACCGTACCGCGGCCAGCCGCTCGCGCGTGAACTTGCGGCGCTTCATGCCGATGATATTGAGCCCTTCGAGGCGGGCGTACTGGCCGTTGGCGAGGCCGAACGGAATCACGTCGCCGCGAACCCCACAGACGCCGCCGATCATCGTCTGCGATCCGATTCGGACGAATTGGTGAACTGCCGATAGGCCGCCGATGTAAACGAAATCGCCGATCTCGCAATGGCCGCCCAGTGTTGCCGACGTTGCGAAGATGACATCGTTTCCTACCATGCAATCATGACCGACGTGGCTGTTGTTCATGAAGTATCCGCGAGCGCCGACCCGCGTGATGCCGCCGCCCTTCATCGTTCCAACGTTCATCGTCGCGCCTTCGCGAATAGTGCAGCCCTCCCCGATTTCAAGCCGGGTCGGCTCACCGCGATAGCTCAGGTCCTGCGGAGGTCCGCCAAGCGCAGCGAACGGGTAGATCACGCAACCGGCCGCGATCGTCGTGTGCCCGGCCACGTTGACATGCGCGATCAGTTTGCAGTTCGGGCCAATCACAACATGGCGGCCGATGACGCAGTAGGGACCGATCGAGGTGCCCTCGCCGATCACAGCGCCATCTTCAATCCGCGCGGTGGGATCGATCGTGCTCATCGAGAGGTCTCGTGTCGCCGGCAGGGCCGGGCGTAAATCGTTTGATTTTTCAGTGGTTAGCGCGGGCTGCCGGTGCTGTCCAGTGACCTCTGGCGACGTTCCAACCCGCCCCAGCCCTGCACCTGACAAGCCGGGCGACGTAGCAGCCGCAAACGGTTCGAATGGTCGCGGCTGCGTCGACAGTCGGGCTTGAGGAGGCGGTAGCGATGCCCATTGCTTGGGCCCGGCCATGCTTAAACTTCGAGACGCATGAGCACCATTTGAGCGCGAAAAGCGTTCGCCCCGTCCCTACAATCATGGCCAGGAGAAATCATGAGGTAGCGCGATGATGATAGGACTTGCCATCCTTGCGGTGCTCACATTCGTTGCCATCGGCGAAATTCGCAAGACGGTGGGTGAGCCAATCAAGGGCGAGGACTGAGAAGCAGTCTTCGGATGACCCACGCCTTGTTCGGCTGAAAAGCCGGTCGACTGGTCTTTTGTCTTGACGCGTTTTCTTTACGCGAACCGGTACCCACTTCGCTCGAAAACGCGCTAATTCATCGTGCGCTGCACGAAGGCAGACCCTTGTGTAACTACACACATATACGAATACGTTTGCGCCTCGCCCGCAGCCTCGACATCCACGTCAATGATGATGGGCCGCGACTGGCCCTTCCACGAAGCCAAAATCGCCGGTGACACCGGACGCGTCCGCGATTTCTTGACAACGAGCCCGGCGATCCGGGGCAGCGCCTCAGTGGCTTTGGATACGCACGTCTTGCCGGCTTCCGCGCTGCCGTTCAGGACCACCATTAGTGCTGCCGAAACGGCGACTGTCAGCGCGGTACGCATCCGATACATCCAAGTCCGATACAGAATTTAGAACATAGAATTTCCATTGTGTCGATCGGAGCCAAAAGCCCCGCGGATCGGATCTTGGGAGACCCGGCGGTCCCCCCCGCGTCAGTCGGTCAGCATCGCGCCAACGTCGGCTTCCGCGACGGTCGCGCCGTTCACCCTGGCGTCACCGTGAAACCACCACATCGCCTTCCGCCTGCCGATGCTGCGCATGTGGTATTCGATGGTGTCGCCGGGCATCACCGGCTTGCGGAATTTGCACTTATCGATGGTCAGGAAATAGACCGCGCGCGGCTTCTCGGTGCCCTCGACCGACTTGATGCCGATGACGCCAGCGGTCTGCGCCATGGCCTCGATCATCATCACGCCGGGATAGACGGGGCGTTCGGGAAAATGTCCGAGAAACGGCGGCTCGTTGAAAGTGACGTTCTTGATGCCGATGCCGCTGTAGTCGCTCCGGATATCGATCACCCGGTCAATCAGCAGCATGGGATAGCGGTGCGGAAGCGTCTTGAGGATCTCGTTGATGTCCACCAGCGCAAACCTGACCGATGCCTCCTCCATTACCCCCGCCCCTCACCCTTCGGATCGGCTGCGCTATCGCGCACCAGACGCTCGACCGCAACGATCTCCCGGAACCACTGCCTGGTCGGTTTGGCGAAATGGCCTCCCCAGCGCCCGCCGGCCGGAATGTCATCCTTGACCGCGCTCATTGCCGTTACCTGGGCTCCGTCGCCGATGTGGAGATGATTGTTGATCCCAACTTTGGCGCCCAGCACCACGTTATCGCCAATCGTCAGGCTGCCGGCCAACCCGATCTGGGCCGCCAGCAAACAGTGCCTCCCGATCGTCACATTGTGACCGATCTGGACCTGGTTGTCGATTTTTGTGCCCTCGCCGATCACGGTGTCGCGCAGGCTGCCGCGGTCGATCGTCGTTCCCGCGCCAATCTCCACGTCGTTCTGAATCAGGACGCGGCCGGTTTGCGGAACCTTCAAATGGCCCTGCGGGCCGAAGAAAACGAACCCATAGCCATCTTGTCCGATGCTGCAACCGGGATGGATAAGCACGTTATTGCCGATCAGCGCGCATTGGATGGCGGATCGCGCGCCGACGTTACAATCCCTCCCGATCCTGACATTGGCAGCGATCACCGCACCCGCACCGATAATCGTCCCTGCACCGATCGCGACGTTTGGACCGATCACCGCAAGCGGATCGACAATCGCGCCGTCTTCCAGGTGCACCGTCGGATCGATAACCGCAGAGGCGGCGATGCCGGCATTGCCGACCCAGGATTGCGGGCGAAGGGCGTCGCTGTGGAGCTTGCGCGCAACATTGACGAACTCGCGGAAGGGGTGATCCACGCGCAAAACCGCGACACCGGGCGGAACGCTCAACTCGAAGCGTTTGCTGACCAGACAAGCCCCAGCCTTCGTTGCAGCAAGCTGATCGGCGTATTTCAGATTGTCGAAAAACGTCAGGTGCATCGGGCCGGCTTCGTCGAGCGAAGCCAGCCCCTTGATCTGCTGACCGCCTCGTGACGCATCGACCAGAAACGCCTTCGTCAGCGCGGCGATATCTGCCAGCGTCGACGAAGGCGGTTGTTCAAAAAAAATCGGCTGCGCCATTCCACCCGTCGCGGTCAGGCCGGTGATCGAACTCAGAACGTTGTCCCGCCGCCAAACATGAACTGCTGCACCCAGTCATGTGGCCCCTTGGTAATCGGGACCGCGTAGTCGAAGCGCAGGGGACCAAAAGGCGACTGCCAGATCAGGCCCACGCCGACGGAAGTGCGAACAATATTGGAGTTATCAAGCTGCAATCCCAAACAGGTCCCCGGCGCAGGGGCCAGCTTCGGATTGTTCGTCGGCGGGATACAGCCGGGCATATTGACTTCGCCCGTCAAAGCCCAATTCGTCGGTCCCTGGTAATCATACAGCCCGCCTGCGTCGGCGTAGATGGCTCCCTTCAAACCGATTTCCTTCGGCAGGAACCAGAACGGCATCTGCAGTTCCAGGGAGGCGCCCCAATATTTGGTGCCGCCGAGCGCGTCCTGCGTACCGTAAGGATTGATATCGCGCGGGCCGATGCCGTTCGGGGCAAAGCCGCGGACGAGATTCGGCCCCATCTGGAAGTGATCGAGCATGCGTATCTGGTTGTTGCCGATCTCGGTCAGAATGCCGGACTGGACGTGGACCAGCCCGACGATATCGGCGACCAGCGGGGTATAGTATTTCGCATCGATCGCGGATTTCAGGTAGACCACGTTGCCGCCGACGCCGGCGAAGTCCTGTCTTAAATCAACAAGCAGACCGTCGGTCGGGTTCTTGTTGTTGTCCAGCGTGTTGTAGTCCAGCGAATAACCAACCGCCGACGTCAAACTTGCGCCGTTGGCAAGCTCCTTGCGGACCGGCAGCGACGCTTCGCCGTCGCCGTAACAATAGAGGCCCATGCCCGAAAAGTCCACCGCACCCATAGGTCCGTTCGCAGCCACGAACGCCGGGGACGGGTTAAAGGGCAAGCCGTTGGTGAAACTGTTGTTACAGTTGTCCAGAAAGCCCGGCAGCGTGATTTGCTGCTCATAGATCGAATAGCGCAGCTGCAAGCTCAGATCTTCACGCAGCGTGAGCCCGATTCGCGGACTGAAGCCGAGCGTCTTGGTACCATACGAAATAAAGGGGTTGGGAAGCTGCTCACGATAATACGTGTCAAGGCCAAGCGCGACACGGTAATCGAGCAAGTAAGGCTCGACAAACGAAAGCGAGATGCCGCGTGCGAACTCACCGTATGTCACCGACACCTTCCCAAACAGGCCGCGGCCGAGCAAGTTACGCTCGGAAATGCTGACTTCGGCGAGCGGCCCGTCCATGGTCGAATAACCGCCGGATACCGAGAAGTCGCCGGTCGATTTCTCCTCGAGTTCGACATTGAGAATGATGCGATCGCTCGATGATCCCGGTTCGTTCGTGACTTTCACGCTCTTGAAGAAATCGAGATTCTTGAGGCGGCGCTCGGCACGATCGACCAGCGCCCGGTTGTATGCGTCGCCCTCGGAAAGATCGAATTCGCGGCGGATCACGTAGTCTCGCGTACGGGTATTGCCGCGCACGTTGATGCGCTCGATGTAGGTCCGCGGACCTTCGTCAATGGCGAAGACGATCGAGACGGTATGCGCCTCGAAATTGCGATCACCGCGCGGACGCACGACAGCAAACGCGAAACCCCGCCGCGAGGCCTCGATTTGCATTTCCTCGACGGACTTCTCCAGCGCCTCGGCGTTGTAGAGCGACCCGACGTTGACGCGCGAGAAGCGGCTAAGCACATTTCCGTCGAGCGAGGGGATGCTCGATTGGTAATTGACCGAGGCAACCCGATACTGGTGGCCCTCCTCGATCTTGAAAGTCACCAGGAAGCCCTTGCGCTGCGGATCGTACTCCGTCAGCGCGGCCACCACCTGCACGTCAGCGAAACCGTGTTTCAAATAATAGCGGCGAATCAGATCGCGATCGGCCTCGATCCGGTCCGGATCGTAGACGTCATTGCCGCCAAGGAAGCTCAGCAGATTGGATTCACGTGTCTTGATGACATCCTTCAGGCGGTACGCCGAATAGGTCGTGTTGCCGACGAACTCGATCGAGTTGATGCCGGTTTTGTTGCCCTCGGTAATCGTGAAAACCAGGTCGACGCGATTGTTCGGCTGTTCGATGATCTCGGGGACCACGGTCACGTCATAGCGGCCCGCGTGGCGGTAGATTTCGGCAATGCGCTGGGCGTCCGACTGGACCACTGGACGCGACAGCGTACCGCGCGGCTTGGACTGAATTTCCGAGGTGAGCTGTTCGTCCTTGACCTTCTTGTTGCCCTCGAAGGCAACGCGGCCGATCACCGGGTTTTCGACCACGGTGACCACCAGGCGGCCACCCGCCTGATTGATCCTCACATCCTGGAACAGGCCGGTCTCGATCAGGGCTTTCAGGCCGTCATCGATACGGCCCTGATCCAGCTGGCCACCGGGACCCGGCTTGAAGTAGGAGCGGATGGTCGCGACCTCGACCCGCCGGTTACCCTCGACCTGAATCGAGTCCACGGTCTGCGCGAGAGCCGACGAGGACACGAGCCCAGCCGCCAGCGTCACGGCAACCGGCATCGCGAACATGATCAGGGCGGCCAACAAGCCTCCCCGTACCCGCATTCCAACATTCATGCGCAGAGCGCCCTTACAATTCCAGTGCCGGCCTGCATCCCTACGAACCGACAGATTCCCATTGGTTGACCTGCTTGTAGCCAATTTTGCCAAGCCGGCAAACCTTATGTGGCGGCGCGATTTCATTTTCATTCCAAGACGTTGCCTATCGGCCACGTCATAAAAAAGCCGCTTCACGATGCGGCCAGGTGCAGGATGTCGTTATAGGTGGCAAACACCATCAGCATCAGCACCAGCCCCAATCCGATTCGGAACCCCATCTCCTGCGCTCTCGGGGACAATGGACGTCCCCGCACGGCTTCCACTGCGTAGAACAAAAGGTGCCCCCCATCCAGCAAGGGTACCGGAAACAGGTTTAGCAATCCTATCGAGATCGAGAGAACCGCGGCCAGATGCACCAGCGCAGCAATTCCGATGGTCGCGACCTGACCTGAAATCTGGGCGATTCGGAGCGGACCTCCGACCTGGTCGGCCGCTTCACGCCCTGCAAACACGCCGCCGATATACGCGAGCGTGCGATCAACAACGAACCAGGTCTCCTTGACACCAAGCCAGAGCGCGGTCGCGGGGTCCACGCGCTCGGTGGTCACGTCACCCGCCGAGGTTTGGCGGGTAATGCCCAGCACGCCAAGCCGATGGGCATTGCCGAATGCGTCTTTCACTTCCTTGAGTTCGGGCGTGCCACGCAACTCCAGAGTGGCGTCGCCGCGTTTGATCTTGAACACAAGTTGCTCACCGGCCCGAACGCCGACGATTCGCTGCATGTCGGAGAAACTTCCGATCGCCCGACCGTCGATTGCCGTGACGACGTCGCCGACCTGAAAACCGGCGGCCGCCGCGGCGCTGCCCGCCTCAACCTTGTCGACGCGCGCCGTCGTGCTTGGCTTGCCGAAAAATGTGAAGAGGCAGGTAAAGATCACGATGGCCAGTAGGAAATTCGCGATCGGACCGGCCGCCACGATCGCGGCGCGCGGACCAACCTTCTTGTGATGGAAGCTGCCGGCGCGCTCTTGCTCGGTCATGCTGTCGAGCGTTTCGGCTGACGGCGTGGAGGCCTCGCTGTCATCGCCGAAGAACTTGACGTAGCCGCCGAGCGGGACGGCCGAGATCTTCCATCGCGTGCCGTGCCGGTCGTTGAAGCCAGCAAGTTCCGGCCCGAAGCCGAGCGAAAAAGTTAACACCTTGACGCCCGCCCAGCGGGCAATCAGGAAATGACCAAGCTCGTGGAAGAAAACGACGATGGTGAGCACGAACAAGAAGGGAACGATGTAGCCGACCAAACCATGGCCTAACACATTGAAACTGTGCAGAAAAAACTCGGACATTCGACTCCCCTCAACCAGAGCCAAAGGCCCTGCCCCCCAACACTCTAGGATGCCTTTAAGGCAATTTGAGGCAATAGGGTGACCGCTTTATTTCGCGCTTTATGGTCAACGTCGATGGCATCGTCCGCGGACGTCAGGTGCGCCAGGTTGCCGGCGCGAATCCAGGCCTCCATCGTCGCTTCGACAAGCCGCGCGATGGCGCCAAACCTGATCTTGCCGGCGATAAACGCAGCCACCGCCACCTCGTTGGCCGCGTTATATACCGTGGTCGCGCCGCGCCCGGTTCGCAGCGCATCGTAGGCCAGTCGAAGTCCGGGGAATCTTTCGAAATCCGGAGCCTCGAAGGTCAGCTGTCCGATCTTGGCAAGATCGAGCCTCGCCGCCGGCCCGACAATCCGATCAGGCCAGCCGAGGCAATGCGCGATCGGCGTGCGCATGTCGGGCGCGCCCAGTTGCGCAACCACGGAGCGATCCGAAAACTCGACCATGCCATGGATGATCGACTGCGGGTGAACCAGAACGTCGATCTCGTCCGGCGCCAGCGCAAACAGGCACGCGGCTTCGATCACCTCCAAACCCTTGTTCATCATCGATGCTGAATTGATGGTGATCTTCTGTCCCATGCTCCAGTTCGGATGCTTTAAGGCCTGCGCCAGCGTCGCCTGCTCGATATCGGCGCTCGCCCAGGTCCGGAACGGTCCGCCCGACGCGGTGATGATAACGCGGACCAGTTCTTCCCGATTGCCGGAGCCGAGCGCCTGGAACAGCGCGTTATGTTCGGAGTTGGCCGGCAGGATGCAGGCCCCGGCCTTTGCCGCGCGCTGCATGAAAAAATCACCCGCGCATACAAGGCATTCCTTGTTGGCCAGCGCGACGGTGGCGCCGCGATCGACCGCCGCAAGCGCGGGCTTCAGCCCGGCAGCGCCACTGACGGCCGCCATGACCCAATCCGCAGGACGGGCGGCGGCTTCGATCACCGCGCTTTCGCCGGCACCGCATTCGGTGCGCGTCCCGGCCAACGCATCCTTCAGTTCAGTGAGGCGATCGGGATCCGCAACGGCCGCAAAGCGCGCGCCGAACTCCTTCGCGAGCTTCGCCAGCCCCTGCACATTGGTATGCGCCGTCAACGCCTCCACCCGATAGCGGTCGCGCGAAGCCCGCAGCAAATCCATCGTGCTGTCGCCGATCGAGCCGGTCGCACCAAGCACGGTTACGGAGCGAACGGCTGTGGCCGCGGCTTTGTTGTTACGCAAAGGGACTGCGCTCATGACCTCACCAAACCATAAGACCGCGGCCGGCGCCATCCGCGCCGCCCCGCAAACACCCGAAAATCGCCGCCAGCACGATGGCGGCAACGAACCCGTCAAGCCGATCGAGCAATCCGCCGTGCCCGGGAATGATGTGGCCGGAGTCCTTGACGCCAAATCGGCGTTTCACAGCCAACTCAAAGAGATCGCCAAGCTGGGAAGCAATCGACAGAACAGCACCGAGCAAGAGAACCGGCCCGGTTTTGCCGAGACCAAAAACGGCAAATCCCGCGGCGACCGCAAGGCTCGCCACAAACCCCCCGATTGCGCCTGCCCAGGTCTTCTTGGGACTGACCCGCGGCCAGAGTTTTGGTCCGCCAATGCCGCGGCCCACAAAGTAGCCGCCGATGTCGGTCACCCACACCACCAGAAGGACCAGGATCAGCGCAACAAATCCGTAGGCCCGGTCGAGACGTACCATAACCGATGCGACCTCGGCGGCGGCGGCATAGCCAAAACCCGTCGCGGTCCAAAGGCGCCACTCAGGCGCAAGCAACATGACGCCGGCCATGCCGACGACAAGTACAAGGAGCGACGCATCGATCCGCCCCGTTGCGAGAAAGGTTCCAGCTATCGCGAGCGCGACAACGCCAGCCGCCAACACCCGCGGCGTGCGCGTGGCCACGATCGTCAGCCATTCGACATAGAGGCCGATCGCTGCCAGGGTGACCAGAACGGTCCACAGCCATCCGCCGGCATAAGCGAGGGCGATCACGAGCGGGGCCAGCACTACCGCGGCCGAGACTCGCATCAAAAGATTGCGCGTCCCCTGCTCGGCGGGATCCGTAGCTGCTGCCTCGCTTTCGGTCACGATCCGGTTTTCGCGGCCAGACCGCCAAAACGGCGCTCCCGTCTGGCATATTCGGCAATCGCGCCTTCAAGTGCGGCCTTGTCGAAATCCGGCCAATGGATCGGCACAAATACGAGTTCGCTGTAGGCCGCCTGCCACATCAGGAAATTTGACAGCCGCTGCTCGCCGCTGGTGCGAATGATCAGATCGGGATCGGGAATGTCGGGTGCGTCAAGGTATTGACCGAGCGTGTCGGCATCGATCGACGAAGGGTCACGTTTTCCCTCGGCGACTTCGCGCGCAAGCCGCTGCGCCGCATGGGCGATTTCCTGCCGCGATCCGTAGTTGAAGGCGACCACGAGATTGAGGCGATTATTGTCCCGCGTCAGGTCTTCGGCCTCCTCCAGCAGCGCGCAGATATCCGGCTCCAATCCCTCGCGCTCGCCAATCACCCGGACCCGGACGCCATCGCGATGCAGTGTCGCCAGGTCATTACGGATGAAACGCCGCAGCAGGCCGAACAGGTCGCCGATTTCGGTCGCCGGACGGGACCAGTTTTCCGAACTGAAGGAAAAGATCGTCAGGTAGAGAATGCCGAGTTCGCTTGCAGCGCGAACGACCTTGCGCAACGCCTCGACGCCGCGGCGATGACCTTCCGCGCGCGGCAAACCGCGAGCCGCCGCCCAGCGTCCGTTCCCGTCCATGATGATCGCCACATGCAACGGACCGTCCGCTCGATCCGGCCGTTCAGTTGCAGGGGCAGCGGCATTCGTCATCGATCAATCCTTCAGAGCATGATCCGGACCCGAAGGGCCGCGTTAGCGCAAAGTGGGAACCGGTTTTCCGAGAAGATCCTGTTCAAACAAAAAGGTGGCTTAGACGGTGAGGATTTCCTTTTCCTTGGCCGCAAGCAACTGATCGACCTCTGAAATCGTTGCGTCGGTCGCCTTCTGCACATCATTGGCCAGACGCTCCTGATCGTCCTCGGAAATCTCGTGATTCTTCTCGAGTTTCTTGATCGTATCGAGACCATCGCGCCTGACATGACGGACCGCGACGCGGGCGGCCTCCGCATATTTGTGCGCTACTTTGACCAATTCCTTGCGGCGGTCTTCATTGAGTTCCGGAATTCTCAAGCGAAGCACCTGCCCCTCGGTGGCAGGACTCAAGCCGAGATTGGAATCGACGATTGCTTTCTCCACCGCCTTGACCATCGACTTGTCCCACACCTGCACCGAAAGAAGGCGCGGCTCGGGCACGCTGATCGTCGCAAGCTGATTGAGCGGCATGTGCGTACCGTAGGCATCGACCTGCACCGGCTCCAGCATCGATGCGGCGGCGCGGCCCGTCCGCAAGCCGCCGAGTTCGTGCTTGAGAGACTGCGTGGCGCCCTGCATGCGGCGCTTCAATTCGTTGATGTCGAAACTACCCGTAGGCATGACGCTCTCTCCTCTTGAAAACTGCTCGTCGAGGCCGCCAGCCCTCCGCACGCTCGGCGCTTAACAAGCAGGTCAGCCCGCGACGACAGTGCCATGGCCGGTGCCGCGCAGAATAGCGCCGATCGAGCCCGGCTCGGCGATCGAGAACACGATGATAGGCAGTGACGTATCGCGGGCAAGCGCGAATGCGGTGGCATCCATGACCTTGTAACCCCCTGCGATCGCCTCGGAATGGCTCAGGCGGTCAAATCGCCTGGCGGACGGGTCCTTTTTGGGATCGGCGCTGTAGATGCCATCGACGTTAGTGGCCTTCAGCACCGCCTGCGCGCCGATTTCGGCCGCCCGCAGCACCGCCGTGGTGTCGGTGGTGAAGAACGGATTGCCGGTTCCGCCGCCGAGCAGCACGATTCGGCCCTCGGCGAGATATTTGTGCGTTGCACTTCGGGTGAACAGCTCCGAGATCTGCGGCATCACGAACGCCGACAGGGTGCGCGCCGGCGCCCCGCGTCGTTCGATGGCCGCCTCGAGCGCGAGGCAGTTCATCACGGTGGCGAGCATGCCCATGGTATCGCCGGTCGGGCGGGAGACGCCGCGCGAGGAGACATCCACACCGCGGACCAAGTTGCCGCCGCCGACGACGACAGCGATTTCGACGCCCAATTGTTTGGCCGCGATCAGATCGCCGGCGACCCGATCGACGGTTGGCTGGTCGATACCGGACGCGTTCGGGCCGGCAAAATATTCGCCCGAGAGCTTGATCACGACGCGACGATAGACCGGCTCAGCCATTGCTATTCGCCTTCTCTAGCCCGCCCGGCAGCTCCCGGCGCAAACAGGCCGAGAGCACTGTTCGGGCGGTTATTTCTGGCCGCTAACCGCCGCGACTTCGGCGGCGAAATCGGATTCCTGCCGTTCGATTCCCTCGCCCAGAGCATAGCGCAAAAATCCGGTCACCTTGATCGGCGCGCCAACCTTACCCTCAGCTTCTTTCAGGGCCTGCGCCACCGACTTGCCGCCGTGCTCGGCATGGATCGAAGCCTGTTCCAGCAGGCAGACTTCCTTGTAGTAGGTCTTCAAGCCGGACTCGACGATCTTTTCGATCACGTTCTCCGGCTTGCCCTGCTGACGGTATTTGTCGGCGAGCACATCCTTCTCGCGCTTGACGGCGGCGGGATCGAGCCCGGCCGGATCCAGCGCCAGCGGGTTGGCGGCTGCGACATGCATCGCGATCTGCTTTCCAAGTATTGCGAGTTCATCGGTCTTGCCTGCAGATTCCAGCGCCACGATCACGCCCATCTTGCCGGCGCCTTCGATCACCGCGTTGTGCACGTAGCTCGACACCACGCCCTTGCTGACTTCGAGCGCAGCTGCGCGGCGCAGCGTCATGTTTTCGCCGATGGTCGCAATCGCGTCCGCGATCGCGGTTTCCACGGTCACGTTGCCGACTTTGGCGGCCTTGATCTTTTCCATATCGGCGCCGACATCGAGCGCGACCTGCGCGATCATCTTGACCAATCCCTGGAACTGGCCGTTGCGCGCGACGAAATCCGTCTCGGAATTGACCTCCACGACAACGCCCTTGGTCGCCACGGTCAGCGCGCCAATCAGGCCCTCCGCCGCGACGCGGCCGGCCTTCTTCGCCGCCTTCGACAGGCCCTTCTTGCGCAGCCAGTCGATCGCCGCCTGCATGTCGCCGTCGTTTTCGGTAAGCGCGGCCTTGCAATCCATCATGCCTGCGCCCGTGGTCTCGCGCAGGTCCTTGACCATCGCCGCTGTGATTGTCGCCATTGTTGCACGTCCTCTGCCTGTCAGGGCGGTAGCGGCGCGGCCTTGCCGCCTCGCCGCCATCCACCACCAACAATGTCGTAAATTGGGATTTGTTGGCCGGGGGTTCCGGCCAACACGTCGCTATTCCGCTTCCGCGGTCATCGCCTTGGCCTGGGCCACCCAGCCATCGGCCCGGCTCGGAAGGCCGACCTCTTCGCCGATCTGGTGCGCGGTATCGTGATTGAGCTCGGCGAGCTGCCAATAATGGAAAATGCCGAGATCGTTGAACTTCTTCTCGATCGCGCCGGACACGCCGGTGAGCTTCTTGAGATCGTCGGCAGCTCCCCGCGGCCCGGCGAGGCCCTGGAAGCCAGCGGGCTGCGGCGCGGCCGGGATTTCCTCGCGAACGGGATGGGCGGAGGCGCCGGTATCGATCCCGGCATCGCCCTGCGCGCGCGAGATACCGTCGATCGCCGCGCGGGCGACCAGATCGCAATACAGCGAGATCGCGCGGCCGGCGTCGTCATTGCCGGGCACGACGTAGGTGATGCCCTTCGGGTCCGAATTGGTATCGACGATCGCGGCGACGGGAATATTGAGCCGCTGCGCTTCCTGGATCGCGATGTCTTCCTTGTTGGTGTCGATCACAAAGATCATGTCGGGCAAACCGCCCATGTCCTTGATGCCGCCGAGCGAACGGTCGAGCTTGTCACGCTCGCGCTGCAGCGTCAGCCGTTCCTTCTTGGTGTAGGCACTGGCATCGCCGGAATTGAGCACTTCATCGAGGTGCCGCAGCCGCTTGATCGAACCGGAAATCGTCTTCCAGTTGGTCAGCGTTCCACCCAGCCAGCGTGAATTGACGAAATATTGCGCCGAGCGCTTGGCGGCTTCGGCGACGCCGTCCTGCGCCTGCCGCTTGGTGCCGACAAACAGGATACGGCCGCCCTTGGCGACGGTGTCGCTGACCGCCTGGAGCGCGCGATGCAGCAGCGGCACGGTCTGGGCGAGATCGATGATGTGGATGTTGTTACGCGCACCGAAAATGTAATCCGACATTTTCGGATTCCAGCGGTGCGACTGATGGCCAAAGTGAACGCCAGCCTCAAGGAGCTGACGCATAGAAAAATCGGGTACTGCCATAATCAAGTTCTCCGGTTGGTTCCTCCGGAAACGTGTGAGCAAACGAGCCTTATGGCCCGGCTGCCACCGGACGGCCTTTTGAGCCATGTTTCCGTGTGAGATGGCGCGGTATATAGCCGGATTTTCGCGGGAAGCAAGGAAATCCGGGGCTTTTCGGCCTTCACTCCGGTCAGACCGCAAAGTTGGGGTCTAACCGGGCTGTTTCAGCATTTCGGTTCGTTCGCAGGGCATTTCCTGGCCGGAGCAGGCCGCGGCGGCGGTGGCGCTGGCCGCAGCGGCGGCGCTGGACGGGCGATGATCTGGGGCGCTGGCCGCGGGGGTGGCGGTGGAGGGGCCAGCCGTGGCGGTGGAGGCGCTGGCCTTGCCACCAACGGAGCCGGATGCGGTGGCGGAGGCGGCGGCGGTGGCGCAACGCGGCGAGGCTCCGCGCGCTGAATTGCAGGCGTGGGCGGTGCCGGCGGGATGGGCTTTGGCGACAACAAAGCGGGCTTGGGCGGCAGTGGCGGAGCCCGACCTCGCTTTTGCAGCGATTCCGGAACGAACGGCTTTGTTTCGGGGATCTGCGCAGCACCGCCAGCCTTAGGTGCCCTTATGTTGGTTCCGGGCGTTTCGGCGCCCAGCGTTTTCGGGCCGCCTGCGGCTCCCGGAATATGCGGGGCCACAGCTGCCGGAGGCGTCGTTCCCGGAGCAAGTCTCAGGTTGGGATTCGTCGCATTTGGCAACCGCCCCGCTCCGCCCGGCGGCAAGGGAGGCGCGCCTTTTGTGCCCGGGATTGGCAGCGCATTGGCCTTCGGTAAGGCTTCGGGAGCCAGGTTCGCGGGCAACGGTTTATTCGGCATTGCATTCGGACCCGCCGGTGCGCCCGGAGTGCCCGGCTTCACCAGGGGATTGATCGAGGCGCTCGGCGGCACCGGAAGTTTTCCTTGCTGGATCAGTGAGGCCCTCTGCGCCACCGAGGGTGGCAAGGCCGGCCCCGCGGCGGCCGGGGTTATTCCACCCGGCCCCGGCGTGCCCTTCGCGGCACCGGGTTGAGGCGTGCCAGCACCCGGGGCCACCGGGCCCGGCTGAGGCGGCTGATTGATGACGGTGTTGATAACGGTCGTGTTGTGGATGTTGTTGAAGATGACGTTATTCGCCGGCGGCGCAACATAGACCGGTGGCTGAACGTAGACCGGGATCGGCACAAAGAACGGCTGCGGCAGGATGAACAGCCCGATCGGGGCGATCGGCGGCGCCAGGACAATGAAATCCGGCGGCGGCGGCGGCAGGAAAAACAGCGGTGGCGGCGGCGGTGGCACAAAATCGAAATCCGGATCGCTGAACATCAGCACCGGACGATCGACGTAGACCATCTCGTCGGGCGGCGGCGGCGGCACATCGTAATCATAGACCGCGAAGGACGGCGGCGGCTCCAGCGGAGCGGTGAGAATGGCGAGGCGGCGGCGGGCATCTTCCGCATGAGGGCCGCGGGGATAGCGCCGCAGATAAGACCAGTAGGCCGGCGGTGTATCGGCGCGGTAGGTGCGAAGCCAGGTGATCGCTTCGCGCCGCGCGGCGACGATCGCCCGCACCCGTCTGGCGAGCGGATCGCCGGGATAGGCCGCCAGGAAATCTTCATAAGCAGGCAGGGTGTCGCGTTCGAGCGCTGCGGCATAGGCATCCTGCACACCGAGATCCCGGATCGGCCGGTTCCTCATCGCGGCGGCCTGATCCGGCGGCGCCTGCGCCGGCGCATCCGGCGCGCGATCGAAAAACATGAACTGCGCATCGATCTTTTCGGCGTCCCAAGGCACCTGCGCGCCCTTGCTCGTTTCGTTGACGCGGAGCCGCAGGCGGTTGAAAACCTCCGGCAGCGACAATCCGCCGGTACGGATCATCTCCGCGAGCGACTGCGCGTAAGCGCCATATGGCCCCGGCTCCTCGGGAGCAATCGTGCCTGGCGCGGCGTTGAACGCGATCAGCATATGCGCGTCAGGCTCGACCAGAGCCAGCCCACTCGCGATCGGCTGGCCGCCCTCGATAAAGGGTTGCTGCCGGGCGGCGTCCAGCACGACCACGCTGGCTTTCAGCGGAAGCGATGAAAGCTCGCGCAGGTAGTCGCTGATCCGCAAGCCTTCGATCGGAATCTCGGTATCGCGGCTGAGCATGGAGTCGACAGGAATGAAATAGTTTTCGCCGGCGAGCTGTACCCCGTAACCTGCGAGATACACCATCGCGACCGTGCCCGGGCCAGATGCCTGGGCTTTCTGGATGAAGTCGCGGAAGCTCCGCCGCAGCGTGTCGCCGTCGAGGTCGCGCGCCCCGACCACGTCGAAGCCCGCCGCCTGCAAGGTCTGCGCGATCAGCCCCGCGTCGTTGGCCGCCGTCGCCAGCGGCGACTTGGCATAAGCGCCGTCGCCGACGACGAGCGCAATCCGCTTTTCCTGCTGCTGCGCAGCAGCAGGACTCAGGGTTCCCGAAAGTCCGAACAACAGAATCAAACACAACGAGAAAAAAGAAAAGGCTTTGGTCACATGCATGGATTCTCTGCCCGCTTACGGTTCACCCAAAACGACTGTGCATTGGACACAGGATTAGCTGAACATCGTTTGAACGAAAAGCGCTGGCAATAAGGCATTGCACGGGACAAGCGGGCAGTAGATCAGCCAACCATTTCCACTCTGCCGTCCCTGAGCCGGCACGTCTCGCACATCGGAAGATCCCTCCCCGGCGTTACAGCGTCTGCACATCCACCACGCCCGACACCGCCTTGATCGCGCCCGCAATCTGCGGCGAGACCTTGAAGCGGCCCGGCAGCTTCATTTCCACTTCGGTTTCGAGGTCGAGCATCATGACCAGCGAAACATCGCCGTCGGCCCCTGCCACCGCCGCCGGCTTTGGCTGGGGACCACGGACCGCGCCACCTTGCTCCCCGGGCTCGGGCATTTGCAACCGCCTGGCGATGGATTCGAGCGGCTTCGTATCGCGGACAAATATGCGCAGACCCTTCTGCGTCTTGGCGGCTGCGTCATCGAGCGGCTCGGCGTGCAGCACTCGCGCGCGGACATCCTCGCCCTGCAGTTCGGCGCCGAGCTGCAAAAGTACCGCGGCACCGGGTTCCAGCACGTCGCGATACTGGGCAAGCCCTTCGGAAAACAGCACGGCCTCGAAATGGCCGGTCGGGTCCGACAGTCCGATGATGCCCATCTTGTTGCCGGTTTTGGTCCGCCGCTCCATGCGCGACACCACGGTCGCCGCAACCTTGCCCGCGGTCGCGCCGGTTTTGACCGCGCGCGAGAATTCCGCCCAGGATTGCACCCTCAGTCGTTTCAGCACGGTCGCGTAGTCATCGAGCGGATGACCGGACAGGAAGAAACCAATAGCGTCATATTCTCGCCGCAGCCGCTCGGCGGGCAACCATGGCTCGATCTGCGGCAGCATGATGGTCGGTGCGTCGGCGGCCCCGCCGAACATGTCGTTCTGTCCGACGGTCGCCGCCTCGTGGCCGCGCTGGCATGCCGCGAGGATGGCCTCCGCGCCCGCGAACACCCGCGCGCGATTGGAATCGAGCGCGTCGAACGCGCCGGCCGCAGCCAGGCTTTCGATGACGCGCTTGTTGATCGCGCGCGGATTAACGCGGGCAGCGAAATCGGCCAGCGAGGTGAACTGTCCGTCGCGGCGCGCCTCGACGATCAGCTCCACCGCTTGCGGGCCGACGCCCTTCAGGGCGGCCAGCGCGTAATAGATGGTGCCGTTGGCGACCTCGAACGTGGCGCCGGAGCGATTGACCGATGGCGCCTCGACCTTGATCCCGAGCCGCTGCGCCTCGGCGCGAAACTCCGACAGCTTGTCGGTGTTGTTGAGGTCGAGCGTCATCGACGCCGCCAGGAACTCGACCGGGTAATGCGCCTTCATATAGGCGGTGTGATAGGACACCAGCGCGTAAGCCGCGGCGTGGCTCTTGTTGAAACCGTAATCGGCGAATTTCGCGAGCAGCTCGAAAATGGTGTCGGCCTGCCCTTTAGGCACGCCATTCTTGACGGCACCGGCGACGAAGCCCGCGCGCTGCTTCTCCATCTCCGAGCGGATCTTCTTGCCCATCGCGCGCCGCAACAGGTCGGCTTCGCCGAGCGAATAACCGGCCATCACCTGCGCGATCTGCATCACCTGTTCCTGGTAGATGATGACGCCGAACGTCTCCTTCAGGATCGACTCGAGCATGGGATGCAGATATTCGGGCATCTCGTCGCCATGCTTGCGGGCGCAATAGGTCGGAATGTTCGCCATCGGGCCCGGACGATACAGCGCCACCAGCGCGATGATGTCCTCGAAACGGTCGGGCCGCATGTCGACCAGCGCCCGCCGCATGCCCTGACTTTCAACCTGGAACACGCCGACCACATCGCCACGCGCGAGCATCTGATAACTGTCGGCATCGTCGAGCGGCAGCGTCGCGAGATCGACATCGACCCCACGCTGCTTGAGCAGTTTCACGGCGACATCGAGAACCGTCAGCGTCTTCAGACCGAGGAAGTCGAATTTGACGAGGCCCGCGGGCTCGACCCATTTCATGTTGAACTGGGTCACCGGCATGTCCGACTTCGGATCTCGGTAGAGCGGCACGAGTTCGCTGAGCGGCCGGTCACCTATCACGATGCCGGCGGCGTGGGTTGACGCGTGGCGGGTCAGCCCCTCCAGGCGCTGCGCGATGTCGAAGGCGCGCGCCACCACCGGGTCCTCGTCGCGAAACGCCTGCAGCTTCGGCTCGCTTTCGATCGCGGCCGCGAGCGTCACCGGGGCGGCCGGATTTTGCGGCACGAGTTTCGTCAGCTTGTCGACCTGCCCGTAGGGCATCTGCAGCACGCGCCCGACATCGCGCAGCACGCCCCTCGCCTGCAGCGTGCCGAAGGTGATGATCTGCGCGACCTGATCGCGGCCGTAGCGCTGCTGCACGTAGTCGATCACCTCGCCCCGCCGGTCCTGGCAAAAATCGATGTCGAAGTCAGGCATCGACACGCGTTCCGGGTTGAGAAAGCGCTCGAACAGGAGGCCGAACCGGATCGGATCGAGATCGGTGATGGTCAGGGCATAGGCAACCAGCGAGCCGGCGCCGGAGCCGCGGCCGGGACCGACCGGAATGCCCTCGGCCTTCGCCCATTTGATGAAGTCCGCGACGATCAGGAAATAGCCCGCATAATTCATGCGGGTAATGACGTCGATCTCGAAGGCAAGGCGAGCGCGGTAATCCTCCGCCGAGGTGCCCTGCGAAAGGCCGTGAACCCGGAGCCGGTGGCCAAGGCCCTCCTCTGCCTGACGGCGCAATTCCGCGGCTTCGTCGCTCTCGGCGTCGGCGGCGTTGGCAGCCGCGCCCACCGTGAAGCGTGGGAGAATCGGCTTGCGCGTGACCGGGCGAAATGCGCAACGCTCGGCGATCTCGATAGTGGAGGCCAAGGCTTCGGGAATATCGGCGAACAGCACGGCCATTTCGGCGCGAGTCTTGAAACGGTGATCGGGCGTGAGCTGTTCGCGATCGGTCTCGGCGATCAGACGTCCTCCGGCGATGCAGAGCAGCGCATCGTGGGCCTCGTAATCGTCCGACGTGGCGAAGTATGGCTCGTTGGTCGCGACGAGGGGAAATCCTTTCGCATAGGCAAGATCGATCAGCCCGGCCTCGATTCGGCGTTCCTTTTCGACGCCGTGGCGCTGCAATTCGACATAGAGGCGGTCACCGAACAGGCCTGCCAGCCGGTCGCAACGGGTTGCCGCCAGCGCCGCCTGATCGGCGGCGATCGCCAGCGAGACCGGCCCGTCGGGGCCGCCGGTCAGCGCGATCAGATCCTCGGCGTCGCCTTCCAGCCACTCGAACTTGATATGCGGGGACTGATGAACCGGCGTTTCCAGGAAGGCGCGGGAGTTGAGCCGCATCAGGCTGCGATAGCCGCGCTCTCGCGCCGCAAGCAGCACGATGCGCGCCGGCGTCGCCGCCAGCACATTGCGCGCGTTGGGGTCCTGATCGCCGAAATCAACCGCGAGCTCGCAGCCGATGATCGGCTGGATACCGTAGCCAGCCATCTTGTCGGAGAATTCCAGCGCCCCGAACATGTTGTCGGTGTCGGTCAGCGCGAGCGCGGGCTGGCGGTCCGCTTTGGCCAGCTCGCCGAGCTTCGCGATCTTGATCGACCCCTTCAGCAGCGAATAGGCGGAGTGGACGTGGAGATGGACGAATCCGGCATTGGACGGCGGCACCGCGGGCTTGGACATGATCGAGATCGGCAATCACTGGAGCTTGAGGGAACGCAAGGCCGCCCACAAGGGCCAACTCGCGCCCGGCAATGGTGAAGCCTCGAGTCGGGATGAGTCCACGCGGAAGGAGCCGCCGCCGGCCTCCTTCCGGCTTTTCCCCAAGGGGTTGCCCTGTCCCGGACAACGCCCCCATCGGCTACTTCAGAGCTGGGGAAGCAACTGCGCCCAAACCGCGATCATCCCGACAAACAGCACGATCGACGCCAGCGCCGCGGCTTCTTCGACAAAAACCTTCAACATGCCCGCCTCCCGAGATTTGAACATAACGGGAACATTGTTCCTTTTTTGTTCTTTGGTCAAGGGGCGGTAGTGGGTCAGTTTGGAAAATGACCTTCAAATAAAGTGCTTGGTTAACGGGGCTCGCCTTGGGGGAGCGCCCGAGAGTAATCTCATGGGGCCTATATTCGCTGACATCGTCCAATTTGGGGGGACAATTGGGGCTTTTCCGCCCGCGCCTTCCCGCCCTTCTTGCCTATTGCCGCGCCGCAGCCGGGTCTGTCACTTCCTTTTCCCAAAAACAGGCGACCCTGCCTTATCGACCTTCCAATCGAAAAAATCATAAAGGCCGGACCATGCATGGACCTCGGTCCCGCAAACCTTGCAGTTGAAGCTGCCAGAATGCTTGTCTGAATGCTGCTCCCTCGTCGCAGTGTAAGCCAACCCACAATTGGGGCAGGTGAAATATTCAGTCGTCCATATGGGGCTGGCCATCGCACAAATATGCGCATGTGGCGGACCCGTTCAAGCCGTTATCCCCCGCCATAATTAAACTGACCCACTACCCAAGGAGCGACCCCGCCCAAAATACCGATTGGTTAATTTGGGAGGGATGAACAGACCGTCCGGTGCAAGCCCGAGCTTCCGCGGACAACCGATCTAGCGCGCTGGCTGGCTCGCCGCGATCAATAGGGCGTGGAACAACGCGCGTGCGCCCCGGTAACTGGCGACCGCGCGGGTCTTTTCCAGCCCCAGCGAGATGACATTCCCGCCATCGTCGCGAAGTTGCCACTCCCATTCGATCGGGCTGTGATTTCTGATCACCACTTCGAACATGGTGACTGATTAACGCCACTCTCGCAAAGTGCCATTGAGCTGGATCAAGGTAGGCTGTCTCGCGGTGCCGGGAGCACGATCCGCGCAATCGCCAGGCTTGTCGCGCTAATCCAGCTCGACGACCTCGCCGTCCACCAGCGACACCCGCCGGTCCATCCGGCCCGCCAGTTCCATATTGTGGGTCGCGATCAGCATCGCCACCCGCGTGGCTTTCACCAGCTGCATCAACGCCTGGAACACGTGATCGGCAGTATGGGGATCGAGATTGCCGGTCGGCTCATCGGCGAGCAGCGCCCGCGGCGCGTTCGCCACAGCGCGCGCGATCGCGACCCGCTGCTGCTCGCCGCCCGACAGTTCTGCCGGCCGGTGTTTGATGCGGTCGCTGAGGCCGAGATAGGCCAGGATTTCGGTGGCGCGTTTGACGGTCTCCGACCGTTTCAGACCGCGGATCATCTGAGGCAGCATGACGTTTTCGAGCGCAGAGAACTCCGGCAGCAACCGGTGCGATTGATAGACGAAGCCAATATCGGTGCGGCGGATCTGGGTCCGATCGACATCGGACAGGCCCGAGGTCGGCACTCCCCCGACATAGACTTCGCCGTCGTCGGGGCTTTCAAGAAGGCCCGCGATATGCAGCAGCGTCGATTTGCCGGCGCCCGATGGCGCAACCAGCGCCACCGACTGCCCCGCCCACAGCGCGAGCTTGGCGCCATTGAGGATGGTCAGCGTCGTCGCGCCCTGCATGTACTGGCGCTTTATCTCGTGGAGATAGATGACCGGTACATCTTCCGCCCCCTGCTCCATCTGCCCCTCACTCGTACCGCAGCGCTTCGACGGGGTCGAGGCGGGCGGCACGCCACGATGGATAGAGCGTGGCGAGGAAGGATAGCGTCAGCGCCATGATCACGACCGCGCTGGTTTCGCCGAAATCGATCTCGGCCGGCAGCTTGGAGAGAAAGTAAAGCTCCGGCGAAAACAGCTCGGTGTTGGTGAGCCAGGACAAAAATTGCCGGATCGATTCGATATTCAGACAGATCAGCATGCCGACCAGAAATCCCGTAAGCGTGCCGACCACGCCGATCGCAGACCCCGTGATCAGGAACACCCGCATGATAGCCCCCTGCGAGGCGCCCATGGTGCGCAGGATCGCGATATCGCTGCCCTTGTCCTTCACCAGCATGATCAGGCCGGAGACGATGTTGAGCGCCGCGACCAGCACGATCATGGTGAGGATCAGGAACATCACATTGCGCTCGACCTGAAGCGCGTTGAAGAAGGTCGAGTTGCGCTGCCGCCAGTCGACCAGGAACACCGGCCGCCCCGCCGCCTCGGTCACGCTCTTGCGGAAGGCGTCGATCCTGTCGGGGTTGGTGGTGAAGACCTCGATCGCGGACACGTCATTGTTGCGGTTGAAATAGGCCTGCGCTTCGGCGAGCGGCATGAACACGAAGCTCGCGTCATATTCCGACATGCCGATCTCGAACACCGCCGCGATCTTGTAGGGCTTGATGCGTGGCGTGACCCCCATCGGGGTCACCGCGCCCTTCGGCGAAACCAGGGTGATCATGTCGCCGGCGTGCAGCGAAAGCATATCGGCGAGCCTGCGGCCAATGGCGACGCCCTGCCCTTCGTCAAATCCCTCAAGCGTGCCCTGCTTGATGTTCTTGGCGATCGAGGTGAGGTTGTTGAGATCGTCGGCGCGGATGCCGCGGATGAAAACGCCGGCCGCATTGAACGGTGAGGATCCCAATCCCTGTCCGTCCACCACCGGCGCGGCAAGCCGAATGCCGGCGACCTGGTTGATGCGCTCGGCGACGTCCTTCCAATCGGTGAGCGGCGATTCCAGCGGCTGCACCAGGAGATGGCCGTTGAGGCCGAGGATCTTGTCCAGCAATTCCTTGCGGAAGCCATTCATGACCGCCATCACGATGATCAGCGTGGCGACGCCGAGCATGATGCCCAGAAACGAGAAACCGGCGATGACGGAAATGAAGCCTTCCTTGCGACGTGCCCGCAAATAGCGTCCCGACAGCAGCCACTCGAATGGCGCGAAAGGTGGGGTCCGAACTGTCTCGCTCATGGCTTCATCCATAGCCCGATTTTCACACGATTCGGGCTAATTGTAGCCGTCGCGACCGACTTCCCGGTGCGCGCGGTGGATAAATTGCTCACGAGATGAGCCGTGCGACGACATCGCCCGGGCTGAGGTTCTCCCGGGACCCGTCGCTGCGCCGCTTGAGCTCGAGCTTGCCCTCGGCGAGGCCCTTGGGGCCGACAAGAATTTGCCAGGGGATGCCGATCAGATCGGCGGCGGCGAATTTGGCGCCCGCGCGCTGGTCGGTATCGTCGTAAAGGACCTCGACGCCTTTGGCCGTGAGATCGCGGTAGAGCTGTTCGCACGCCGCGTCGGTGTCTTCCGAACCTTGCTTCAAATTCAGGATGACAGCTTTGAACGGGGCGACCGCTTCCGGCCATTTGATGCCGGCGGCGTCATGGCAGGCCTCGATGATGGCGCCGACCAGGCGGGAGACGCCGACGCCGTAGGAGCCGCCATGAATGGCAACCTCGGCGCCATCGGCGCCCGCGACCAGGGCCTTCATGGTGTCGGAATATTTGGTGCCGAAATAGAAAATCTGGCCGACCTCGATACCCCTTGTGTGGACCTTCTTCTCAGCCGGCACTTCGCGGTCGAAACGCGCCGCGTCGTGAACGTCCTCGGTCGCGGCGTAGACCGATGTCCACTGCTTGATGATCGGGGTCAGATCGCCCTCGTAGTCGACTTCCTCGCCGGGCACCGGCAGGTTGAGCACGTCGCTGTCGCAATAGACCGCGGACTCGCCGGTCTCTGCCAGCACGATGAATTCATGGCTGAGATCGCCGCCGATCGGTCCGGTCTCCGCCCGCATCGGGATTGCCTTCAACCCCATCCGGGCGAAGGTGCGCAAATAGGCGACGAACATTCGATTGTAGGAACGCCGCGCCATGGCCTCGTCGATATCGAACGAATAGGCGTCTTTCATCAGGAATTCGCGTCCCCGCATGACGCCGAAACGCGGACGCTGCTCGTCGCGGAACTTCCACTGGATATGGTAGAGGTTGAGCGGCAGGCTCTTGTAGGATTTGACGTAGGCGCGGAAAATCTCGGTGATCATTTCCTCGTTGGTCGGCCCGTACAGCAATTCACGCTTGTGCCGGTCGGTGATGCGCAGCATCTCAGGGCCGTAGGCGTCGTAACGGCCGCTCTCGCGCCAGAGGTCGGCGAGCTGCAGCGTCGGCATCAGAAGTTCGAGGGCGCCGGCGCGGTTTTGCTCCTCGCGGACGATCTGTTCGATCTTCTTCAACACCCGCAAGCCCAGCGGCAGCCAGGCATAGATGCCCGCCGCTTCCTGCCGCATCATGCCCGCGCGCAGCATCAGCCGATGCGAGACGATCTCGGCCTCTTTCGGATTCTCTTTAAGGATCGGAAGAAAGAATCGCGACAATCGCATGGACACACCAAAAGAATCGGTCGGGCACGGGAAGCCAGCAGTGAAACCGGATCGAATGCAAAAACACAAGGGCGGGGATCGGCAAAAAGCCGCCAACCAAACGCATTTCCTGTTGTTTTGCCGGTCCGTTTGACCCCGCGATTAAGGCCCAAAAGGGGTCACAACCGCAGCCTTGAGGAGACCCTACGGACCTGGCGGGCGCGCCGGGACGTCGAAATCGTCTCCCAGCGTCAATTTCCGCAAGTCGGTCAGGACGTCGATGCGCCGAGCATCGCGGCCGTAACGGGCGCAAACCATTGGCCAGCCTTCGCGATGACCAGCCCCACGTCTTCGCCCTCACATCTTCATGCCGGAATGGTCGGGCATCTTCTTCATCTCCATGTGGCCGCCCGAACCCGCCGCACCGGCAGGTCCTTGAGCCCCTATGCCCTGCACATCGAGCGAGAGTGAAACCTTGCCGGCCTTTTCGAACTCCAGGGTGACTGGCAGCTTGTCGCCTTGCTTCAATGGGCTCTTGAGGTCGAGCAGCATCAGATGATAGCCGCCCGGCGCCAGCTTGACCGTCTTGCCAGGCTCGATCACCAGACCCTTGTCGAGCGGGCGCATCGTCATCACGCCGTTGTTCACGGCCATTTCGTGGACCTGAACCCTGTCCGCGATATCCGCCGAACCGCCGATCAGACGGTCCGGCGCTGAGCCCTTGTTCTCGATAGTCAGGTAGCCGCCGCCGACCTTGGCGCCGCCCGGCGTGGCCCGGCTCCAGGCCTGCGTGATCACGAGATCGCCGGCCCTGACCTCCTCGGCGCGCACGGGGGCGGCAAAACAGGAAAGCACGCTGACGCACAGGATTGCGCGGATCAACTTCGACGCCGGTTGGTTGATTTGCATTTTCTTGGTCCTTTTCTCCAGCGGGCTGGTTTGCTTGGCCAGGCCCGAAATAGTTGTCGCGTCAACGTCTCGACAGTTCATGAGAGATGGGTTGCGGGATGCAGCGTTCCGAGCATCCCGACAAGAGCGAAGACTGTAAGCCCCAGGGCGATCTCGATTGTGCTGTTGCGGGTAAGCTGACGGAGCGCATCGAGCCCCTTCCCTGGTGACCTCAACCGTGGCGTCAGCCAGAGCCGGTTGAGGGCAGCAAACGCCAGCATCACGGCGAAAGCAACGATCTTGAGCATCAGGAGCCGCCCATATTCGGTAACAGCAAGCGCATGAAACGAGCCAACAAGAATCCATGCGTTGAGCATGCCGGTCACCAACAGCGTCGCTACGCTGATAATGCCCAGCGTCGAAAACCTGCTTGCCGCGGCCTGGGCCAGCGACGCCCATGCAATAGTCCGGTTGCGTCGAACCGTCACGAGCAGAAGCAGGAGTGATACCAGGCCTCCGATCCAGGCGGCCGCAGCAAAAAGATGCAACCCATCAGCGGCCAGATGCAGGTTTCCCCTCTCCCCGAGCGTTGAGCCGGCGTGACCGCTCCAGGCGATGGCAACGGTCAGGCCGAATGCCGCGGCGAGCGCCAGCCAACTCGCCAATGGAAAACGGTCATAGGCCAAACAGACGGCCAGCATCATCGCCAGCGCGAAGCGAATTTCAGCGACCTGTCCGAATTGGGTCCGATTGAGCACCGTTGACACCACGCCCGACTCGATGATTTCGCCGAGCGAAAGCCCGCTCATCGCGGCTGCCTGCAACCAAAACCAGATCACGCCGGATGCCGCCACGATTGCCAAGCCAAGCCACGCCACAACAAGGGTTCGCGCCCGGAATAGCCTGGCTTCCGCTTCCTCGGAACGTAAAGCGGGCTTTGCCACCACCGCCCCGAAAACAAGGCTTCCGGCGGTGATCGCCGTGGCCGCGAAATGAATCGCCCGCGCGACGATCAACGGCCCGTTACCTCCCGCACCAAACCAGTCCATGGGTTAAGCCGTTGCCTACTGGCCAACTTGAAAACTAAAACTGCCATCCGTCGTGTGCGTGTCGGCCGAAAGGACACGCCACTTCACATGGTAAGTCCCCGCTCCGCCCGAGCGCAGCGAGACCGAGATCTGGTTCCCGCTGACACGCGTTTTTCCGGTATCGACACGTTCTCCGGCGTCGTTGGTCACGGTGATGGTGCTGAAGGCCGGTTCCAGTTTCTGCGTGAACCACAGCGTGACCTCGCGCGGCGCGGTCGCGACCTTGTTGCCGACCCGCGGCTCGGCATGATCGAGCATCGCGTGCGCGGTTGCCTCACCCGTCGTCAGGAGGAGCAACAGCGGAATTATCCGAAACAGAAGCGAGTGTCGCATCGTCAATTCCTTGGAAAGGGGCTTGCGGGCTGGACAGCGTTGCCAAAGATCGGCTTGCCGATCCCGTGCGGATCGATGTCGTCGAGGAAGAAATGCAATTGCGCGATCACGCCGACATTGGTCCCGCTCTGCCGGTTGATCGGGATCAGGGCCTCGATGCCCACCTGGAAGGTATTGCCGACCCAGATGACGCCGGGATTGATGGTGCCCGTCGTCGTGGTTCCCGAGGTGAGCGTGTTTGCCACCGGGGTCTGCATCACGGCTTCAACCAGCGGAATCAGATGATTGATGAAATCCGGCAGGCCGAGATCGACGACCGAGGACTTCAAATAGGGCATGCTGTATTGGACCGTCAGACCCCAGTTCAAGACGCGCGGATTGAATTGGGTATCGATCGTCGGATTGCCGGTATCCGGATCGACTCCGAACGTCGAGGTCGAGTTCTTGCCCGGGATCGAGTAACCGAGTTGACCGGTGAGCGCGACAGGCCGCACCCACGACAAGGTGTCCGGAAGATCGCCGAGCCCTTTGCCGAAGTACACCGTCGGTGTGTAGGTGTTGAAAGGGTCCGCGCCGACGCTTTTCGCGCCCGTCCCTCCCCATTCGACGCTGAGTCCCACTGAGAGCACGAACTCATGAACGGGGTCTCTGAAGACGCGATACTTGAACGTGGTCTCGATGTTCTGGAAGCCGCTCGCTCCCATCCCGGTCAGGCCTCCGGGTGCGCTGAGATGGCTGTAGGTTGGGGCAAACGACACCGCGAACGCCTCGGTGATCCGCTTGGAAAACTCTCCAGAGACATCGCGCTGTTTGAAGGATGGATCATCGCCGGTCTTGAAGCTGTCGACGGTCGGCAACGCCAGCTCGTCGTTGATGCCGGGATCGTCGATGCCGAGCGTTGCAGGAAAGAAGCGATTGCCGACGATTTCGTGAGCGGCGCTTGGACTGACGGGAACGAGCGCGATAGCGAGCCCCGACAGGCCCACGCACGCATGACGGATAGACATGAAAATCTCCGCAAGGATTTGACGTGTGATGCAGCAACGGCCAATGGCCGCGAATTTCACGTCAACTGCGGTGGCGCGCGCGCCTGAGCATTCGAGCCGACTCGAATGGCCGGCATCGGGCCTGCGTCTTCCAGCCATGATATCCGCTGGTATTGACGCTGTAGAGTTTCAGAGATGAGCGGGGGCGCATCGAGGGCGACAGCGCCGGCGTGGCCGGCCCCACAGAAAGCACAGCAATCTCCGTGAGAGTGCTGCGTCCCGGCGGGAGCCGTTTGGATGCCGGAGGCAGACGTCATATCCGCGCAGAGCGACGCCATATAGAGCGGATCGGAGGTCGCATAGGCGACCACGCGGAACGCCGCGATCGGTGCCATGAGTTGCACCAAAACCGCCAACAACACGATTGGAACAAATGCTTCCAGCCGGCGTCGCATGATTTTCCCCGGGAGCGTCACAGGTCTCCTAGCATCCGCGTCGCCGACGGTCCATTCAAAGCCGAGCGCCATAGCGCTCCCCGTCTTGTTCAGCGCTGCAACGAACACCCTCTTTGGTTGCTTCCAATCCCTACTATTATACCCAATGCCGATTATCGTCCCAACGACCCGTTCTCGAACTGACAAATTCTCATTCATTTCAGAACATGCTCGAATTTTGAACAATCGTTGCCGAAATTGGTGACAAAACGAAAAAGATGGTCTAGGAGTGCTGGCTCAGGCTGATCGCAAGGTCGAAGTCTGGTGGTCCAAGTCTCGGGAGGAGCCCTGGCGCGCACAAGCAGCGTCGCCCCGCCAATCAAGATCAAATCCATATTTGCGGGAAAATAGGGTCGACACAATTTTTAGAGCAGGGCTTCTCGCCCTGCTCTTTTTTCTTTGCAGGGCTATTTGTTTCTTTGCAGGGCTATTTGCGAGAGCCCGACGGACGTCATTCCCGCTCGAGAAAATTCGATCCGATGCCGGCTTTCTTTTTGATCGGATCGAAATCGCAATAGACGCCGTCGGCGAGCAGCGTGTAGCTCGAAACGATCCTGTACTTGTCGAGCTTGACCGAGTTCAGGCCGATCAGAGTGGTGTTGGTCCCGCCATTCCATTTGAACGGGGTTGTACTTGGCGCCTTTTCGCAAGTAGCGACCGCTTCCGCGAACACATAGCCTTCAACGAACGCCTTCAGGGTCTGGAGCTGGGTGTTGGTTTTCCAGTTGATGTAAAAGGACGCCGCAAGGCCGGCAATGGTCAGAATCAGGAGCCCGACAATGGTCCGTTGAAACGTCATTTCCTTCCCCTCCGAGAAAATACTTTTGCGGAATGCTCACCGGTCGAGTCGTCAGAACGGCATTCCCATCAGCTTCGACAGCCGCTCGATGCTGAGGAAGCCCGCATGGTAGGCAGTCAAGCCTGCGGCAAAAATGACCGCCGATAGCGCGGTCGTCCAGATCAGCTTGCGGCCCATCTGGCTTGCGATCGGCGCGCCGGGGTCGGTGCCAGGTGCACCCCCGCCGTCTTCATGCTGGCTGCGCACGCCAAACGGAAGCGTCAGGAACAGCACGACCCACCACAACACGAAGTAGATCGCAAACCCGGTTGAGATGCTGTAGGCCATCGCGCCTCACGCCTGTTCGATTTCGACGAGGGCACCGGAAAAGTCCTTGGGGTGCAGAAACAGCACCGGCTTGCCGTGGGCGCCGATCCTGGGAACCCCGTCGCCGAGCACCCGCGCGCCCTCCTTGATGATTGTATCACGCGCCGCGATGATGTCGGGCACATCGTAACAGATGTGATGGATGCCGCCGTCGGCATTGCGTTCGAGGAATTTGGCGATCGGTGACGCTTCGCCGAGCGGCTGGATGAATTCGATTTTGGTGTTGGGCAAGGTCACGAACACGGTGATGACGCCGTGCTCGGGCAACGGCACCGCCGCGGAAATATCGGCGCCGAACGCCGCGCCATAGATCCTGGCGGCCTTCTCGGCATCCTTCACCGCGATCGCCACATGATTAAGCCGGCCCAGCATAGCACTCCTCCGCCTCACTTATAGCTTGCGCGCGCCCTGATCGCAAAACCGCCGCGCACCATCGGGGTCAAGCTGCGCTAGACCGTCAGAACGTGAACATAACACAGCGGCTTCTTGCCCCACTGCTCGTTGATCGTGGCGCGCACGGCCCGGCGCACCGATTCCGCCATCGCGTCGGGATCGCGCCGCCGCGCCCGCGGCAACCCTTCCACAGTCGACACCACGATGTCGAACACGATTTCGTCGATGATTTCTCCCGCCGTGTTCTTCTCGGGGATTCCGACCAGATCGATCTCGGGATCGTCGGCCAGTTCGCCCTTTTCGGTCACCGCGATCGCGATGAAGGCGCAGCCGGCGAAGGCCATTCTGCGCCGTTCGACCACAGCGCGCGATTTGGAATCCTCCAGAATGGAGCCGTCCTTGTACAGACGCCCGGATGGCAGCTCCTCGATGATGCCGGGCTCGCCCGGTCCGAGCTTGACCAGGTCGCCGTTGCGGCAGATCAGGGCCTTCGGCACGCCCGCGGCCCGCGCCAGCTTGGCGTGCTCGAACAAATGCAGCGCCTCACCGTGGACGGGGATCAACAGCTGCGGGCGCACCCAGCCGATCATGTCGCGCAATTCGTCGCGGCGCGGATGGCCGGACACGTGGACGAGATGGGTCCGGTCGGTAATGACCTCGACGCCCTGCGTGATCAGACCGTTGATGATGGCACTCACCGCCTTCTCGTTGCCGGGAATGGTGCGCGAGGAGAAGATCACGCAGTCGCCCTTGTTGAGCGTCACCTGCGGATGATCGTCATTGGCGATGCGTGACAGCGCCGCGCGCGGCTCGCCCTGGCTTCCGGTGCAGAGAGCCAGCACCTTGTCGGGCGGAAAATGGCCGTAGAGGTCGGCACCGCGAAAATTCTGAACCCCGTCGAGATGGCCGGTTTCGCGCGCCACCTGCACCACGCGCTCCATGGAGCGCCCAACCACTACCACCTCACGCCCCGAGAGGCGCGCCGCATCCGCGACCGCGCGCAGCCGCGCGACATTGGAGGCAAACGTAGTGACGGCGACACGGCCCTTCGCGGTCTTCACCAATTCGGCGATGGTCTTTGCGACTTCGGCCTCCGACGGCGAACGTCCTTCCCGTATGGCATTGGTGGAATCGCCGATCAGCGCCAGCACGCCGGCATCGCCGAGCTCGCGCAACCGCCGCTCGTCGGTCGGCTGGCCGATGATCGGCGTCGGATCGATCTTCCAGTCGCCGGTATGCAGGACGGTGCCGGCCTCGGTGTGGATCGCCAGCGCATGCGATTCCGGAATCGAATGCGCCACCGGAATAAACTCGACATTGAACGGCCCCAGATCGATCCGGCCGCCGGACGGCACCACCGTGACCGGTATCTTCGGCGGATTGCGCTCGGAGGCGCATTTGGCCTCGAACAGCGCGGCGCTGAACTTGGTCGCGTAGATCGGGCATTTCAGCCTGGGCCAGAGGTCTATGATGGCGCCGAAATGGTCTTCGTGGGCGTGCGTCAGCACGAGACCAACCAGATTCTTCCGTTCCTGTTCGAGAAAGCGGATGTCGGGCATCATGGTATCGATGCCCGGCAGATGCTCCTCGTCACCGAAGGAAACGCCGAGGTCGACCGCGAGCCAGGAGCGCTGATGGCGGTTGCCGAGGCCGTAGATCGACAGGTTCATGCCAATCTCGCCGACGCCGCCGAGCGGCGCGAACGTCAGTTCATCCGGCCGCGCCATCAGGCTGCTCCCGCTGAGGCGGCTGAGCCGAAATAGACGTCGCCGGCCGAGATCGGAACCCGATCGCCGCTGGATGTCCTGACGACCATGCAGCCCGTGTCATCGATGGTGTCGAACGTACCCGCCACCGTCGTGCCGCCGGTTTGGATGGCGACTGGCTGTCCAAGCCCGGCCGCGCGCTCCAGCCAGAGCCGCCGGATCTCGGCAAAGCCACGTCCCTGGTCCCAGAGGCTGCGGAACTCGGCCCAGCTATCCGATAGGGTCATGAACAATTCTTCTGCGCCGATCTGGATGCCGAGTGCCCTAAGCGAGGTCGCGGGCGTCGGTGTGCCCTCCGGTGCGGCGACGACGTTGGTGCCGATGCCGACCACGACGGCAAGGCCTTCGCTCGGCATGGCCTCCGCTTCCAGCAGGATGCCGGCGAGTTTTTGCTGCCCCGCCAGCACGTCGTTCGGCCATTTCAGCGAGAATTTCATATCGTCCGATCCCGCCGCCCTCAGCGACGCCTCGATGCTTACCTTTTGCAGCGCCGCCTCAAGGGCAAGCCCCGCGGCAAAGCCGAGCGTCGCCGCGACCGCGGGCGAAGCGTCGATCATTTCGAGGATGCTGCAGGCCAGGTTACCACGCGGCGCGATCCAGGGGCGATGCCTTCGTCCGCGCCCGGCGGTCTGCTCGGAGGTCACAAACCAGATCGGCCCGCGCTCGCCATCGCGGGCGCGCGACAGGGCCTCCGCGTTGGTCGAGCCGATGCTGTCAAAGGCAGCGAGCCGGTAACCCGCCGATAAGGCTCGAGGACCGAGCGAAAATGCCATCTAAAAAAGCGATTTGGCTGCGGCCGTGGCCATGCTCACCAGCGGCCCCGGATACACAAAGAAGAAGATATTGAAGAGGCCCGCGACCGCCAGCACCGTGCGCAATTCCATGCGCATCGGGTCCAGCTTGGCCAGGGGCTCGTCGAAATACATCACCTTGATGACGGTGAGATAGTAAAACGCGCCGACCACGCTCGTGAGCACGCCGATGACGGCGAGCGTAAACAATCCTGCCTTGATCGCCGCGACGAACACGTACCATTTGGCGAAGAAGCCCGCGAGCGGCGGAACGCCCGCCAGCGAAAACAACAGCATCGCAAAGAAGAATGCCAGCAGCGGGTTGGTGCGTGAAAGCCCTGCGAAATCGCTGATATTCTCGAAATGCTGGCCGTTGCGCTTCATGGTGATGATCACCGTAAAGCTGCCGAGCGTCATCGCCACATAGACCGAGATATAGATCAGCACGCCCTGCGCGCCCTCGACGGTTCCGGCGGCGAGCCCGACCAGCGCGAAGCCCATGTGGCCGATCGACGAATAGGCCATCAGCCGCTTGATGTTCTTTTGCCCGATTGCGGCGAACGCCCCCAGCGCCATCGAGGCGATCGAAACGAACACCACAATCTGCTGCCACTGCGGGACGATGCCGGGGAATGCGGTCAACGCCACCCGGGTGAACACGGCAAGCGCCGCGACCTTTGGCGCGGAGGCAAAGAACGCCGTGACCGGCGTCGGCGCGCCCTCGTAGACGTCGGGCGTCCACATGTGAAACGGCACGGCCGAAATCTTGAAGCAAAGCCCGGCGAGCAGGAACACCAGCCCGAACACGATGCCGACGCTGCCGGTCTTGACGGCCGCGGCGATGCCCGCGAAGCCGACGGTGCCGGTGAAGCCATAAACCAGCGAGGCGCCGTACAGCAGCATTCCCGACGACAGCGCGCCCAGCACGAAATACTTCAGGCCGGCCTCCGTCGATTTTGCGTTGTCGCGGTTACTCGCCGCAACCACGTAAAGCGCTAGGCTCATCAGCTCCAGCCCGAGATAGAGCATGATCAGGTCGCCGGCCGAGATCAACACCATCATGCCGAGCGTCGAAAGCAGGACCAGGATGGCGTATTCGAAGATACGCCGGGACGGGTCGGCGAGAAACTCAATCGAAAGTATCAGCGTCGCAGCCGAACCGATCAACGCCAGTACCTTCAGGAAGCGGGCAAAATCGTCGACAATGAAACTGCCATTGAACGTCGTGAGCCTTCCGGCCGGCAGCAGCAGTTCAAGCACGCCAACGACGACCAAGAGACAAACCGCAAGGCCGGTGACGAGGCTGGTCGTCCCTTGGCCCCGATAGGCCCCGATCATCAGCAGCACCATGGCGCCGACGGCCAGCACAAGCTCCGGCAGTACGGGCAGCAGTTGATAACCTGCACTCTCAAAGCTCATGGCGCGTTATCCTGACCTGGAGCTTCGGTTCTGAATGGATCAGAACCGAAGTTCTCCTCTCCTTACTTGACGCGTTTTCTTCACGCGAACCGGTTCCCACTTCGCTTGAAAACGCTGGGGTTATTGCAGCAGTGCGGCGGCCTTCACGGCAGTCACTGCGGTATTGTAGTTGTTGACGAGTTGCTGCACCGAGGACGCCGACATGTCGAGCACCGGCTTCGGGTAGAACCCGAACAGGATGGTGAGAGCGACCAGCGGCATCAAGATCAGGCTCTCGCGGAAAGTGAGATCCTTGATCGTCGCCAGCGACGGTTTGACGAGCGCGCCGAATATCACCTTGCGATAAAGCCATAGCGCATAGGCCGCCGACAGGATCACGCCCGTCGTGGCGAAGGCGGCGGTGGGAATCGAGACCTTGAAGGTTCCGATCAACGTCATGAATTCGCCGACGAAGCCGGACGTGCCGGGCAGACCGACATTGGCCATGGTGAAGACCATGAACACCAGCGCATAAAGCGGCATGCGGTTGACGAGCCCGCCATAGGCGACGATCTCGCGGGTATGCAGGCGGTCGTAGACGATGCCGACGCAGAGGAACAGCGCGCCCGAAACGATGCCGTGCGAGACCATCTGAAACACGCCGCCGGCGACACCTTGCGTGGTTCCGGCGAATATCCCCATGGTGACGAAGCCCATATGGGCCACCGAGGAATAGGCAATCAGTTTCTTGATGTCTTCCTGCATCAGCGCCACGAGCGACGTGTAGATGATCGCGATCACCGAGAGTGAGAAAATCAGCGGCGCGAAATCATGCGATGCCAGCGGGAACATGGGCAGCGAGAAGCGCAGGAAACCGTAGCCGCCCATCTTCAGGAGAATCGCGGCAAGGATCACCGAGCCGGCGGTGGGCGCCTCGACATGGGCATCCGGCAGCCAGGTGTGAACGGGCCACATCGGCATCTTCACCGCAAAAGAGGCAAAGAACGCCAGCCATGCCCAAGTCTGCAAGGACCGCGGCACCGCAGTGTGCATCAGAGTCGGAATGTCGGTGGTACCGGCGTTCCAGTACAGCGCCATGATCGCCAGCAGCATCAGGACGGAGCCGAGCAGCGTGTAGAGGAAGAACTTGAAGGAGGCATAGACCCGGCGCGGTCCGCCCCATACGCCGATGATCAGGAACATCGGGATCAGGCCGCCTTCGAAGAACAGATAGAACAGCACGAGGTCGAGCGCGGCGAAGGTGCCGACCATCAGCGTTTCCAGGAGCAGGAACGCCATCATGTATTCGCGCACCCGCATCGTGACGGATTTCCAGCTCGCCAAGATGCAGAACGGCATCAAGGCGGTGGTCAGAATCACGAACGGCAGCGAAATGCCATCCACGCCCATGTGGTAGGTGATGGCGTTGGCGAGCCAAGGCGCCTTTTCGACGAACTGGAAGTCCGGCTGGGCCGGATCGAAGCGCCAGACCAGAATCAGCGACACCGCGAAGGTGATCAGCGTGGCCCACAACGCGATCCAGCGCGCGTTGCGCCGCGCGGCTTCGTCGTCGCCGCGGCTGATATAGACCAGCAGCGCGCCGACCACAGGAAGGAACGTAACGACCGAGAGAATGGGCCAGGTTGTCATCACTGGCCTCCCAAGCCGAACATGAACCAGGTAATCAATCCGGCAACCCCGATCAGCATGGCGAAGGCGTAGTGGTAGAGATAGCCGGTCTGAAGCCGCACCACATTGCGAGTGACATCAAGTACCCGCGCCGACACGCCATCCGGACCGAAGCCGTCGATGATGTAGCCGTCGCCGACCTTCCACAGGAGGCGTCCGATCCACTTGGCCGGGCGAACGAAGATCAGGTCGTACAGCTCGTCGAAATACCATTTGTTGAGCAGGAACTGATAGAGCAGCGGCTGCTGGTTGGCGAGTTCGACCGGCAGATAAGGCCGGCGGATATAGAAGACGTAGGATATGTACGCGCCGATGGCCATCATCACGGTCGGCAGGTAGGCGATGGTCTCGGGGATGTGGTGCATGTCCTCGATGATGTGCGGGTTCATCTTCACGAACTCGCGGAAGAACTCTTCCACGCCGTGTCCGGCGAACAGTTCCTTGAACGGGAAACCCGCGAAGATCGATCCGAAGGCCAGAATCCCGATCGGAATAAGCATCCACAGCGGCGATTCATGCGCAGCCTCATAATGCTCCTGATCGTGCGGCTCGCCGAAGAAGGTCTTGAAGACAAGCCTCCAGGAATAGAACGAGGTGAGGCCCGCCGCGACCACCGTCATCAGGAAGCCGTAGAGCGCGAACGGATTGTGTGAGGCATAAGCGGATTCGATGATCGCATCCTTGGAAAAATAACCGGCGAAGAACGGGAAGCCGGTCAATGCCAGCGTACCAATGCACATCACAAAGAACGTGAACGGGATCTTCCGCCACAGCCCGCCCATGTTGCGGATGTCCTGCTCGTGATGCATCGCGTAGATCACCGAGCCCGAGCCCAGGAACAGCAGCGCCTTGAAGAAGGCATGCGTGAACAGATGGAACATGCCGACGGAGTAAGCCCCCGCCCCCATCGCCACGAACATGTAGCCGAGCTGCGAACAGGTCGAATAGGCAACGATGCGCTTGATGTCGTTCTGCACGAGGCCGACGGTGGCTGCGAAGAAGGCGGTGGTCGCGCCGAAGAACATCACGACGGCCTGCGCATTGGGCGCGAGCTCGAACAACGGCGACAGCCGCGCCACCATGAAGACGCCCGCGGTGACCATGGTGGCGGCATGGATCAATGCCGAGACCGGCGTCGGGCCCTCCATCGCGTCGGGCAGCCAGGTGTGCAGCAGGAACTGCGCCGACTTGCCCATCGCGCCCATGAACAGGAGCAGGCAGGTCAGCGTCAGCGCGTCGGCGTGCCAGCCGAAGAAATCAATGGTCTTGCCGGTCAGGCCCGGCGCGCCGGCGAAGATGGTTTCAAAGTCAGTCGAGCCGATCAGCATGAAAATGGCGAAAATGCCGAGCGCGAAGCCGAAATCGCCGACCCGGTTGACCACGAAGGCCTTGATCGCCGCCGCGTTCGCCGACGGCTTCTGGTACCAGAACCCGATCAGCAAATAACTCATGAGGCCGACGCCTTCCCAGCCGAAGAATAGCTGCACCAGGTTATCGGCCGTCACCAGCATCAGCATCGCGAAGGTGAACAGCGACAGATAGCTGAAGAAGCGCGGCCGGTAGGGGTCCTCGTCCATGTAGCCGATCGAATACAGATGCACGAGCGACGAAATGGTGTTGACAACCACCAGCATCACGGCGGTCAGCGTATCGACCCGCAGCGCCCACGCCACCTGCAGATCGCCCGAATTGATCCACGGGAACAGCGCGATCCTGACGTCGTGATGCATGAATCCGACATCGACCAAGGCCACCCAGGACAACGCCGCCGCGACCAGCAACAAGCCGGTCGTAATCAATTCCGCCGCGCGCGAGCCCGCCGCCGCCGGCTCGACGGCGTGATGGTCATGGCCGTGATCGTCGCCCGCATGATCGTCATGGGCATCGGCCGCATGGGCGCCGGCGCCATGCGCGTCGTCATGATGCTCGACCTCATCGCCGCTGGGGTTACGCGCGTGTGCGCCGAAAATCGAGATCAGGCCTGCGAGGACAGCGCCGATCAGCGGCAGAAAGACGATTGCCTGAATCATAGGCGAGCCTCTTTGCGCATGATCTTTTCGGAAAACCGGTTCCCACTTTTCCGGATCATGCGATTAACCCTTCATCAGATTGACGTTCTCGACCTCGATCGAGCCGCGGTTGCGGAAATACACCACCAGCACCGCCAGACCGATCGCCGCCTCGGCCGCCGCCACCGTGAGCACCAGCAACGCGAAAACCTGACCGACGATGTCGCCGATGAACGTCGAAAACGCCACCAGGTTGATATTGACGGCGAGCAGGATCAGCTCGATCGACATCAGGATGACGATGATGTTCTTGCGGTTGAGGAAGATGCCGAGAATCCCCAGCGTGAACAGGATAGCGCCGACCGAGAGATAATGTCCAAGACCGATCGTCATTGCACCCACTCCGCCGCGTCCGCATCCTGCAGGCCCTGCCCGGATGCCACTTTGCGCACGCTCATGGCGAGTTCAGGCGTCCGCGCATTCTGCACATTGATGTCCTGCCGCTTGACGCTGGCCTTGTGGCGCAGCGTCAGCACGATGGCCCCGATCATCGCGACCAGGAGCACCATGCCCGCGATCTGGAAGTAGTGGATGTACTTGGTATAGAGCACGAGGCCGAGCGCCTCGGTGTTGCTGACATTGGCCGGGATCGCGGCCGTGATCGATTTGGCGACATTGGGATTGATGACCCAGCCGCCCCCGACCAGCAGCAGTTCGGCCAGGAATACCGCGCCGACCACCAGACCAATCGGTAGATATTCCAGGAAGCCTTCGCGCAGTTCGGTGAAATCGACATCGAGCATCATGATCACGAACAGAAACAGCACTGCGACCGCGCCGACATAGACCACGACCAGGATCATCGCCAGGAACTCGGCGCCCATCAGCACGAACAGACCGGAGGCATTGACGAAGGCCAGGATCAGGAACAGCACGGAGTGCACGGGATTGCGCGACACAATCACCATGACCGCCGAGGCGACGCAGATGCCGGCGAACAAATAGAAGAACAACGCTGGAAGGATCATGCCCTCACCTCACCGGTACGGCGCGTCGAGTTCGATCGATTTAGCAATCTCGCGCTCCCAGCGGTCACCATTGGCGAGCAATTTCGCCTTGTCATAATAGAGTTCCTCGCGGGTCTCGGTCGCGAATTCGAAATTCGGGCCCTCGACGATGGCATCGACCGGGCAAGCCTCCTGGCAAAGACCGCAATAGATGCATTTCACCATGTCGATGTCGTAGCGCACGGTGCGTCGGGTACCGTCGTTGCGGCGCGGTCCGGCCTCGATGGTGATCGCCTGCGCCGGACAGATCGCCTCGCACAGCTTGCAGGCGATGCAGCGTTCCTCACCGTTCGGATAGCGGCGCAACGCGTGCTCGCCGCGAAAACGCGGCGAAATCGGTCCCTTCTCGAACGGATAATTCAGCGTCGGCTTCGGCTTGAAGAAATAGCGCATGGCGAGAAAGAACGCCGATACGAATTCGGAGAGCAGCAGCGAGCGGGATGTGGCGTTGATATTGACACTCATAGCGACCTCATTTCGGCGCGATCCCCGCGAACTGCAGCACGCCGGCGACGACAACCACCATCGCCAGCGACAACGGCAGGAACACCTTCCAGCCGAGCCTCATCAACTGGTCGTAGCGGTAGCGCGGCACGATCGCCTTCGCCATCGCAAACAGGAAGAACATGAAAAATAACTTGAGCGAGAACCAGATCACGCCGGGCACCCAGGTGAAGGGCGGCAGCGCGATCGGCGGCAGCCAGCCGCCCAGGAACAGGATCGTGGCCATCGCGCACATCGTGGTGATCGCGACATATTCGCCGAGCATGAACAGGAGATAGGGCGTCGAGCCGTATTCGACCATGAAGCCGGCGACCAGTTCGGATTCGGCTTCCACGAGGTCGAACGGCGGGCGGTTGGTTTCTGCCAGCGCCGAAACATAGAAGACGACGAACATCGGAAACAGCGGCAGCCAGTACCAGTTCAGGAATGTCGCCCAGGGCAACCCGATCAGGCTGCCGAGACCGCGCGTATCCTGCGCCTCGACCACGCTCGACAGATTGAGCGAGCCTGCACACAACAGCACGGTGATAATGACAAAACCAATCGAGACTTCGTAACTCACCATCTGCGCCGCCGAGCGAAGCGCCGCGAGGAACGGGTATTTCGAATTCGACGACCAGCCGGCCATGATGATGCCGTAGATCGACAGCGACGAAATCGCGAAGATATAGAGCACCCCGACGTTGATGTCCGAGATTACCCAGCCGAGATTGGTCGGGATCACGGCCCATGCCGCGAGCGCGAGCACGCAACTCACCAAAGGCGCCAGCAGGAACACGCCCTTGTTGGCGCCGGAGGGAATGATCGGCTCCTTCAACACGAACTTCAGAAGGTCGGCGAAGGACTGAAACAGGCCCCAGGGGCCGACCACGTTGGGACCGCGCCTGATCTGCACTGCCGCCCAGATCTTGCGATCGGCAAGCAGGATGTAGGCGATCGCAACCAACAGCACGACGAGCACCAGAACGCTCTCCGCGACCATGATAATCAGCGGCCAGAGGAAACCGGTCCAGAATGCGCTTGCGAAGAATTCTGCCATCAGTTCACGCTCACTCCGCTGCCGTCAGCATCTTGCCGGAGGCCAGGCGGGAGCATTCCGCCATGACCGCAGACGCCCGCGCGATCGGGTTGGTCAGGTAAAAATCGTCAACGGAAGCCTTGAACGGCGCCTTCTCGATATTGCCGCCCTTGCCGGCAAGCGTCTTGATGTCGGCGGCGTTGCCGGCTTCGATCTGGTCGAGCCGCATCAGATGCGGCGCGGCCTTGAAAATCGCCTGCCGCAAGGCTGGAAGCGAATCGTAAGGCAGCTTCTTGCCGAGAACATCCGATAGCGCCCGGATGATCGCCCAGTCCTCCCGCGCCTCGCCCGGAGGAAATCCTGCACGGTTGGCCATCTGCACCCGGCCCTCGGTGTTGACGAAGATGCCGGACTTTTCGGTATAGGCCGCACCCGGCAGGATAACGTCAGCTCGATGCGCGCCGCGATCGCCATGGGTGCCGATATACACCACGAAAGTGCCGTCGGGGACCTTGGTCTCATCGGCGCCGAGCAAGAACAAGACGTCGAGCGTGCCGAACGTCGTCATCTCCACCGAACTCAGACCACCTGCGCCGGTCGCAAAGCCGATATCGAGCGCGCCGACGCGCGAGGCCGTATCCTGCAAAACCGCAAAACCGTTCCAGCCGTCCTTGACCGCGCCGACATCCAGCGCAAGCTTGGCGGCAAGCGCAAGAACCGCAGGCCCGTCGTGCCGCGCGGCCACTCCGGCCCCGATCAGCACGATCGGGTTTTTCGCGTTCTTCAGCACTTCCGCAAAGGAATGCTTGCCGGCGGCGAGATCGCTGAGCGAATCCGTGCCCGCACCGAGATAATCGTAAGTATAAGTGAGATCGGCCCTGGCGCCGACAACGCCGATCTTGAGCTGGCCGCTGCGCCAGCGCTTGCGGATGCGCGCGTTGAGAACGGCGGCTTCCTTGCGCGGGTTCGAACCCACGATCAGAAGCGCGTCGGCCTGGTCGATGCCGGCAATCGTCGGATTGAAAATGTAGGAGGCGCGTCCGGCCTTGGGATCGAAGGCGTCGCCCCCCTGCACCGCGAGATTGACGGAGCCGCATTTCGCAAGAAGCTCCTTCAGCGCAAACATCTCCTCCACCGCGGCAAGATCGCCCGCGATCGCTCCGATCCGCTTGCCGTCGATGCGACCTGCCTTCGCCGCGATGGCCGCGAACGCCTCGGACCAGGATGCCGGCCGGAGCTGGCCATTCTCTCTGATGTAAGGACGGTCAAGCCGCTGTGTGCGCAGGCCATCGACGATGTGGCGGGTCTTGTCGGAAATCCATTCCTCGTTCACCGCCTCGTTGACGCGCGGCAGGATCCGCATCACCTCGCGGCCGCGGGTGTCGACGCGGATCGCCGAGCCGACGCCGTCCATCACGTCGATCGACTGGGTCTTGCCGAGTTCCCAGGGCCGCGCGGCAAAGGCATAGGGCTTCGAGGTCAGCGCGCCCACCGGGCAAATGTCGACCAGGTTGCCCTGCAGTTCCGAGGTCAGCGCGGTCTCCAGATAGGTGGTGATCTCCATATCTTCGCCGCGGCCGGTCGCGCCCATCTCGGGTACACCGCAGACTTCGGCGGCAAAGCGGACGCAGCGCGTGCACTGGATGCATCGGTTCATCGAAGTCTTGACCAGCGCGCCGAGATATTTGTCCTCGACGGCGCGCTTGTTCTCGGCGAAGCGAGAGGTGTCGACGCCGTAGCCCATCGCCTGGTCCTGCAGGTCGCACTCCCCGCCCTGGTCGCAGATCGGGCAATCCAGGGGATGGTTGATCAGCAGGAATTCCATCACGCCTTCGCGCGCCTTCTTCACCATCGGCGAACGGGTCGAGATTTCCGGCGGCTCGCCCTTGGGACCGGGACGGCAATCGCGAACGCCCCAGGCGCAGCTCGCGACCGGCTTCGGGCCGCCCTTCACCTCAACAAGGCACATCCGGCAATTGCCCGCAATCGACAGGCGCTCGTGGTAGCAAAAACGCGGAATTTCCGCGCCCGCGGCCTCGCAGGCCTGCAGCAGCGTAAATTCCGCGGGAACATCGATCTCTTTGCCATCGACGATGAGTTTGGTCATTGCTGTCTCAAGTCTTTCCCAGCTTGCAGTCAGGTCGCGTAGTGCTCGGTTGCGACATCAACGTCACTCCGCCGCGACCATGTGCGCGGGATCGAGAATGCCGGCATCGTCGATATCGGCCTTGCGCGAATATTCGTCGATACGCGCCTCGATCTCGTGGCGGAAATGCGCGATCAGGCCCTGGATCGGCCAGGCCGCGGCGTCACCCAGCGCGCAGATGGTGTGGCCTTCGACCTGCTTGGTGACTTCCAGCAGCATGTCGATCTCGCGCTTGTGGGCGCGGCCATCGGCCATCCGGGTCAGCACCCGCCACATCCACCCCGTACCCTCGCGGCAGGGCGTGCACTGGCCGCAGCTCTCGTGCTTGTAGAAATAGGAAATGCGCGCAATCGCGCGGATCAGGTCGGTCGATTTGTCCATCACGATGACGGCGGCGGTGCCGAGACCTGAGCGCAATTTGCCCAGGCTATCGAAGTCCATCGGCGTATCCATGATTTGGTCGGCCGGCACCATGCGCACCGAGGAGCCGCCGGGGATCACCGCCTTGAGATTGTCCCAGCCGCCGCGGATGCCGCCGCAATGTCGCTCGATCAGTTCGCGGAACGGAATTCCCATCGCCTCTTCGACATTGCAGGGACGCTCGACATGCCCGGAGATGCAGAACAGCTTAGTGCCCACATTGTTGGGCCGGCCGATGCCGGCGAACCACGCCGCGCCCCGCCGCAAAATATCCGGCGCGACTGCGATCGACTCGACGTTATTGACCGTGGTCGGGCAGCCATAGAGACCGACATTGGCTGGGAATGGCGGCTTCAGCCGCGGCATGCCCTTCTTGCCTTCGAGGCTTTCCAAGAGCGCCGTTTCTTCACCGCAAATATAGGCGCCGGCGCCGTGCGTCACGTAGAGGTCGAACGGCCAGCCGTTGACGTTGTCCTTGCCGATCAGCTTCGCCGCATAGGCCTGATCGACCGCGGTCTGCAGATGCTCGCGCTCCCTGATGAACTCGCCGCGCACATAAATGTAGGCGGCGTGCGCGCCCATCGCGAAGCTCGCAATCAGGCAGCCCTCGACCAACAGATGCGGATCGTGCCGCATGATCTCGCGGTCCTTGCAGGTGCCGGGTTCGGACTCGTCGGCATTGACCACGAGATAGCTCGGCCGGCCGTCGGTCGATTCCTTCGGCATGAACGACCATTTCAGGCCGGTTGGAAAACCGGCCCCGCCGCGGCCGCGCAGGCCTGACGCCTTCATCTCGTTGATGATCCAGTCGCGCCCCTTGTCGATGATCGCCTTGGTGCCATCCCAGGCGCCGCGGCGGCGCGCACCTTCGAGGCCCCAGTCCTGGAGGCCGTAGAGATTCTTGAAGATGCGGTCCTTGTCGTCGAGCATGACCAAACTTCCCGGGATCAGCGATGGGACTGCGAATAGGCAAGGCCTGCGGCGCAGCCGCCGAAGGTCAGTGCCCACAGCAAAGAGGATTCAAGCGAGGCGCTCAAGGCGTAGCGCTGCAGCAGAAAAATAAAGCCTGCCGCAATCGCGGCGTGCAGAGCCATATAGCGCCAGGTCTTCATCGCACCGACACTCCCCGGCCCGGCCGCTTGCAAGATACGGTCGCGCGTCATGTGGTTTCCTTCAGCGTGGTCGGCCCGCCCACGGGAGCGGAGAACTGACGATCGATCTGCGGTCCCGGCTTCGGCGGGTGGCCGGAGGCAAAGCCGTCGAGCACCTTGCCGAAGCTTTCCTTGGTCAGATCCTCATACGTGTCCTTCCAGATCAGCACCATCGGGGCGTTCACGCAGGCGCCAAGACACTCGACCTCTTCCCAGCTGAAATTGCCATCCTTGGACAAATGGAACGGTTCGTGGTGGATCCGGCTCTGGCACACCTCGATGAGGTCGCCTGCCCCGCGCAAACGGCACGGCGTGGTGCCGCAGACCTGGACATGCGCCTTCTTGCCGACCGGCTGCAGTTGGAACATCGTGTAGAAGGTCGCGATCTCCAGCGCCCGGATGTAGGGCATGCCAAGCAAATCCGCGACCGCCCGGATCGCCGCCTCCGAAACCCAGCCGTCATGCTGTTCCTGAACGCGCCACAGGATCGGGATGACTGCGGAAGCCTGGCGGCCTTCCGGATATTTCGCGATCTGCTCCTTCGCCCAAGCAAGATTTTCCGGCGTGAACGTGAAGTTCGCGGGCTGAAGTTCCTTGGGTGCAAGGCGGCGGACGGACATTATGCTCAGTCTCTCATTGCATGCGGCGCGCGGCGTCGGCGTTCAAGGCGCTAATTCGATTTTGCCAAAACGCACTTGCAGTGCCGAACACGTTATAACCGACGTGGGAAGAAACCTTGATGCGGTCGAGGATCGAGAGCTCGGTCACGGTTTCCAGGCGATTGGAGCGGGGATCGTAGACGATGAGTTTGAGCGGCGTCTGCTCGAGGATGTAGCGCGACACGGTGTGATCGGGATCGTTACCGTGCTCTTCGCACATGATCACGCTGTCGCCCTGCAGAAGCCGCGTGCCACCCTTGATGGCATCGATTTCGACACCCTCGACGTCAAGCTTGATCAGGAATTTTCCGTCAGGCGAGACCTTGCCGTCGTCGATCAGATTGTCGAGCGCAATGACCGGCACCTCCTCGCCGCCGCCACCACCGGTGCTGCCGGCGATGCTGAACGCTTCGTGCTTGGTTCCGGACAGCCGCGCGGTGCCTCTTGTGGCGCCGATCGCGCATTTCATCAGTTCGAAGCGGTTGCCATTGACCCTGGCATTGTTGGCAAGCTTGGGGAAATTCTGTGAGGACGGCTCGATCGCGATCGCCTTGTGCGAGCCGAATGGCGCGCTCGATGCCAACACCGACCAGTAGCCATAATTGGCGCCGCAATCGAGCAGCGTGTAGTCGATGTCGGCAGAATGGCGAAACAGCAATTCCAGTTCGTCTTCATAGCGGTACGAGCGGTCGAGCAGCTTGCTCCAGTAGCCATCGCCATACGGAAATTCAAAGGTCGCATCGGCGTTGAGCTTGATCGCGATATTGCGCTCGGGCAGCGTCTTGCGCAGCAGGTTGGCGCAACCGTTGTAGCCGCGATGTGAAAAATGCGAAGATATCTTCGAGCCCGTGGTCAGCGCTAACGCGGCCGTGCGTTCCCACAGGTTGGCTCCCTCCAGAGACCCCGAAGTCCGGTCAAAATGGATGGGCGGCAACGCGATCACCGATCGACCTCTCCAAAGACGATGTCGAGCGAGCCCAGAATGGCCGAGACGTCGGCCAACAGATGGCCTTTGCAGATGAAGTCCATCGCCTGCAAATGCGCAAATCCGGGCGCGCGGATCTTGCATTTGTATGGCTTGTTGCTGCCGTCGGCGACCAGATAGACGCCGAACTCGCCCTTGGGGGCCTCGACCGCGGCGTAGACTTCGCCGGCCGGCACGTGGAAACCCTCGGTGTAAAGCTTGAAATGGTGGATCAGCGCTTCCATCGAGCGCTTCATCTCGCCGCGGCGCGGCGGGAAAATCTTGTTGTCCTGCACCGCGACAGGTCCCTGCCCGTCGGCCGCGCGCAGCTTGGCGATGCACTGCTTCATGATACGCACGGACTGGCGCATTTCTTCCATGCGGATGCAGTAGCGGTCATAACAGTCGCCGTTCTTGCCGATCGGAATGTCGAAATCCATCTCGGCATAGCATTCATAGGGTTGGGCCTTGCGAAGGTCCCAGGCCGCGCCTGAGCCACGCACCATCACGCCCGAGAAGCCCCATCCCCAGGCCTGCTTCAGCGAGACCACGCCGATGTCGACGTTGCGCTGCTTGAAGATGCGGTTGCCGGTGAGCAGCGTTTCGAGATCGTCGACCACGCCGAGGAACGGATCGCACCAGGCCTCGATATCGTCGACCAGCTTCGGCGGCAGGTCCTGGTGCACGCCGCCGATCCGGAAATAAGCCGCGTGCATGCGCGAGCCGGAGGCGCGCTCGTAAAACACCATCAGCTTCTCGCGCTCTTCAAAGCCCCACAGCGGCGGGGTGAGCGCGCCGACGTCCAATGCCTGCGTGGTGACGTTGAGAAGATGCGACAGGATGCGGCCGATCTCGCAGTACAAAACCCGGATCAACTGGCCGCGGCGCGGCACTTCAATGCCGAGCAGCTTCTCCGCCGCCAGACAGAATGCATGCTCCTGATTCATCGGCGCGACATAGTCGAGCCGGTCGAAATAAGGGATCGCCTGCAGGTAGGTCTTGTGCTCGATCAGCTTTTCGGTCCCGCGGTGAAGCAGGCCAATATGGGGATCGACGCGGGCGACGACTTCGCCGTCGAGTTCCAGAACGAGACGTAGAACGCCGTGAGCCGCAGGATGTTGTGGCCCAAAGTTGATGGTGAAGTTACGGAGTGCGGCTGCTTCGGTCATGATGTGGCCTCCGCTTCCAAGCGAATGGCGAATAGCGAATGGCGAATGGCGGATGAATTCATTTCGCGGCCTTGTGCTGCAGCGATCGTATTAGAGCGCGAATCATTTTGCCCAAGCTTTCGCATCGCGCGAGAATTGGCTGCAGATCCTGCCCGGGCACGACGCCAACGCGATCCGCCAGAAGCAGATGCGTTTCCATCTCCTTCAGAGACCCCTGCGATATTCGCAGATGTTGCACGAAGCTGCCGGTATTCTCTCGCCCGTGACCTTCCGCGATATTGGCCGGAATCGAGCCCGCCGCGCGCCTGATCTGCGAGGTCAACCCGAAGAGTTCGTCGCGAGGAAATTGGCGCGTCAACCGATAGCAGGATTCCGCCAAGGTCATGGCATCCTGCCATACCCTCAGGTCCCGGTACGAATTGATCGATGGATCGGCCAACAATCATCCCTATTCGCCACTCGCCATTCGCTACTCGCCGCTTCTCTTCTCATCCCCGGGCAGGACCGGATAGTCCGCGCCTTCCCATGGCGAGAGAAAATCGAATTTTCGGAATTCCTGGTTGAGACGGACGGGTTCGTAAAGCACCCGCTTCTCCTGGTCGTCGTAGCGCACCTCGACGAATCCGGTGAGCGGGAAATCCTTGCGCAGCGGGTGGCCGTCGAAGCCGTAGTCGGTCAACAGGCGCCGCATGTCCGGGTGGCCGGTGAAGATCACGCCATAGAGGTCGTAGGTTTCGCGCTCGAACCAGTCGGCGCCGGGAAACACCTCGATGATCGAAGGCACCTGGGTGGTCTCGTCGGCTTCGGCGCGCAAACGGATGCGCGTGTTGAGCGTCGGCGACAGCAGGTGGTAGATCACGTCGAAGCGCTTCTCGCGGCCGGGATAATCCACCGCGGTCACGTCGGTCAGGTTGACGAAACGGCAGCCGGGATCGTCGCGCAGGAAGCGCACGACATCGACGACCTTGCCGGCCTCGATCGTTACCGTGAGCTGATTGAACGCAACCGAATGGCCGCTCGCAGCACCGGCAAGCGCACTAACAATCGTCTGCCCCAGGGCGTCGAGCCTGCCGTCGTCCATTGCAAAAAACCTTAGCGTTCGATGGTACCGGTGCGCCGGATCTTCTTCTGCAGCAGCATGACGCCGTAAAGCAGCGCTTCCGCCGTCGGCGGGCAGCCGGGCACGTAGATGTCGATGGGCACGATACGGTCGCAGCCGCGCACCACCGAATACGAATAGTGATAGTAGCCGCCGCCATTGGCGCATGATCCCATCGAGATCACGTAACGCGGCTCCGGCATCTGGTCGTAAACCTTGCGCAGCGCCGGCGCCATCTTGTTGGTCAGCGTGCCCGCCACGATCATCACGTCGGATTGCCGCGGGGAAGCACGCGGCGCAAAGCCGAAACGCTCGGCATCATAGCGCGGCATCGACATCTGCATCATCTCGACCGCGCAGCATGCCAGGCCGAATGTCATCCACATCAGCGACCCCGTACGCGCCCAGGTGATCAGGTCGTCGGTGGCGGTGACGAAAAAGCCCTTGTCGGAGAGCTCGTGGTTGACCTCGAGAAAATACGGATCGTTGGCCCCGACCGGCTTGCCGGTGGATGGGTCAATAATGCCGGTTGCGGCGGGAGCGACCGCCGGTGCGAACCCTGGCATTGCGGCAGCTGGGCTCAATCCCATTCGAGCGCGCCTTTCTTCCATTCATAGGCAAAGCCGACGGTAAGGACGGCGAGGAAAACAAACATCGACCAGAATCCGGTCGCCCCCAGCTTGCCGAACGCCACCGCCCACGGAAACAGGAACGCCACTTCCAGATCGAAGATAATAAAAAGAATGGCCACCAGATAGAACCGGACGTCGAACTTCATGCGGGCGTCGTCAAATGCGTTGAATCCGCACTCGTAGGCCGACAGCTTTTCCGGGTCGGGCTGCTGGAAGGCCACAAGGAAGGGAGCGATCAGCAGCACCAAGCCGATCAGGCCGGCGACCCCGATAAACACCGCAAGTGGAAGATAATTCTGCAAGATGCCGGTCATCGGCGGGGCCTTTTCCTGCGGTCGGGGGACGACAGCAGATTCGTTAATTAGAATTGTTCCGAGGCTTAGCGCAGCGCAACAAGGGGCGCAAGACAAGCTATCTTGACGGATCGGCCCAGTACCGGTCGCGAGGGGAAAACCCAGTGCGGCCGAGAAATGGAGCGCCGAGGCGACTGCGATGATGACCCCACCCGTGGCCTTGAGGGATGCGGGCCACCTTACGGGGCGCAGCCCCTCCTTCGGAGCTGGCCTCACCCGGCCGCAAATCGCCTTACCCGAACTTTGGGGACATGCGCCGCCTTGGCCGCTGGATAAATCCCCTTGGCAATGGTGACGAAACCATTTTGGGGAACCCACGAAACCGGCCGGAAACAAATGGGGGGTAACTGTTGGTCCAACAACGCGGCGACAAAGGCGCCAGGAGGCTTCCATGAACCATTCAATTCACTCGGCGGACCGTGCGACCCACCTGAAGATCGTGGTCGTTGCCCTCGTCGCCGGCATCGCGGTAGCCGGTTTCGCCATCTCCGCGCGCACCAGCTCGGACTACTCCCAGAGCGCTCACGTGATTAAGGCGGGGAAACCTATCACGGTGACCAGCTCGGATACGTCTATGGTTCGCTAGGTCAATATTTCGACAATGCGAAACAAGGCCGTGGTGCGGCTGGCCGACGAAGAGCGCGCCAGGGGCGCAGCTTGATGCGGGGCACGGCGAACGCAACGGGACCGAAGAAATGACCGGAGTCGAATCGCCGGGCTATTGGAGTCGGAACGCGGCTGGGAACGGGGGTCTAAGTGCTTGAAAATATGGCGCGAGAGACGGGACTCGAACCCGCGGCCTCCGCCGTGACAGGGCGGCGCTCTAACCAACTGAGCTACTCCCGCGGATGACGTAATCTTAGACTGATCCGCACAGAAATGAGGGCTTAAAGGCGCGCTCTTCGTTAGTCAAGGTTGTTGCGAATCCTCCCGTCAGTCAGGCCTTTTTGGGATGTCGATGCAAAAAATAGGCTGTTTACAGGCAAAACAGCGTAGGCATCCTGCCCCCGAATCGTTTAAGGCCTGATACGTCTTAGGTTCCCAAGCCATCAACAACGAGGAGGGCCAAATATGGCGAAGAAGGCAGCGACCCCGACCACCGTCACGCTCAAGCATCTCGCAGCGGCAATCGCCGAAGACCAGGAATTGTCCAAGAAGCAGGCGGAAGCCATCCTGAACGATCTGGTTAACCGGATCACCAAGCATCTGAAGAAGGGCGAGCGCATCCGCATCGTCGGTCTCGGCATCCTGCAGGTGCGCAAGCGCGCCGCCCGCATGGGCCGCAACCCCGCCACCGGTGAAGCGATCCACATCAAGGCGAGCAAGAAGGTCGCCTTCCGCGCGGCCAAGGAACTCAAGGAAGCCGTCTGACAAGGCGCGTTTTCCAATCCTGACTTTCTACTCCTAACCCGGCGTCGTTCCGGCGCGGCATACGCGGCCCCCCGGAATGACGCTTTCTCCGTCGAAACGTTTCTCCGTTTCTACCCGCGGTTTTGACTGTGAGTTCACCCCTCAGGTTCACGCACACCGTGACCGAGCGCTTTCTGCGCTACGTGGTGATTGACACCCAATCCGACCCTGCCTCCCCGACCTGCCCCTCCACCGAAAAGCAAAAGGATCTGGGCCGTCTGCTCGCGCGCGAGCTGCAGGCGATGGGGCTCTCCGACGCCCATCTCGACGAGCACGGCTATGTCTATGCGACGATCCCGGCGAATACCGGCAAACGCGTTCCGGTCATTTGCTTCTGCTCGCACATGGACACTTCGCCGGACTGTACCGGCAAGAACGTCAGGCCTCAGATCGTCAGGAATTACCGGGGCGGCGACATCGCGCTGCCGGCCGACCCCTCGCAGATCATCCGTGTCGCGGACCATCCAGCGCTCGCCGATCAGATTGGCAACGACATCGTCACCACTGACGGCACCACGCTGCTGGGCGCCGACAACAAGGCGGGTATCGCCGAAATCATGGACGCGGCGCAGTTCCTGATCGACAACCCGCAGATCAAACACGGCGCGATCAAGATCCTGTTCACCCCCGACGAGGAGATCGGCCGCGGCGTCGACAAGGTTGACCTGAGGAAGCTCGGCGCCGATTTCGCCTATACGATCGACGGCGAAACCGCCGGGAATATCGAGGACGAAACCTTCTCCGCCGATGGCGTCACGATATCAATCGAAGGCGTCAGCACCCATCCCGGCTTTGCCAAGGGCAAGATGGAGCACGCCATCAAGATCGCCGCCGCTATCGTCGATCGCCTGCCGAAAAATACCTGCTCACCGGAGACCACCGAAGGCAGGGACGGCTTTCTGCATCCGATCGGCATTTCGGGCGCGCTCGAAAGGACCACGCTCAGTTTCATCGTGCGCGATTTCACCGATGCGGGATTGAAGGAGAAGGAAGCGCTGCTGGAGGACATCGTCAAAGAAGTGATGCAGGACTTTCCGCGTTCAAGCTACCGGCTGGAGATCAAGCAGCAGTACCGCAACATGAAGCGGGTGATCGATCGTCACCCCGAGATCATCGACAACGCGATGGAGGCGATCCGCCGCGCCGGCCTCACCCCCGTGAAGACCTCGATCCGCGGCGGCACCGACGGCTCGCGGCTGTCATTCATGGGGCTGCCCTGCCCCAATATTTTCGCCGGCGAACACGCGTTCCACTCGCGGCTGGAATGGGTGAGCGTGCAGGACATGGAAAAGGCCATGCAGACCATCGTCCATCTCGCGATGATCTGGGAAGAACGGGCGTAGCTTCCTCAAGCCGCGCGCGCGGTCACAATCCAGATCGAGGCGGGAAGCGGGACGGTCTGCCCCCTGGCGTAAGGCGCCAGGGCTTCGCGGATCGATCGGGCGGCGGCAGCGACGACGTCCGACGGCTGCTCCGCAAGCGCGCGGCTGGCCGGTCCGATTTCGAGCGCGCCCTGCACCGCCGCATCGAGACCGCGCCCGATCGCCATGTCGAGCGCGAAATTGCACGGTTCCATTGCGATCCCGGTGAAGCCGGCCTCGCCCAGGATACGATTTACGCGCGCCTCCGAGGCGAACGAGAACGGCCCGGGATCTTCCGGCCCCTGCGGCGGCAGTTTTGGCACGTGTTTGTAAACCGCCTGAAGCGGCGCCATGAAGAACGGATTTTCGCGCGGCTCGCGCCAGCACGCGAATGCCAACCGGCCCGACGGCCGTAGCGCTTTGCGCATGTTCGCAAACGACAACGCAGGCTCGGCGAAGAACATCACGCCGAACCGCGAAGCCAGCAGGTCGAAACTTTTGGGGGCGAACGGATAGACGGTCGCGTCCGCCAGCGCGAAATCGACCGGCAATCCCTTGGGACACTTTGCCGGGCACGGGCCAGCATCGGACCTGACACGTCGACGCCGAACACATGACCTGACGGAGCGACCTTTTGCGCGAATGCGATGGTCGTGGCGCCGCTGCCGCAGCCGACATCGATGATCCGCTCGCCGGACTTGGGCCTGGCGCGATCGATCAGGGTGTCGGCAATCGGCGCCAGCAGGATATCCTGCGCCTGCTGCCGGTCGGCCCAGCGCTGCCCGCCCGGCCCGTTCCAGTACGCGATCTGGTCGGTGTTTCGCTCGTGGCCTGTTGGTGCGTCCATGTTCGGAAAACTCGCAATTGGCCGGCCTTCGCCCCCTCTGGCTTGCCGAGCCGAAGCCCGTAGGGCGAAGGCTGGTAGGCGGCGAGAGATTCGAACTCCCGACCCTCTCGGTGTAAACGAGATGCTCTAACCAGCTGAGCTAGCCGCCCTCGCCCTCTGTTTAGCGCCACCGAGCCATCTGGCGCAAGCCGCGGCGCACCGCCTCATAGACGGCCTCATAGAAAAGCGGCGCCCCCGAAGGGACGCCGCTGTTTGTCATATTCGGAAGGCTCAGTGCGCCGTCAGGCCACCGGCGGCTTCGTCGCCGGCGTCCGGCTTGACCGGCACCTTGGTGTCCTCTTCCCAGACGATCGGCACCGGTGGGCGCACCAGCGCCTTGGAGACGACATCGTCGAGCCGGGCCACCGGGATGATGTTCATCCCGCCCTTGATCGCGTCGGAAATCTCCGTGAGATCCTTGGCGTTGTCCTCCGGGATCAGCACCGTCTTGATGCCGCCACGCGCGGCCGCGAGCAGCTTCTCCTTCAGGCCGCCGATCGGCAGCACCCGCCCGCGCAGCGTGATCTCGCCGGTCATGGCGACATCGTGCCGGATCGGGATACCCGTCATGACCGAAACGATCGCGGTCGCCATCGCAACACCCGCCGACGGTCCGTCCTTCGGGGTCGCTCCCTCGGGCACGTGGACGTGGATGTCGCGCCGGTCGAACAAGGGCGGCTCGATGCCGAAGCCGACCGCGCGCGAGCGGACGTAAGACGCCGCCGCCGAAATCAATTCCTTCATCACGTCGCGCAAATTGCCCGTGACGGTCATCTTGCCCTTGCCGGGCATCATGACGCCTTCGATCGTGAGCAACTCGCCGCCGACATCGGTCCAGGCAAGACCCGTGACAATGCCGACCTGATCGTCGCTCTCGATCTCGCCGTAACGATACTTCGGCACGCCGAGGAACTCCTCAAGCGATTTCTCGGTGACCTTGACCGACTTCTTCTTCGAGATCATCAGCTCCTTCACCGCCTTGCGGGCGAGTGTCGAAAGCTCACGCTCGAGGTTACGCACACCCGCTTCGCGGGTGTAACGCCGGATCATCAGGAGCAGTGCGTCGTCGTCGATCGACCACTCCTTGGAGTCCAGACCGTGCTTGGAGATCGCGTTCGGGATCAGATGCTTGCGCGCGATCTCGACTTTCTCGTTCTCGGTGTAACCGGCGATCCGGATGATCTCCATGCGGTCCATCAGCGGCCCGGGAATATTCAGCGTATTCGCGGTCGTGATGAACATCACGTTGGAGAGATCGTAATCGACCTCGAGGTAGTGATCGTTGAAGGTCGAGTTCTGCTCGGGGTCGAGGACCTCAAGCAGCGCCGATGACGGATCGCCGCGGAAGTCGGCGCCCATCTTGTCGATCTCGTCCAGGAGAAACAGCGGATTCGAGGTCTTCGCCTTGCGCATCGACTGGATGATCTTGCCGGGCATCGAGCCGATATAGGTGCGGCGGTGACCGCGTATTTCGGCTTCGTCGCGCACGCCGCCGAGCGACACGCGAACGAATTCGCGTCCCGTCGCCCTCGCGATCGACTTGCCGAGCGAGGTCTTGCCGACGCCGGGAGGCCCGACCAGGCACAGGATCGGTCCGGTCAGCTTGTTGGCGCGCGACTGCACGGCGAGATACTCGACGATGCGGTCCTTGACCTTCTCAAGCCCGTAGTGATCGTTGTCGAGCACAGCTTGGGCCGCGACCAGATCCTTCTTGACCTTGGACTTCTTGCTCCACGGGATCGAGAGCAGCCAGTCGAGATAGTTGCGCACCACCGTCGCTTCCGCGGACATCGGCGACATCTGGCGCAGCTTCTTCAGCTCGTGCTGCGCCTTCTCTCGCGCTTCCTTGGAGAGCTTGGTCTTGGCAATCTTCTCTTCCAGATCGGCCAGCTCATCGCGGCCTTCGTCGTCGCCGAGCTCCTTCTGGATCGCCTTCATCTGCTCGTTGAGATAATATTCGCGCTGGGTCTTCTCCATCTGGCGCTTGACGCGCGAGCGGATGCGCTTCTCGACCTGCAGAACGGAAATCTCGCTCTCCATCAGCCCGAGCACCTTCTCAAGGCGCGCGGTCACCGATAGCGTTTCCAGGATCGCCTGGCGGTCCGCGATCTTCACGGCAAGGTGCGAGGCGACGGTGTCGCCGAGCTTGGCGAAGTCGGTGATCGCCTGCACCACGCCGACGACTTCCGCCGAAATCTTCTTGTTCAGCTTCACATAGCTTTCGAAATCGGACACCACCGAGCGCGCCAGCGCCTCGGCCTCGACGGAGGCCGCATCGGTGTCGGCGAGTGCGGTCGCAGTGGCTTCGTAATATTCGGTCCGGCCGGAGTATGTTTGCACGCGGGCGCGCTCGAGCCCCTCCACCAGCACCTTCACGGTGCCGTCGGGCAATTTGAGCAGCTGCAGGACGCTTGCAAGCGTGCCGGTTTCGTAAATCGAATCCGGGGTAGGATCATCGTCCGACGCATTCTTCTGCGTCGCCAGCATGATCAGGGCGTCATTCTTCATGACTTCTTCGAGCGCGCGGATCGATTTCTCGCGGCCGACGAACAGCGGCACGATCATGTGCGGGAAAACGACGATGTCGCGCAGCGGAAGCATCGGATAAGAATGGCTTTCGCCGTGAACGATAGATGGCCGGGGTTTTGGGGTGGTCATGGCCTTTTCCTTTTGTTGTGCCCCCTTGCTCGCAGTCCGCTTTGTGCGCAACCGCCACAAGGTGCCAAGATGCTCCGGGATCGTATGGCCGCTTGAGCCGTCCTTTCCCGGATCGTTGTTGCAGCGAATCTCAAGCTTACGATTTTCGCTGCCAATAGCATTAGGTGGCTATCGATCACGGAGGTGTCAAGTCGTTGAAAAAGGCCCGCCAATCGGGGCTAAACGCGAAAGGATAACCTACGCCAACACGGCCGCCGAAGGGCCCGGCAGCCGACACAAATGCAACCTCACTTTGGCCTGCCGCCGAGGCGATCAGGCGCTGGCGCTACTTTCGACGGCGCGATCGGAACGGTCGGCGTAGATGTAGAGCGGCCGAGCCGTGCCCTCCACCACTTCGCGAGAGATCACGACCTCTTCGACGCCTTCCAGACCGGGAAGATCGAACATGGTCTCAAGCAGGATGCTTTCGAGGATCGAGCGCAGGCCCCGCGCGCCGGTCTTGCGTTCGATGGCCTTGCGGGCGACCGCACCGAGCGCTTCGTCGGCGAAGGTCAGCTCGATATTCTCCATCTCGAACAGCCGCTGATACTGCTTCACCAGCGCGTTCTTCGGATCGGTGAGAATCTTCTTCAGCGAGGCTTCGTCGAGGTCTTCCAGCGTCGCGACCACCGGCAAGCGGCCGACGAATTCCGGGATCAGGCCGTATTTCAGGAGATCCTCTGGCTCGACGTGGCGGAAAATCTCGCCGGTGCGGCGATCTTCCGGCGCCAGCACGCGGGCGGCGAAACCGATCGAGGTCGAACGCCCGCGGGCGGAAATGATCTTCTCAAGGCCTGAGAAAGCTCCGCCGCAAATGAACAGTATGTTCGTGGTGTCGACCTGCAGGAACTCCTGCTGCGGATGCTTGCGGCCGCCCTGCGGAGGAACCGAGGCCACCGTGCCTTCCATGATCTTCAGCAGGGCCTGCTGCACGCCCTCGCCCGAGACGTCACGGGTGATCGACGGGTTGTCGGATTTGCGGCTGATCTTGTCGATCTCGTCGATATAGACGATGCCGCGCTGCGCGCGCTCGACATTATAGTCGGCCGACTGCAAGAGTTTCAGGATGATATTCTCGACGTCCTCGCCGACATAGCCGGCCTCGGTCAGCGTCGTCGCGTCCGCCATCGTGAAGGGCACATCGAGAATCCGCGCCAGCGTTTGCGCCAGCAGCGTCTTGCCCGAGCCGGTCGGTCCGATCAGCAGGATGTTGGACTTCGCCAGTTCGACGTCGTTGTGCTTGGTCTGGTGATTGAGCCGCTTGTAGTGATTGTGGACGGCGACCGAGAGCACCTTCTTGGCGTGGCTCTGGCCGATCACGTAGTCGTCGAGAACCTTGCAGATTTCCTTTGGCGTCGGAATGCCGTCGCGGGACTTCACGAGCGAGGACTTGTTCTCCTCGCGAATGATATCCATGCAGAGTTCGACGCATTCGTCGCAGATGAATACGGTGGGGCCCGCAATCAACTTTCGGACTTCGTGCTGGCTCTTGCCGCAGAAGGAGCAGTACAGCGTGTTCTTGGAGTCGCTGGTGCCAACCTTACTCATTCTTATCTCCGTCCGCCGTTCGATCCCGTACGCTCGATCGCCCCATTCCGGGAATTACCGGCACAGAGACCTAGATAGAGCAAAATCCGTACCAAAAAAGACCCTACCTTCTGGATGCTACGCGAATCGCAGCCAACTCGAAGTCCTCGCGATCATAACCTATTCACCCTAGCCAACCATGGTCGCACCCGACTATCAAGAATTCGCTAATCGGCCAGCCTCTGGATATCCGTGACAATACCGTGATTTGCGGCTTCCGCACGAGGTGAAACGGTCGAAATCGGCCCGGCGTTGCGCGATTGCCACGCCGGCAGACCAGCACGAAAGCGGAACTTTCCGCCCTGCCGGGGCAAAAAGGCGCTTCGGGCAGCCGAAATTACCAACGGGATAGAGATCGTTAACGCCGGCTCAGCGCCGAAGTTTCCGTTACGGCGTTTTCGCCGTCGCCGGGTCCTCCGACCGCTTATCGATCACCTTATCGACAATGCCGAAGTCGCGGGCCATCTCCGCGGTCAGGAACTTGTCGCGTTCCAGCGCGTCCTCGATCGCCTTGAAGGTTTGACCGGTGTGTTTGACGTAGATCTCGTTGAGCCGCTTCTTGAGGTTCAGGATTTCCTGGGCGTGCAGCATGATGTCGGTGGCCTGGCCCTGGAAGCCGCCGGAAGGCTGGTGCACCATGATGCGCGAATTCGGCAGCGAGAAACGCATATCCTTCGCGCCCGCGGCCAGCAGCAGCGAGCCCATCGAGGCCGCCTGTCCCGTGCAAAGCGTCGACACCGGCGGCCGGATAAACTGCATGGTGTCGTAGATCGCAAGGCCCGACGTCACCACGCCACCCGGCGAATTGATGTACATCGAGATTTCCTTCTTCGGATTCTCTGCTTCGAGAAAAAGAAGCTGTGCGACAATCAGTGTCGACATGCCATCCTCAACCGGGCCGGTCACGAAGATGATGCGCTCCTTCAGCAGGCGCGAGAAAATGTCGTAGGCCCGCTCACCACGGTTGGTCTGTTCGACCACCATCGGCACGAGTTGCATGTAGGTTTCCACCGGATCGCGCATTAATCACCCAAACGGTTAGCAGACAGGTTGGCGGAGACGAACGTCCGTTGGCAAGACAGAACGGGCTGAAAGTTGCCGGGCAGGACGAACGTCCCATGATGCAGGACTTAAAAGACAGGTTCACAGATATGGGCCAGTTTCCCAGCCACAAGACCCATCGACCCGGCCACAAGACCGGGTGGATGGCATGCGGAATTCTTGGCAGTTGAAGCCGATTCTCGCGACCGGGCATAGCGACGGATGCCGCCGCCTGTGCCCCTTTCGCTTCTCAACCTTAACGCCGTGCTGACGAGCATTCAGGCTGCGCTCTTCTCCGCCTCGTCGTCCTTGTAGAGATCCTCGCGCGATACCTTCTTTTCGGTCACGGTGGCGAGTTCGAGGATAAAATCGACGACCTTGTCCTCATAGATCGGCGCCCGAAGCTGGGCCAGCGCATTGGCATTGTTGCGATAGTAGTCCCAGACCTCCTTCTCGCGCCCGGGCATCTGGCGGGCGCGCTCGATGACCGCGCGGCTCACTTCGTCATCGGTGACCGTGATCTTGTTCTTCTCGCCGATTTCGGACAGCACCAGGCCGAGCCGGACGCGGCGATCGGCGATCTTGCGATACTCTTCCTTCGCCGCCTCCTCGGTCGTGCCTTCGTCGGCAAACGTCTTACCGCCGGACTCCATTTCGGCCTTGATCGAGTTCCACATCAGATTGAACTCTTCGTCGACCAAGGATGGCGGCGCCTCGAAGCGATGGGTTTCGTCGAGACGGTCCAGCAGCAATCGCTTGACCCGCTGACGGGTCGCGCCGGCGAATTCGGCCGCCAGCCGCTCGCGCGCGGCTCCCTTCAGCTGATCAAGCGATTCCAGGCCGAGCGTCTTGGCAAACTCGTCATTGATGACGGTTGCCTGCGGCGCTTCGATCGAGGTTGCCGTGGTTTCAAACTCGGCCGGCTGGCCGGCCAGCTTCGCGTTGCCGTAATTCGTTGGGAACGAGACTTTCAGGGCGCGGGTTTCGCCCGCGGCAATGCCAATCAGCTGCTCCTCAAAGCCTGGAATGAAGGTGTTGGAACCGATCGTCACCTGAATATCTTCGGCGGTTCCGCCGTCGAACGGCGTGCCGTCGATGGTGCCCTTGAAGGAGACCGTGACCCGATCCCCGGTTTCGGCCTTGGCGCCCTCGCCCTTCGCGGCGAAGGTGCGATTCTGCTCGGCGATACGTTTGATGGCATCGTCCACCTCGGCGTCGGTCACCTCGGCGACCGGCTTCTCGACGGCAAAGCTCTTGAAATCTGCGAGTTGGATCGCGGGCACGACCTCGATCGAAACCGTGTAAGTGAGATCGGATTTTCCGGCGAGGATGTCGTCGACTTCCGTTTGCTCCGTCGGCATCGTGACCTTGGGCTCGGTCGCCAGGCGGAAGCCGCGCTCCGTGAAAATCTGCGAGTTGGTGTCACGGATGGTCTGATCGATGGTCTCCGCCATCACCGAACGGCCGTAGACCTTCTTGAGGTGACTCACGGGCACCTTGCCTGGACGAAAGCCGTTGAGACGGACTTTGTCCTTGAGGTCCACCAGACGCGCGTCCGCCTTGGCGTCGAGATCCGCTGCCGGAACGCTGATCTGGAATTCGTGCTTCAATCCTTCGGCGACAGTTTCCTTCACCTGCATGGCGTCAATCTTCTTCCCGATTTCGTCCGGCCAAAACGGCGGACATTTACAATTTGGTGACGCACGGCTTTGAAGCCTGCGCCGGTGGTTCGGCGAACCCGATCCTTCAGGGGAAATTGCCCCTTCGGAATACAGATCCGTCAGTAATCGTCATGCGCAAACGCTGTCGGCGCTTGGTGCGGGCGGAGGGACTCGAACCCCCACAACTTTCGTCACTGGAACCTAAATCCAGCGCGTCTACCAGTTCCGCCACGCCCGCCAGAATAGCATCATGTCCGGCCGCGATGCCCGAGCACGATGCCGAAAAGTGCGAAGCGATTTTCGGGCGGCCATCATGCTCCAAGTTAATGGAATCGATCACGTTTATGATTTGGATGTCCACAAATCATAAACGTTATCGTCGCGGCGGGCTTATAACATGAGCCCATCGGTTCGCAGCAAAAAAATGGCCTAACCTAGCCCTATCGGCCAACCCGCGGAAACTGGACATATCCAGCAGAAAATGGTCCGCATCGACAGGATGGCAAATCACTTTTTTCGACCGGACCGTCGCGCGCTGCTGGCCGGATTGGGCGCTGCCGTCCTGGCCCCGGCGGCCCCGCCCGCCGGGGCCCAGGGCCGTCCTGCCCTGGCCCTTCGCGCCAAGGCCGACGTCCTCGCCCTGCATCCGGCAGAGCCGGATACGCCGATATGGTCGATTGGAGGTGCCGATCTCCGGTTCAAGCGGGGCGACAGCCCCGAAATCGCTTTCGGCAATGATCTGCCCGTCCCGATGGTCCTCAATTGGCGCGGGATCGACGGAGTCGTGGCGGCCGAGCCGCTGCTGGCGCGAGCTTCGCCGGCGCCGGGTGCCCAGGACACTTGTCAGATCCCCTTGCGCCACGCCGGAACTTTTCTGTGCGACCTCGGCTTGCTCGGCGATGGCGCGGCGCGGCCAACCCGAGGGCTGCCCGTGATCGTCGCCGAAAGCGAGGCGGTTCCTGTTGACCGCGACGAGGTGATCTTGATCGAAGACTGGCGGCTTCGCCCCGATGGAACCGCGATCGCGCCGGGCATCGATCCCAAGGATACGGTGCCGGTCTATACGATCAATGGGCGGCCCACCCGGGACATCCCGGTGCGCACCCATGAGCGCCTCAGGTTTCGCTTCATAAATGGCTTACAACGCAATGTCGTTGCGATAAAAATAGAAACTTATGAAACCCGCGTCATGGCCCTCGATGGCCAGCCGGCCGAACCGTTCCTGGCGCGCGGCGGCGCGCTTGTGCTCGCACCGGGAACCCGCGTCGACGCTTTCATCGACATCACAGCGCAGCCCCCGGGCGCGAGCTCCTCGATCCTCCTCCATGATGGCAAGGAGGCCCGCCCGATCGCCCGACTGATAACCTCAAATGCCCCGCCCATTCGAGACGCTGTCTTACCGGCCGCATCCCCGTTGCCATCCAATGGCCTGCCGGCGCGCCTCGACCTCAAGAACGCATTGCGGATCGATCTGGCCCTTGGCGGATCGCAGACCGATTGGGTCGCTCCCACAAAATTCGTCCCCACCGCCCAACCTGCCTTCCGCGCCAAAGCCGGCCGGACCGTGGTCCTGGCGCTGGCCAACCGCGCCGAGATCGCCACCGTGTTCCACCTTCATGGTCACCAATTCAGGCTGCTGGACCGGCTTGACGACGGCTGGAAGCCGTTCTGGCTGGACACGCTCGCAATCGACCCCGGACAGACCCAGCGCATCGCCTTTGCCGCCGATTATCCGGGGCGCTGGCTGATCGAATCTGTCGCCACCGACTGGGCGGCGCCGCGGCTGGTGCGGTGGTACAGTGTCGAATGAGGAAACAGAAAATGAACCCGGAAACACCCGGTCACCTGTTCGCCGAAGCGAGCTCGCATGTGCTGGCGGTTACTCCAACCGCGCACTGGATCGAATATCTCGATCTGGCCCGCGCGATCCTCGCCGAACCCGTGGAGATCGTTGACGGGACCATCACCCCCCGCGGCCTGGGCCTTGGGCTTTACCGGGACGAAGCAGCAATCGCGAGATATCTGGTGTAAGCGGCGCGCGGCTTTTTCGTCGGAGCGTCTCAGTAACCGATGCCGAACTCGTCATAGAGATGGCGCATCACCGCGGGCAAGACCTCCGGTAGATCTTCGGCGATCAGACCGGGGCCGGCCTCGCGCGCGGCCTCGCCATGCATCCAGACTCCCATCGAGGCGGCCTCGAAAGCTGGCACGCCCTGCGCCAACAGGCCCGATATCATCCCCGAGAGCACGTCGCCGGCCCCCGCGGTGGCGAGCCAGGGCGGCGCATTGGCGGCGATGGTCGCGCGCCCCTCCGGCGAGGCCACGACCGTATCCGGTCCCTTGAGCAGGACGACGGCGCCACTGCGTTCGGCGGCAGCCCTTACCCGCCCCAGTTTGGAGCGAAGCGGATGCTTGTTGCTGATGTCGCTGAACAGTCTTGGAAATTCACCTTCATGCGGGGTCAGAACGACCTGCGGATCGTGGCAATCTTTAATCGCCTCAAATAGCCGATCAGGTGCGTCGGCAAAGCTCGTCAGCGCATCCGCGTCCAGTACCAGGCTTCGCTTCACAGACAATGCAGTCAGCACAAGATCGCGCGTTCGCCCACCGACGCCCGCGCCGGGTCCGATGACGCATGTATTGAAGCGCTTGTCGCCCAGCATCCCGGCAAATTCGACCACCGTATCGACGGCACGAACCATCACCGCTGACAGCGCCGAAGCGTTGACCGCGAGCGCATCCCGGGGCGAGGCCAGCGTGACAAGGCCAGCACCAGCCCGCAAGGAGCCCCGCGCCGACAGCCGCGCCGCGCCGGTCGCAGCCAGACCGCCGGAGACGACGACCGCATGGCCGCGGTCGTATTTGTGGCCGTCGATCCGCGGCACCGGAAACGATTGGCGCCAAACCGAGGGAATGTTCTCAAAAGTCCGCGGCTGAATCTCCTCCAGCACGCCGGCATCGATCCCGATATCGGCGACGCGCACGCGACCGCAATGAATCCGACCCGGCAACAGCAAATGGGCGGGCTTGCGTCGAAAGAAGGTAACGGTTTCTGTGGCGCGCACCGCGACGCCCATGACGGCTCCGGTTGTGCCGTTAATACCGCTCGGCAGGTCCACGGCGAGAACGGGGGCGCCATTGGCGTTGATCGCCTCGATCATCTCAAGCGGTTCCCCCTTCACCGCCCGATCGAGACCGGCGCCGAACAGCGCGTCGATGATCAGCGCAGGCCTGCCGATTGCGTGGGAATTGAATGGCAACACCGGATACTTCCACCCCCGTGCCGCCGAGGCCGCATCGCCCTGTAGGCTATCGCGCTCGCACAGCAGGATGACCGAGACCTCGCGGCCACGCGCTGCGAGCTCAGCCGCGGCCACGAAACCGTCGCCGCCATTGTTGCCGGGTCCGGCAACCACAAGGATCGGCCCCTCTTCCGCGAGATCCATCGCGGCCTCAGCGACAGCTTGGCCTGCGCTCATCATCAGCGCGAAGCCTGGGGTGCCGGCGGCGATCGTGAGCCGATCGGCACGCTCCATCTCAGCTGTGGTTAGAACTTCCATGCCAAATCCCCTGACAGAACCGCCTTTTCCTGAGGCATTTCCTGTTTTGTACGCAGTCCTATTCCGGATGATTGCACGCTAATTGATCTATTTGCCTATTTCGCGGGCTGCGGTATGGTGCCCCCTCGACCCGCCCTCCTTCGGATGCCTGTTAAAAGCCTGATAACATTTCGAAATCAGGCATCTTAACAACTTGGCATAGACCCTGCTTTTGAGGAAGCCGGCTCCGGATCGTTGTGCTGAACCGGTAAATGATGGATGTGTGCGCCCGTGCGCCGGACCAAGCAATTGTATACCTGCACGACCTCGAGCAGCGTGCAAACCAACCTGAAATCTGAGATATGAAAGTGCCCGGGAGGCGATCCGTGAAAAAAATCGAAGCCATCATCAAGCCATTCAAGCTCGACGAGGTCAAAGAAGCGCTTCAGGAAGTTGGATTGCAAGGTATTACCGTCACCGAAGCCAAGGGGTTTGGCCGGCAGAAGGGCCATGCCGAGTTGTACCGCGGCGCCGAGTACATTGTGGACTTCCTGCCCAAGGTTAAGATCGAAATAGTGATTTCCGACGATCTGGTCGAGCGGGCCATTGACGCCATCCGGCGCGCAGCTCAGACCGGGCGCATCGGCGACGGAAAGATCTTCGTGTCCAACATCGAAGAGGCCATTCGCATCAGAACCGGGGAATCCGGGCTCGACGCCATCTGAGCGAAATCTGGTGACATTCTGATATTGTATTGAGCATCCCCCAATTGTATTGACCATTAGCCAACGGCCGCTGCCCGCGGCCAGTCAAGACAGCCATCAAAGGGGGATACATGAAGACCGCCAAAGACGTCCTGAAATCGATCAAGGACAACGACGTCAAGTACGTCGATCTGCGCTTTACCGATCCGCGCGGAAAGTGGCAGCATGTGACCTTCGACGTCGGCATGATCGATGATGACGTTTTCGCCGAGGGAACGATGTTCGACGGCTCGTCGATTGCGGGCTGGAAGGCGATCAACGAATCCGACATGTGCCTGATGCCAGATCCGGTCACGGCGACGATCGATCCGTTCTTCGCAGAGACCACCATGGTGATCACCTGCGACGTGCTGGAGCCCACCACGGGTGAGCCCTACAATCGCGACCCCCGCGGCATGGCCAAGAAGGCCGAAGCCATGGTGAAGTCGATGGGCGTCGGCGACACCGTCTTTTTCGGACCGGAGGCGGAGTTCTTCGTGTTCGACGACGTCCGCTTTCAGACCACCCCCTACAACACCGGCTTCAAGCTGGATGCCTCCGAGCTTCCGATCAACTCCGATACCGAGTATGAGGGCGGCAATCTCGGCCATCGCATCCGCACCAAGGCAGGCTATTTTCCCGTTCCGCCGCAGGACTCGGTGCAGGACATGCGCTCCGAAATGCTCGGCGCCATGGCCAAGATGGGCGTCAAGGTCGAAAAGCATCACCACGAAGTGGCTTCCGCCCAGCACGAACTCGGCATGAAGTTCGACACGCTGACGCTGATGGCCGATCAGATGCAGATCTACAAATACTGCATCCAGCAGGTCGCCCACATCTACGGCAAGACCGCCACCTTCATGCCGAAGCCGGTCTATGGCGACAACGGCTCGGGTATGCACTGCCACCAGTCGATCTGGAAGGACGGCAAGCCGGTCTTCGCCGGCAACAAATACGCCGACCTCTCGGAGACCTGCCTGTCCTACATCGCCGGCATCATCAAGCATGCCAAGGCGATCAATGCTTTCACCAACCCCTCGACCAACTCGTACAAGCGTCTTGTGCCGGGTTATGAAGCCCCCGTGCTGCTCGCTTACTCCGCGCGCAACCGCTCCGCCTCCTGCCGCATTCCCTACACCTCCAATCCGAAGGCCAAGCGCGTCGAGGTACGTTTCCCCGATCCGATGGCCAATCCGTATCTCGGTTTTGCCGCGATGCTGATGGCGGGCCTCGACGGCGTCAAGAACAAGCTGGATCCGGGTCCGGCGATGGACAAGGACCTCTACGATCTGCCGAAGGAAGAGCTGAAGGCGATCCCGACAGTGTGCGGCTCGCTGCGCGAGGCGCTGGAGAACCTCGACAAGGATCGCGCGTTCCTCAAGGCCGGCGGCGTATTCGACGACGACTTCATCAACAGCTATATCGAGCTGAAGATGACCGAAGTCGCGCGCTACGAGATGACGCCGCATCCGGTCGAATTCGAAATGTACTATTCGCAGTGAGTTGTTGGCGGGATTTTCCCGCCGAAGTCACGGCATCAAGACAAAGGGCGCTCCGGAAGGAGCGCCCTTTTGATTTGCGGCGGCCCTGTGCGCGTCGTCCAGCCCGCGTCACACCCGGAAAACCTTGGAATAGCGCGCCTTGATCTCTTCGCTCTGCGCCTGCACCTCGGCCGGGTCGGCCTTGAGCAGTTTCAAACTGGACATCGGCGTTTGTCCGGCCCGCTCCTTGACGAGTGCATGGAACGAGCGATGGGCGAATTCGTCGACCAGCATTTGCTGGGCTTCCACACTGAAAAAGAAACTCTGGAACAGCCGTGCCGCATTCGGGTTGGGTGCGTTTTGGAATACCCCGCTTTGGACGATAATAAGTGGTGAACCTTCGGTCGGGTACACCACTTCCACCGGCTTGCCCTGATCCTTGAGCAGCACCAGGTTGTAGTCGTTGCCGTCGGCCATTACGGCGCGTTCGCCGAGCATGACCTTTTTCGGCGGATCTCCGGCAGATTGTACCTGCATGACTTTCTGCTGGGCCAATTTTTCCAGATACGGCCAGCCCAGCTCGCGCGCGAGCAAAAAGGTCGTGGTCAAAATGGCGCCTGAGTAACCGGGATGGCCCTTGACGATCTTGCCCTGCCATTTCGGATCGAGCAGGTCGGCGTAGCTTTTCGGAGCCTCCTCGCGTTTGACCAGATTTGTATTGTAACCGATGGTTTCCAGCCACGCACAGGACGTGGCGTACAGCCCCCCCGGATCGAACTGATCGGCGGGAAAATGTTTCGCGACATCCTCGGGAAGGTAAGGCGCGAGCCAGCCGTTCTTCTTCCAGTCGAGATAGTGCGCGGCATCGGTGCTGTTGGCGACGTCCACGGCGTGGATGCCACTGCCCTGCTCCTGGGCGATGCGCTGGAAAATCCGCTCGGCCCCGGAGCGCTCTACCCGAACCGCAATCCCCGGATATTTGGCCTCGAACATTTTTCCGAGGCGTTCGGCGACGTTGAGCTCGATTGCCGCGTAATAGGAGATCTTGCCTTCCTCGCGCGCGGCCTCGATCAATGCCGGTGTGACGGTCGTAGGCGGCGGCGCCACAGCTCTCAGCGGCTCGGCGAAAAGCGCGCTCGCGACCGCCCCCGCCGATGCCCCAAGCACCTCACGCCTCGACCATTTCCGCTCCCGCATGGCATCCCTCGCGATGGACGGCCGTTTGTCTGCGGCCGCGATATTGTTGCCCGTGTATAGCCGAAACTTCGGCGGCGGTCCCAATGATGCAGTGCATGATTGCGGGGACCGGGATCGGGACTAGAATAAGCCAAAGGGCCGCGCAAACGAATAACGCTGCCTTTACGTCACCGGGAGGTTGCAGATGACAAAATGGATTCGCTTCGAGCAAGGCGGCAAGACCGGCATTGGCACGCTGGAGGGCGATACCATCGCGGTTCACGCCGGCGATATGTTCGCCGGGGCGAAACCGACCGGCCAGACGCTGAAGCTCTCCGACGTTCAGGTTCTGACGCCGTGCGATCCATCGAAAATGGTCTGCCTGTGGAACAATTTCCACCAGCTCGCGGCCAAGAACGATTTCAAGGAGCCGAAGGAGCCGCTCTGGTTCCTAAAGGCGCCGAATTCCTATTGGCCCGCCAACCGGCCGATCCAGCGTCCGGCGACCTATGCCGGGAAAATTATCTACGAGGGCGAACTCGGCGTCGTCATCGGCAAAAAATGCTTCAACATCTCGGAAGCCGAGGCCGGCGACTATATCTTCGGCTATACCTGCGTGAACGACGTCACCGCCGTTGACCTCCTGCGCAAGGACAAGTCGTTCGAACAATGGGCGCGTTCGAAAAGCTTCGACACCTTCGGTGTGTTTGGTCCTGTGATCGCGACCGGCCTCGACCCGATGAAGCTGTCGATTAAAACCATCCTCAACGGCAAGGAACGGCAGAACTATCCCGTCGCCGACATGTTCTTCCCGCCGCACAAGCTCGTCGCCGCCATTTCCAAGGACGTGACGCTGATGCCGGGCGACGTCATCGCCTGCGGCACCTCGCTCGGCGCCGGCACGATGGGCGACGCCCATAACGTTGTCGATATCGTGATCGACGGCGTCGGCAGCCTCGGCAACGTTTTCGACCAGGTGCTGCCGAGCCCGTATCTGTTGGGCGCGCCACCCAAACAGAAGAAGATCTGCGTGGTCGGCGCGGGCGCCATCGGCGGCTTGCTGGCGGCCAAGTTTGCGCTCGCGGGCGAGGATGTCACCGTGATCGACCAGGGCGCCCATCTCGCCGCGATCCAGAACAATGGCCTCAAACTCGAATGGCATGACGGCAAGGTCCAGACGGCCAAAGTGAAAGCCGTCAACAAGGCGACCGAGGCCGGCAAGCAGGATATTGTCGTGCTGGCGGTGAAGGCGCATTTCCTCGATCAGGTCGTGCGCGACATCGATTCCCTGCTCGGTCCCGACACCATCGTGCTGACGGTGCAGAACGGCCTGCCGTGGTGGTATTTCCAGAAGCTCGGCGGCCAATACGACAATCACCGGCTGCAAAGCCTCGATCCCTCGGGCGTCCTCACCAAACATATCGATCCGAACCGCATCATCGGCTGCGTGGTCTATCCCGCCGCGGCGGCAATCGCGCCGGGCGTCATTCACCACGTCGAGGGCGATCGCTTCCCGATCGGCGAACTCGACGGCAAGGAAACCCCACGGGTCAGGGAATTGCACGACGTCTTCATCAAGGCCGGACTGAAATCCATGGTACTGCCGGACATCCGCTCGGAAATCTGGCTGAAGGCATGGGGCAATCTCTCGTTCAACCCGATTTCGGCGCTAACTCACGCGACGCTGGTGGATATATGCCAGTTCGCCGAGACGCGTGCACTGGCGGCGACCATGATGAAGGAGGCCCAGGACATCGCGCAGAAACTCGGCGTCACCTTCCGCGTCACTATCGAAAAACGCATCGCCGGCGCGGAAGCCGTCGGCGCGCACAAGACATCGATGTTGCAGGACGTCGAAGCCGGCCGTTCGCTCGAAACCGAGGCGCTGATCGGTTCGATTCTGGAAATGGCCAAGCTGACCAATACGCCGGCACCAGCCATCGAATCGGTCTACGCGCTTGTGAAGCTCCTGAACCGGGTCATGCTGCTGGAAGGCGGCGGGGTGAAGGTCGAGAAGATAAGCAAAGCCGCTTGAGACATATCCAGGCCTGAACCGTATCCAGCGCGCTTAGATCAGTGCGCTGGATCCGGGCGACATCGAAACCAGGTCACCCGATGCGCTTGTGCGCGCGGAGCGCCTCGCCGAAGGCCTGGAACAGCGTACGGTTGATCGGGTTGCGCTGCGGATCGTATTCCGCATGCCACTGCACGCCGAGCGCGAAGCCAGGGGCGTCGGCGATCCGGATCGCCTCGATGGTGCCGTCCTCGGCCACTCCCTCGACGACGACCCGCTCGCCGGTTTCGAGGATGCCTTGGCCGTGCAACGAATTGACGCGGATCGTCTCGCGACCGAGCAGTTTTGCAAAGGCACCATCGGGGGTGAGGCGGACGTCGTGACGGTCGGCGAAGATCACCTTGGGATCGGGATGGATTTCACCGCTTTCCAGCCGCGGCATCCGGTGATTCATGCGCCCGGGCAAGTCGCGGATTTCAGGATGCAGCGAGCCGCCGAAGGCCACGTTCATCTCCTGAAAGCCGCGGCAAATTCCAAACAGCGGGACGCCGCGGGCGACGCAGACCTCCGACAACGCCAGCGCCAGTTCGTCACGGCGCAGGTCGTAGGGTTCATGCCGGGGATCAGGCTCAGCGCGAAAATGCTTCGGGTGAACATTGGCGCGGCCTCCGGTCAGCAACACGCCATCGACCGTGTCCAGCAAGGCACCGATATCCGTGATATCCGGTGACGCCGCAAACATCAGAGGCAATGCGCCTGTCACTTCGGCCACCGCGCGAAGGTTTCGCTCACCGACCATCTGCGTCGCAAACCTATTTTCGATGCGATAGGCGTTGCCGATCACACCGACCACCGGCCTCCTCATTATCTTGTTTCCAATCTTGCCCCGCAAATTCCGGCCGATCATGCATCGCAGTCGACGACGGATCAATATGTTACGATCCGCTCTGCCGCTACGCAGGTCTGCAATAACCTCAGCCGGCTTGGCTTCTTTGCTTGATCCCGGGCGCGTTTTGGCGAAAGAGTGCGCCGTCGGAATTAATTCGAAAGGATTCAGCTTGGCAGGCTCGGCCGACAATCATCTTCAGGCCCGCAACGATCTGGCCTGGGCCATATCCGTTGGCGGCATTGGTGTCGTGGTATTCGCAAGCCTGCTGCTGTTCATCTGGTATTTTGCCGCGACGCTGTTTCTGATCTTCTCAGGAATGCTGCTTGGTGTGGCGCTCAACGCCTTGACCACTATGCTCGGCCACATCGTCAGGCTGCCGCATTCGCTGCGGCTGACGGTTGTCTGCCTGGTACTCGCGGGGCTGTTGTCGGGCGTGGTCTTCCTCGGCGGCGCCACCATCGCGCAACAGGCCGCGGTGCTGAGCGATACGATCAAATCGCAACTGGTCGGCGTCAAGGCTTTCCTTGACCGAAACGGAATCGATACCAGCTATTTCGAGCTCGGCAGCTCCGCGCCGGCGGCTTCGACCGCACCGGCTAGCCCCGGCGCCGCGACCACGCACAACCTTCCCGGCGCGGGTGCGCTCGCTTCCAGCGGCGGCGCGATCGTCAGCCAGACCCTGAAACTTTTGTTGGGTACGGTGAATGCGGTTGGAAATTTTTTTATCGTGCTGTTTCTCGGGCTGACCTTCGCGGCACAGCCGAGCGTCTATCGGAAGGGACTTTTGTACATGGCGCCGGCGCGGCATCGTGACCGCGCAACCGTCATCGTCGACCGGATCGGAGATACGCTGGAGCGCTGGCTGATTGCGCAGATCATCACCATGGCCGCCGTGTTCGTCGTGACCTGGATTGGGCTTGCGATTATTGGAATCCAGAGTTCCTTTATTCTCGGCATCCAGGCTGGACTGCTTGCCTTCATTCCGACCGTCGGCGCGCTCGTCGCCGGACTTATCGTGGTGCTGGCCAGTCTGGCCTCAGGATGGGTCGCCGCGGCCAGTGCGTTCGCGCTCTTCCTCGGCATTCATGCGCTGGAAAGCTACGTTCTGACCCCGATCGTCCAGCGTCAGGCGCTCGATATCCCACCCGCCACGCTATTCGCCTTCCAGATCCTGCTCGGCGTGGTGTTCGGTATCTGGGGCATTTCGCTTGCCCTGCCGCTGATGGCGATCGTGAAAGTCCTGATCGACCACTTCAAGGCCAATGAAGCCGAAGCCGGCGCGGTGCCGGCCTGACGTCACGCAGTACCGGCCCTCGTTCAGTCTGAGGTCAGCACGGTCTCGGTGTGCTCGACCTCCGGAGACGAAGCAAAATACTGTCCGACCAGACCGCGCCAGGCCGCAAAATCCTCCGAGCCTCTGAAATCGACGGTGTGGTTTTCCAACGTGTCCCACTTGGCCATCAGCCGGTAGCGCGATGGCTTCTCGATCGATTTGTGCAGTTCGATCCCTCTGCCGCCCTTGGCGCGCAGGAACAGCGGGCGCGCCTTGGCGACCGCGGCTTCAAAATCCTTTTCGGTGCCGGGCTTGACGTCGATTTGAGCGATTTCGGTGATCATTTGGGTTGCGGCCTCTGGTTTCGGAGCCCTCGTCTCTAACCCAGCCGGCAAAAAAGAGAAAGGCGCCTTACGGCGCCCGCATCCCACCTCGTGTTCGTGGTAACTCAGTTCAACAGCAGCACCGTGCCGGCGACCATCATCGCACAGCCGACGAACATGATGGCAGGCCAGCGGCTCCGGCGCTGATCGTAGCGGCCCTGCGCGCGCCGCTCGGTGATCAGCGCGGTCTCGTATTCTTCCGAGGTGGAAAACATGCAGGCGAAACCGCCGCGAGCGGAGGCAGCTGCCGCTTCGAGCGACATCAGGTCGGTTTGAGTATTCTGCCTACGGATCGAGTCCATCACCGCAATGCTATGGATCGAATGGTAAACGACGGGTTACCATTGTCGCCACACCGACCCTAAGCGAGGCGCGTCAGGCTTGACTGCGGTTGCGGCGGGCGCACGCCGGCGGTCTTTCGCCGCCAGTTTTCCAGCGACAAAGGCAATTCCTCCGCGGCCTCGACCCGATTGCGGCCGCTGCGCTTGGCCTGATAGAGCGCGGTGTCGGCCGCCGCCAGCAGCACCTCGAGCTCGGTACCCGCCGGCCCGCCGGCCACGCCGATACTGACGGTGGTATCGACCGGACCCTCCTCGCACACAATTCCGGACGCCTCAAAAGCCTCGCGCACGCGCTCGGCCGCGATCACACCTTCCTCCAGCGGGCACGGCAGCAGGGCCGCAAACTCCTCGCCGCCGATGCGCCCGGAGAGATCGCTGATGCGCACATTGTTGACCACGACGGCCGAGAACAACTTCAGAATCTCGTCGCCTGCGGGATGGCCGAAGCGGTCGTTGATCGATTTGAAGTGGTCGATATCGAAGATCAACACCGTTACCGGTCGGCCAGCCTTGGCCTCGCGCTCGATCACGCGCCCGCAGGCTTCCGCAAAGCCGCGGCGATTGAACATGCCGGTCAGCGGATCGACCGACGCCGCGGTCTTGTGGACGGTCACCGCGCGTTCCGACACCAGCATGAAGATCACGAACACGGTGCCGACCGCATAGAGAAAAAGCTCGATCGCAAACACCTTGACCCAGATGCTGCTGCCGAACCCATCATGATGCGGATGCAGGAGATCGCCGAGCAGGATCGGCAACATCAGCACGAAACCGTGCAGCACCGGGACCGCGATCGCCGGCCAGCGCTTTTGTAACGTCTTGCGGCGCTCCGACCACAATTCGGTGGCCGTCAGCGCCGCATAGACCGCAACGATTCCCGCGCCGATCGTCATCCGCATGTTGGAAGCTTCAGGCGCCAGCGTCATGACGGCGGCGATCCAGACCAAGGCGCCGAGAATGAGCCCCGGCAGATTGGGTTTGCGGCCATGAAAGACCCGCGATGCGTTCCAGACCATGCCGCAGGTCATGAAGCCGATGGCATTCAACGCCAGCGAGAACATCTCGCCGAGCATCGGGCTGGCCAGCGTCCAGAGTGCCACCGACGCGGCCCCCAGCAGATAGGCGGTTCCCCACCATTTCAACGCCGGAATGTTCTCTTGATTACCAAAGAACACCAGCATGGATCCCAGCAACGCCGCGACCATGGTGGCAACGAGATAAAGCGTGGAGGTATCGAGCAACATGGGGTCACCAGACAATTGTGATGCCGAATTCCTGGCGCGGCTAAAATGAAGGCGGGGCGCCGTCGCCACCTGCAACGCTAGGACTGCCGCGTTGGCAATCCGTTTGCGTTCACGGGCAAGTTTTCACAAAAAACTGCGTCAACTCATCCTTAATTGCGTAACGAAAAAAGCGCCCGCAAGCGGGCGCTTTCGTATCCTGATATGCCGCATTCGCGGCAAATTCTAACGAAGCGGTTAGCGCTTCGAGAACTGAAACGACCTGCGCGCCTTGGCGCGGCCATACTTCTTGCGCTCGACCACGCGCGAGTCGCGCGTGAGAAAGCCGCCCTTCTTCAGAAGGCCGCGGAGATCCGGTTCGAAATAGGTCAAGGCCTTCGAAATACCGTGACGCACGGCACCTGCCTGGCCTGACAGACCGCCACCGGTCACGGTGCAGATCACGTCGTACTGGCCCGCGCGTGCGGCGGCGATCAGCGGCTGCTGGATCATCATCCGCAACACCGGACGCGCGAAATAGACTTCGACTTCACGGGTATTGACGGTCACCTTGCCCGCACCCGGCTTGATCCAGACGCGGGCAACCGCGTCCTTGCGCTTGCCGGTGGCATAAGCACGGCCGTATTTGTCGACCTTCTTGACGTATTTCGGAGCTTCCGGCGCGGCCGGCTTGAGCTGCGATAACTGATCGAGCGACTGCATGGTGTCGGACATCTTATGCGGCCCTCATGTTCTTGCGATTCATCGAAGCAACGTCCACGGTTTCAGGTTGCTGGGCTTCGTGCGGATGCTCCGGCCCCGGGTAAACGCGCAAGTTACCGAGTTGCACGCGGCCAAGCGGTCCACGCGGAATCATGCGCTCGATGGCCTTCTCGACCACGCGCTCGGGAAAACGGCCTTCGAGAATCGACTTGGCCGTACGTTCCTTGATGCCGCCGATGAATCCGGTGTGATTGTAATAGACCTTGTTGTCGCGCTTGCGCCCGGTCAGCACGGCGTGAGCCGCGTTGATGATGATGACATGGTCGCCGCAATCGACATGCGGTGTGTAGGTTGGAAGGTGTTTGCCGCGAAGGCGCATGGCGACCAGAGAAGCGAGCCGGCCGACCACCAAACCCTTGGCGTCGATCAGCACCCACTTCTTCGTCACCTCGGCTGGCTTTGCCGAAAACGTTTTCATGAGGGGAATCCGTGAATGGGGAAGAGGCGCGCATCAGCGCCAGACTGCGCGGGTTTCTAGATAGGTCCCGCGCGCACGTCAATGCCAAACCAAGATAATTATCTCTGTAAAAACAATCGGTTATAAATATGGTGTTATACTACCGGATAAAACCCTAAGTATTTGGAATGGAATAGGTCGAAGTAACATGGGCGATCGGATCGGGCGACACGCCGGACAGCAGATTGACTTCGCCGACCGCCAGCCGCTTGCCCAGCTTCAAAAGCTTCGCCGCCGCAAGCACATCCTGCCCGGGCGCGCCCTTGCGCAGGAAGTTGATGTTAAGATTTGTGGTGACCGCAAGGCCGACGGGACCGATCGCCGACAGCAGCACCACATACATGGCGAAATCGGCCAGCGCCATCAGCGTCGGTCCGGAGATCGTCCCGCCCGGACGCAGCATCCGCTCACCGTAACGCTGCCGCAGCAGGCAGCAGGTACCATCGGCGCTTTCGATACTGATGTCGCCGCCGCTGAAAGCCTGGGGAAATTCGGCATGGAGGAACTTTTCAAGCTCCGCCACGCTCATTTTTGCAATTGCCATGTTGTCCGCCTGCCCTCGCCTCACGCCGCTTGTTACATTAAGCTGACGCATCTGCCCAAAAGGATTACAAGTGGATATCAAGTGGATCTTTCGATGACGAGCCAAACCGCACGCGCCGCCTCGCCACATCAGCCGATCCTCCTGCGCGAGATGATTGGCAGCGTCGCCGTGCTCACGCTCAATCGGCCGGAAGCCCGCAACAGCCTGTCGGAGGGCCTGATCGCCGGGCTCGATTCCGCGCTCAGGGAAATTCATGACGATGCAAGGGTGCGGGCGGTGGTCATCGCGGCCAACGGTACCGCCTTTTCCGCCGGGCACGACATGAAGGAGCTGACGGCCCGGCGCGCCGACGCCGATCGCGGCCGAGCTTATTTTGCCGAGATCATGACGGCCTGCAGCGCGATGATGCAGGCGATCGTGCACTTGCCAAAGCCGCTGGTCGCGGCGGTTCAGGGGGTCGCTACTGCCGCAGGCTGCCAGCTCGTGGCAAGCTGCGATCTTGCGGTCGCGTCGGAGACCGCAACCTTCGCCACACCCGGCGTCGATATCGGATTGTTCTGCTCGACCCCGATGGTGGCGCTGTCACGCAACGTGCCGCGCAAGCAGGCGATGGAAATGCTGCTCACGGGCGAGCCGATTTCGGCGGCTACCGCTCGGGATATCGGTCTCGTCAACCGCGTCGTGGCTGCCGGCGCCGAGCGGGATGCGGCGATCGCGCTGGCCCAAAAGGTCGCGCTCAAATCCGCCTATACGATCAAAATCGGCAAGGCCGCATTCTACCGCCAGGCCGAGATGAGCCTTGCGGGGGCCTATCGCTATGCGGCAGAGGTGATGACCGAAAACATGATGGCGCGCGACGCCGAGGAAGGCATCGGCGCCTTCATCGAGAAACGCGAGCCGAAATGGCAGGACAAGTAAGACCGTCATTACGAGCCAACGGGTCGCGCGAATGCGCGCCCGATGACAGGCTCCGCGGAGCAATCCACTGCCGCAACAAAGAATGGACTGCTTCGTCGCGGAGCCTGTCATCGGGCCGGCCGAAGGCCGGACCCGTTGGCTCCTCGCAATGACGTAGTGGATAGCTCGCAATGAACCATGACGCCTACGACGACAATTACATCCGAACGATTCTCAATGACGTGAAATCCATCGCGATGGTCGGAGCGTCGCCGGTCAACGTACGGCCGAGTTACTTCGCCTTCAAATATCTCGCGCAGCGCGGCTACGACATGATCCCGGTCAACCCCGGCCACGTCGGCAAAAGCCTGCTCGGAAAGCCCTTCGTCGCATCGCTGCTCGAAATCGGCCACCCGGTCGACATGATCGATATCTTCAGGAATTCGAGCCACATCGGGCCTGTGGTCGATGAAGCGCTGAAAATGACGCCGCCGCCGAAGGTGATCTGGATGCAGCTTGGCGCGCGCGACGATGCCACGGCGGAGAAGGCGGAAGCCGCCGGCCTCAAGGTGGTCATGAACCGCTGCCCGAAAATTGAATATGGACGGCTGTCCTCGGAAATCTCGTGGATGGGCGTCAATTCGCGAACGCTGAGTTCAAAGCGCGCGCCGATGCCGACGCAGGGCATGCGGCTTTCCTTGAGCCGCATGAGCGTCGGCGGCGGGGAAACCACGGCGTCCGATCGCGCTGCGAAAAACAAGAACGACCTCGCATAACGCAAATGCGAGACGATTCTTTCACGAGCGCTCGGAAGCGGAGCACGACCATTACGAACAAGCGGTAGGGCGCAAAGTCGCCTTGACGGCGGACGCCGCTGACATCAGCATGGCGGCCACGCGTTTGCAGAACAAGGCAGAACAGGAAGCAAGTATGACCGATCGTCCCCCCGGCTTTTCCACCCTGGCTGTGCACGCCGGCGCACAACCAGATCCCACCACGGGCGCGCGGGCGACGCCGATCTACCAGACCACATCTTTCGTGTTCAACGATGCCGACCATGCCGCGTCGCTGTTCGGATTGCAGGCGTTCGGAAATATTTACACCCGGATCGGAAACCCGACCCAGGCGGTGCTGGAAGAGCGTGTTGCGGCCCTTGAAGGCGGCACCGCTGCATTGGCGACGGCTTCCGGACATGCCGCGCAGGTCGTGGTCTTTCAGATGCTGCTCAAGCCCGGTGACGAGTTCATCGCAGCGCGCAAACTCTATGGCGGCTCGATCAATCAATTCACCCACGCCTTCCAGAGCTTCGGCTGGAACGTGGCGTGGGCCGACCCCGATGATATCGGCAGTTTCGAGCGCGCGGTCACGCCGCGCACCAAGGCGATCTTCATCGAGTTCGATTGCGAACCCCGGCGGCAGCGTCACCGACATCGAGGCGATCGCCGCGGTCGCCCGCAAGGCAGGCGTTCCCCTGATTGTCGACAACACCCTGGCGACACCCTATCTGATCCGCCCGATCGACCATGGCGCCGACATCGTCGTGCATTCGCTGACCAAGTTTCTGGGCGGCCACGGCAACTCGATCGGCGGTATCATCGTCGACGCCGGGACCTTCGACTGGTCGAAGGACAACAAATATCCGATGCTGAGCGAACCGCGCCCGGAATATCACGGCATCAAGATCCAGGAGACCTTCGGCAATTTCGCGTTCGCCATCGCCTGCCGCGTGCTCGGCCTGCGCGACCTCGGTCCCGCGATCTCGCCGTTCAACGCCTTTCTCATCCTCACCGGCATCGAAACGCTGCCGCTGCGCATGCAAAAGCATTGCGAGAATGCCAAGGCGATCGCGGAATGGCTGTCGGCGCATCCGGCGGTAGCGGCGGTCAACTACGCCGGATTGCTGGGTGACAAATACAACAACCTCGCGCGCAAATATGCCCCGAAGGGCGCCGGCGCGGTGTTCACCTTCAGCCTCAAGGGCGGTTACGACGCAGGCGTCAACCTGGTTTCGAACCTGAAACTGTTCTCGCATCTCGCCAATGTCGGCGACACCCGCTCGCTGGTGATACACCCGGCCTCGACCACCCACAGCCAGCTCGACGATGCCGCCAAGATCAAATCGGGCGCGGCCCCCGACATGGTGCGGCTGTCGATTGGCATCGAAGACAAGGAAGATTTGATCGCGGATCTGGAGCAGGCGCTGAGCGCGTGACACGAGCGGTGGCCAGCGTCGTCATAGCGCGGAGCTGTTCTGCCGCCAGGACTGCGACCATTGGAATGCTGTCATCCAGGCGCGGTCGCCTTTGCTTGCCGACGGAACCCGATCTTTCATCAAACCCGAGATCAGAAGTATCTCGTTAAGGTTCGTTCCGGCATAAAGTGGCAGCGAATCACCACTGTTGATTCGGAGCGGAACCATGTTGCGCTGGATGATGCCCCTTGTGACCGCGACTTTTACCGTGGGGTCTACCGCTGCCGCCGACCTGCCCAGATCTGGAGCGGCCGTTTACGGCAAGGCGCCGCGTGTTCATGGCCGCCCTGCCAATGTCGAGAAAGAATCGGACGTTCTCTTCACACCGTCCGATGAAAGATACCCCTACGTCCGAATCCCGCCTCAAACACCCCTGCTTCCAGGCTCTGCGGCGCTTCCCGGCTATTACGGATCGACCCATTCCTACGAGTATCAGGGCCCATACTACGGCGGCCCCAATCTCAGCTATTGGTATCGCCTGCCCTACGCGTGCGGTGTCTATGGCTATTGCTAGAGATTTCCGATTTGCGGCTGCGCGATATGTATCGCGGCTTTGTCCTCGCGCGCGAGCCGGGCGTTGCGCTGGACCACCGAATAGGTCGCGAGCGCAAATACGATCACAAGCAGCTGCGCGGACAGCGCCTCTACGGTCGGATTCAGTCCAATGGCGCCAAGCCATGCGGCGCTTTTCAGTTCAGTAAACGGCAGGATCGCCTGTTCCTGGAATTCCTGCACGGCTTCGCCGATGAACTTGATCGCCATTGCGAACAGAAATGCCGAGGTAATGATGAACAGCGGCCGCAGCGGAATCTTTTGCGCAATCAGGTTGATGAAATAGAACAGCACCACAAGACCAACGGTCGCAGCGCCAAGTCCGGCGAACAGGCCGGCGCTCCAGCCACCCTCGGTCGTGGCGAGCGCATTGATGAACAGCACGGTTTCTGCGCCTTCGCGAAATACCGCGAGGAAGGCAAGCGCGCCGACCGCCCAGACGGTATCCTGCGCCAGCGCGTTGTCGGCCTTGTGCGCCAGGTAATCCTGCCAGCCACGCGGGTCTTGCTTCACCATCAGCCAGCCGCTGACGTAAAGCATCAGCCCCGCGGCGACCAGAATGATGACACCCTCAAGGAGGTCACTGTGTTCGCCCGAATTCAGCACCGCGAAAAGCCAGGCAGCGATAATGCTGGCCCCGACCGCGGCCAGCGATCCCGCATAGAGGGCCTGGATGCGATGACTGGCGCCGACCTTGGTCAGATATCCCGCCAGCATGGCGATCACCAGCATGGCTTCAAGCCCCTCGCGGAGCAGGATGACGGCGGCCTGAACGAATGCTGAGGACATGGGCGAACCTGTGTTTGGTTCGTTTTATCCCCCAAACGCTTGAAGTAAAGCGGGAGCGCGTCACACAACTTTGTCAACGGATGTGAGATGCAGGGAAAGCCATGCAAAATCGGATTTTCTGCATGCGCGTGGAAAATTAGAATAGTTCAATTCAGCCGGTTTGGGTGACAGGCCGGGCCATCTCTTGTGGAGCCTGTTCTCGTTGCCTGCCAGCAAGGCGTTCGACCTGAAAGACCGCAAGCGTCAGAACCGCAATCGCAACGGCCTGGTGGGCGAGCGCGAGATCCATCGGAACCTGATTGATCAGCGTGAGAATGCCCAGCGTCGCCTGCAAGGTGACGACGCCCGCCAGCCACACGGCGCCGTTGACCGCCGATCTTCCGGCCCGCGAGCGAACCGCGTCTAGCGCATGCAGGACTGCCGTCACGAACAGCACGTAGGCGACCATGCGATGTTCGAATTGAACCGTAAGCGTGTTGTCGAACAGGTTCCGCCACCACGGCGCTTCAAAGAAAAGTCGCGCCGCGGAGGGAATCAACGCGCCATCGATTTCCGGCCAGGTGTTGTAGATCCTGCCTGCGCGCAGTCCCGCCACCAGCGCGCCCAGATAAAGCTGCACGAACGTCAGCACCAGCAGGGCCACCGCCGTTATTTTCAACCGTGCGGATTCAGCCGACGGCGACCGCGCTCGCAGCCGGCGCAGCGTCCAGACAATGCCTGCAAAAATCAGCAGGGCCAGCACCAGATGGCTGGCAAGACGATATTGCGAAACCTCGACCCGTTGCGAAAGCCCCGACGCCACCATCCACCAGCCGACCGCGCCCTGCAGCGCGCCGAGGCCGAAGATCAGCCATAACCGCCGCCGCAGTTCCCTGCCCAGCACCCCGCGCCACAGGAACCAGAGAAACGGGAGCAAATAGGCCACCCCGATCACGCGTCCGAGCAACCGGTGGCTCCATTCCCACCAGAAGATCGTCTTGAACTCGTCGAGACTCATGCCGGCGTTGAGTTGACGATATTGCGGGATGGTCTTGTAGGCGTCGAAGGCCTGCGTCCATTGCTCCTGACCGAGCGGCGGCAGCGCGCCCGTGACCGGTTTCCATTCGACGATCGAAAGCCCTGACTCGGTCAGACGCGTGGCGCCGCCGACCAGCACCATGATCGCGATCAGCGCAGCGATCGAGATCAACCAGCCGCGGACGAGGCGATCGTGTGAGGCTTGATGGGCGGAAATACCGGTCATTGAAGCTGCGCTTGAATGAATTTGCGCGCACCTTATAGTCCGCCCCTTCCCGCGCGCAAGGCGCGTACCGCAGCGAGCCGCATATTTCCGTCATGAGAATACGCACCCGAAAATTCCTTGGAACCATCGCGCTGTTGTTGCTGGTCGTGGTGTGGTCGCTATTCGGCATGACGGTGGCGCAGACGCCGTGGCTTGCGAATTCCGGACTATTGCAAGCCATCTTCTATGTCGTGGCCGGGATCGGATGGGTGCTGCCGGCGATGCCGATCGTCAGCTGGATGTCACGGCCGGACGCCTGACCCGTTTTCTTTACGCGAACCGGTGCCACCTCCGGATCCGATCCGAGGGCATGCTTCGCTTGAAACCGCGCTAAAATGCCCGGCTTCTGGTTGGCTTCACGGGTGGAAATGTGATGCCCGACAGGATTACGCGCATGGCGCGCAGCGAACGTTGCCGGCCGTCCCAGGCGATACGCGGAAGCGCGTGCAGACTGGTTCGCCCCTCCGCCTCGACCACACCTGGTATCGCCGATGCGGCGCTGATGAAACCAGCTTCTTCGGCCATCACAGCGTGTTTCCGGCGCCACGATGCGCGATCGCCAAACGGATAGGCGAAATGTCTGACGTCGCGTTGGAATGCAGCCTCTGCGACCGCCCTCCCCATCGTCATTTCGCGTAGCGCGGCCGCGTCCTTCAAATTCGACAAGACAGGATAATTCACCGTGGCGCTGCCGAGCGTCACCAGCGGATCTGCCGCAAGCTTCGCCAGATCATTCCAGTCCAGCGATGCCTCGCGCGACAGCGCGGCGAGGTCGACGGCGTAACGCGTGCAGATATCCTTGATCGCGGAAGAGAGATCCGATGGCGCGAGCGAGCGCATCCATCCCGCAAGAAAATCATAGAGCTGATATTTTTCCGCGGTGCTTCCGATGTTGAAATGCTTTTCGTCCCGGCCGACCACAAGGCTCAGCCGGCTCTCGCGCGCGATCACCTGTTCGAGCGCGATCCACCAAGCCTCGCCGATACCGTCCGGGAACGCGGTTGGCACATAAACGGTGAAGGGAACGCCGTGTCGCGACAACACCGGATAGGCTGACGCCATCACGTCCTTGTAGCCGCCGTCGAATGTGAGACATGCAAAGCGTCGCGGCGAGGCCAGCGTTACCGCCCTCCGGCAGACCTCGTCCATCGAAACGATATCGTACTTCCAGCGTTTCAACGCGCGGATTGTTCGATCGAGAAATCTGGGCGTGATTTCGTGCGACTCGAGCGGTTGAAAGCGCGCAGCGCCCCGCGGGCGGACGCGCTCAAACCGCAGGATGACGCCGGCGCCCCCGGTTCCACGTCCTTTCACCCATGCACGACCGCTGAAATAAGCGAGTTCCAGTCTCAGGCTCGTCAGGAATCTGATTTCGGGTGACAACGTCTCGCCTCTCAGCGCTTATTCCGCAAAGGTGATTATTGATTTTGTAAGCAGAATACGCGCAACTTCTAGTCGGGAGCATTGCTCGTAGCTAAGCGAATTCCGCTTGGCCGGCCAAGACTCCGGTGCGAGCGATTTCCGCCTCCCCGCGGCCGGATTGTCATTACTCTTTGTTGACATTTCTTTGCAAAAGTCGGCCAACGCTGAAAAATGTAAATAATTCCCTGTAGACAGGTTTCGCAATGACCATGGCTGCCGCAATCGAAAGCCGGACGGCAGATGCGCCAGCGTGGTCGAAAACGAGCCGCATCGCCAGCGTCGATTTTCTCGGCGACTTTGGCCAGGCTGAGACAATCTGGCGCAGTCTCGAAAATCAGCAGCACTTCTCGACGCCGTATCAGCGGTTCGACTTCCTTCGCCCCTGGCAACAGCTGGTCGGAGAGCGCGAGGGCCTTCGGCCTTTCATCGTTATTGCCTATGACCGCGAACGTCGACCGCTGCTGCTGCTTCCGCTCGCGCTCGGCCAGGCGCACGGTATTCGCATCGCGTGTTTCATGGGCGGCAAGCACGCCACCTTCAACATGGCACTGTGGGACCGGAATTTTGCAACGGAGGCGACCCGGGCCGATCTCGACGCGCTGATTTCAGCGATACGCGCGCGATCGGAGGCTGATGTTCTGGCGCTTATCCAACAACCTCTCAAGTGGCGAGACCTGCCGAACCCGATGGCGCTGCTGCCGCGCCAGGCATCCGCCAACGACTGCCCCCTGATGACGATGGTGCCGGGCGCATCGCCGACCACATGGGTCAGCCAGTCCTTGCGCAGCCGGCTCAAGAGCAAGGAACGCAAGCTGAAGATGCTGCCGGGCTATCGCTACCGCCTCGCCACCACCGACGCCGAGATCAAGCGGCTGCTCGAAGCGTTCTTCCGTATCAAGCCGCAGCGGATGGCGGAACAGAAACTGCCCAACGTGTTCGCAGAACCCGGCGTCGAGGACTTTATCCGCACCGCCTGCATGACGCCGCTGGCAAGCGGTGGCCGCGTGATCGATATCCACGCCCTTGAATGCGACAACGAGGTCATCGCGATCTTTGCCGGCGTCGCCAACGGTCATCGCTTTTCGATGATGTTCAATACCTACACGATATCAGGCAATTCGCGTTACAGTCCCGGCCTGATCCTGATACGCAATATCGTCGACCATTATGCCGAACGCGGATACTGCGCGCTGGATCTCGGTATCGGATCAGACGACTACAAGCGCCTTTTTTGCAAAGCCAGTGAGCCTATTTTCGATTGCTACATCCCGCTCAGCCTGCGCGGCAGGATCGCGGCCGCCGCTATGTCAGGCGTCAACCGCGCCAAGCACCTGGTGAAGCACACGCCATCGCTGCTGCATATGGCGCAAAAATTCCGAAGCGCATTCAGCTAACGCACGTTCCCCAAAGGGTGTGGATTGCGATCAGGCCGCCACTACCCGCGAACCGGGATCCACAGCATCGGAAGGCTGGGCCGGCTTGCTCAGCATTGTCACCTCCCCGAAGCCGACTGCCTTGAGCTGTTCGCTCATCAGGGTGCGGGCATCGGCGGCCATCGAGGCGTCCGGCACTACCACGGCGCGGGCCTGCGCGGTCAACAGCTCCGCGGGCAGATCGGAGGCGGTACCAGCATCAAGCAGGACATGGTCATAGACCCGCAGCAGCGCATCGACCGCAAGACCGAGCCGTGGCGATTGCAGCAAGGCCCGGTCCGAGCCTGGCCGCCCCGCGCTCACGAGGTGAACCCGCGAAAGCCGATCCTTGGTGATAACTTGCGCAAACGAGGCTTCGCCCAGCATCAATTCGGCCAGCCCCGGCGCGTTCGGATCGACCGATTCCGCCGAGATGGTCGACGACGACGCCAAATCGACGACCACGACCTTCGCGCTCCGCGCGATCAGGCGCGCGATCGTCAGGGCCGTCAATGCGATGCTCTCGTTCGGGGCGGTGCCGAGGACAGTGATCTTGCGCGCGGCAGCGCCCGCCTCGCGCAAATCGTCGGCCAGGCGTTCGATCTCGGAGAACTCGGAGATAATATCCGGGGCGGCCGCGCTGGCAGCGGCCGCAGGCACCGGCTTGGGCTCAGGCAATGGCTCGGCGGCGGCAACGGATGCGGCAACCGCCGGCACGCGGACCACTGCCGGCGCTGAAGTAAAGGCCGCCACGGCACGCGGCGCGGTCATGCGCAGCAATTCGCCGGTTACGATCGCGCCGGCACTGAGCATCAGGGTTGCCAACGTCGCGATCAGCACGATCGGCAGCTTCTTCGGATAGGCCGGGCTGTTGGACACGCTGGCGCGGGAAATGATCCGGCCATCCGCGGGCGCAGCCTCGATGTTCTCGCGGGTATTGGCCTCGCGGTATTTCGCGAGATAGGATTCCAGAAGGTCGCGCTGCGCCTTGGCTTCGCGCTCCAGCGCCCGAAGCTGGACATCCTGGCCGTTGGTCGAGCTCGCCTGCTTCTTCAACTGCTCCAGGCTTGCGCTCAGGCCCTCGACCCTGCCGCTGGCGATTCGCGCATCATTGTCCAATGAACGCGAGATCTTGCTCGCTTCCTCGCGAAGCTGCCGGTCGAGATCGGCAAGCTGCGCCTTCAGTTCCTTGATACGCGGATGACCATCGAGCAACGTCGACGACTGCTCGGCCAATTGCGCGCGCAGCGTAACGCGCTGTTCGGTCAGCCGGCGGATCAATTCGGAATTGAGCACTTCCGAAGCCTCGATAGGTTTGCCGCTCTGAAGCATTTCGCGGATCAGCCGCGCCTTCGATTCCGCGTCGGACTTCAGCGCCCGCGCATTGTTCAATTGCGTGTTGATCTCGCCCATCTGCTGGTTGGACAGCGTGGTGTTGTTGGTGCCGATAAACAGGCTCGATTTCGAACGGAAATCCTCGACGCGGGATTCCGCGTCCGCCACTTTCTTGCGCAGATTTTCGATTTCGCCTGATAACCATTGGCTGGCTGATTTGGCCTGGTCCTGCCGCGCGCCTTGCTGCAACACCAGATAACCGTCGGCGATCGAATTGGCTACTCGCGCCGCCAGTTCCGGATCGCGCGATTGGAATTCGATCACGATGACGCGCGACTTATCGACCGCATAGGCCGTGAAGCGATCATAATAGGCGTCCAGCACCCGCTCTTCCGGGGTCAGGGAAAACGGATCGCGGCCGATCCCGACCAATGCGAGCACCGATTTCAGCGGCGACAGCCCCTGCAGAACCGGATCGAATTCCGGCCGTTCAGCAAGCTTGTTCTTCTTGATGATTTCGCGCGCGAGATCGCGCGACAACAGGAGCTGGACCTGGCTTGTCACCGCCTCGGGATCGAGCGCATTGCGCTCCTCGTTGCGCTCACCGTTGGGCCGCAGGAAGACGTTTTCCCGCCCATCGATCAGGATGCGCGCTTCGGATTTGTATCGCGGGGTGACCATGTTGACGGCAGTAACCGAGAGCACGGCGGCGAGCAGCGTCGGAACAATGATCCAGCCCCGCTTGCGCGCAAGCGCTTCACCAATCGCCCGCAAATCCAGATCACCGGATTCGGAAGCCGCGGCCGGCTTGTAGGTGACTGGCGCAGGCTTGGAGACGGCTCTGTGGACCGCGGCCCTCTCCTTGCCTGCACGCCAGAACGCTAAACGCATCGCACACTCCCACGGACGCCACGACTCTACTGGTCCCTCCGCGATTACACTCCATTAAGGTTGCCGCTGGGTTAATTCGGTGAATTTGCCATGGTCAAAGCAGGGCCCGGCCGCCGCGGTTATGCTTTGTTAACCATGAAAGCCCTTAATCGGAATCGATAATTGCCCGTGGGTTTTCCGATGAGAGGCGTGCGCGCCCTAATGATCTGCCTACTCGCCGCGCTTGCCCCGTCGGGCTGCATGCAGACGACCGCGCCGATGGCTACGGCGCAGCCGCAGAGCGAACTCGACACCATGGCTTACGGCGGGCCTTCCTATTCGACTCCCGCAGCCGCCGTCCCGTCACGATCCGCTGTGGCGGATTCCGGTGGCGCCAGCTTTGCCGCTTCCCCGCGGAGTACTTACGCGCCGGCATCGGCGGGCGAGCGCTGGTCCTAGAGCATGTCCGCGAGATCAGATCAGCCGCTTCGAATTCTGCATGCGGTGCGTGCGCCGGTTGGCGGAATCTTCCGCCACATCCTGGATCTCGCCAATGGACAGGCCGATCGCGGCCACCATGTCGGCATTATCGCCGACAGCCTGACGGGCGGCGAACGCGCCGAGGCGGCGCTGGCCGAGATTGCGCCCCGTCTCAAACTTGGCGTTCGACGTGTCGCCATTCACCGCGAACCCCATCCCGCCGATATTCTGGTATGGGCGCGTTTCATGTACCTGATCTGGAAGCTGAAGCCGGACGTCGTGCATGGGCACGGCGCGAAGGCCGGCGCTTTCATCCGCATGAAAGCCCGCTCAAAAAGCTCCATTCGCGTCTACACGCCGCATGGCGGCTCGCTGCATTACCCACTGGACACATTTAAGGGCGCATTCTACAGCCGCCTCGAACGCGTCCTGATGAACAATACCGACCTGTTCCTGTTCGAAAGCGCCTTCGCACGCAATACCTATCAGCGCACCATCGGCACGCCAACCAAAGGGCTGGTGCGCTGCGTATTCAACGGCGTGAGCGCGGACGAGTTCGACCCCATCGTTTTGTCGGCTGACGCCACCGACATCGTCTATGTCGGCGAGTTCAGACGCATCAAGGGCGCGGATCTCCTGATCGACGCGGTGGCGCAGCTGCGCGCCGATGGCAAGCCGGTGACGCTGACGCTTGCCGGTGACGGCGAAGAGATTAATTCTTTGAAGGATCAGATCCAGAAACACGGCCTTGCAGGAGCGGCGCGCTTCATCGGCCACGTCAAGGCGCGCTTCGGCTTTTCCAAGGGCAAACTGCTGGTCGTTCCGTCTCGCGGGGATTCGATGCCCTACGTCGTGATCGAAGCGGCCGCAGCCGGAATTCCCATGGTGGCTGCAAATGTCGGCGGGATTCCCGAGATATTTGGAACGCATACCGACGCGTTGTTTGCTCCCAATATGATCGGCGCCATGGCTGACGCGATCGAGGCCGCGCTTGACGATCCCGCCGCGGCCCTGGTGCGCGCCAAATCCCTGCGCGAACGAATCTTCACGCACTTTTCGCAGAAGGCCATGGTCGAAGGGATCCTGGCCGGTTACCAGGACGCATTTGCGGATCGTTAACCGTTCTTTACCAACGATAACTGTTTCTTCCGATTTGTCCTCTAAGCCGTGAGGCGGGGAATTCCGCCTCGGCGCGCGCATGCCCAAATGCTTGTGCAAGAACGAACTTGGATAAAGTGGAACCGATTGACGCAAGCTCCACGTTGGATGCCGCATCTGCGGCCTCAGCTACCGCCACGACAGGTCGTCCATCGATCGAGCGGCGGCGCCGGTTGTCGCTGGCCGCGCTTGCCGTCGCCAACCGGAAGGTGCGCACGGCGTACTCGCCGATCGTGATCGCGGGGGTGGTTCGTGTCGCCGATTTTGTACTGCTGAGTTTCCTCGGGATAACGATCTATCTCGCATATGTGGTGCCTCTCAGCGGCTTTCACTCGGAATACATCGCAGCCATTGTCGCGATGACCTTGACCGCCTTGATCTGCTTCCAGGCCGCAGACATCTACGACGTGCAGGTATTTCGCGGCCAGTTCCGCCAGATGACGCGGATGATCTCATCCTGGACGTTCGTGTTCCTGCTGTTCATTGGCGCAACCTTCTTCGCCAAGCTCGGCGGCGAAATATCCAGGCTCTGGCTTTCGGCATTTTTCCTTTCCGGCCTGGCAGTGCTTGTTTCCGAACGCCTGTTCCTGCGCGCCTTGGTGCGCCGCTGGGCGCGCCATGGCCGGCTTGACCGCCGCACCATCGTGGTCGGCTCGGACGACAACGGTGAGAAGCTGATCGAAGCGCTCAAGGTGCAGGACGATTCCGATATCGATGTCCTCGGCGTATTCGACGACCGCAACGATGATCGTGCGCTCGATACCTGTGCGGGCAGCCCAAAACTCGGCAAGGTCGACGATATTGTCGAGTTCGCCCGGCGCACCCGCGTCGACCTCGTGCTGTTCGCGCTTCCGATATCGGCGGAGTCGCGAATCCTCGAAATGCTGAAGAAATTGTGGGTGTTGCCGGTGGACATCAGGCTTTCCGCCCACACCAACAAGTTACGCTTCCGTCCCCGCTCCTATTCCTATCTCGGCAAGATTCCAACCCTCGATGTGTTCGAGGCACCGATCACTGACTGGGACCTGGTGATGAAGTGGATGTTCGACCACTTCGTCGGCGGCATCATCCTGCTGTTGGCTGCGCCGCTCCTGGCGCTGGTCGCGCTCGCGGTCAAGCTCGACAGTCCGGGCCCGGTGCTGTTCCGCCAGAAACGCTTCGGGTTCAACAACGAGCGCATCGACGTCTTCAAGTTTCGCTCGCTGCGCCACGATCAGGCCGATCCGCTGGCTACCAAGGTCGTGACCAAGAACGACAGCCGCGTCACCCGCGTCGGACGCTTCATTCGCAAGACCAGCCTCGATGAACTGCCGCAGCTCTTCAACGTCGTGTTCAAGAGCAATCTCTCGCTGGTCGGTCCCCGTCCGCACGCGGTGCAGGGTAAATTGCAAAGCCGGCTGTTCGACGAAGCGGTGGATGGATATTTTGCGCGCCATCGCGTCAAGCCCGGCATCACCGGCTGGGCACAGATCAACGGTTGGCGCGGCGAAGTCGACAGCGAGGAGAAGATCCAGAAGCGCGTCGAATTCGACCTCTATTACATCGAAAACTGGTCGGTATTGTTTGATCTCTACATTCTCTTCAAGACGCCTTTGGCGCTGGTGACGAAGAACGAGAACGCATATTGATGCCGGCTTCGATTTTCGAGAATTGTTATCGCCCGGCCTGACCGGGCGGTCCGTTAATCCAAGGCAGCGGAAGCTGCCACCGACGGCTCGGATCGCTGGATGCCCCGCCGGAGCCTGTCATCCGGCCGGCCGAAGGCCGGACCGGTTGGCCGGGCATGACGAAAGGATACGGTCGGAATTCGCTCGACGCGGATTTCGGCTTTTGTACCAGTTGCGTGAGTTGAGTGCGTTCATGGCATATGCGGCGACAGCCGAGGGCCTTCCCTCATCGGTGACATCCGCGCCGCGCGTGCTGGCGCTGCAGCGGATGCTGGTGTGGCTGGTGGCAGCCAGCGTAGCGATCGTATTCATCGAGCCAAGCCCTTACGAGTTCATGACGCTCATCGCCGCCGTCATTTTTTTCGCGACCGGTTTGCGGCTGCGGCTCGCCTTCATGCCGCTGCTGCTACTGCTGTTCCTGATCAATATCGGCTATTCCATGGGCGCCATTCCGTTCATGGACAAGCCGGAGGTCGCCAACTGGATCGCGACTTCGTGGTACATGGCGTTCACGGTGATCTTCTTTGCCATGGTCATCTCCGAAGATACCGCTGCGCGGCTGGACATGCTTCGCCGCGGCCTGATCGTGGGCGCGTTGATCGCGTCAACGTCCGCCGTTGCCGGCTACTTCAACCTCGTTCCCGGCGGACACGACCTGCTCACGCTGTACGAGCGTGCGCGCGGCACCTTCAAGGATCCGAACGTGCTGGGCGCGTTCCTGATCCTTCCCGCGCTGTTCGCTCTGCAAAGCCTCGTCTCCGACAATTTCCGAAAGTCATTCCGCAGCGCGATCGCGCTTTGCATCATGGCGCTTGCCATCCTGCTGGCGTTTTCGCGGGCGGCATGGGGTGGGCTTGCCATTACTTCGGCCTTCATGCTCGCGCTGATGGTCCTGACCAGCCAGACGCGAGCGCAGCGGTCGCGGATCGTGGTGATGTCGGTTATTGCCATCATCATCGTGGTGATGCTGGTCGCCGTGCTGCTTTCATTCGATTCAATCGGCGAAATGTTCAGGCAGCGTGCGAGCTTCGACCAAAGCTATGACGAGGGCCGCTTCGGGCGTTTCGGGCGGCATATTCTCGGCGCCGACATGGCGCTCGACCTGCCGTTCGGCATCGGCCCCCTGCAGTTCCACAACTACTTTCCTGAGGACACCCACAATTCCTACCTGAACGCCTTCATGTCCGGAGGCTGGATCGCCGGCATCTGCTATCCGGCGCTGGTGTTTGCGACAGTCATCCTGGGATTTCGGCACGTCTTCACACCGGTGCCCTGGCAACGCGCCTATCTGGTGATCTTCGCGGCATTTCTCGGCACGGTCGGCGAAAGTTTCATCGTCGACACCGACCACTGGCGCCACTTCTGGATGATGCTGGGCGCGATGTGGGGCATGTTCGCCGCTGCGCAACGCTACAAGGCCGGTCGGGCGCTGAAAGCACCCATCGCTATCGGTACGGCATAACCAGCCGCATTTATTTCTCGACCTCGAAGGTGATGCCGGCGTGATCGACCAGCCGCTTGATCAGCCTGTTGCCCATCGCCGCACCCGGAGTCCAGATGCCGGCGGGAACCTCCGGCGTGTCGCGCAGCAGGCAGATCGCGCATTCGGCGATCATCTTCGACGTCGATCCATAACCGGGGTCGCGATCGCCCTTGACGGACGCACGGACCTGACGGCCATCGGGCGCGAACGCAACAACAGGAGATCGTAGTGGCCGTTCTCGCGCTCCTCCTTCGAAGGTCCCTCGCCCGGCTTCGGCGCGTTGGGGCCCGTCTTCTCGGAATTGTGCAGCCATCACGCGCTTGGCATTTGCCTCGCCCTTCTCGCCGGAACCCGTCAACATCATCTCGTCGTAGACAAAATCCGTCCATAGGGAAATCCCATCAAGATATTGGAGCGATGCACGTTGCGCGTGTTGATTATCGCCATCACGAACGGCGCGGTCCAGGATTGCAGGCTTCCTGATAGAACGCGGTCTGTTGCCCGGGGGTTGTTTCGGACCATAAAGCCGGGCGTCAGCGCGAATGGATTGTTCAGGAGGGCGACAAGGCTGAGATCTGGCGACTGCCTCAAACGTCGCCGCCCGCTCGCCGCGGTACCGCCGGAGAACGTCCCCGCATGACGCGGACGCGGCCCTTGACGCGGCTGACCGGGGCGCCAAACATTTTCTTCGCTTCCTCCTGCGCAAGAATACGCCGAGTTCGAAGGGAAGCGAATCGAAGCCACAGGAGAAGACGATGCGCGCGCCGGTCGACTTGGCCGTGGTCTCGTGCGTTCGATCATCTGGCGCATCCAGAGCGGCTCGCCGCAGAGATCGAAATAATCCGTGCCTGACGCCACGCAGGCCGCGAGCAATCAGAGCCGTAGAACTGATATGGGCCGACGGTGCGACCACCGACTTGGTCTGCGCATCATCGCCTTCAGCGAAGCCGGATCGCTGGCGTCGGCAACGATCAAGGGCGTGTCAGCCGACGCGCCGATCGCGTCGCGGACCGAAGCAAGCTTCTCCAGGCTGCGTCCGGCCATCGCCCATCTCAATTGCTTGTCGCCCTTGTAATGCGAGGCGAGATATTCGGCGACGAGCTGGCCGGTGAATCCGGTCGCGCCATAGACGACGATGTCGAACTTCGACGAAGATTTCATTTCAATTTCCCTGAGGTGATTGCGCCAACCGGCGGTCATTTCTTGCCGTAGGAGACGCCCATACCGGCGCGCACGTCGCTCTGGATACCATAGGGTGCGATCGGATAGCGCAACCCGTTTTTCGCTAGTTGCTTCATCCCGACGATCGCCTTGGCCAGATGTGCCGGCGGCAGCGCCATCAGCATCTCTTCGTCCGGCACGCCGCCATAGCGCCGCTCGGCAAAACACGGCAGCGACAGGCTGGGCTCGCCGGTCTTGAGCGCCCGCCCCCAAGAATTGGCGCAAGCGGTCTCGCCCACCACACCCCATTCGAATTTCTTGTATCCCGTCCACTGCAGCCCGTTAATCAGGATGATCATCTGGCCGGGCGTGGCATAGACCAAACAAATATCCGGGGGATTGAGCCGGCCGCTGGCAAGCGGACTCACTGCCATCGCCTGGTATTTGCCGAAGGGAACGACATCCAGCGCTTCCTGGCGCTTGCGCGCGTCCTCGGCATTCTCATGCCAGACGCCGACATAGGCCTCGCCAGCACGCCACCGCTCGTCCTGCGGCGCAAGCCCGATCACCGCCCGGCACTGCGCCCCGACGAGATCGTCTGACGTAATGCCGACGGTCCAGCCCAGCCGCGATGCCATGCTGACGATCTGGTCGGTGGTGTGAACCGCCGTCGGCCGCCTGATTTTCGGTATCGACGCCATTTCCTCCGCGCTTGCGAACATCTTCAAACCAATCACGGTGGTCTTGAGGCGCAGCAGGCTGTTCAGATCGGCCGCCATGCCGGCCAAATCGAACTGTTGCGGCGGTGTTTGCTGTTGCATGGCATGAACTCCGAGATCGGCGAGCCTGGCGCGCGCGCTGTTACGCCGATCCTAGCCCGATTGCCCGCCGGTTGCGACCGGCGGTTCTAGTTTTGGCCGGGCCCCGGCAACAACGCGTCGATCTTGCCGGTCACCCAATAGGCGATCAGCCCGATCCATTCGCGGACGGCAAGATCAGTGCGTTCCAGCCCTTCACTGGCGACCACGGAAAACCTCAGGCGATCCCCGTCCCGGCCCAACCGCCAATCTACCGGATAGGGCTCCACGGCGAATCCGGCTTTGCGAAACAGACCAACCGAGCGTGGCATATGATAGGCCGAGGTCACCAGCAACCATCGCTCGCCAGCTCCCGGATTCGCGATTGCCTTCGAGAATTCGGCATTTTCCTGGGTATTGCGCGAGCGCCGTTCCGTCGTCAGTCGTTCCCTGGCAATGCCGAGGCTCTCGAATACCGTGATCGCGAAATCGGCTTCCTTCGCCGTGTCATCCGAAACCAGATTGGAATTTCCACCGGAAAACAGGATGCGGGCGTTCGGATATTGGCGCGCAAGAGCCGCGGTTGCGATGATGCGGTCGGCCGCGTGCGTGAAAGCCGCCCTGCCATGCGCGGCCGAAACCTCAGGGTCGATCGAGCCGCCGAGGACGATGATGCCATCAGGCTCGCCGCGCGCGGCGTCCCATGGCGGAAATCGCTGCTCCAGGGGATAGAGCAGCCAATTCCCGAGCGGCGAAAATCCGCATATCGCAAGCAGCACGACGGAAGCGATCAGGAGTCTGCGGCCGATCGACACCAATCGCGCGGCCGAAAGGATCGCACCGAGCACACCGGCGCCGATCAGGAAATTCGTCGGCAACAACATGAAGCCGAGCGTTTTGGAGAGGAGAAAAAACACGAGAGGCCTCTTGGAATGTCTGATACAGCGTCATACGCGACCCCCGCCCCAACCTGAAGCCCCGTCATGACGCATCATCACCTGCATTCCAGCCCCGAGACCTGTCACTGGGGCTTCTTCGAAGCGAAGCTGAAACCGGTGCTTACGATCGCCAGCGGCGACGAGGTGACCATCGACACCATCAGCGGCGGCCCCGAGGTGGTGCCGGACCGCAGCCGGTTTCACGTCCCACCAGAACTCTTCGATGTTCATGCCAATAGCGAGCGGATGGTGCCCGGTCATATTCTGACCGGTCCGGTCGCCGTCGCGGGCGCGGAGCCAGGTGACGTGCTGGAGGTCGAGATCCTCGACGTCAGGCTGCGCCAGGACTGGGGCTACAACCTGATCCGGCCCCTCGCCGGCACGCTGCCGGATGATTTCCAAGAACCCCGGCTGATCAACATTCCGCTCGACCAGACCCGGATGGTGGGCCGACTGCCATGGGGGCTTGACCTGCCGCTGGCGCCGTTTTTCGGCGTGATGGGCGTGGCGCCACCACCGGCCTGGGGCCGTATCACCTCGCTGATCCCGCGCGCGATGGGCGGCAACCTCGACAACAAGGAGCTGACGCCGGGTGCGAAGCTATATTTGCCGGTGTTCGTGCCCGGCGCGCTGTTCTCCTGCGGCGACGGCCACGGCGTCCAGGGCGATGGCGAAGTCTGCGTCACCGCGATCGAGACCGCGCTGCGGGGTCGTTTCAGACTGACGCTGCGCAAGGATCTGCGGCTCGACTATCCCCGCGCCGAGACAGCCACGCATTACATGACGATGGCAATGGATCCCGATCTCGATCAGTGCGTGGTGCGGGCGCTGCGCGACATGATCGTGCTGCTCGGCGAAAAGCGCAACTTGTCGCGCGAAGACGCCTATACCCTATGCAGCCTGGCGGCCGACCTGCGGGTGACCCAGACCGTCAATGGTTCCAAGGGCATCCATTGCATGATCGCGAAGGCGGTCGTTCATGGGTAAGACTCGCTTACCATACTCGCTCGGGACATCGCCCTTTAAGACCATTGGCTTCGGTCCGCCGACCACGTACCGTGGTATCTGCCGGTACGCCAGTAAAGGAGATGGGAAGGAGATGGAGAGACGCCTGGCAGCCATCGTCTGTGCTGACGTTGCCGGTTACTCGCGCATGATGGGCAGCGACGAGGCCGGTACCCATGCCGCGTTCAAGGCGCATCGAAGCGCGATATACCCGATCATTCTCAATCATGGCGGCCGGATCGTGAAGAACACCGGCGATGGATTTTTGCTGGAATTTCCGAGCGTCGTGGGAGCCATCGAATCTGCAATCGCGATGCAGGCGCTGATGGCCGAACGGAACAACCACCTCCCCGCGGACCGGGTGATGCAATTCCGTATGGGCATCCACATGGGCGACGTGATCGCCGACGAGGGCGAAGTATTCGGGGACGGCGTAAACATCGCCGTCCGCCTTGAAGCGGTCGCCGCTCCCGGCGGGGTGGCTGTTTCGGGAAAGGCCTATGGTGAGGCCAGCAAACACCTCAGCGCGCCGCTCGTCGACGCCGGCAATCACCGGTTCAAGAACATCGCAGAGCCGGTAAGTGTCTGGACTTGGGAACCAAGCGGGTCTGACACCCGCGGCCGGGAACCCAGGGACACATCGGATCTGCCTGCTCAATATCGAACCGCGATCGTGGGAGTGCTTCCCTTCGTCAATCTCAGCGACAGCGCCGATGAGTATTTTTCTGACGGAATCACCGAAGACTTGATCCAGGCGCTATCGCTGCAATCATTTTATCGGGTTCTGAGCAGAAACGCGACTTTCTCGTTCAAGGGCAAAAACCTGAGCACGCGCCTCATCGCGCGGGAGATTGACGCGACCTACCTGATCCAGGGTTCGGTGCGGCGTGCCGGAGCCAAGATTCGCGTCACGGCCGAGCTGATAGCCCCGGAGAAGGGTGAACAATTATGGGCCGGCCGATATGACAGGGACATCGGCGATCTGTTCGCGATGCAGGACGAAATCACCACGAGCCTGTGCGCGGCATTAGCCCCGGAGATTTACCGGGCGGAAGCTTCGGCCCCGGCCCGATCATCGTCCGCCGATTTAACCGCGTGGGATCGGTTTTTAAGGGGGCTTTCTCACTATTACCGACAGACGAAGGCGGATTTTGAAGCCTCGATCGCGCTGTTCAGGGAGGCCATCGCGCTCGATCCGGAGCTTTCAATTGGGCGCGCTTATCTCGCCACCATTCTGTTGCAGGGCGTGCACTTTGGATGGATCCGAAGCACGCGCGAATTGTGGGCCGAGGCGATGAGCCTTGCGGAAAGCAGTGTCAGGCTCGATCCCCGTTCGTCATTCGCATTTGCAATTCTGTCATATGTACATGCGATGGAAGGGCATTACGAGGAAGCGCTCGATGCCGGAAAACGGGCGGTCGAGTTGAACCCGTATGATATGGGTGCCCGCGGCGTACTTGGCATCTGTCACTTCGTTATCGGGGACCATCGACAGGCCATCGAATTATTTTCAACGGCCGTGCAACGCGGCAACAGTGACCCGAGATTTCAATGGGCGGCCCTGAACGCGTTCAGCCATTACCTTCTGGGACAATATGACGCCTCGTTGTCCTGGGCGCGCGAAGCCCTCTATTTGAATCCAAATCATCTTCAAGTGCTCGCGGTGCGGGCGGCGGCCCTGGCTCAACTGGAGCGAACCGAGGAAGCAGCTCAGGCGGCCGAAGTCCTGCTAAGCAGCTTTCCGGGCCTGACCGTTGAGCGGCATCTCAGGAATTTCCGTTGGAAGACGCCGGCCGACACCGCCCATTACCGGGAGGGACTTCTGAAGGCCGGCGTACCCCTGAGCAAACCGGCTTTCGTCGAACCTGTCTCGAAGCGGACGGCCTAGGCGCACGCTGGCGCGCTGCGGGTGTTCACAGGTTTCCCGCCGGGACAAATGCTCACCGTTTCTTGCCGGCCTTCTGTTGACAGCGATTTGGATTCCGCCAAAGCTCAGATACACCTTCAAGTGGACACCGCTTGCAAATTCGCGTTTTCGAATCCTTATCCCTCGCTTCAGCCCACTTTCATATTTCTGTACTTTTGAGGATTGAGGTCCATGCAAGACGACCGCGTTCGTTCACCTTCAGGTGGCGCGCCCGCCCCGCCGATCGCCGTATCACCCAACAATCCGTGCCCCTTCTTGCGCGCGCTTGTGGCGGGCGGTTTCGTCGATGGCCACACCGTGCCGCTTTCAAGACTTTGCGGGACAATTGAGGCCGCGTCCGGAGAAAAGGGGCTGAAAAAAAGACTGGCCGGACTGGAGACCTATCTCGTCGCCCTGGTCGCGAATGGCCTCAGCCCGTTCCGCCTGTCGCGGAGTTGGTGGTCCGGAGCCGAACTCGATGAGCTGCGCAATGGTCCCTTGGACAAGCATGGCTGTGGTTCCCGCATCCTCGATGCGAACGCCCAGGTGCATGAAGACGAAATTGCGCGCCTCGCCGGGTTCGGCAAGGACTGCCAGGATCCATCCGGCGGAATCGAGCGCGGACTGACGGGCCCGAAAATCACGACCTACATGAACGCGAATTTCGAGCGCGCCACGGGCTCAAGGCGTCCGATCGACCGGCTGTTGATGAACGGCGAATGGCCGGTTTTGCTGAACATCATGGGCAAGGGCGATGGCGACCAGCGGTATCTCTGCGTGGCGGAGGTCAGGACGCTGTTCGTCGAACGGCGGCTGCCCGAACGGATCGTCGCACGCCTCACGTCTCAGCCGGCATCCGCACACCGCGGCGCCCTTCGGGTGCTCGGCAAAGTCGCGCTCGGGCTAGCTGCATTTGTCCTCGTAGCGATTGTGGCGATCGCCGAGTTTCCCGACCAGCTGCAGAAGATCCTGCCGTCGAAGCTCGCACAGTTGCTGCCTCCTCCCTTGCCGGAGCCTGCGCAGATCAAAGAGGCGCGTTGGCTCGACCAGAACTGGTCGACGGAGGACCGGCACTGGTTCCACCATGCCAGTCAGGGCACCGCGACTTTTCCTGTCCCATACGCCTGGTTTATCGCGCTGGAACAGCCGGGCATTCATTTGTTTACCCGGCCCGGACTGCTGAAGGACAACGATTATCTCGAACGGTTCGGTTTTATGCCAAGCCCGAAAACCATCCATACCGACAAAGCAACTTTGCGTCGCTTCGGCTATGTTGACTCGCCCAATGCCGAGACCGAGCCGGCGCCGGCATCCGTCGCAGGCTTGCGGCCGACGCCGGCCGAGAATTTCGACGGCCTGCCGGTCGGTTTCGCGCGGATGATGGGCGCCGCGGATCCCACGACCGGCCAGCCCGGACCCGACATGATCGGGCTGACCTGCGCGGCCTGTCACACCGGACATATCAACTACAAAGGTGTGAGCGTGCGTTTCGACGGCGGCCCCGGCATGGTGGATCTGCTGAAACTCGAGCAAGCGACCAGCCAGTCGATTTTGTCTACGCTGTACGTGCCTTTCCGGTTCAAACGCTTCGCCACGCGCGTGCTCGGTCCGGATGCAACCCGGCAGAGCGCGATGAGCTCAAGAAAGGTCTGTCGAAGGCTGGCGACATCGTGCTCGGCCAGCACAATGCACTGGAGAAGATGTTTAAGGATAAGCACCAAAGGATACCGAGGAAGGGTACGGGCGGTTAGATGCGCTGAACCGGATCGGCAATCAGGTTTTCTACACCGATCTGGCATTGAGCGGTCTGACAGGATTTGAAAACAACCTGCAGGCCAGGGATGCACCGGTCAGTTTTCCGCCGATCTGGACCGTGCCGTGGCTGGCGTGGGCGCAATACGACGCCTCGATCGAACAGCCGCTGATCCGCAATGCCGGAGAGGCGCTCGGGGTTTCGGCCCTGGTCAATCTTTCGCCCGACGCGCCCAAGGACGCGCTTTTCCGCTCGTCGGTCGCCGTCGAGAATCTCGTCCGCATCGAAGCGATGCTGCGTGGTCCCGATCCCTTCAGCCAGAATCCAAAAGGCTTCGGAGGACTGAAGCCGCCGAAATGGCCGGCCCAACTCTTCCCCGACGATCCCGCATGGAAGATCGATCCGGCGCGCGTATCCAAGGGTCGCGCGATTTATGCTGAGATTTGTGTCGAGTGCCACCTCGGACCGGTCAATGATCCCGTGTTCGACACGCAATTCCCGGACAAGAGCGTTTGGAAACCGGAGCACTGGGACGCCAACGGTCCGGTGTTGAAGCCTATCCAGAAGGGGGTAAAGGGGATGGGCACGGACTCGGCGCAGGCCAAGATTCTCGGAGAACGCCGGGTCGCCGTTCCCGGCTTTCTGGACATGCAGCCCGCGCGCGACCTTGGAAAGGTTTGGGGATGTAATGATCTGCCCGACCCGTCCTCCTACTCCTCGACGGAAATGCCGTATTCGATCGCCTTGATGACCGCCGTGGACCTCGTCAGCAGGAAATGGATGGATGATCACATTCCGGAACAGGATACCGAAGCCCGCAAAGCGCTATGGGGTTTCCGAACGAACTGTCCCAACCCCGAGAAGGAGCTGCACTATCGCGCCCGCCCGCTGAACGGCGTCTGGGCGACCGCTCCCTACCTTCACAACGGTTCGGTGCCCTCGCTCTATTGGATGCTCAGCCCCGCGGCCGAGCGACCGAAACAATTCTGCATGGGCTTCCGCGACTTCGATCCGCAGCAGGTCGGCTTCCGCGTGGCGGCGGGTGAAGTGCCAACGTGCAAGAACGGCGAAACGCTGTTCTCGGTGACCAACCCCGACGGATCGCCGATCAACGGCAACAGCAATCAAGGTCACTCGCTGGAGGGACCGCCGGGGCCGCCGCATGCCTATAAAGCGGGAACCATCGGCCGCCTGCTGACCGATGATGAGCGCTACGAGCTGCTCGAATATTTGAAGTCGCTGTAAAGGGACGAGAAAGGTCGCTTCGGGCTTGCGTCACGCGGGAATCACCCGATCGCCTGCCGTTGCATGGGTTGCATGCGACGCCCGGCGGGGCCGCCCTTCTCTTCCGGGTGATGCTCTAATTCGTCGTGCCGCTGGCCTTGGTCCGCTTCGCCGGGGGGTCCTTGGAAGCGGACTTCGGCGCCTCGACGGCGCGTGCGCCGCCCCAGGGGTCAGCGGGAGGCTGGTCGGGAATGTTGCCGAGCGAATTCTTATAAGCCCTCTCTGACGCCTTTTCAGACTCAATTTGCGACGGTGACTTGGGGGGCTCCGTCGGTGCCGCGGGGGCGCCTTTTTGCGCGTAAGCGGGCCCGGCCACCAACAACGCGATCATGGCTGCGGCTCGAAGAACTCTCATGCGTTAGGCTCCCTCCGTTTTTGTCCTAGATATCACCGGGTTCCCCGCGGCGCCAACAACTCACTTTCGCTGAGCACTCTGGCGTTTTTTAGCCACATCCAGTCAACGTCCCGCCGAGGGGGCCGAACCCGCCGGCAGATCGCCGCCAGAGAGGCCAACAACGGGGATTTGCGGGTCGAATGCACCGGCAAGTCCGTCGATGCGCCAAAAGGATTGGCATCCATACCAAGCGGTATCATAGTAAGGAAGCCAGGCGCGCGGGCACTTCCTGAATACCGATGACGAAGATTATCTTAAACATAAAACGATAACGTTATGCCAATCTTAGGGAGAGATTCCATGGCGTTCGGATTGAAAGGCAGCCGTTTCCGCTTTTTTCGGCTGAACCTCGGGCCCAAGGCCGTCCTGAGTGCGGCGCTGCTGATCGCGATAAATACCGCCCTGTTGGTCGGAGCGGGTTACTGGTCGTTGACACGCGACTTTGACGTCCGTGCGCAGCGAGATATCGACATCAACCTTCGCGCGCTCACTTTGGCGTTTGGCGAAGCCTTTCCGGATGCAAAGATTACCATCCGCGACGGCGTCGTTGACCGCATTGAAATTCCCAAGATGCCGGAATTTGCCGATCACCGGATCGTGGACCGGGCGACCTCGTATGTCGGAGGCAACGCAACGCTTTTCGTCTACGACGATGCATCGCTGCAGTTCGTTCGGCGAACCACGAACGTCAAAAAGGAAAATGGTGATCGGGCGGTCGGCACGCAGCTCGCGGCAGATCATCCAGGGCAAGCTATGCTTCGCCGCGGCCAAGCCTACAAAGGCCCCGCGATGCTGTTCGGAAGTCGTTTCTACACGGCCTATCAGCCAGTGTTTAATCCCGCCGGCAAGGCGATCGGCATCATTTACGTCGGCATTCCGACGGCGCAGCTTGACGCCATGCTGTGGCAGGCGATCGGCGCAATGGCAATTGCCGCCGGCATTGCCGCCCTGCTCGCGCTCGTTATGACGATGGCGCTGGTTCGCCGCGTCACCAAGCCGCTGAGGGCCGTGGCGGAAGCGCTGACCGTTCTTGCCGAAGGAAGGACGGATGTCGAGATTCAGCACGCCGATCGCCACGACGAAATCGGCGTGATCGCTCGCACCATCGGTGTGTTCAAGAACAACCGCATCGAGCGCCGCCAGCTCGAGGCCGAACGCCTCAGCGCTGAAAAGCAGGCGACGGAGCAACGCAAAGCGGAGCTCGATCAATTTGTCGAGGGTTTCCGCACCAAGATTGGCGGAATCATCAAGCAGGTTATGAATTCCTCGGGACAATTTGAAAACGATGCCCGGCAGCTTTCCGTGACGGCGCATTCGACCGCGGAGATGTCCGGCCAGTCCGCCGATGCTTCGAGGCAGGCTTCCGAACATGTCCGCAGCGCCGCGACAGCGTCCAACGAGTTGTCCCAGTCGATCGTCGAAATCAGCCGCCGGGTCCAGGATTCCAACAGCGTTGCCGCCGATGCGGTCAAGCAGGCCGATGCAACGGATCAGCGGATGGCGGAACTATCGGCGGCCGGCGACCGGATCGGGGACGTGGTGAAACTGATCACGTCCATTGCGGAACAGACCAATCTCCTCGCGCTCAATGCCACCATCGAGGCCGCCCGCGCCGGCGATGCCGGCCGCGGATTTGCGGTGGTCGCCCAGGAGGTCAAGAATCTGGCGGGCCAGACCGCAAAAGCCACCGACGAGATCAGCTCGCACATCGTCAACATGCAGCGCGCCACCGGAGAATTGGTGGATGCGATCAAGGCCATCGGACTGACGATCGAGCGCATCAGCGAGATCACCACCTCGATTTCCTCAGCCGTCGAGGAGCAAGGCACCGCGACCAAAAGCATCGCGGAAGGAGTCCAGGCTGCCGCCGGCGGCACCCTCGATGTCGCTGAAAACATCGAGCGCGTCGCACGCGGCGCCGGCGAGACGGAGACGACATCAGGCCAGATGCTGAGATCGGCAAAGGCTTTGTCGGAAGTGAGTATCCACCTCAGGGACGAGGTCGAGAAATTCCTGGATAGCGTGCGCGCAGCGTGATGTGAGGCCGGGATGCATCCAATACTCCCCGACGCACCTGTCGCGTCCCGCGGAATGACGGCGACGCCTGCCTAACCCAGACGCCAACCGACCTCCTCGGCAAAATTCCTGTAGAACTCCGCGTCATACGCCTGCTCGGGCGTCTGCCGCACGCGCTCGTCCAAGCGGTGGGCGTCATCGCCGACCAGAATGCGCCAGCGCCCGGCCTTGACGCCCTCGAGGATGATTTTCGCGGCGGCTGCCGCCGTCATCGGCGCATCCTCGCGAAAGCTGCGGGCGCGTTCGGCCGCCATCGCCTGAACATCCTCATCCGACATGGCTGTAGCCTCGATGCCGGCCGCGGCGAGACGCACACGCGTCTGCGCAATTTCATTCTCGCTCAGCCTGTCGGAGTCCGTGCCGTTCTGCACCTTGCGCGAATTGGAGACGATCGAAGTGCCGATATGGCCGGGCATCACGACCGAGCATTTGACATGCGGCGCATTGAGCCGGAGGTCGTTGATCAACGCCTCGGTGAATCCCTTCACCGCGAATTTCGCAGCGCTATAGGCGGTGTGCGACACGCCTGGCCCAAGGGAGGCCCAGAACCCGTTGACGCTCGAGGTATTGACGATATGCCCTTCCTCGGCCTTGATCAGCATCGGCAGAAAGGTGCGGACGCCGAGATAAACCCCGCCCCAGCAGATATTGAAGGTCCTCTCCCACTGCTCGCGGGAATTGGTGAACAGGCTTCCGCCGCCGCCAATGCCGGCATTATTGAACAACAGATGAATCCTGTCGGTCGACTGCCGCTCGGCGATTTCATCGCGAAACCGCAGTAACTGGTCTTCGATTGAAACATCGGCGAGATGCGTGGTGACCCGCAGGCCCTGCGGGAGCCTTTCCACCTCGCAAAGCCGCTTGGTCTCCGCCATCGCATCGGCGGAGACATCGCACATCGCAACGTTGCAGCCTTCGGCAACCAACTGGCGCGCAAGCTCGCGGCCCATGCCAGTACCGCCCCCGGTAATGACGGCAATCTTTCCGGCGAAATCCTTCATGGGAGATCGGGCACCTTTCCGGTTTGCCTAACGCTCGCGTGCCGCTGGCGCCGTGAAGCCGGCCCAGATGAGATAGAGCCCAATCACCAGCGCGGGTGCGAGAAACACGTGGTAATGTTCTGCATAACGCATCTGCTGCATCATCCCCGATACGGTACAACACATGTTCGATAACAGGAATTCTAGACTGGGGCGGCCGGGAAACGATTCGGCTTTTGAGTCCGCAAGAAAACATCACCGCCCAGCCGAAACATGCTAGGTTTCGGCCGCGCAGTCGATCAGCCGCGAGACGGAGCGCCGGGGCTAAATGCGAAAGATCGGTTTCAAAGCCCTGGCGGCCATTTTGATGATCGGACGGCGTTCAAAAAAGCATGTCGATTGGACGCTGGCGATCGCGATCTTCTCAACGATTGTCACGGTTGGCCTCATCGCGCTTTATGTCTGGCAAGGCAGGCCCGATCTCCGCTGATCCTCATCCAGCGCGTTGAGCAAGACGAACGATCAGCTAACAACAACCCCCACAGATGACGAAGTCGCGAGCGTTTCATATTTGGCGGCGGATGGACGCCTTGGTCTTTTGGTGACCTGCTTTGACCCATCCTTCTCCGCCTCGGCGGGGAGGTTCATGGCCGCGGACATCTCGTCAAGAACCACCTTGTACTCGCCGGTGGCTTCCTCCGGACAGACGTCCTTTTTTCCCGGCAAGCTGGACTGTGCCGGCTCGAGTGCCCTGTGATCGAACCGCACCCGCTCGAGTTTCTCGCCGACAAACCAGACGCAAAGCACGCCTGTGATTTTATTGTCGTCCAAGATGTCGGTGTTGACCGTATCCACCGTCATGATGGGGCCGCCGGATTTCAGCACGACGAGATCGCCCGACTTGATAACGGTCATTGGTGAAACCCACGGTCAGAGCGGCGAATCGCGTTGCGATTGCATCGCAACAATAACAAATTGCTGCAACTTCTTAACCCGCGCGGAACCAAAGGAGACGCATTCATTTCGCGCGCCCGTCTTGCGACAAGCACCGCCTGCGTTCTGAGTAGCGGCGCGCGGTCAGCACTTCGACCCAAAAATCAGCGCGACCACCGCCTCGTAAAATTTGACTTAAAGTATCACACCGAACTGATTCGCGGCACGAACATTGCTTCAAACGAGCTGGCTGGAAAACTCAGGAGTGCGGCATGAAACGCCTCGTCCTTTGTACAGCGTTCGGTTGCTTGATGGGCGTAGCGAGTGCCCGTGATTTCGGGCAATGGGAAGCGACAGACCCGCAGATACGCGAATGGTACCAGGCCTTGATGCAGCCGGATAATCCGGCTGTCTCATGTTGCGGCGAAGCGGATGCTTACTGGGCGGACGCGTTTGAAGTCGATGGCGACAGATATGTCGCCGTCATCACCGACTCCCGACCCGACGAGCCGCTACGCCGCAAACACATCGACGTCGGAACAAAGTTCGTCATACCGAACCACAAGCTGAAATATGATCAGTCGAACCCGACAGGTCACGGCATCATTTTCCTGAGCAGGGGTGATTACGTTTACTGCTACGTCGCGCCGGGCGGCGTCTGATTTTTGCGCAGGGAATGGCGGCGTGGAGCGTTGCCGGGCGCCCCGCGTTATCGCGGTGAAGCTATTGGTCGGATCGATAGGCTTAATGGACAAAGTTTCATTGCGCCGTCGCGTAAACCAGCTAATAGCAATCTTGAAAAGGTAATCACGTTTCTTTGTTTTTGGGCGTAATTGAACCCGTAAGCGGTTTGTTCCGACAACAGGAAGCAAATCGGAAAGGAGGACCAAAACCGTGGTGTCTAAAAAGCGTCCTATACCCAAGCCCAAGACGGTGATCAGCGCTTCCGCGATGCATTTAACCCTTCAATATTCGGAGTTGCTTCACCTTCGACAGGCCATTCGTGAGGCTGAATTGCTGGCCGGTGAAGTCGGCCACAATCCCGGACCCAACGTGAAACAAGGAAGGACTTCGCCAGCAGAGGATTAAATTCGCAAGTGATCCGGCCGATTTCCCGATTGTGGTGCCGGCTGATCTACTCTGCTGCTGGTCTCGCCCATTGCTGGCGAGGATTATTCTTATTCCCTTCCAAATTGCTGATCACAAATTCCTCGATCGTGTGACCGGCCTTCAGAGCTGCGGTCAACCAGCGCGGCTTTTTTCCACGCCCTGACCAGGTTTCGGAAGAATCATTTGGATTTCGGTATTTTGGAAATACCTTCGGATATTTACGTCGCTTGCCGGACGCATCTTTTTTCAATTTCCAATCCACCGGATCCGATTGCGGCATTTCGCCTTTTTCACGAAGAAGCCGCGCGAGCCTCTTTTCTAGCTCGCATTTTTCCGACGTCAGCCGGACGGACAGGACTCGGATGATTTCCTCGTGCAGCTGCCACATCTCATCAATCGACATTGCGTCGAGATTCAGTTTCTTGCTCATCCGCCGATTCCCAAGCATCCGTGAATAGACGGATGACTTCCCACGCATCCGCGAATAGACCGCCAATTATAAAAAGGTCACATTAAGACCTTTTAGGACTGATGTCGAAAACATCCGTTGATAACTTTGGCAACCATTCTGTACCAACAATATAATAAACCATAAATATCCGTATTTGAATACCCACAGTTTACGGCGATCGAAGGTTCGAAGCGCGCCAAAATTAAACTCGCTAACGACTTCAATGCGGGGGGTTGATGCCCCCGGGAGGTTTATCCGTGTCTGCAATACAGCTAGTGGGTGTACTGCGCTAGTAAGCATTTCGCTTTCGTAGGACCTCAAAAAACGTCTTGATCAATATCTGGAAGTCGAGCCAAAGACTCCAATTGTTGATGTACCAAAGATCGAGCTTCACGCGCTCCGAAATATGTTCGATCGATGGCGTGGCGCCTCTTGCTCCGTTGCATTGCGCCCAGCCCGTCATGCCAGGCTTGACGTGATGGCGGTAGGCGTAATCGCTTAAGATGTCTTGGAAAAAATTGTCGTGGGCCAGGGCGTGAGGACGTGGCCCGATCAATGACATGTCGCCCTTCAACACGTTCAACAACTGAGGCAATTCGTCGATACTCGCCGATCGCAGCAGCCGTCCGATGGCTGTTACCCGCGGATCGTCACGCGTCGCCTGTGCAACCGCAGGTCCATCCTCCTGGACCGTCATAGTCCGAAATTTGAATATCGCGAATTGCCTGCCATTAAATCCTTTTCGGGCCTGCCGAAAAATTACCGGGCCTGGACTATCAAGTTTGATCGCAATCGCAGTCAGGACCATGGCGGGCAAAAAGAATATTAACGCCAGGGAAGCCAAGACGATATCCATGAGGCGCTTGACGAAACGCTGGGCTGCGCTAAGGGGCGCCCGTTGGATTTCGATGGCCAATACTCGCTGGCGCGCTGACGTCGTAAACTGCGTCAACGATCGCACCTGCATGTCCGGCAACAACCGCACAGCCACGGGGAGGGTCTTGAATTGATCTCGGACGAACTCAATGCGGCCAGAGTTGTCCCAAGGCAACGCCAATAGGATCTCTCGGCAATTATGACGCCGTACAAAGCTAGCGACGGAATTCATTGTCCGGGTGTCTGTCGATGAACGTACTAAAGGATCGTCCTCCCGGCTCAACGTAAAGCGGTCGACTTTTGCCGCACCCAAAAAGGCCAGCAAATCTTTCGACTCCAACGAAGCCATTTCATTGAAATCGCCAACCAGCACTGAGTCACGCCGTCCGATCACTCCGCGCGATATAGCTTCCGCCAAGGCTATCTTGGTAATCTTGCGCACCCCCAGCAAGCCCATAGGCGCAAGAAAATAAAACGCGACAAACGCACCGCGAGAAAAGTCGACGCTAACCTTGAGAAGGAATGCGATGAATGCGAGCAATAACCCTGTCGTAAACCAGCAAACCAGTATTTCGCCGATCTCGACCCGCGGCTTGGCACTGTCTGGAAAATCGTAGTAACCGCTCCCCTTCATTCGCAGGATGTAGAGCAAGCTCGCGAGCAAGCCGATAGCGCAATGCGGCAAAATATTAGAAATCGGATTGCCAACCAATAATTGGTAACCAATCCCGCCCAACATGCTCGAAATCAGAATGATAACTGCATCGGCCATCGACAAAACATAGGGGATCGCGTCGCTAGAGAAACTCGTCGGCGGTTGACGCGAAAAATCCTCCAGCGGTCCCGTTTTGTCGCGAATATCCGATCCGATCGACATAATCACCGCCACAAGTTTTTACTATTTAATTATATGCAATATTAAATTTCTGTTAACCAATAGTACCTATAAACCGAGTGGGTGCGCAGCGCAACATTAATCTACTCAGCTGCGCCTTCTACGATGCTGTGGGTTGTTCTCCGCCTGCGGTGCCGGCACCTACCTCGGACTTCATTTCAATATTTCGGTGCTCCTGCCAATATCGATCCTCGGCGGGCGACATGTGGCCGGCTCGCTACCGCCGTCACAGTGCTTTCAATCCGATCTGCCGCCAGCCTCTTCCGTTCAATCAACGACTTGGAATAGGGAAAAGCGGATCGGCAAAAGCCTCGAAATTCGGGTGGATTCACAAACTCTCCCAATCACGACCAGAATTCTGACGGAAAGCGGCGAGCAAATAATTCCCAAGCGGTTGAGATTCGGGGGTGGGCGCTTCCGGTGCTGCATCGCAACAAGGCGAATAAAATCAGCTATCCGTTTCACGAAAAATTAAAGGGTGGGACGAGAACTTAGCTGTGGTGGGAGACGCAATGATGACACTCTCAATGATCAGCTTTTTGGTTGGAGCGGCGTTGGGACAGCGCTTCAAAGTCATGGTCTTGATGCCTGCGATGGCGATTGTGCTGGTCCTTGCGGCCGGAACCGGGGTCACGCACGCTCAGACAGCTTGGTCAATCGTCCTGACGACTGCCATAGCCGCTACATGCCTGCAGATCGGCTACCTTATTGGGATATTCATTCGTCACGTTGTGGTGGCCGCCTTATCACGGAGGTCGTCGCCCCTAACCTCCCCCGAAACAACAGCAAGGCATGCCGCGCGCTAGCAGCCTGTCGGACTGAGGTCATCAGCCGCATGGCAACAAGCGTTATATCACCGGTGATCGGCAAACTGGCCGCGCGTCGGGCGGGTAGGGCTTTTGAAGTCAGTCGTTGGCTCTGTGCCCGGCGGAGGGGGCCGTCTCAGGCGGGCATCAGGGTGAACATGCGCTTGAGGTTCCATGCCATGGTCACGAGGCTCCATTCGCCGCGAACCTTTTCCAGGCCGCGCATCGAGAACTGCCGGAAGCCCATCACCGATTTGATGATGCCGAACACCGGCTCCGGGGTCTGCTTGCGCAACGCGTAGAGCTTCTTACCCTCGGGTGTTTTCAGCCGGTGCGCCATGGTCTCGAGCGGCGTTGGATTCTCCGGAGCGGGTGGTGCTTTTGCAAAGCGCTCGCTGAGCGGCGGGTAATGCGTCTGCCGCCCCTGGGGAATCAGCGGCTCGATGCCCGCCGCGGCGCAGGCTTCCACATTGGCTTCACTGAAGTAGCCGCTGTCGGCCAGCAGTGTTTCGGCCTCGCCCAGTTGATCCGGCAAAGCCGATAGCTTGTCGAGCATCGGCGCAAGTTGCTGCTTGTCGTTGGGCGCCTGCACCACGTCGGTGGCAACCACCAACATGCTGCCTTCGGCGACCACGGCCTGCGCATTGTAGCATTGCTCGAACCCGCCGCCGGCCACCGGCATGATCCGCGATGCCTCGTCGGTCAGATTGATCTGGTCGGTGGGCAAAGCACCGGGTGCAGGCGGTGAAGGCGGCCTGCCGCCTGTCTTTTTGCCGCGGCTCTCCTCCCTGGCCTTGCGGGCGGCAAGCTTGGCCTCATGCTCGGCCTGCTCTCGGGCATAACGCTCTTTGGCGCGCGCCTCGATCTTCGCGCGCGCCTCGGCGAGCTTGCGCAACCGCTGTTCCCGCCGCTCAAGTTCTTCCGGGATCGAAAAGCCATCGGGGATATCGGCCTGATCGGCCGCTTCGGCCTTCGCCAACAGATCGGCCACCTCGGCCTTCAATTGCTCTTCGATCGTGCCGGCATGCTCATAGGACAACGCACTGTGCCGGCTCGCATTGGCGTGGATATTGGTCCCGTCCAGCCCAACCGTGCCCAGCTTCAGAACCCCCATCTCCCGGGCCAGAACCAGCACCTGCACAAAAAGGCCCTCGATCTGCGTCAGAAATCGCCGCCGAAACCTCGCTATCGTATCGTGTGCGGGATGATCGTTCGCGGCGATGAAGCGGAACGCCACCGAGTCATACGTCGCGCGCTCCAGCTTGCGGCTCGAATACACTCCCGTCGCATAGCCATACACCAGAAGCCCCAGCAAAACCTTCGGGTGATACGACGCCGAGCCCGACCCACGATAGCTGCCGCTCATCGACCGAAGCTCAAGTCCCGCGATAACTTCCACGATAAACCGCGCCAGATGCCGCTCCGGAAGCCACTCATCCACCGACGGCGGCATCAAAAAGCCGGTCTCACGGTCAATTTGGCGAAAGTTGCTCATCGCGGGCCCAGGACAGAGAATCAAAATCGGTCTCAAGATTCTACCCAATATCCCGGCAATGCGCTAAGTCCGACAGGCTGCTAGGAGCCTGTCTGAACTAAGGATACTCCGAACAATAACTGAATCGTAATCCACCGATCCTGCGTCGGATTGACTCAGGTGCAGGGGATTCCAGTTTTTGGCATACCGGGGTAAGCCGGTCGCATGATCGACGAGGGTGCCATTCGGCTGCGATGGGATGCGGTGGGCTCGCGGCTCGACGAGCGAGGGCGCCGGTTGTTTGCGGCGGCGGAGGTGCGGAGCGCGGGTCGAGGTGGTCTGGTGATCGTCTCGAAGATCACCGGGCTCGCCCGCTCGACGATCAATCGCGGCAAGCAGGATATCGATGCACAACCGCTGCCGAAGGGGCGGGTTCGCCGCGGCGGCGGCGGTCGCCGCTCGGTTTGCGAGAACGATCCAGGGCTCGTCCCCGCGCTTAAGCGTCTGGTCGAGCCCGCGACGCTGGGCGATCCCATGCGACCGTTGATCTGGGTGTCGAAAAGCATGGAGAAGATTGCCGCGACCCTGACGCAGATGGGGCATCCGATTAGTGCCGACACGGTATGCACGGAGTTGGTGAAACTCGGCTTCTCGCGTCAGTCCAATCGCAAAGCGGATGAAGGCTCGAAACATCCCGACCGAAACGCCCAGTTCGACTACATCAACGCGAAAATCATTGCGGCGCAGGCCCAGCAACAACCCGTCATCTCCGTCGACACCAAGAAGAAGGAACTGATTGGCAACTTCAAGAATGGCGGAACTGATTATCGCCCCAAAGGCGATCCGCAGCGCGTAAACGTACACGACTTCGAGGACAAGAAGCTCGGCAAGGTCGTGCCTTATGGCGTGTACGATGTGACCGCCAACACCGGATTCGTCAGCGTCGGGATCACGAGCGACACCGCCGAGTTTGCCGTGCAGTCGATCCGCTGCTGGCTCGAACGCATGGGACGACAGCGCTATCCCAATGCGCGGGAATTGACGGTCACCGCGGACTGTGGCGGCTCAAATGGTGCGCGTGTGCGCCTCTGGAAGCTCGAACTGCAAAAGCTGGCCGACGAGACCGGGCTCGTCATCCGCGTCCACCACTATCCACCCGGCACGTCGAAGTGGAACAAGATCGAGCACCGGCTGTTCTGCCACATCACCCAGAACTGGCGTGGCCGGCCGCTCACCGATCGTCTCGCAGTGGTCGAGTTGATCGGGGCGACGACGACCAAGACCGGCCTCAAGGTTCAAAGCGCGCTCGACACCCGCTCCTACCAAAAAGGTATCAAAGTCAGCAAAGCTGCGATGATGTCCCTCGACATCACCGGCGACCAGTTCCATCCTGAATGGAACTACGTCGTCAGGCCACGGCCCACCACCAAATCGTAGCAGTTATTGTTCGAAATGTCCTAAGGACAGACGGCAAATTAAGTGCATCGTTTTCATCCATTGAAACAGCCAACGACGGAATTGTCTCCTTGGGAAGCGATTCAGTTAATGTGCCAAGTGTCCTAAGCGCACAGCGGGCAGTGTTGTGGCTAGCACAAGTGCTGGCGATCCGTGTGGCGCGGAAGCGCAAGGCAAGCGGTGTCATCGAGGCTCTTGATGTTCGTCTCGCAGGAGATCCCTGCTCAAGTACGGTCAGATCATCGGCCCAGAGTTCATTGCCGTCGCTCTGCGTCAACGGATGCGGTCGTCGGAGCCAGCGCTGGATACATCGAACCAGGAAGTCCGCGGGAAAATGGCTACTGCGAGACCTTCAACGGGCAAACTGCGCGACGCTGGGAGAAGCCGGCTACGCTAGCACCAACGCTACACACCCAATCAGCTCAGAAGCGGCTTGCAGAAGTCGGCATTGCGGACAGCTTTCTCAAAAGCCAACAACAGGACTTCCAGCGACGGTGATTCGAATACCTGCACATGCTTACCGGGGAGTTGAACGACGCTGCCCCGTGGACAGAGACACATCCACTGATCTATTGAATACGAATTCTCTTGGCTAATGGCCAAGAACACTACCCCTGGGATCGGGACAGGATGCCAGTTTTCTATGGCTTGCCGTCTGAAATAAAAGAGCAGCAATCGCCGAACAAACCCTGCGCGACTTGACCAAAAACGCGTCATCATTGAAAGTACGCGACGACGTCGAGAATCGGAAGAGCAAAATCTCCCTAACAACTCCTGCAACAAGCGGTAAACGAAAACGCGGAAACCAAGGTTTCGGCCCGCGTAAATCTTGCACAGTAACCGTAAGGGTCGCCCGCCCCACCATCTTTGCTGAGCGTTATGCGCTGGTGACCGAGGCCTTATCACATCAATTATCCCAAGGAAACAAACGCTGCGTCCGGAGTGAATGAGATGTCGCGCAGCCTCAAAGGCAACACTCCCGCCAAAGCTATAGCCGGCAAGCCGTAAAGAGCCTTCAGGTCTGCGACGATCAATCTCGCGACCAACCGCCGCGCCGATAGCTTCCATATTTATTAAATCGGCGAGAGGCTCCTCAAGGCTTTGCAGCTCTATTATCTCAACTGGAACTCTGTCCGACAGTCTGCTTCGGAACTCTACAAGCTCCTGTTTGTCGCCGTAGATTCCGGGAAAAATGTACACTGGTGAAACATCCAAAGAAATATCGGTTTCCTTTCAGCAAAAATGCGATAACAATTATATCAAACCGTTCGTTACTTTCGCAAGGTGAGGAAAACTTGCGTAAGCTTTTGACAAAAGGCAAATTTGCAAAGATATAAGAATATCTAGCAAGTTAAGGCCGCCTGGATGTCACCGAAAGTACGCGTACTAGTGATTGCAACTAACGAATGGCCTTCGATAGGACAGCTCGTATTGGCCCTTATTAAAGTCGGTTTCGAAATCGCAGTTGTTTGTCCTTCGGGAAGCCCCGTCAAGAATATCAGAAACCTGAATGCCCGATACAAATACAGGACGTGGCAGTCGCTAACGTCCATCAGGGGCGCGATCGCTGACTGGGCTCCCTTTTTTCTGGTCTGCAACGACGACGTTGCTGTTCGTGAATTGCATAGGATCCATAGCCAAGCGTCTATCGAAACTGACAGTCCCGAAAACGCTGGTCTAATCGAACTTATCGAATTGTCCTTGGGAGATCCACGGTCGTTCGCGACGTCCCGATCAAAGAGCCGGCTAATGTCGGTCGCCCAAGCGCTTAAAATTCCTTGTCCACCCACGATAATTGTCAACAGCCATGAAGATATCGATCGGCAGCTTGGCAGAGTTGCTTATCCGGTATTGATCAAATTGGACGAGTCATGGGGCGGTCGTGGGGTGCGCCTAGCCCACAATCAGCGCGAACTTCTGCATGCGGTTTTGGAGTTGTCTTTCCCCCATAACTGGCCAAAGTCGATAAAGCGGCTGGCAGCGCGCGCTATTCAATATCTACCCGATTGCTGGCGGTTACCGCTTCCTCAAAACATCAGCATTCAAAGTTATGTTTTAGGACGACCAGCCAATAGAGCGGTTGTTTGTTGGCAGGGAAAACTTTTAGCAGGAATTAGCGTTGAAGCAGTGGAGACGGGCTCACAGTTTGGTCCAACGACGCTTGCTAAGATTCTTGACCACGGCGAGTTGGCAGAGGCTGCGGAAAAAATTGTAGCGAACCAAAAACTATCGGGCTTTCTGGGCTTCGACTTCATGCTCGATCATGCAAACCGAGCGTGGTTTCTGGAAATGAATCCACGTGCCACGCCAACTTGCCATTTGCGCTTTAAAGCGCCGAGTTTGCCGGCCTCGTTATTTTCGACCGCCACGGGAAAACAACCCAGTAACGACGTTCGGGAGGTTCCTCAGGATACGATTGCGGTTTTCCCAAATAGGGTTTCGCAACAATCTTTGCACTCATACTTCGACGACGCGCCAGAGGAAGAGCCCGAATTTATCGACGCCTGCAAGAGGTCCAGCTTTTTGCGCAAGCTTCTAGGCAGAAAGAAAGAACGCGGCACGATTCCTGGAAACCTCAACGATAAAATCGTCGATATATTACAGCTATAGGAAGACGCTCTTCTAATGAAAACTGAACACGATGTGGCCATCGTCGGAGCAGGCCCTTACGGTTTGTCACTCGCTGCACATTTAAATGATCAAAATGTCGATTTTCAAATCTTTGGCGAACCGATGCAGTTTTGGCGCGATCACATGCCAAAAGGAATGCAGCTTAAGTCAGACGGGTTTGCTTCTAACCTGTACGATCCAAAAAACTCATATACGCTTCGGCGTTATTGCCAAGAACAAGGGCTCAATTACAGAGACACTATGCTTCCGGTCGAGCTAGACACATTTGTGAAATATGGAATTGCTTTTAAGACGCGCTTCGTTCCTCATTTGCGAACAAACAATGTTCTGAATATCGACAAGATTTCAAATAGCTTTTCTCTCAGGCTGGATAATGACGACATTGTCACCGCTAAAAGCGTCGTCGTCGCTGCGGGGATTCGTCAGTTTCGACATATTCCTCCGTGCCTGACGGCTTTGTCTTCGCAGTATGTCACTCACAGTAGCGAGCACCACGATCTCGCGTCTCTTAGAAATCGAGATGTCGTTGTTCTCGGTGCTGGAGCATCCGCGACTGACATTGCTGCGTTGCTTCATGACAATGGAGCCAATGTTCAGCTTGTCGCCCGCGAGCAAGTCGTTCGCTTCCATAGCGGTGGAGACACTGATCGGTCATTATTTCAAAAGTTACGCCACCCGAGTAGCGGCATAGGACCTGGCCTCCGAGCCCGTTTTTATTGCGATGCTCCGTGGCTGTTTCATCATCTTCCCGAAAACCTGCGCTTGTTGGCTGTTCGGCGCACCCTTGGGCCAGCCGGAGGATGGTTTATGAGAGATAGGGTGATCGGCCGAATTCCGCTGCTGGTGGGATCCTCGCTAGAAGATGCGAAAGTCAAGAGTAACCGGGTACACTTAAGAATTCGTGGAACTGAGGGGGCGTTACACGAGCTTGTGGCCGACCATGTGATTGCCGCGACAGGATACAAATTGGATCTCCAGCGATTTGATTTTCTCGCTGCCGAAATCTACTCCGGATTAAAGGCTGTAGATCATACTCCGGTACTTTCTTCGTCGATGGAATCTTCGGTTCCCGGCCTCTATTTTATGGGAGCGATTGCAGCCAACAGTTTCGGCCCAGTGATGCGTTTTGCATTCGGCGCACGCTTTGCAGCAGCTCGGATAGCTCAGGCGTTGGTTTAGTAGGTGGCAATCCGCGAAATTGCCGCACGGAGTCACGCTCGACCGGTTAGGTCAGAAAAGTGCCAAGTACCCCGCATCGGCATCAGGGGTTCTTACAATAGGAATAAAAAATACCTGTCGATCCAACTATTCGTTCGATACATTGCCTTGGATCGACTGCGTTGCCTTCAACGCTGAAATCGAATGCTTGGGTCTTCAGAACAAGGGCGTAGCGGCCAGGGGGCAGTTCCAATGCGGGATCTTCGCTATGGAGTTCAATCATTTTGGGATTGTCATTGACGGGAGACAATCGAAAGGGAAATGAGATGTTTCGAATTACCCATGCGTCGGCAGCTGGCTTCTTGCCGGCAACGTTGGCTGAGAATTCGCGGGCGACCTTGGCTATTATTCGAACCTCGGCGTGGTCTCCGATGGTCGATGCAAGATCGCGGCTGAAGATAATAAATTTTGGGTGTCCGTTCGGGAGGATCGTCCGGCTAGGTGTCGTCAGCGCGGCAGAGACCGCGACTCGGATATCAGGAGGTCGGCCTGGTAATAGGCTTAGATCGATCAGCGCATCGTTGCTGATCGCATAGACGCCATAATCTGGCGGCCGCAACGTTGCAGACTTTGCTGGAAGTAGAGCCGACACGAAGGGGTCGTTGCTAATCTGAGTTGGTGCGCTCCGCTCTTCAACTGCGGTTTTCCATTCGAGCTTGGGCAGATTATGAGCCAAATATAGCAAGCCCTCTCGTTGCTGAACGGCAACCAATATTGCAACGAGACAGATGATCATCGCGGCCGTTCGCCTCAGATACGGCCATGGACTGTATTTATGCACCGAACCGCCAGCGTTCCGTTCGGAGTCCAAACGCGAGCGCGGTCCGACTTGGGGAGCCAATTCAGGAAAAGAAAGCTTACGATCCGTTGATGCGGTACCGAGACCGTTGAGTTGCGATTGGAACTCCGGGGGAAGAATGTGAACATGCTTCTTTGAGAATGCCTCAACGCCACGGATAGCACCTTCCAAGGCCTGCTGCGTATGTTCTCTTTCCTCGGTGCTTGCATGCAGAAGTTGTTCTTGCAGCTTATACCGAGCAAGGTCGTATATGACCTGGCGTATATCTTCTGGGCTATTCTTTACCGACTCGATCATGCCGGCAACGACGAGCGCGAACTCGACCTCAAGAGAAGGCGGTGCCGGCCTGTTGTGATCGCTATGTACAGGTTCGCCCGAACTCATCGAATTTGCTGTGTCTATGAAGAAGCCCTTTTCGGCAACGCGGGCTTTCGCCGCCGAATCCAGATCGATCGACGATTGCAACAGCTCCCAGCCACCAGCTTTGAAACGGAAGGGCGGAACGGCGTGTTTTGGGACGAAGATTATGAGATTGGAGTTGGCCAAGCTTCGATAGCTGTCATACCCAGCGCTCAACGCTGGCTGGCTATCTTGGCTGCCATCTGCTTCCGCCGGTTGCTGGCTATTGTCTTCCGTCACCTGGCAATTTTTTCGCCTCAACAGGCCGCTAACTGGAAGGTCGTAACCTGTGGGAGCTTGACCGGTCAATTGTGACTGGCTCGTGCCGCGGCTAACAATGTGATGTCCGCCTTACCCCTGTGAACATCGTGGCGCGGTCGGTTATGAGCCAAAGGCCAGACATCACAAATGCAAACAGCTCGAACGTAAGAGGCCGCCAAGTGAGGCGGCCTGCAATGAACGGTCAGAAATCTGGAATGTCAGTCCGCTTTGCGGCGGCGCTTAATCATCCAATAGAGACCATAGCCAACTGCAAGGAAGGGAAGTCCAGCGCCAGCGATAGGTCCTGGCGCCCCATGATACGTTCCCTGGCCGACGTAGGTGTAGGATTGGTCTGGAGGGAAGAATAGCGTGGCAGTGAAATAAACGCCTGCAGGCACTGCCGCAGCCATTCCAAGGAAAATCGCGAGAACCCATCCGGGTAAAGTCATGAGTCGCCCTTTCGCCTTATTTTCAATATTCACTTATCTTTATACGTTCTGTCAACCCACCCCAAAGCCAAAGCTGCTTTGGCTTCAGGGCAACGAGTTGAGGTTAACAGCGGAGCGGTCCGAGGATTTGGAGCAGGTACTGCGGGTCCCAGGAGGCTCGTTTGCGCCGCCGCTTGATGGATCGCTTGTCGTGCATTTGCCGGACCATGTTGAGCGCGAAGTGGCGGACGATGGCCATGTTTTTGGCGCCATGGCCGACCCTCAGACGCGATAGGTCTTCCTTGAACGTCATGTCGAGGGTCCAGTGAAGGTTATTCTCGATGGCCCAGTGGCTGCGCACGGCGTCCGCGAAGGCCTCGGCCGGGAGGATGCGGGACGAAATGTAGGAGCGCCGCTCGGTCTCGATCTTGTCGCCACGCTCGATCCGGCTCTCGACCATCGCGATAGTGGTGAGCTTGGGGAAACGGAATGCTCCCGGATAGGAGCGCTCAGGGGTCATCCAGTCGACCTCGTGGGAGACCGTATGGGTTCGGATTTCGAGCCTGCCATGGCCCTTCTCGGTGGTCTGCGAGCGCTTAAGGACAGCCGTCAAATTAACCGCGCTGGTTTGAGGTCGATCTTGGACGGATGGTGTAGTTCCATTCAGGATGGAATGCGTCGCCCTGGATGTCGAGAGTTTTCATTTCGGCATCGGAGACTTTGATGCCCTTTTGGTAGGTTGCGGTGTCGAGCGCGCTTTCGACTTTGAGGCCGGCTTTGGTGGTCGTCGCGGCAATCAGTTCGACTACGGCCAAGCGATCGGTCAGGGGCCGTGCACGCCAGTTTTGCGTGATGTGGCAGAACATGCGATGTTCGATCTTGTTCCACTTCGACGTACCTGGTGGATAGTGATGGACGTGGAGTATGAGGCCCGTCGTGTCGGCGAACTTCTGTAGCTCGACTTTCCATAGCCGGACACGCGATCCGTTGGAGCCGCCGCCATCAGCCGTGATCGTCAACTCGCGGGCGTCCGGGTAGCGCTCACGCCCCATGACGTCGAGCCAGCGGCGAATTGATGCGACCGCGAATTGAGCGGTATCGCCGTTGATCCCGACACTCACCCATCCCGCATTCGCGCTGATGTCGTACACCCCGTAAGGCACGACCTTGCCGAGTTCCTTGTCCTCGAAGTCGTGCACCTTCACGCGCCGCGGATCACCCTTCGGACGATAGTCGGTCCCACCGTTCTTGTAATTGCCGACCAGTTCTTTCTTCTTGGTATCGACCGAGATGACGGGCTGTCCCGCGGCCTGTGCCGCGACGACCTTGGCGTTGATGTGCTCGAATTGCGCATTGCGGTCGGGATGCTTCGAGCCCTCGTCGGCCTTGCGGTTCGACTGCCGGCTGTAGCCGAGCGTCGGCAACAGTCTCTTCACGCTACTGGCGCTGATCTCATGGCCCTTCTTCTGCAACGCGACGGCGAGCTTTTCGTGGCTTTTCGACACCCACAACATCGGGCGCATCGGATCGCCGAGCGTCGCCGGCTCGATCACGCTGCGCAGATCCTCGACCAGCGTTGCGTCCCGGCTCGAAAGATCCGGTCGGCCAGCACCACCGCGGCGGATCCGGCCCTTCGGCAGCGGCGCGGCTTTGAGTTCTTTCTTTCCTCGGCCGATGGTCGAGCGCGCAAGTCCCGTGATCTCCGAGACCGCCTCAACGCCGCCCCATCCTGCCACAAGCGCTTCCCCAGATGCGAACATCCGCCGACCGCGCTCATCGAGCTTCGAGCCGACCGCTTCCCACCTTCGCCGAATTGCCTGCCTGTCGATCATGCCGACCTGCATAATGCCCCAGCCAACTCCAGGGAATCCCGCCAGGCCGAGTCAATTTACCGCATGGCGCCAGTCAAATATCCGATTCAATAATTCTGGGGGCTGTCCTTAGGTTTGGCATCAGCGCGCTTCGGTAAAATGTTACTCCCGACAGGAATGCGGCCGCTGGCCAAGGATACATACCCTTCAAGGTCACTCGGACGGCCGCGAACAGGCTAGTTGAAGCGGCTTATGCAGATCTGGGATGCCGCCATCACAAAACTCTCCGAATCACCAATTTTTGGATTCGCTTTCGGCAGATTCAATAAAGAAATTCTGGACTATACGGTTGACAGATGGTTAGTTTTCGCCCTTCGCTTCGGTTACCCAATGATCTCACTTTTAATTTTGACCAATGTATACCCCGATTCCAAAGCGAGGCGAAAAATCTGCTTGACGAGGATTCGATCATGGATTCTTGTTCTGGGCATGATCCGCAGCGGGTTGGCGGAGTTTGGCTACAAAGGCCGGGTGTGCGAACTGACGAACGAAAAGCAGGCCGCACTGCCAGAATGGGTTACCGCGACGCTGCCGCGCACGACATCCGTGGTTGGCAAATGGATCGAAAAGACCTATGGCATCGACTACACCCGCTCAGCAATTATCAAGCTGTTAGCGCGACTGGGTATGGAATATCGCAAACCCAAGGCTGTGCCCCGCAAGCTTGATCCGGCCAAGCAGGCCGCGTTTATCAAGGCCTACAACGATCTTTTGAACAATCTGGCCGATGATGAAGCCATTATGTTTGGCGATGCCGTGCACCCAACGCACGAGGCGCGACCGGGCACCGAAAGGGACCAAAGTTGCCATTACCCAGACCAGTGGTCGGGATCGTCTGAATATTCACGGCGCCATTGATCTGAAGACCGGCAAAACCAGAATGCTGGAAGTGCTGACCGTGAACACCAGGTGTCACTCTTATCTTCCCGAACCCTCTTAAGCTGAAGCAGCTGAGGAAGCCCGAGATGGTTTCGCGAGCAGAAGAATCTAAAGGCAGAGATAACAATTTCAATCTATTGCGAATTCTAGCAGCAGTCGCTGTGCTTATTTCACATGCCTATCCCATCGCTCTCGGACCGAACACGCCGGAACCTCTCGATCATATCCTGGGAATGAGCCTTGGCACACTTTCGGTGTTAACCTTCTTCGCGATATCTGGATATTTTATCTCTCAGAGCTACCAGAACAAGCGTAGCCTCGTCGATTTTGCGATTGCAAGAGTACTGAGAATATATCCAGGCCTTCTTCTAGTCCTCCTGATCACCGTGTTAATTCTGGGGCCAGTATTTACCACAGCAAGCATTTCAGCATATTTCTCTGACAGTGAAACACTTCTTTACCTCCCCCAAAATCTGAGATTGTGGCCGCTGCGATACGACCTGCCAGGTGTCTTTGACGATAATCCCTACCCAAAAGCTGTCAACGGATCGCTGTGGACTTTGGCATATGAGGTTGGTTGTTACACGATGGTGGCTGTTGTCGCAACAATCGGCCTGACAGAAGACCGGCGGCGCTTCACAGTTTTCTTGATCGCTTATGCGACGTGGTACGTCGCAACATTACTAATCCTGTGCGGCCATCAAGGTCATTTCCAGACCCTCAGAAATATACACCTTTTGACGTTTCCGTTTGTTATTGGCATGTCGCTGTTCCAATTCCGGAATCATGTAAAACTGCGACTATACGTCTTAGTTTTCCTGGGCGCAGCGTCGGCCTTTTCTTATGGAAGCCCATGGTTCCACCAGCTGTTCGTCCTCGCCTGGTCTTACGGCGTATTCTATTTGGGATTTTTAAAATTGGGGCCGCTGGCTGCGTATAATTATCTAGGTGACTACTCATACGGCACGTACATTTATGGTTTTCCGATGGAGCAGATTGTTGCGGCTTTGCACAAGGAGTGCACGCCCCTACGTCTGATAATCTTGTCTCTACCACCGACAATTATATTCGCGATATTTTCTTGGCATCTGATCGAAGAGCGTGCGTTGGCGCAGCGGTCTTCAATTTTGAACCGCCTCAGGCGATACTCAAACACGCGGGATGCCACTAGCCCTTAGCCCGGATTTCTCACAGAGCTCGATTGAGTGCGGCGGCGGTTGATTTCAGCCGAGCCACAATCAGCGCCCGTCATTTGGGCATGACTTTTCGCCCGCTGCGGCGGGTTGTTCGGGGTAGTGCAGGGTCATAAGGTGCGGATGTTCTCCTGTGGGCCGGGGGTTCAGAGGGCCGCGCTGTCGAGCGCGGCCCGGGCTGTTCGAAAGACATCGGTGTAGGGAAAGGCCGATGCCATCGAGAACTTGATCCGGCGGACGCTGATGCGGACCTGGGCGCCGATTTTGAGCAGCTTCAGGCGGATGGTGCCGCATGTGGCGTCGGCGAAGCGGGTCGTGGCGAGAGCGATGCGGCGCAGCGCGCTGATCAGGACATAGGCCATGGAGGACAGCCACAGCCGCAACTGGTTGGCGCGCATGGTGCCGGTGGAGGTCCTGTCGGCGAACAGATCGAGCTGACATTCCTTGATGCGGTTTTCCATCTCGCCGCGGGCGCAATAAAGCTTCTCGTAGAGCGCGCGGGCCTGATGCCGGTCGGCCGGCAGCGAGGTGACGACGAAGCGCGGATTGGCGCGGCCTTCCAGCGTCGCCAGATCGATGTCGCCGACCTTGATGGATTTCTTGTTCTTCTTGTTTCGCCGCGGCTTCGTCGTGCTGTCGCTCTCACTCTCGGCTGTGGACGGGATCATCCACTCGGCTTTGCCGACGACGCGGCGTTGCCGGCTCCAGCTCTTGCGCGTCCTGTAGCGGAAGTCCTTGAAACGCCGGGCCGGCTTGCCGCTGATGCGGTTCTCTTCGGCCGCCTCGGCAAGCTCGGCTGCGATCTCGGCGATCAGCCTGTCGTTCTTGGCCAGGCCGAACAGATAGTCGACGTCGTTCTGCTCGCACCACGTCATCAGGTCGTCGCGCGTAAACCCCGAATCCGCCCGCAGCAGAATCCGCACTTCGGGCCAACGCTCGCGGATCTGCGCGACGATCCGCGCCACTTCTTCGATCGCGCCCGCGCTGGCGTCGATGTCGGCCCGGCGCAGCCTGGCGCAAAGCAGATGCCGCCCGCAAAAAATATACAGCGGCAGGTAACAATAGGATTTGTAGTAGCCGTGGAAAAAGCGCCCTTCCTGCTCACCATGCAACGGATCATCGGTCGCATCGAGGTCGAGGGTGATCTGGCTGGGCGCCGTCCGGTGCGCCTCGAGAAACAGATCGACGAACAGCTTGTCCACCGCCTCCGCATCGTAGCTGATCTTGTGGTAGCGCGACGGCTCCGGCTTCGACAATTCCAGCCGGTTCAACGTCGACTTCCCGGCCACCGCGGCGCAGTCCGCGCGGCGCGCCTCGAGCTTTCCCGCCAGCACCGCCATCAATGGGTCATGGCGCAGCGTCTCATGGTCGTTGAGGTCCTCGTAGCCGAGCGCGATGGCGAATATCCGCTGCCCGACCAGCGTTGCAACCGAATGCTCGACATGCGCCTGGGACCGCCGATCGACAAAGCACGATGCCAGCCGATCCACCATCCGGATCGCCCGATCCGTCGCGCCCAGCAGCAGCGCTCCCGCATTCGACGTGATCGCGCCACCGTCAAACGCCGCGACCACCTGGCGGCCTTCGACGCCTTCAAATCCAAAAATATCCGGGATACACTCTGTCGCCATCGGGGCTCTCCTCGAATCACCAAGAAGTCGTTCTCGCAAAACAACTTTCGCTGATTCGGAGCCCCGATGCGCTTAACTCTTTGAGAAATGCGGGTTAGGATACTCCGAACAATAACTGAATCGTAATCCACCGATCCTGCGTCGGATTGACTCAGGTGCAGGGGATTCCAGTTTTTGGCGTACCGGGGTAAGCCGGTCGCATGATCGACGAGGCTGCCATTCGGCTGCGATGGGATGCGGTGGGCTCGCGGCTCGACGAGCGAGGGCGCCGGTTGTTTGCGGCGGCGGAGGTGCGGAGCGCGGGTCGAGGTGGTCTGGTGATCGTCTCGAAGATCACCGGGCTCGCCCGCTCGACGATCAATCGCGGCAAGCAGGATATCGATGCACAACCGCTGCCGAAGGGGCGGGTTCGCCGCGGCGGCGGCGGTCGCCGCTCGGTTTGCGAGAACGATCCAGGGCTCGTCCCCGCGCTTAAGCGTCTGGTCGAGCCCGCGACGCTGGGCGATCCCATGCGACCGTTGATCTGGGTGTCGAAAAGCATGGAGAAGATTGCCGCGACCCTGACGCAGATGGGGCATCCGATTAGTGCCGACACGGTATGCACGGAGTTGGTGAAACTCGGCTTCTCGCGTCAGTCCAATCGCAAAGCGGATGAAGGCTCGAAACATCCCGACCGAAACGCCCAGTTCGACTACATCAACGCGAAAATCATTGCGGCGCAGGCCCAGCAACAACCCGTCATCTCCGTCGACACCAAGAAGAAGGAACTGATTGGCAACTTCAAGAATGGCGGAACTGATTATCGCCCCAAAGGCGATCCGCAGCGCGTAAACGTACACGACTTCGAGGACAAGAAGCTCGGCAAGGTCGTGCCTTATGGCGTGTACGATGTGACCGCCAACACCGGATTCGTCAGCGTCGGGATCACGAGCGACACCGCCGAGTTTGCCGTGCAGTCGATCCGCTGCTGGCTCGAACGCATGGGACGACAGCGCTATCCCAATGCGCGGGAATTGACGGTCACCGCGGACTGTGGCGGCTCAAATGGTGCGCGTGTGCGCCTCTGGAAGCTCGAACTGCAAAAGCTGGCCGACGAGACCGGGCTTGTCATCCGCGTCCACCACTATCCACCCGGCACGTCGAAGTGGAACAAGATCGAGCACCGGCTCTGGCGTGGCCGGCCGCTCACCGATCGTCTCGCAGTGGTCGAGTTGATCGGGGCGACGACGACCAAGACCGGCCTCAAGGTTCAAAGCGCGCTCGACACCCGCTCCTACCAAAAAGGTATCAAAGTCAGCAAAGCTGCGATGATGTCCCTCGACATCACCGGCGACCAGTTCCATCCTGAATGGAACTACGTCGTCAGGCCACGGCCCACCACCAAATCGTAGCAGTTATTGTTCGAAATGTCCTTAGTGGTTATCCTCACTCCCGCGCCCTTTGCATCGCTCGACCGAGTTAAGGAGAGTCGCAGGAATAAGGGCGTCGCTTCCTTCGTAATGGGCTGTAAATCTGCCAGACAAAACGAGGTCGCACGATTCACTTATCGTTGCAGGTCTCCTAACCAGAATAATACCCCTTCCGATAGAAGTGGGGTAGGGACAATCCGGCATAGACAACAATGAAAACTATGAATCCGCCAACAATTGCGATCCGTCCAAAAAAACGCCGTCAAGGTCCAAATACGAAGACCCGATACTACTATACTCCGTTCACGTCACAACCCGAAAATCGCTGGGGTTGACGATACGGAAATTGTCGGTGACCGAATCACAGATGTCCGCCCAATTCCGAGGAACTTTTTCACGCAGGAAACCGAGCGTGGCATCGGCGAATTGGGCGCAAGTCGGGTAGGATTTATTGTGCGTGACATGCTTGTGCATCACGCCCCATAGCCGCTCGATCGGGTTCAGATGCGGGCAATAGGGCGGGATGAAGTGCAGCTTTATTCGCCGCCCCGGCTGAGCGAGCCATTCCCGCACCATCTTCGCGTGATGATAGCGTGCGTTGTCGAGAAAGACATGGATGAGGACCAGCATCGGATAGAACGCCTCGATCGATTCCAGAAGCCTGATCGTCGAGGCGGCGTCGACGGTTTCGACCTCGATCATTCGGGTTTGACCGGTCTCGAGATCGACCGCGCCATGGATATTGATGCGCTGGCGCCCACTCGTCTGCTCGATCGCGAGAGTCTCCTGGCTCGGCGCCCAGCAACCGGCGGGCCGCGCGGCATGGGTCGGATGCACCGCGTCGGCGAACAGCACGGCCTCGTCGTCGGGCAGCGAGTTCAAGACTTTTTCATAGCTCGCGATGAAAGTCTTCTGCTTTTCCTCGTCGAGCTTGCGCGGGATGACTTTCGGCTTGTGATATTCGAGCCCCAGGCGATGCAATAGCGCGATCAGTCCCGAGCGGCCCGCATAGACGTGGCCGAATTCCTGCTCGATCCAGGCGCCGATCTGGCGCGTCGAGCGCGGCAACGCCGCTGCGACCCAGGCCTTCAGGTTTTCCTGTTGCTCGCCGTTCATCTGGCAGGCGCTGCCATCGGCCTCGAAACGCGTCAGCCCTTCGAGGCCATTCGCGATGAACAAGCCGTGCCACCGGCGGATCGTGTCGTCGTCCAGCAGCAAGGCCCCGGCGACCTTTTCGCAACTCCAGCCGGAATCCAAAAGCACCAGCGCATTGGCGCGCCGCGCCAATCGATGCGCCGCCGATCCATCCCGCGCCAGGGCGGTCAGGTCGGCGCGATCAACGGGAGACAAAAAGCCGGCGCAAATCATCCCCTAACTCGAATCCCAAAATCGCCCCATGGCAAGCGGTTTTTCGGATTATCGATGAATTGGTGTATACCACAATTAAGCCGCTCAGCACGGCTCTTCTATTATCACGCACAGCTGACCTTAACAGTCGGCGCGTAATCCACATAACCGTGCAAAGAGCGGCGGCCTCTCCGACCAAGGTTCAAGGTTCGGACGCACAATTGCGAGGATCGTCATAAAAAAAGACCTATTATAATCTATTATACCAATCCGCTGATTGAGGTTTTCCTCCGGTGAGGACCGCCTTGTCGGACTAGGGTGAGTGCTGTGTAACAGTACTTATGTGCTGATTCCGAGCGAAATCGCCCATCGTTCCGATTTTAAATCGCCCGCGATTCCGAAATGAAATCGCCCACCATTCCGAGCTGATCTCGCGCACGATTCCGAGCTGAAGTCGCTCGGGGGGACGGCACCTCTTCCGGCCTGTTTAGGGTCCGCTCTTTCGGCTTTGCCAAGGAGGGTCCCGATGCCGATGGAGAGGATGTCGATGCGCCATGTGCGCGATTGCGTGAGATTGAAGAACGCCGGGATGTCGACGCGCGAGATTGCGCGGCGGGTCGGAGTGGCGTCGTCGACGGTTCGGTTGACGCTTCGCCGGTGCGAGGTCGCCGGCATTGCCTGGCCGCTGGACGCCGGTTTGACTGATGCGGTGCTGGAGCAGCGGCTTTTTGCCAACGCTGGCGTCAAACCTGGCCATCGTCGTCACGCGGAGCCCGATTGGGTTGGGGTGCATCGCGAGATGCGTCGCAAGCACGTCACCCTGTCGATCCTCTGGGAGGAATATATCGCCGCGAATCCGGGTGGCTACCGCTACTCCCGATTTTGCGATCTGTACCGGGAATGGGAAGGGCGCTTGCCGGTTACGATGCGGCAGACCCACGCCGCCGGCGAGCGGCTGTTCGTCGATTATGCGGGCGATGGCGTGCCGGTGGTGGTCGACCGGCTGACTGGCTAAATCAGGAACGCGCAAATCTTCGTCGCCGTGCTGGGGGCGTCGAGCTTCACGTTCGCGCATGCGAGCTGGACGCAGGCGCTGCCCGACTGGATCGACGCCCATGTCCGCGCCCTCGAGGTGATCGGCGGGGTTCCGCATTTGCTCGTGCCGGACAATACCAAGACCGCTGTTATCAAGGCTTGTCTCTACGATCCTCAGGTCAACCGCACCTACGCCGAGATGGCGGTGCATTACGACACCGCCATTTTGCCAGCGCGGCCGAGACGTCCGAGGGATAAAGCTAAAGTCGAACAGGCAGTTCTTATAGTTGAGCGATGGCTTCTCGGGCGGCTGCGCCATCGAACCTTCTTCAGTTTAGCGGATGTCAACGCGGCGATTGCCGATCTGATGACGCATCTCAACGAAGAGCGTCCGATCCGGCGGCTCGGCGTGACGCGCCGACAATTGCTGGAACAGATTGATCGCCCGGCGCTGAAGGTGCTGCCGGTCGAACCTTACGAGTTCTCGGAATGGCGCACCTGTCGCGTCGGCATCGATTATCACATCGAGGTTGCCGCCCACTATTACAGCGTGCCGCATCGCTTCGCCCGCGCCGAGATTGACGCACGTCTGACCGCGCGGACGGTCGAGATCTTCCTCAAGGGAGAACGGATCGCCGCGCACATGCGCGGGGGCGGCAATCACAAGCACACCACCGTTCCCGAGCACATGCCCTCCAGCCACCGGCGATACGCCGGCTGGACGATTGAGCGCATCCGCGCCGACGCCCGGCTGGTCGGCCCGGCGACTGCGGCGCTGTGTGAACTGATCCTCGAACAGCGTCCGCATCCGGAACAGGGCTTTCGCGCCTGTCTGGGGGTCGTCCGGCTGGCCCGTCCATATGGCGCCGAGCGCCTTGAAGCCGCCGCCGAGCGCGCCATCGACATCGGCGCGCGTACTTACGGCTCGGTCAAATCCATCCTCGACAACCACCTCGACCGGCGATCCGCGCAAAAGCGCGCCACGGACGGAACGCCGATCCTGCACGCAAATATCCGTGGTCCGCGCTACTACAATTAGGAGAACCGATCTTGCTCAAACATCCGACCTACGACCAGCTTTACACCCTCGGCCTGCATGGCATGGCCAAGGCCCTCGTTGAAATCGCCGCCGCCGGTGAAGCCGACGGCCTCGGCCATCACGAATGGTTGGGGCTCCTGCTTGATCGCGAGGCCTCCTGGCGCCAGGACAAACGCCTCGCGGGAAGGCTGCGCGTCGCCAAATTACGCCAGCAGGCCTGCGTCGAGGATGTCGACTACCGCAGCAGCAGTTCTAAAAGTAGTGGCGGCGGCTAATTTTGGGGATTCCCAAATCATTGAGAAAATGATCACTGGTGTCCCAACGTTGTTGGGAGCAGATAGTATAACCAGTTGATAGTTTTCAGTAAAATGGCGTTTTCTCTCGTTATCGACTTGAATTTTTTCGGGCGTTTTCCGACCTCTGCGGCTTGTTTTGATCGCGGGGGGCGCCGATGTACGCCGGCCAATACGTTTTCACGCAAGTCATGGATCATTTGCCGTGGCATGTGTTTCGGCGTTGTGTCGCGCGCTACGGTGGTGATCATAAGATCAAGCACTTCTCCTGTCTCGACCAGTTTCGCTGTTTTGCGTTCGCACAATTGACATGCCGTGAAAGTTTGAGAGACATCGAAGCCTGTCTCAAAGCGCAATCCTCCAAACTTTATCATCTGGGCTTTCGCAGCCAGCGAATCGCCCGCAACACGATGGCCAACGCGAATGCTGTGCGCGACTGGCGGATTTACGCGGACTTCGCGCAGCACCTGATCGGCATCGCACGAGAACTCTACATCGATGAAGCGTTGCCGGGACTTGAAGGATTGGACACTGTCTACGCTCTCAACTCATCGACGATCGATCTGTGTCTGTCGGTCTTTTCATGGGCGCCATTCCGTTCAACCAAAGCCGCCATCAAGTTGCACACGCTACTCGATCTGCGCGGCAACATTCCGTCGTTTATCTTCATCAGCGACGGCAAAATGCATGACGTCAGAATCCTCGATCATCTGGCGCCCGAACCGGGCGCTTTCTATGTCATGGATCGAGGCTATGTCGATTTCGAACGCTTGGGGCGGCTCCATGATGCCGGAAGTTTCTTCGTTACGCGCGCGAAGTCTAATATGAAGGCCCGCCGCCGCTATTCTCGTCCCGTCGACCGTTCCACCGGTTTGATCTGCGACCAAACCATCGTGTTGACCGGCTTTTACACCCGCCAAGGTTTTGATCGTCCCTTGCGCCGCATTAAATTCAACGATCACGAAACGGGAAAATCCTTGGTGTTCCTCACTAACAATTTCGTCCTACCAGCTTTGACGATTGCAAAGCTCTACAAATATCGTTGGCAAGTCGAATTGTTCTTCAAATGGATCAAGCAGCATCTACGGATCAAAACGTTTTTCGGCACCTCCGAGAACGCGGTCAAGGCGCAAATCTGGTCGGCCGTGTGCGTCTATGTGCTGGTCGCCATCGTCAAAAAACGCCTCGGCGTCAAAGCGAGCCTCTACGAAATGTTACAGATTTTGAGCCTCACCCTTTTCGAGAAAGCCCATATTTTACAGCTCTTTTCTGACATCCCGGCGCAAACATCTCTTTCAGACACCGACAACCAATTGAATCTATTCAATTAACGTTGGGACACTAGTGAGAAAATGATTCACCATATCGACGAAGCTGTTGCCATTCCTTCTGGCGGGTTTGAAGGCGGTTTGCGCCGCCTTTCCGGATCCCCGTAAGGGGCGCGGCGGCAATATCGCCATGGCGGATTTCGGCCTGTCGGCCTTTGCAATGTTTTTCGTGCAGAGCGCTTCTTTCCTGTCCTTTCAACGCGCTCTGGAGAAAGGCCAGGGCCGGTCGAATTGCCAGAGCCTGTTCGGCATCGAGAAAATTCCGTCCGACAATTACATCCGCGACATGCTCGACGAAGCGGACCCGGCGCTGCTCGCACCCTGCTTCGGGCATCTGGAAGCTCTGCTGGCCGAGCCGCCGTTGCGCCAGGCCTTTGGCAGGCTGGGTGGCAGAACGCTCGTTGCCTGGGATGGAACCGAGTTCTTTTGCTCGCAAAAGCTCGGCTGCCCGCATTGCCTGACGCGCAAGCGCTCCAACGGCAAGGTTGAGTCGTATCACGCCATGCTGGCGGCGACGGTCGTCGCGCCCGGCCATGCCAAAATCGTACCTCTGATGCCGGAGTTCATCGCACCGCAAGACGGCGCCGAAAAGCAGGATTGCGAGCGAAACGCCGTCAAGCGCTGGTTCGACAAGCATCACGCCCGGCTCGCGCCGTTGCGGCCCATCTATCTCGGCGACGATCTCTTCGCCTGCCAGCCCATCGCCACGATGGTGAAGGACAATGGCGGCGACTTCATCTTCACAGCCAAGGAAAGTTCGCACACCGCGCTCTACGACTTCATCAAGGGCGCCGAGGCCTTTCGTCACGACGAAATAGTCCGCAAGGGTAAGACCACCGACACGTTCCGCTACCGCTGGTTCGAGGCCGTGCCGCTGCGCGACGGCAAGGACGCCTTGTTCGTCAACTGGATCGGCTTCGAGATCATCGATGCAAAGGGCCGCGTCAAATATTCCATGGCATGGGTCACGAGCCTTCCGGTCACGAAACAAAATGTCGCCGAAATCGTCGCCTGCGGCAGGACGCGCTGGAAGATCGAGAACGAAGGCTTCAACGTGATGAAAAATCACGGCTACGAGTTCGAACACAATTTCGGCCATGGCCAGCGTTTCCTGGCGATGATGCTGGCGAGCCTCAACCTCCTCGCCTTCGCCTGGCACACCGCCCTCGAATTGCTCGAGCCACCATGGATCGCCGCCCGCGAGGCCGCGGCCAAGCGAACCAGCTTCTTCGCCCATCTGGCCACCATCACCGCCTACGCCGTCTTTCCCTCCTGGACCGTCTTCCTCGAAGCCCTCGCCACCTTCACCATCCCGCCCGAGCTGATGAATGTCCAAAAAATCGAATGACACCGGTCCAAATGCCTACTTTTAGAATTGCTGGTTACGACCGCAGCAAGTTGCGATATCCGAGCGATCTGACCGACGACGAATGGGGACTGGTCGAACCGCTGATCCCGCCGGGCAAGACGGGCGGTGGCAAGCGCAGGGTGATCATGCGGGAGGTGGTGAACGGCTTGATGTACATTCTCTCGACCGGCTGTCAGTGGCGCGCGATCCCGAAAGACCTGCCGCCGAAAAGCTCGGTCTACGACTACTTCGATCTGTGGACATATGATGGCACATTGGAACGAATCCACCACGCGCTCTATCAACAGTGTCGCGAACGAGAGCAGCGGCAAGCCAGTCCGACCGCCGCCATCATCGACAGCCAGAGCGTGAAAAGCGCGGAAAAAGGGGGGCCTGCATTGATCCGCACGGGTACGATGCGGGCAAGAAGCGACAACGAAGACGTTGCGCTGAGATCAAGGGCAAGAAGCGGCACATTCTTGTCGATACAGTAGGCCTCCTGCTCCACGCCATCGTTCATCCGGCCGACATTCAAGATCGCGATGGAGGCGTTCTCGTCATGGCGACGCTGTTCGGCACGTTTCCATTTTTGAAGACGCTGTTCGCCGACAGCGGTTATCAAGGACCCAAATTTGCGAAAGCGCTTGCAAGAGTTTTGCCGCATCTCGACATTGAAATCGTCAAACGTTCCGATCAGGTCAGCGGATTTGTGGTCTTGCCCAAACGCTGGGTCGTGATCGTTCGTACAATGTTGCCAATCTGAGCTTTGAGTGGTCTTCGTTCATCGAGCGCCGAAGCGGTCGTCGGCAGCGGCTTCTCGTTGCGGTAAATAGTGACCGCCAACCGAGTCAATTTGTCACAGGCGACTCAGCCTCATCGCCAGATTTGATGCGCCAACGCCAACCCACTGGCGGGTCCCCCGATGGAGGCGCACATGGTCCGGCGCACGGATCGCCCTCTGCTGCAGGTGCGCGTATCGTTCGAAGCGACAAGATTCGGTCCACAGCATCTGGTCGAAGCCTACGCCCTTCTTGTGCCGACGGTGCGGCGCACGAACCCGCGATCGAAACGCGAGGGAGCACAATCGGCAAAAGCGAAAATGCGGACGGCGGCCGCGAGAGGTGAGGCATGATCGAAGGACGATGTGCGCTCTATGCACGTGTGTCGAGCGAGAGCCAGGCACGCGACAATACGATCGCCAGTCAGGTCATGGCGTTACGCGAGCGCATCGCTGCCGATGGCTTTTCGCTCGAACCGGATCAGAGCTATGTCGATGAAGGATACAGCGGTTCTATTCTGGCGCGCCCCGCCCTCGAACGGTTGCGTGATGCGGTTGCTGGTGGGCATGTCGAGCGCATTTATGTCCACGCTCCGGATCGGCTCGCCCGTCGCTACGCCCATCAAGTGCTCGTGGTTGATGAGTTTCGTCGCGCGGGTGCTGAGGTCGTTTTCCTGAACCGCCCGATCGGCGGCACCGCGGAGGATGATCTCTTGCTTCAGGTGCAAGGTGTGATCGCGGAATACGAGCGCGCCAAAATTCTGGAGCGCGGGCGGCGCGGCCGCCTCCATGCTGCACGCTCAGGCTCTGTCAGTGCACTGACGGGCGCTCCCTTCGGCTATCGTTATGTGAGCCGAACTCAGGGTGGCGGGGTGGCGCGCTTCGAAGTGGTGGAAGACGAGGCGCGCATCGTTCGTCTCATCTTCGCATGGGTCACTCTGGATCGACTGAGTTTGCGCGCAGTGTGTCGACGCCTTCATGAGATGGGCTGTCAGACCCGGCGGGGCTCGACATATTGGTATGCTTCCACGATCCGCGGCATGTTGGATAATCCAGCCTATGTGGGGCGCGCGGCCTTCGGGAGAGCACGATTCCTGCCGCCCCGGCCTCGCCTGCGGCCGATCCGGGGACATCTGAAACTATCGCCGCGCGCGACCTCACGCGTTGCCGTGCCACGCGAAGAATGGATCGAGATTCCAGTTCCCCCTCTCGTTGAACCGACAACGTTCGAAGCTGTTCGCGACCAACTGAAGGAAAACCGGCGTCGCAAACGGGATCGCGAGCCCAGCCAGCTCTGGCTGCTGCAAGGCCTGATGGTTTGCCAGCGATGCGGGTATGCCTATTATGGCAAGATCGCACCGCGCTCACGGCAGCCGGGTACACGCAAGTACGATCCGGCGAACATTTTGCGCTATTATCGTTGTACCGGGGCGGACGGCCACCGCTTCAACGGCAACGCAATATGCCACAACGGCCCGGTGCGCGGCGATCAATTGGAACAGATTGTTTGGGATCAGGTGAGATCTATTTTGGAAGAGCCAAGCCGCGTCGCCAACGAATATCGCCGACGTATCAGCCAGGCGCGCGATGGAACCGCCATGCCAGACGAGATCGTCCGCCTCGACCATCAGATAACGACAATCCAGCGCGGAATTGGTCGGCTTATCGATAGCTACGCCGAAGGCGTCATCGACAAGGCGGAGTTCGAGCCGCGTATCGCGGGCCTGAAACAGCGCCTATCCCGGCTCCAGGAGCGTCATCAGGCTGAGCTGGAAACAGCCGAGATCGAGCGTGACCTTTCCCTTGTTCTCAGCCGTCTGGAAGACTTCTCGGCCAAGGTGAAAAACCGCCTCTACGATCTCGATCGGTCCAGCATGAAAGACATCATCCGTACACTCGTGCGCCGGATCGAAATCAACGAAAGCCGCATCGAGGTCATCCTCCGGGTTCCGCCTCCAGACGGCCCATCCAGACTATCAGCGACAGACGCGGGTGGCTCTTGGCAACATTGTACAGGCGTTGGTCGAGCGCACCATTGCCTGGCTCAACCGCTGCCGCCGCTTGGCCAAGGATTGGGAGTGCCTCAACCGAAAGGCCTTGGCGTTCTTGCGTCTCGCCTCAATCCGCCTCATGCTCAGAAAACTCTGCAATCCGGCCTGAACTCTCCGGACGGACTTTGAGACATCCGCGCACATTGAATACAGACATCGGCTCGATCTTCGCCGCCGGCGCACCATCGAGATAGCGATGGCTCTCAAACTCGAGCCTGGCTTCAAATGGGCGAGGTCTCACGATGACCTTCAAGCGCGGCCATTTTCAGGCAAACCCGAGCTCGAACGGAGCGGAGACGCAGCGATCCCTCGGTGGAGAATTGCAACTTAGAACACCCACATTCCCGTCCGGCCTACCGCTTACTACGGGAGTTGCACAACTTCCTGCACCAACGTATTTACTGGTTATTAGTGTGTGCTATACCCGCTAAGAAGATTGGGTGAAAGTAGCTCAGGTAAAATCCAGGGTTTGCGCGACCAACACCAGACGAGCAAAATGACACCGGCGATTTTACTCAGGCTGCTGCCACTTCTCTTGGTAAATCTTTGCCATACTGTTGTTGCGTTTGCGAGAATGATTGTGCTATCTCACTTGCTTGGGCTATATGAATTCGGATTCGCATCAGCTCTTTCGGTAGCATACGGCACGTTTGAACAAATAACCGATATGGCGATCTATCGGTTTGTCTTTACGACTGCGCCATCAGTCTACGCCGAGGCCCTCGCAGGAGCTCACGCGATATCCATTTTGCGCGGGTTGTGTGTGGGTTGTTTAGTACTGGCTGTCGCGCCAGGATTGTCATGTATGCTTTCACAATGCACTGATTGGCTGAGCTTCGCTTGGCTTGCTCCTTGTGTGATTGTCAATTCCTTTGAACATTTGGAAATTCGAGTAGCAGAGCGTGATTACCAGTATTGGCGGCAATTGATCGCGATAGTCACGTCTCAAGGCTGCGGATTGATGGCAATGATATTGTTCGCGTCTCAAGTAGAAAACCGCTATGCTTTGATTGCCTATCTCTTCGTCCAAGCCTCTGTCTATGTTTGTGCTACCCACGTCTTGGCCACGCGGCCTTTTCGCATCAATTTCCGAACGCCTTTTGCCCGGAAGGCTTTCGTTTTCGGCGTGCCACTCATGCTCAATGGGGTTGGTCTGGCCGTTATTTCGCAGGGTGACCGCTGGATCGTTGGTACTTTGTTAGGACTTCCGTTTCTTGGACTTTATTCCGTTGTTATTTTGGCGGCGCTATCGCCACTCAACGGGCTCTTCAGGGTAACCGGTTCTATTATGCTTGCGGGGATACATAACGTCCAGATCGGAAGCAGGGAATATAACGCTCGCCTTCAGTTATATAGTCGTGCTGCTCCGGCGCTAGCTTCGGTATATGCATTATGTTTGATCGGTCTCCTTGGTCCACTGCTGCCAAAGATTTTCGGCACTCGATATGCTATCTCGAGTTTATCGACAATACTCGTGGCACTTATCGCTTTTCTTCGAATTGTTCGCGTTGACCCGCGTACCTCGCTTTTGTTACAGAGCCACAACACACGGAAACTGGCGATTGCCAATCAGGCGCCGGTGGCAGGGCTTCTGGTCATGGCGGCGATCGCTACCATTCATCCGACACTTGAATGGATATTGACGGGCGCTCTCGTTGGGGAGGTCGCTGGCCTAGCGAGCGCAACATGGGCTACCCGCCGCCTCTTAAAATGCGCTGAGCGTGATAATCTAACCGCTTTGTTGAAAGCGCTGGTAGCGGTCCTTGTGCCTAGCTTATGGATATCGAATACGGGGCCGTACGCCGGAATCTTTGTTGCTGGAGTCTTTATGATTTTCGTCGGCCTTGATGCTGCATTTTCGTTGCCATACTTTTATCGAAGAGCTTACTTATGATGATGCGAATCTCAGTTTCGCTCTGTGTTACCTTTTCAGATGCAAGCGTTCAGGCCGCGGCGAGGGTGTCATGCGGCGATCTGTCATTGACCGATTGCGTCAATGATGGAAGACGGTTTGATGGATCATCTTGGTGATCAAATGACGAATTTCCATGGACCAACAAACTTTTCGCTCGGGAGGCCCTAGGTCTGACCCAGTACCGCGGCAAGGGACTTGCGCTAAAAGTGAAGCTCGGTGGTTCAGCTTCGTCACCCTACAACAAGAGAGTTAAGCAGCAGCGACGCACCCTCGTTTGGTGTGTTATGTTGGTTGGGGCCCTAATTCCAATTGAACTATCAATTTATATTGGCGATGTGCGGTTCACGCCGGGCCGTATCGCCGTGTTCGTACTTCTCGTTCCCGCAATCATGGTCTTAGTCCAAAGGCGGGTACAAATAGTATTGCCGGATCCTTTTGCTATAGCGACGGCAGTTTGGATGATTGGAGCCGCAGTGGAGACAAATGGTCTCCAAGATATCTCCTCTGCCTCCGCCGAGGCCATTGAATTCCTTGGAGCATATACAATAGCGCGCGCATATACATTCGAAAGTGAGGCGCTGCGCCAATTTATTAGGGTGTTAAAGCCCATCGTGCTATTAGTAGTTTTAGGAGCTGTTGTCGACTTTCTATTCAATCAATGGCTGCTTCGTGACATCATCGCGAGCGTTATACACTCGCCGCCATTGAGGCTTGTATTTAGGAACGACAGATTACGAGCTATCTCAACTTTCGACCATCCGATATTGCTTGGAGCATTTTGCTGTATCGCCGCAATCCTTTTTATGTATTCACAACGGGGCTATCAGCGTCTGCTGTTCCTGAGCACATGCGTACTTGGCATTACACTTTCGCAGTCATCAGCACCTGGTTTGAGTTTTCTTATAGCGCTCACAGTGCGCCTTTATGATTGGCTGCTGCAAAAAGTCTCGTGGCGCTGGTATTTTTTGACGCTATTGATCCTGGGTTGGGTTGCATTGGCAATGCTGCTGTCGAACGATCCGGTAGCTTGGATAGTGGGTCATTTAACGCTAGATCCCGTAAGTGGCTACTATCGGATGCAAATTTGGGACGCTGCAGCCTCTAAAATCGATGAGTCGCCGCTTTTCGGGTTTGGCTTTCAATCATTAGGTAGCTATATCCTAGACTACACAGTTGACTCTGTCTGGTTGGTTTACGCTCTGCGGTTCGGGCTGCCGATGATCGCACTTTTTTTTATCACCAACATTGCTACCTTCGTTCGAAATAGGCCTCAGGGCAATCTCAATGGTCATACCGAAAAGATGCAAACGGCGTTTACCTTAGTTCTAATGACTTTCGCTTTGATGGGCTTGACCGTTCATTTTTGGAACTTCATGTGGATTTTTTGGGGGATATGCGTCGGGATACGTGCTTCCCTGCGTGAGCATTCCCTTATGGCCGCTCGCGCTAACAGATCGTCGCTGCATGCAGTCCAAAGATCAACGAAACTGTCCTCTACTTAACATGAGCCGCGATGAGCTCGGCAAATTAAGGCGACGTTCTCTTCTGAGATACAGCAATGGCGAGTACACGCGACAGATACTTGGTAGTCAAAGGCAAGGCCGGCTTAGGCAACAGAATGCTGTCCGCTCTGGGTGGCATCCTCTTTGCACGATTGACTCAACGCCAACTAATCATCGACTGGGGAGACGAAAGTTATTCTAACGATGGTACGAACGTATTCCCGTTACTCTTTCGCTGTCCAGAGGTCGAGCCACTGTCAATCCTTCCAGATACTGACTCTATATCCCCTCGTCTTTGGCGCGGCCGCATGGCACGATCAGCGGCTGAGGTTATTCAAGAGGTGGATCCTTCGGCGCATACCAGTCGCGGAGGCTATCGGAGTTTCTCTGCAGATCTCTCCCGGCTCGACCACTCAGAGACGGTTCTAGTGATGTGGTCGTATTCCCATAACTTACCGATTCTTCGCCGACATTTCCACGGGCGGTTTGCCCATCTCGCGTCCAAGTCGGATGAGCAAATCTTGACCGAGCTTCTTCGAACAAGTTTACTTCTTCATCCGTCTATTCGCGCATCCATTGACAAGTGGCGAAATGACCATTTTGGCTGTGATACTCTGATTGGCACTCACATCCGATTCATGGATACTCGTTTTCCTCTCCTTCCGTTCCTAGATCGGCGAACCTCAATCGATTCCGTTTTCGACGCAATTGACCGAATTATGCACAAAGTCAGCGATCCTACGATCTTTGTAGCTACGGACAAAAAGGAAGCGGAACAGCTCGTAGAAAGCCGTTATTCTAAAGTAATCTATACTTCAAAATGGTTTCCATCGACCGGGATGGATTTACATCAGAATCGAGAATGCCCAGACAAGGTAGCCAACGCGATTGAGGCTTTGGTAGATATGTACTTGCTCGCGGAGTGCAATTACTTGGTATTCCCAGCGAGTTCAACCTTCTCATATATATCGAGTCTATATACGTGCATGCCGCGCGACAACATCATTGACATCGAACGCACTGATCCAATTATTCAAATCGTGAAGTTCGCGCGCCGCTGGTTCGCATAATAATTTGGTCACCCATCCCATCCGCTAATCCATTCTCGTCGACGGTGCCAGACTGATCGCCATACTGAAACTATCTCTTTGAGATCCGGTCGCCGATACAGACGAGAATACAGCGTGAAGCCCCAGCACCGGGTAAGCGGAATCAGAAGAAATAAGATTCGCGCTAAGGAGACCTGCAACGATAAGTGAATCGTGCGACCTCGTTTTGTCTGGCAGATTTACAGCCCATTACGAAGGAAGCGACGCCCTTATTCCTGCGAGTCTCCTAACATACGACTAAGCGGGCTCCAGTGCTTGTTCACAAATGTGATCTTGCCTTTCAAAAGTGATACGCTTCGTTCGGTCGAAGATCTGGCAGAGTCGCCGCCGTGATGAATGATCGTCGCGTTAGGAGTAAAAATGGGACGCACTCCTAACTTTCGCGCACGATGGCAAAGGTCCGCCTCATCCGCATACATAAAGAAACGAGGATCGAACCCACTGAGTTGCAACCACAATTTCCGGTCGATTAAAAATAGGCAGCCACTGACTATATCGACGTGGCGCACTGTATCGCGCTTCCAGCCGCCGTAAGATTCGGAACAAAAAACAGGTTATCTCAAATCTAGGGCAAGGCAAAACAAGTTCCATAGACTTATTCTTCGCCAGCACGAGTAGGGATTTAACGTTCCGTCCGCAAACCGTGTACGTCCGCCCCATATTTTGCAGGCCGGGTTATCATTGGCAAAACCAACTAGATCATCGTTTTTGAAGTTCGAATCATATCAGGCAGCCTTGTCGAGCTTATAGGTCCACGTGCAGCAGTTCTAAAAGTAGTGGCGGCGGCTAATTTTGGGGATTCCCAAATCATTGAGAAAATGATTCACCATATCGATGAAGCTGTTGCCATTCCTTCTGTCGGGTTTGAAGGCGGTTTGCGCCGCCTTTCCGGATCCCCGTAAGGGGCGCGGCGGCAATATCGCCATGGCGGATTTCGGCCTG
>CAVWDY010000026.1:0-132542 GCA_963753875.1 uncultured Alphaproteobacteria bacterium | reverse complement strand
TTAATTATAGCCATCAGATATTATCCTTCACCACTCACGCGCCATACACTGAGAAGATTTTTACACTACCTATTCTGGTGTATGATTTACGCACTTAGGTTAGGAAGATCTCGGGGAAACCTTTCGGCAATTATATGCTAGCTTAATGATCAGGAGAAGCCTGAGAGGGAATGTTTTCTGGACAGAATTGCAGTCTAGATGGATACAATATTTACCGAACGATTCTGTTACTGCTCCTGCAAAACATTAATGTGTTACGATTAACCGATAGACAGGTTCGCAAATCCCCTCGAACTAGCTCGATCTAATCCAGTTCACACGTCGGAAAAGTATATCTTTAAATATCGGCGGAAGGCACCTTAACATCCGCTCTAACCCGCAAATAAAACCAGGAGCTGTTATGGAGGTCCACATCCCCAGGGTATCGATAATAATTCTCAACTGGAACGGCTGGAAGGACACCATAGAGTGCCTGGAATCTCTTTACAAAATCTCATACTCCAAATATGATGTTATCGTCATCGATAACGGCTCAAGGAATGGCTCGATAGAATCTATATTGAATTACGCAAAAGGAGATCTGGCTGTAAATTCCAAATTCTTCGAGTTCTCGCGGGATAATAAGCCAATAAGGATTTGGAAATGCACAAAAGAAGACGCTGATCAGGGGAAAAGGCCTGAAGAGGATATCATAGCCCTGCCCTCGAATAGAAGAATGATCCTCATAGAGAATGACAGGAACTACGGTTTTGCCGAGGGCTGCAATATTGGGATCAGGTATGCGCGCAGGGCTTTAGACCCAGAATATGTGCTGCTCCTGAACAACGACACAGTAGTCCACGAGGATTTTTTATCAGAGCTTGTCGATATTGCGAAGCAGGACGAGACCATTGGCTTTGCCGGGCCAATGATTTATTATTACGACTTCCAAGGAAGGGCAGATGTTATAAATTCGGCCGGAATGAGGCTGGACCTGTGGAAGGGAACCCACACCAACGAGGGCCTTTTCGAGGTGGATAGAGGGCAGTATGACATTACGAAGGATGTCGACTACGTTGAGGGCTCCTGTATGCTGGCCCAAATGGATATGTTGGATGAGATTGGCCTTTTAGATTCCAGGTACTTCGCCTACTGGGAAGAGACTGAGCTGTGTGTTAGGGGTTTAAGGCTGGGCTACAGATCGGTGTACGTTCCCAAATCCAAGATATGGCATAAGGTTTCCGTTTCAACCGCCAACATAACCAAGCCATATTACCTGACACGGAACAAGTTCTGGTTCATGCGAAAGCATGCCAGCAGGACTCAGCTTGCCTTTTTTTTAAGCTACTACTTTTCCTACCAGCTCTGGAGGGATATCTGGTTCTTCGTCCGTGAAAAAGATTTCAAAAATCTTCCACCTTTTTTCAAAGGATTATTAGAAGGCCTGGTGAGGTGATTTCATAGCGAACAGAAAGCTGGTTAAAAGCTCTGGTGGCGTGAATAGGGGGAGTGTCATAAATCTAATGAGGTTACCGGAACGCCCGGTAACAGGAGGAGAGATTTACAACTATAGACTTGATCAATATCTAAAGGAGAGGTTTGAACGAGTCGATAACATATCCTGGCCGAATAGACCTCACAGAAACGCCTTGGAGTTTATTTTGAAATCCTTAAAGCAGAACGTATCCAACACATCCCTGCTAAAACGGATTAGAGATATGGATGGCGATGTAGTGATCTTGGAGGATGGATCTCAAAGCGCAGACCTTTTCTTATTCAACCTATTGATTCGTGTTCTCCGGGTAGGAATGGGTAAAAAGGTCCGAATCGTGTCTCTAATTCATCATACTTATGCACCTCTAATGCAGAACAAGCTCAAAGGAACACTTATGTTCGTGGTGGAAAGCATCTTTGCGAATTCCCTGGACGGCATCATAACTCCCAGCGAGTTCACTCAGAGCCTCGTGGACCGAGTGCTGAAGAGACATGTTGATATGCTGATAGCTTACCCGGGCCTGAATGTCTCCGGCTTAGAAGGTAGAAGGATGCGCACTGATGATGATGGAAGTGTGAACCTGCTTTTCGTCGGATATCTCATTCCTCGTAAGGGCGTTGACACCCTTGTGAAGTCTATTAATATCTTGGTCAAGGATCACGGGCTGGAGCGTCTAACCCTTCATGTTGTAGGTGATGCCGAGAGAGATGAGACCTATGCCCAGGGCATAAGAGAATACTGTAGAACTGAAGGCATTGAGGATCACGTGATTTTCCACGGAAGGGTAAATGATAGCGATCTTCAGAACCTTTACGAAACTTCCGACATCTTTGTATTTCCGTCCTTATGGGAAGGTTTCGGCATGGCACTTGCTGAAGCGATGTCCTACGGCCTCCCAATAGTAACAACAAATGCCGGAGCAATACCATACCTTGTCAAAGACGGCCGAAATGGCTTCTTGGTGCCTCCCCAAGATCCTGAGAAGCTGGCGCAATCGATCGAGAAACTTGTCGCGTCTCCAGAATTGAGAGTTCAGTTTGGCGAGGCCAACCGCAAGGTTGCTGCAGAGTTTAGCTGGGATAGATCATTTGCCCAGATTGAAAATTTCTTCAATAGATTAATCCATTCCGATGTGCCACAGTCAACGGCACAATCCTAACTTTGGCCTGGCGATACATGGATCAATTATCCAATGTGGGCGCCTGGACCCGTATCTTCTTAGCTCGTAGGGCGTAGATTATCATAGCTATGACTATGAATTAGTATAAGCTCTCGATTGCCCGCAAGAGGCCTAATTCTCTCCTCTCTTCTGGGAATAGATTTATTATTCGTTCTCTCGCCTTCTGTCCCATTTCGCTTGAAGAATTTAGGGCCTTCTTTATTGCCTCCGCCGTCATCTTCGGATCACCGTAAGGTACATAGAAACCAGCGTCTCCTATTGCCGTAGGTATGCCATTTCGCTGTGTTCCTACTGGGATACACCCACATAGCATGGCCTCACATAGGGCGTTGGGCAGCCCCTCATAGGCGGATAACTGGCAATAGACTTTGGCCCGCTGGTAATACTCAAGAAGCTTATCGTCTGGAAGATAGCCTGTGAATTTTACGTTATCCGAAGCAGATCTTTTTAGAGCCTCAATCGCATCGTCCAACGGTTTTCCTATGAGTACGAAATCAGCCTCTGGCACGTAGGAAGCAGTCATCACAAATGTATCCAATCCCTTTCTCTTAACTACAGAGTTGCTTATATAGGCCAGTGTGAGGACTAGATTCTCTTTAAAATCCTTCGGTTTGAATAGTTCTGGGTTGTACCCAGTAGGGAGATACTCGATATTTTCTCCATCGATTCCTGCATTTCTGACGGCGTCCTCCTTTAAAGAAGGGTCTACTACTAGTACTTTAGATGCATATTTCAATGAGAACTTTGCAAAAATCCTTTGATCCCAACTTAAAGTGAACTGGCCATAGTTGATCTCTGGCTCGCAGGCCACATCGTAACCTCCAACAACAACGATCGATCTCTTGCCTAGTGCCCTCGACAAAAGAACTGCAGGAAAAGCGTGCTTTCCTGCGAACCAGATGAAGGTTAAATCACACCTTGATACGACGAGCATAAGGTTAAAGATGTCTTTTATGCTTTTCATATTGACTTTAGAAACCTCGAAGTGCTTGGATAGGAGATCGTAGTCCTTCTTGATGAAAGAGGAGAATGCAGAATAATATACTAGGGCAATTTTCAATTTTCCTCGCGGTTTATGCGACCTTTCAGCATCAGTTTTTCCCATTCAGTTACTATCTCCCCGTCATTAACTCATGAGTCCTTATTATAATTGCTGCAAGCTGCTGAGGTAATTGGATTCCTTATCAAGGGTTAAATGGCGAATCTGTCCATAATACCATCAAATCGCCCCAAGATTCATACAGTTATATTTCAGAATCTCGGTCGATAGAATTTGCTTTGATCGAATGCTATAAATGTTTAGCGCAGGTAATCAATGAACTCCACGCAGCATGTGCCGGCATTTATGTTCGAAGCCATAGTTGGCCATGAGGATGGAACAGTGAAGTTACTCATATTCGCAAAACAATACCTCCCAGAAATCAGTGCTCAGAGCATCAGGATCTCTCAGATGGCCAGAAGGTTCTGCCAAAATGACAGCGACTTGGAGGTGAAGATCGCGGCTTTTGACCCAGAAGGAAGGCGAATCGGGGAGAAAGATGGGTCTGAGAACCGCATCGTGGTCAAGAGATACAACAGAAATATCTTGCCAGCCTCTGTGTATAAACCTCAAAGCCTGAACCCCCTGCTTCTCTTGTTCTGGATCCGCATAGCCATAAAAGAGATAAATGATTTCGGCCCTGACATTGTCCTGGCAACCACGCCTCCCTTCACTCCAACAGTAGCTCTTTATGCCGCATCCAAGATCTGCAGAAAAAGGTTTGCGTATGCTGTTGACTATAGGGACGACCTGTCAAACGTCATAAACAGCATGGCGGAGCAAAGAAAATTCTACATCAAGTACCCGCTGAAGATCGTCAACCGACTCATGTCTTTTCTGCTTTTCAAGGCGATTAGGAACGCAGCTCTGGTCAGTACTGTTAACGAGCCTTTGCAAAAAGTGCTCCAGAGGGACAACGCGTTAGTTATGCTTGCGCCTAATGGTCTGGACCTTCAAGAGTTGAAGGAGATTGAGGATGGCTTCGATAGGATTCGCGTGCTTGTCAAGAACGGCATAGCAGATACAGAATCCAGAATTATTGTATATCTCGGAGACCTGGACATGCCATACTACATGCCCGAGGCGATATTGAGGCCGATGAAGCGACTTAAGGATAAGGGTTGCAAGCTCATCTACGTAATAATCGGCGATGGTAAACGCAGGAATCTCATAGAGCAGACTGCAAGGGATATGGGGCTGGAAGGCTCCATTTATCTTCTGGGAAAGAAAAATCACAGAGATGCCATGGAGTTGTTGACTGCATCAGATGTCGCTTTTCACACACTGCAAAAATCGGATCCTCAGGCAAAGCATGCAATAGCCACCAAGGTGTACGAATATCTGGGGTGCAAGTTACCCATACTCGTTGTCGCAGATAAGGGCTCGGCGCCTTGAAGCTGATCTCCGCGTTGCGGCGGGTCAGGGTGGACGCCATGATGATGATGAGGTTGCGCTTCTTTGCCAACAGCAACGGCAGCGCCGAAATGCCATCGAGGTCCGGCATCTCGATATCGAGCACGACAACATCGGGATTGACGCGTTCGATCTGGTTGACGGCGTCAAGGCCCGTGCGCAACGATGCCGCGACGACGATGTCGGGTTCGGAAGCGAGCCAGCGGGAGATCATCCCCCTGATGACGACGGAGTCGTCGACCACCATCACCCGCAACGGTTCTTGCTGCGTCGAATTCGGGGCCGCGGAACTTGTTAACGCAACACTCATTACTCACCAGCTGAACTCAAGCGGCACTAAACAAAATCGCCGAGGGCCCGCGAGCCGCCGGATAGAGTACTTCAAGTCAGATCAGACCGACTTCCTGGAACTTGGCGGTGACGATGTCCTTGTCGAACGGCTTCATGATGTATTCGTTGGCGCCGGCATGAAGCGCGCGCGCGATGTGCGCGACATCGTTTTCGGTGGTGCAGAACACCACCTTGGGCTGGTCGCCGCCAGGCATGCGGCGGAGATTTCCGAGAAACTCGTAGCCGTCCATGACGGGCATGTTCCAGTCGAGCAGGATGGCCTCGGGCAATCCGCGCTTGCAGACCTCGAGCGCCTTCTCGCCGTCTTCGGCTTCGACAATCTGGAAATCCAGGCCTTCCAGGATGCGCCTTGCGACCTTTCGGATGACGCTGGAGTCATCCACGACCAGACATGTTTTCATTTCAGCCTCTGCTCTCAGAAATCCCGAAGGGACGTTTCCATTACGCTCATGCTACGCCGTGCCCGCCGTTGACTTCATGCGGCCATCATGTCCGGTATCAGTTCGAGGACGCGATCGACGTCGAGGACGACCATCAGCTGTCCGTCGAGGCGATGCACGCCGCCGGCGAGCTTGGCCATGCGGGGATCGAGGTTGACGGGGTTTTCCTCCCGGCCGTCGTCGGGCAGCCTGAGCACTTCGCCGATCTGATCGATCAGCAGGCCATAGGATTCGCCGCGCAGGTCGACACCGACCGCCATCGGCAGCTTGCCGTCTTCGTTCTTGGGCAGGCCGAGACGGGCGCGCATGTCGACCACGGTGACGATGCGGCCGCGCAGGTTGAGCACGCCTGCGATCTCGCCCGACGACAGCGGCACGCGGGTCAGCCGCTCCGGCATGAACACGTCCTGCACGCGCGAGATCGGCAAGCCGAACAGCTGGCCCCCGATCAGAGCGGTGACATATTCGGCGACGCCGCCTTCGATGGTTTGGGTCTTGGTGGTCATGCTTTGATCCTTATGCTCCGGGCTGAACTCGTTCATGCCCGGCTAAACTTGTTTATGCCCGGCTCGTTCATGCGGCCGCCCGGTCAACCTCGGCGGTCTGCTCCTTCAGCGCCGCGATCAGGCCGGGACGGTCGAACTTGGCGACGTAATCGTGGAAGCCGGCCTGCCGCCCGCGCTCGATCGCCGCAGGAGAAATGATCGACGAGAGCGCGATAATCGGGACATTATTCATGCTTTGATCGGACCGAATGGCTTCGGCGAACTCGAAGCCGTTCATGTCGGGCATTTCGATGTCGGTCAGCACCACGTCGAACGACTGACCCGAGCGCAGCGCCACCAGGCCCTCCTGCGCGCTGGGCGCAACCCGCACCTTGTAGCCCGCCGCCTTCAACACCGGCGCCAGCATGTTGCGGAAGAACGCCGAATCATCGACCAGCAGCACCGATTGGGCGAATACCGAGGGACGCATCTCCTTGCGGCTGAACCAGTCGGCGAACGCCATCGGCAGGAAGTGGCCGACGTCGATCACTTCGGTGGCCTGTCCCTTGATCACGGCGGAGCCAAGGATGCCCTCGCCTGAAGCTGCGACCTCGATGTGGAGGCGTTCCTCAACGATGTCGATGATCTCGTCGACCACGAGACCCATCGAGCGGCCGTCGTCGGCGAACACCAGGATCGGCTGGGCGCCCGAGGTCTGGACGCTGACCCCGTTCATCTGCACGAGCGGCATCAGCTGCTCGCGGTATTGCACCATATAGCGGCCGTTGGAGAGTTCGATCTTGTCGGCCGCGATCTCTTCGAGCCTGGTCACCAGGCCCAGCGGCACCGCCTTGGGCTGGGCGGAGCCGGCGCGGAACACCAACAGCGAGGTCAGCTGTTCGGCCGCATTGGCGCGCATCGCGGCATTCTCGTCGGCGATTTCGTGAGAGGCCGAACCAGAGGCACCAAGCGCCTTGGCGATGCCGTTGGGATCGATGATCATGATGACCGCGCCATCGCCCAGAATGGTGTTGCCGGAGAACATGTCGATGTCACGCAGCTTGGTCGACATCGGCTTGACCACGATTTCCTCAGTGTGGAACACACCGTCGACCACGATGCCGAAGGTCTGGCTGCCGACCTGGGTGACGACGATGAAGCCGTTCTCCGGATCGGAGGAGGAGCCGTCGTCGATCTTGAGCAGCTTCTTCAGGTGCATCAGCGGCAACAGCTTGTTGCGCAGCCGCAATACCGCAGTGTCCTTGATACGCTCGATGCGGTGCTCGGAATTGGCGCGCGCCCGCACCAGTTCGACCACCGCAAGCTGCGGGATCGCGAAGCGGTCGCCGCCGGCTTCGACGATCAGCGCCGAGACGATGGCGAGCGTCAGCGGGATCTTGATGGTGACCGAGGAGCCCTCGCCGGCCACCGACTTGATGTCGATGGTGCCGCCGATCTGATCGATATTGGTGCGCACCACATCCATGCCGACGCCGCGGCCGGACACGCTGGTCACGGTGGCCGCGGTCGAGAAGCCCGGCGCGAAGATGAACTTGTGGATCTGCGCTTCCGTCATCTTCTCAAGTTCGGCCTCGCTGACCAGGCCGTTGGCAACCGCCTTGGCCTTGATCTTCTCGGTATTGAGGCCGCGGCCATTGTCGGCGATGCAGATGATGATGTGGCCGCCTTCATGGTAGGCGGACAACCTGATGGTGCCCTGCTCCGGCTTGCCCGCGGCCCCTCGCTCGGCCGGAGTCTCCAGCCCGTGATCGGCCGAGTTGCGCACCATATGGGTGAGCGGATCCTTGATCAGATCGAGCACTTGCCGATCGAGCTCGGTGTCGGCGCCGTGCATCTCCAGTTCGATCTGCTTGTGAAGTTCACTGGAGAGGTCGCGGACGATGCGCGGCAATTTCTGCCAGGCATTGCCGATCGGCTGCATCCGCGTCTTCATGACGCCTTCCTGCAGCTCGGCGGTGACGTTCGACAGCCGCTGCAGCGGCACCTTGAATTCGGTATCCTCGTTGCGCCGCGATATCTCCAGAAGCTGGTTGCGCGTCAGCACCAGCTCCGACACCATCGTCATCAGGTGTTCCAGCGTGTCGACATTCACCCGGATCGACTGGTTGGCGACCTTGTCGCTCTCCTGGACTTCGACCTCGGCGGCCGCCTTGCCGGCGGTAGACTTTGTGCCAGAAGACTTGGCCACGGGCCTTGCCTCCTTCGCTTTGGCGGGATTCTCGTCAGCCGGCGCGGGGGCTGCGGCACGGACAGGGGCTGGCGCGGCGGCAGGGGCAGCCTCGGTCGCAGTCTCACGGAAGGCCCGTTCGAGTTCATCCAGCGACACTTCACCAGGGCGCAACGGACGCTCCAGCGTCTGCTCCGCAAGCGTGCCCTGCGTAGCCGCAGGGGCCACCTCGACCTCAGCCGCAGCCTCTTCGGCCGGCACCAGCGGCGGCGCGACTTCGGCCGATACCGCGGACCCCGCAGCCATGGCTGCCATGCCGCGCTCCACCATCGCTTCCAGTTCGCCGATCAGATCCTGATCGTTGCCTTCCGGCTCCGCCTCGGTGGCTTCAAGCCCGCCGAGAATTTCCTTGATGCGGTCGATGCTGCCCAGGATCAGCGTCACTGCCTCCGCTGTGACCGGCATTCCGTCGCGGAATTTGCCCATCAGGGTCTCGCCGGCATGGGCGAGCGCCTCAAGGCGCGGCAAGCCCAGGAAACCGCAGGTTCCCTTGATGGTATGAACGAGGCGGAAGATGTTATCCAGGATCTTGGCGTTGTTCGGATCCTGCTCGAACCGCACTAACTGGTTGTCGACGGTGTCCAGGCTTTCGCTGGTTTCCGTCAGAAACTCTCGCAATAGATCATCCATGAAATCCGGCCTTCAACCCACGGGCGTGCGATGTCGACACGCCATCCCGAATTTGGCCAGTTTCAATGCAAAGCGTTTAATATTGGTTGAGCAAATGGAAAAAGAACGGGTTCAACAAATAGATAAGACAGCCCCGTTCAATCCGAGGGAACCGATAAACCATTGGTTAACCATAATTGCGCTCCCGGAGCGTTTTTCCGGCGAGGCAATATCCGGTTTGCCGCGGGAAAACGGTTTTCAGTAACCGCTCTTCAGGAAGCGGTCACCACCACCGCATCGCCTTCTGGCGCCAGCTTCACGCTCAGTCCGCAAGATTGCGCCAACAGCCGCGTGTAATAGGGCTGCACCGCATGCGCATCGACGCTTGTGAGGTGGCCCGAACTCAAGAGATCGGCAATATTTTGCGGCATGCGGGCATTCAGCCCGTTGGCCGCGACACGAAAGCCCAATCCATCGCCTTCGCCGATCGGATCGACCGTGAGGACGCCGCCACGCGGTATCGTCTGCTGCGCGATCACCATCATATTCAGGAGCAGCTTGACCCTGTTTTTCGGCGCCAGCAGGCGCGGCAGATTCCACGCGATCGTTGTCTTGCCGTCCTCGATATGGCCCCTCGTCATGGCCTGCGCGTCGCCCAGATCGATCTGCGCGCCCGACGATCCCGCGGCCCCAAACGCCAGGCGGCAGAACTGCAGGCGCGCCGACGCGGTCTTGGCGCTCTTGCGAATCAAATCGAGGGCAAAATCGCGGTCTTCCGGCTTTGGATTGTCGTCAAGGACCTCAAGCCCATTGACGATGGCGCCCACCGGACTGATGAGATCATGGCAGACCCGGGAACATAGCAACGCCGCAAGCTCGAGGGCATCGGGGGCGGGACCGGAAGACGGGGCACCAGACATAAGGCGTTCCTGAAAATCGATGACAAGCGCGGATAAGGCGAATCACGCATGCTCACTGGCTTGATACACTGCGGACGCGCGTGCTGCCAACACAAGGCAAGGCGGACGCCGCTATGCTGGCGCGAAAACCTTGCAGGCAAGAGACAGGCTTATATGAGGCCCGCCAATGACTAAAGCATGTTCGCCAGGCCCGGTGATCGAGGCCGACACCGCGGCCGCGCTCATGGAACCCCTGACCGAACTCGTCGCGCGGGCCGGAGCGGCCATCCTCGCCGTCAACCGCGCGGCCATGAGGATCGACGGCAAGGCCGACGGATCGCCGGTGACGGAAGCGGACCTCGCCGCCGACCGCATCATCAACGACGGCCTCGCGCAGCTCGCCCCTGGGGTCCCGGCCCTGTCCGAGGAGCGCGCCCAGCAGGCCGAACCGTCTTATGAGGGCAGTTTCTTTCTGATCGATCCGCTCGACGGCACCAAGGAATTTGTCGCAGGCCGTTCCGAGTTCACGGTCAATCTCGCTTTGGTGACGAACGGGACGCCATTATTGGGCATTATCGGCGCCCCCGCGCTTGGATTGATCTGGCGGGGCCTCGTCGGTCGAGGCGCGGAACGGCTGGCGGCGCACGACGGGACCATGCGGGCCGAGCCGATACATACCCGCCCCCTCCCGCCGCGCGGCAGCCCCTGGACGGTGGCGGTCAGCCGCTCGCACGGCGATGCCAGGACCGAAGCCTTTATTGACTTAAGGCCGGGCGCTGTCCGCGAGAGGCTCGGCTCGTCGGTCAAATTCTGCCGGGTGGCCGAGGGCGCGGTCGATATCTATCCGCGGCTTGCCCCGACCCACGAATGGGATGTCGCGGCCGGACACGCCATCGTCACCGCGGCCGGCGGCAGGATCACGGACCCGCAAGGGGCCGAGCTGCGGTTCGGCAAAGGCGCCAAGGATTTTATCGTGCCGGGGTTCATCGCCTGGGGCGATCCTTCGGCGGCCCGCTGAGGGGCGACTTCATTATTGCGCCAGATCCTGCTCGAGCGCCGGCCAGCGTGAATTCGCCCGCCGCAGGAGGAGCTCCGAATCCTTGGCAAAGGCGTCCCGGTGCTCCTCGCGACCGAACAAATAGAGCCGTTCGCCCGAGATCAGCCAGAACCGGGGGTTGCCGGCAACCGTAACCCCACGCGCCAGATCGACAGGGTCGTAGCCCCCGAACTGGGGACCGTAAATATCGGGATGGGCGACAAAGGAAGCGCGGTTGCCCTCGTTGCGGAAGCGCCAGACCACACCTGCCTCGGCCGCCTCGAACTCCGGCAGGCCGAGCATGGGGCGGGCATCGACAAAATACGCCACGGGGTCGTAGCCCTCGATCGCCAGACCGCTGAAACGGTTGGCCACGACGCGCTCGGTGGTTGCCGCCTTGGCCGTAAACCCCGAGCTGCCGAGATCACCGGGGCTCACCGACAACAGGCTTGCCAGCAAGGTGATCAAGGCTATTCCGGGGCGAAAATAAACTCCGGACCGGCCGCCGTTTCTTTCCTGCCGTTGTGCCGTCATAGTTGGTACCGATAACATCCGAGTCGGGGGACACTGGGCGCAGCCTAAAGCAATGCTTATCAGCGTCAGGTTAAGGCGGCGGCCGTGTTTTCAATACCCAGGGGTAGTTTCATGATTTTCGCCTCACGCCTTGCCGCGGTGGCGCTCGCCGCGATGATGTGCTGGTCCGTGCCCGCCTTCGCGCAGCAGGCGCCGCCTCCGGCGCAATTGCCGCCGCCGCAGCGCCAGCCCAGCCCCAACACCTACGGGCCGGACGAACTGATCGGCGCCGGCCACAAGTTTTTCGGCAATGTCTCGCGCGGCCTCGCCTCGGTGATCGAGCGCGCGGTCAGCCAATGGGGCCTGCCGAACGGCTATATCCTCGGCGAGGAAGGCTCCGGCGCCTTTGTCGCCGGACTGCGATACGGCGAGGGCACGCTTTACACCAAGAACGCCGGCGATTTGCGGGTCTACTGGCAGGGACCGTCGGTCGGCTTCGACTGGGGCGGCGACGGCGCGCGCACCATGACGCTGGTTTACAATCTTCCGGCGACGGGCGCGATCTATCAGCGCTTTGTCGGCATTGACGGCTCCGCCTATATCATCGGCGGCTTCGGGATGACCGCGCTGACCGCGAACAATATCGTGCTGGTGCCGATCCGCTCCGGTCTCGGCCTGCGCCTCGGCGCCAATATCGGCTACCTGAAATATACCCCGCACGCGACGTGGAATCCGTTCTGAGGTTGCGTGTTCCGCGAGGAGCCGGTGTCGGACGCGAGACGGATTCACGTTGACGCCGCATCGGGCTGGCCTTTCCCCCGTCCGCCATGGCATTGTGAATAGAAGAATTTTTTCGGGGAGTATCCATCCATGGTCGAACCGATCATGTATCTGGCGATCGGTTTTCTGGTCTCGATGCTGCTCGGTCTGATGATCGTGCCGCTGGTGCATAACCGCGCGGTGCGGCTGACCACAAGACGGATGGAGGCGGCGACGCCGCTGTCGATGGCGGAAATCCAGGCCGACAAGGACCAGCTGCGCGCGGAGTTCGCGATGTCGGCGCGGCGGCTGGAGATGAGCGTCGACCAGCTCAAGCACAAGACCACCAGTCAGCTCGCCGAACTCGGCAAGAAATCGGACGCGATCAATCGCATGAAGCTCGAACTCGGCGAGAAGAACGCCACGATCTTTTCGCTGGAAGCGCGCGAGAAGGCGATGAAGGATCAGCTGCGCTCGACCGAAGAGGAATTCGCCGCCAGGACCGACGCGCTGCGTCAGGCGGAAAAGGCGTTGAGCGACAAGCAGACCGAGCTTGCGAAACTCCACGCCGAGCTCAACGACCGTTCGATGATGGCCGAGAGCCGCAAGGTCGAGCTGGTGGCGGTGAACGCCCAGATCGATGCGCTGAAGGGCCGCGTCGGCGATGCCGAAAAGGAATTCGCCGCCACGCAGGCGCGGCTTGAACAGGAGCGCGGCCAGTCCGAAGCCGCGACGCGCGATCTCACCGAGGCGCGCAGCCGGGTCGAGAACCTCAGCCAGCGGGTCACCGATCTCGATCGCCAGCTGATCGTCCAGGTCAAGGAAGCCGAATTGCTCGGCAATCGCGTCAACGACCTCGAAGCGCGCCTGGCGACGCAGGGAAAGCTGTTGGCCGAGCGCGACTACGAGAACACCCAGTTGCGCCAGGCGAAGGAAACCGCCGATCGCACCATCAAGGAGTTGCGCGACGAGATCAACCTCACCAACAGCGGCTCGTGGCCGGCGCTGGAGAAACTGAAGACCGAGAAGGCCGCCGCCGAGGAACAGCTTCGGATTGCGCGCGACGAACGCGCCAGGCTGCAGCGCGACATCAACGCGATCCAGCAGCAGGCGGAAAGCTCCTGGGCGACCGAGCGCATGGAAAATGCGTTGCTGCGCGAGCGCATCAACGACATCGCCGCCGAAGTCGCCAAGCTCGCGATGCAGCTCGAAGGACCGAATTCGCCGATCGAGGCCTTGCTGGCGGCGGAGCCTGCGAACCCCGCGAAACCGGCCAATGGCGCCGCCGCCAATGGCAGCGCTCCCGAAGGCGGCGGAACGCTGGCCGAGCGCATCCGCGCGCTGCAGTCCCACGCCTCCCGCGCCCGCCAGCAAGGGGCATGAGGCGTAACCGGTCGCCGTCGTCCCCGCGCACGCGGGGACCCATACACAGCGGCCTCGCGTTTTGCCAAGGTGGTTGACGGCTTCTGCTCCAACGAACGATGGTGGTTATGGGTCCCTGCGTGCGCAGGGACGACGCAGGGTTTGGCGTGAGCACATACACCGCTAATTGCTGGCGATTCAATTTTCAAAGAGCGCAGACACACCTCCGCATTCTCGCGGCGCGACGCGCCCGAGTTATGCCGACAACATCCCGCCCTTTAATCAGAGGGCGCAAGGAATGCCGGGCGCTCGATGCGCCCGCAGCCGCGTGTGTAGTGTAGAAAGCACACGCGTTAGTCACCACGGTCACACCGGAAACACCCGGCATTCCCCGCGCAATGGTTTTACGGTTTCCTTCGCGCTCTCCTCGGTGACCGGGCTTTCTTGTCACCGTCGCTCTCGCAAGTCGCCTTGCGAAAACTTGACGCCAGCGTCGGGGCGTCAGGACCACACGACTTCGCCGTCCGCTAGAAAGCGCCCTTCGTCAAAGGCGCCAACAGCGTCCACCGCATCCCGCCTCGCGTTCGTGACGATCGCGAGACGCCCCTCGAGTTTGGAGACGGGACGGCGGGGGATGTATTGCTGATTTGGGGATGCGAGAAAGCGGAATATTTTTGCAAACCGGACTGGACTACCCAAATCACGTTGATCCGCCTCAACAAATCAGCGTTTTGGCGCAAACTCCGGTCCGCAGGTTTCTACCCGCCGGCAGCTTGACACCGATAGCCCGCACTTCGTAAATCGCGGGCTCTGGCACTGCCGGTTGCCCGATCCGACGCCGATTTCGGCCTTCGATCGTGCAGCAAAATCCCGGGCGCATAGCTCAGCGGGAGAGCGTTCCCTTCACACGGGAGAGGTCCAAGGTTCGATCCCTTGTGCGCCCACCAGCCAATGCCGGGATTCATTGACTTTATTGTCTCGTCAGCTATCGACCGTGGCAACTGATAACCGAACAAAACACCAAACGGACGCAACGATCCGTGGAAAATCCGTGGACTTCGTTCGGAGAACGTTCTCCACCAAAGGTCCACCGCCAACTCCGAACCATAGCCCAAGCCGCCGCGCCGACCGAACCGTCACGCGGCCGCCCGGTTCGTGCCAGGGCGGCGCAACATGGCGAGAAACCGGCTGACCTCGGCGGTCAGATGCTGGGCCTGCTGCGAGAGCGTCCCTGAGGCAGCCAGGGTAGTGCCAGCAAGCGTCTCCGTCTCCCCCGCTGTCACGGTGACGTCGCGCACGCTACCGGTGATTTCGCTGACGCCGGCGAAAGCGCGATCGAGATTACTCGCGATCTCGGTCGTCGCGGCGGTCTGCTGATGGACTGTTCCGGCCAGATGCTCCGTGAGCTCGCTCATCTCGGTGATGATCGAGCCAATCTGCGTAATCGAATCGACCGCGGTTTTGGTCGTGGCTTGTGTCTCGACAATATGCGCGGAGATCTCGGAGGTCGCCTTGGCGGTCTGACTGGCCAGGCTCTTCACCTCCTGCGCCACGACCGCAAAGCCACGACCGGCCTCGCCGGCGCGGGCGGCCTCGATAGTGGCATTGAGCGCGAGCAGGTTTGTCTTTTCGGCAACCGCCGTGATCATTTCAACCACTGAGCCGATGCGTTCTGCCGCGCCGTTCAGCCCGTGAACGACCTGGCTCGCTTGCGCAACCTTCTGCACGGCCTGTCGTGCGATCTCCGCCGACCGGCCGACGGCCTTGCCAACTTCCTGCGCCGAGACCGACAGTTCGGTGGCGGCGGCGGCTACGGTCTGTATGCTCCCGGTGGCCTGCTCCGATCTCGCGGAGACCATCGAAGCGCGTTCGCGTGTGGTTATCGCCCCCTGATTGAGTCGTCCGGATGTTTGGCCAATGTTCGACGATGCATCCGCCAGCGTCCCGACGATCGCGCCTATTGCCGCTTCAAATTGAGCGGTGTCGGCGTTGAAGGCGGAGACCCGCGCCTGTATCGCCGCCGACGCCTCGTTCATGGTCGTCGCCGCGACCTGAAACGCTCCGTTGAGTCCCTGTGGCAGTATGCGGCGATAATATTTGTCGTCGCGCAACGCGCCCATCGCCGCGGTGGCTTCGCGCACGAAGGCGTCGCAGCGGTCGATCATATCGTTGAGCCCATGTTGCAATCGCTGCAACTCACCGCGGTCGTCAATCCGGAGCACCCGCGCCTCGAAATCGCCGTTTGAGACGGCGCGACACACGCGTGTTGCGCCGGCTACGATCTTTTGGGCCCGATGAACGAAATAAGCCGCGGCCGCCATGGTCAAGCCCGACACGCCGGCGGCGCCCACAGCGATACCGGGCAGACCGGCAAGCGCCGCGATCGCGGCCACAACCAGCGCGATCAGCGCGGCTGCGACGCTTGCAAGCGCCCTAGAGTGAGAAGACAAGCTCGTCATAGGACATTTTCTTCGCCGCGATGAAATCGATAAGCGCTCGATGCCCAGCGGCAAGCGAATCCTTGCCGTTGCGATGTTTTTGTTCTTCGCGCAGCAGCTCGCTGTAGACCGGAGCGATTACCTCGCGCACGACGCGTGGATCGGGCACGCGGCGGCTGGAATGAAAACCTACGGTCTTGCGGTTGACGTCCTGCGAAGGCGTCACATGGGCAAAGACCCAATAAAAATCCCCGCTCTTTGCCAAATTCTTTACGTAGGCAAAGACTTCGCGCCCTTCGAGAACAGTGTCCCAGAGATATTTGAACACCGCCCGCGGCATATCGGGATGCCGGATGATACTGTGTTGCTGGCCAAGCAATTCCGCCTCGGAATATCCGGCAACCCTGCAGAATACGTCGTTGGCATAGGTGATCCGCCCGGTCAGGTCCGTTTTCGAGACAACGAGGTCGTCGAAGAAGATTTCTTTCCCGCGCTGGCGAGTTTGAATCATGGATTCTGCCTCGAGCTTCGTACCTGAAGGGATCTCATTCAAAATACGCAATTCTGGTTAACAAAACCTTTGTCCGGGCGCCGGCATATTTGCTCAAATACTGTAATGCGACCGAGAGGCCCGCAAATTCCATCCCATAACAGGAACAACTGTTGGCCGAGGCTTGAATGCTCGACAGAGCAACCCGGCCTTGGCTCCGCTACCTCGCCCATTGAGTTAAGCCAATCAAATGGCCGAGCCCGAGGGGCTTGTGATCGTGCAGCAAAATCCCGGGCGCATAGCTCAGCGGGAGAGCGTTCCCTTCACACGCAGGGCTGTCCGGGGAAAATTTTCCAGAAGTCGTAACAAGTGCTTGCAGCGGAGGCGTCTTTGGAAATTTCTGGCACTCTCAACTCGAGACTGCGAACTTGAAGTCATTTGAAATCACTTGAGTCCGTTCCCCGGACAGCCCTGCTTCACACGGGAGAGGTCCAAGGTTCGATCCCTTGTGGGCCCACCATCTCCGTCAATGAAATCAAATTACTTTCTGGATTGGTACACAGGGCTGCCAGAGATCAGCGATGCGTGCCCCGTTCCGGGAGGGGCCAGGTTGGCCCATGCCCTACTGACTGAAGGCCGATAGGCCGCTCCCGGAACGCGGTTCGTGTTTTTGGCCGCTACGCTACCGCCCGAACATTGCTGCAACGGTCATTGCGGCAAACTTTGCAGGTGGAGTCATCACATCTCCTCTGCTTAAAGCCAACCTGATCGTTGGCTCATGTTCAAAGCTGTGTCGTTCTACCTGACCTGTCAAGAGAGTTTCAAATGGAACCCGCGGTTCCGGCGCGGCGCAAACGCGCACGATTATTCCTTGGGGCACAAAACGGCGCGTGAATATAACCCGCCTTTTAGCCCCGGGTATCCAGCGACACACCAAGTTGATGCGCCTTGACCGCGGTCGCGCCTATCGTTCGCTTCAACGCCTTTGCAATCCTGGTAACTCCCGCTTTTGATTTTGCCATCGTCTTCAGCATGCGAACGTCTTCCTTTGACCACGCGCGACGAACTACTTTCTTCTTCCTGACCAATTTCGATTCCTTTCTTCGAAACCGGGCTTGTATCATGGCGCGCCCATTTGGCAACGCACAGTAAAACAAGCAAAGCCGCCATCATGCGGGGCCGGCAGGGAACCGGCTTGATATCGCTGTGCCGCAACAACTGACGAGCGCACTTTAATGGTAGCGCCACTGACTAAACCGTTACCAGGGAATGACGCGGAAGTTACCCCAGGGATGATTGGCGAGAGCATCGGCCGACTTATGTCATCGAAATACGAGGTTCCAAGTGCGGAGCAACCGCACACCTCGGATGAACGATGGAGATGACGATGCGAAAACTCACCCTGCTTGTTGTTCCGCTGATTGCTGCATTAACCGCGCAAGCGGCGGCAGCCACCGAACACCACCACATGCGAATGAAGCACCGCGCAGTGACAAACGAGCAATTGTTGAACAGCAACGCTTATGCCGCACCCGGCGATATTGGCGTGCAGTCGGGCTGGTCGAACGAAGCCAATGGCGCGATGGCGTCGGGGATCGCTGGTCACTGATCCCGCGATGTATCGAAGAAAGGCCCCGGCATTGCCGGGGCTCTTCTCGATAGTCGAGGGGCAGGCTCCCACTAAGTCCTGGTCTTGCCACTCCCGCTCTTCTCGCTGGCGCGGCGCAGGGCTTCGGCGAGCGCTCCGCCGCCGGAGGCCTGTGGCGGCATGCGTGGCGGCGACGATGTCATCGACGCGCGGGAATTGTCGCGCGGCATGCCTTGCGCCGGACGCTCGCTCCTGCCGCCGGGCTCGTCATCGAGACGCAGTGTCAGCGCGATGCGCTTGCGGGGCGCGGCCCGAATAAAGCCCCGACAAAAAAGCTTGTATCGCTGCGCCTGAGCCCTGAGGTGATTGAGCACTTCAAATCGACAGGGTCGGGCTGGCCATCGCGGATCGATGAGACCTTGCGCAAGGCCGTCAAGCGCAAGGCTTCCTGATACGACTCCGGCCGCCTCGGGCCAGAGAATTACGATGACAGTGCATCCCATCGACTTGTCGCGGGTTCGCCGCTAGAGCGGAATGACTTTTCGTTGAATCGTCATCACGCTCTATCTTTTTGTTTGAGCATGATCTTTTCGGAAAACCGGTGCCCACTTTTCCAGATCATGCTCCAACGGGAGCGCCGAACCGAATGATTAAGTGCACTGGACTGTAATTGCCAATAGAGTCGGGTGATGGAGTTGTTTGGGTAAGATTTGTGTGCTGGCTTTGATGAAGATCAACACGGAGGCTGTTCAAATGGCATCCTGATTGCAAGCGCAAGTTTCACGTTTTGGAGAGGCCGCTGCCGCAAAAGGGAGGACACATATGAAGAAAGCATCTAGCTATGTCTTAGCCGTAATGATCTTTACTTCTGCGCCTTCAGCATTCGCGGCCCCTCTGCCAAAAGAGGGTAGCTACGACTACACTGCCTGCTGGTCAGGTATCAGCAACACCATCACGTTTTCCAAGACCCACAGCGCGCAAAGCTATGAAATGACGGGTGAGATCCGAAGCAATATTCCCGGCGGGATATTTGATAAACAATCGTTCCGATGCGTTGGGATGACTGCTTCTCTCGGTGGGAAGAATACGCTGAACAACGTCTGCGAGGCTATCGATGCAGATGGCGACAAGCGACTTACAACCTTTTCGGTCGGGAGCGATGGAAAGATAATAAGGGAGCCTGTTGTAGGAACCGGAAAATACGAAGGCATGGTTGCGACCGCCACGGTTGAACCGTTAGGGCCGTTTCCGACTATCAAAGACGGAACGTTTCAGGACTGCAATCATCAGACCGGCACCTACAAGCTGAAGTAAGACGACACTTAGAACCAGCCGTCGCTGACCAACCCTTGGGCAGCGGCGGTCCTATTATCAGGCAGGAAGGTCGCGAGACTGGATCAAGGTCAAGAACCGCCAGCATCCCGCGATGGAACGGGTGATCGATTCAGTGAGACGACGATCACTCGGCGTGTAAGTGCCCCAATAGCCTTCGGCTGACTTCAGCCTCCCAAATAGCGCGAAAGCGGCCATCTCGATCATCAAAACGGCTGACAATAGTGAGTGGTCGCGTGTGATCGACACGCGAAGCAATTTGATTCAAGTCAAAGCGGTGGGCGCGACGTGCCTCCAAGTTATTCACGTTGCAATTCGACTTCTTGAATGGGCGCAAAATTCAATCCGCGTAATCGAGGGTGATGGTTATGACCAAAGGAAAACTATGGCTCCTAACACTGATCCTCGTTGCCGGAAGTGCCAGGGCAGTTTCTGCTCAGGACCAAGACGTAGGCCAGACCAATTTTAGGATGTCATGCGCCAGTTGCCATGGCGTTGATGGTAAAGGTAATGGTCCAGTGAGCGGGCAATTAAAGGTGCCGCCACCCGATTTGACGGTTCTCGCAAAGAAGAACAATGGCGTGTTCCCGGTCAGCCGGGTTTATGAAATTATCGATGGGCGACAGGCGGTGATGGCACATGGCACGCGGGATATGCCGATTTGGGGCTTTCAATATGCGCTGGAGCAGCGTGTTCAGGGCTACCCTACTACTGCATTCGATCCCGATGCCATTGTAAGGATGCGCATCCTTTCGATCATCGATTACCTAAATCGCATCCAACAAAAATAGATAACCGCCCTTGGATGGTCTGTAAGCCCCAACAGTTCAACACGCGGGCAGAAAGTCACCCTTGCCGAGATGCGTGTCTCGCGCGGCCGCGCATCACGCAAGAACACGTTCCCTTGAACGCCGGAACGTTCTTTCCAGGGGTGGGTTGTGCGATAAGGGAACGTCAAGGGCGGGTTTCACCAGTCAAAACGGAGAAACCAAACCAATGACTAAAACACTCAGCGCTATTGCTATCCTTTCCGCAGCCATCGCTAGCCCGGTGTTCGCTCAAGACGCGGGCGTGCTGAAGCCGATCCATCATGGCAGAGCCTACGATCAACGGCATTTTCGCGGGGCGTACAATCAGTTGAATGGGCCGCTCTATGCAGCCCCACGAACGCTTGACCGCTCGGACACCAACGGCTTCGGCTTTGGTGGAAGGAACCTGTCATGGGTGGGCGGCGAAGACCCGCCGCTCAATCCCTCAGGAAGCTGAAGGTAGCCGAAGCTGGTGCCCCTGATGGCTGCTTCCGAGATAACCCCGGAAGCAGCCAGACACCGGGCTCAGCTAGCCCTGGTCGATATTTGGCCAGTGTGACCATGCTCAACATCCGTATCGTTGATGAAGTTCTCGAAAAGTATGGCCCCTGTCTCCCGCATGAGCGCTCTGGCAGTTTCTAGCTCCTGCCTTCCTTCGGCTTTCCGATCGCCGGTTGCGGATTGGAGCAGCAGATCAGCGCGAACAATACGGGCGAGGCACTCAGGAACCCGGGCATGACGCTCGGTCGCAACCTTGATCGCCTCATCAACCGTGGTGAGGGCCGTTGCAGTATCGCCATTCAGTCTGTAGGCATTTGCCAAATCGGCCAGAATACGCGGTTCGTTTTCCAGACCGGCTTTTCGCGACCGCGCGAAGCTGAGAGCATCCGACAAATCTTGAATCGCCGAGGTGAGTCTTCTTGCGACGATATGAGAAAGACCACGACAGGCTTGGCCATAGACTCGCAGATAGGGGTTGCCGCTATTTACGCCCAGGGAAAACGCTCGGTCGGCATGTTCCTGAGCCAGTCCGATGTTTCCCTCTGTCCACGCGAGGTCGACATAGGCCCAACTAGGTATAACGTGGTGGAGAGTGTCGATTTGGCCACTCTCTAACTGAAGGATGCGATCGAGGAATGGGCGGGCCTCATCCGTTCGACCGAGCATCACCAACGTTTGGCCGCGCATCACAGCTAGCCAGATTTCGACATCGAAACCCAGCGTTTGTCGGTCAAATCTTACGATTTTGTGCGCCCCTTCCGTTGCCTCAATATTCATTTGAAGCGCTTCAACCATCAAGCCGGACAGCCTCAATGCGTGACAGAGCACAGCCTTAAGCGTGATTTGAACGCTGGGATCGTTACCCTGATCGGCAATCGCTTTAGCTTCGCGGATCTTTTCCACATACTCATCCGCCGATCCGCCGTTAGCCAGAATTCTTCCATAAGCTGCGTGAATCAGCGCATTGGCCCTCATATCTCCCAAGGCTACGGCTAGTTGCTTGGCTTCCTCGAAATAGACGAGAGCATCTTGCGCCGGGATTCCTTCCCGCCAACCAAAGTTTACGATTTGACCGGAGGCCATCATCTTTAAATAATTTATCGGTTGAGAGGGGGGCAGATTTGCCAGCAGGTCGCGGACCTTCTTCCAGCTTCTCAATGCCTGACTTGGATCGTTGGCGCCAATCCAAATGGCAGCGCGCATATTCTGTTGTGCCGCGCTGAAGTTTTCACCAGCTTGCTCCAGGTGATATGCCAATAGAGAAGCCCGCTCTTCGGCATGATCCTTGAAGAGACTCTCAATTGCTTGCGCCACTTTTGAATGAAGCTCGCCGCGATGTTCGTGCAGGAGCGATCGATAGGCGACCTCTTGGATAAGCGGGTGACGAAATGCAAGAAGCCGCTGTTCGAAGGGCGGCACGTCATAAAGCAGCTCAGCTTGCCTTAAATGCTGGACAGCTTCCGACAGCTCGGCTGGGGCCAAACCGGCGACCGCGTCCAGAATTGATGTTGAAATCTCGCGACCAACCACGGAAGCAATCTCGAGAACCTTTTTTGCGCTCTGTTCAAGACGGTCGATACGGGCCGCAATAACGGCTTGCACCGTTGGGGGCAGCGGGATCGTATCAACGCCTCCCCTCAATCGGTAGGCGCCCTTTTCGCCTTCGAAATCTCCACGCTCCACCAGCGCATTGACAAGTTCCTCCAAAAAGAAAGGATTTCCTTGTGCGCGCGCAATGATGTTCCTGCTCAGCAATGCGAGTGAGGGGTCGTTCCCGAGGTGATCCTGTAATAGAACGGCCGCTTGTTCCGGCGGAAGAGGCGGCATGTTGATTTGTCGATAGTGTGATCGCTGCATCAGGGGCGCGGCGAACCCTGGCCTGAAATTGACGACCAGAAGGGTCGTGGTACCGACAACTGCGTCAGCCAGCGCCTCAATGAACTCTTCGCTTGCCGCGTCGATCCAATGCAAGTCTTCGATGATCACCACTGTCGTGAGATCCCGCGTTCCTGCGCGCGGCAGTGTCCTAACAAAATCAAGTAAAAGTATTTTTCGTATTTTTGGGTCGAGCTTAACCGCTGCCCGCAGTGGGTCAGCAAGGCCTAAAAATTCCAACAAAACAGACGATATCTGCTCGGAGACGGAGAGAGCCGCTAACCGGTTAAGGACGCGACGGCGAGAAATGTCGACTGCTTCCTTTACGCGAAGGCCAAAGTAATCGCGCAGCAACTCCAACACTGGCTGAAATGGCGTTGCCCTGCCATGCGCCAACACACGCGCCTCGAAGACTCGGATACCTTTTCCACGGCAATGTTCGGCAAACTCGAAACAGAGACGGCTCTTACCAATGCCCGCCTCACCGATGACGCCCACAACACGACCATCTCCCTTCATCGTATTTTCGAGCTCTAGCGACAGAGCCGAGAATTGGTCGGTTCGGCCAGTGAGAGGGCTTAACCGACGGCCGCTTCGAAACACTCCACTTGAAGGAGCGTGCTGAAGTCCTCTGAGTTTGAATATCTCAATGGGCGCCGCGATCCCGCGAATGGCTTGTGGACCTAACGGTTCAACTTCAACGAATTGTTTGGCGGCATTGTAAGTCTCTGTCGAAATCAGAATCGTACCTGCGCCAGCCAGCTGCTCCATGCGATTTGCAAGGTGCACGTTCGCGCCCGCGGCATCATAGGTTTGGTAAATTCCGTGCTCTATCGCCTGAACAACAACTTCGCCGGTATGAACGCCAACTCGGATTTGCAAATCGGGATCGCCGAACCGTCTTACCCCATCCTGCATTGCCAGCGCGGCGAGGCAGCCACGCACTGCGTGATCCTCGTGAGGTTGTGGGGCACCGAACAGTGCCATGACCCCATCGCCTTGCGATTTGTTGACGACACCATCGTAACGAACAACAAACTCATTCATGAGGTTGAGAACGGGCTGCAAACGTCGCATCCCCAGTTCGGGGTCGCCCAAGCTGTCAATGAGGCCAGTTGAGTTGCGAACGTCCGCGAATAGAATTGTGAGCCGCTTACGCTCTCCGCCCTTGGCGTTCAGCGATCTCAGGACATGCTGCCACGATTGATTGGGCACCTCCGCGGCTGTTGGCTTCAGGGCAGCGCTGCATCGCCCGCAAAAGCGAGCTGTCGGCCCGTTGAGGTGACCACAGGAGCCGCACTCAATTCCGAGGCTAGCCCCGCATCCTTCGCAATACTCATTGGTCGCCTTATTCTGGCAACCGCAACGCAGACATTGCATCAGTGGCCCCTTAAATGGCAGCGGAGCTCGACTGCATCTAAGAAACTATAACTCTATATGCCGATCAATTCCATACCGCTTTGCAATAAGAATTTTCCGAGGCCTCCGAAGCGAGGCGTGCGGCGCCAAACGGGATGCGCCAACGAGTCTTGGTACTAGCTATCACGCGCGCTTTTTGCCCGCGCACGAACTCGCCGAGTGCCGTTCGCGGTGGCCCTCTTTGCGTCCGAAGCCTACCTTCGAATTGAACGTATCTCATCACGGCGGCCCGGTTTCAGGGCGCGCTTCAGGGACTAGCGCCGAGATTTTCCTTTCTTTGCCTTCTTAGCAGGGGTCTTCTTTCCAGCAGCATTCTTTTTCTTCGCTGAGGATTTCTTCGCAGCGGATTTCTTCGCAGTTCGCGGCACGGGCTTTCTTCGAACGGAAAAACTAGTTTCACTACCGTCTGGGGTTGGAGGGTCCGTCTCGTCGGGGCTATCGGGCAGCGCTGCATCCACGTGACATTCTAGTGCCACCGCGCAATAGGTTTTTTTGTTCGCGTCGGTATCGGTTTGCACAACGCCACTATTGTTAGGGTATAATTCAAACGAGCGCGTGGCTGTTGGAACGTGTCGTGTCAAAAACGAGACATACTCAACGGTGCTGTTTGGGCCCAAGATGCTTGACAATACGGACTTGATCGCCGTTTTCGTATCGGCAGGACACAAATCCGAGCGAAGGAAATGTAACCAACGGAATCGGCTTTGATTGTGCCTGGGAACACGCGCTCCGCCAGTGACGCTGATCGCCAGACGGTGGAATACGCGATGCAGGTGGTGATTACCGTCGAAAAGGTTTTCTTTATTCTGGAAGTGGTCTCGGAGCTCAGCAATATAAGTTCGCCCTTGGGCGTCGTTCGGATTAACTTGGTCTGAAAATCTCTTGTTAAGCACTTCGCAAATTTCGTTGTCGGCCTGCGAATTTATGAAACCACCCATAATCGGCCCCTTTTTGTAATATCAGACGTAAGTAATGCAGCATCCTCTTATCGTTGGCGGTCGAGCCCGCTCGAAAAGAGCGCGACTTCTTGAAGACCACCCTCGGGCCCAGCAACCGGAGGGCGAAGTTGCCTTAGTGTACTTGGCTTTTGAAAGTTGTCTAGGACTCATGACCTGGTTCAACTCCTCAAGTGCAACCCGCATCCGAAGATACCGGCCCGATTTTTGTGAAAGTGTATCCGTTCCGACCGTTACAGCCCAATAATCCGATGCGCATTCGCATGCGAGAGAAGGGTCGCGTCTGGAACGGCAACCCTGAGCGAGATGATGTCCGGCTTCGTGAAGAAGTATGAATGTGAGCGATTCAGCCCCCAACTTCGGGTGAAGGGCTAGCCCCCCGTAGATCGCGACGATGCGCTTGTCTTCCAGCTTAAGCGCTTGGGCATTGATTATCGTGAAATCTGGCTGGAGCTCGAATGTCAGATCCGGGAAAGCCTTTCGAAAATCGCTGAGGAGGATATCCAGTAAGATCTGGCGATTGGCCGCCTTTGCCTCAAGCACTTCCTGTTCAGACAATCGGTCACTAAACAGCATGACTGCGCCAAACCCCGCCGATCGGCCAATGCCTCCGAGCCCAACCAGCGTGCAGGGCTAGAACCCGTCTACAACCGTGGACCCATGTTGTTGCGCCGAGATCTCTTCGGCAGCCGAGCATATCTGAAACTGTCGTGCTGCTATATAGCGAAGCGCAGCGCGGTAGAGGCAGCAGGTGAGGTTATGTGCGGGGATCCGAGGGAGACATGAGGGGCATATGAGTTGCCAGCCTTGAGCCTTTCAAATTCTGGAATTTCGGTGAGAAAATGCCGAGATGTCTTCAGCTACCCCTCGGGCACCCCACCCCCTCGCATCGATATGTCGGCACCGCCAAATTGGTCACACCCTGGTCACAGCGCGGGCTCTGAACAGGGCGGCGGCGCGCATCAATCGGTTCACGGGCAGGCTATCGAATGCCGCGGAAGTCGCGCCAACTGGAAACGATTTCTTAACTTTTGAGCAGAAGCGCGCGATGCCGTGAACCCACCCGCGTCACTTCTTTAACCCTTAAAACCTATTTTGGCAGGCAGGAGAGGATAAGCTCCAGTCGTGGGAACGCCGCCACTATGGCTAGCCGAAGCATACCGGGGGAACGCGGGGCAACCGAGCATGGCTCAACCCGTATTCTGGCGACGTGGGGAATCGCCGGCTTTATAGCCGCCGCCTGCGCGGTGCTGGTCGGATCGGAAATCTCGCACATTCTCAATCAGCGCTCCGACATATTGGCCGACAGCCGGAAAGATCAGACCAATCTGACCGGCTCCCTGATCCGGCATGCCGAGCTGACCTTTCGCACCGCGGACGCCATCCTGGTCGGGGCCGTCGAACGGCTGGAGCATGAGCCTCCTGGTCCCGAGTCACGCGCACGGCTAAGGGCGTGGCTTGTCGAGGAAGTCCACCTTTCATCGCAGTTCCTCGCGTTTTCGATCATCGACAGCGACGGCACAATGATCGTCAGCTCGACCGGAAAGGAGCAGGGGCAATTCTCCGACCGCGAATACTTTACCTACCATCGCACGCATGACGACAATGCGCTTCACATTGGCGCTCCCGCACGGGGCCGGACGGTGGACGGATGGCTCATTCCGGTGACGCGCCGGTTCAATCACGCCGACGGCACATTTGGCGGCGTGGCCGTTGCCGTTATCAATCCGAATTACTTTCAGGATACTTACGATCGGCTGGAGCTCGCAAACAACAGCGCAATCGCCCTCGTATCATTGAGCGGGCCGCTCCTGGTGCGAAGGCCGTTTATCGAGGCGAATGTCGGTCGGGATATGTCGCCGAGCGGCATATTTGCCGAATTGAAGCACGCCCGCGCGGGAACCGTCGAAATGGCTTCATCAACCGATGGAGTGAGGCGTCTCAATAGTTACGAGCAGGGTCATACCTATCCGATTGTCGTTGCCGTCGCTCAGGATTTGACCGAGCTGCTGGTGCCGTGGAAGAAGAGCGCCCTGCGCGGCCTGGCAGAAACCGCCGCCATAGCTCTCTTCATATTGTTCATGGGCGCTTTTGTCTGGCGTGCGACGCGAACGCTGGCTGCGAATTCCGTCAAGTTGCGCGAGACCAATGCCCACTTCGACGCTGCGCTGGCCAACATGTCGAACGGTCTGTCCATGTTCGACGCCGACGGCAAGCTGATGTTCTGGAATGCAAAGTACCTCGAACTTTACGGAATGTCGCCTGACGTGGTCAGGCCGGGCGCCAGCATCCGTTCCATCCTCGAGCATCGCAAGCAGGCCAGCATTCCGGACCTCGACGTCGACGCATGCATAGGCGAATTCCGGCAGATGCTGGTCGATACCGGCAGGAGCACAACGACCTTCCGGCTCAAGGACGGGCGAACGGTTTCCGTTGTCAACACCGCGATTGCGGGCGGGGGCTGGGTCGGGATTCATGAGGACATCACCGAGCGGATCCTCGGTGAGGAATTGATCTTTCAGCAGGCGACCGAACTGGCGCGCACCAATAAGAGATTTGACGCAGCCTTGAGCAACATGGCGCAGGGGCTGTGCATGTACGACGAGCAGAAGCGGCTTGTCGTCTGGAATGACCGTTATGCGGAATTGTACCAGGTGCCGCCGGACTTGCTGAAAATCGGCACGCCCTATGAAACCATCGTCACCGATCGTCTTTCCCGCGGCGTGCTGAAGGGAGACGGCAGCGCTAACGCGATCCAGACAAAGGTCGCCGAACTGGTCCAGCTTCCAACCGATTCCAGCAGGATCGATGAACTGGCGGACGGGAGGTTCGTGCTCCTCAGCCGGCAGCCGATGGAAGGTGGCGGCTGGCTCTCCATCATCGAGGACATCACCGAGCGGCGGCGCGCGGAGGCCGAGATCGTTCATTTGGCAAGGCATGACGTGCTGACAGGACTTGCCAACCGCGCCGAGTTCAATGAGAAGCTCGAAGAAGCGAGCAAGCGCCTGAAGCGGAACGGCGGCCCCGTCACCGTCATGATGCTCGATCTCGACAAGTTCAAGGCCGTCAACGACACGCTTGGGCATCCCGCCGGCGATCAATTGCTGGTCGAGGTCGGCCAACGCTTGCAATCCACCATTCGCGAGACCGACGTGCTGGCGCGCCTTGGCGGCGACGAGTTTGCGATCATCCAGGAGGGCGGACCCAATCAGCACGAAGGCGCGGTCGCGCTCGCGCTTCGGATCATCGACGCCATTTCCCGCCCCTTTGACCTCAACGGCCATCAGGCCAGCGTCGGCACCAGTATCGGGATTGCGCTGGCGCCGGAACATGGCGTCGAACCCGAGGAACTCCTGAAGAGCGCCGATCTCGCGCTCTATGATGCCAAAGCGGACGGCCGGAATGATTTCCGCATTTATCACCCGACAATGCTGGAAGTGGCGCATACGCAGCGGTCGGCCGAAGGCGAATTGCGGGACGCCATCGCGCGGAAAGAATTCGAGCTGCATTACCAGCCCGTGGTGGATGTCAAAACGCTACGGATTTGCGGCGTTGAGGCGCTGATCCGCTGGCGGCACCCGACCAAGGGGTTGATCGCGCCGGACCAGTTCATTCCGCTCGCGGAATCAACCGGCCTGATCGTGCCTCTTGGGGAATGGATTTTGCAGCGGGCTTGCGCGGATGCCGCTTCGTGGCCTGCGCACATCAAGATCGCCGTCAATATCTCGGCGGTTCAATTCAAGAAGGGCAACCTTTTCGAAGTCATGTTATGCACGCTGGTGGAGAGCGGTCTGGCGCCGGAACGGCTGGAACTGGAGATCACCGAAACCTCGCTTCTCGAGAATCAGGAAGCGCATTTGACGACCATCCGCCAGCTCAAGAACCTCGGGATATCGATGGCACTGGATGATTTCGGGACCGGATATTCCTCCGTGACTTACCTGACCAACTTTCCGTTCGACAAGATCAAGATCGACAGGACCTTCACGCAGGGCGTTCTCACTCGCCGCGATTACGCGGCGGTCGTATCCTCGGTGCTTGCGTTGGCCCAGGGCCTCGGCACGGTAACGACCGTCGAGGGCATCGAGACCGAGGAACAATTCGAATACATGCGTGAGGCGGGTGTAGACCTCGCGCAGGGCTATCTGTTTGGCCGACCCGTTCCACTCTCCCAGTTCGACCTGAACAATGCAACCTTGCCCAAGGAAATGGTGGCATAGCCGCAAGTCGATGCTTCAACGCAATTTTGGCCGCTGTCCCGGGTATTGAACATGAACTCGCAAACCGATCTGATTGACCAGCTCGAAGAGATATCGGCCAGCAAGGACGTCTCGCGGCGCGCCGAGATCCTGCGAAAAGTGACCGATCTCTTTGTCCTCGGGTCAGGCAAATTCTCCGAAGATCAGGTCGAGCTGTTCGACAGCGTCATGGGCAGGCTGCTGGAAAATATCGAGCGTGCCGCCCGCGCCCAGTTCGGACGTCGCATTGCCAGGCTTGGCGATGCGCCCCGCAACGTCGTTCGCGCCCTCGCATCAGACGCCGCGGTTGAGGTTGCCGGACCGGTTCTGCGGCACAGCGAACGGCTTGACCAGGATGCGCTGGTCGAGAATGCCAGAACACAGAGCCAGGATCATTTGCTGGCGATTTCCGGCCGCAAGGTGCTGGTTGAGGCGGTGACGGACGTTCTGGTGGAACGAGGAAATCAGCTCGTTGTTTCCTCTACCGCGAGAAACGGCGGCGCGCGCTTCTCGGATCTCGGCTTTTCCACACTGGTCAGGAAGGCGTGTGACGACCGCGTTCTTGCCCTGTGCGTCTGGTCACGCCCCGACATTCCACGTCAAAACCTGGTCAAGTTGTTCGCGGATGCATCGCAAGCCGTAAGGCACCAGCTCGTGGAGGCCGATCCTCGAAGGGCTGAGCTGATCAAATCCATGATCGCCAGGGCCACGGACGAGATTCAGACCAAGGCGCGCGCGGGTTCCAACGATTTCGCGCAAGCCCTGTCCCAGGTGCGCGCACTTCACGCCGCGGGCAAGCTGGGCGAAGCCCAATTGCTGGAGTTCACCAGTGAAGGAAACTTCGACAAGGTGGTCGCGGCGCTGTCGCTGATGTGCGATCTTCCGATCGGGCTGGTGGAACGCGCTTTCGTACAGAACCAGACCGAACAAATTCTCGTCCTGGCCAGAGCGATCGATATTTCCTGGGTCACGACAGTCGCTCTCCTGCTGTTGCACGCGGGTGTCAACGGCAGCTCCCGGCAGCAGCTCGATCAATGCTTCACCAACTTCTCCAGACTTCAGCCGAAGACCGCCCGGACGGCGCTCCAGTTCTATCGAATGAGAGAGAAGGCAAGCCGGTCGAGCGAGTGACTCGCCGCCGCTTGACAGGATAGCGCGCTATCCTGCCACCAGCCCGGCATCCTTCAGCCGCTGCGAAAACCATCGGGACAGCGACTGGTCGAGCGCGCCGGCGACATAGACCTCCGAGACGACGCTGCTCTTTCCCAGCACGAGGTAGACCCCGATCCAGTAGGCGAACCACAGATGCGGGTCGGTCAGCGCGCGCAGCTTTTGCTGGTCGTGCTCCGGCGGCTGATGGTTGCCTGCCTTCCGGACCTCGACCGCGAGCAGGTTATTGGGGATGTCGCGCTGGTGCACGACGATGTCGGGATAGATCGATTTGCCGAGATGATCGTCGGTCGAGACGATCGTTCCATGCGGAAGCCGCAGCGTGCGCGCGCCCAGCCGGTCGTAATCGCAATCGACGTCCCAGCCCGCAAACTGCTTTTCCAGATGCACCGCCAACCGGTGCGTCAGCGTGCGCTCGCCGAGATCGTGCTCGAACAGGAATGTCTCGCGCGCGTAAAACTCCGAAAGCGCGGTAACGACCTTGTCCAGCTCGGTTTGCATCTGGCCCCTCTACGTCATTCCGGGATGGTGCGCTAGCACCAGACCTCAGATGTGCACTTGCACACCGGGGAATCTCGAGATTCTCCGATGTGCACTTGCACATCGTAGTTCGATGCGGAGCCTTGTCATCGGGCCGCGCCTTGCGCGGACCCGTTGGCATCGCCCCGGAATGACGGTCTCAAATAACGTCACGGCTGCGTTCGTCCGTCCTTCGTCCTCACATCTGCACTTCGATCAGCCGCGGTCCCCGCTCCGGGATCGCTTCCGCCAGCGCGGCGACGAACTCATCCGCCGTCGTGACCGCGCGTGCGGCGACGCCCATGCCCTTGGCGAGCGCGACCCAGTCGAGCGTGGGACGGTCGATCTTCAGCATGTCGAGCGCGCGCTGCCCCGGCTCGCCGGCGCCGACGCCATCGAATTCGCCCCGCAGGATCTGGTAGATGCGATTGGCGAACACGATCGTGGTGATGTTGAGGCCTTCGCGGGCTTGCGTCCACAGCGACTGCGGCGTGTACATGGCGCTGCCGTCGCCGACCATGCAGATCACCTTGCGGTCGGGACATGCCACCGCGGCGCCGGTCGCGACCGGCGTCGAAAATCCGATCGAGCCGCCCATGTTCTGCAGCCAGTCATGCGGGGCGGCCGCCGCCGTCGGCGGAAAGAAACCGCGGCCGGTGGTGATGGATTCATCGACCACGATGGCGTTTTCCGGGATCGCCATCGCGATCGCCTGCGCGATCGAGGCGTGCGTCAGCGCGCCCGTCGGCTTTTTGAGCTCAACCATCGCCTGCGGTTTTGCGTCGGCAGGCCTGGCGCCGAGCGCGGACGCGAGAGCCTCGAGAGCTGCGACCGAATTCTCGCCGCCTGCGGTCATGCGGTGAACCTCGCAGCCTTCCGGCTTCAACAGGCTCGGCTTGTTCGGGTAAGCGAAAAACGCCACGGGGTCGTTGGCTTCGACCAGAATGATATGCTTGAAACCTTGAAGGATCGGCAGCGCCTGTTCGATCACGTAAGGGATCCGTTCGATCGCAAACCGCCCGCGCCCGCGCGCCATGCGCGGATTATAGGTCTGGCCCATCACCTTGCAGCCGGTCTTGCCGGCGATCTGCGCCGCCAGCGCCAGCCCCTGTTCGGTCAACGCACCGCCGGTCATGAGCAACAGCGTCGGCGCGCCGCCGCACAGCACTTTTGCGGCGTTGTCCACGGCCTGCGGCGAATAGCTTGCGCGCTGGGATTCCGCCGGCACCTCGGCGAAGCCGTCGGCTTCGTTCCAGGCGGTATCGGCGGGCAAGATCAGCGTCGCGATCTGGGGCGGCGAGCTCCTGGCCGCCGCGATGGCGGCCGCGCCGTCCCTGGCGACGGACCTGGCGTCCGGGGAGGTCCGCACCCAGGCCGACATCGGCCGCGCCAGGCCTTCGATGTCGGAAGTCAGCGGCGCATTGAAGCCGATGTGATAGACGGCATGCTGGCCGACAATGTTGACGATGCCGGAATTCGCCTTCTTGGCGTTGTGCAGATTGGCCAGGCCATTGGCGAGACCGGGACCGAGATGCAGCAGCGTCGAGGCCGGCGTGCCTTTCATGCGGAAATAGCCGTCCGCGGCGCCCGTCACCACCCCCTCGAACAGGCCGAGCACGCAGCGCATGCCCTCGACCCGATCGAGGGCGGCGACGAAATGCATCTCGGAGGTGCCGGGATTGGCGAAGCAGACGTCGACACCGCCCGCGACCAGGGTCCGCACCAGACTTTCCGCACCGTTCATCGTTCCACTCCCGTTCGCGACGTTTTTAGAAAAGCTCGTTGCAGATCAATCATTCCTGGCGCACTTCGTCAAAGGGGTCGCAATGCATTGCTGCCATCGCCGCCGGCAGCCGCGCTTTCTTAACCGCACCGTTTGAAAATCACGGCGCCTCACACGCTAGTTGCTTGCGAAATTGCGCCAACTATGGCCTGACTCAGGGTGCAGGTCGTATTTTGCGAGGAACGAGATGACCCGGGCTCTTGCCTTCCTGGCTCTGGCGATGATGGTGCTGGCGGGCGTTTGTCCGGCGCAAGCCCAAAGCAACAACGACGACTTTTTCAACTTCTTCGGGCGTGGCGGCTCCAACTACAGGAGAGGCCCCAATTATGGGGGTGGCTCCGATTATTACGGCGGCGGCTCGGGCCCGATCCCGCGGGCGGTCGTAAGCTCTCCCGGCGGATACGCCCCGGGCACCATTTTCATCAATACCGCCGAGCGGCGGCTTTACCTGATCCTCGGCAACGGCGAGGCGCTGCGTTACGGCATTGGCGTCGGCCGCGACGGCTTCCGCTGGTCCGGTACCCACCGCATCTCGGCGAAGAAGGAATGGCCGGGCTGGACGCCGCCCGCGCAGATGCGGGCACGGCGGCCCGACCTGCCGCGCTATTTACCCGGCGGCATCGAAAATCCGCTGGGCGCGCGCGCCATGTATCTGGGCTCGACGCTGTATCGCATCCACGGCTCGAACGAGCCGGAGACGATCGGCCGCGCCGTATCGTCCGGCTGCTTCCGCATGACCAACGAAGACGTCACCGATCTCTACAACCGTGTCTCGGTCGGCGCCACGGTGATCGTGAGGAACTAGAACGTTTTCCGGAGAAATGGGTAGTTGCCCATTGGAGCCTTGCGGACACGCAGCCATTGCGGCAGCGTCATCGCAATGAACGCTTCTTCTTCACACGCCGCGCGACTTCTCGCCATCGTCCTGGCTGGCGTCGCGCTCGACTGCACCGCTGCATCGGCCCTCGCCGCCGAAACCCCCGCCGTCGCATCAGGCCAGCGCGCCGAAAAGAAGACCTTCACCGACCGCGAAATCACCGACGGCTTCTTCAGGATCACGTTCGGCGCCGAATATCACCTCGCCGGCCGGGTCGACCGCATCCGGAAATACGATGTGCCGGTGCGCGTGTTCGCCGGCGGCGTCAATCGTCCGGCTCGAAAGGCGCAACTTGCGAAAGTCGTCGCCGATATCGCCAGACGGATTGCGCATCTCGACATCGCCATGGCCGAGACCAGCGATGTCGCCAATGTCCTGGTCACGCTGGTGCGCGACCGCGATCTGTTTCGCACCATCAAGAGTTTCTACGGCGAGGAACGGGCGCGCGAGATTCGCAAGTCGCTCGACCCGCAGTGCCTGTCAGGATTCCGCAAAAGCGAGACATTCGAGATCGAGCACTCCGACGTCATCCTCACCGTCGACAACGGCGATTTCACCTTCCTCGACTGCGCCTACGAGGAGCTGCTGCAGTCGCTGGGGCCGATCAACGACACCAGCTCGGTGCCGTGGACGATGTTCAACGACAAGGTGTCGATGGGATTTTTCGACATCTACGACCAGTACCTGCTGAACATCCTGTATGACCCGCGCATCAAGGCCGGCATGACCATCGCGGAAGTCCAGGCGGTGCTGCCGGAAGTGCTCGCCGACGTGCGCCTCTGGGTGCGGAAGGTGAATGGTCTGGCGGAGTAGAGCAAGAACTCTCAAGTCGTCCCTGCGAACGCAGGGACCCATACCGCGAGATGTCTCGTTTTCACAATAACGCCAGACACATTGCATCAAATCCGGCGCCGGGGGTTATGGGTCCCTGCGTTCGCAGGGACGACCAGCGGAGAAATTGCGCGAGATAACTGCCGCCGCAGCGCTCTACGCCGACTTCTCGAACAGCTCCCGCCCAATCAGCATGCGGCGGATTTCGCTGGTGCCGGCGCCGATCTCGTAGAGCTTGGCGTCGCGCAGCAGCCGGCCGGTCGGATAATCGTTGATATAGCCGTTGCCGCCGAGCAGCTGGATCGCGTCGAGCGCGCATTGTGTCGCCTTCTCGGACGCATAGAGAATGGCGCCCGCCGCGTCCTCGCGCGTGGTCTCGCCGCGGTCGCAGGCCTTCGCCACGGCGTAGACGTAAGCGCGCGACGCATTCATCGTCGTGTACATGTCGGCGATCTTGCCCTGCACCAGCTGGAAGCTGCCGATCGGCTGACCGAATTGCTTGCGCTCGTGCACATAGGGCATCACGACGTCGAGGCAGGCCTGCATGATGCCGAGCGGCCCCGCCGCCAGCACCGAGCGTTCATAGTCGAGACCGGACATCAGCACGTTGACGCCGCGGCCGACCTCGCCGAGCACGTTTTCCTCCGGCACTTCGCAATTGTCGAACACCAGCTCCGCGGTATCGGAGCCGCGCATGCCGAGCTTGTCGAGTTTTTGCGCGGTGGAAAATCCCTTCATGCCTTTTTCGATGATGAAGGCGGTGATGCCGCGCGGCCCCGCGGCCGGATCGGTCTTGGCGTAAACCACCAGCGTTTCCGCCACCGGGCCGTTGGTGATCCACATCTTGGCGCCGTTGACGATGTAGCGATCGCCCTTCTTCTCGGCGCGGGTCGCCATCGACACCACGTCGGAGCCGGCGCCCGGCTCGGACATCGCCAGCGCGCCGACATTTTCACCGGAAATCAGCTTGGGCAGGTATTTCCGTTTCTGCGCCTCGTTGCCGTTGCGCCGCAGCTGGTTGACGCACAGGTTGGAATGCGCGCCGTAGGACAGGCCGACCGCGGCCGAGGCGCGCGAGATCTCCTCCATCGCCACGCAATGCTCGAGATAGCCGAGCCCCGAGCCGCCATGTTCCTCCTCGACGGTAATTCCGTGCAGGCCGAGCGCGCCGAGTTTCGGCCACAGATCGCGGGGGAACTGGTTGCTCTTGTCGATTTCGGCGGCGCGCGGCGCGATTTCGTCCATCGAAAAATCGCGGACGGTATCGCGGATCGCGTCCGCGGTTTCGCCAAGATCAAAATTGAACATCCGATGCGCGTTGGGAATCATGGTCGGGCGGCCTTTCGGGCAATAGATTATGGCTCTCGCGCACAGCCTTATTCTTTGCGAGCAAGCTTGTCACGGGCAACTCGGACTGAGAAGAGGTTTCCGCCGGGTTACCGCGGCAGGCCCGAACGGGCCGGAATGCGTCAAAACTCGCTCTTGCCCTGACGCGCGCAAGGGGATGTAATTCGAACAATCATCGCCCTCCGGAAGCAACCAGGGAGGGGACAATTTTGGGGGAGCCGACCCATGCGCGGAATCATTCATCTCGTTCAGAATCCCCCGCAAAAAATTGCGCGTGCCGGTGCGCGTCGCCAGCTGACATGTTCGTGAGATTGATCAACGATGAACATCCAGGCATCCATCAGAACCAATAGAGAAGAGCTGCTGCGCGCCGCGCGCGAAGCCGCCTATTCCATGCCGCTCAGGGAATTCCACCCCGGCGCGCCGCGGCTGTTTCGCAGCGATACGCTGTGGCCCTACTTCGAGCGGCTGCGCAAGGAGGAGCCGGTACATTACTGCGCCAGCTCGCCGATCGAGCCCTATTGGTCGGTCACCAAATACAACGACATCATGCATGTCGACACCAACCACGGCATCTTCTCTTCCGACGTCTCGCTCGGCGGTATCTCGATCCGGGATGTGCCGCCGGGCTATGACTGGCCAAGCTTCATCGCGATGGACCAGCCGCGGCACTCCGCCCAGCGCAAGACGGTGTCGCCGATGTTCACGCCGACGCATCTGGACGAACTCGCGATCCTGATCCGCGAACGCACCGGCAGGGTGCTCGATGCCCTGCCCCGCAACGAGACCTTCAATTTCGTCGATCGGGTGTCGATCGAACTGACCACGCAAATGCTGGCGACGCTGTTCGACTTTCCCTTCGAGGAGCGCCGCAAGCTGACGCGCTGGTCGGACGTCTCGACCGCGCTGCCAAAGGGCGGCGTGGTCGAATCGGCGGAACAGCGCCGGGCCGAGATGGACGAGTGCGCGGCCTATTTCACCAAACTCTGGAACGAACGCGTCAACGCCGAGCCGAGAAACGATCTGATCTCGATGATGGCGCACAACGAAGCCACCAGGTACATGGACCCCGATAATCTGATGGGTAACATCATCCTGTTGCTCGTCGGCGGCAACGATACCACCCGCAACACCATGAGCGGCTCGGTGCTGGCGCTGAACGAACATCCCGACCAGTATCAAAAACTGCGCGACAATCCGGCGCTGATCGATTCCATGGTGCCGGAGGTTATTCGCTGGCAGACTCCGCTGGCGCATATGCGGCGCACTGCGCTTGAGGATACCGAGCTTGGCGGCAAGACCATCAAGAAAGGCGATCGCGTGGTGATGTGGTACGTCTCCGGCAACCGCGACGAAGAGGTCATCGAAAACCCCAACGATTTCATTATCGACCGCGCCCGGCCCCGCACCCATCTGTCGTTCGGATTCGGTATCCACCGCTGCGTCGGCATGCGGCTTGCCGAACTGCAATTGAAGATCGTATGGCAGGAGATCCTGAAGCGGTTCGACCGGATTGAGGTGGTCGGCGAGCCGAAGCGGGTATATTCCAGCTTCGTGCGCGGCATCGAGTCCTTGCCGGTGCGCATACCTGCGTGAACGGACGTGCCTCTTGTACCGCAGGTTTGATCCGAATATCCCCACCGAAACCGCGTGGCGCACGCTTCCGTGCGTCCCTCATCTGCCAGCCGAGTTCTAATGACCGCCACTGACCATACCGAACACGACGAATATGCCGATATCCGCGAAGCCGTTACGAAACTCTGCGCGCAATTCCCCGGCGAATATTGGCGCAAGCTCGATCGCGAGATGGCCTACCCGAAAGCTTTCGTCGATGCGCTGACGGAAGCAGGTTACCTCTCTGTCCTGATCCCCGAGGAATATGGCGGCGCCGGGCTGAAACTTTCCGCCGCGGCCGCGATCCTCGAAGAGATCCAGCGGGCGGGGTGCAATGGCGGCGGCTGCCATGCCCAGATGTACACCATGGGCACGCTGCTGCGGCACGGCAGCGACGGGCAAAAGGCCAAATGGCTGCCGAAGGTCGCCAGCGGCGAATTGCGGCTGCAGGCGTTCGGCGTCACCGAGCCCACCAGCGGCACCGACACCTCGTCGCTGAAGACTTTTGCCAGGCGCGAGGGCAATGACGGCTATATCGTCAACGGTCAGAAAATCTGGACCAGCCGCGCCGAATATTCCGACCTGATGATCCTCTTGGCGCGCACCACGCCGAAGGAGCAAGCCAAGAAGCGCACCGACGGCCTGTCGGTGTTCATCGTGGACATGAAGGCGGCGAAGGATAACGGGCTTTCGATCAGCCCGATCCGCACCATGATGAACCACTCCACGACAGAGGTGTTTTTCACCGATCTGAAAGTGCCGGCGGAGAACCTGATCGGCGAGGAAGGCAAGGGCTTTCGCTACATCCTCTCCGGCATGAATGCCGAGCGCATCCTGATCGCGGCCGAGTGCATCGGCGATGCCAAATGGTTCATCGCCAAGGCGTCGAACTATGCCAGGGAGCGCGCGGTGTTCGGCCGTCCGATCGGCCAGAATCAAGGCATCCAGTTTCCGATCGCCAAGGCCTATGCCGCGATGCGCGCGGCCGAGCTGATGGTGAAGGAGGCGACGCGCAAATACGAAGCGGGGCTGGATTGCGGCGCCGAGGCCAATATGGCCAAGATGCTGGCGGCCGACGCCTCCTGGGAAGCGGCCAACGCCTGCGTGCAGACCCATGGCGGTTTCGGCTTCGCGGAAGAATACGACGTCGAGCGCAAGTTCCGCGAGACGCGGCTCTATCAGGTCGCGCCGATCTCGACCAATCTGGTTTTGTCCTACATCGCCGAGCATGTGCTGGGCATGCCGCGCTCCTACTGAGAACAACAGATGCTGCCACTTGAAGGAATAACCGTCATTGCCGTCGAACAGGCCGTCGCCGCGCCGTTCTGCAGCTCGCGGCTGGCGGACGCCGGCGCGCATGTCATCAAGGTGGAGCGGCCGGAGGGCGATTTCGCGCGCGGCTATGACGCGGCGGCGAAGGGACAAAGCAGCTATTTCGTCTGGCTCAACCGCGGCAAGGATTCCGTGGTCGTCGACCTCGCCAGCAAAGAGGGCCGTGGCAGCCTCGAACAACTGATCGCCGGCGCCGACGTGCTGCTTCAGAACCTCAAGCCGGGCGCGATGGACAAGCTCGGTTTCTCGCTGGAACGGCTGAAAAAGGATTACCCAAAACTGATCTGCTGCACCATTTCCGGCTATGGCGACGACGGCCCCTATGCGCAGCGCAAGGCCTACGATCTCTTGATCCAGGCCGAAAGCGGACTCGCCTCGATCACCGGCGGGCCGGATGGCCCTTCGCGCGTCGGATTGTCGATCGTCGATATCGCCACCGGCGCCACCGCGCACGCCGCCATCCTCGAAGCGCTGATCGCGCGCGTGCGCAGCGGCAAGGGCGCCGACATCCGCATTTCGATGTTCGACGTGATGGCCGACTGGCTGACGGTGCCGCTGCTTAATTCGGAAGCCGGCAATCCGCCGCAGCGCATGGGGCTCGCCCACCCCTCGATCGCGCCCTATGGCGTATTTCGTTCCAAGGACGGCAAGGACATCCTGATTTCGATCCAGAGCGAACGCGAATGGAAGAAATTATGCACCGACGTCCTGGATCAGCCCGGTCTGCCCAGCGATCCCCGGTTTGCCAACATGGTCGAGCGCGTCCGCAACCGTAAACTGACCGACACCACCGTCGGCGCCAGCTTTGCGACCATGACGCGCGAGGTGCTGCTGAAGCGATTGTCGGACGCCGACATTGCCTTCGCCGAGGTCAACACCATGGCCGATCTCGCTCATCATCCGCATCTGCGCCGCATCGAAGTGGACACGCCAAAGGGACCGGTAACCTATCCGGCGCCCGCGGCCATTGTCCTCGGAGAGCCGCGTCACTATGGCGGCGTGCCCGGGATCGGTGAGCGCGCGGGCGCGGGCGCCGCCAAGGCCAAAATATCTTCCGCACGGATCAAATCGTCATGACCGACAAGCCCGACCTCGAGCATTTGCGCCAATGGATTGGCCGCAGCACGCAAGCCGCCGACTTCGTCACCGCGCAACTGGTGAAGGGTCTGCGCGCCACGCTGTTTCTCCCCATAGGCGAGCCGAAGCCGGGCAACGCCGCGCCATTCACCGTGCATTGGTGCCTGGCGCCGCCGGTTTTCCCGATGGCGGAACTCGGCCCCGACGGTCATCCCGCGCGCGGCGGGTTTCTGCCGCCGGTGCCGCTGCCGCGGCGGATGTGGGCTGGCGGGGAGCTCGAATTCTTCGATGCGTTGCGCGTCGGCGATGAGGTGACGCGGACCTCGCGCATTGCCGAGGTGACCATGAAGACCGGGTCTACCGGCGTCTTGTGTTTTGTATCGGTGGATCATCTGGTCACGACACCGCGCGGCACCGCGATCCGCGAACGGCAGGATCTTGTTTATCGCGATGTGTCGGCCGCGCCGTCTGCGCCGGCCAAGCCGGCGGCTCCGCCGCCACCAGCGCAGCACCGCGAAAGCCACATGGCCGATTCCGTGCTGCTGTTTCGTTATTCGGCGCTGACCTTCAACGGCCACCGCATTCATTATGACCGCGACTATGTCACCAAGGTCGAGGGCTATCCCGGCCTGATCTTCCACGGCCCGATGCAGGCGGCCTTGCTGGTGGAATTCGCCGCTAAACTTCACGGCGGCGCGGCGCCGAAGAAATTCAGCTATCGCGGCGTGCAGCCCTTGTTCGACGGCTCGGAATTCAGCGTCAACGCCAATGATGCCAGTGCCGGCATGGAATTGTGGACGGCGAACTCCGCCGGTCAGCCGACGATGAAGGGCACCGCGACGTGGTGAGACCTAGCCCGTCATTCCGGGGCGATGCAAAGCATCGAGCCCGGAATCTCGAGATTCCGGGTCTGGTGCTTACGCGCCATCCCGGAATGACGGAGTAAAGCATTGCCCCGCAAACCCACCAAGAGCGCAGGCGCGCTGGTCAGCGTCAAGCAAGCGACGCTCGATCTCCTGCGCGCGTTCGGCATCAAGAAGGTGTTCGGCAATCCCGGCTCGACCGAATTGCCATTCCTGAGCGACTGGCCCGGCGATATCGACTATGTGCTGGGCCTGCAGGAAGCCTCCGTAGTGGGCATGGCCGACGGTTACGCCCAGGCCACCGGCAACGCCGGTTTTGTCAATTTGCATTCGGCGGCGGGCCTCGGCAACGCGCTCGGCAATATCTACACCGCCCACCGCAACCAGACGCCGCTGGTGATTACCGCGGGCCAGCAGGCGCGCTCGATCCTGCCGCTTCAGGCCTTCCTTTACGCCGAGCGCGCCTCGGAATTTCCCCGTCCCTACGTCAAGTTTGCAATCGAGCCGGCGCGGGCCGAAGATGTTCCGGCCGCCATCGCACGCGCTTATTACGTGGCGATGCAGCCGCCTTGCGGGCCCACTTTTGTCTCGGTACCGATCGACGACTGGACCCATCCAACGCAGCCGGTGGGAGCCCGCAGCGTCAGCCGTGAATCGGGGCCCGACCCCGCCGCCATGGGGCGGCTTGCCACCGCGCTTGCGGCAAGCAAACGCCCGGCGCTCGTGGTCGGCCCCGGCGTCGATCGCGCGCAGGCCGTCGAGCTGATGGTGCGCCTTGCGGAGAAGGCGCGCGCCGCGATCTGGGTCAGCCCGTTTTCGGCGCGCTGCAGTTTCCCGGAGCGGCATCCGCAATTCGCGGGCTTCCTTCATGCCTCGCCGGCGCAACTGTCGGAGGCGCTTCATGGCCATGATCTTGTCGTCGTGATCGGCGCACCGGTCTTCACCTTCCACGTCGAAGGTCACGCCTCGATCTTCGACGGCGCGACCGCGATCTTCCAGATTACCGACGATCCCGATGCCGCGGCGATAACGCCGGTCGGCACCAGCATCATCGCGAGCATGAAACCCGCGCTGGCGATGCTGCTCGAAATGCTCCCCGAGACCAGGCGCGCGATGCCGGCGGGACGAATTTTGCCGCCTGCCCCGCGCGCGGGCGATCCGATTCCCGCTGAGTTCCTGTTGCACGCGCTGTCGACCGCCATGCCCGATGACGCCGTGCTGGTGGAGGAAGCTCCCTCGCATCGACCGGCGATGCAGAAATTCATGCCGATGCGCGGACAGGACAGTTTTTACACCATGGCGAGCGGCGGCCTTGGCTATGCGCTGCCGGCCGCGGTCGGCATGGCGCTGGGACGCCCAAGCGTGCGGACGGTTTGCCTGATCGGCGACGGCTCGGCGATGTATTCGATCCAGGCGTTATGGACGGCGGCGCAACGCAAGCTGCCGCTCACGGTCGTGGTGCTCAACAATACAGGCTACGGCGCGATGCGCTCGTTCAGCCAGGTGATGCAGGTGCGCAACGTGCCCGGCCTCGACCTGCCGGATATCGATTTCGTCAAAATCGCGCAAGGCCTCGGCTGCGACGCAGTGCGCGTGACGAAATCATCCGAACTCGCGCCCGCGCTCAAGCGCGGTCTTGCCCATGCCGGCACGAGCCTGATCGAGGTGATGGTCGATTCGGCGGTGCCGCTGCTCTACGCGCAGAAGGGTTGAGGGGGCACGAACTATCCACGTCATTGCGCTTCGCGCATCTTCGCCTGGATCTTCGCCATGCCCGAGATCCAGCGGTCGTAATTCTCGGTCTTCTTGCGCATGTAGCCGAGCACTTGCGGGTGCGGCAGGATCAGGAATGTCTCCTGTTCGATGCCCGCGAGCGCATCCTTCGCAACCTGCTCCGGCGTCAGGTCGCCGTCACCGGATTGCGGCCCCTTGGGGATCGAGCGCAGCATGTTGGTATCGACGCCCTGCGGACACAGGATTGAAACCCGGATACCATCGGCCTTGTGCGAGATCGCCAGATTCTCCGCAAATCCCACCGCCGCATGCTTGGTCGTCGAATAGGCGGGGCTGCCGACCTGCGAGAGAAGTCCGGCGGCGGAGATCGTATTGAGGAAATAGCCGCCGCCGCGCGCCTTCATGCGCGGGATCAGATGCCGCGCGGCATAGATGTGCGCCATGACATGGATGGCCCAGCTTCGCGCAAACGGCTCGTCGGAAGCGCCGCCGGCATTTTCCGATAAGGGATCGAAGCCGCCGCCGATGCCGGCATTGGAGCAGAACAGCGCGATCGGGCCGAACAGCCGCTCGGTTTCCTCGATCACGTGCATAATGTCTTTCTCCTGCGCGACATCGCATTTGAATGCCGCGCCATCGACCGAGGCGGCAACGGCCCTGGCGCCGGCGACATCCAGATCGGCGACGATGACCTTCGCAGCACCGGCGCGATGAAAGGCCTCGCAGAGCGCCCGGCCGATGCCGTTGGCGCCGCCGGTGACCACCACGACTTTGCCACTCACCTGCATCGGCAAACCTGTTTGCTTGAAATCGATCTCAGGCCAGAACCAGATCGAGCACGGCCGTGTAATGGCACGCCGCGCCCAACAGCACGAAAGAATGCCAGATTACGTTCTGAAAGCGAAGCCGTTGCCATGCGTGAAAGATGACCCCGAAACTATAGAGCAGGCCACCGGCGACAATGAACCAGAGCGCCAACTGCGGCAGCGACGACAAACCCGCATCGTAGGCGATGACCCCGCTCCAGCCCATCGCCAGATAGAGACCGACCGATACCCGGTCGAAGCGTCCCGGAAAAAACAGTTTCAGCACGATACCGATCGCGGCCACGCTCCAGACGCCGGCCAGCAGCGACATCGCAAATACCCGGTCCTGCAACTGGGCAAACACGGGCGTGTAGGTTGCCGCGATCAGAATGTAGATCGCGGAATGATCGAAGCGGCGCAGCAGCCATTTGCGATGCGACACCGGCCAGAGATTATAGGCGGCGGAAAATCCGAGCATGGCGAGCAGGCCCACGGCGTACACCGACACCAGAACGATCTGGTAGGCGGGCGCGAACACGCCGGCCAGCACGATCAGCACGGTTACGGCGATCAATCCACTGAACACGCCGATCCCGTGCACGATACCGTCCGCGATCAGTTCAGCCCGATCGTAATTCCAGCGGATGGCGCCGGCCGCCGCGTGGGCGGATGTCGAGGCGAGTTGCTTCAGTCTGAAGACGGTCATGGCGGCCCGGCAAGCTTCAAAACGCGACAAATGGTATCTCCATGAAGGTCAACGAACCATAAAACCCTAATAGCGACCTAAGTGTGAAACTTGATTTTGGTCAATCAATCGCCACTTTCCGGTTAGTTCTGCCGCCAATTGCCCGCCCAAATCGAGTTTCTCATCCCCCGCATGGCCCTCCGTTTTTCCGATATTGTCGAGGAAGCGCGGCTGACGGCGCGGGCGTTGAGGGATTTTGGCGACCACTTTTTCAACCCGACGGTGCGACTTGGCGTCACCGGACTTTCACGGGCCGGCAAGACCGTCTTCATCACCGCGCTAATTCACGGCCTCACCCGCGGCGGGCGCTTTCCGGTGTTCGAGCCGTTCGCGACCGGGCGGATCGCCCGCGCCCGGCTTGAGCCGCAGCCGGACGACGCGGTGCCGCGCTTCGACTATGAGAACCACGTCCGCACCCTGATCGAGGCGCGACGCTGGCCGAACTCCACCGTCGATATCAGCGAGCTGCGGCTCGTGATCGATTATCAGCGGCGGAATGGCGCGGACCGCACCCTCACCCTCGACATCGTCGATTATCCCGGCGAGTGGCTGCTCGATCTGCCGCTGCTCAACAAAAGTTACGAGCAATGGTCGAACGAAAGCCTGGCACTGTCGCGGGCAAGCCCGCGCGCGGCGCTCGCCGCGCCCTGGCACGCGCATCTTGCCACGCTGAACGCCGGGGGACATGAAGACGAACAGGCCGCGCTCGCGGCAGCAAGGCTGTTCACCAACTATTTGCGCGATTGCCGCGACGAGCGCTTCGCCATGAGCCTGTTGCCGCCGGGCCGCTTCCTGATGCCGGGCAATCTCGCCGGCTCCCCGGCTCTCACTTTCGCGCCGCTCGATCTGCCCGAACATGGCGCAGCACCGGATGGATCGCTGTGGGCCATGATGCGCAGGCGTTACGAGGCCTACAAGGACGTCGTGGTTCGCCCGTTCTTCAGGGATCATTTTGCGCGGCTGGACCGCCAGGTGGTTCTGGTCGACGCGCTTTCCGCGTTCAACTCCGGACCGGAAGCCCTCGTTGACCTCGAAGCGGCGCTGGGTGGAATTCTCGATTGCTTCAGGATCGGCCGCGGCACGCTGCTCAGCGCCCTGTTCCGGCCGAAGATCGATCGCATCCTGTTTGCCGCCACCAAGGCCGACCACCTGCACCATTCGAGCCATGACCGTCTCGAGGCGGTGCTGCGGCGGGCCGTCGCGAGCGCTGTGGCAAAGGCCGAGGACACCGGCGCCGATATCGACGTCGTGGCGCTCGCCGCGGTCCGCGCCACCCGCGAGGCGACGGTCGCGCGCGGCCGCGAAAAGCTGCCTTCGATTCTCGGAACGCCCGCCTCGGGCGAGAGCGCGGGCGGCGAGATCTTTGACGGCAACACCGAAGTCGCGACCTTTCCCGGCGATCTTCCTGATGATCCCGAGCAACTGTTCAAGGGCGAAGCCGCGTTTCGCGGCCTCTCCAGCGCCAGCGCCGGGAAAACCGATTTTCGTTTCTTACGCTTTCGGCCGCCGCTATTGGAGAATGAGGGGCCGGATGGCCCGGCGCTGCCTCACATCCGCCTTGACCGGGCGCTGCAGTTCCTGATCGGAGACAAATTGCAATGAGCGAGCGCTCCCAGCATCGGCGGCCTGCGACCTTCAAGCTCGACGATCCCGGCGTGGTCGTGATGGATCCCGACGATGCGAGCCGCCCCGCCCGCGGCACCGTCCACGTCACGCCGGAAGCCGAGCCGGCGCTGCTGCCAGTCCCGGTCGAGGCCGAGGTGCTCCCCGCGCAGCGGGGATTCCGCTGGGGGACCGTATTCTGGAGCGCCGTCGGCGGACTGACCCTGCTCGGTGTTGGCTTAGGCGTGACCCGGCTGATCGAGGATCTGTTTGCGCGGAGCGAAGGCCTCGGCTTTCTCGGCCTTGCGTTTGCCTTCGTCGCCGCGCTTGCCTTTGCCGTTGTCGTCACGCGCGAAGCGTTCGGACTGATGCGCCTGGCGACGATCGAAAAACTGCATCTGCGCGCCGCTTCGGTGCTCGCAAGCGACGACCGCGCGGAAAGCCGGGCCGTCGTGCAGGATCTCCTGAAGGTGGCGCACCAGAATCCGCATCTGGCGCGCGCCCGCGCCGCGCTGCAGGGCCATGCCGACGACATCATCGACGGCGCCGATATGATCCGCCTGGCCGAACGTGAATTGATGACGCCGCTCGATTCCGAAGCGCGGCGCCTGATCTCGTCTGCCGCGCAGCGCGTCTCGATCGTCACCGCCGTCAGTCCGCGCGCCCTGGTCGACGTGCTCTTCGTATTCGCGGCATCGCTTCGTTTGATCCGGCAATTGGCGCGGCTCTACGGCGGCCGGCCGGGCGCGCTCGGCATGATCCGGCTGATGCGCCACGTCATCTCGCATGTCGCCATCACCGGCGGCATGGCGGCCAGCGACAGCCTGATCCAGCAGGTGCTCGGCCATGGGCTGGCGGCGAAACTGTCGCAGCGGCTCGGTGAAGGCGTTCTCAACGGGCTGTTGACGGCGCGGCTTGGTCTTGCCGCCATCGACGTCACCCGCCCGCTGCCGTTCACCGCTTTGCCGCGGCCCGCGCTCACCGATCTCGCGAAAGACCTGTTGCGCAAGCGCGAGAAAGAGGAGTGAGACTCTTCTTCACCTCTCCCCTTGTGGGAGAGGTCGGATCGCATCGTTAGATGCGATCCGGGTGAGGGGTTAAGCTCTGTCGATAGACCTGAACCCCTCACCCCAACCCTCTCCCACAAGGGGAGAGGGAGCTCACCGCCGTCGCGGATACATTGAATGCTTCAAGACTGATAAGCCGGGCTCGGCCAAACCAGCGACGCGCAGCGGGAACCGTTCAATTTCCCCCGCCAGTACGCGCCAGCGATAGAGCGGCGAATCCTGTGGCGGTGAAAGTTCCGGCGTCCAGCCAGTGAATTTTTCCAGCGCGTAGGTATCCATCACGAACCCGCGCCAGATGCGATCGACCCGTTCGAGCGGCTCCCTGATCGCGGTGACAGACGCCCACAACGGATTGCCATTGCCATTGTCGGGCTCGCGTCCGACATAGAGACCGGTGCGGCCTCGGATTAAATTCATGTCGGGCTCGCGAAAGCCGAGATACCGTCCGCGCTCGTTGATCTGGACCACCGGCACGCGAGTTCCCAAAAACCAGCGCAACATCGAATAGGTCCGGTAGTCCGTGGTGGCGATCCAGATCGCGCCGGTCTTTTGCAGCTCCACCTCGGCCCGCCTTACGACCTCTTCGTAACCGGCTTCGCTGCCGACCGGATCGGTCCGGCCGATGAAATTCCACGGCGTTGCGACGTAATAGAGGAACACGCCGACGACGAAGGCGATGCCGGAGATGATCGCCAGCCTCGTCCACCGGAACAACGATCTGATCCGCGGTTCCGGCCGGCCCTCCCGCCGCAACATCGAAAGATTGATGGCGGCGGCGGCAAATCCAAGCGGCCAGATGAACATCGGCCAGGTGTCGCCGATCCGTAAGCTCAGCGACTTCCACAGGAAGTAGACGAAGGGGACGATCACCGAGGTCGACAGCAGAATGGCCACGGCGTCCAGCCGGCGATATCCCCGCCACGCCGTCAACACGACCCCTGTCAGGACCACCGGCAGCAGGATCAATCCGACCAGCCCGAGCTGCAGGCCGACGAAATCGCCGAGCGTGCGAAGCGACCATTCATGCATCGCGGCCGCCCGCACGAACTGGAACCGGAACGACGCCCAGTCGTGCTGCATGTTCCAGATCACCACCGGCAGGAACAGCGCGAGTGCGATCAGCGCCGCGGCCCACGGATAAGGGCTGCGCAGCCAGCGTCCGCGCCAGGGCGGCACCAGCATGAACGCCACCACCGCCGGCAGAAGTAACGCCGCGGTAAATTTCGACAGCAGCGCCAACCCGCCGAACATGCCCGCCAGCAACCACCAGCGCGCGTCGTCGCTCTCGGTGAGGCGGACCAGTGCCCACACCATGGCCGTTGCAAATGGAATCAGCGCCACATCCGGCGAGACCTTGGCCATCAGCAAGCCGTAATAGAGCGCCGCTTCCGGCATCAGCACCGCGATCACCACCGCGCGGACGTCATGCGTCACGCGGCGGACGATATCGGCGAGCAAAAGTTGCGTCACCAGCATCGCCAGCACGCCGGCAAACCGTACCCCGAAATTGGTATCGCCGAAGATCGCCGTGCCGAACCGGATGAACCACGCAATCATCGGTGGATGATCGAGAAAGGAAAGCACGTTTTCCTTCGACCAGGTCCAGTAATAGGCCTCGTCCGTCCGCAGATCGACCAGGCTCGCGTAGACCACCCGCAACGCCGTCAGCGCCGCGATCAACGCGGCAACGGCAAGCCATTGCCGAAAGGCAGATTGGACCTGCTTGGCGGGGCTATGATCGGGAGGCGCAATCGTCACGGTGCTTTCTCGCCGAACGCCCCGGAGGTGTCAACGTGTTCGCAGCCTCACCGTCTTCCCGCCGTTCGCCGGGACGACTTCTCGCTCACGGAATTAAACGCTACTTTCGCGGGTCTATCGTATCGGCACGCCGGCCCAACAGGAGATCGTTCGCAGCGTCGTAAGCACACATGTGCTGTCCGCGTTGCTCGACGACGTAAAGCCCGCGGTTGCTTAACGGCGCCACGTCGATATGTGAGACACCTGAACAACCATTCAGAAAATTCTCCTCAGAGCACCTTCGATCTTCTCGAACCCCGCTATTCGGGAATGCGACTGATGGGCGATGGGTAAGACTGACACCAACCCGCGCCGAGCGCGCATCGTTAAAAGGAGAACGACCATGTTACGCAAATTAACTCTCGCCCTTGTCGCCGCTGCTTCTCTCAGCGCCGTGGCGCTGGCTCCCTCCGCTGCTTCTGCGAAGCCGTGGGGCGGCGGATGGGCTGGGGTGGTGGCTATCATCATCACTTCGGTGGCTTCGGTATCGGCTATGTCGGCTATGGCGATGGCGGATGCTATGTGACGCGCCGCGTGATGACCCCGTTCGGCCTCCGCCTGCGCACCGTCAACGTTTGCGCCTATTGATAGAAGCTCGCTTCGCTCAAACAAGATCCCCGGCCGCCCACAAGCGGCCGGGGTTTTATGTTTTGTCGTCCCAACGAAAGCGTCCCGTCATGTTCGGCTGAGCCGGCCGGATTGCTGCATCGCAGCGCCGTGCGCGCGCCCAAAATCGCTGATCTAGGAATTGACTTGGGCCATAGCAATGCGACTATCGCGTGGTAGCCCATTTAGCAAAATCGACTACCGGTTTGGCGAAAGTGGCATACGCAAATAACCGAGCCCGGCAACCGCCGGCCTCGACAGACAAACTTCCGGGGAAACGCGATGCTCGACCGACGAGAGATGCTCAAACGCGCATGGCTAGCGGCGCTGGCGACAGGTCTCGGCTCGGGCAGGGCGTCCGCGCTCGACGTGGTGCTGCCCTTCGACAACGGCAAACGGCCGCTGGTGAAATACCCCCAGAAGCGTCCGATGATCGGCGTGACCAGCCGGCCGCCGGGTCTCGAGACGCCATTCTCCGTTTTCAACGATGGCCCGATCACGCCGAACGATGCTTTTTTCGTCCGCTATCATCTGGCGGATTTGCCCTACAACATCGATCCGGACAAATTCACGCTGGAGATTAAAGGAAAGGTCGATCGTCCGCTTCAACTATCGCTGATGGACATCAGAAAGCTTCCCGCGGTCGAACTCGTCGCGGTGAATCAATGCTCGGGCAACAGCGGTGGATTTTTCGATCCGCGGGTCGCCGGCGGTCAATTGGGCAATGGCGCGATGGGCAATGCGCGCTGGCGCGGCGTGCCGCTGAAGACCGTCCTCGATATGGCCGGCGTGCAGCAGGGCGCAAGACAGATCACCCTCAACGGAATGGATCGACCGGTGATGGACACGACGCCTGATTTCGTCAAGGCGCTCGATATCGATCATGCGCGCGACGGCGAGGTGATGCTGGCCTATGGCATGAACGGCGAGGATCTGCCGCTCCTCAACGGCTTTCCGCTGCGCCTGGTCGTGCCCGGCTATTACGGCACCTATTGGGTCAAGCACCTCAACGAAATCACCGTGATCGATAATGTGTTCGACGGCTTCTGGATGAAATCCGCCTACCGGATTCCGGACACGCCGTGCAACTGCGTCGAGCCCGGCACCGCGCCAAAGGCGACTGTCCCGATCAACCGCTTCACGGTCCGCTCCTTCTTCACCAACGTGACCGACGACGCAAAACTGAAGGCTCGCAAAACGACGAAATTGAAGGGGATAGCCTTCGACGGCGGCAAGGGCATCAAGGAAGTCGAGGTCTCGACCGATAATGGCCAGACCTGGACACCGGCAAAGCTCGGCAAGGATCTCGGCAAATATTCGTTCCGCGAATGGACGCTGCCGCTGAAACTCGTCCCGGGTATCTATGATCTCAAGGTTCGCGCGACCAACAATGCCGGCGACACGCAGCCGATCGAACCAAGGTGGAATCCGGCGGGCTATTTGCGCAACGTCGTCGAAACCGTTCGCGTCACCGCGGCGTGAGGAGAGTGGTCATGATACGCTGGCTTCCCCTTGCGCCCCTCCTCGCGACCGTCGCCATCTCAGCCCTGGGTTTCGGCTCGGTGGCCGCCGCGCCGGTTTCCTACAAGCTTCCGGATGAAACCGCCGCATTCAAGCCCGGACCGAATCTCGATGTAGTGCGGAACAATTGCACGGGCTGCCACTCCGCGGACTACATCGCCACCCAGCCGCGCGGACCGAAATACAAGACGGATTTTTGGAAAGCTGAAGTGAACAAGATGATCAAGGTGTACGGTGCGCCGATCAACGATGCGGATATTCCCAAGATCGTCGAATATCTCGCCGCGACTTACTAGAGCTGGACGGCTTTTGATTGAATCGGTCTGTCAGCGGGGTTCCGCTTCACCTCTCCCCGCCGGGGAGAGGTCGATTTGCTCCTGGCGATGCCAACGGGTCGCGCGAACGCGCGCCCGATGACAGGCTCCGCATCGTCCAGTGCAAATCGGGTGAGGGGTGCCGCCTTACGAGAGACCGTAAGGGGGCGCACTTCCGTTGCCATTACAGATCGATCTAATCTCATCATGCTCTAGGCAGGCGAATTTCGAAAATTAGATTCGAGTATTAAAAAGAGGCGCCCGACTTGGGTGCCTCTTTTCCTGTCAAAGGCTGGTTACTGACATCAGATGTCTTGCGACGATCTGCAGCGTTGACCATATCAAAGCGCAGCAGACCTGGTCTGCAGCAGACCTGGCCTTCGGTCACGATCTGCTCACGCAAAGTCTACTGGGGCCACAAGCACATCCGCACTATATGATTCGTACTTCCGGAATCTTGGATTCCGACGACATCTTCCATCATACGAAATAATTTTTATGGATGCCAAAGCAGTCCTTGCGCGGAACGCGCGCGATACGCGACTCGATCTGTTCCTTGGACTGGCGAACTGGTTCATCTTTCTGGACCACATTCCCCACAACATCGTGAACTGGATCACGGTCCGAAACTACGGATTCAGCGGCGCCGCGGACGCGTTCGTCTTCATTTCCGGTTACACCGCGGCGAATGTCTACGCAATGATCATGCTGGAGCGCGGTACCGTTGTCGGCGCAACCAGAGTGCTCAGGCGTGCGTGGCAACTCTACGCCGCCTTTGTCGTTCTGTTCGCGATCTACATCGTAGCCATCGGAGATGTCGCGGCACGCTACGCCGCTCCCGACATCATCTACGAATTCAATATCGCCGGCCTCGTCGAGGAACCGGTCCGGACCGTCGCTCACGGGCTGCTTCTGCAATCCAGGGCGCTGAACCTCGACGTGTTGCAGCTCTATGTCCTGTTGATGGCCTGCTTCCCGGCGGTGTTGTGGGCGATGTTGCGCAAGCCTGGCCTGACGATGGCAGCATCCCTTGTGCTTTATCTTGCCGCACGTCAGTTCGAATGGAATTTATCGTCCTTTCCGGATGGAAGCTGGAATTTAAACCCGTTTTGCTGGCAGCTTGTTTTCGTGCTTGGCGCCTGGTGCGCGCTCGGCGGAACCCGGGATCGCCAATCCATCGTCAAGTCACCGATCCCGTTTTATGTCGGGGCAGCCTATCTGATTTTTGCGCTCGCGATGACGATGGCGGGGCGTTTCCCGGATTTCGGACACATGTTCCCAAGCTGGCTGCTCGACGCGTTCAATCCGAACGACCGGACAAATCTCGCTCCGTATCGCGTCCTGCATTTCATCGTCGTCGCGTTGTTCGTGATGCGGTTCATGTCGAAGGATTGGCACGGACTGAAATGGCCGGTCTTCAAGCCCGCCATCCTGTGTGGCCAGCAATCGCTGTCGGTATTCTGCGTTGGCGTCTTTCTCTCCTTCACCGGCCATTTCGTCCTGATGACGGGTTCGGGTTCGCTAGCGGAGCAGCTTCTCGTCAGCGTTTCCGGCATCATGATCATGACCCTCGTCGCCGGCTACGTCTCCTGGTCCAAGCGGCAGGACCACCCGCTTCCGGGCCGAAAGCCTTCATTGCAGGCCGGCGAACCGACATTGTCGGCTGGCGCTCCGGCCTCCGGTCGTATCGGCCGATACCCACTGATGCGCTCTTCGCGGTGAAATCTTGGTGCAAATTGAGGGATTGCCGCGGTCGGAGCAGCCGGCATGCCATGCCAGTCAACTCGTAAAGGACTGCAATCATTGGCGTTTTCCGAGTGTTCGCCGAGCCAAATCGCCGCGAAACGGACCAAAGGCTGCAAATGCGCCGCGATAATGATCGTTTTCCGCCGAAATCCCGTTGTCGTTTAAGCTATCAAGTATGCCCTATACCGCGTATCGTGCACCCGTCGGACATGCCGGTTTGCGGGGACCGTCAGTCCGTTTTTGTTTTTTGATCCCGCGGAGACGACGCGATGGCTAAAGGTACTGTGAAGTGGTTCAACCCGACCAAGGGCTTTGGATTCATCCAGCCCTCAAGTGGCGGCAAAGACGTTTTTGTTCATATTTCGGCGGTTGAGAAAGCTGGCCTTTCGACGCTCAACGAAGGGCAGACGGTGGAATACGAAGAAGTTGCCAATCGCGGCAAAACCTCGGCCGAGAACCTCAAGGTTTGAGACGAGCGCGCGAGCGATAGCAACGCACTCTCGGAGGCAATCCGGGAGTGGGGCTTCCAGCAAGATCCCAAGCGAACATATTTCAACTGGCAGGAGTGGAAACCGCTCTTGCGCATTTTCGAGTTGGCGCAGAACGCGCTGGTTCGACTATGCTATCCCCTTTGACCCTTTTTCCGGCGTTCGAAAGCTCCGACGGCGGCAACGCGCCGCGCGGCAGGCTTTGCGTCCGATCGTGCTCCAAATTGTTGAGGAGCGCATGATTTTCACGTCAAACCGCCGATTCCTTTGAGTCGGGCTTAACTGTATGCTTTGGCGGATCATGCGCCGGGGCATGCGATGAAATCCGATCCCCCTTCCGTTCCCCCCTTCACAGCGGCTTTCGCGCCGGACGATGGCGCCATCGGAGGGCGGCTTCTCGAAACCGCTCGCTTGAGCGCGGAGCAGGAAGCGCGGATCGACCGCACCGCGACGCGTCTGATCGATGCCATTCGCGCTCACGACGACCGGCTCGGCGGCGTCGAGGACATGCTTCGCGAATTCGCGTTGTCCACCAAGGAAGGCCTGGCGCTGATGGTGCTGGCGGAAGCGCTGCTGCGCGTACCCGACGCCCGCACTGCCGACCGGTTCATCGAAGACAAGCTCGGCGAGGGCGACTTCGTGCACCACGAGACCAAGTCGAGCGCCTTCCTGGTCAATGCGTCGGCGTGGGCGCTGGGGCTGTCGGCGCGCGTCATTCAACCCGGCGAAACCCCGCAAGGGACGATCGGGCGGCTCGTGAAGCGCGTTGGCGCACCGGCGGTACGTGCCGCCACCCGGCAGGCGATGCGGCTGATGGGCAGCCACTTTGTTCTTGGCGAGACCATTGAAGCTGCGCTGGCGCGCGCGGAGCTGCATTCCAGCGGCACTGCGCGCTATTCTTTCGACATGCTCGGCGAAGGCGCGCGCACCGCCGACGATGCGGAGCGCTATTTCAATTCCTACGCCAGCGCCATCGAGACAATCGGCCGCGCCACCGATGACCGGCCCCTGCCCGACCGGCCCGGCATCTCGGTCAAGCTCTCGGCGCTTCATCCGCGTTTCGACGCGTTGAGCCGCCAGCGGGTGATCGCCGAGCTGGTTCCGCGGCTGGTCGATCTGGCGCGGCGGGCCAAAGCCTACGACCTGAATTTCACCGTCGATGCCGAGGAAGCGGATCGGCTGGAATTGTCGCTCGAGGCGATCGCCATGGCGCTCAGCGACGCTTCGCTCGCAGGCTGGGACGGTTTTGGCCTTGCTATTCAGGCCTACCAGAAGCGCGCCGCGGCCGTGATCGACTATGCGGACGAACTCGCACGTTCGCTGAACCGGCGCTTGATGGTGCGCCTCGTCAAGGGCGCCTATTGGGACACCGAAATCAAGCGCGCGCAGGAGCGCGGGCTTCTCGATTATCCGGTGTTCAGCCGCAAGGCGATGACCGACCTCAACTACATCGCCTGCGCGCGGAAGCTGCTTGGCTTAAGGCCCCGCCTCTTCCCGCGGTTTGCGACCCACAATGCGCTGACGGTCGCGACCATTCTCGAATTGGCGAAGGGCCAAAGCGGCTTCGAGTTCCAGCGCCTGCACGGCATGGGTGAGGCGCTCTACGCGCAATTGAGCAAGGATCACCCCGATCTCGCCTACCGGACCTATGCGCCGGTCGGCAGCCACCGCGATCTCCTCGCCTATCTGGTGCGACGCCTCTTGGAGAACGGCGCCAATTCATCTTTCGTCGCGCTTGCCGCCGACGATACGGTGCCGGTTGCAACGCTGCTGCGGCGCCCGGCCGACATCATCGGCACCGCCGCGAACGCGCGGCATCCGAACATCCCCGTGCCCGGCGATCTCTATCAGCCGCAACGGCGAAATTCCCGCGGCATCGAATTCGGCGACCGCGCCGCGTTAAGCGAATTGCTAGCCGCGGTCGCGGCGGAGACCGCTCCTGTCGCGGCGACAACGATCATCAACGGCCAGACCGGCACAGGCGCAGCGCGGCACATCGTCAGCCCGATCGACCAGACCCTGCAGGTCGGAAGCATAATCGATCCGACGCCGGAGGACGCGAACGCGGCGATGGCAGCCGCGCGCGAGGGTTTTATCAGCTGGAGCCGAACGTCAGCCGAGACACGCGCGAAAATCCTGGAACGAGCCTCGGACCTCTTGGAGCGGCGCGCGGCGCGCTTCATCGCGTTATTGCAACGCGAGGGCGGCAAAACGCTCGATGACGCGCTTTCGGAAGTCCGCGAGGCCACGGATTTCTGCCGCTACTACGCCGCGCAGGGCCGCGACCTGTTCGGCGCTGATAAAACCATGCCGGGTCCGACCGGTGAGAGTAACGCGCTGCGGCTACGCGGCCGCGGCGTGTTCGTCGCGATATCGCCGTGGAATTTTCCGCTGGCGATTTTTACGGGGCAAGTGACGGCGGCATTGATGGCCGGCAATGCGGCGGTGGCAAAGCCCGCCGAGCAGACGCCGTTGATCGCGATGGAAGCTATTGCCTTGCTGCATGAGGCGGGCGTGCCGGCTTCCGCGCTGCATCTGTTGCCCGGCGATGGAAATATCGGCGCGGCGCTGACAGCGCATCCCGATGTGGCGGGGGTCGTGTTCACGGGCTCGACCGAGGTCGCGCGCATGATCAACCGTACCCTCGCCGCCAAGGACGGTCCGATCGTGCCGCTGATCGCCGAGACCGGCGGCATCAATGCGATGATCGTGGACGCGACCGCATTGCCCGAGCAGGTCGCCGACGATGTCGTGACCTCGGCGTTTCGCTCGGCCGGCCAGCGCTGCTCCGCGCTGCGGCTATTGTTCGTCCAGGACGACGTTGCCGACCGCACGATCGAGATGATCGCGGGTGCGGCGCGCGAACTCAGGCTTGGCGATCCCCGCGATCCATCCGTGCAGATCGGACCCGTCATCGACGCTGAGGCAAAACAGCGGCTCGAGGCGCATATCGCGCGAATGAAGAACGAAGCCCGCCTGCATTTCGAAGGCCGTGCGCCAGCCGGCAATTACGTCGCGCCGCACATTTTCGAACTTGGGGGTGCCGATCAGCTGACCGAGGAGGTGTTCGGACCGGTGCTGCATGTGGTGCGCTACGGCGCCGACCGGCTCGATGGTGTGCTGCGATCGATCGAACGCTCGGGCTACGGGCTGACGCTGGGCATCCATTCGCGGATCGACGACACGATCGAGGCCGTGGTCGACCGGCTGTCCGTCGGCAACATCTATGTCAACCGCAACATGATCGGCGCCGTGGTCGGCGTGCAGCCCTTCGGCGGTCAGGGCTTGTCGGGCACCGGCCCCAAGGCCGGCGGACCGCATTATCTGGCGCGCTTCGCGACCGAGCAGACGGTCACCGTCAATACCGCGGCGGCCGGGGGCAATGCGGCGCTGCTGTCGGACACGGAATGAGATGTCCTTACCCTCCCCCTCCAGGGACCCCTCCAGGGGAAGGTAAGAAAGTGCCGTTGCGTCGCGCCGCCAACATCGGTCAAATGCTCGCGAATCCGCCTGCCGCACGAAAAGTAATTCCACGACGCGGCATAACACCAACAACAAGACGGGAGCGCCCTCAGCATGGAAGACGGCATCTTCGAAGGCCTGAAGGTTCTGGATTGCGCAAGCTTCATCGCAGCGCCCGCGGCCGCAACGGTGCTGTCGGACTTCGGCGCACAGGTGATCAAGATCGAGCCGCCGGGATCTGGCGATCCGTACCGCAACCTGCCGAATTTGCCGGGATACCCGATCAGCCCGCATAATTTCGCCTGGCTCCTGGAATCCCGCAACAAGCGAAGCCTTGCGCTCGACCTCTCCAGGCCGGAGGGACAGGCGGTGCTTTATCGGCTGGTGGCTGAGACCGACGTCTTCATCACCAATTTTCCGCCCGGCGTGCGCCAGCGGCTCGGGATCACCTATGAGGACCTCGGGCCGCTCAACGCGCGCCTGGTCTATGCGTCGTTCACCGGCTACGGCGAGAAGGGCAGCGAGGCCAACAAGCCCGGCTTCGACAGCAATGCCTATTGGGCGCGTTCGGGCCTGATGGATCTGGTGCGCGCGGACGAGAACACCACGCCGGCGCGCTCGGTCGCCGGCATGGGCGACCATCCCTGCGCGATGGCATTTTACGGCGCGATCGTCACCGCGCTCTACAAGCGCGAGCGCACCGGCAAGGGTTCGCATGTGAGCTCCAACCTGATGGCGAACGGCGTCTGGGCCGCCGGCGTGCTGGCCCAGGCCAAATTATGCGGCGCGAAATTTCCGGAGAGGCGTCCGCGCGAGCGCGCCTTGAACGCGGTCACCAACCACTACAGATGCAGGGACGGGCGCTGGCTCATCCTGTCGCTGCTCAACGAGGACCGGCAATGGCCGACGCTTGCCCGCTGCCTCGGGCGGGAGGATCTGATCGACGATGCGAGATTCGCCACCAAACCCGACCGCCATGCACGGTCGCTGGAACTGATCAGGATATTCGACGAAATCTTTGCCACAAGGGAGCTCGCCGAATGGCGCGCCATACTCGACGGCAACGGCCTGGTGTTCGGCGTGGTCGGCATTCTCGACGACATTCCCAACGACAGGCAGATGATCGAGAACGAGGTGCTGGTGCCGTTCGAGAACGACACCATGATGACGGTCAACAGCCCGATCTGGATCGACGGAGCCAGGAAGGTCAAGCCGCGGCGTCCACCCGCGATCGGCGAGCACAGCGATGCGATCCTGCGCGAAGCCGGCTACGACGAGGCGTCGATCCAGAAATTGCGGGCGTCAGGCGCGGTGGCCTGATTGGACCAGGCGGCGCGCCGCAACGCCCTTGCCGCATCCTCCGAGCCCCGCGAGCCGGCTCAGGGAAAATGCCGCCACTGCCGCGCACAGCGCGGCGCCGGATGCGGCCACGAACACTTCTCCCGCGCTCCATTTCATGGCCAGCAAGGCGCCGCCGACCAGCGGCCCGACGATCGAGCCGACCCGGCCGATCCCGAGCGCCCAGCCAACGCCGGTGGCCCTGACCGAGGTCGGATAGAATCCCGCGGCCAGCGCGTTGGCGGCGGTCTGGCCGCCGACGATGCAAAACCCGGCCGCGAAAATCGCCATGGTGACGAAGACGACCGAATGCCCGAGCTGGCCGATCGCCCCGACCGCGAAGACGCCTATGAAATACACCAGCGCCAGCGCGCGAAACGAGAAGCGATCGATGATGCTGCCGAGCGCTAAGGTTCCGACGACGCCGCCGACCTGCAACATCGATCCGATCGCGACAGCTTGCGAAACCGACGCGCCGAGATCGTTGAGCACCGTGGGCAGCCAGTTCGACAGGAAAAAAAGGTCGAGCAGGCTCATGAAGAACACCACCCACAACAACAGCGTGGCGAGCGTTCGTCCGCCCCGGAAAAGATGCTTGACCGGAATCCCGGCCAACTCCGGCTCATGCACGACAAATCGGGTTGCCGGGGCGAACAAAGCCTTCGGATTAATGTACCCCAGCAGCTGCGCGACACGATCATTCGCCCGGCCGGTGAGCGCAAGAAACCGCACCGATTCCGGCAATTTCAGCGCCAGGATCGGCGCCAGCAGCAGCGGCGTCGCGCCGCCGACCACAAACACCGATCGCCAGCCGAAATGCGGAATCAGCACCGCCGCCAGCAGGCCACCAAGGGCCGCGCCCGTCGAAAACCCGCAAAACATGATCATCACCATGGTGGCGCGGCGGCGATGCGGACTGAACTCCGACGTCATCGCAATCGCGTTCGGCATCGCGCCGCCAAGACCGAGGCCGGTCAGAAAGCGGATGATAAGCAGCGTGTTGACGTCCTGGACGAAGGCGGTGACCAGTGCGCCAAGGCCGAACGCCAGCGTCGATAAAATGATGATTCTCTTGCGTCCGATGCGGTCCGCTAGCGGCCCGAAGATCAGCGCGCCGATCATCAAGCCGAACAGGCCCGCACTGAACACTGGTCCCAACGCGCCCTTGGTCAGACCCCATTCTTTGGCGAGCGCAGGCGCGACATAGCCGATCGCCTGGGTGTCGAAGCCATCAAGAAAAAGCACCGCCGCGCACGCCAGCAGCAGCCTGATCTGAAACCCGCCGACCGGCTGCGCATCGATGTACTCGGCGACATCGACGCGTGATGTACTTGCTTCCGCTCCTGTGACCGCCATTCGTCTCTCCGAAACCCACTCGTCATTGCGAGGAGCGAAGCGACGAAGCAATCCATCTTTCTACGCGGTTAGATGGATTGCTTCGCTTCGCTCGCAATGACGGTCTCATTCTGATGGTCGCGTTTTTCATTCCAACGCGAATGCCGTGAAGCGGCGCGATTTCTCACGTCGTCACGCGCGCAAGGCTTCCTTCGAATAGCCGGCGATCTGCTTGTAGCCATCGGACAAGGCCACCAGCTCGTCGCGGCTGATGACGTCGTCGATCGACGCGAACGGCCGGTCGTGGGTGCGCTGAAACACCTCGCGCAGGATCGCGTCGGGCGGATTGGTGCGGTTGGTCAGAACGACGCGCGTGGTCGCCTCAAGGCGCTGTTTCTCATAGGCGGCGAACGCGGCAACCGGATCCTCAATGCCTGATAGCGCCGACGTCAGCGCCCGCGTATCCAGGATCGCCTGGCCGGCGCCGTTGGAGCCGCGCGGCACCATCGGGTGGGCGGCGTCGCCGAGCAGCGTCACCCGGCCAAAACTCCAGCGCGGCAGCGGGTCCTGATCGACCATCGGGAATTCCAGCACGCTGTCGGCGGCGCGAATGAGCGCGGGAACATCGAGCCAGTCGAAATGCCAGTCGGCAAAGGCGCCGATGAAATCGTCGATGGTGCCGACCCGGTTCCAGTCGCGCTTGCGGTAGACCGGCGTTTCGATTTCGGCGACCCAGTTGACGAGCTGCAGCCCGTCGCTACCTGCGGCACGGATCGGATAGATCACCATCTTGCCGTGCGACAGCCATCCCGCCCGGATCAGGCTCGCGCCCGACAAGATCGGTTTCCATCGCGTGACGCCGCGCCACATATTGACGCCGGAGTAACGCGGTTCGCCTTCGCCGGGGAAAAACTGCTTGCGGACCGCGGAGTTGATGCCGTCGCAGGCGATCGCGGCGCGACCGCGGATGGTATTGACGGCGCCGCCCGGCCCGGCGGAAAAATGCACGCTGACGCTGGTCCCGTCCTGCTCGACGCCAACGCAGTGATGGTTGGTAAGGAGCCGGTCGGCCCCGGCGCGTACCCGGAACGCCTCCAGCAACACCATCTGCAGATCGCCGCGGTGGATCGAGAATTGCGGATGATCGTAGCCCGCGGCGCGGCCCAGCGGCTCCTGGTAGATCAGCTGACCGAAGCGGTTGAAGAAGGTCGCATCCTGGGTGGCGATCGCGACCCGCGCCAGATCGGCCTCCAGGCCGAGCGCGGCCAATTCCCTGGTGGCATGCGGGAGAAGATTGATACCGACGCCAATGGCGCGGATTTCAGGCGCGGACTCGAAAATTCTGCAAGGTATCCCCGCCGCGTGCAGGGTCAGCCCGAGCGTCAACCCGCCAATGCCGCCGCCGACGATGATGATGTCGTCCATGTTTCCTTCCCGGCATTTATCGTGACGCGGTTGCCGCGATGAAACAGATTAGTGAGCTTACTGTCAATCCGGGCCCGGACACGAAATCGGCCTCTCCCAGGCAGGAGAGGTGAAGTGAACCCGGCGACGGACTTCAATCGAAGCCCATCCCGTTCTAGCGGCTGCCCACAAAACACATTCCCATGCGCGAGGCGTCGCTCATGACCTGACAGGCAAGCCCCTTGGCGCAGGTCCACGACTCGAAACTGCGGTCGTTGTCCGCGGCGTTGGCGCGCTGGCTATAACAATGCGCGCCCCAGCCGTCGTCATATTCGGTACCGGTGAGTTCGCTGCTGCCACGCAATTGCGGCCGGCTGGAAAATCCGCGCGAATAGTCCGGCCATTCGCCATCGCGCATCGATGTCAGAATGTTGCGGCGGCGGATCTGGTCGCCGAAGAAATGCGGCGAGCCCGGCACCACCGTTGAGTTGGAAGGGTTGGCCGCCATCCAGTCGACACCGGGGAAATGAAACCCGCCGATGCCGCGGGTTTGATGGCAGCCCGCGCAGGTGATGTCGTTGAGCCGGCGCTCAAAGCCGACAACCGAGCGGATATTCTGCGGGCCGATGCCGCGCTTTGCCGCTCCTTCCAGGGCCGCGACAACGTCGGTCTTGGTGAATACGGGATCGGCGGCTGCGCCCTCCTCCTGCACCAGACCGAAGGCCGGCTGCAGATCGGAGGGAGAAAACCCGATCGGGGTCGAGGCGATCGCGCGGGTCGAGAGATACTGTTTCGGGATCAGGATCGTCCCGCGATCAAGTTCGCTGAAATGCGCTGGCTCCAGCAACCAGGCCTTGAAGTCGCGCCTGAGATTGTTGTCGGTGAGGATCCGCTCGCGGTCGATCTGGTTCTCGAGCGGTGCCTCCTCGAAGGCTCGCGTCCGCGCGTCGTAGTCAAACACTTTCAGGAGATAGTCGGTGCGGAAATCGCGGATCGGCGATTTCGGCGCATGCGCGATCTGAAGATTGGTCTCGATGCGGTCGATGTTCTCAGGCCCGACCAAATCCAGCGGGCCACCTTCGGACGTCAACTTTTCCGCAAGCGCCGCTCCCGTCAGCGGCCAATCGCCCGCCGCAAGCCATCGGCGCGCGATCTCGGCGCAGGTGAGTGCCGCACCCTTGCCATCAATCGCATTGTGGTCTTTCGCCCTCAGCACGAGGTTGAGCGTCATCGGCAGCCGCGGCGAGACCGCGTCGCCGGCGGCGGGCGCATCGGTCCGCGTCAGGCGGTAGATCAGCCGGATTTCACCGCAATTCGCCTCGGACAGATAGGCGCGGTCCATCCGGTTGACGATTCCCGCCAGCACGAAGCGCGTATCCGGGGAATAGAGCAACGCGCGATCGAACAGCTGAAAGTCGAAGGACGTTCCAACGCCGATGGTTTCGTTCGGAAGATCGGCGTTGTGTCTTTGGGTGTATCGATCGAACTCCCCGTCGAGCGCGGTGCGGACGGGGGCCATCGAGGGCAGCGCAAACAACTGGCCGTCGGTGAGCGGCGCATCAGCCGGCCGCGCCGGCACAAGCATGCGAGAGAGACCAAGTCTTCCGCGATCGAGTTCGCGCAAGGCTAACGGATCTGTAATCGCAGCGCCACGCTCCAGCGCCGGCGCGCTTTGCGCGTGGCGTAGCGGAAGCAAGCTGCAAAGGAGAGCAAAGATGGTGACGAGAAATCGCAACGGACGGCTCATATCCTGACAAACACCGCGCCAGAGGCCTCATTCCGAGCCTCACGCGGGCGGTGCTTCTATTTCAGGAAGATAGCCGAAAAGCGAACGGGCTGTCGCCCGGCGACCAAAACCGCCGGCTCCGCCTCACGTCGCGGTGAAGCGTGAGAACTTTAGCGCGCGACGATCAGGCCCTTGCTGGTCACGACCACCCAGCGGCCGTCCTGGCGGCGGATGGCATCGATCCGGCCGAGGCCCGGCACGGGATCGCCGGCATACACTTCGTACACGCCATGCCGGCCTTCGATCAGCGCACCGCCATGGGAAACGTCGCGAAGCACCCAGCCTTCGACCGTCGGCAACCTTCCCACTTCGGCCTTGGGCGCCGTTGCCGGCGGCGAAACCGAGCCGGTGACATCCTTCGCCGCAGCCGTCGCTGCTGCGACAGGCACGGACGCTGCGGCCGGCGCGGCGCGGAGCTTGTCCACGGTTTCGCCGAGCTTGGCGATTTTGGCGGCAGGCTCGGCTTGCGCCTTTTCGAGCTTGTCGAGGCGGTCGCTGGTCTTGTTGAACTGGCTCATGCCGAGCTTGGAAGTATGTTCGACGCCGGCCTTCAGCGCCAGAATGTCGGCATCGATCCGCGCCACGGCCGCGTCGAGCGCGTGATTGCTGCCGGTCGCCGCGTCGTCGCCGGCAACATGCTGCGTCAATGCCGCGGTCGCCAGCGCGCCACCAAGCGCGCCTGCCATCACCGCCAACGCCACAACGGCGGCAAGGGCCGCGATCCTGCGCTTGCCCAACATCCCCTGGCTCTCGCCGGCTTCCGGTTTCGAAGCGGCGTCGCCATCCGCCCAGGCGCGATCGCCCGATGACATGATGATGACCTTGCCGGGGATACGCGGCGCGCCTGCCTCGGCGGCATCGGAATTGGGAGCTTCCGCCCCAGGCATTTCGGCGGCTGCGCCCTGCTCCGGGATCAGACTTTCCGGCACCAGACTTGGAGACTCGATATCGGTCGACGCAAGCGCCGGTTCCTGCACCGCTTCCTGCGCCGAAGAGGCTACCGGCCCGCCCGGCGCGTCCGACGAATGGAGAACGGCGGGCCCGGCACTGAGGGAACCGGGTTCGCCGCTGGTCTGCTCGGGCTCTTGTTCGCTCACGATCGAAATCTCCAGTAAAGGTTGACCATTTGGTAACCGAAATTCTTGCCAAATCGTTACCCGGCCGCCGGCTTACCGAAATTTTAGCAAATTATCGGGTGCGGGTTTTAGCTTGGGGCGCGGTACCCCTTGGCAGCCCGGTTGTCGGACCCGCCGCGGGACGATGTAGGGATCGCGATCCGGAGGTCGCAGGGGCTGTAGTCGGACCTGCGCAATTGTTCGACCCGCGCGATGCGCGATCGAATTTCGAACCGGTCATGCAATCGGTGCGTGACCTCAACAAGCTCGATGAGCCTGTGCATCTCTCATCGGTTTGACAAACCGGGGGGCGGTCTGCTCAAAAGCGTCAACAAGATGCCGCAATAGAATATCGCCATAAGATATTGGGGGGAGCACCATGAAACTCTACGACTCGATCGGGCCGAATCCGCGCATCGTCCGCATGTTCATGGCGGAGAAGGGCATTGAGGTGCCCAAGCAGACCGTCGATCTGCGCGGCGGCGAAAACCGGCAAGCCGAGCATCTGAAGCGCAACCCGCACGGCCAGATGCCGACGCTCGAGCTCGATGACGGCAGTTATCTCTCGGAGATCACCGCGATCTGCGAATATCTCGAAGAGAAAAAGCCGGAACCGGCGCTGATCGGAAAAACGCCGGAAGAACGCGCCGAGTGCCGGATGTGGACGCGGCGCGTCGATCTCAACATCTGCGAGCCGCTCGCCAACGGTTATCGCTTCGGCGAGGCGCTGAAATTTTTCGAAAAGCGGATTCCGGTCGCGCCGGAGGCCTCGCCCGGCCTCAAGCTGATCGCGGCCAACCGCCTGCAATGGCTCAACGGCCAGATGGCGGGCAAAGACCATCTATGCGGCAAGCGCTTCACGCTGGCGGATATCCTGCTCTACTGCTGGATCGATTTCGGCAATGAGGATCGGGTCGGCCAGCCGCTCGATCCCGCCAACACCAATATCGCCGCCTGGTTCGCGCGCGTCGCGGAGAGGCCCTCGGTGAAGGCTTAAACGTCATTGCGAGGAGCGCAAGCGACGAAGCAATCTATACTGCCGCTCCCCATGGAATCTTCGCTTCGCTCGCAATGACGTTGAGACCTAAATCACCACCGGCTTATCCGGCAGCTCGTTCGGCCCTGCCCGGCGCCTGGGAAAGTGCGCCGCCAATTGCTGCGAGACCGCCTGGATTCCCTTGACGACGCCGCCGGCGAAATTGCCTGCCTTGAAATCGCTCTCCATCGCCTTGCAGATCTTTTCCCACCCCGCTGCGCCGACCTTGGCGTCGATGCCGCGATCGGCGATGATTTCGACGTCGCGGTCGGCCAGGAGCAGATAGATCAGGACGCCGTTGTTGTGGGCGGTGTCCCAGACCCGCAACTGCGAAAAGACGTCGAGCGCGCGCTCCCGCGCGGATTGGTCCTTGAACAGCGGCTTGCCATCCAGCGCGCCTTCGACCGCGAAGCGGACCTGGCCGGAATGGGTGGCCTCGCCCTCCTTGATCGTCCGCTCGATCACAGCCAGCGCTTCCGGCGGGAAAATGCGCCGAACCCGCCAGCGGTGCTCGAGAAGATGCTTGCCGATGCGCTTGATGCCCATAGCTTCCAACTCTGCCTACCAGCTACCCGACGCGCCGCCGCCGCCGAAACTGCCGCCGCCGCCGCTGAACCCGCCGCTGTCGCTCGAACTGCTGCCGCTCCAACCGCCACTGCCGCCTCTGTAGCCTCCGCCGCCTCCCGTCAGCGACACCATGTCGCCGACGAATGCGAAGATGAAGGCAATGATCCCCACGATGGCGGACGCGGCGATCGAGCCGACGAAAAGCCAGGCCAGAAATCCCACCAGGCCGCCGGTCGCGGCAGAGCCGATCAACCTGCCGAGCGCGCCGCGCAGGATGCCGGCGACCACGAGAACCCCGATGATGACGAACGGATTGAGCGGATCGATATAATTGCCGAGGGCCGGACTCTGCCAATGCGGCGGTTCAGGCGCGGGCAGCGGCTCGCCGTTGACCACCGCGACGATCCGCTCGACGCCTGCCGAAATTCCGCCGGCGAAATCCCCGCTCCTGAATTTCGGCACGATGATCTCGTCGATGATGCGCTTGGAAATAACGTCCGTCAACGCGCCCTCGAGGCCGTAGCCGACCTCGATGCGGAGGTGACGGTCGTCCTTGGCGACGACGAGCAGCGCGCCGTCGTCGATCTTCCTGCGCCCGATCTTCCAGGCTTCGGCGGCCCGGATCGAATATTGCTCGATGGTCTCGGGCGCCGTGGTCGGAACGATCAGCACCGCGACCTGGCTGCCCTTGCGGGTTTCGAGATCCTTGAGCGTTTGCGTCAGCGCGGATATGTCACCGGCGGACAACGTGCCGGTTTGATCGACCACCCGCCCTGACAGCGGAGGCACGGCGACGTCGGCCGTGGCGGCGAAGGCCCAGCACACCAGCAGCGCAAGAAGCGAAACCCTTGCAGCGATCATCGAGGGGCCAGTCCGGTTGCCGGAATTACTTTGCAGGCGCCGGCGCCGGATTGAAATCCACCTTCGGCGCGGTCGAGATTTCCTTTTCGTTGTCGACCGTGAAATTGGCCTTTTCCTTGTAACCGAACATCATCGCCGTCAGGTTGTTCGGGAAGGTGCGGATGCCGACGTTATAATCCTGCACCGCCTTGATGTAGCGGTTGCGCGCCACCGTGATGCGGTTTTCGGTGCCTTCCAGTTGCGACATCAGGTCACGAAACAGCGCGTCTGATTTGAGCTGCGGGTAATTCTCGGTCACCACCAGGAGCTTCGACAGCGCGCTGGAGAGTTCGCCCTGGGCCGCCTGGAATTTCGCGAACGCGCCGGGATCATTGACGAGCTCCGGCGTCGCCTGAATGCTGCCGACCTTGGCGCGCGCATTGGTGACGCCCAGCAGCACGTCCTTTTCCTGCTGCGCGAAGCCCTTCACCGAATTGACGAGGTTGGGCACCAGATCGGCGCGGCGCTGGTACTGGTTCAGCACCTCGGACCAGGCCGACTTGACCTGCTCGTCATTGGTCTGAATTGCGTTATAGCCACAATTGGTGAGGCTCAACGTCGCCAGCGCCGCCAGCACGGTCCAAAGTCTGCGCATCGAAATTCCTCCCGTTATGCTTGAGCCGCAGGGTAGCAGAACGACGTGACGGGGAACAATGTCATTCCGGGGCGATGCCAACGAGTCCGCGCGGAGCGCGGCCCGATGACAGGGCTCCGCATCGAACCCGGAATCTCGAAGTTATGGCAGGAGATTCCGGGTCTCGGCCTGACGGCCGATCCCGGAATGACGACCTCGACTTACCCCCGCGCCGCTTTCGCCTCCTGGATCGCCTGCCAGACCTTTAGCGGCGACAACGGCGTGGTGATCGACTTGATGCCAAGCTCGCTCAGCGCGTCCATCACGCCATTGGTGATGCAGGGCGGACCGCCGATCGCGCCGGATTCGCCGCAACCCTTGGCGCCCAGCGGATTGGTGCGGCACGGCGCGGAATCATCGAGCGTCACCTGGATCGGCGGAATGTCGTCGGCGCGCGGAATGCAATAATCCTGATAGCTCGCGGTCAGCAATTGGCCTTCCGCGTCGTAGGCCACGCCCTCATACAGCGCCTGGCCGATCCCCTGCGCGACGCCGCCGTGAACCTGTCCCGTTACCAGCATCGGATTGATGGCGACGCCGACGTCATCGACCGTGGTGTAGCGCACGACGCGGCTGACGCCGGTCTGTGGATCGACCTCGACTTCGCAGATATGCGTGCCGTTGGGCCAGGTCGGCCCATCTACTTGGCCTTCACTGTCCACGCTCAGGCGCCCGCCAGTTTCCTTCTTCGCGATCTCGAACAGGCCGATCCGCTTGTCGGTACCGACCACCGTGAGCGAGCCGTCGCGATATTCGATATCCTCGATCGAGGCTTCGAGCATGTGCGAGGCCTTCTCGCGCGCCTTGGCGATCAGATCGCTGGCGGACACCACCGCCGCGGTGCCGCCGACGAACAGCGAGCGCGAGCCGACGCTGCCGAATCCGATGGCGAGATCGGTGTCGCCCTGCACCACATCGATCTTGTCGATGGGTATGCCCAGCGCTGCCGCCACCATCTGGGAGAAGGAGGTTTGCAGTCCCTGCCCCATCGCCTGCGTGCCCGAATTCAGGATGACGCGCCCTTCGGCGGTCGCGTGCAGGCTGACCTTTTCGGTATGCACGGTTCCACCGGTCCACTCGATATAGCTGGTCAGGCCGCGGCCATAGAACAGGCCTTTCTTCTTTGCGGCCTTCTTCCGCGCGGCAAAGCCATCCCAGTCCGCGAGTTTGGAGGCGCGCTCCAGCATGTGCGCGAACGCACCGGAATCATAAACCTGACCGACGGCGTTGGTGTAGGGCATTTGCGCCGGCTTGACGTAGTTCACCTTGCGAATGGCGCGCGGGTCCATCCCGATCTGGCGGGCGGCGGCGTCCATCAGCCGCTCGACGATAAAGACGGCTTCCGGCCGCCCCGCGCCGCGATAGGCGCCGACCGGCGCGGTGTGGGTCATCACGGCCTTGGTCTCGTAATGCACCAGCGGCAGGTCGTAGACGCCGGTCTGCACGAAGGGACCGAGTACCAGGGGAATGAGGGCGCCGGTGCCGGACACGTAGGCGCCGGTGCCGCCGACCGAGCGCACGCGATAGGCCTGCACGCGGCCTTTGGCATCGAGCGCGAGTTCGGCGGTCGAGGTCAGGTCGCGGCCATGGGTACCGCCGAGGAATTCATCGCTGCGGTCGCCGCGCCAGCGCACCTTGCGGTTCAGCTTGACGGCAGCGTAGGCCACGATGCCATCTTCCGGATAGAGGCTGGTCTTCTGACCGAAGCCGCCGCCGATGTCGCCGACCAGCACCCGCACGCTTTCCTTTGGCCGCTTCAGCACAGCCTCGGCAAGAATGTCGCGGGTCGAGCCCGGCGTCTGCGACTGCACATGCAGCATCAGCCGTCCCGTTTTCTTCTCGACCTCGGCGATGGTCGAGCGCGGCTCCATGGCGGAGGGAGCCAGGCGCTGGCTGACCAGATCGAGCGAAACCACATGCGCGGCCTTGGCGAACGCCGCCTCCACCGCGGCCGCATCGCCATAGCTCATCGCCGCCACGATGTTGTCGGGCGCCTCCGCCCACACCACCGGCGCGCCCGGTTTGGTCGCCGCGACGGGATCGACGACCGACGGCAGCACCTTGTACTCGATCGCGATGGCCTCGGCCGCGCTCAGCGCGGCGACGCGCGACTTCGCCACCACGGCCGCCACCGGTTCGCCGGCAAAGCGCACGATCTCATGGGCCAGCAGCCGCCGCGGCGGCACCGTCATCGGCGAGCCGTCGGGACGCGGGAAGACCAGCAGCGTCGGCAGCGTGCCGATGTCCTCGGCCACCAGATCCGCGCCGGTGTAAACCGCCTCGACATCCGCCATCGCAGCGGCGGCCTTGGTGTCGATCGACACGATTTTGGCATGGGCATGCGGCGAACGCAGCACATGCAGCCACAGCGCGCCCTCTTCCGGCTTGTCGTCGATGAACTGACCCTTCCCGGTGAGAAGCCGCTGGTCCTCAAGGCGCTTGACCGGCTGGCCCGCACCGAAACGCATATTGCCGGGAAGAATGTTCATGAGTCCGTCCTTCGAGTCTCTTGCTGGATCGATGGGTGTTTTAGCCGATAGGCAAGGAACAGGCCAAGCCCTCCGAGGGCGTCATTCCGGGGCGCGCTTTAGCGCGAACCCGGAATCTCGAGATTTTACGCTCCAGATTCCGGGTCTGCGCCTCCAAGTCGGCTGTTGCCGACTTGGACAATCATGATACCGAACTCGGGTAAACCCGAGGTCGGTCGGCGCATCCCGGAAAGACGGTGAAATGGACTTACCCGATCTCCCGCAATACCGCCTCGACCGCCTTGCGCTCGTCCGCCGTCAAAGCCGCCTGGGGTGCTATGGGATCGCCGACGTCATAGCCCTGGATCGCAAGCCCGGCCTTGATGCAGGCGGCGAGATTGTAGCGGGCGAAGGCTTCGTTGACGCGCCACAATCTGCGTTGCAGCGCCAGCGCCTCGTCCCAGCGCCTGGCCTTGCAGAGATCATAGAGTTCGACGCTTTGCCTGGGAATGATGCAGGCCGGCCCCGCCATCCAGCCCACGCCCCCGATCAGCATTACGGCTGCCGGGATATGCGCCGATGCCGAGAACACGCGGATCGCGTCGCCGCAGCGGTTCATGATCGAGAGCAGCCGTCCGGTATTGGTGGAAGCATCCTTGATATATTGAATGCGCGGATGGGCCGACAGCCGCGCGATGCAATCGAGCGTAAGATCGGAGCGCTGAAATTGCGGATTGGTGTAGATCACGACGGGAATATCGACCGCATCCGCGATGGCGCGAAAATAGGATTCGACCTGCGCGTCCCCGAGCGGAAAGTACGCTTCCAGGATCGCGAGGATGCCGTCGGCGCCGAGCTTCTCGCAGGCCTTCGCCTGCGCCACCGCGTCCAGCGTCGACGTCGAGGCGACGCCCGCGACCACCGGCACGCGGCCCTTGGCGGCTTCGATCGTCGCCTGCACCACCGCGGCGCGCTGCGCGTTGTTCAGATAAGCGAACTCGCCGGTCGAGCCGAGCGGCGTCAGCCCGTGCACGCCGGACTTGATGAGATCGTCGCAGAGACGGCCGAGCACCTCAGTGCGGATCTTCCCGTCGGGATCGACCGGCGAGACCAGGTAGGGAAAGACGCCGTGGAAATCAGCCATGGGGATCAGGCCTCAGAATTGATTTACGAACTGTCGGGCCGATCGAGATGAATGGCGCTCCCTAGGGGGACCCGATAACTTAGTCAAATCAAACAAAGGGTGGGATACACAATCATCCCGAGGGATCGTTATGTTTATTATCCCGAACGTCCCACTATTTGAAGCGGGCAAAATCGACGAGGCGAAACTCCTGGCGCAAACGCCGAATTCGACCTTGCATGGTTAGACGTAAACGTTGGTGGTCATAGCATCGCTCCCGCTGAAAATGTATCAAACGGCGCGGGTTGCCCTTCTTGTTTTTCAGCGATTATGGATCGGACAATCTACCGGAGCCATTTTCCGCGAAAGGTCATTGATACAGAAGCCTTTTGTGATTTCCAGGCTCAAGGATGCGATTGACGCGATCCTCGACCGCTGATTAGTCAACTAGCGCCCAGCGATCCGAATGAGGTTCGCGCTCCACAACGTGCAGCGGGCATTGGGGTGCGTGTGCTGGGCGGCATGTGGAGCGGCAGCTTCAAAGAGCCGTGGAATTATCGAGCTTGCAGGCGGGCATCATCGCGGTAAGGACAACATCGGTGTCCTATTGGCCATACAGCGGGCTTATCTCTTAGCGCGCAATCACTCCGAGATTTTCCGGCGCTAAAGCGGCGTGATTGCGGCGCGCCTCGATGGGTTTCAAATTTTGGTCTCAAATTTGCCGGCCGACTCAATTCACTCTGGAGGCGGATCGGCGGATCGGGTGACTGGAAGCAAGTTCCACCATTTGGAGTATTAGTCATGAACCATCCGCCGCGAAACAAGCAAGGCCGCCCTGGTGAACCCTCACTTTGGGCTGTCGAACCTACCGACGACGCTCTTCCGCTACTTGAGGATGCCCTTCGAGAGCATGAACCGTCACTTTGCGCTGACGGACGCAGCGACGACATTGACTCGCTGCTTGAGGAGAATGCCCAGCTTCGAGGGCTTTTGGTTCAGCTATCGGACCTCATCCGCAGAACCGTCGTTCACGCCAGGTAACGCCGTATCATGGCAGAACCAATCCGATTTGCGGTCCGCACGGGCCGCGAAATGACCGGTCTTGGGGTGAGTAGCGCCGTAACCGCGCAGGCGCCCGCATCATTTTCCACGGTGGCACCGTATGGCAGGGCGAGAATCGACGAGAACCACGAGCAAATTCGCGAATTTTGCCGGTTCCTTGCCCGCGAGTGGAGAGGGAGCCGTCATCATTCTTATGCCGTTCCTTCCAGAGGAAAATCGTCGGCATGGTCCCGAACGGTTGATGGTAAATGGTCGGCATTTGGTCTGGCCGATGCGGTGTCGAAATATGCCTGGAGCGGAAGAAACTTTTCCGAGAATAAGGTCGAGTTAGATCGATTGGCTGCCGATCTACAGTCCGCCATGCAACGCAACTCCAATAATGATGTTTGCGAGATCCTGCGGGCGATAATGCATTGGGGCGGTGTGGATAACAAGCATCGACAGAAGGGGACGTTTGAGTGGATCGAACGAAACGCGGATGAGATTTCTGTCAAGCTTTCCCACGCAGTCGATCTGATTAAAGACGAACGGGCGTCGCTAGATCCGTTTGACGGTGTAAACCTGATAATGAACTCGACGATGGCGAAGATCGTGAGCCTCGCCGACCCCGAACAGAAGCTTGTGATCTACGACGGTCGAGTTGGTGGTGCGCTTGGCTTCTTCGTTGCGAGATTTACGGAAGAACTAGAAATTCAACCATACGATGTTGCCGAGAAATTACTTTTCGCCGTGGACCGAGAGGCCAAACGGTCCCCCGAGACGAAGCGCATTCATTTTCCGGCATTGTTCGGCAAAGCCAGAGATCGCTGCCATGCCTCGATGGTGCGATGGGCATCGCAACTGATCTGGCAAGTCGCGAGAGAGTGCCAAGCTAGTCCGAGAGAAATCGAAGCTGCCTTGTTCATGTGGGGATATAGAGTTGCGGAAGAACCAGAAGATTCGCCGTGTGGATAGGCGGCTGAGGCGAGTTCATTACAATTTTAGCTATTTAAGCACTACTTTTTCACGCAGAGCCTGATAAATACGAAACGTACTGGTCTCAGACCGAGCACCGGCGTGAGAGGGCTGGGTGTAGCGACTTAGCGTTGGGGATATCTGATCATGGATCTTCATCTACCGACCTTGATGATCATGGAGAGCTTCGTCACAGCGTGTGCCGGCGCAGTATTGCTTTTGGCCTGGTCGCAGAACCCAAAAATATCGGCATTGGCGCTATGGGGGTTCGGCAACATCGCCGCCTCCGGAGGAATATTTTCGCTAATGCTGGGGTCGGCTTTACGTCAACCGTTTGCATCGGCTCTCGGCGGCAGCCTGCTGGTACTCGCACCGGGCTTGATGTGGAAAGCCGCGCGGGCTTTTGACGCGAAATCGGCGCCGCTCATCTTCGCGCTGTTGGGAACGGTGGTCGTCGGGCTCGCGAATGGTATTCCGGGCATAGGGGACGTCACCGGGTCGCTCGGCCTCGCTACGGGCGCCGTCTATTTGTTCGCCGCCGCGATCGCTTTATGGCTCGGTCGGAAGGAGCGGCTGGCCGCGCGCTGGCCGATAATCGCCTTCACGGCCTTGCACGCCGCAGTCTTATCGGTTGGCACATACAGCACCTTGGACGGCTCAACCGGCCAAGACGTGGTACCGTCGGTGATGAGCTTGTTTGGCTTCATTCATTTTGAAAGCATCATCTTTGCGCTCGGCACTGCCGTGTTCATTCTCGCTCTGGTCAAGGAGCGCAATGAGGCCGCGAGCAGGATGGCCGCGCAGATCGACCCGCTCACGGGCATCGCCAACCGAGGCGCCTTCATGGAGAGCGCTGAGCGGGTTGTGGAGCGCTGCCGGCGCGACGGCGCGGCGGTTTCAGTGATGATGTTCGACCTCGATCGGTTCAAGGCGATCAATGATACACACGGCCATGCAATCGGAGACGCCGTCATCCGAAAATTCTGCGAGGTGACCGCCGCCGCGCTTCGGCCGAGCGACGTATTCGGCCGGATTGGCGGCGAGGAATTTGCCGTGGTGTTGCCGGGATCGGGTATAGAGGCGGCCTACGTCCGCGCTGACCGGATCCGCGCCTCTTTCGCGGAAAACTGCCGCTTCGTCGGGGACCATCAGGTCAATACGACGGTGAGCGGCGGCGTGTCGATGAGCGTGAACGGCGAGCAGACGCTGAGCGCGCTGCTCAATTATTCCGACATAGCGCTTTACTGCGCCAAGACCGAGGGGCGAAACCGCGTCAAGCGCGCCGACCAGCCCAAGCCGGAAGGCGGCTCGTCGACCGTGCTCCGCGTGGCGTGAGCTTCCAGCGCCGCTCCACAAGCCCGCCGCGATCGCCACGCGCGGATGTTGTCGAAGCCGAGCATCAAGCGCCTGAAGCCAGGGCTCGCAGAGGATTTGATCTGACGATTTATGAGCGGCGCACCTATCAGATCCACGCCGGCAAGGCCGCGGAATTCCTGAAAGTCTACGAGGCGAACTGTCCCGGAATCATTACCCGCTATGCTCGCCCGATCGGCTGCTGGACCAAGGAATAGGGTGTTCTGAACTCGGTGGTGTTTCTCCGGGCGCGCCGGCAAATCGCGCCACGGAGCGCCTGAACGGAATTTCCAGATCACCGCCTCGACAAACAGGCCTAAATGACGACACGCCCTAATCTGGTACTATTTCCAAATTAGCCCATCGGCGTCACTGGCTCATTTCTCCCGCGGCATCAAGCTTGCTTAGCCGCTGCACATTCTTTTCGAGTTGCCCGTTAAAGAACGCCAGCATTTGTGCGCGGCTGTCCTCTGTGGCGGACTTATCGAAACCAATGAGCTTTCCGAGATACCTCTGTAATTTGATCTGAAGATCGAAGGAGTGCGGAGCATTCGGGTACGCAACGACCTTCAATTGTTCGCCCATCGACATTCTGTTGCGGCATTGCCGTGCCGGGACCCAGTCGTCCCGGCTTCCGCTAAAAATGATCAATGGTGACGTCAGCTTCACGCTTGAAGTGCCGAGTGATCCGCACCATGGATAATAGGCAGCAACTGCGCGAAATCCGCGGGGCCCGGCCATCTTGGCCGCATTGATGGCGACGCTGCCGCCGTTGCTCTGCCCCATCAAGAACGTGCTCTTCGGGTCGACGAATTGCAAAGTTTGCAGGTAGTGCAGCGCATCGAAGGCGTCGTTGGTCCGATAGTCGAGCGCATTGACGAGCTTCGCATCACTTTCGCAGACCGTTCCGCCCGAATTTCCGCGCGGACCGAAACTGTCGAGGTTCAGGACGACATAGCCGCGGTCGAGAAAATACCAGGCGTGCTCATGCAGCGCACCCAGGACAGCCGGCTGCCAGCCGCCGCATCCGTGCATCAACACGACGGCGGGGAACGGGCCTTTCCCTTCGGGCTTGAACAGCTCCGCTTTCAGATAGATGGCGTCCAATCCGAACGATCTGGTGGACTTGATCGAGATGGTCTCGGCGGCCTCGCAACGCGCGCCGAGGACGATGACCGACACCAGGAAAACAGGCGCCGGCAGCCTGCACAACCGTTGGGAACCAAGCGTCCACAGACGCCGTAGCAGATTGGTCCAAGCCATTTCGAACTCGTGGCCCCGTAGTTCAGCGCTGAACATGCCGCCGGCGAACTCATGCGCTCGCGTCGCCGTTGCGGCGAACCCTCTTCATAGCCTCGACTTCACGATCGCGTTGGGCGACGAGCCGGTGCGACTCAGATCACCTGCATGACTATCATGCGGCCGATATTGTCCGCCTGCAAGCCACCCAACCGTTTGCGTCGATCTGCTGCTCGCTGCGTCTCGACTGCATTGCTTGCGCAGTTCGGAAACCTGTTTCCCAACTTTACTATTATCTGGCTGCACTATTGTCTGGCTTCATGTAGCAGCGGTCGTACGATATTATTGGTGTTGTTAAGAATTACTTATATCTTCAGCGTTAAGCTTCGAAATGTGGATTGTGATGAGCGACCGCAGCGAAGCAAAAAACAAAGACAGCAACCGCTCTTCAAGATTCCGTTTTTATGGAGAGCAATTCTTGCTGGATACCATTTCCGGCAGCTTCTTTCGGGTCACTCGCACGGCGGGATTCATCCTGCGGGCACTCATCGACGGGAAAGATCAAGCCGAGCTGGCCGACATCGTCGAGCACCGCTTTGGCATCGATCACTCCAGAGCGACCAGGGACGTTGAACTTTTTGTCTCCGAATTGCGTTCGCTCGGAATTATCGAAAATCCGAGATATTGACGATGGCGGCCCCGCTTACAGTTGCCGTCACGGGGTTGCATCGAGGGGACAATCCGCAACCCGGGGCGGCGGTCATACGCAGTCTGCGGCGGCAAATTCCGGATATTCGCATTGTCGGGTTGTCCTACGACCCGCTGGAGAGCGCGCTTTATAGTCATGACATCGACAGGGTGGACTCCATCTATTTGCTGCCGTTTCCGATAAAGGGTCCCGAGGTTCTCCTTGAGCGAATGTTGTACATTCACAGGAAGGAACAATTGCAAATCCTGATACCCTGCCTCGATTCCGAACTGTCGAATTTCATGACGATTTATCCGGAATTGAAGCGTCAGGGTGTTGCAGCAATGCTTCCGACGCGGAGCGCATTCGACAAGCGCGCCAAGGAAAACCTGGCGGAATTCTGCAAGCGTCATTCGTTTGGTGCGCCAAAAACGTTTGCCGCGAATGATGTGAACAAGCTTGCACAATACGCCGAGGAAATCGGCTACCCGGTTTACGTCAAGGGCAGGTACTATGAGGCGTGGCTCGTCCACACGGCGGTGGACCTCGCTGAGAAGTACGACAGTATCGCCAGGATTTGGGGGCTTCCCGTGCTCGTGCAGGAGGCGCTCGTCGGAGAAGAATTCGACGTTCTGGGGCTGGCCGATGGGGACGGCGAGATCGTCGGTCATTGTGCGATCCGAAAGCTGCTCCGCACACGCACCGGGAAGGGTTTTGGCGGAGTTGTCGTCAACGATCCGGAAGTCACGCGCATGGCCAGGCAAATCATCAAGGCATTGCGCTGGAGCGGTCCATTCGAGATTGAGCTTCTGAAGAGTCCGGGGCAGCCTCATTTGCTTTTCGAGATCAACCCGCGATTTCCTGCGTGGGTCGATTTCCCGTCGCAGATCGGCTGCAATCTGCCGATGCGCCTGCTTGAGATGCTTCTCGGGACAAAAAATCCGACAAAACTGTTAAGCTGTGACGCCGGGCAAATGTTCATCCGCCATAGCATCGACCTAGTCGGCGATATTGCGGAACTCGCCAAATTATCGAGCGACGGCGAATACGCAGCCGGTCCCCTCGCTCCGAAAATAGAGGCCCGCAAATGACAGCCGCTTACGAATTCCCCACGATCTCCAGCGAACTTGGCCGCTCCCCTGAGGCCGCTATCGATCGCAACTACTATTCGCGAGGCGGTTTCGTTCCTCCCTTCCCGGCGATCGACGGGATTGAGGTCACGCGCCTGGTGCGGGAATATGGCTCGCCGCTTTTTGTGTTCTCCGAACATGACATGAGGTCAAAAGCCCGCCGGGCAAAAGAAGCGTTTGGCAGCCGATACAAGAAAGTCAGTTTCGCGTGGTCCTACAAGACCAATTACCTGAACGCCGTTTGCCGGGTTTTTCACAGCGAAGGCTGGCTTGCCGAAGTCGTGTCCGATTTTGAATATGCGAAGGCCCGCAAGCTTGGCGTTGCGGGCAAGGATATTGTCTTTAACGGCCTCGACAAGCCGCGAGACTGCCTTGAACGCGCCATGAGCGAGGACGCGCTCGTCCAGATCGACAACTGGGATGAGCTGAACGTCATTGAAAAAATCGTGGAGAAATTCAAGAAGCCGGTGCAGGTCGGGATTCGGGTATGGCTGGATGCGGGAATCCGTCCGATCTGGACCAAGTTCGGCTTCGCCCTCGCAAACGGCGAGGCGGCCCGCGCGGCTGCGCGAGTTGTCAAGAATCCGAAGCTCGTTCTTCATACGATTCATACTCACATCGGCACCTATATCCTTGCTCCTGAGGCATACCGTGTCGCTACGCAGAAGCTCGTCGCCCTAAGAGAGCAGATTTTTCTTGAAGACAACCATCTCGTCGGTTGCCTCAACCTCGGCGGTGGCATCCCTTCCAACAGTCTGCTGCACGGAATGGTCAGGCCAGCGGAGCATCTGATACGGCCGATTGAAGAATATGCGGAAGCGATTACAGGCGTTTTGAACAAGCTTCCCGAAAAGAAGAAACCGCTGCTGCGGATGGAGCTTGGCCGGCATCTGGTCGACGAGGCGGGATATCTCTTGACCACGGTCGTCGCCCTGAAGGGCCGTGACCGCCCAACGCCCGCCACGACCGACCTGTCCGCCCGTTCTGCCAAGGAATGGCAAATTCTTCAGGAAGACGCCAAGCGCGGTCTGGTCGTCGATGTCGGAATCAATCTTCTGTATACGGCCGCCTGGTTTGAAATCGGCGTTTGGCCATCACAGCTCGCCAATATGCCGGCCACGCCGACGCGCCTGTACGGCAATCTCTGCATGGCGTTGGACGTCATTCGCGAAAGTGTCGATTTGCCGGCCCTTGATGTTGGCGACATTCTGACGTTGCATCCCGTCGGGGCCTATAATTTGGCGCAGTCGATGCAATTCATCGCCTACCGGCCAGCAGTTGTCCTGATCGGTGAAAACGGCAAGCCCGGGCTTATTCGAAGGCGGGAAACGCTTGAAGATATAGACGGAGCAGAATTACTTCCCTCGCATCTGAGCCGCTGATGACGAACAGCGCCGAGTGCAAGCAGGGAACTTCCTGAGGGAGAAATCCTCCTCGCGTTCTGGAGCTATCAAATGGTCCAACTGCGCTTCCTCAGTCTGGCATTGGGAAACCCGTTTCTGATCAAGTCGCCGTGGACCTGCGGTTTGCTCTGGCTGGCAATGATCGGGGATGTTCGTTTTCCGATTTTCGCAATCGTCGGGCTGACGGTGGCTGATATCGTCACGTGGGCCTTGGGGGCCGGCGAGCAGGTGAAGCGCGAGGGGGCATTGCGGGGCAATGCGATCTTCGCGTCCATCGCAGTTGCGTGGCTCACAACGGCGAGTGGAGCCTCACTGCAGGTCCAACTCGCCGTCGAGGTCTGCGCGGCGATCGCCGCGTCTCTCGTCGCCGCCGCATTTGTGCGGGGCTTGAGGGATACCATCCTGCCCCCGTTGGGGTGGGGCTTTTACATCGTTGCGGGCGTTCTTTTCACGCTTTTCTCCGACTGGACACGGACCGCAGTGCTGGCCACGATTGATTGGCCCCCGCCCCAGGACGCGCTCGGTTGGATCGAGTTGTTCTTTCGCTCGCTGGGGATGCTGTTGTTTCTCCCCAAGGTCGGGGTCGGCGTTCTCGTGGCCGTTGCGATCCTGCTCTGGTCGCGCTTGATGTTGTTGACGGGCATCATTGGCTGGGTCTCCGGGGTCGGCCTGGGGCTCGTGCTCAATCGCATGGGACTGAGTTATCTCTGGCTGCTGGCAGCCCATAACTATTTTCTGGCGGCAATGTTGCTCGGCTCTGTTTTGTTCATGTCGGGCAAGTCGAAGTCGCTCATCGCGGTGGCCGCAGGCCTCGCTGCGTCCGTGCTCACTGCATATTTCCAGTATCTTTTCCCGGGATCATCCTTCGCGTTCCTGCCGGTGCCGGCGGCGCTTACGGTATGGCTTGGCGTGGGCGCCCTGTTGTTGCGCGACGGTTTTTTCCAAAGGAACCCGGCATCCGACGCGCCTCCCGAACTGGCTTGGTGGAAGTCGGCTCTCTGGATTGAGCGATTTGGCTGGCGCGAACCGCTGCTTGCGATCCCCGTCGCGGGAGCCATCGAGATTACGCAGGCTTTTGACGGGGAGCTCAGCCATGTCGGCCGCTGGCGGCAGGCAGTCGACTTTCAGCGTCCGGTTCCGATCGAGGGTGTCCCGCCGGAAGCTTCGATATGGGAGGCTCCCGTCTACGCTCCGGCGTCCGGCGTCGTCGAGGTAACCAGGGCCAACATCCCGGACAATCCGCTTGGAATATCAAATTTCGCAGAAATGTGGGGCAACCACATCATCATGCGTCTTGATGCCGGAGGTTGGGCGATGCTCGCGCACCTGCGGCAGGGGTCGATCGTCGTGCATAGCGGTGCGCGGATCGAAACAGGCACGTATCTGGGTCAGGTGGGAAATTCCGGACGCTCCCCGACTCCCCACCTTCACCTTCATGCGCAAGTGTCGCCCGAGCCCAGCGCATCGACGATGCCATTTCGTCTTGCAAATTTTCTGTCGGCAAGCGGGACGTCAAAACCGGCCGAGTTTCTCCATTGGAATGCCGCAGGTGTCCCGGCCGTTGGATCCGTTATCATGGCGGCCCAGGCCAATCCACGGGTCCATGATGCGGTCGCCAGCATGGCGCCAGGCCACGCAGTGTGGCAGGTCGAATCCGTCGGCCGGATCCCGAGAGAGTTTCGCCGGTATGAAGCCGGTTCGGTGATGCGCCTTCGGATTTATCTTGATGAGGCAGGCAGGCATCTGGTCAGGTCAGGCGACGACGGAATATTGGTGACTTCAATTGATCCCGATGCGTGGCGCCTTCTCGAAGCAAGGGACGTGAGATGTCCTTTGCTTAAGCTTCTGGCGCTCGGAGTTCCCACGATACCCTATGCGGCTGTCAAGGGCACGCACTGGCTTGAACCCTTACCGCTTCCGCCATCGGGTCTCGATGGCTGGTGCAGATTATTGGTGTTGCCGTACCTCCGTCACCCGTTTTCGTATTTGTCCAGCACTTGCGTGGCGACGCCCGATGATGGAAGCCAATCGCTGACGATCGAGACAAAGCCCATGGCCCCACGCCGCGGCATGCCCACAAAGGTGGTCTGCCAGGTGGAAAAGCTGCGTGGTCCTGTCAAGGTCGAGGCCTTTTTCGAATCCGAGCGAATATGCTTCAGCATGCTTTCGTTCGAGCCAGGGCTTCCATTCGAGAGGCGCGACAAGCCACGTACCGGGCGACGCTGACGGCGTCAGGTCGCGCGTCCGTTCTCTGCAAGCCGCAGCATGGGGAACGTGAAGGGGTGTTGTTATAAAATAATGAAAGGGCGCGTATAACATTAAAACAATACTCTCAACGAAATCTTAGCGTTGCTGATAGAGTTGCTTCTTGCAAAATTGATCGCGTCACACTTCATCCGTGAAACTGTGGTAGACTGCGAGAATGGCGCATCAAGCTGGACGCTGGAGCTGTCGGCCGCATTTTGACGGCGACGGCTCGTTTTGGGCTCCCTTATCGTGACCCATTGTTTAGCGGGTAGTGTGTGTGGCGTTTAGCGTGGAGTACGGTGCATGCGATACGGCAGGAAATATCGAGCGCTTGGTATTATCGTCGCTGCTGCAACAATTCTGGCGCTGCCGGTCGGTGCGGCTCAAGCAGCCAAGGCGAGCAAGACGCGACAGCCAGCTGAGAAAACTCAGACTCAGTCGGTTCTTCGCGTTGTTCCGCACGCGAATTTAACATTGCTCGATCCGACGTGGACGTCGATCTACATCACGCGCAATCACGGCTATATGATCTATGATACTTTGTTTGCGATGGACGCCAGCGGCAAACCGCGTCCCGAGATGGTCGATACGTGGACGACGTCTCCGGATGGCCTGACGTGGACGCTCAAATTGCGCGACGGTCTGAAATGGCATGACGGCAAGGACGTCACGGCGGAAGATTGCATTGCGTCGCTGAAGCGTTGGAGCAAGCGCTCCGGTGTCGGCCAGTCTTTGTTCGATTTCATCGAGGATCTTTCCGCTTCCGACGCCAAGACGATCGTCATGAAGCTAAAAGCTCCGTACAAATATGTGCCCGATGCGCTGGCCCAAATCTCGTCGTATGTCCCTTTCATGCTGCCCAAGCGGGTGGCCGAGACCGATCCGAGTAAGCCGATCCAGGAATTTATCGGTTCCGGTCCTTTCATTTTTAAGCAGGACGAATTTGTTGCGGGCAAAACGGCGGTTTACATCAAAAACACGGCTTACGTGCCGCGCTCCGAGCCGCCGTCGCTGGCCGCCGGCGGAAAGGTTGCAAAAGTCGACCGGGTCGAATGGCTCAGCTTTCCCAGCCCCGCCAAAGCCGTCGATGCGCTGGTCCGCAACAAGGTTGACTACGTGGAGGAGATTAATCCTCGCTTCGTTGCGAGCCTTGAGAAGCACAAGGATATTGTCGTTGGGCTGACGGGACCGGATCCCTTCATTGGGATGGCCCGCTTCAATCATACGGTTCCGCCCTTCAACAAGCCTGAGATCCGCCGCGCCGTGATGATGGCGATGAGTCAGGTCGACTACATGAAGGCAGCGATTGGCCCGCAGAAATATTGGAGGACGTGCTATTCTGTTTTTCCGTGCAAGTCGCCGCTGGCGAGCGAAGCCGGCAGCGAATTCATCAAGACCGGTAACATGGAGACCGCCAAAAAGGCGCTACAGGCGGCCGGCTACGATGGCACTCCGGTCGTCCTCCTGAACGCCACCGATATTCCGGTGATCGCGGCCTTTACCAAAGTGACGGCCGACAAGCTCAGGCAACTCGGGATGAAGGTTGAGGTGCGGGACACGGATTGGGCCACGATGGCCACGAAGCGGGCGGAGCGGAATGGCTGGAACCTGTTCCTGACATTCTGGGCCGCAACCGATCTGCAAAACCCCGACCATATTGCCTTCTCTGGAGATCCTGTGAACGGCTGGTTCGGCTGGGCGGACGACAAGGAGCTGGAGACGCTCAGGAACAGCTTCCTGAGGGAACAGAATGCGGATGAACAGAAGAAGATTGCCGCCAGGATTTAAGAGCGTATGTGGGCGATCGGAGCCTCCGCCTATCTTGGTGAATTCTTCCTGCCTGTGGCCTACCGGAAGAACGTCGAGGGCGTGATCGTGGCGCCGGCACAGTTCTATTGGAATATGTCGGTGAAACGGTAACCTCGGCGCGCCGGATTACGGAGCGATCCAAATTGCCGACTAAACTCTAAAGGGACCGGCGGGGACAGCGGCGGGCATCCGGCAAGCGACGCTGGGGGCCACCCGTCGATCAGCGGATTTGGCTTGGCCCGGCGCAGCTGCGTCTTGCGATCCTTCCACTGAAATTCATTGCCGCGGGATCGTCGGTGACCGGGCCACCCTGGAATAGGTCATCGCTGCGCGTGAAAACGGGGCCCAAGCGATCGCAGTTTTGTAGTCATCCGTTAATAAGCTGGATTGAGCGCTGATCGGACGACGAAGGCGCGCAGGATCGCGATCAGGAAGAGGCGCAAAAGACCCCTCAGCCATGCGGGCCGCGAACGCCTGCTCCTGGTTTGGGCGCAGCGCCCCGGTGAATGCGATTGGGATTGGCGCACCGGTAGTGCGTCAATCTTCGATTGTTACTGCAATTCCAACTGACGCAAGGAGATCGCGGACGGCGTCGAGGCACCCGCGGGGCAGCGCAACGTGATGGCTGGTCAACTCCGCGCAGAGCCGACTCACGCGGCAACGCACCGCAGCCGTGGTCCGGGATATTGATCCGCGCGTGGCCGCAAATGCAGACCTCAGGCCATTTGCGCAGGTTGAATTTCGACTATCGGCGCGCGCTAATGTAGCGAAGCGCTGCGTTCGCCAGTGGTATCTCATCGGGATACGAAAGTCTTGCAATACGTATCCCGGTAGGATACGTATTGCTCATGATCAGGAACTTCAAGGGGAAATTTGCCGAGCCTATCCTTCAGGGCCGCATGGTCCCGAAGGGTTTCCCGGCGAATCTCGCCAAGGTAGCTCGCCGAAAACTGATTATGGTGGACGCCGCCGCCTTTCTTGAGGCCTTGAACTCGCCTCCCGGCAACCGCCTTGAAGCTCTTAAGGGCGATTTAGCGGGTAAGCACTCTATCCGCATCAACGATCAATGGCGGATCGTGTTCAGATGGACCGATGCGGGTCCCGAAGACGTCGAAATAATCGACTATCATTAGTCAGACGGCCGAATGTGGCCACCGAACGAATAGGAGTTCGCACATGGCAAAGAAACTTCCGCCGATTCATCCCGGCGAAATCCTGCGGGAAGAATTTCTCGTTCCGCTTAAGCTGACACCCTACGCGGTCGCGGCCGCGCTGAACGTGCCACGTACCCGGATCGAACGCATCGCGCGCGAAGAAAAGCCCGTTACGGCCGACACCGCGCTGCGGCTCGGCAAATTCTTCAAGACCGGCGCGGCGTTCTGGATGAACATTCAGGCGCGCTTCGATCTCGAAACGGCCGAAGACGTGCTCGCGCCGCAGATCAAGAAGATTGCGTCTTACGAAGCGGCGTGAGAGCGATCCAAATCGCGCGTACCGGGTATCTTGCAGCCTATAACTTGATACCCGACGCGACCTTCGCCGCGCCGGTTAAACCGCGAACGACATCCGCGCAGGGTTCGCAGTTTTATTCTGAATGTGGAAATTTGGCGCGCCAATCAGAACAAAACCACGAACTCTTACGTTATTGAAATTATTAACCCGTCCATAAGTAGTTTCAATATTTTTGTTGACTCGGCGAGTCTTGTCTGATTCTAACCGTTGCATGAGAGAAGACGATGCGCGCAAGCTGGATCATGCGACGCTGGAAGCGATGCGCATCCGCGCGGTGCGTAGCGTGCAGGCTGGCGAAAGGCCCGACGTGGTCGCACGGTCCTTGAGGGTCAGCCTGCGTACGATATACGGATGGTTGGCGCAGTATCGGCGAGGTGGATGGGGCGCGCTGAAGGCGAAGCCGCTGTTTGGAAGGCCGCGCAAATTGAATGCGCGCGCCATGGAATGGATTTACAACACCATAACGAAGAAGAATCCATTGCAATTGAAGTTCGATTTCGCGCTGTGGACGCGCGACATGGTGGCCAAGCTGATCAAGGACAGGTTTGGCGTCGTCTTGAGCGCCAATTCAGTTGGTCGACTGCTGGTCCAACTCGGTATCACCTGCCAGAAGCCCTTGCACCGCGCGCAGGAGCGTGACGAGGCCCTGGTGGAGCAATGGCTCAAGAAGGAATACCCGAAGATCAAAGCCCTGGCGCAGCGGGAAAAAGCCGAGATTTTCTTTGGCGATGCCGCTCACATGCGCTCTGATCATCATGCGGGTCGCACTTGGGGCAAGAAGGGTAAGACGCCCGTCGTCGAAGCCACGGGTGCGCGCCATGGCATGAGCCTGATTTCGGCGATTACCGCACGAGGCCAGATGCGGTTCATGATCAAAGAAAAAGGCGGGGTGAATGCGGCGGTCTTCATCGAGTTTCTAAGACGCATGATTACGGGCGCCAAGCGACCAGTCTTTTTGATCGTTGATCGGGGCCCGGCTCACATTGCCAAGAAGACCAGAGCTTTTGTCGAGAGCCTGAAGGGCCGACTGCGGCTATTCTATCTTCCACCCTATTCGCCCGATCGAAATCCAGATGAACTCGTCTGGAAACACCTCAAGGCCGACACCGTTGGCCGCATGGCGATCACCGACAAGGCCGATTTCAAGGTCAAGGTCCGCGCATCCATGCGCCAATTGCAAAACGACCCTGAAAAAATTCGATCCTTCTACCAAAAGCCATCTCTCAAATATGCCGCATGAAAGTGCATTTACTTATAGCCTGATTAATACACTGTGATTTATCGCGAAATAACCGCCAATCATGATTGCAACATGGACATCGCAAAAGTGAAGCGAATGACCCCAATGCAGACATATCATACGGGGCACGATTGTTTCTCCGTAACACACAATCGCTCGAATGGGCCGCGACGCGCCCGGCTGCTCTATCTGCCGCCCTATTCGCCCGACCTCAATCCGATCGAAATGACCTTCGCCAAGCTCAAAGCCGCCCTTCGCAAGGTGGCCGCCAGATCAATCGAGGCCTTGGTCGACGCTATCGCCCGCGCCCTTGCCGCCTTCACCGCCCAAGAGTGTCTGAACTTCTTCGCCGCGGCCGGTTATGGTCGCGTCTGATCAGAATCTGCTCTAGACCAGCTTTATTCGAACTGGCCGCGATACACTTCACTCTTGCAGGTGAAGATATCTCCTGGATGTGTATCAACAGTGACTTCGATTGGTTTTCAATTTGGTCCGCAATACCAGCGCACGATTTCCAGCGCGGAACAAAAGGGACTTTGCGATGTTCATCAGCGAGAATGGTTCCTAGTGGCGAGACACCATCGGTTGCGCAAAAACTTGCTAATCAATCTTGCGGCGGTGAGCAGCTGTCGGCGGCGTGAGTCCGATCTGGCGAAATAGAGCGGGATCGACCTTCTCGCGGACGGCGCGCTTCTTGTAGGAAAACTGCCGGCAGGCATCCCCCGGCTTCATCTGCGCATGTCCATCGATCACGAAGAACAGCGGATGGCTTTCCGACGAAGCGCCATTGAGTTGCGCGCGGTTCGATGCGGCGCAATGCGTACAATAGGCGGGCGCGCAGTAGCGGTTGAAATTGATGTCGTGCGGCTCGGGCATGATCGGTGAAAGCGGCTCCCCATAGTGGAACATGTCGCGCCACATCTGACCGCGAAACAGCCGCCCGCCGCTGCCGCAGGGATCGAGACGGAAGACGAAGCGATCCTCCTCTTCCTCGATCGCGAAGTCGGTGCAATGGTAGTTCCATGTGCGCGCGATCTCGCGCACGAGTTCGTCGTCGCTCATCGCAGCATAACGCTGAAAGCCTGCGTAGAAGGCCGGCTCGTAGGTCTCGCTCAGAACCTCGTCGAGATAGTCGGAGCCGCCCATTTCGAGCGCGATCGCATAGAAATATTCGAGACAGACGAAGCCGAAATCGTGCCAGGGGGTCCAGTCCTTGCGCTGACCCTGGATCAGGTCCTCGATGTCGGCGTCGCCCGCGGCAAGTTTCGCCTGCGCCCGGGCGACACGCGTCTCGACGAGCGTCGCGCACTCGGTTTCGTCGAACAAGATTTTGCCACGGGTCCCGATCTTGGCGAAGATCAGGCGGCAGCTGCCTTCTGGACCTTTCTGCGTGGTCCAGACCTCGGCGCCGACGGCGTCGTTCAACGCGCCCTGACAGGCCTTGCAAATCTGGCAGAAGGAGCTCACCCCGTCGCTCCAGCCGCCATACCAGTCCGGATGTTTCTCGGGCAGGCCTTGCCGTTCGAGTCGGCCGCCGCTGCCGCAGGGAGCGAGGTCGAGCATGATTGATTCATCGCTTTCCTGCAATGGTAAGAGTTTCGCGCCGCCCTGTTCGCGGAATATCGCGACGAGATCGGCGATCGCGCCGCGCTCGTCGCCTCGCGCATATTGAAGCGTCCACGTCCGCATCAACTGCGCGCCGATGCGCGCGAGCGCCGCGCGCGCGGGCTCTTCTCCGAAATCGCGCCGCAGCTTGCCCGCCTTGCGCGAGAGCGTGTGACCCGAGAGAGCGTCGAGGCCCGCCGAGCCCTGCCGCATCGCTTTCAGAAGCGTTTCGACACGTTCGATGTCGCCACGGCGTAATGCGTCGATGGCGTGCGCCTCGAAGGGTTTCGCAATGTCGGCCAGCTCCGCCTCGGTATATTGCCTCATCACAGTGGGTTCCTGCGAAGAAAATGCGCCGCGGAACACGCGGAACATGCGTCAATAGGATCGCGGCATTCCAAGGTCATGCTGCGCGACGTAGTTGAGAACCATCTCTTCGGAGACCGGCGCGAACTTGAACAGACGCGCATCGCGCCACAGGCGTTCGACGTGATATTCCTTGGAATAACCCATGCCACCGAGCGTCTGCATGGCGCGGTCCGTGGCCAGCGCCGCAGCCTGCCCGGCAAGCCATTTACCCATGTTGGCCTCGCTGCCATAGGGTTGACCGAGGTCGTAGAGCGTGGCCGCCTTGTGATTCATCAGGCGGGCGCATTCGGCCTTGATATGAGCTTCTCCGAGCGGGAACTGAATTGCCTGATACGATCCGATCGGCTTGCCGTTGAACACCTTTCGCTCCTTGGCGTAATCGACCGCCAGCTTGATCGCCAGTTCGGCTGTCCCCACCAGTCCCGCCGTCGTGACGATGCGTTCGGTGTTGAGAACGTCGAGAAGCTGATGAAAGCCCCCGTCAAGATTGCCGACCAGCTCATGCCCCTCGACACGCACGTCGTCGAAGAACACCAGGCTTGAGGGCAGCGTATTGGTTCCGGCTTTTTCGATCGCTGAATGGGTTAGCCCCTCGCGTTCCACGTCGATCAGAAACAGGCTGATTCCGTCGGTCTTGCGCTGCACGTCGTCGAGCTTGCGCGATCGCGCGACCACCAGCAGCTTGCTCGCCTGCGGCACGCAGGTGATCCAGATTTTCTGCCCACTGAGGCGCCAGCCATTGCCGTCGGCGCGCGCAAACGTTTTCAGCGCGAGCGAATTGCTTCCAGCGTCCGGCTCGGTCAGAGCCATGGCAAATTTGGCCTTGCCGGCCACCAGCTTCGGCAGCAGATCGCTCTTCATCTCCGGGGAGCCGAACTTCGCGAGCGTCACTCCTCCGAAAATCGGATTGCACATGAAGAGCTGGCTGAGCGTCGAGCCTCCGCCCGCCGCGCACAGCGCCTCGATGGCCATCGCCAATTCCGTCATGCCCATGCCGGAACCGCCGTACTGTTCCGACACCGCAATGCCGCACAGGCCCGAGTTGCAGATGTCCTGCCAGATCGCGGCCGGAAACTCTTTCCTGGCGTCGAGCTCGCGCCAGTAATCCAGCCCGTGCTTTTCGCCGACCTGCCGCGCGGTCTTGATCAGCATCGTTTGTTCTTCGGTATGAGCAAAGTCCATGGCGGTTCCTTCGTCGCCTATGCCCTGAGGAGCAGAAGCGGATTCTTGAGTTGGTTGGCTACACAATCGAGAAATCTCGCGGCCTTGACACCGTCCAGCACGCGATGATCGCAGGCCAAGACAAGACCGATCTCTCTCTGCAGCATCGGCTGACCGTCGGCGTCCGGCCGGAAAACCGGCTTGATGGCGGCCACGCCGAGGATCGCCGACTGGCCGGGATTGATGATGGGGATCAGATGCGAAGCGCCGTACATGCCGACATTGGATACCGTGATCGCGCCGCCGGTCAGCTCGTCGGCCGCGAGCCGGCCCTCCTTCGCCCGTCCCGCAAGGTCATTGGCTGCGCGAGCGAGGGCATCGAGCCCCATGTCATTGACCCTGTGGATCACCGGAGCGAACAGTCCGCGTTCGGTGTCGACCGCAAACCCGACATCGCTGTCGGTCAACTGGATCACCTCGTCGTCGGACCACAGCACGTTGATCTCCGGCATCTGCACGAGCACCCGTCCGACCGCGACGATGACCAGATGGTTGATGCTCACGCGGACGAAGCCTTCGATCGCATTCAATTCTTCGCGTAACGTGAGAAGACGGCTGACGTCCACCTCTGCCTGCACATAGAAATGCGGGATGATCTGCTTGGCTTGGGTCATTCGCCGCGCAATGGTTTTTTCCAGCGCGGTCGCGGGACGCCGGACGCTTGCGGGCGAGCCAGCTAAGCAGGCTTGTTCGACAGCCGCGGGCGGAACAAGCTGCCGCGAAGCATCCGCTACAGCCGCGTCGACGTCGCGGGCCTTGATCCGGCCACGCGGTCCGCTGCCCGACACGGTGGACAGGGTAATCTTGGCGTCTTTCGCCAGCCTGCGCGCCAAGGGCGTCGCGATCAATCGTTCGCCGCTGCCCGAATGGGCAACCAGCGGCTGCGCGGCGGGCGCATTGTCCGGGCTAAGCGCGATCGATACGGTATTGTTGCGGTAAACGTTGTTGCTTTCCGGATAGCTGCCGCGCTGCGCTACATCGGCACCCGTCCAGGTCGCCAGCACAGCCCCGACAGGCACGGTTGAGCCTTCGGCAACCTCGATGGTTTCAATGCGGCCATCGCCGGGCGATTCGACCTCCGTTGCGATCTTCTCGGTCTCGACGACGACGAGCACATCGCCACTGCGGACCTGATCACCGGGACGGACCAGCCACGACGTGACCACGCCCTCCGTCATGGTGAGGCCGAGCTTCGGCATCACGAAGGTCGATACCGCGCTCATCTCGCTCCCCGGCCATTGAGATCGCTGCGGCCCATGTCAGACGCCCCGGAACTGCGCTTTGCGCTTTTCGACGAATGCCGAACAGCCTTCATGCGCGTCGGCCGAATCCAGAACCAGTCCGATCATGGCCTGCTCATGACGAAGCGCGGCGCGCAGCGGCATCTCGTCGCCATCGGCCAGGGTTCGCTTCAGCAGCTTGAGGATCAGCGGCGACTTCTGCGCGATGTCGTTGGCGAGCACGAACACAGTGGTCATCAGTTCAGCAGGCGGAACAACCCTGTTGATCAGGCCGAGCCGTTCAGCATCGGCGGCATCGATCCGGCTGCCGGCGAACATCAGCTCCTTGGCCTTGCATAGCGGAATCTGCCGGGTCAGGCGCTGCGAGCCGCCCGCGCCGGGAAACAGGCCGAGGCCGATTTCGGGCAGGCCGAATTTTGCGGTGTCGGCGGCAATGCGAATGTCCATGCACAACAGCAATTCGGTGCCGCCGCCCAGCGCCCAACCGTTGACCGCGGCGATCGTTGGCTTGTCCAGCATCTCAATGCGGCGGAACACGGTATGCAGCCGTTCGCCGAGTTCGAGGTAGTGCGGCAATCCCTGACGCGAATTGAGGTCGGCGATGTCGCCACCGGCGACAAAGGCGCGGTCGCCGGCGCCGGTGATAACGATGACGCGGACCGCGGCATCGCGTTCGGCCTTGATCACCGCATCATCGAGCGCGGCCAGCGTGTCCATGTCGAGCGCGTTCAGCGTTGCAGGACGATTGATCGTGAGCAACGCGACGGCATCGCGGCGTTCAAAGGTGACACGGTCGGTCATGGCGGTCTCCAGTAATTATGCGAGGGTGCGTTGGACAGCGCGGATCACGGCGTCGGCGGATGGCAGATATGCGGTCTCAAGCGCCTTGGAGAACGGCACCGGCATGAACGGCGCGCCTACCCGGACGATCGGGCCGTCGAGTTCGTCGAATCCGACATCGGCCATACGGGCGACGATTTCCGCGCCGATGCCGAACGCCTCGACCGCCTCATGCACGACGACGAGCCGATGAGTTTTCGTCAGCGACGCCAGCACGGCGGCCTCGTCCCACGGCTGCAGGCTGCGCAGGTCGATCACCTCGGCCTGGATGCCGTCAACGGCCAGGCGGGTGGCGGCGTCGCACGCGGTCTTCACCGCCGCGCCGTAGGACACAATGGTGACGTCGCGGCCCGATCGCACGGTGGCGGCCTTGCCGATCGGAATGAATTCGAGCGGCTCCGGCGTCTCCGCCTTCATTGCGTAAAGCGCCTTGTTCTCGATCACCAGCACCGGATCGGGGTCGTCGATCGCCGCGCGCAGCAATCCATAGGCGCTGGCCGGATCGGCGGGGCACACGACCTTCAGGCCCGGGACATGTGCGAACCAAGCCTCGAGGCATTGCGAATGCTGCGGCCCGGCACCGAGGCCGCCCCCATGCGGTGTCCGCAGCACCATCGGCACCGCCCCCTGGCCGCCGAACATGAAGCGCGCCTTGGCGGCCTGGTTGACCATCGCGTCCATCACCAGCGTGGTGAAGTCCATGAACATGATCTCGATCACCGGCTTCAGCCCGCTGAGCGCGGCGCCGACCGCGGCCCCGGCGATCGTCGCTTCCGAGATCGGAGTATCGCGCACCCTGCCTGCGCCGTAGCGGTCGCGCAGCCCTCGCGTAGCGCCGAACGAGCCGCCGGCCTCGGAGACATCCTCGCCGAAGATCACCACCGATGGATCGGCGGCCATCGCATCGTCCAGCGCCTGGTTGACTGCGCGCAAATAGCGGATCTCAGCCATGTCGGGCCCCTGCCGGCGTGTAGACATCGGCCTTGGCGGCCTCGAAATCGGGATCGCGACCGCCGCGCGCGGCGGCGACCGCCGCCTCGACGCGCTGGTCGGCGTTATCGGCCGCGGCCCTCAATACGGCCTCGCTGACGCCGAGCCTCTGCAGCTGCAGCGCCGTGACCAGGATCGGATCTCGATCTGCAAGCCCGGCGATTTCAGCGGCGTCGCGATACTTCTGCGCGTCGCCTTCGAAATGACCGCGCATCCGCGCGGTGATGCACTCGATCACTGCGGGCTGACCCTTGCGCGCCTGCGCAACGAGGCTATCGGCGGTAGCCGAAACGACGGCGACGTCATTGCCGTCGACCGAGACGTGCGGCAGCTTATAGGCGGCGGCGAGGTCGCGCAGCTTGAAGGATATCTGCTTAGAGCTCGGCAGGAATTCGCTCCAGCCATTGTTCTCGCATACGAACAGCAGCGGCAGCCCCCACAACGATGCGAGGTTGAAACATTCGTGCAGGAGGCCTTCAGCCAGCGCACCATCGCCGAAGAATGCGACCGCGACCGTATCGCGGCCGAGCTGCTGATGCGCGATCGCCGAGCCGAGCGCGATCGACAGGCCGGCGCCGACGATGCCATTGGCGCCGAGCATTCCAACCGACATGTCGGCGACATGCATCGAGCCGCCGCGGCCGCGGCACAGCCCTTCGTCACGCGCCAGCAATTCGAGGAAGAAACCGTCGAGCGGCAGCCCCTTGGCGATGGCGTGGCCATGACCACGATGGGTCGATGCGATGGTGTCCTGCGCCGTCAGCGCACTCATCACGCCGACCGACACCGCCTCCTGGCCGATGCTCAGGTGAATGAAGCCGGGAACCTCTCCGTCGGCGAACAGCCTGCTGAGGCGTTCCTCGGAGCGGCGGATCAGGAGCAACTGACCATACAGATCCATCAATCGGTTGGGGCCTATACCCCGTTCCGCATCGGGTTTTACATGTGGACTGTTCACCGATTGCCTCCGACGCCTATTTACCAAACGGCTTCTAACACAAACATGAACAAAGAGTCATTGTTCATTTTTTTAATCAGAAGCGGCTAGAGAAGTTTCCTGGATCACGACAACTTCGACCCTTTTACTAATGAAAACGCGGAGATAGCCTCAGCGATCGCGCCTCCCGGGAGGCGCTCGGCAAAGCTTTCGATCCGGGCAAAAGCCTCCGGCGGCACACTCTGTTCGCGGCCGATCCGCCGGAGCATCGTCGACACCGTCGCGCGGTCGTAGGCATAGTCGGCTGCGGTCATGCGCTGCTCGTGGACCAGGCTGCCGCCAGCCGTGTCGGCCTCGATCACCGCGCAGAGCTGCGGCACGGCGGGATCGCTGATCAACGTGGTGCGGCGGATCAGCGCCGCGACCGCCGGATCGTCGTAGGTCGTCATCCGGGTCATGTCTGGCACGCCGTGAACCAGGGTCGTGGCGATACAGAACGGAATGCTCATAAGAGTTCCCGAGATGGAATTGAACGGACCGACGGCGTCCATTCCGGCATAACCGGTCTCGTAGGGATTCATCCTTACGCGAACCGCCGTTGGCGTCCGCGCGCCGAGTATTTCGCGTAGCGCCAGCGCGCCGGTGACCGGCGTCTGGTTGAACGCGCAAACCGGATAAGGCTTGAAGGTGACGCGAAGCGTTGCCCAGTCACGCCCCAGCGCAGTGGCCAGATCGGACGGCGTCGCGATGCCGGCAAAGCTCGTGACGAAACCCGCCTTGCCTTCAAGTGCCAGCGGCGCCGACACCGAACCGGCCCGCGCCAGCGCCGCGGCGGCGAGACCGTTGCGGGCGACGATGCCCGGCTGATAGCGCCACTCGTCGGTGCCGTCGGCAAAGGATTGCAATACGCCGCCCGAAAACGACGCCGCATTGGCGAGCGCAGCCGCGGTCGTCGTCGCATCGAGCTCCATCAACCGTGCCGCCGCGGCGGCTGCGGCGATCGGTCCATAGGTCGCGGTGGAGCGAAATCCGCCAGGCGTGGTCTTGCCGGCGAAAGCGGCCTCCAGCAATCCACCCGCTTCGTAGCCCGCGACCAATGCAGGGATCATGCGGTCGAGCGGAAGATCCTGCGCCTCGATCATCGCCGACAACATCGGAATCAGGATCGTGCCGAAATGGGCGGCGCCGCAGGTGTCCTCCTGGGCGCGGCCATGAAACAGCGCCGAATTGGCGAGGCATGCGCCGCCGATGGTGGTGCGACAGCCGTCGCCGAGCAAGGTGGCGCCGCCGCGGACTTCGCCCTCAAGCGACAGGACCGCCTTGCGCGCAACCTTCGCATAGGGCGTGTCCAGCCCATTGAGCGCCATGCCGAAGCCGTTCAGCACGCAGGTCCGCGCCTTTTCGCTCACTTCCGGCGGCAGGTTGTCCAAGGTCAGGTTCGACGTGAAAGCAGCGATGTCGTGGATAAGGGGCATGGCAGCCTCTTCTGTTGAGCGGGAGTTTGAACTACAGCGCCAGATAGCGCTGACGGATATTGTCGTTGGCCTTGAGATCCTCGATCGAGGCGCTGTAGACGATCTGTCCCTTGTCGATGACAGTGGCTCGACTGGCTAGCCCGAGGCAGAAATGCATGTTCTGTTCGGCGATCAAAATGGTGGCGCCGGTGCGGCGCAGCTGCCGCAGCAGTTCGCCGATCCGCTGCACGATGATTGGCGCCAGGCCTTCGCTGGGCTCGTCCAGCAATAGCACGACCGGATTGCCCATCAGCATGCGGGCGATCGCCAGCATCTGCTGCTCGCCGCCGGACAATCGGCCGGCGATGCGGTGCCGCAACGGTTCGAGCAGCGGAAACACCTCGTAGATGCGCCGGATCGACCAATCGTCCTGGCCTTCCGGGCCTTTCTTCTGGCCGATGACAAGATTGTCTTCGACGCTGTGATCCGGAAAGATCTGCCGGTCTTCAGGCACAAAGCCGAGACCCGCCCGCGCAATGTGATAAGGCTTGAGCCCGGAAACTTCGCGGCCGCGCAGTGTCACCCGCCCGCGCCGTGCGGGCGCGAGACCCGCGATCGCTTTCATGGTCGTCGACTTGCCGGCTCCGTTGCGGCCAAGCAACGCCATCGTTTCACCCGGGTGCACCGACAGTCCAATGCCGAACAAAATCTGGCTGGTGCCGTAGTAGACGTCGAGATCATCGACCTGAACGAGCGGTTGCGAGCTCATGTCGCCTCGGCATGGTGTTCGGTACCGAGATACGCCTCGATCACCGCGGGGTTCTGCCGGATCGCTTCGGGGGCACCGGTAGCGAGAATGCGGCCATAGCAAAGCACGACGATCGATGGCGCGATCTTGAAGACAATGTCCATGTCGTGCTCGATGAATACCACGGTGATTTTCTGCCGCTGCCACAGCTCGTAGACTTTGTCGATCATCCGCCAGCGCTCTTCCGTTCCCATCCCGGCGGTGGGCTCGTCGAGCAGGAGAACGCGCGGGTCCAGCACCAGTGCGAGCGCGATGTCGAGCAGCTTCTGATCGCCATGCGACAGCGCTGCCGCCGTCCGATCGCGTTTGCTGGTCAGGCCCAGCATCTCCATGACGTGTTCGGCACGGTCGCGCGTCTCGGCGAGCGGAAAGCGTCGATGCAGCACACTCGCGCGCCGCTGATCGGCGGACACCGCTGCAAGCATCGTTTCATTGACGGTGAGCGACGGAAAGATACTGGCCACCTGAAATGCCCGGCCAATGCCATGCCGCACGATATCCGGCGGAGAGCGTCCCGCCATATCCACGCCATCGAGCAGGACGCGACCGCGGTCTGGCTTAACCGCACCCGTAATCAGGTTGAAGAATGTGCTTTTTCCCGCGCCGTTTGGGCCTATCACCGCAGTGAGCGATCCATCGGCGAAGTTCAAGCTGATGTCGCGGGCAGCCTCGACGCCGCCAAACGATTTGGAAAGGTGCTGCACGTCAAGCATTGCTCAGCCATTCGCCTCCCTGAGCCCGCCATATGTGCTCCACGACGTCCCCACGAGCCATCCGCAATCCACCGGCACGTTGACGCCGGTCATCGCCGACGCGGCGTCCGACGCCAGAAACGCGACCACACGCGCGATGTCCTCGGGTTCGACAAGCCGGCGCAGCGCCGCGTTGGCCGTCAGCGCCGAAACGTGGCGCTCGCCGCGGTCAATCGCACCCTTCAAGGCCGGCGTCAGCGTGTAGCCGGGGGAAACCGCATTGACCCGTACGCCGGCCGGTCCCCATTCCGCGGCGAGACATTCGGTGATCGCGATCACTGCCGCCTTGGCCGGCGCATAGGCATGCAGCGGCATCGAGCGCATGCCGGCGATCGAGGCGATATTGACGATGCTGCCGCGGCGCCGCTCGATCATGAGCCGGGCGAAAGCGATGCATGCGACATAGGTGCCGCGCTGATCGACGCGAACGACATCATCCCATGTCGACATCGGCAGGCCGTGCGGCCGCAGTGGCACCTGAATGACGCCGGCGCTGTTGATGAGTACATCGACGGCACCGCATTCGCGTTCGATCGCCGCGGCGCAGGCCTCGACGGCGCGCTCATCACCGACGTCAACGGCATAGGCACGACCGCCAACCTGCGCCGCGACGGCCTGCGCCTTCTCAAGATCGCGATCGACCACCACGACCATTGCATCGGCATTCGCAGCAAGCTCCCGCGCGCAGGCCGCTCCTATGCCGCTGGCACCGCCAGTCACGACACATACACGCGCGCTCGTCGATCCGGCGCCGGCCGCGTTCATCTCGGGCGCTCCCTTGAGACGTCGCGACGCAGCGCGCACCACTCCACCGCGAAATCCATCAGGCCTTTGCGCAGGCCGATGGCAAAAAACAGGATCACGATGCCGAGCACCAGCCCATAGTGTTCGGTCAGGCGGGTGACGGTGTCGTTGAGGGTCAAGAGCAGCACTGTGCCGACCATCGGGCCGAGGAAGGTGCTGACCCCGCCGAGCATATTGATGAAGATGCCTTCGCCCGAAATCGTCCAGTAGGCGAATTCGGGATAGGCTCCCGACACGAACAGGCTCATGATGATGCCGCCGGTGCTCGCGAACACCGCCGCAAGTACGAAGATCGTGAGTTTTGCGCGCCAGACGTCGATGCCGATGAAGCTGGCGCGGACCGCATTGTCGCGGATCATGCGCAGGGTATAGCCGAACGGCGATTGCGCGATCTGCCGCATCAGCAGCAATCCAATCACGAGCAGCGTGCAGCTTGTGACGTACAGATGCATATGGTTCGACAGATCGACGCCAAGGAACACGGGGCGCGGAATGCCGCCGCGCAAGCCCTGATCGCCACCGGTCAACGACGCCCACGACAGGACCATGCTGTGGATCAGCATCTGGAACGCCAGCGTGACGAACGCGAAGTAGATCTCCTTCAGCCGCACGCAGATCGCGCCGATCGCCGCCGAGACGAGCGCCGTCATCAGCAGGGTCCCGATGAGCGCTACCGGGATCGGCACGCCCGTGCGTTGCATGATCAGACCGAAGCCATAAGCGCCGAGGCCGAAGAACATGCCGTGCCCGAACGAGATCATGCCCGTATAGCCCACCAGCAGATTGAGCGAGCTGGCGAACAGGCCGAACGCCGAGCAGCGGATCACGAAGTCCAGCAATGATTTGCTGTCGAACAGGAACGGCAGCGCCACCAAGGTGGCGAGCGCGGCGACGGCGATCGCGATGTCGGCATAGGCAGCGCGCGGCGATTTTGCGTCGACGCGCTGGGCGCCCACACGTTCGTCGCGGCTTTCGGCCTGCAACTCGCTCATGCGATATCCTTGCCGAAAAACCCGGTGGGCCTGGCGACAAGAACGATCACCATGAACAGGTACATCAAGCCCTCGGTGAACAGCGGGAATCCGAGCGATCCGAACGAGCGGATCAGGCCGATCAGGAGCGCGCCGATCAGCGCGCCGAGAATCGAGCCCATGCCGCCGATCACGGTGACGATGAATGACTCGATCAATACGGAGAAACCCATTCCCGGAGTCAGCGAACGCACCGGCGCCGCGAGCGCTCCGGCAAGGCCGGCCAGTAACCCGCCCAGCGCGAACACGCCGCCATAGATCATCCCGGTATTGATCCCGAGCGCGGATACCATGCCCGGATTGTGGGCAGCAGCCCTGATCACCTTGCCGATGCGGGTGCGGGCGAGACCGAGGCCGAGGATCGCTGCAACCGCGAGCGCGACCCCGATCAGCAGGATATAGAACGGCGGAACGACGCCGCCGGCGATGAACAGGGGGGGCACCTGGAACGCCGCGGGCATTCCCATCGACCGGAATTCCGGTCCCCACACCAGGCGCACGACGTCATCGAATATCAGGACGAAGGCGTAGCAGACCAGAAGCTGCATCAGCACGTCGCCGCCATAGACGCGGCTCATGAAGACCCGCTCGAATACGAGACCGATGATGGCCGTCCCAAGTGCGCCGCAGAGCAGCGCCAGAGCGAAGCTGCCGGTGACTTGATAGGCCGTCATCGCGAAATAGGCGCCGAACATGTAGAACGCGCCGTGGCTAAAATTCACGACCTTGAGCACGCCGAAGATCAGCGTCAGACCGACGGCCACGAGAAACAGCAACATCCCGATGATAAAGCCGCTGGTGGTTTGCGTGACCAGGCAGGCGGAACTCGTGAGACAGCCGATGAGCGCGTCAAGGTCCAAGGGATACGTCCGTCAAAACAAGCCGAAAGTCGGCAGGGAAGCCCGCAACAGCGAGCGGAGGCCTCGTTCCGGCCCCCGCTCCGCGATCCTGTCAGGTATAGCCCTTGCTCTTCTTCCACTCGGCTTCGAGCTCGAAAATCGTCTTCCAATCGCCGCTCTTGACTTCGGGCACGTAGGGTTCAGTCGGAATCGTGGTGCCCCAACCAATCGCGTAGCCGACCAGCGTCTGGTCCTCGGCACGCATCGTCACAGTGCCGTCGGCGCCAAACGGGCATTTGATGGTCAAGCCGCGCAATGCGTCAGCGACTTTCTTGCCGTCGGTGGAGTTCGCCTTCTTCACGGCCTCAGAGAGCAGCATCACCGCGGTCGCATTTTGCCATGACCAGTTGGTGGGATACTCGTTGTACTTCGCGCGGTAGGCATCGCCCCATGCAGCGTTCTCGGGCGTCGCGGGAAAGGTCTTGATGTAGCGGTTTCCGGAATGAATGCCCTTCGGCAAATTCTTCACCACAGTCAAGGCCGTGTAATCCGCCATGTTGACGGCGAACACTTCCATCTGGTTGAACAGCGCGTAGATGTTGGCCTGATCGATGTAGGATGTGAGATCGCCGCCCCACAGGCAGGAATACAGAGCCTGAGGCTTCGCCTGCAGCAGCTTGGTTATGACCTCGGTATAGTCAGGCTGGAACAGCTTCGGCCAAGCTTCGCTGACGATCTCGACATCGGGTGCGAACCGTTTGAGGTAGAGGACGAATTCACCGGTCGTATCGCGGCCGTAGGCATAATCCGGCGAACAGGTCGCCCATTTCTTCAATCCCTTGGCCTTGGCGATGGCCGCCGCGTAGCTGCCGCCGACGATGGAATCGTGAATGCCCTGACGCACCGAACGGAAGGCGTTGGGAATATGCTGCTTGGGATCGGCCGTCAGCGAGGAAGCTTCCGAGCAGGTGTGGATGCAGAGCACGCCGAGATCGCGCGCGACCTCATGCACCGCGAACGACCCCGACGATGCTTCGCCGTCGAAGATGATCTCGCATCCGTCAGTGTTGACCAATTCCCGCGCAACGCGGGCGGCTTCCTGCGGCTGTCCCTTGGAATCGCGCACCACCATTTCGATCGTGCGTCCGGCGAGACCGCCGGCAGCATTGACCTTCTCGACTTCCATCATGATGGCGTTGCGCGAAGAGGTGCCAAGCTGCGCGACGCGCCCCGACAGGATCGTGGGCATGCCGATCTTGATGGTCTTGGCCTGGGCCCGGGCGATCCACGGCGTCGCGAACGCCACAGCTCCCGCGCCCATCAGCGCAAGAGCCGAACGCCGGTCAAAACCCGGCGTAGTGATCTTCTTCATTGTCGCCTCCCGATGCTTGTTGGTCTTGAAGCCATTGGGGGACTGTCTTGTCCCTTTGGTTTTGAGAATTTCAGAAGGAACCACGTGACGTCAAGAAAAAAATGAACTACGAGTCAGAGTTCATAAAAGCGAAGACACGGCCGAACACGGCCGGAAGCGCCAGATTCAGGAACGCCAGATGATCAATTTGTCGAGTTTCATCGGCTTTCACGCAAGCCAGTCGCCAGCGCGCTGCGCGCTCAAGTACCAGGGCGCCGAAATCTCCTACGCCGCTTTCAACCGCCGCATCGCCGTCGTCGGCGGATGGCTGGCCGCGCGGGGTATCGGCCCCAACGATGTCGTCGCGGTCCTGCTGAAGAACAGCCCCGCCTTTCTCGATATCGCCTTCGCGACGAGCCATATCGGCGCGATCTTCCTGCCAATCAATTTCCGGCTATCCGCCGACGAGGTCGCCTATATCGTCGCGGATTCGGGTGCGCGCATTCTCATCGCCGACCAAGAGCTCGCCGCAACGGCTGCCGGTCCCGCCCCGATTATCATCCTCGACGAAGCCGCGCAGGCCGATGCCAGCCGGCTCGCTTCAGACGCGACGCCCGTGCCGGCGCATCCTCGGCAACCGTCCGATCTGTTGCGCCTGATGTACACGTCGGGTACCACCGACCGGCCCAAAGGCGTGATGCTGACCTATGAGAACTTTTACTGGAAATCGTCCGATCACGTGATGTCCCTGGGCCTCAACCGGGACACCAGACTGCTGACGGTCGGCCCGCTCTATCACGTCGGCGCGCTCGACCTGCCAGGCATCGCGGTGCTGTGGCAAGGCGGCATGATGAGCATCCATCGCAACTTTAACGCCGAGGATGCGCTCGCAGCGATCGAGTCTGAGCGCCTCGACGCGGCATGGCTCGCGCCGGTGATGACGACCTCGATGCTCGCCTGCCCCAACCGCGACCGTTACGACGTGTCCAGCCTGCGCTGGGCAATCGGTGGCGGCGAGAAAACCCCGGAGGCGCGCATTCGCGCCTTCTCGCAATACTTCAAGAACGCCCGCTACATCGACGCTTACGGCCTGACCGAAACCTGCGGCGGCGACACTTTCATGGAGGCCGGCTCCGAGATCGCCAAAATCGGCTCGACCGGGCGTGCCGTTGCCCATGTCGAGATCGAGATCCGGGACGATGCCGGCCGATCGCTGGCGGCGGGCGAGCACGGCGAAATCTGTCTGCGTGGACCGAAGATCACGAAAGGCTACTGGAAGGATCCGCAGAAGACAGCGGCGGCATTTTTCGGAGACTGGTTCCGCACCGGCGACGTCGGCTATCTCGACGCCGATGGATTCCTCTATCTCACCGACCGCAAGAAGGACATCATCATCTCCGGCGGCGAGAACATCGCCTCGTCTGAAGTCGAGCGGGTGATCTATGAACTGCCCGAGGTCCGCGAGGCCGCCGTGATCGGCGTTCCCGACGAGCGCTGGGGCGAGCGGCCGGTGGCGGTCGTGGCGCTTGCGGCCGGCGCGACGCTGGACCTCCCGACGCTGACTGACCATTGCCGCTCGCGCTTGGCTTCATTTAAAGTGCCGAAGCAGCTCATCATCCGCGATTGCCTGCCACGAAACCCTTCCGGCAAGGTACTCAAGCGCGTGCTGCGCACCGAACTCGAGGTATAGCACCGCATGACGCAGACCACCGACAGCCCCACCAAGGTGGTGAAGCTCAGCCGCGCTCAACGCAACGAGTCCACCAAACGCAAAATCTTCGATGCCGCCGCAAAGATCGTGGGCAAATACGGGTACGCCGAGGCCTCCGTCGCCCGGATCACGGAAGAAGCCGGCGTCGCTCAGGGAACATTCTACAATCATTTCGAAAATCGCCAGGAGTTGCTCGACCAGTTGTTGCCGACGATCGGTATGGACATGGTGAACTTCATTGCCGAGCGAACCGGGCCGGGCACGGAGGCTGCGTCGCGAGAGATCGATCGCTTTCGTGCGTTCTTCGACTTTCTCAAGCGAGTCCCGGAATTTCTGCGAATTCTCAACGAGGCCGAGTTCTTCGCCCCGGCGGGATACCAGAAGCATTTCGACAACATCTCGACCTCTTTCGTCCGCATCCTCAAGCGCTCCCGCAACGCTGATGAGATCGAGGCCTACAGCGACGACGAAATCGAAGCCATCGTGCATATATTCATGGGCGCGCGCGGCTATCTAAGCCGCCGCTACTCGTATTCGAAGGACCAAGTGACTGCGGTGCCTGACCATGTGATCTCGGCCTACGAGAAGCTGATCACCCGCGGCCTGTTCAAGCCACGAGGCGGAGATCGATCATGACACAGGACCCCGGCATCGTTCTCGTCACCGGCGGTAGCCGCGGCATCGGCGCCGCCACCGCGGCCGTGCTTGCGCAGCAGGGTTTTCAGCCGGTCATCGCCGACATCGCGCCCGAAGCACCGGACGGCACTCCTGCTATTCTCTGGCCCGAGCCGTTCGATGTCGGCAGCGAAGCCTGCGTCATGAGCGGCATCGCCGGGATCGAAGCCGCGCATGGACCGATCACCGGCCTCGTCAATGCGGCTGGCGTGTTCGGCAAGATGCACACCGTTGAGCGTATTCGCATGGAGAACTGGGACCGTGAGGTCGCGATCGACCTGCGCGGCACCTTCGTCGTGTCCCGCGCCGTCGGCGTGCGGATGGCCGAGCGCCGGCGAGGCGCGATCGTCAACGTCGCATCGATCTCCGGCATGACTTCGGCGCCCGTGCACGCTTATGCGGCGGCCAAGGCCGGCGTCATTCAGATGACGCAGACACTCGCCGCCGAATGGGGCCACGTCGGCGTGCGCGTCAACGCGGTGTCTCCCGGCTTCACCCGCACAGCCGCGCTGGAGGCTGGAATCGCATCGGGGGCATTGGACCAACACCGGCTCACGCGCAACACCGCGATGGGTCGGCTCGTGGAGCCTGTTGAAATTGCACATGCCATCGTGTGGTTGCTCGGTGCGACGAGCAGCGGCGTGACCGGAATCAATCTTCCCGTCGATGCTGGTTTTGTTGCGGGGGCAACATGGGACGCCTATGGCGGATTGCGACACGATGAAGCAAGGGTGTGATTTCCGGAACTCTATGGGTCAACGCCACAGAGAGCTATCGACCAAGGTACGAGGGCTGGCCCTCACTCCCTCGAATCGAAATCGGCGTTACCAGCCGCGCGAGTTCCGCGAAGAAGAAAAGATGACAGCGGAAAAGGAAAAGACAGTCAGGAACCCCGATTTCAAATCCACAATTGCCGATCAGGAACCGCGCTCCTTTTAGATGAACGAGCTGGCTCGACGTTCCGCCACTTCCCGCGTGATGATAATTGGGAGATGGCCGTCCGGAAGAAAATTCGGCTCGTCGATCCGCGTCGTTTCATATTCCGGTGTAGCCGCGCCCTTGCGCATCGCGGCGGTCGATTCGAACCACGTGATCGCCAATCCGTCGAAACGAGGTGCAACTCCCCCCAGATAGGCATCGAGTGATGTATGGTTCTGTTCGTATCGCAGAATGGAAGGTATCTTCGCTGCGATCGGCCCATGCACGTCTCGCCAATAGCGCCGGAATTCCGGTAGGTTCAGCGTGGGACGGCGGTTGACGAATTCAATATTTTTGACGGCTTCGCGCGGGACTGGCCCGTCCTTCACACGATGTACGTCGACCATCATGGTGGCACTCTTTGACACGTCGGTCACAACTTTACGCCGATCGCAGATGAGTTGGTAAATCTGGGACGCCAAAAATTCGGCGGCGATATCCGATGCCCGAAAGGAGAACTCCTCAACGCCGTCGAAGATAAGTTCACCTTTCCGGTAGCCCTGCAGGAGCGCATGGGACTGCACATACTGCAAGAGATTCGGTATTTCCGGATCTTTCTCGCAAATCGATATGAGCCGTCGATGAAACTCCTCAGGGGTGGTGTCAGCCGTTCGCTTGTAAAGATGAATTATTTTATGCATTTCGCGTCACCTGCAACTCGGATCAACGTCTATTGCTCGATGGCTGATTCCGTATTCGTCTTCTTGCTGGCCGGCCGAGGATATGCCGACCCACCTTCCAGCGCCAGCGCAGCCTCGGCTGGCCAGTTTGGATAAAAACTCGCCTCGCGTGCGATACTGACGGGGTTAGTTTGTCCCTTTGCAACAATCACTCAGCCTGGCACGGATCGCGGGTCAGCCCATAGCATTTGCGAATGCCACCCTCAACAGCGGATCCGCTCTGCGTAAGGGAGTTCCACATGCCTTTTATTTTAGATGCAAACAAGCGGCGATCGGAACGCCCGCAATCCATGTGCCTATCATAAATCAAATCCGGAGGATGGTAGAGACAAGCCCTGAAGCGGTAGCCCCCTTGCGGAGCCTCGCTGTTATCTGACGATTTCGCGCCAGTGCCCTCACCGAGCGAGCGTGGCTTCTTGAACTCGTCTCCCCAGGCGGAACGTTCCACAGATGATCTTAGCGAAGACCTCTGTTTCATACTGTTTATGCAGTGTGCAAGCTGGCGGCGGCTCGAACCGCGGTCGACCGCTCAAATACACCCAGCTGATCCGTTGTCGTGCCCGGAAGACCGCGAAGGACAATTTTCGCAGTTTTGTCCGCAAATGGCGCTCCATTCAGAATAAAACTGCGAACCCCAATATATTTGGGGCGCATCGTCGAGATCGGCGATCGCGACAACCTGTTTGTCAATCCTCGTCACCCTTACACCCGGATGCTCCTGTCGGCGGCACCCAAACCCGAATCAGGTAGAGTGAAGAATCGCACCATCCTGATGGCGACGTGCCAAGTCCGATGTCGCCGCCCTCCGGCTGCCATTTCCATACCCGTTGCCCTCAGGTTTCGGAGCGTTGCCGACACGAGGCCCCGGACCTGAGGAACGCGGGCCGGAGGCACCGGGTGGCGTGTCATTTCGACTTGGCCTGACAGGCAGGCCTATTGCATATTTCCGATCCGGTATAAGCAATGCTGTCGCCCCAACGACACGGCTCAACGGCCCAGTCGGCGCCAGCCGACTTTTCCAACAAAATCTACCATGAACAGAAGTGGCGAGCAGAGCTTAAGCCACTCAATGCGGTTCAGAATGAAAAGGCTGTCTTAATGTTCGGCGCGGCGCTTGAGGTATAATTCACGCGCACCCTGTCACCCATACGGCTGTCTGCCAGTGGCCCGATGATCATTCGATTTCAAACAGCCTCTTCTCCGTCTTGTGGAGACACTCACCCGGGCCGTGAGCCTCGATCATGTAGTTGTCGCAGATCACCGCAAATACCGATGGGGTCTCGTATCCAGGATGAACGGCAAGGCACATGCCCTCCTGCAACGTCATGTCGTCATCCTGACGGATTAGCGGACGCTCCACCATGTCGTAGCCTTGGCCATGCGCATAAAGCCGGGTTTCGGCTGGCATGCCATTTCTCGTCATGTAGTCATTGTGACTTGCGAAGACCTCCCTCACCGGCGTTCCCGGCTTCATGATGCTAAGCGAGTAGTCCTGCGCGGCCTTGACGGCGGCAAATGCGTCTTTCAATTCTGAGGAGGCTTTGCCAAGCACGATTGTCCGCGCTATTTCCGTATAGAAGCCTCCGGGGCCGTTGACCTCGATCAGCAGGGACAGGTGATCGCCCTTTTCCAGCGTCCGGCCCTGCATGTAACGCGGGACGAAGGGCGATCTTATTCCGACGGGGGCAGATCCGCCGAGAAAGATGCCTTGTTCGCTGCCGAGCATCTGGCCTTTACGCTGGGCGACCGATGTGACGTCGATGTCGCGCAGCCCCGGACGAATTTCCTTGAGAACTTCCGCGAAGACGTCGTCCTGCAGGCGGGCGGTTCGCCGAATGAGGGCGATTTCCTCTGCGCTCTTGATCGCCTTGATGGCGTCGATGTCGGGCGTGACGTCGATGAATGTCGTCGTGCCAAACGCTTCTTTCAGCGCAGAAACAAAAGCGTAAGGCAACGTTCCCGACGTGATGAGGCCAATTGTGCGATTTGAATGGCTGCGAAGCGCATCGATCGCCAATTGCGCATCATCCCGATCGGTATACCCGATCGACGTGAACGAAGGCGTGTGCAGCATCTCGCCGATGCCGCGATGCAGCGTTTCGTCTGGCGTGAACGTCCGCCGGATATTTGACGGCCCCATCTCGATCACGCTCATCGGGGCATTCGCATGGAAAACGACGGTGCGCGGGTAGCCATTGTTGGCCGGAAGGTCGGTGAACCACTTCACATAGCCGCCGAGCCAGTCGTTGGTGTTCTGCATTACGACGGCATCGATACCGCGATTTTTCATCGCACGACGCACCGCTTTCCAGCGTCGGTTCAGTTCGGCCTGGGAAATCCGGGTTAGGATGCGGCTTGCGGGATCGATCACGCCAGTCATGTCACGGTCCCCGGGAAAGGCTGCGAACGATCGATGACGTTTGTCATCTGGTCGGGACGGCCGGAGAGAAAGGCGCTCATGTTGCGGATGATCAGAGGCATCGCCATCTGCTGATACTCCTCAAACAGACCGCCAATGTGTGGAGTGATGAAGACGTTGGGAAGATCCCACAACGGGCTGTCCCCCGGCAACGGTTCGATGGCGAAGACATCGAGCCCTGCCCCGGCGATCTTGCCATCCTTCAGGACCTCGATCAGTGCTTTCTCGTCGACGGTTTCTCCGCGTCCGACATTGATGAAATAAGCGCTTGGTTTCATGCGGGCAAAAACGTCGCCACCGATGATCTTAAGGTTCACGGCATCGCCCGGCAGGACGTTGATGACGTAGTCCGCCTTCGCGGCAACCTGCGGCAATTCGCGCTGCGGCACCACAGTGTCGAATTCGGCAACGTCTCGCGGCGTCCGGCTGACCCCAACCACTTGCATTCCCATTGCCTGCAACAACGATCCGATCGCCGAGCCGGCGACGCCGGTGCCGATGACCACGGCGGTTTTGCCGGAAAGCAAGGGCCACGCGCGGCGGTCCCAGCGGCGACTTGCCTTATCGCGGACCAGTCCGTTGCTGTCATGGCTAATCGAAAGCATCAGGTGCAGAACCGTCTCACGCATGGCGGGTCCGTGAATGCCGCGACCGCTGGTTAGAACGACATCGCGGGCCAGCGTCTTGCTGCGGAGAAAATGATCGACGCCGGTCGCCAGCGATTGCACCCATTTCAGCCGCGGCATGCGTGCGAATAGTGAATCCGTGACACCCATGCCGAAAGCGATCAATATCTCGACTTTGCCATAGTCAACCTCAGCGTCGGCCGGCGATCGCGCGACCTGAAGTTCCAGGTTTTGGAATTTTTCACGCAAGGCGGCGGCATAATCCTCCGCCTGGGTTTCGAGTACCAGGACATTGGTCATGAGCGGTCAGCCATACAACAACTTTGGAAGCCACAGAGCGAGGTTCGGGAACAGGAACAGGAAGATGATGAGAACGAGCGGTGCAGTCAAGAACGGGACGATGCCGCGGTAGATGCTCGTGATCCTCACATCGGGCGCTTGCGCCTGAATCACAAACAAATTCATGCCGACCGGGGGATGAATGAGGCCGACTTCGACAACGATCACCACAAGGATCGAAAACCAGATTGGATCATAGCCGAACTTGACGACCAGCGGGAGAAACACCGGCACCGTGATCAACACCATGCCAATACCTTCGAGAAAGCACCCCATCACGATATAAGCCAGCACGATCATGATCATCACCACGGGCGCCGAAAAATTCATGGTGCTCGCGCCGTCTGCGAGCATGGTCGGAAATTGGGTTTGCACCATGAACGAAGAAAACAGATTGGCGCCGATGATGATCACGAACAGCAGGCAGCTGGTGGTGATCGATGTCTCGATTGAACGCCACAGCGTCGCCCAAGTCAGGCGGCGACCGAGAAAGCCGAGCACGATACTGCCGAACGAGCCCACCGCGGCCGCTTCGGTCGGGCTGAAGATGCCGGCATAGATACCGCCAATAGTGACGATGAACAGGAGGATGAATTGCCAAGGACCCGCCAGAGCCTTGAATCGATCGCTCGCCGACGCTTTCTCCATGCGCGGCGCGTAGCGCGGATAGACGATAGCGATGCCGATCGCAACCGCCATATAAAGCGCCGTCAGTAACAGGCCCGGCAGCAACGCCGCGGCAAAAAGTTTTGGCACCGACTGTTCGGCGATCGACGCGTAGATCACCAGAATGATCGAGGGCGGAATCAGAATGCCGATACTGCCGCCCGCGGCCAGCGCCCCGGTCGCCAGCCTGTCGTCATATCCGGCCTTGCGCATTTCGGGGAGCGCGATCCGCGTCATGGTCGCTGCGGTGACAATGGACGATCCACACACCGCGCCGAAGCAGGAGGAAGCGGCGATCGTGGCGATCGCCAGCCCCCCGCGGACGCCCGAGAGGAGCAGACGCGCCGCGTTGAACAGGTCAGCCGAAAGGCGCGTGTTTGACGCCACTTCGCCGAGCAGAACGAAGAGCGGGATGACTGAGAGGGTGTACGCGGAGGACGCATCGAATGCGGAAGTGCCGGTCAAGCTCAATGCGCTATGCAAACCCGACAGGATGCAATTGCCTGTGAAGCCGACCAGGGTCAGCGCGGCCCAGACGGGCACGCGCACAAACAACAAGATCAGCAGCGACGAAATGCCAAGGGCGCCAATAATCGCGGGACTCACGGCTATCTCCGAAATTGGCGCATGGTAATGTGAGTGAAGGCGGCAATGGCGCAAATCAGGGTACCGAGCAGCCCGGCCAGTGCGAACGCCCAGAGCACATAGAGCGGTTCGCCGAGCTCAAGCTTGCGATCGCCGTACTGGTAGGCCTGCATCGCAGGTTCGTACATGCCCCACAGGAAGAGCAAGAGGCACATCACCGAGACAATATCGGCGATTGCGGCGAGCCCGCGCAGGATCCGTGGGCTGACCAGAGAATCGATCACGTCGATGACGATGTTGCGCCGCGCCAGGAAAACGCTCGAGATGCCGTGGAAGACGTAGATCACCAGCATGCTCTCGACGAGATCGTAGGAAATCCGCAACGGCTTGTTGAAAGCGTATCGGAAGAAAACGTCCAGCACCGTTCCCAACATCATGGTCACAAGAGCGACCGCAGCCAGCCGCAGCTGAGCGGTCTGCAACCGCTTGACTGCCCGGGGCGGCGTGGAGGGCGAGGAAGCCTGATCGGTCATGGTGCGGCGTTTTTCTGCTCTGGCGTCGCTTTAGAGCATGATCCGGAAAAGTGGAAACCGGTTTTCCGAAAAGATCATGCTCAAACAAAGAGATGAGATCATGATCCGATTCAACCTAATCGGATCATGATCTAACGGCTTCCTCGCGGACTACTTGCTTGTTTCGGCTCTCGTCGAACTATTTCAGGTAACCATCAAAGAACTTCCGGCCAGGCTTGCCCTGTTTCTCGACGTCGGCGACCGCGGCATCGAGCTGTGGGCGAAAGATGGCCTTCATCTGTTCCAGCTGATCGTTGGCCAGCACCGAGACCTGCGCGCCTTTGGCCTGCATCGTCGCCTTGCCTACGTTTTCGGCCTCGTCCCACATCGCGCCAAATCTTGCCGCAGCTTCCGGACCGGCCGACTTGTCGATCAGGGCCTTGAGATCATCCGGAAGCGCGGCGTATTTGGCCGGGTTCATGACGAGGGCGAATGTTGCTGCGCTGACACCGGGCTCCAGCGTGTATTTGGCAACTGTCGCGATATCGAAGCTCGCCGCCCCTTCATAGGGGAAGGTCGCTGCGTCGATAATGCCCTTGGCGAGTCCATCCTGGGTTTCCTGCGGAGGAACCAGCAGTGGAACCGCGCCGAGGCTGTCGATGATGTTCTTGAATTGCACGCCGGCGTAGCGGATCCGTTTTCCCTTGAAGTCGGCAATTGTTCGGATCGGCGTCTTGCTGTGGAACATCAGCGGCGGGGTCACGGCCATCCACAAAATCCGCAGGCCTTCATGCTCCCTGGCAAGGTACTCCGGCGCAAGTTCACTCAGCCGACGCGAGGTCGCGATACTTTTACTACCCGCCGCAGGTGCCGCGAACGGCAGGCTGGCAAGCTCGGTGATGGGATAGCGGCCCGGTGTCGCACCGTGCAGGCTGAAGGCCATGTCGACCACACCGTTTCGTGCAGCGTCGAACTGCCGGTTGGGTCCGCCGCCGAGCTGGCCGGCGGGATAGATCCGCAGCTTCAGCCGGCCGGCCGACTGTTTCTCGAGGTCGTCGCTCCACATCACCATCGCCTTTTGGATGGTGTGGTTCGGGGGCAGGAAGTGAGACATCTTCAGTTCGGCGGTCTGAGCGGACGCCGATTTCGAGGTAATGATGGCGCAGGCGCCGGTGAGCGCAAACGTCCTGCGGGATATGGCGATCGTCACGTCTCTCCTCCGATGGTGTTGGTCCTTCCGGTCTTTGCGCCGGCTGCGGACGGTTATTGATTGCGTTAAAGTTTCAGAATTCGCCTGGCATTATTGAATGCGATGTCGGCACGAACGTCTTGGGACAACATGACAAGATCCATGAAGGATCCGGCCTCCTCGGGTGACTCGAATGGATAGTCACTCGAGAACATCACCCGATCGTGGCCCAGCGCGGCAATCGCGCAGGCCAGGGGTTCGGCCGAAAACATGCCCGATGTGGTCACGTAGATATTGGACTTGATGTAGCTCGATGGTGGCCGGGGAAGCTCGACGCCGTAAAGCTTGGCCCGGCTGTCGAAGCGCCACAGCAGATACGGCAGCGTTTCGCCGAGGTGGCCCAGAATGACCTTTGCTTCGGGAAAGCGCGCGAAGACGCCGCCGAATACCAGGCGCAACGCATGCGACCCGGTCTCGAATCCCCACTCCCACGTCGCTCGCCGCAACGCCGGGTAGCCGTCGAGCACCGGGCTTGGTGTCACCGGGTCGGTCGGATGGATGTAAATCGGCGCATGCAGCGCGGCGGCCCTTTCCCAGAACGGCGCAAGCGCGGGATGGTCAAGATATTGGCCATTGGTGTGGCCGTTGATCATCGCGCCGCTAAAACCGAGATCCCCCATGCATCGCTCCAGCTCGTCGGCGGCGGCGGTTGCATCATGCATCGCGAGATGCCCGAAGCCGGCATAGCGATCCGGGCTTTTTTGAAGCTCCTTTGCGAGATAATCATTGGCGCCGGCAGCCATCCTGACCGCCGTCGCGCGATCGGGTTCGACCTGCACGCCCGGACCAGCCAGGGAAAGAACCGCCTTTGCGATTCCAGCCTTATCCATTGCCTCGATCCGGCCGTCGCCGAAATCGGACAGTCGCGCCGTGATGCGCTGCAGCGCGTCAGGCGCGACGCCGCTGACCGTCGCCGCCCAATACTTCTCGAAGCCCGGACAAAGAAAATGCTCCTCCAGCGCGATCTTGCTAACCAACGGATGTCTCCTCATTCGGCCTGAGCTGCCGATCGACGGCAGCCGTTACGAAATCTGCGAGTAGGTCAGCGCTGACGGGGTAAATGCCTTGGCGGCAGGAATGTGCGATATAAAGACGGTGCCCTGCTGCAGCGAATCGAAGGGATTCTTGACACCGGCTTCCTCCGTATGATCTTTTGTACCGTATTATGGTACACACTGTATCAATATGTGAGCATGCCCGCAAGAGGAGGCATGGCGGCCGCGCAAAATAGTCCGGAGCCACTATGAGGACGATCGAAACCAACGAGAAAAGCCAGGTCCAGGTGATCGCGCGGGCTGCGGCGATCCTGCGGGCGCTGGAGCACGAGAACGCCGGCCTTAGTCTCGGACAGATTGCGCAGCGAGTTGACCTTGCGCGGTCAACGGTGCAGCGCATTATCGCGGCGCTGGAAGTCGAAAAGCTCGTCATCGCCGCTTCGCCAAATGGAAAGATGCGTCTCGGGCCAACCATTCTCCGGCTTGCGGCGTCCGTCCGCACCGATTTTGTATCGCTGGCGCGGCCTTTCCTCGTCACCCTGTCGAAAGAGCTGGGGGAGACAGTGGACTTATCCATTATCAAGAAGGATCAGGTTGTTTTCATCGACCAGGTCACCGGCCCTCACCGTCTACGCACCGTTTCCGTCGTGGGGGACGCCTATCCGCTGCATTGCACCGCAAACGGCAAGGCGTATCTCGGTCAAATCGACGACGACGCCATCGTCGAGTTGATAGGCCGAAAATACCAGCGACGCACCAAGAACACGAAGGTCACGTTTGCCGATCTGGTTGCCGACCTGAAGACCGTGCGGCAGAGAGGCGTTGCTGTCGATCTCGAAGAACATTCCTCGGGTGTGTGCGCCACGGGCGTGGCATTGCGCGATCCGGCGGGGAACTATGTCGCGATCTCGGTTCCGGTGCCGAGCCAGCGGTTCAAGGACGAATACAAGACGATTGCCCGGCGACTGCTTGAGACAAAGGCGGCGCTGGAGAAACAGATGATCTCCCAAAATCTTTGACGCTCACGACGCGCCTTTTGCGGCGCAGCATGGGCGCGCGCCCGGCTACCTTGCAAATGCGACCGATATACGATACAGTTGTACCACAATACGGTACAGCATCGAGGGCGCAACAACGCCAGGATGATCGGGAGGAAGCTCAAGTGATCAAGATTCGCGGCATCGAATTCCAGGCAAACACCGATAACTCCATGGGATTGGAATTTTACAATCTTTCCCATCGCTTCGGATTCCAGTCGCCGAACTGGCCTTACTTCGAAGACGTCAAGATCGAACGCATCCATTACATGGCCAAATCCGGCGTGCTGTCGCAGCGCATCACGACCAGCATGCACAACACCACTCATATCGACGCCCCCGCGCACGTCGTTGAAGACACGCCGTTCATCGACGAAGTGCCGTTGCCGCATTTCTTCGGTTCAGGCCTCGTGGTCTCGATTCCAAAAAAGATGTGGGAGCCGATCACTTATGACGATCTCGAAAAGGCGGCGGGGAAAGCGGTGCGCCCCGGCGACGTCATCATCGTCAATACCGGCTGGCACCACAAATATCGCGACAGCGAGGAATATTTCTGCAAGTGCCCCGGCTTCGTGCCGTCGGCCGGCGACTGGTTCGTCGAGAAGAAGGTGAAGGTCGTCGGCCACGACACGCAGGCCAACGATCATCCGCTGGCGACCGCGATCGGCCCGCACCGCAACGGTCCGCTGCATCCGCATCTCGCCGAGGAATTCAAGAAGTGGTCCGGCGGGATCGACTGGAAGGAAGCCCACCCCGAGTGGGAACCCGTCCATCGCAAACTCTTCACCAACGGCATTCTCGGCATCGAGAACGTCGGCGGCGATCTCGATGCGGTCACCGGAAAGCGTGTGACCTTCGCGTTCTTCCCCTGGAATTGGGATCGTGGCGACGGCTGCATCATTCGCCTGGTTGCGATGATCGACAAGGGCCAGAAGTACCGGATCGAAAGCGGCGCAGCCTTTTAGCGTCAGCGGCCAGTCGACACGGCAAGGCGGAGAAACAGGCCGCCTAAAGCAGGAGGACACGCGATGCACGTCAAGCGCTACGAAGACGCCAAACCATATGACGCCCCCAACCATCGGGGCGTCGTCGGGCTCCGTCTGCAGGGCTTCGAGCCCGGCGGCCCGACCAATCAGTGGATCGGCTACTCGCTGTTTTTGCCAGGGGGCGGCGCTGGACCAGATTCCACGCCGTTCGAGAAGGTCTATGTCGTTCTCGAAGGCCACATGACCGTCGTCATCGGTGGCACAGAGACGGTTCTGGGTCCGATGGATTCCTGCACCATCGCTCCAGGGGAAGTGCGCGAGATCATCAACCGAACCAACTCCGTTTGCAAAATGCTGGTCGTGATTCCGTACCCGCCGGGAGTGAAACCATGATACCGGACCTCGCCAATCCGCTCTCGCTCTTCGACGTGAAAGGCAAAGTTGCAATCATAACCGGTGCGTCAGGCGCCTTCGGCGCACTCGCAGCCGAGGTTCTGGCGGCGGCCGGCGCGAAGCTCGTCCTGACCGCTGGCAAAGCCAAGGAGCTTGAAGACATCGCGGCAAAGTGTCGAAAAATCGGTTCCGAAGTCGAGCCAATCAACAAGCGGCCCGACTCCGAAGCAGATTGCGAAAGTATCGTGGAGGCCGCGACGCGCCGGTTTGGTCGGGTCGATATCCTGGTCGTGGCCTCCGGCAAAAACGACGTATCGAAAATCGTCGAAATGGCTCCCGAGCGCTTTCTCGACGTTATGGACGCCAACGTTACGCAATCCTGGTTGATGGCGCGCGCCGCCGGCAAGCAAATGTTGGCTCAAGGCGAAGGCGGAAAGATCGTGTTGATGTCCTCCGCTCGCGGGTTGCTCGGCCACCCTGCCGGCTATACCGCCTATTGTGCCTCCAAGGCGGCAATCGACGGAATTACCCGCGCCTTGGGATGCGAATGGGGCCCGACAGGCATTACCGTCAACGCGATTGCGCCAACGGTGTTTCGCTCACCTCTCACCGCCTGGATGTTTGCCGACGACGAAAAGGCCAAGGCGACGCGCGCGGGATTCCTTTCGCGCGTTCCAAAGGGTCGCCTCGGCGAGCCTGAAGACCTCGCCGGCCCGCTGCTCTTCCTCGCCTCTCGCGCGTCAGACTTCTATACCGGCCATACGCTCTATGCGGATGGCGGCTACACCGCCGGTTGAGCGAATGACGGAGAAACCCGCCATTGCGGTGATCGGCGCGGGTCTAATGGGCGCCGGCATCGCGCTGGTCTTCGCCGCAGCAGGCCATCGCGTCGCGCTGTTCGATGCCATGACGGAGGCGCGGGCGACAGCGCTGCCGCGAATCCGCGACAACCTCAAAGCCAGCGGCCTGAATCCTGCTGCCGCAGCAGCCGTAACTTTGCATTCCCAATTGGCCACGGCCGTCGCGGATGCGGATTTTGTCATTGAAGCGGCGCCGGAGGATCTCGCGCTCAAACAGGCGTTGTTCGGCGAGATCGAAGATACGGCGAAGCCTACCGCCATTCTGGCCTCGAACACCTCCGTGATTCCGATTACCTCGATCATGGAAAGGCTGCGCAACAAGGCGCGCGCGCTCGGAACGCATTGGTGGAACCCGCCCTATCTGGTTCCCCTCGTCGAGGTCATTCGGACCGTCGACACTTCCGACGGCACAGTCGAAGCAACGCTGAGGCTGCTCGCCTCGGTCGGGAAAACCGCCGTCGAAGTGAAGAAGGACGTTCCGGGCTTTATCGGCAACCGGCTTCAACATGCGCTCTGGCGCGAGGCGGTCGCGCTGGTCGCCGATGGCGTCTGCGACGCCAAGACCGTCGACGACGTCGTCAAGGCGAGTTTCGGCACCCGTTTGGCGGTGCTTGGCCCGCTGGAGAATGCCGATCTCGTCGGCACCGACCTCACCAGATCGATTCATAATTATGTTCTGCCCGCGCTCGATCGCTCGACCGCAGCTTCTCCCTATCTCGATCGGCTGGTCGAACAGGGCCGGCTCGGCTTCAAGTCCGGCGAAGGGTTTCGCAAATGGCCCCCCGAACAACAGGCGGCCTTGCGTGAGCGCGTCACGAAACATTTGCGGGCGAGCTTCGGCGCGCCAGTCTCGTCAGGGAGTGATGACGTTGGTCAAACCTAAGTCGGACAAAGTCATCATCACCTGCGCTATCACCGGCGGCATTCATACGCCGACCATGTCGGATGCCCTACCCTTCACGCCTGACGACATCACGGCGCAATCGGTCTCGGCAGCGGAGGCTGGCGCCTCGATCCTTCATCTGCATGCCCGCGATCCCAAGGACGGCCGTCCGACCCCCGATCCCGCAGTCTTCATGCAGTTCTTGCCGCGCATCAAGCAGGCGACCGACGCGGTCATCAATGTGACGACGGGTGGCAGCCTTAATATGACTGTCGAGCAGCGACTTGCGGCGCCGCTCGTTGCGAAACCCGAAATGTGTTCGCTTAACATGGGCTCGATGAACTTCGGCATTTTCGGGCTCGCGGATCGCTACAAGAGCTGGAAATACGATTGGGAGGAGCCCTATCTGCGGGGCACCGACGATTTCATCTTCCGCAACACCTTCCGTGATATCGAACGCATTCTGAAAATGCTCGGTGAAGAGCACGGGACGCGCTTCGAGCATGAATGTTACGACATTGGGCATCTCTACAACCTCGCCCATTTCGTCGACCGTGGCCTGATCAAGCCGCCGTTCTTTGTCCAGACCATCTTCGGCATCCTCGGCGGCATCGGCGCCGACATGCGCAATCTGATGTTCATGAAGGAAACCGCCGATCGGCTGTTCGGCGAGGACTATCGCTGGTCGGTGCTGGCGGCCGGGCGGTCGCAGATTCCTTTCGCGACGCAAGCCGCGATGATGGGAGGCAATGTGCGCGTCGGCCTCGAAGACTCGCTCTTTATCGGGCGCGGCAAGCTCGCGAGGTCCAACGCCGAGCAGGTTGCGAAAATTCGCCGCATCATCGAAGAGCTCGGCTACTCCGTCGCGACGCCTGCGGAGGCGCGCGAAATTCTTGCCCTCAAGGGTGGCGATCAAGTGGGATTTTAGACCGCCGATCAAATCAAGCCGGAGGAACGCACATGCGGTTCGAAGACGCGAACGAGATGTTGAAGCCGGGCTACCAGCGCTTCGAGTCCGGGTATCAAGAGCTCGAGGACGGCAAATGGGTCGTTGCGGGCCTGACCCGCATGCCCGGATGCCGGGCAAAAATGGTCGACTGGTGGTTCGGCTGGCTCGGCGACATCGAGTGGTACCGCCTTTGGCACCCGCGCGACCACGTTTACAGCGCCTGGGAAAACCGGGTGAACGGCAAATACATCGGCGGCTCTCATCTCGTCCACGAATATCTTGCGGGCAAGGACGGCCCGCTTTTCAAGCTGCGTATCGATTTTCACGACCCTTCGGAAACCTTCGACGCCAGGCTGTACAAAGAGTCCGGCGCCCTTGCGGTTTGCGCCCGTCCGGGCCTTCTCGAAGCGCCGTTCCATGTCGGACGAATGACGCATTTCGTGCGCGACACCGATTACGGCTGCGAAATGCGCTCGCGCTTCTGGCTCGGCCTGATATCGCACCGCGATCCCGCGATCACGTTACCGGAGACACAAGTGCGGGCCATGCGCGCGGAAAACCTGAACGCGGAATTCGCCCGCCGCCTGCATCAGCATTGCGTCGAGGAGATGGGATATCTCGCCGAAATTCTGCCAGTTCTCTACCGACGCGTCACGCTCGACGACTCGTTCTAGCCAGATGTCTTTGACATCAAAAGTGTAGGACCTGCTCTGCCAAACATAGCAAAGGGAGGAATAGTTTTATGCGGAATTTTAAAAAGATATTGAAAGCCGGCGCGTTCTTCGCCAGCGCGTCCATCGCCCTCGGCCTTGGGGCTGCAAGGGCCGATGAAATTGTGATTGGCGCCTCGTTGCCGCTGTCGGGTCCGCTGGCCGGTTTCGGCAGTTTCCAGCAATGGGGTTACAAGCGCGCGGTCGACGAAGTGAACAAGGCCGGCGGAATTTCGATCGGCGGCACCAAGCAGATGGTGAAACTCATCATCCGTGACGACAAGACCGATCCCAACGCGACAGCTTCCAACACCGAGACGCTGATCTCCCGGGACAAGGTGGTGGCCATGCTGGGCTCCTGCACCCCGGCGCTGGTGAACGCCGGTGCGCTTGTCGCCGAACGCGCCAAGAAGCCGATGGTGACCGGCTGCGATCCGCTTGAGGTTTTCATGTCGGTTCGCAAGTGGAACTACGTCTGGGATATCTTCTTCTCCGTTCCGGAACTCGCGGCGGCTCAGTTCAAGGCACTCGCCGATCTGGGGGTACAAACCAACAGGAAAATCGCGATCTGGCACGACAATGGTCCCGATGGTCAGGCCATCGGTGGCAAGATCTGGCCCGCACTCGCCAAGGAGTTCGGTTACGAGGTCGTTCAAAATGCCGAGTTCCCGGTGGACAACACGCAATTCACCTCGATCATCGCTGAAGCCAAGAGCAAGGGTGCCGAGGTCGTGCTCGGTGATGCGATCACGCCGCAGGCGATTGCGATCCGCAAGCAGATGGCTTCCGCCGGCTACACTCCGAAAATCCTCAACATCGAGAAGGGCGCGGAGCCCGTGCAATTCGCCGAGGCACTCGGCAAGCTGTCGGACGGTATTTTCGTCGGCGGTTACTGGGATCCTTCCTTTCCTTACCCCGGCGCAGCCGACCTCGCCAAGGCGTTCGAAAGCGAGACCAAGTTGACCAGCAGCCAACACATCGCCAATTCCTACGCCGCCGCGCAGGTCCTGCTCGATGCCATCAAGGCCGCGAGTTCGACCGATCCCGAGAAGATCAACGCCGCCATCGCCAAGACGGACAAGACCTATGTGGTTGGACCGGTGAAGTTCGACGAGAACCATACCGCCAAGCTGCCGATCGTTTCGTTGCAGTGGCAGGGCGGAAAGACGGTCATCGTCTGGCCCAAGTCGGCCAAGACCGGTGAACTCCTGTTCCCGCTTCCTTGATCTGAGAGGCGGGGCGGCATGCCCGACATCGGCACTGTGTTGAGCACGATCGTTTCGGGCATGCTGCTGGGAGGGATGCTCGCGCTGACCGCCCTCGGACTCTCCATCGTCCTGGGCGTCATGCGGCTCGTCAATCTCGCCCATGGCGATTTCCTGGTGGCCGGCGCCTACGCCGGCCTCTTCTTTCTCAAGATCACGGGCGTCGATCCTCTTCTCGGTCTGCCCGTGATCGCCTTCTTCGTCGCCGCGCTGGCGTTCCCGCTCTATCGGTTGCTGCTCGCGCCACTCGCCGAGCGAGGCGCCGAGGCGCAGATGATGACGATGTTCGCCGTTTCGATTATTCTGGAAAACGCCTTTGTCCTCGGCTTCAGCGCCGATACGCGTTCGATCGAGCGAGATTATGCGACACTTCCCCTGACGCTCGGGCCGGTCACTGTGCCGCTGATCTATGTCATCGGCTTCGCAATCGCCGTTACGTTGATCCTGGCCGTTCACTGGCTGATTTCACGAACCCGCTTCGGGCGCGATCTGCGCGCAAGCGCCATCGACGCTCAGGCCGCCGAAACGCTCGGTGTCGACGTCAAGCGCGTGCAGATGGTCACGTTCGCGCTTGGTGCGGCCTGCGCGGGCGTCGGAGGCACGCTTATCGGCGCCGCTTTCCAGTTCGGCCCTTCCAGCGGCGCCGCCTATCTCCTCAACAGCCTCGCGATCGTCGTGCTTGGAGGCCTCGGCAACGTGCTAGGTACGCTGGTCGGCGGCTTGTTGCTCGGCTTCCTGCAAAGCCTCGGCGGTCTGACGCTCGGCGACGGTTACCGCGACCTTGTTGGCATGGCGCTGTTCCTGCTGGTGCTGGCCTTCCGGCCCGATGGTTTTCTCGCGCGGAGGCGATCATGAAGGCTACGTCGGGCTTTGCGGAAGTCGGCATCCTCTTTGGCGCTTTCATCCTACTCTGGTTCGCATCCGATTTCTTGGGCGATTATGGGTTGCAGATCGCCTTTCGCGTGTTGATCTATTTGACGCTCGCGGAAAGCTGGAACCTGCTGGCGGGATCGGTCGGCCTCGTTTCGCTCGGCACGTCCTGCTTTGTCGGGCTCGGCGCCTATGTCGCTTTCGGTTTGCTGAACCACATCGATGCCCCGCTACCGCTGGTCCTCTTCGGTTGTGCGCTGGCCGGGGCTGCGTTGGCTGCGGTCGTTTCGCCGGCGTTGTTTCGCCTCCGAGGTCTCTATTTCACCGTCGGAACGCTCGCACTCGCCGAACTGCTGCGGTTGACCATGGTCAACGTCTCCGCTTTCGGCGGGGCCATGGGAATCTTTCTGCAAAAAGACCCGCCGCCCCTGCCTGAACTGTTTCATTACGCCCTAGGCGTCGCGCTAATCGCGTCTCTCGCGATCACGGCCTGTGCACGCACCCGTGTTTCCGTCATCCTGCGTGCGGTCCGCGACGATGAAGACGCCGCGGCCCAAATGGGCGTGCGCCCGTATCGCGTCAAGCTCGGCGCCTTTGTTCTTGCGAGCGCCCTGGTCGCCATCGCCGGCGGGGTGCAGGCGACTAAGCTTGGCGCCATCGAGCCTTACGGCATGTTCGGATTGCAGTGGTCGATCGACGTGCTCTCAATGGTGATCATCGGCGGCGTCGGCTTACGGCTCGGTCCATTGGTCGGCGCGCTGTTCGTCGTCGCGCTCGGTGAGGCACTGGCCGACTTCCCTGAGGCGCATATCGCGATCGCGGGCGTGATCCTGATCGGGTTGATCCGGTTCGCGCCCATGGGCCTCGTCGGTTTCGCGGCAAATCTGTCTTCCCTGACAGCGAAGCGGGCAACCGTATGACCTCGAGCAACGTCCCGCTCCTCGAAGTCTCGGGCATCGTCAAGCGCTATGGCGGCCTGGTGGCGATCGATCATGTCAATCTCCAGTTGCAGCCGGGATCGATTACCGGCGTCATCGGCCCGAACGGCGCGGGAAAATCGACCCTGATCGGCCTGATCGGGGGCGCGGTCGTCCCGAGCGAGGGCTCGATCCGGCTGGATGGCCAGGACATATCGCGCCTTCCGGCATCGGAGCGCGCCCGAGCGGGGATTGGCCGCACCTATCAAATCCCGCGACCCTTCCTGGACATGACGGTTGAGGAAAATCTGGAAGTCGCGCAATATTCAATTCAACCCTTCATGCGCGCAACTTTTGCCCGCGACGAGCGCGTCGCGCTTCTTAAGCGTACGGGCCTCTCCGACGTCGCAAGCCTGCCGGCGCGCGCCCTGCCGCTGCTTCGGCGAAAGCGACTCGAGGTCGCTCGCGCACTCGCGCTTAAGCCACGTATCGTGTTGCTCGACGAGGTCGGTGCGGGCCTGGTCGACAGCGAGATCACCGAACTGATCGCGCTGATCCACTCGATAGCGGATCTGCGCACGGCAATTGTCATCGTCGAGCATGTCCTCCGTGTCGTACGGGAATGCTGCGCGCGCTCGATGGTCCTCAACTTCGGCAAGAAGTTGATCGAAGGCCCGACGATGGAAATCTTCGCCAATAACCAGGTTGCAGCGGTCTATCTCGGCACTGGCGGTTCCCGCGAACCCGAGGTACGTCGAGGAGGCGGGATCGACGCGGTAGAGCAGAGTGCGGTGCATGTTGTCGGCCCGGAAGCCGAGCGCAGCGTGATGTCTTCGCTGATCGCCCCGCCGTCGGTTGGCGGTGCCGGCCCTCCACTGCTGGACCTGCAAGGAATATGCTCGGGCTACGGCCAGGCCCGGGTACTCAAGGGCATCGACCTGACGATCCGGGAAGGCCAAGCCGTCGCCATCCTCGGCGCCAACGGCGCTGGCAAGACGACGCTCGCACGGACGATTAGCGGCGCTATCACGCCGACATCAGGCATGTTGCGGATCGCTGGCGAGGACGTCTCGGGTCGACCGCCACATCGCATCGCAGAACTCGGAATCGCCCATTGCATGGAGGGTCGACGCATTTTCCCGACGCTCACGGTACAGGAAAACCTGCTTATCGCGGCCCGCAATGCGGACACTTCGGCTGCACGCGAGCGACTCGGCGCCGTCTATGACCTTTTCCCGGTACTCGCCGAACGAACGGACCAGGGCGGCACCTCAATGTCGGGAGGCCAGCAGCAAATGCTCGCGATCGGGCGCGCGCTGATGGCCCGGCCGCGGCTCATCATTTTTGATGAAATCAGCCTCGGCTTGGCGCCTGTCGTGATGGACAAGCTCTACGAGGCCCTCGCGGTTCTCAAACAGGCTGGAATGACGCTGATCATCATCGAGCAGAACGTTGATCGCGCGTTGGCACTCGCCGATCATGCCTATGTCCTAGAACACGGCATGTTCGGTCTTTCCGGCGCGCCTAGCGAAATAGCCGCCGACCCGCGCTTGCGTCACATCTATATCGGAACCGCTGACTAACGGCCGGATAAAGCTCGTACATAATGACTAAGGATCATTCATCAGTTTTGCCCATCGCAAACCGTCGATCCAAACCCCGGTTCGCTGCTTTATTCTGAATGGTGGCAAAATGGCGCTCCCTAGGGGAATCGAACCCCTGTTTCAGCCTTGAGAGGGCCGCGTCCTAACCGCTAGACGAAGGGAGCGTAGCGTTACGGGAATAGCCTCGAAATCCCGCCGCCGCAAGGCGGGTTTTGTCAGGGTTCGCCAACAAACTTAAGACGACCCGCGGGCTTCAGCGTGCGGGCGTCAAAGGTGCGGATTTCGGTGACCCCGCCGACCTCCAGCGTCACCACGAGGCGATCGCCGGCGACGCCCGTGGAGACGATCCGGGCGCCTTTCGGCAGCGTTGCCGTGACGTCGGTGGCGTTGGTGCTTCCCTCGGTGCGGAAAAGACGGTAGCCGATGGCGATCAGAACGGCCGCTACCGCCAGCGCCGTGGTAAGGCCCGCGATCAGCATCATGCGCCGCACCCGCGCAAACAATGCGGCCTGCTCGGGTGTCGGTTCGGGCGCAACGGTTTCGGTCATGTCAAACTCTTGAAGGGATCGGCTCTGCTTTGGAACAAGGCGCAAATAGCGGTCAAAGGCTGGAAGTCATCGTCGCCGGCGACGAGGGGTCGACCCGGCTCGACCGCGTGCTTGCCACGCGCCTTGCCGAATTGTCCCGATCGCGCCTGAAGGCTTTGATCCTCGCCGGCCAAGTCTCGATCAACAGCTCCGCCGTCAAGAACGCCCCCGTTCGCGACCCCGCTTATCATGTCGCCGCTGGCGATACGATCACAATCGACGTGCCCGAGCCGATCGCGGCCGAGCCAGTGCCTGAGGATATCGCGCTCGATATCGTCTATGAGGATGACGACATCATCGTCATCGACAAGCCCAGCGGCCTCGTGGTGCATCCGGCCGCGGGCCACGAGACCGGCACGCTGGTGAATGCTTTGATCGCCCATTGCGGCGCGAGCCTGTCGGGGATCGGCGGCGTCAAGCGCCCCGGCATCGTGCACCGGCTTGACAAGGATACGACCGGATTGCTGGTGGCGGCGAAGAACGACCGCGCCCACCAATCGCTGACCGCGCAATTTGCCGACCACGGCCGCACCGGCGCGATGCGGCGCGGCTACATGGCTTTCGTCTGGGGGGTGCCGAACCGGCAGCGCGGCACCATCGACGCGCCGATCGACCGGCATCCCTACGCCCGGGAGAAGATGGCGGTGCGCGAAGGCGGCCGCGAGGCCATCACCCATTGGGAGATTCAGGAAAGTTTTCCGGGCCGCGACGGCAAGCCGGTCGCCGCACTCCTCGCCTGCCAGCTCGAGACCGGGCGCACCCATCAGATCCGGGTGCATCTGGCCCATATCGGCCACCCCCTGATGGGCGATGCGGTCTACGGCCCGCACTTCAAGACCAAGGCCAGCCATCTCGGCCCCCGGAGCCAGACGGCCCTGGCCAGCCTCGATCGCCAAGCGCTACATGCATACCTCCTTGCCCTGGAACACCCCAAAACCGGGGCGATTCTGGAGTGGATCTCGGATTTGCCGGAGGATCTCGCCCGCTTGCGAGATTGCCTGCGAGCGGCGCTATGACGCAGGTGACTCCGAAAAGCGTTGTTATGACAACAGGTTATAGCAGCCACACGGGGACGTGAGGGCCAACATCCTTCCAAATGCCCCCCGATTTGGTGTATGTTGCACCTGCGTTGAATAACCAACGCGGAACATCGCAGAGCGACTGGCTTTAACACAGCAGCCGTCTGCCTGGCCCGCCGCTATCGGGGGCCTGAACCACTGGAGGGCGCTAAATGGCCCGTACAGCTACCCTGCCGATTCTCAACGGAGAATCCGGCCTTTCCCGGTACCTCGCCGAGATCCGCAAATTTCCGATGCTGGAACCCCAGCAGGAATACATGCTCGCCAAGCGCTGGCGTGAGCATGACGATCGCGACGCGGCCCATCAACTTGTCACCAGCCATCTCCGGCTCGTGGCCAAGATAGCCATGGGCTATCGCGGCTACGGATTGCCGATTTCCGAGGTCGTCTCGGAAGGCAATGTCGGCCTGATGCAGGCGGTAAAACGGTTCGAGCCCGAAAAGGGCTTTCGACTCGCCACCTACGCCATGTGGTGGATCAAGGCGTCAATACAAGAGTATATCCTGCGTTCCTGGTCGCTCGTGAAGATGGGCACCACCGCGAACCAGAAGAAGCTGTTCTTCAACCTGCGCAAGGCGAAGAGCAAGATCTCCGCGCTGGACGAGGGTGATATGCACCCCGACCAGGTGAAGATGATCGCCAAGCGCCTCGGCGTGACGGATCAGGACGTTGTCGACATGAACCGCCGTCTCGGCGGCGATGCCTCGCTCAATGCGCCGATCCGCGACGACGGCGAGGCCGGCGAATGGCAGGACTGGCTGGTCGATACTTCGCCCAACCAGGAAACCTTGATGGCCGAGCACGAGGAGTTCGATCATCGCCGCGAGGCGCTGAACGGCGCCATCAGCGTGCTCAACCCCAGGGAACGCCGCATCTTCGAGGCGCGGCGTCTGGCGGAAGAGCCGATGACGCTGGAAGACCTCGCCGCCGAATTCGGCGTGTCGCGCGAACGCGTGCGGCAGATCGAGGTCCGCGCCTTCGAGAAGGTGCAGTCGGCCGTCAAAGGCACGATCGCCCGGCAGGAAGCGGCCGCCCTGGAAGCCGCGCACTAATCGAGGCGGATCGACGCAAGAAACGAGACACGAAAGCCGGCGGCAACGCCGGCTTTTTTGTTTGGATTCAACTCGTCATGCCCTCGTCACCGGGTCGGCGCCAACGGGTCGCGCGAATGCCGACCGGAACGACCTTGCGTATTGCGGTCAAATTTTCAAAATCCGGGCTGCCTCGCCAGCGTGGCCAGCGCGCAGCCCTCGCAATAGCGCGCGTCCTTGAAGTCGATCCAGTTATGCGCATAGACGCGGTCAAGTGGAATGCCGTAGCGCGCGCGCAGCACCTTGACCAGGATCCGCCACGCCGCGATCTGCGCCTCGGTGGCGGGCCGGGCGACGTCGGGATAATTGCCGGCGAATTCCACCCCGATCGAAGTGTCGCCGATCACCTGATGGAAGGTCGGGCCGTTGTCGACGTATTTGTTGTCGTTGCGGTTGGCGCCGTCGCCATGGGTCGGAACCAGCGTCTCCGGCACCGCCCAGTACACCGTGCCGTCGGTCTCCACCCAGACGGTGACGCCGCGCCGCGTCGGATTCTTCGCCTGCTCCAGTGCGCCGCCGCGGGCCGAACCGGCCGGCCCTTCGGTCTGGTGCACGATGATGTTGCGCCAGGGATGGGCTTTTGCGACGTCGCCCCAGGGCGCGAGCCAGACCAGCTTCAGCCCCGGAATCTCCGGCGTCCCGGACCCACGCGCGACCGCCCCAAAATCCGGCGATTGTGCCGCGGCCGGAGCCGACATCGCAACGAGACAGAACGCCATCACCAGCAGGCGAAACTTCATGGATCGCAATATGCAGTGAGCGCCTCCCGGATCAAGTCCGGGGGTGAGCTGTTTGAGGAGTTAGGCACGCCTGCGCTCGGCCATTTCTGCCACCGCCGCGGGGTCGGGCACCAGCGGCGGGGAGAGCTCGTACACCGCGTGGCGGTTCCTGCCCTCCTTCTTGGCGACGTAGAGCGCGTGGTCGGCGGCGGCGATCAGCCGGTCCGGGAACGCGCCGACCTCGTGGGTCCATTGCGCGACGCCGATCGAGACGGCGATCGGGATATCCTTTCCCACACAGGCGGCGGCGTCGTCGCGGCACACCTCGATGATCCGCCGCGCGACCGCAGCACCGTCGCGCAGCGTCGAGGTGGGCAGCACGACGCAGAACTCGTCGCCGCCGGTACGGGCCAGCATGTCGCCGGGCCGCAACCTCGTCTGCGCCATCAGCGTGAAGTGCTGCAGGCAGGCGTCGCCCGCGGCATGGCCGTGGGTGTCGTTGATCGTCTTGAAGCCGTCGAGATCGACGACCAGCAGTGCGAACGGCTGGTTGCTGCGCTCCGACCTCGCGCATTCCTCGGTCAAACGCTGCAGGAGATGCCGCCGGTTGCCGACGCCGGTGAGATCGTCCATCAGCGCGAGATCGGCGACCTCGTTGCGCAAGCAGTCGATCGCCATCAGCAGGAAGCCGAAATTAAAGGCCATCGACAGGAACATCAGCGCCAGGATCGCGATCGACTGCGGCGCGTTGAATTGCACGAACGAGAAGTCGCCGCCGATTTGGAGGATCTTGCCCACGGCGCGGAAGGCGAAGATGCCGATGGTGAGCAAGGCGATAATGCCCGCGAGCCGGGCACCGGGATTGATACGGCCATCCCGCCGCGACATCAGCAACTTGAGCGTCAGCGCCAGCGGCAGCGCCTGGGCGACCGAATAGATCAAAATCCGCGCCGTCGAGCTATCGTAGCCGAACATGAAAAACGCCAGACCGGCGAAGGTTACTCCGGTAATCAGCGCCGTGCCGCGCCATCCGACCGGCTGGCCGTAAAACCGCTTGATCCCCATCGCGGCGAGGCAAGTGGAGAAAATCACGACCGTGCCGCCGGCCAATAGCGGGATCAGCGAGCCCGCGACCATGCTCAGCATCGCGATTGCCGCGCCGATGGCGGCGGCGAAGGCCGAACCGGTCCAGAACCGCGCCGCCTCGAATGCGGGGTAGCTGCGCATGACGTAGGCCCAGATCAGGCCCAACGCGAGAAAATTGATGACGAACGCCGTCCACAGCGTCGGAACGTTCAGCATCGCAAAACCAGTGTGCGCATGGCCCTGTCTCCCCAACTATCGAACAGCCCGCCCATGACTATCCCCGTAGTCTTGCGGGCAACATGCCGCGCTGTCGCTTAACGGGCTCTCACCCCGGGCGGTGCAATCCAAGCCTTGGTTGTAAAATCATGAAGATGGCGCGCGGCCGTCCTCGATCGATACCGAATGCGTCGCCGCGTTGGCGCGACGTTAACCCTGGCGAGCCCGCGTCGGCGGCGCGATGGTTCGACTTCGGCCGCGCGGATTCGCCTGAGCGAGCCGATCGCCGCGCCAAAAAGACGTCAAAACGCATAACATCTGTGGATAACGTGATGACACATGCGTGACAGCACGGGGCAGCAGCCTGCGAATCTGTTGGGATTACATTCGAGGATGTTGCGAGGCTGGCCCTCCGCCGAGCATGCCTCGTGTCGCGTTTCCATCCATTAACCCAAATGAGGATGCTATGGCTAAGAAAGCGAAGAAGGCAAAGAAGGCGAAGAAGGCCAAGAAGTCGAAGAAGAAGTAACCTTCAAGCCCGGGTGGAGCCTCGCTCCGCCCGGGCACCCAGTATGGGCGGAAATATCTTTGCAAAACGGCGGGCCTTGAGCCCGCCTTTTGATTTTTGGGGTCGCGTCCTCCTCGTCACTGCCTGCGATAAACGCGAAGCGTTCGTGCAAGGGAGCGATAGCGACGAAGCAATCGCCCGCCGTCATTCCGGGGCATCGCGAAGCGGTGAGCTACGATGTGCAATTGCACATCGTAGAATCTGAGATTCCCCGATGCGCAATAGCGCATCTGAGGTCTGGTCCTTCGGACCATCCCGGAATGACGGAGTTCCAAATACCGCCGCCTCCGGATTCGAATTTTCAAACAGCGGCCTCCGTTCTTCACCTCGCCCCGCTTGCGGGGAGAGGTCGGGCGCGCCGCAGTCGGGCAGCGCGCAGCGGGGCGAGGTGCAGCACATCGAAGAACTTCGAGTTCTCGATGCGCGATTGCGCATCCTAGGTCTTGCCTTCGGCCCATCCCGGAATGACGCAGTATCGATGCCGCCGCGCGCGGATCACTTTTCGGGCGGCACAGGCAGTGACGAGGAGGACGCGATCCCCAAAAATCAAAAGGCGGGCTCAAGGCCCGCCGTTTTGCAAAGATATTTCCGCCCATACTGGGTGCCCGGGCGGAGCGAGGCTCCGCCCGGGCTTGAAGGTTACTTGTTCTTCGACTTCTTGGCCTTCTTCGCCTTCTTGCCTTCTTCGCTTTCTTAGCCATCGCATCCTCATTTGGGTTAATGGATGGAAACGCGACACGAGGCATGCTCGGCGGAGGGCCAGCCTCGCCACATCCTCGAATGTGATCCCAACAGATTCGCAGGCTGCTGCCCGTGCTGTCACGCATGTGTCATCGCGTTATCCACAGATGTTATGCGTTTTGACGTCTTTTTGGCGCGGCGATCGGCTCGCTCAGGCGAATCCGCGCGGCCGAAGTCGAACCATCGCGCCGCCGACGCGGGCTCGCCAGGGTTAACGTCGCGCCAACGCGGCGACGCATTCGGTATCGATCGAGGACGGCCGCGCGCCATCTTCATGATTTTACAACCAAGGCTTGGATTGCACCGCCCTGGGGTGAGAGTCCGTTAAGCGACAGCGCGGCATGTTGCCCGCAAGACTACGGGGATAGTCATGGGCGGGCTGTTCGATAGTTGGGGAGACAGGGCCATGCGCACACTGGTTTTGCGATGCTGAACGTTCCGACGCTGTGGACGGCGTTCGTCATCAATTTTCTCGCGTTGGGCCTGATCTGGGCCTACGTCATGCGCAGCTACCCCGCATTCGAGGCGGCGCGGTTCTGGACCGGTTCGGCTTTCGCCGCCGCCATCGGCGCGGCAATCGCGATGCTGAGCATGGTCGCGGGCTCGCTGATCCCGCTATTGGCCGGCGGCACGGTCGTGATTTTCTCCACTTGCCTCGCCGCGATGGGGATCAAGCGGTTTTACGGCCAGCCGTCGGATGGCGCGGCACGGCGCTGATTACCGGAGTAACCTTCGCCGGTCTGGCGTTTTTCATGTTCGGCTACGATAGCTCGACGGCGCGGATTTTGATCTATTCGGTCGCCCAGGCGCTGCCGCTGGCGCTGACGCTCAAGCTGCTGATGTCGCGGCGGGATGGCCGTATCAATCCCGGTGCCCGGCTCGCGGGCATTATCGCCATGCTCACCATCGGCATCTTCGCCTTCCGCGCCGTGGGCAAGATCCTCCAAATCGGCGGCGACTTCTCGTTCGTGCAATTCAACGCGCCGCAGTCGATCGCGATCCTGGCGCTGATGTTCCTGTCGATGGCCTTTAATTTCGGCTTCCTGCTGATGGCGATCGACTGCTTGCGCAACGAGGTCGCCGATCTCGCGCTGATGGACGATCTCACCGGCGTCGGCAACCGGCGGCATCTCCTGCAGCGTTTGACCGAGGAATGCGCGAGGTCGGAGCGCAGCAACCAGCCGTTCGCACTGCTGGTCGTCGATCTCGACGGCTTCAAGCCGATCAACGACACCCACGGCCATGCCGCGGGCGACGCCTGCCTGCAGCATTTCACGCTGATGGCGCAGACGCGGTTGCGGCCCGGCGACATGCTGGCCCGCACCGGCGGCGACGAGTTCTGCGTCGTGCTGCCCACCTCGACGCTGCGCGACGGCGCTACGGTCGCGCGGCGGATCATCGAGGTGTGCCGCGACGACGCCGCCGCCTGTGTCGGAAAGGATATCCCGATCGCCGTCTCGATCGGCGTCGCGCAATGGACCCGCGAGATCGGCGCGTTCCCGGACCGGCTGATCGCCGCCGCCGACCACGCGCTCTACGTCGCCAAGAAGGACGGCAGGAACCGCCACGCGGTGTACGAGCTCTCCCCGCCGCTGGTGCCCGACCCCGCGGCGGTGGCAGAAATGGCCGAGCGCAGGCGTGCCTGAACCGTGCTCACCCGGACTTAATCCGGAGGCGCTCACTGGATATTGCGATCCATGAAGTTTCGCCTGCTGGTGATGGCGTTCTGGCTCGTCGCGATGTCGGCTCCGGCCGCGGCGCAATCGCCGGATCTGCGGCGGTCGCGCGACAGTCCGGGACGCCCGAGATTCCGGGGCTGAAGATGGTCTGGCTCGCGCCGTGGGGCGACGTCGCAAATGCCCATCCCTGGCGCAACATCATCGTGCACCAGACCGAAGGGCCGGCCGGTTCGGCGCGCGGCGGCGCGCTGGAGCAGGCGAAGAATCCGACGCGGCGCGGCGTCACGCGTCTGGGTGGAAACCGACGGCACGGTGTACTGGGCGGTGCCGGAGACGCTGGTTCCGACCCATGGCGACGGCGCCAACCGCAACGACAACAAATACGTCGACAACGGCCCGACCTTTCATCAGGTGATCGGCGACACCTCGATCGGGGTGGAATTCGCCGGCAATTATCCCGACGTCGCCCGGCCCGCCACCGAGGCGCAGATCGCGGCGTGGCGGATCCTGGTCAAGGTGCTGCGCGCGCGCTACGGCATTCCACTTGACCGCGTCTATGCGCATAACTGGATCGACTTCAAGGACGCGCGCTATTGCGAAGGCTGCGCGCTGGCCACGCTGGCGAGGCAGCCCGGATTTTGAAAATTTGACCGCAATACGCAAGGTCGTTCCGGTCGGCATTCGCGCGACCCGTTGGCGCCGACCCGGTGACGAGGGCATGACGAGTTGAATCCAAACAAAAAAGCCGGCGTTGCCGCCGGCTTTCGTGTCTCGTTTCTTGCGTCGATCCGCCTCGATTAGTGCGCGGCTTCCAGGGCGGCCGCTTCCTGCCGGGCGATCGTGCCTTTGACGGCCGACTGCACCTTCTCGAAGGCGCGGACCTCGATCTGCCGCACGCGTTCGCGCGACACGCCGAATTCGGCGGCGAGGTCTTCCAGCGTCATCGGCTCTTCCGCCAGACGCCGCGCCTCGAAGATGCGGCGTTCCCTGGGGTTGAGCACGCTGATGGCGCCGTTCAGCGCCTCGCGGCGATGATCGAACTCCTCGTGCTCGGCCATCAAGGTTTCCTGGTTGGGCGAAGTATCGACCAGCCAGTCCTGCCATTCGCCGGCCTCGCCGTCGTCGCGGATCGGCGCGTTGAGCGAGGCATCGCCGCCGAGACGGCGGTTCATGTCGACAACGTCCTGATCCGTCACGCCGAGGCGCTTGGCGATCATCTTCACCTGGTCGGGGTGCATATCACCCTCGTCCAGCGCGGAGATCTTGCTCTTCGCCTTGCGCAGGTTGAAGAACAGCTTCTTCTGGTTCGCGGTGGTGCCCATCTTCACGAGCGACCAGGAACGCAGGATATACTCTTGTATTGACGCCTTGATCCACCACATGGCGTAGGTGGCGAGTCGAAAGCCCTTTTCGGGCTCGAACCGTTTCACCGCCTGCATCAGGCCGACATTGCCTTCCGAGACGACCTCGGAAATCGGCAATCCGTAGCCGCGATAGCCCATGGCTATCTTGGCCACGAGCCGGAGATGGCTGGTGACAAGTTGATGGGCCGCGTCGCGATCGTCATGCTCACGCCAGCGCTTGGCGAGCATGTATTCCTGCTGGGGTTCCAGCATCGGAAATTTGCGGATCTCGGCGAGGTACCGGGAAAGGCCGGATTCTCCGTTGAGAATCGGCAGGGTAGCTGTACGGGCCATTTAGCGCCCTCCAGTGGTTCAGGCCCCCGATAGCGGCGGGCCAGGCAGACGGCTGCTGTGTTAAAGCCAGTCGCTCTGCGATGTTCCGCGTTGGTTATTCAACGCAGGTGCAACATACACCAAATCGGGGGGCGTTTGGAAGGATGTGGGCCTCACGTCCCCGTGTGGCTGCTATAACCTGTTGTCATAACAACGCTTTTCTGGATCGCCTGCGTCATAGCGCCGCTCGCAGGCAATCTCGCAAGCGGGCGAGATCCTCCGGTAAATCCGAGATCCACTCCAGAATCGCCCCGGTTTTGGGGTGTTCCAGGGCGAGAAGGTATGCATGTAGCGCTTGGCGATCGAGGCTGGCCAGGGCCGTCTGGCTCCGGGGGCCGAGATGGCTGGCCTTGGTCTTGAAGTGCGGGCCGTAGACCGCATCGCCCATCAGGGGGTGGCCGATATGGGCCAGATGCACCCGGATCTGATGGGTGCGCCCGGTCTCGAGCTGGCAGGCGAGGAGTGCGGCGACCGGCTTGCCGTCGCGGCCCGGAAAACTTTCCTGAATCTCCCAATGGGTGATGGCCTCGCGGCCGCCTTCGCGCACCGCCATCTTCTCCCGGGCGTAGGGATGCCGGTCGATCGGCGCGTCGATGGTGCCGCGCTGCCGGTTCGGCACCCCCCAGACGAAAGCCATGTAGCCGCGCCGCATCGCGCCGGTGCGGCCGTGGTCGGCAAATTGCGCGGTCAGCGATTGGTGGGCGCGGTCGTTCTTCGCCGCCACCAGCAATCCGGTCGTATCCTTGTCGAGCCGGTGCACGATGCCGGGGCGCTTGACGCCGCCGATCCCCGACAGGCTCGCGCCGCAATGGGCGATCAAAGCATTCACCAGCGTGCCGGTCTCGTGGCCCGCGGCCGGATGCACCACGAGGCCGCTGGGCTTGTCGATGACGATGATGTCGTCATCCTCATAGACGATATCGAGCGCGATATCCTCAGGCACTGGCTCGGCCGCGATCGGCTCGGGCACGTCGATTGTGATCGTATCGCCAGCGGCGACATGATAAGCGGGGTCGCGAACGGGGGCGTTCTTGACGGCGGAGCTGTTGATCGAGACTTGGCCGGCGAGGATCAAAGCCTTCAGGCGCGATCGGGACAATTCGGCAAGGCGCGTGGCAAGCACGCGGTCGAGCCGGGTCGACCCCTCGTCGCCGGCGACGATGACTTCCAGCCTTTGACCGCTATTTGCGCCTTGTTCCAAAGCAGAGCCGATCCCTTCAAGAGTCTGACATGACCGAAACCGTTGCGCCCGAACCGACACCCGAGCAGGCCGCATTGTTTGCGCGGGTGCGGCGCATGATGCTGATCGCGGGCCTCACCACGGCGCTGGCGGTAGCGGCCGTTCTGATCGCCATCGGCTACCGTCTTTTCCGCACCGAGGGAAGCACCAACGCCACCGACGTCACGGCGACGCTGCCGAAAGGCGCCCGGATCGTCTCCACGGGCGTCGCCGGCGATCGCCTCGTGGTGACGCTGGAGGTCGGCGGAGCCACCGAAATCCGCACCTTTGACGCCCGCACGCTGAAGCCCGCGGGTCGTCTTAAGTTTGTTGGCGAACCCTGACAAAACCCGCCTTGCGGCGGCGGGATTTCGAGGCTATTCCCGTAACGCTACGCTCCCTTCGTCTAGCGGTTAGGACGCGGCCCTCTCAAGGCTGAAACAGGGGTTCGATTCCCCTAGGGAGCGCCATTTTGCCACCATTCAGAATAAAGCAGCGAACCGGGGTTTGGATCGACGGTTTGCGATGGGCAAAACTGATGAATGATCCTTAGTCATTATGTACGAGCTTTA
>CAVWDY010000025.1:0-202958 GCA_963753875.1 uncultured Alphaproteobacteria bacterium | reverse complement strand
ATGGTAAGGCCGGCGGCGCCGGCCGCTTCCAGTTCCTCTACCGTGCGGCGCACGTTCAGCGCGTTGCCGTAACCGTGATCGGCATCGACCAGCACCGGCAATGCCGAGGCGCGCGACATCCGCCGCATCTGTTCGGCGAGTTCGGAGAGCGTGATCAGCGCGATATCGGGATCCCCGAGCACCGCGAGCGAAGCCACGGAGCCGCCGAACATGCCGACCTCGAACCCGAGGTCCTCGGCAATGCGGATCGATATCGCGTCATAGACCGAACCCGGCCGCACGCATGTGGGTCCCGACAGGATCGAACGCATGGCATCGCGGCGCTTTCGGAAGGTCATCGCAAAATCCTTTGATAACTTGCGCGGATTCTACCGCAGACAAGTCTGCGGAATCCACGCCAAAGCGCGGCCACATAGATCGCCTTTATCTGGACGGCGCGATCAGGGCAACGCGACGAGGGGGACTGAACCAGATCATACTCCCCCTGACTTGCACTGGTAACAAAACCTGTTCAACCCCGGGCCGGTTGCGATGAAGCGAGGTCGGGGTGCATAGTGATGCTCGCCCTTGAATTGACTTTGGAGAACGCAGGATGAGCGTGGTCGAGGTTACATATTTCTCTGATGTCTTGTGCGTCTGGGCATACGTCTCGCAGGCTCGCGTGAGCGCAGTGAGAGAAAAATTCGGCGATACCGTTCGCATCAAGCATCAGTTCTGCTCGGTGTTCGGCGATACCGCCCGCAAGATCTCCACGACCTGGAAAGGCAAAGGCGAATATGACGGGTTCAACGCGCATTTGCGGCAGGTGGCGGCGCGGTTTCCTCATATCGAGCTTCACCCGGAGGTTTGGTTGAAGACGCGCCCCGCGACATCGACGAGCCCACATTTGTTCATGAAAGCCGTTCAGCAGTGGGAATACGATTCCGGGACGGTCCGAAATCGGCCTTCGGAGAGCATTTTCGATCAGGTGCTTTGGGCTTTCCGCTGTGCATTTTTTCGGGATTGCCGGGACATCGCGAACTGGCGGGTTCAATGTGAGATAGCCGAAGCTTTCGGTGTCGATATTGGCGCGATCGAAAAATGCATCCACAATGGCACTGCATTCGCCCGCCTGGATGCCGACTATCAAGACGCCGACAAAATGCGGATAGAAGGCAGTCCAAGTTTCGTGCTGAACGAGGGGCGCCAGAAGCTCTACGGCAATATCGGATTCCGTTTGATCGAGGCGAATATTCAAGAGCTCTTGCGGGCGCCTCGGATTGAGGAAGCCAGCTGGTGCTGACCCCCAACGCATGTCGGAGATGGCAGCGGACCTCGCCCTAAGCGAATTCGAGAATCAGCGCGTCGACGGCCAGCGTGGCGCCGGCGGTCGCGTGAATCTTCTTCACCGTGCCGTCGCGCTCGGCGCGCAGCACGTTCTGCATCTTCATCGCTTCCACCACGGCCAGCGTTTCGCCCGCCTTGACCTCCTGGCCTTCGGCGACCGCGATCGACACCACGAGCCCGGGCATCGGGCACAGCAATTTCTTGCCGGTATCGGCCGCCGTTGTCACCGGCATCAACCGTGCCGCCGTCGCCTCGGCCTCGGTGAAGACCCGGACCGCGACCTCAAAGCCCTGATGCGCCAGCCGGAAGCCGTTGGGGACGGGCCGCACCTGCATCGCGACCGGTTGGCCGTCGACCGTGCCCTGCCAGACGGGATCGCCCGGTGTCCACGGCGAAACCAGCCGGTGTGGATGGCCGAGCGCACCGTCGGCGCCGACAAAACGCACCACCAGATCGTCGGCCTCGCGCGCGATTTCGAGCCCGATTTCGTCGCGCTCCAGCCACACCGCGCGGCGGCGCTCGCGCTGCACGGGACGACCGATCAATTGGCCGGAAATCTGCCGCTTGCGTTCGCCGAACACAAGATCGATCGCGGCGGCGACCGCCGCCAACCGGCGCGCGACCTCGCCTTCCGGCATACGCACCGCAAAGCCCTTCGGAAATTCCTCCGATATGAAGCCGGTGGAAAGCTTGCCCTCGCGCCAGCGCGGGTAATTCATCAGCGCCGACAGGAACGGAATGTTGTGGCGAATACCGTCGATGTAGAACGAATCCAGCGCGGTCGACTGCGCCTCGATGGCCGCGGCACGCGATGGCGCGTGGGTGACGAGCTTGGCGATCATCGGATCGTAATAGATCGAGATCTCGCCGCCTTCCTGCACGCCGGTATCGTTGCGCACGGTAACGCCATCGACGCGGCTCTCGGCCGGCGGGCGGTATTTGACCAACCGCCCGATCGAGGGCAGGAAATTGCGGAACGGGTCTTCCGCATAGACCCGCGACTCCACCGCCCATCCGCTCAAGCGGACGTTCTTTTGCGAAAGCGCAAGCTTCTCGCCGGCCGCGACCCGGATCATCTGCTCGACGAGATCGATGCCGGTGATCAATTCGGTCACGGGGTGTTCGACCTGCAACCGCGTGTTCATCTCCAGGAAATAGAAGCTCTTGTCCTGGCCGGCGACGAATTCGACGGTACCGGCGGAGTTGTAGTTCACCGCTTTCGCAAGCGCGACCGCCTGCTCGCCCATCTTGCGGCGGGTGGTCTCGTCAAGCAGCGGCGACGGCGCCTCCTCGATCACCTTCTGGTTGCGGCGCTGGATCGAACATTCGCGCTCGCCGAGATAAACCACATTGCCATGCTTGTCGCCGAGCACCTGGATTTCGATGTGGCGGGGATCGACGATGAATTTCTCGATGAACACCCGGTCATCGCCGAACGACGCCTTGGCTTCGGCCTTGGCCAGACCAAATCCTTCGGCGACCTCGGAAGTGGAGTACGCGATCCGCATTCCCTTGCCGCCGCCGCCGGCGGAGGCCTTGATCATGACGGGATAGCCGATCGCGTCGGCGATCTTCACGGCATGCCTTTCGTCCTCGATGACGCCGAGATGCCCCGGAACGGTCGAGACGTCGGCCTTCGCCGCCGCCTTCTTGGATTCGATCTTGTCGCCCATCGCGGCAATCGCGCCCGGATTGGGGCCGATGAAGACGATGCCCGCCTTGGCCAGCGCCCGCGGAAAGGCCTCGCGCTCCGACAGGAATCCGTAACCGGGATGCACGGCTTCCGCGCCCGTCTTGCGGCAGGCCTCGACGATCTTGTCGATCAAGAGATAGCTCTCGGCTGCGGCCGGCGGTCCGATCAGAACCGCATGGTCGGCCATTTCGACGTGAAGGGCGTCACGGTCGGCCTCGGAATAGACGGCAACCGTCTCAATCCCCATACGCCGGGCGGTTTTGATGACCCGGCAGGCGATCTCGCCGCGATTTGCGATCAGAATTCGTTTGAACATATGCTGGCTTACTTGCAACCTGTGGGGCGGGATCGCCCCACAATCTGGCACGCGGGGACGGATGTAACAATTCCGTCGTACAGCAAAACCAAGCAGAGGCAACGGCTGATATGCCGGAAAACCGATTCTCCCGCAGCTCCCACTGGATGACCCGCACCGGGGATCGTCCCGCGACGATCCGGCAGAATCGGTTTGGCCTGATCTTCGCTTGCACCATAAGATGGCATTATCGCACTGCCTCGTCGCAAGGGCCTTACGATTTAAGAGCCCTGCCATCGATGCGTTGGCTTATCCTGATACTGGCGATTTTCGCAGCCAGCCAAAGCTTCGCCGCCAGCCCGATCGTCCGGGACGGCGGGACCATTGACCTCGCCGATGTGACGTATCGGCTGGACGGCATTGACGCACCGGCGCTCGACCAGATCTGCATCGACGACCACGCCGACCCATGGGCTTGCGGTGTTGACGCGCGCGAGCGGCTGGCGAGCCTGATCGGCGGCCGCGAGGTCCGTTGCGAGGATCTCGGTCCAGATGCCAGCTACAAGAAGTGGCATGTCGGCATTTGCACCGTCGAGGGTGAAACCACCAGCCTGAGCCAACTCCTTGTCCGCCAGGGACTTGCCTTGAATTTCGAACCCTCCGCACGAGGCCGATTCAAGGACGACGAAGCCGATGCAAAGAACAACCGCCGAGGGCTTTGGAAGGGCTGCTTTGTAGCGCCGCAGGAGTTCCGCGGTGGACGAAAGGACGGCGCGTTGCTGGGTGGGGCATGCCGGGCCGACAAGGATCGCGAGATTCGCGAGATGCTGTTCCCCTACGAGCCCGCGATGCCGCCGGGTTGCAGCATCAAAGGCAAGTTTGCCTTGCGTGCGCACGTCACCGGCAATGTGGGCATTTATCATGTGCAGGCGTGCCGCAGTTATCCGGTGCTGACCCATCCGGATCGCTGGTTCTGTTCCGAGGACGATGCCAAGGCCGCCGGATTTCGCAAGGCGTATAATTGCCGGCCCATCGTCCGGCAACGCCCGTAACAAATCGGTCACATCGCAAACCTAGTGCTCCGATTCCGAAGTTCGTCAGCATATGCGGCTCACTCTCATACGAACTTCGGAATCGAAAGAGCACTAGCAAATTTATGATTCTAGTGCGGTTTTGAATTTGAAGTTCCTATGAAGATGTTTGCAGCGAAAACTGATAGGAACTTCAAATTCACCGCACTAGACAGACACAACGGCAAAAAAGGCCGCAGTTCGATTCTCCGGGAGATTTAGATGCGCCGTACGGTGGTGACGCTGTCCGCTGGCCTGATATTGGCGTCTGCCGGCGCGGCGTTTGCGCAAAACAGCACGCCGCATAACATCGTCCTGTTCGTACCGGACGGGTTGCGCGGGCGGATCGTGACGCCCGACACCGCGCCAGCGATGGCCGCGGTCCGCGACCACGGCGTCAATTTCAAGAACTCCCATTCCCTGTTTCCGACCTTCACCACCGCCAACGCGTCGGCGATGGCCACCGGTCACTACCTAGGGGATACCGGCGACTTCTCGAACACGATCTATGCCGGCTATCCCGTCGGGCCCGCGGACGGTACGGTCACGCCATTCCTCGAGATCGATCCGGTGATCCTCGACGCCGATGAGCATTTCGGCGGCGACTATCTGAACGAGGAAACCATCCTCAAAATGGCACGCGCCAAAGGTTTCAGCACGGCCGCGCTCGGCAAGGTCGGTCCCACCCTGATTTTCGATCATACCGACAAGACCGGCGCCAGTGGCTTGCATTCGATCGTGATCGACGACGCCACCGGCGGCAAGAACGGCGTTCCGCTTTCCGGCGAAATGAAGGCCGCCCTGACCGCGGCGGGTCTTCCGCTCGCGACGCCTCCGCGCGGCGACAACGGCAAGGCCGGCGACGCCAAAACCCCGGGCACCCTGGTGCCGAATGCCGCGCAGCAGGCCTATTTCGCCGATGCCGCCACCAAGGTCGTGCTGCCGATGTTCAAGGCGCGCAACAAGCCCTTCGTGCTGGTATTCTGGTCGCGCGATCCCGACGGCAGCCAGCACAACAGCGGCGACAGCCTCAACACCGTCACACCCGGCATCAACGGCCCCACTTCGCTCGCCGGCATCAAGAATGCCGACGACAATCTGGCGCAGCTGCGCAGGGCGCTCGACGATCTCGACCTTGCCGCCACTACCGACATCATCGTCGCCGCCGACCACGGCTTCTCGACGGTCTCGAAGGAGAGCAAGACCAGCCCGGCGGCGAAAATCAGCTATGACGACACGCCGAAGGATTTCTTGCCGATGGGCTTTCTGGCCATCGATCTGGCCAACGCGCTTGATCTGCCGCTGTTTGACCCGAACGACAAGAATGCGCGGGTGGCCGGGACCGCCCACCCCAAGGCCGGAAACGGCCTGTTCGGACAGGACCCGGCAAAACCCGATCTGGTGGTGGCCACCAATGGCGGATCGGACCTGATCTACCTGCCAAAAGGCGATAGGAAGCTCGCGGAGCGCACCATCAAAGCTTTGCTGGAGCAGGATTACGTCAGCGGACTGTTCGTCGACGACAAGCTTGGGCGCTTTCCCGGCACGCTGCCGATGTCGCAGATTGGCCTCAAGGGCAAGGCGGTGACGCCCACCCCATCGATCGTGGTCAATTTCCGTTCCTATGTGCAGGGATGCGACGAGCCGACCAATTGTTCCGTAGAGGTGGCCGATACCGTGCTGCGCCAGGGCCAGGGCATGCACGGCAGTTTCGGCCGCGGCGACACCTTGAATTTCATGGCGGCGATCGGACCGGACTTCAAAGCCGGGTACACCGATCTACTCCCGGTCAACAATGCGGATGTCGGCATGACCATCGCCCGGCTCCTGGACTTGCGCCCGGCCAATGCGGGCGGATTGACGGGACGGGTGATGTCGGAGGCGTTGCCGAACGGCATCGTCCTCAAGGCCTTCGACGGGACCGTTGTGTCCAAACCGGCGGCGAACGGCCTGCGGACGGTGGTGAAATTCCAGCGCGTGTTATCGCAGCGCTATTTCGATGCGGCAGGCTTTCCGGGCCGGACCGTCGGGCTCGATGCCGACGCCGGCAAGCAAAAAACGGCGGGGAAGTAATCCCGACGCTCAGGCCGCGACCCGGCTCGGTTTCACAAGAAGATCGGCCGGAATCTTCCACGCTTCGCTGATCTTGTGGATCATCTCGACCGTCAAAGGCCGCTTCCGATTTAGCAGTTCGGATGCACGTGACCGGGAGCCCAGTAGATCAGCGAGTTCGGCCTGCGAATGTCCGAGCTCTTCGATTGCGTAATTCAGCAAGTCGATGGGATCGGAGGCGTCAATACCAGGCCAGCGACGATCCTCATATTTTTCGACAAGTGTAGAGAGAATGTCGAGCTTGTCGCCCTCTTCAGTCCCGGCCGCGGCGCCCCAGAGCCTTTCGATTTCCCGAATTGCCGCTGCATGATCATCGTCGTTTCGAATGGGGTGAATTTCCATATTGCGTTCCTTAGAATAACGAGACGGTCAAGGCGTCCACCCTGTCGTACTCGGCATGCGTTCCGATGAATTTAACGAATGCGATGCTCCTTCCGAAATCGAAGGCAACGATCATCCGAAAATTGCCGCCCGCAATTTCAAACCTCGCGCGTTCCCCATTCAGGATTTTTGCATTCGGAGCGGCGAGACGCACGTCTTCCATCGAATTCCATTTGGCGCTTCTGACCAACGTTCTCCAACGTTGAAGCGGCACCTTCGTCTCCGGATGCCGTTCGGCGTACGAAGAGAGCACACTCCATGCGATAATCCTCATAGCTGATATTATGTTCCCAAAATGGGAACTTTGCAAGAGAGGCAGGGCGAGAAATAAAGCCCGCCGCTTAGGCCGCCTCCATCATCGAGGCGATCTCCTGGCGATTGCCGGACAACGTGATGATGTGACGGGCTTCATCGGTGCGGACAATTCCGCCGCGGGGCGCGATCGTCTCAAGTACGCGCCGCATTTCGGACGGGGCAACATATTTGAGCTGCACTACCTGCAGTCCGGAGCCGATCATTTCACCATCAGGACTGTCTTCCGTCCGAATGCTGCTACCTACGGCGGTCTGATCTGCGGCGACGATGCGATATATTCCTCGGTTATGGACAATGGCGGCATTGTTGGACCGCAGAGCCGCCTGGAATAGGTCGATGACGGCCGATTTCGCCACCGGCTTCGGTGTCTGGATCGTGATCTTGCCCTCGATGCCGGGATCGACGGTGTATTTGACCGAGAGGATATCGCCGAGGATGGTCTTGGCCGCCTGCGGCGCCGGCACGTTGACGAGGTTAAGCGTGATACCGTCGGTGACCTCTTCGGGTGACCGGTTGATCGCGCCGGTCGGAGGCTCGCCGACAAAACGGCCGGAGCCTTCGATGACGGTCAATTCACCGCCGCGGGTATTGGCCAGGAGCGGCGCACCGCCGGTTCGATCGGGTCGGATCTGCCCCCCGCTCACCCGCGCCAATGGCACTGAGTTCCACGATGCGGACGCCGGTGCGTCATCGATCGTCTGGCACGCCGACAGGCCCAGCACGAACGGAAGCAGCAGAATTCGAAGCTGGGATTTCCGGTAAGCCAACACAAACGCTCCCGCGCGAACGCCACCACCGTCGGCACTTTTCCGACCTCTCATCCTACACATTCTCAGCGGGTGAATATCGGATGGCGCAATCACATCCGATGTAATGCACATGATTCTTCGGAAGGGCTGTGCGCCGAGCGGCAATCGGAGATGTTATCGACATCGCGGCCGCTGAATGGCCGTAGGGCGCAATAGCGCAGCGTATTGCGCCGTATCGCTACCAACGATGCGAGTGAATGCCGTCCTGTTGCAGCCATCACAAAGGCGGTGGATTACGCCTTCTGTCTCAGAAATCGGGACCACCTCAGGGGAAGGCTCCCTCGCCCGCTTCACGTGTAAAGAGGTTCGTCACATAGTCATCTTCCACCATTTGAAAACAAAGATGACACGGCTTCTTTTGATCGTACCAATGGTGGAATTGAACCAGAAAAGCCTCCAAACAGTTGAACATTTCGTCGCACTTTTCTGTGACGAGGAGATCCGCACGATCAATTACTATCACTAGCCCATCGTAACGATAGGCTAGCGTTATTAGGTCATCCAAAAATTTGACCCATAGGAGATTGCCATAAGGTGCATGCTGCAGCGATGGGAGATGGCCATAAGGTGCATGCTCCAGCCCAAGTGCGGTAGCGAGAGGACTCGCGACAGAAGCAGAACTCCCTGCCACCATTGAGATAGTTCCAGTAAGAAAATTTGACACCTTTCCTTCTGGCGGTTTCGACATCGGATTCTAGAAATTTACTAGATTCACGGGTTCGAACAAAGTGAACACAGCGCGTAACAGGCTGGTCTAGGAATTCGTATCTACGCACCTCAGGGCTCTCCAGTTAGGGTTTGCTACTTCCCATTACCGGATACACAAATTGGACCCAAGCATTGGGAACGGTCGGAGTTGGAAAATAGTGCCCCGGAGAATAATAGTAATTGAGCGATCCCGGAACGTTGGCAATTCGCCCTGCCCCCGGATCATCTGTTGGCCCCAGGGACCAGATATAATATCCCATACGGCTTCCTCCCGGCAACCCAAGCGTATCCCCAAAGATCGTTTCACGTGCCGGAAGAGCGCCGCTCGACGCCCCTTTTATTGTGTCCGCTACTTGCTGTTCTTCCGGCGAACCAAGGAAGCTCTGCAAGAACTCGGGCGTGGCCGCGAACGGATTGCCTGGGTCTACTTGGATTCTAGTAAGTCCGCTCCCAGTAAGTCCGCTTCCAGGCGCTTGATCCAGCGCGTCCATCAAACTGCGAGCGTTGCCGGTGCTCATATCCTGGCGCCCAACCTCTAAACTTGCGGTCACAAGATACTGGAAGGCCCCCGTAACGGCGCCGTTTGCGAACTTGCCGCCGCCAGCGACGGAGGCAAGACCACCGGCGGTCGCCTGGACGATCGTGCCGCCGATGCGCTGACCGAGATCGTTTGCCGCGTTCGGAAACAACCCTCGTGTGACGGGAGACAACCCCGCGCTGACCGCACCGGCCGCCGCGCCCGATCCGCAGGAACCGCCTGAGGCCGCCGACGAAGCGCAGCCGACCAACGCGCTGCCCCCGACATTCTCGGCATAGGCGACCGGATCGAAGTTGGCGCCGAAGGCCTGAGCCGGTGCCACAACGTTGAGGCCCGCGAATGCCAACGTCGTTGCTCCGGCGATCGCACCCGCTCTTAGCACTTGGCCGAGATTGCCGCCGGACAGGCCGTTGACGATGGCCGCGCTCAAAGCCGCGGCGGCGACAAAGTTGAGCCCGACTGCGTTGAGTGCAAAGTTGATGGCGATCTGCGCGATCGAGCGCCAGTTCTGGCTGATGAAGTGGCCGATGCTGCTAATGACACGGCCGAGGCTATGACCGACGCTATGGAAGAAGCCCGACAGCCAGGAGAATCCGCTAGGATCGGTGAAAGCGAGCGGGTCGTTGCCGACATAGGAATACCGGTTCCAGGCCTGCGCGTTGAGCGGATCGGGCACGGTCGGGTCGGCGCTGATCATGCGCCCGACCAGGGGGTCATAAACCCGCCCGTTCAGGTGCACGAGTGCGACGGTGTCGAGCTGCTCCTCGCCGGTGAAGCCGCGCGGGCTTTGGCTGGTGATGCTGCCGGTGGGATCGTCGGCCCCAGAGGCGAAGCGCCGCTTGCCCCAGGCGTCGTAGGAGAGCCGTTCGACCACGACGCCGTTCTCGTCGGTGATGACGCTGACCGATCCGAGATGATCGGTATGGAAGTAGCGCGTCGAGACGGTCGCGGCGGCAATGTTGACAATGCGCATGCCGACCTTGGCGTTGCCGACCGACAGATAATCGGTCCAGCGCGCCGCGCTGGTGCCGGCGGCAAACAGCTCGGTGCTGACGCCGAAGGCGTTGATGTAGATCGTGGTGGTGCCGTCCGGCGCGATCTGGATGACGCGCTGGTGATCGACGTCGTGCTGGAATTGAATCGTGTTGGTGCCCTGCGTGATGCTCGCGGGCATGTTGTAGGAGGTCCATGTGATGTTACGGCCAAGGCCGGTGAGCTGGTTGCCGTTGGGGTCGTAGGTGAAGGTGGTGCTCAGCGTGGAGCCTGAGATGCTCGTCACCGCATGCGGCAGCGGCGCGCCCGGCGCGGCGTAGGTGCCCAGATCCGACTTCGACAGGATGTTGCCGATCGGGCTATAAGTAAGGTTTTTTAACGGCGCGACATTGCTGCTCACTGTCGCCGACAGCAGCAGGCCCAGCGCGAACGGAAGCAGCGGAATTCGAAGCTGGGATATCCGACAAACCAACGCAAACGCTCCCGCGCGAACGCCACCAAACGCCGGCGAATTTCCGACCTCCCATCCTACACATTCTGAGCGGGTAAATATCAGATCATGCAATCACGCCCGAGGTAATGCACATGATTCTTCGCAACGCTGCGCGAACGGGCCGATCGGCGAAGTTGGCGACGACGAGACCGGCCGACGATAATAGCCGTAGGGCGCAATAGCGAAGCGCATTGCACCGTCGGCTAACGATGTGGCTGGATGCCCGTGCAGTCATCACGAAGGCGGCGGATGACGCCTTCGGCTAATTCGCCCTACGAGCCCTAATGATTGCTACTGGACTAAAGGCTGACTCGCATTATGAGTTAATCTGATTACGGGTTGTCGCTTGTCCGGCTCATGTAGTTAGAAATCATCGTCTGCCGAACGTCATTTACTGTATGCACAAGCCGATCTCGATCCTCGGGATATAATAGATGGCGCGCAGCGATCCGTCGGAGAGCCTCAACGATCGTCTCCGCAAGTATATCAATTCTTCGAGCGACGGACGACACAATCCACTCATCGAAATCTATGTTGACTCCAACAAACACAGCCTTTTCTTTTCTCTTATGAGTTAGATGGTCGGGAATCTTGGCGATATTCTTGTCAAGTATCCTCGGAAAGACCACGATCCCTGTTATCGGAGATTGCATTGTCAGCAGTGCAATATTTTCAACGATACCGTTTCCGAATTCTCGCGCCATGGACCCGCTTTCATTTGCATCAACGCCAGGAGTCGTTGTCGGCGAGATCACAAAACTGAATGGCGCATCAACCTGTTTCTCATTCGACTTCAACCCCGCCTTGCGGAATCGAGTCAAGAGATTCCTCTCGTGCTTGTTCTTTGACATATACACTACGCTTATTAACATCTAGCACTCAATGGTGGTAAACTCCCATTGGAGACTACGTATCCCGTGCATCGTGAAAATTCATCAATTCTGGCTGCGGCACGGTTGTCATAGGTGGCTAGTATATTCATTACAGCCCCAGTCTCTCTATAGAATTCATTTGTGTACCGATCTTCCGGAACTCCATTAGATGTGATGCCGTACTTCAACAGGTCACCATCCATCCTTAACTCGTACACAACAGTTTGACGTTGCGATAGTAGGGAGTTTCCGTGGACAAAGCTATCGATCGCATCTGAGGCAGCGTCGGCCAAAGCTCCAACGCTCGCCCCAGCGCTACTTGTTGCCAGAACGATGCCCGGATTAGCAAGTACGCACGCGCCGGCAGTGCCAAGATCGCAGGCACCAGCAATAGCTAATCCGGCACCGACTCCGATGCCCGATCCTAGTTTCAAGCACCCGTTAGGGTCGGCGCCGCAGGCATTAAACATATACCCGAACGCACCGGTGATAGCGCCGTTGGCGAACTTGCCGCCGCCGGCGACGGAGGCGAGACCACCGGCGGTCGCCTGGACAATCGTGCCGCCGATGCGCTGACCGAGATCGTTTGCCGCGTTCGGAAACGCTCCTTCTCTAAGGGCTTGTTTGGCAAAGGCTCCATCCTCATAAGAACAAGAGCATCCGGTAGGCAAACCCGAAGCGGAAGATCACACCGCACGTGATGTAGGAATGTTCGCGTATCCTTCCTGAAATAGCCATACTGCTTCGCCTTCTCCTCTTTCGAGAATTTTATAGACTTCGCGCACATCAGCCGTTGGCGGAACGTCAACGGAGTAGAGCGTCCGCTTTCCTATGCTCAAGTCAATTTGCATGCTTTCATATGAACAACCTAACATCTCCAACAAATTCCAGTATGCAGCAACGCGAGTCTCGACGGTTTCCATCAAGAGCATGAATGTCGAATGCCCCCCGCGCTTAATGACCGTCATAAAATCAAAAACCATGTTATTCTCAGTGGGCTTCGCCGTGACGACATCAAGATAGTTTATCCCCTTGGCAAAAAACGGCGAATTCCTAATCAGAAAATTTCGCCGTTTGGTCTGAGGAATTGGCATAGCCCACAAAGTCTCACTTCCGTGCCCATGCCAATCGGATACATCCAGCTCAAAGCGAATTTTTGTCAACGTTTCGGCCATCTTGAATTAGGCTCCTCCGCGCTGAATCCAATTGTACCACTGTTCAGGAGTTCGTGGTCCTTTTTCCAAGTTGCAACTTCGACATGATGGCACGTAGTTCTCTGGACTGTTGTTACCTCCCTGACTTCGTGGGATGACATGATCTCCATTAAGCTGGTCAGGACCGGCCTCTCTTGAAGTTGGTTCACCGCAATACGTACATGGCACATCATCTGGTTGCTGATCGTTAAGCGATCTTGGAAATGCCTTTCCGGCACCAGGACCACCGGCGGAACCTGCTGGTAACTCCTCTAATGGAGTTAGACCCCTCGGCGCTATGATTATTGGATCTTCTAAAGCAAATACTGGAGGAAGTGCTTGTGCATTTGCGTCCCTCCAGTTCCCGCTCGCAAGCGGGTTTTTCTCCACACCGAGGGCGACTAAATATCCGAACGCTCCCGTAACCGCGCCGTTAGCGAATTTACCGCCGCCGGCAATGGAGGCGAGGCCCCCGGCGGTCGCCTGGACGATCGTGCCGCCGATGCGCTGGCCGAGATCGTTTGCCGCGTTCGGAAACAGCCCTCGTGTGACGGGAGACAACCCCGCGCTGACCGCACCGGCCGCCGCACCTGATCCGCAGGAACCGCCTGAGGCCGCCGACGAAGCGCAGCCGACCAACGCGCTGCCCCCGACATTCTCGGCATAGGCGACCGGATCGAAGTTGGCGCCGAAGGCCTGCGCCGGCGCCACAATGTTGAGGCCCGCGAATGCCAACGTCGTTGCTCCGGCGATCGCACCCGCTCTTAGCACTTGGCCGAGATTGCCGCCGGACAGTCCATTGACGATAGCCGCGCTTAGAGCCGCGGCGGCGACAAAGTTGAGCCCGACTGCGTTGAGTGCAAAGTTGATGGCGATCTGCGCGATCGAGCGCCAGTTCTGGCTGATGAAGTGGCCGATGCTGCTAATGACACGGCCGAGGCTATGACCGACGCTATGGAAGAAGCCCGACAGCCAGGAGAATCCGCTAGGATCGGTGAAAGCGAGCGGGTCGTTGCCGACATAGGAATACCGGTTCCAGGCCTGCGCGTTGAGCGGATCGGGCACGGTCGGATCGGCGCTGATCATGCGCCCGACCATGGGGTCATAAACCCGCCCGTTCAGGTGCACGAGTGCGACGGTGTCGAGTTGCTCCTCGCCGGTGAAGCCGCGCGGGCTCTGGCTGGTGATGCTGCCCGTGGGATCGTCGGCGCCGCTGGCAAAGCGCCGCTTGCCCCAGGCGTCGTAGGAGAGCCGTTCGACCACCACGCCGTTCTCGTCGGTGATGACGGCGATCGAGCCGAGATGGTCGGTGTGGAAGTAGCGCGTCGAGATCGTCGCAGCCGCGATGTTGGTGATGCGCATGCCGACCTTGGCGTTGCCGACCGACAGATAATCGGTCCAGCGCGCCGCGCTGGTGCCGGCGGCAAACAGCTCGGTGCTGACGCCAACTCCGATAAATTTCTGAAATTCCGAAATTATGCTTGACGGCCGGGTAGAAACAGGAATATTGCGATTCGGTCCCGTCCCCCAGAGGGGCGGCTCGCGATCGTCATGGACGCGGGGCGGGATGCGGTGGACGTGGATGCGCTCTTGACGAATGGCGCTTGAGGCGGACGGCGAAGTCGTGTGGTCCTGATGCCCCGACGCTGGCATCAAGTTGGCGGGAGTCATTTCGCTGATGACGGTGGCAAACAAGCCCGGTCACCGGGGAGAGCGCGAAGGAAACCGTTAAAACCATTGCGCGGGGAATGCCGGGTGTTTCCGGTGTGACCGTGGTGACTAACGCGCGTGTTTTTTACCACCACGCGCGGCTGCGGGCGCATCGGGCGCCCGGCATTCCCTGCGCCCTCTTGATCGAGGGCGGGAATTTTCTGGCAAAACTCGCGCGGATCATGCGGCGAGATCGCGAAGTTGTATCCTGCCGTCATTGCGAGGAGCCAACGGGTCCGGTCTTTCGGCCGGCCCGATGACAGGCTCCGCGACGAATATCCACGCTGTCTTTGTTGCTGCATGGAATCTTCGCTGGCGCTCGCAATGACGACTACGCAGGCGAATTGGCTCTTTGAAATTCGAATCCGTAGATCGTGTTGGCGCCCTGCGTGATGCTTGCGGGCTCGTTGCAGGCGACCGGCCAATAAGAAAACGGCGGGGAAATAACCCCGCCGTTTCGATACCAGCCGTCGCGCGCCGAATTCACATGCCGATGTCGAATACGTTCGGCAGCTGCGTGAACGGCAGCGTCGCGCCGACGATGGTGGCTACCAGCGTCATCAAGGTGCGGTTGCCGCGGCGCTTGCCGCGCATCTGGCTCGCGATCCACTCCAGCACTTCTCTATCGACGTTGACCGCCCTTGTCGGCGCCCAGCTTTCGATGGATGTTTCCGGCGACAGGGCGACGGTGCGCGGCGGCACCGGCAGGCCGGACGCGGAGGCCGCGTGATGCACCACTGCCTTGGCGAGCAGGTCGTCGAAACGTCCATTGTCGCTGCGTTCGGCGGCAGCATCGTCGATTTCAAACAGTGCCTCGGCTTCCGCCCGGCTGACCGGCTGATGCTCGACCGCGGTCGCTGTCAGAATGCGCGCGCACCAGGCGGCGTCATCGGCATCCAGCGCGCGGGAGAAGTGAACGCGGCCCCTGGTGGTAGGCCCTTCGCCGGTAATGACGCCGTCGCGCACGACGGTCAGGGCAAGGGCTGCCGTGTCACGGCAGGAAATGTCAGTTGGTTCGAGGACAGCATTCGGTTCGGCAGTGCTCGCTAAGGGGGCAGACATTGGTAGTCACTCTTTTCAGTTTCTTGTTCTGGGCCAGCTTTTGCCCGCAGGCGTAAACGAATGGTTAACGATTCGAAACTTGGTTCGTGAGACTTTGAAATGGTTTCGGATTTGTCGCTGTGACGTCCGTCACGGTTCAGGGGATCGGCCGGGCGTGATGAGCGCCATAAAAGGCAATATCGGGGCGGCCGGAACTTTTAGGGCTGATGAGGTTTTTTCGCCGCATGGGCGCGGATCAAAAAAAGATGCTAAGAGTTCCACCCGCTTGAGAAATATCTCCCCTTTTTGCGACGGTCGTTCCGTTCGGCAATCCCCGCCCCTATACTAAAATAACAAATTCACCTGCAACTTGAATGGCATGAGGTCGTGATATGGCACTCCAGATTGGCGCTGTGGCCCCGGATTTCGAAGCTGAAACCACCGAGGGAAAAATCAAATTCCATGACTGGATCGGCAACAGCTGGGCGCTTTTGTTCTCGCATCCGAAGGATTTCACCCCGGTCTGCACCACCGAGCTCGGCGCGTTGGCCAAGCTGAAGCCGGAATTCGACAAGCGTGGCGTCAAGCTGATGGGGCTCAGCGTCGATCCCGTCGACAGGCACGCGAAGTGGTCCGAGGACATCCGCGAGACGCAGGGCGCGGCGCCGAACTATCCCATGATCGGCGATACCGATTTCAATGTCTCCAAGCTCTATGACATGCTGCCGGCCTCAACCTCCGGCGACGCCGCCACGCGCACCGCGGCCGACAACCTGACGGTCCGCAACGTTTTCATCATCGGACCGGACAAGAAGATAAAGCTGGTGCTGGTCTATCCGATGACGACGGGGCGCAATTTCCAGGAGATCCTCCGCGTTATCGATTCCCTGCAGATGACCGCCAAGCATCGCGTCGCGACGCCCGCCGACTGGAAACAGGGCGAGGACGTGATCATCGCGGGCTCGGTCTCCGACGACGAGGCCAAGACGATCTATCCGGCAGGCTGGAAAGCGCCGAAGCCGTATCTGCGGATCGTGCCGCAGCCGAAGTGAAGGCTCGCAGCGCGGTCACGAAGGTGCCCCGGGACAAATCGACCACGACCACCGGCCGGGTCCACTGCTTCAGCAGCGGATGCGCGAGCTGAGCGCGCACCGCGGTCGCTTTGACAGCTCTCGGAATCCCGCTATCGTTATTCCCTGATAAACCCTGGGGGATGACATGGACGACGAGAAACCCATTCTTGAACCGACGACAGAACCGATGAGCAGCCCGGCCGAGCCGCCGAAGATGGTGGTCAAGCCTGCGGTGAAAAAGGCAAAGAAGAAGAAAGCCGCCAAGAAAGCTGCAAAGAAAGCAGCGCCGAAGAAGAAGAAAGCAGCGAAGAAATCCAAGAAGGCCAAGAAGGCTGCCAAGAAATCCGCGGCAAAGAAAGCCGCCAAGAAGGCCGGCAAGAAAGCCGCCAAGAAGAAAAAGAAGGCCAGGAAGTCCAGGCGCTGAGGCCTTCCAGTGCAAAGCCTCGGTGGGGCGCCCGCCAACTATCGCATAACGAAAGTCGAGAACGAGGAATCGCCATGGATGTTGGCGCCGCCGCTGTCACCGCAGGTTCAGCCGCTGGAGAGAACGACCGTTCAGCTTGAAGGACCGCGAATGTGCCTCCGATGAAACTTGACTTTGTCACCGTCGATGTCTTCACGGGCACGCAATTTGCCGGCAATCCGCTTGGCGTTGTCCTGAACGCGCGGGGATTGTCGGGCGGACAGATGCAGGCCATCGCCGCCGAATTCAATCTGGCGGAAACGACCTTTGTGCTGCCGCCGAAAGACCCCGCGCATACCGCAGAGGTGAGGATCTTCACGCCGCGCTATGAAATGCCGTTTGCCGGCCATCCCAATGTCGGCACGGCGTTCGCGCTCGCCCGGGCCGGGACAAGCTACGGCCGCGCCGTCGGCAGCGAGAGCGTCCTGTTCGAGGAAAAGGCAGGCATTGTCCCGATCTCGCTTCTGAAGCAAGGTGCGGTGGTTACGGGCGCGCGGCTGGCCTCGCCGCAATTGCTGACGCTCGGCGCGGAAGTTCCGGCCGAGTTGATCGCTTCGGCCTGCTCTTTATCGGTCGACGACATCGAGACCGGGAATCACCCTCCCCGCATCGCCTCCTGCGGCGCGCCGTTTATCCTGGCCGAGCTGAAAGATCGCGCGAGACTTGCGTCAGCAACGGCGCGTTCCGACGTCTTCATGCGTGATGTCGCGAAGCAGCCGGCGACGAGCGTTCTGATCTACACACACGTGAAGGAAAGCGGGCTTGATATAAGGGCGCGCATGTTCGCTCCCCATCACGGAATTCCCGAGGACCCTGCGACCGGCAGCGCCAACGTTGCCCTCATCGGGTTATTGGCAGCGCTCCAGCCAAACCCCGATTTGCGGATCTCAAAAACCATCGCGCAAGGTGTGGAGATGGGACGGCCGAGCCTTCTGCAAGCGGAGGCCGAAAAGAAGGAGGGCATCGTGACCGCGACCTATATCGGCGGTCGCTGCGTGCCGGTGATGTCAGGAACAATCGACCTGTCTTGAGGGGATCACCACTCTTCCGGACAGGGATCGACGATCTTCCAGAGTTCCTCGCCGTTCTTGATCTTCTTCATCTCGGTGGTGAGCCCGCCGTTGCGGCGGATCCAGTCCTTCACCGTATCCGGATAATAGGACATCAGGTCCGAGGTCCCCCCGGAGCTGGTGACCTTGATGCCGAAGGTGAACGCCTTGTCGTAATAGGCCTGGTGGAAGCCGACGCTGGCGCGCGGCGTCACGCATATCTTGTTCAGCGGCACGATGCCGAACACCAGCGTACAGGCCGAATTGCAAATGCCGTCGATGATGACCCGCTCCTTATGATCGCGGATGCGCGCATACTTCGCCTTGTATTCCTCGACATACCCCCCGTGATCCCGGGTGATATGCAGGTCGGCGCGGGCCGGGCCTGCGGCCAGACACGCGAGGAACAGGAGCGACAACAGTGTGATGCGCATGGGGCGGTCGGTAACCGAAAGCCTGTCAGGACGGCAAAATCGGTCCTTAAGCGGACCAGACGGCGCAACTCTGGCGGGACTGTGTTGGAAATTCGTTAAACAAGCCGGGGGAGCAAAAATCAACCGCCTGTGGCAAATTTTCCGCGGTTTTCGGGCGATTTTCCCTCTGGATGGGAGCCCCAATTGGCCTAGAATGTTTCTTGTTTTCTGCCGGAGGCCCCGATGACCAGACTGAAACTTGCCTGCGCTGCCGCCATTCTGGCTGCGCTGGCCGCAATCCCGAGCCAGGCACAAGCGCGTCGATACCTGCACGCCTACGCGCTCCCCTACGCGATCGGCTACAATCATAATTACGGGCCCGGCGTCGTACCCGGCACCTTCGCGTATTACGATGGTCCTTCGACCAACTTTTGCAGGCAGGGTTCGGCGAACTATCTCGGACAGGACGGTCGCCGCTACCCCTGCTTCTGAGCCGTTGTTCGGACCGATTCGGCGCGCGATCGGTTGGGCAAGCACGCTGCGCCTGGAAGCTCGTTTGCTCCCGAAGCCGAACGATCCGAGCCTGCTGGCCCTGCCCGGCCAAGTCTGGTAATCGAATTCCACGCACGCGCTCGTAGCTCAGCTGGATAGAGCATCGGACTTCGAATCCGAGGGTCGGGAGTTCGAATCTCTCCGAGCGCGCCACTTCGGTCAGAGCTGGGCACGCCAAAACCCGCCGTTTTTGCGCTTGAAGCGGCGACGAGCGTGCGCAGCAGTTCGCTTTTCGAGCCCATGATGCGCAGTTCTTTCGCGTCGACCTCGACGCGTTGGGCGAGCGCGCGAAGGTAATCGCGGCGATAGCCGCCGCTCTCGGTCCGCATCCGCTTGCGGGCCGTCCTGGCAAACGACCTTGATCGATCGGGTGGTGATGGTTGGCCCCAGTCGATCGATCGCGCCCTCGGCCCGCTCAGCGTCGGCGCGGGCTTGGTCGCGGATCGTCTTCAGTTCGGTGATGCGGTCCTTCAGCATCAGGTCGGAGAGATCGGTGACGCCGTTTTCGATGGCGTCGTAGAGACGCTTGAGTTTGGCGTCTGCCTCGGTCGCCCGCTTGCGCAATTCGGCGATATATGCACCGTCTGGCGCTCGGCGCGTTCCTCCCGGCGGTCGAGAACCGAGGACAGGATTTTCTCAAGACGGCTCGGTAGCAACAGGCGATGCTCGATGTGATCGGCGACCAGGGTGTCGAGCTTTTCCATGGGGACAGTACGGCCCTTGCAGCCGGTCTCGCCCTGGCGCGCCTTGGTCGAGCAAGGTGTAGTAGCGGTACCGGCCGCTCTTGCCGGTGCGTAGCGTCATCGCCATGCCGCAGGAAGCGCAGAAGCAGATGCCGGTGAGGAGCGTCGGCCCGCTGACGATACGCGGCGCGGTCCAGCGCCGGGCTGCGGGACTTGAGCAGCGCCTGCACGGCCTCGAACTCGGCCACTTCGATGATGGGCGGGACTATCATCTCGACGACCTCGGTCTCCGGCTTGCGCTCGCGGGTCTTCCAGAACTTGGTGTTGAAGCGGTGACGGCCGACATAGGTCGTCCGCGTCAGCACCTTGTGGACGGCGTCGATGCCCCAGCGTCCGCCGTCCCGGGTGCGGATGCCGGCGGCGTTCAGATGCTTGGTGATGGATTTGACGCCCATCGGCCCCGAGGTGCCGTCGCCCTCCCACGCCAGCCGGAAGATCAGCCGCACGGTCTCGGCCTGGAAGGGATCGATCTCCAGCGTCTTCTTGATGCGGTGGCCGCGCTGCTCACCCGCGACGGTGCGGTAGCCGATCGGCGGCAGGGCGCCGTTCCAAAAACCTTGCCGGGCGTTCTCCTTCATGGCCCGCAAGGTGTGCTTGGCGTTCTCCTTGGACTGGTACTCGTCGAACAGCGCCATGATCTGGCGGATCATGTTGCTCATGGGGTCGTCGCCGAGCTCCTGGGTGATCGAGATCAGCCGGACGCCGTTCTTGGCGAGCCGGCGGACGTAGAACTCGAGCTGGAACTGGTCGCGGAAGAAACGGCTGAAGCTGTGCACGAGGATCACGTCGAACATCGGCGGCTTGGCCGTGGCGGCGTCGATCATGCGCTGGAACTCGGGCCGGCGGTCGTCGGTGGCGGACGCGCCGGGCTCGACATAGTCGGCGACAATCTCCCAGCCGTGCGAGGTGCAGTACCCCTTGGCCTGACCGCGCTGGTCCGGGATGGAGAGGTCGTTCTCGGCCTGCCGGCTGGTGGAGACCCGCAGGTAGAGGGCGGCACGAATGGTCGCGGTCATGGCAGATCCTCCAAAGTCCAAACTCAGTGGCGGGTCGAGAACAGTTCATCGAAGAGGTCGCCGAACCAGGCCTCGAACACGTCGATCTCGGCTTCGGTGATCGGCACTTCCTCGGGCCAGTCGTCGGTGACGGTCCATGTGGTCGTATCCTCCGGCGCCGGCCGGCCAGCGCGACGGGCTGGCGGGCGCGCATAGGCGTAGAGGTCGTCAGGCAGCGCATCCTGTGCCGTGACGTTCCGCGTTCGGGATTTGCGCGTGCGAGCCATGACCGGATTCTCGCACCGCATCTGGGCCAAAAGAATGGCCGAAGCGCAGGCAGCGCCAGGCTGCGGTTTCCGTCCGAGTTCGAGATTGGAGCGAGTACGCTCCCGCCTTGCCTTACCCGCCTGAGGAGCCCTCGCCGGGCCGGCGACAGCCAGTCAAGGCCGCAAGCCGGCGGAGCCGGGCGCGCCAACGGCGCGAGCCTTGACCGGATGGAGAAGGTCCGGCCCACTCGTCATAGGCAGGCCAATAAATTCTTCTGCAAGTCGTGCCGCGTTCACGATCACGAATGTACGCCCGGTGCCCGTGAAAACCTGCGTTGGGACTCGTTGCCGGATCGCTTCACAATGCGCCGAAAGCGGCATCAGAACACTTGCTGGCTCTGGGAATATTGATTTGCAAGGCGTTTCGAGAAAAGCGCCAGCAGGCGAATTCATGCGATGCCCCCTTAACCTCAACTCCCACAACCACAATCAGCGCGACGGTAGGCGGCGCTTTTATCTTGCATTCCTTCGACGGGGCCAATTTCACCATCGCGCTCGATTTTTTCCGTGCTCCGAAATCGCGCCTCACCCGTCAGCCAATCTGCGATTGCTCCGCGCGCACATCGCTCGCCGAGGCATCGGTCGACGGCTGTCGAACTGTACGCACCCATCGCAAACAACGCGCTCAACGACCATTCGCCAAATCAATGATGAAACCGCTCAAATCCTCGGTGTTCAGCCGTCTAGTGGTGCAATTGTCATCTACGTCGCCGATAAAAGTCCAGCCAAACGCGCTGGCATCGTGTCCGGTGACGTTATCGTTAAGCTCAACGGAATTGATATCAGTGAATTTCGTGACGTCCCACGCGTCATGGCTGATATTCCGCCAGGAAAGTCAGTTCCAGTCGTCTTCATTCGCGAGCGCAACGAAATCGCCGCGACGGTGATGTTCGGCACGACTGCGCAAGTAAGGACTCCGACGTGCGAAGAACTCTTCTCTTATGCTAATTTAATGCCTCCGGATGCGATTGATCGATCCTTCAGCAAAGGTAGTGGCGATTTGAACGTAAATGATTTTGACGATGCGCTTGCCATCGTCTCACGCTGTCGGGAGGCCGTTGCGCCCCCACCTCTTGATAGGAGACACGTTCCGACGGAGCGGAATGGAAAATTTCAGCTCAATGTCTTGTCGATACTTTCAAGTTGGGTGGAAACGGTCTGATAAAGCAGGCGTGGGAGAAACGAGGAAAGCCGCTTAACGAGGGTTGGAATATAACACTTGAGGAGTTGCAAGCGTTTCGCTTCTCTGAGCCGGCTTCTGCAGCAAAGCGCTTGACCATTGACTTTGACCCGAAAGCAAATTGGCGGATCGGCTTGGTCGAGCCAGAAGTCATTTATGCGTACACATATGGGAACAAGCAGGGCTTGCCAACTTGGACGCCGTTAATGCTCAAGCTGCGAAATGTTTTCTACAATGACATTTATGATGGCGCTTTGACGAAGGAAAAGAAGGATGCCCTTCTCGCTGAGGGCATAGTGCAGAATTCTGAAGAGGAATGTATTGAGTTTCTTTATCTTCAGGGGACCAGCTGGAATTGGGGCCGGAATGGGTCCACCAACGCTGCGTTCATTGAGGCCGGAGCCAGAGAGTACTTCCGACCATTCTTCTAGGACCAATGTCCGAAATGCGTCAATTGCGTCGTCTTGGCGCCCGGCCGTCAACTTCCAGTCCACCCCCCGAGAATCGACATACCACCGATCCCTGGATGGTTCGGCGTCCTGTCCATTGAGGAGCATCAAGACGACCGCGACATCGGAAAACTGCCCCCTGTGGGCGCAGCACCAAATCGCAGGCGATCGCATATTCTCGGGTTCTCGCGTGTGTTAGGCTACTACGTCATAGCGCCACGGCGAAACAAAATTGCCCATCTTCGTCGGCCGTGGCGCGCCAGCGGCCTCTCAAATCTGGCACCTCGGCGCTGCGCCCTTCAGGCAGAGCGCGGCAATCTCGCCATCGATCGCGTTTTTCGTGATCGTGCGACTACGTCCCGATCGTTTACAACGGGCAAGTAAATCCTGTGCTCGATCTTTGCCGTTTCACGTGCGACCAGAGCCCATCAGCCGATCGAGATAGGTGGCGCCGCCGGTCAAAGCATGGCGCCCCTTCAGCGATAGCTAACTTGAGCGTCTCCTTGGGTAGTGAAGGAAAGCCGTTGTCTCTGCGAGTAATCGCTATGTTGTCCGGTTCGAGAGGGGTGACTTGCCCAACCGTCGCCGTTGACGGCGACCGGCGTGATCGCCAAGCGCGCGCGTGCCGCGCCCATGCGGTGGCGACACGGTCGAGGGACGTGATAGCGGGTGACCCGAACCGGCGCTCACGCGCCACGCCAAACGAAGCCGAGAAAGCCTACCGGCGCCGCAGCATGTTGAAGAAGGGCGAGCAGATCATGGCGGCATGGGCGAATTTCGCCACTAAGCCGCCAGCCAAAGTCATTGGCATCAACGACAAGCGCGCCGCCTGATCCGGCCACGAATATGAAGCGGTTCAGCCGCCAGGCATGTTCTCGACAAACCGCTTCACTTCGTCCTTCATTTGATCCGCATCAATGCGCAAGTTGAACTGAAATTCCACTCTTTTGAGGTCGCGAAAAACTTGCGAGGAGGTAAATGTTGGATCTTCCGAAGAAGTCTAGGAAGTCGAGCGATATTGCGGGACAATTCAGAGAACTGCAGCAGCTTCGTAACCAGGTCCACGAAGCTGAGTTGGAATTCTCGCGAAATAGAAGCCATCGTGGCAATATCGACTCGACGGTCGATGACAAAGACCGAGACCGTAAAATCCGAGGGAGCGCATCCGCGCCGGACTGAATATTCCGCCCGGATCATTAACCCGCAGCGCAGCCATTAACGCGCGACTTTCGTTGCCGCGTCATCCCCTTGCCTTATTACTGCCGCTCCAGGGGCTTTGTTTTTCACGTTATCCGCTGGAGCGCACGTCCCGATGAAAGCTGAGCGAAACGGCTCGGCGCAGTCCAACGTAAATGACCCAAACAAGCCTCTTCAATTAGCAGGGTCTACGCCTTTGCTGCGGGTATGCTCCTCGATCTCGTTACAGTTTTTTTTCTTGGTGGCCGGAAGCCTACTTCTCTGGCTAAACATTCGGTACCGTGCAGGTCGCTTCCCGGGCTCCATTATTAATTTTGAATTTTGAGTCTAATTCTGGACAGACGTAAACATTGTCCTAAAATTACCGTTGTTTTGCCGTCATCGAAAAGGTCTCGGCAGAAGTCATGTTGGTGAGTTCCGTGCCGCTTAGTCAGATAATAGAAATACCTGACGTGTCGCTGAATGAGAAACTCATTCCGGCGAATGACAATCATGAACCAACAGCTCTAAGTATCGAAAATTTAGAAGCAGGAAGTATTTTAGCCCCGCGCGATTTTACCAAGCCAAACAGAAGCCCTCTCGTTATCACCGCCGTGTTCTGTCTCATTGCGGTTGCCGCATTCATCGTTCGATTGGCAATTTAGCTTATCAGAGCCGCATATCTTGCCGGAAGTGCATTGTCATGATCGGCTGGCTGATCGCGCTAAGCCGGGCGGGGCTTTACCGCGAACGATGCCATCGATCTTGGAAAATGCCGCAGGTAGTCGATACCTGCGATGAGATCGACTTCCAATTCCGGTAGATTGCGGATCCAGCGGTGACGCCACCGCGCCGGAATCGCGCGAAGTCAAATATCCTCTCCCAATGAAAACCGCCCACGTCTGACGCATGCGGCTCCGGGTATTTTGTCCATGCGGGGAGGTCATCAAAGTCAGGAAACATCAGCAGTATATCTCGGAACAGCAGTGCATTATGACCTAGCTCGTTATTTTCCAGCGATGGGTTGGTTTCGACCGAAATGCTCGGAACATCCGAACAGCCGGTTAAGATCAGGCCAAAAATGTCCCCGCACGACTCCGCCACTATCGAAGCTCTGGCGGCATCGTTGAACGACACGGAAAAAATAAAGTCCGGTTCGCCCGCGGACCATTGGAACGTCGCTTCTTTGCGTTCTGTATCCTCGCTCAGCGGAGTGAATCCGGCGCGCCTTGCAGACGGAAGCAACTCGCTGAACGAAGACCTCTTCGCGACCAGGCCGAAATATCTCATTTGCCTTGCAGCGTTCGAGGCCCGCTGCATCAGACCAGGTAGGATCGTTTCGTCGGCGGCAGTGAAGGCTGCATTTCTTCCACCGATTACGGCATAGTTTTTGCGCTGCATCCGTTCGACCTTGTCATCCACAGCGGGCATGATCGACGGCGTCGGGCTGGTCATTTCCATGATAAACTCCACGCTCACGGAACGCCGAATTTAAATAGAACCCCAGTTAAGTCGTCCAGCACCGTGCGCGTGTTTTTCGGATGCGATGCCTTTTATGGCGGCCCGACGAACGACGTTGCCGGACGACATTCGCCGGACCTTACCAGACCATGGAATGCCCGCGGAATGGCAAGTTTCGGGAATAATCAAACTTTTTGGCAAAAGAACGCCAATTAACGATTCTCATGTCTTCGCTATGACCAGACCTTAACTTGCCGGAATCGCAATCGCACTTTGCTTTTAATCGGCGCAAGAATGTCGATGCCTCCAGACTTCGTCCCATCCGGATAAACCCCTACCCCAGTCCTGCGCGGCATCACAGTGACCGGGTGCGGTGCGTGCGTTTTCCAATGCGGGTAAGTCCAAAAATATCGGCGCGCGATGCCGCGCTGATCACAGGCCGTCTTCACCGCGACCTGCGCTTTCGTACTGCGCAAGCCAACGGCGCGACATGCGACGTTTGTGTCGGCACCCGTTCGCACGGCGATCATTACGGCTCGTTCGACGCGAATTTTTGAATTGCCGCTCTGCGATCCGGGCCGCTTCGGCTTGGCGGAAGAACTGCCGTTTTTGGCAGTTCTTTCGTCGGAAGATTTTCGCCGCTCAGTGTGCCCGCTGAGCGGCGTCTTTCATTTCCAGATCATGCGCTCGTCGGCGCGAATGTCACCTCACCGAATTCCACTGAAATCCACCGCACGGGATCGAAGCGCGATCAGGTTGCGCGCGCGCTGAGGTTGAAGCCCACGGTATCGGAGAGCGGACACACTCGAAAAGAAGTGGCATTGTGAAGCCGATCACAAATGGCCGTCGCGAACCCGGTTTAATTAGATCGGGTCGCCGTCTCGCGTCGGCCGCCCGCACGGTCCCGCGCCGCTTCGTCCCCCTACCAGCGCGGCGCGGGGCCGCGTTCAAGGGGCCTTAAAGGTGTCGCGCCGTATCCCGAAAAGAAACAGCCGCGGCGCCGGAGGCAAGCTGGGGCTGTGACTTGAGGGTAGTGTCTGGGGCTGGTTAGACACTGTCAAAGGAACCGACCCGCATTGATAAGGTTCCCCGCCCCGTCCCATTTATTACATGAACCTTGGCATGGCCCGTGCGGACATCACCGTGCTGGGGATTTGAGGGCCCGGCGTTGATACGCAGCGCCGCCACCCGTTTCCCGGCGTCGAAGGCGCCAATGCCACCGTCGAACTTCTTCTGCGGTCGGTAGCGACCGGGTGACCCCACCGATCTACACGTTCGACCTCGGCATGAACTTCCGGGTCGATCAGCATACGATCCTTGATTTCGGTCTTAACCTCGGCCTCAACAGCGCCGCGCCGAGAGTGCAAATCTATACCGGCATATCCGCCCGATTTTGACAGCCGCGCTGCAACGCCGAGCAGGAGCGTGCCCGTCGCTTAACAGCCGCGGCAAATGCTCTTGATCCTCCGATCAAGCGCGAGGTCTTCGGGATGGCGCTGGTCGGACGGCTCAGCCGCGCTCGTTGACCGCGCGTCGGATGGATTTGCAGCCTTTGCTCCGCTGTGGCGGAGGTGGCGTGAATGCCCGTGAGCGCTGGCTCGGGCGACAGCGTGAGTGCTCCCTGCCAGTGCCAGAATGATCGCCGCAACGGCCAGCTTTCGCATCTCTGTTACCTCAACCCCAAAGTTGTGATGCCCGGCTCCGCGTTGATCGACAGCCCCGATCGCGAACGTCGGCGAAGGGCGGATACGTCGGGAGTCGCGCTTCGGGGAAGTTCGCATCGCGGGATTTTGATCGGCGCGAGAGCGGGCCGGCTCACCAAATGCTGTTGCCGAACAAGCCAAAGCGCGGTTGCTGCGCGACCAGAATGGTGGGCGGGCCGGTGTAGCCCCTTGCCACGGTTTTGCGTTTCCGCCGCGGCTTCGGATCCGGCTTTCCGGGATCGGCCGGCAGGAGTTGATTTGAACTCGACGGCGTTAATTGCGCAAAGGCCTCCCGCACCCGTACCTTCGCGGGGGGATCGGCAACGCTAGCCGGCGCCGTAACATTCGCCTCCGTCATCCCGGTTGTTGCGGGAGTGATTGTGGGGCGCGTGGTATCGAAGACAACGCGCTCCGGCCACTTCCGATCGGAGTGAATCCGTATCACGGAAAGATTGGCCGCGGCGTTTGTCCGCTGCTCCAGCGGCAATTTCGGCAGATATGCATCGACAACAAACAGCAGCGTCAGCAATGACGCACCAACGAAGAAGAAATATCGCGCCAGGGGCATTTCAGGCTCGCTCCATCCGCGCGACCACGCGGACTACCGGCTCAACTGAGGATAGCGCGATTTGTTCCTGGCTCGGGGGACAGCGTATGACGAAGTTACCGCTTCGTTACGAGTTTTTCGCCAAATTTCCCCGATCTAGATGTGGCTGGCCGCGAGCAGCGAGCACTTCGCTTTGCTGGCATTGACGTTGACGAAGCCGACATGCATGCGGGTAAAGGTTTTCCGGCTCTTCATATTGACCGTGTCACGAATCAAACGCGAGCGATCCGTCAAATGGCTACCGTCGGGGCGGGCGAAGGCACAGGAAATCTCGATATCCTTGACCGGGTAATCATTGGTATTGCGCAGCGTCATGGTGACGAACGCGTTGGACCCCAACCCGCCCCTGCGCCACGACTGCGATGAAATCTTCAGCCCGTCGACCGGTGCGGGTTGCTCGGGCGCGATGGCCTCGGCGGTCGCGGGATCGAATGAAGGGTCTTTCGCCAGGCCAACCGTGACAAGCGGCAGCGCCCGGGTTGCGGCAGCGATCGCCAGATGCACCGGCTCGCTGTCGGCCGATTTGCTGGCGTAGCCGAACAGCAGCCACGCCCCTATTGCGACGATTACCACAAGCGGAAGCCAGCCAATGGCTGCCCTGACATGGCTTGCGGTCGTTCTCTCGGGCTGGCCGGAAAAATGGCCTCTGGCGAGGCTCGCCAGTCCAGCGAGCCCTGTCGATTCGATTTGGTAAAATCCTTCCGTCATTGTCGAGCCATCGCGTTGCGGCGAACGTACCGGGCGTATTGCATCGCACAGCAAAGGAGCCGCGAGGGCGTCATATTACACCGCACGGCTCCAATCACGACTGCCGATGGCGCGGTTCCGCTGTTCGATACCTAATTCACGAAGCAGGGAATAGTTGCATCAAAAAGCGACAATAATCGGACGCAAATGGGGTTGGCGAACTATCCGCGTGCGAAGGGGATAGCCACGCCCGAACCGGGCCGCTAAAATTGACCAGTGCGATCAGCGCATCTCATTTCCTCAATCGTCGCGACAGGCGACGCCACATCAGCCCATTGGAGACCAAGATGCCGGTAGTGACCTGGGACCACGTCCATCTGCGCAGTCCCGATCCGGAGGCGACGGCGGCCTGGCTTGAGAACATTCTTGGCGGTGAGATCGTCCGCGGCCCCGGGCGTATCGACGTCAAGCTCGGCGGAGCCATGGTATTCATCGCACCGGTCGAGGCAGGCGACGGCGTCAATTCGCCGCCGGTGACCCCCTATCAGGGGCTTGACCATATCGGGCTCACGGTAAAGGACATCGACGCGGTGGCCGCCGAGATCAAGGCCAAGGGCGTCGAGTTCACGAAGGAGCCGATCACTATCCGGCCGGGCGTACGCATCTGCTTCCTTCGCGGGCCACAGGGCATCTCGATCGAGCTCCTCGAGCGCGACAAGAAATACGCCTAAAGTTCGCGCCTGCGAGAGGGGCGAAGCCGGGCCCGGCGAAACCGTTGGTCCGATAGCGATGGTCAACCTGCCGCGTTGACGCTGCATGCCTCACTTTGGCATAAGAAGTGACCGGCTCCGCGGGTGACGGGCGTCCCGATCGGCCACATCATGAAGAATGGTCTGTATTCGATCCATGTCAGCCTGCAGGACGGGCGCTCCGGCAAGGGCAGCGGCGTGGTCATGTTCCGGGACGGCAAGATCCTCGGCGGCGATGCCTATCTCTTTTATACCGGCAGCTATTCGGTGAAGGGAAACACCTTCAAGGGCGAGGTTCTGGTCCGGCGCCACACTTCCAGTCCCGACGCCAATCCGCTGTTCGGCGGGCCCAGTCCGGTCGGCATCGGCGTCTCCGGCACGTTCACCGATACCGCCGCCGAGATGAACGGCACGGCGCTTGTCGGCAAGGCCAGCCAGATTTTCAAGGCGACCTTGCGCAAGCTCGCCGAGACGGACTAGGACGTTGTCAAGCGAAGGGGATCCTACTCCGCGGCCTGCTCCAGCGGCGCAACGCGCGGCAGGATGATCTGAATTCGCGTCCCCCGGCCCGGTTCGGAATCAAGCTCGAGCCGGCCGCCCAGGCGGTTGGTCACGATACTGTAGACGATGTGCAGACCGAGCCCGGTGCCACCCTGGTCGCGGCGCGTCGTGAAGAACGGATCGAATGCCCGGCGCCGGACATCGAGACTCATGCCGCAACCATTGTCGGAAAAAATGATTTCGACATTGTCCTTGCCGTACTCCCGCACCGTGATATCGACCGTGCCCGGCCTGCCGTCCGGAAACGCGTGCGCCACCGCGTTGAGGAACAGATTGGTGAGCACCTGTCCATAGGGCCCTGGATAGGAGTTCATGGTGAGGTTCGGCTGGCAGTCGACGGTCAGCGTCAAATGGTGCTTTCGCAAGCCGGGCCGCAGGCTCATGACCACCTGCTCGGTCAGATCACCGAGATCGAAGGTCCGCTGATCCGAGTAATTGCGATCGGCGGCGACCTGCTTGAACGACGTGATCAATTCGGCCGCGCGATTGAGATTGGCCACCAGCTGCGATGATGCGTCACGGCAGCTTTCAAGGAATTCATTGAGGCTTGATCGCCTGAGATCGCCGCGCGCCACTTCGCTGGCGAACAACGCGGTCTTGCGCTCCAGCGACGACGCAACCGTCAGACTGATGCCGACGGGATTATTGACTTCGTGGGCAACACCCGCCACCAGGCGCCCGAGGGCAGCGAGCTTTTCCGCCTCGATCAGCGAGTTCTGCGTTTCCCGCAAATTGCGCAATGCCGCTTCAGCGGCATCCTTCGCTTTGCGCATCTCCTGTTCGCCGCGCTTGCGCTCGCCGATGTCGAGCGCAACGGTGACAATGCTCTCGACCTCGCCGCCGGCGTCGAGCAGCGGAAGCTTGTTCACCAGCCAATGCCGCAGATTGCCGGAGGAATCGAGATACTCTTCCTCATAGAACCCGAGCTCCTTGCCCCCCGCCAGCACCCGCCTGTCGTTTTCGTCGGTCTTCCGCGCGCCGTAGCGCGACATCAGATCGGTCGTGGTACGGCCGATCGCATCGGTGGGCTCGATTCCGAAAATGCCGGCCATGTAGCGATTCATCAGGACATAGTGGAGCTGCTTGTCCTTGACGTTGATAACGGCGGGTACGGTGTCGATCACGAGTTGCAGCAGTCGCCGGCCCTCGGCGATCGCCTCTTCGGCGCGCTTCTGGTCCGTAATGTCGCGCACAGTCCCCTCGTAGCGGATGATCTCCCCGTTCTCGTCGCGCACGGCCGTGGCGCTGTCGGAGAGCCAGAGGATCGCCCCGCCGCGCTGATGCACCTGATATTCGAATTCGCGCACCATGCCCTCGCGCTGCATCAGGCGCCGATATTCGGCGCGCGCCGCGGGATGCACGTAAATGCTGCGGGTGATATCGCCGATGCCACGAATGAGCTCCTCCGGCGAGTCGTATCCCATCATCCGCGCCAGCGTCGGATTGGCGTTGAGGAGCGCGCCGGCCGGCGTCGTCACGTAAATTCCGTCGACGGAGCCTTCGAACAGCTTGCGATAGCTTTCCTCGGCCAAGCGCTGTTCGGCCAAAGCGCGGATTGCCGCCTCGCGCGCCGTGTCGGCGTCGACAAGCGAGCGGCGGAACACCTCGGCGGCGCGTGCGATGTCGCCGATCTCGTTCTTGACGCCGGTTGCAGGGATCGATGCGTTTTTCTCACCGCCCGCGAGCGCGCGGATGGCTCCGGCGATCGCCTTGAGCGGCCGGACGGTCCTGCGCACCACGAACAGCGCAGCGGCAAGCCCGATCAGCACGCCGGCGAGGCCGAGGAGGATGCTTTGCCATTTGTCGTGGGCCAATGTTCTGGCGAAATCGCTGGCCAGCACGCGCCCTCTCCGGTCACCGAGGTCGCGCAGCAAGTCAGTCACGCGACTGATCATTTGCCCTTCGGTGCCCAGCACTTCCCTGTCGAGCTGGGCAATCTGGCCTTCGGTCCCCGATATCGAAATGATCGCATCGGCGTAGGCATCGGTCGCGGCGCGAAGGGCGGGATCGTCGATCGGAAGCGCCCGCATGACCTGCGCGGATTGCTCGGCGGATCCGGGATCGCGCGCCAGCAAGGCCGCGGCAATCTGGTTTTGCGCCCGGAACAGGCTTCTCGCGGTGGCCCGGTCAGGGATTTCGGCGATAGCCTGCTCGAACCGCGCGCGGATCGGCGGCAATGCCGCCACCAGTTCCGCGCGGCGCGCGATCAACGCCGTGACGCGCTCCATGCCATTGCGGTAGTTGGCGAGCCGCTGGGTAACGCCGTCGATCATCTCCTGTTGCTCGGGGGCAAGCTGCAGCCGCGTATTCTTCAACAGCGCGCTCAATGACGAAGCCGCCTCCCAGAACTGGTTGGAAGTGGCTGCCGGGTCGGTGACGAAATCGTGGGCCGCCAGCCGAAGTTCGTTGGTGCGGCGGTCGATTTCGTCGACCACATCGCCAAGGCTCTGAAGGTGCTGCAACTCGGCAAAGGTCGTGTCGATGTAGCGGATAGAAACGACGCTGGCGACGCTTGTCATCACGATCATCGCCAACAGGAGCAGGAAGCTGCCAAAGGTCAGCTGGCCGATCGAAAGCGAGAACGACCGTATCCGTTGGACAATTGCGGCAAAGGCCATAGGCATCGGGACCGGCTCAGGGCAGTCCCCTTTTATACGACGGAATCCGCCCCCTTGGGAACTTGGCCATGCGCCAACCGTGGCGGCGGACCATTGCCTCCATGCATGGCTGACGGCAGGCCGGGGGAAGCTCAATCCGGTGGGATCCCAGCGTCCCTGATGACCTTCGCCCAAAGCGCGATGTCGGACGTGATAATGTCGCCGAACTGCGCAAGGGGCGCGCTTTTCACCAGGCAGCCGGCAAGGTCGAGCTTCTCGCGGACCTCCGGTGTGGCAAGCGCGGCTTCGAGCGCCTTGCCGATGCGATCGACAATCGGCTGCGGCGTACCAGCCGGTACCACGATGCCGAACCACGGCGTCACCTGCGCGTCGGCAAAGCCCTGCTCCGCCATGGTCGGCACATCGGGAAAGTATTTCGAGCGGCCGTCGTTGATCGTGGCGATGATTCGGATGGCGCCGGTCTGCACCTGCGCCAGCGCCTGGTTGGCGGAAAGGAACGTCGAGGTGATCAGGCCGCTTGAGATATCCGCCACCATTTGCGGATAGCCGCGATAGCCGATGGGGGTGACGTCGATCCCGGCAAGCCGCTTGAACAGCTCGAAGCCGAGATGCCCCGTCGACCCCTTGCCCGGATGGCTGTAGTTCAACGCGCCGGGCTTTGCCCTGGCGAGAGCCACATACTCGGCCACATTCTTCACCGGCAACGACGTGGGCACGATGAAGAAATTGGGAGCCTGGCATATCTGCCCGATGGGGATGAAATCGCGCACCGGATCCCAGCGCAAGGTGATGTTGAGCGAGGGGCTGGTGGTGAAGAATGTCGTCACCAACAGCCACGTATATCCGTCGGGCGCTGCGCGCGCGACATCCTCCGCTGCAATCGAACCGTTGGCGCCGGACTTGGATTCCAGAATGATCGACCCGTTCCATTGCGCCGCCATGTTCTGGGTGACGATGCGCCCGAACACGTCGGCGACGCTTCCGGCCGAATAGGGAATGACGACGCGCACCGGCCGGTTGGGGAAGCTGTCCTGCGCCCGACCTGCACCCGCGAGAGTGAGAGCGAGCAGCCACGCCGCCATGATCACGCCAAAGCGTCGAATCTTCACGGTGCGTGCCCTGCCCTGATCGCTCTTGCGACGCTTTGAAAGCGCGCTTGGCGGGCAGGATGCCGGTAATTGCCGCGGCGGGCAAGAGTGGTACTGGCGTCATTACTTAGAGGCGGCTCACACCCCGCCGACTTCAAATAGTTCGCCGTCATAGCCGGCCTCCGCCGGGATGCGAAGCTGCCGGCCGCCGTTCAGCCTGGTCACGACAGGCATCACGGTGACGATCGGCTTGCCCCTGATGTCGTCGAGCGCCGCCTTCACATTCGGCTGCTTGCCGAGCCTGATCAGGTTGCGCGTGGTCGGAAATGGCAGTTTGAACCGGCCGCTCTCGCCGCCCGCCAGCGCCTCGCGCGGCGACAGCCAGATCGAATCGGTGGATTCCTTGCCGTCATGCGCGCCGACCTGTTCCGGCGGGGCTGCGGCAAGAAAAAACCAGGTATCGAACCGCTTCGGCATGCCCTCCGGCGTGATCCAGTGCGCATAGGGCACCAGTTCGTCGAGCGCCAGCAGCATTCCGTTGTCGGTGAGCACCTTCACGAAGGTGGTCTCGCCCTCGGACAAAGCGGCGCGACTGGAAGCTTCGATCGCGGCGGCCCGCTTGGCATCGACAAGGGATTTCGAACCAAGGGGGCGCGCGAGCAGAATGCCGCTTTCCTCGAAGGTTTCGCGGATCGCCGCGATCCGGAAACTTAAAGCGCCAGCATCAAGCCCCCCGCCTCCGGAATAAAGCTCGGGCCGGGCAATGATCTCCTGATCGCCCTGGTCGACACTGCCGCCGGGAAATACCAGCGCCCCGGAGTTAAAATCGATCTCATAATGGCGCACCATCATGAAGACTTCGATCTCCCGTTTTGCGCTATCGCGCAGCAGCAAGATCGTAGACGCCGGACGCGGGACGACGACTTCCGCGGGCATGCGATCAGCCTGCGGCGCTGGATTGCGGTTGCAAATTCGCGCGCTTGTCGACCCGTGCGACGCGTGACAGCAGGTAATCCACTTCGGCCTTTGCGGTCGCGGTGATGCTCGATCCCGGCTTGCGCTGCGCGCTCGAGGCAATCACGCCGCGCTTCTGCAGCACGTATTTTCGCACCGCCAGTCCCGCGCCCGGCTGCTGCTCGTAGCGGATCAGCGGCAGATGGGCATCGAACAAATCGTGCGCGGCATCGCGACGGCCTTCTTTTGACAATCGCACGACGTCGATCAGCAATTCCGGGAAGGCGTAGCCGGTCATCGCGCCGTCGGCGCCGCGCTCCATTTCGAAGTCGAGAAACAGCCCGCCATTGCCGGTCAGGATCGACAGCGGCCGCAGCGAGCCGTCCTTCTGGAAGCTGCGAAGCGCCGAAATCTTCTCAAGTCCCGGCCAGTCCTCGTGCTTGAGCATCACGCAGGACGGATTGTCCATCACGATCTTGCGGATCACCGCCGGCGTGAACACCACCGACAAGGTCAGCGGATAGTCCTGCAACACCCAGGGAATATCACTCCCGATTGCCTCAACCGCCTGTTTGAAATAGCCGATGATCTGGTCGTCGGTGCGCAGACTTGGTAGCGGCGCGATCATCACCCCCGCTGCACCCGCATCCATGGAGGCGCGCGCCAGCGAGCGCATGGCGGCAAAGCCCGGCGCGGAGACGCCGACGATGATCTGCATGTTCCTGGCGCGCTTCACAAAGCGCTTGGCCACTTCCGCGGCTTCCGAGCCATCGAGCTTCGGCGCCTCGCCCATAATGCCGAGCACCGTGACGCCCTCGCAGCCGACCTCGGCGTAGAAGTCGGTCAGGCGGTCGATCGACTTGTCATCGATCCGGCCGTCATCATGGAACGGCGTCGGCGCAATCGCGAAAGTGCCAGCGGCCTTGTGGGTGAGTTTTGTCATTTATGCCTCTGTTGTTTGCTACGTCGTTCCGGGATGGTCCGAAGGACCAGACCTCAGATGCGCAATTGCGCATCGGGGAACCTCGAGATTCCGGGTTCGATGCTGCGCATCGCCCCGGAATGACGTGGTGTGATAATTAAGCTTAAAATCTTCGCGCGCCCATCTTGATCTCTTCCTCGGAGAAGAAAATCTCCTTGGCATGTTCAACCACATCCTGGGCCTTCCATCCCGTATGCGGCGGTTTCCAGCCCGGCTTTTCCATCATCCGCATCTCGCGCACGCCGCGCGGGCCGGAAACGCCGAGCACCTTGCCGGTCTGGTCGCCGGACAATTCGCTGACCATGTATAGCACGGCCGGCGCGATGCCGTCCGGTCCAAGCGCCATGCCGGGATTTTCGATATAGCGCGGCAGGTCGGCGGTCATGCGGGTGAGTGCGCCCGGCGCCAGCGTCCAGATCCGGATGTTGTATTTGCGGCCTTCGATCGCCAGCACATTCGAAAGGCCCCAAATCCCGCCCTTGGCGGCGCCGTAATTGGACTGGCCGAAATTGCCGATCAGGCCCGATGTCGAGGAGGTGTTGACGATGACGCCGCCGCCATTCTCGCGCATCCACCTGAACACGGGTTGCGTGCAGCAGAACGTGCCCTTCAGGTGCACCTTCAACACCTTGTCCCAGGCGGCTTCGGTTGCCTTGGCAAAGGTCTGGTCGAGCAGGATGCCCGCATTGTTGACGAGAATGTCGGCGCGGCCGAAATGCTTGATGGCGTCGTCGAACACCGACTGGCCGCCCGCCATGGTCGAAATGTCGGCGCCGTTGGCTACCGCGCGGCCACCCTCCGCCAGAATCGCATCGACCACCTTTTGCGCCATCGAGACGTCGGCGCCGCTGCCGTCACGGGGTCCGCCGAGGTCGTTGACCACGACCGCCGCGCCCTCGCGCGCGAACAGCCTGGCGTAGGCTTCGCCGAGCCCGCCGCCCGCGCCGGTGATCAGCGCCACCTTGCCGTCGAGTAATCCCATGGTGCCGTCTCCTTCGATCGCTCTCCCTCACCTCGCCCCGCTTGCGGGGAGAGGTCGAAATTCAAGCGTTGCTTGGATTTCGGGTGAGGAGGACTTTCCGCGAGTCCCGATGCGGAGACTCCCCCTCACCCCGACCCTCTCCCCGCAAGCGGGGCGAGGGAGCACACCGCGCTCGCCGCTCACCCCAGCACCGCCTTGCCGCTCTTGATGACGGCGACGTTGCGCGCCTTCACCCTGGCCTCGAACGAAATCACGTTGCCGTCCTTCCACAAATCCAAGGTCACGGTCTCGCCGGGATAGACCGGCGAAGAGAACCGCGCGGCGTGCTGTTTGAAGGCGCCCGCGTCGTAGTCGGCATAGGTCTGCAGGATGCCGCGGCAGGTGATGCCAAAGGTGCACATGCCGTGAAGGATCGGCCGCGGGAAGCCGGCGCGGCTGGCGAATTCGGGATCGGAGTGCAGCGGGTTGCGGTCGCCGCAGAGCCGATAAATCAATGCCTGATCCGGGCGCGTCGGGATATCGATGGATTTGTCGGGGCTGCGGGTCGGCACCTGGTGCGGCTCGGGCTGGCCTTCGGAGGGTCCGCCGAAACCGCCGTCGCCGCGCGCAAAGCGCGAAGCAACCAGCGTCGCAAGCTCTTCGCCCTTCTCGTTTTTGAGCACGGTCTGGTGCCGGATCACCGCGCCCTTGTCCTTGCCCTTGTCGAACACCGCGAGCACGCGTGAATCGACGACGAGATTCGCAGCCACCGCCAGCGGCCGGTGGAAGGTGATGTCGCGCTCGCCGTCGACCACCATCACGCGGTTGAGATTCATCTCGCCGGGGCCGGCTCCCCAAGCCGCGACGGACGCAAACGTCGGGACAACCTTCAAAGCGCGCGGCGTGGCCGTGGCTTCGTTGACAAAGGCCAGCTCCTTCTCGTCCATGGGGTCCGCGCCCATGCCGATACCATAGGCGTAAAGCATTACCTCGCGATCGCTATAGGCATATTTCTGGCCGAGATTCTTCAGCGCCATCAGCTCATCGTACTTGATCGGCATTGCCGTATTTTCTCCCCGAATTTCTCTTCTTCGCCGGCGCCCGTTGTGGCGCCCTCTCCCACCTAACTCGGGTCTACCCGAGTTGGGCAATCATATTTGTCGAAGTCGGATATATCCGACTTCGATCGGGAGAGGGCTACACCGACGCCAACAACAAACTCTGCAGGGTGAGGGGTTGGCGCCATGGATTGATCTTTCCCCGCCGAAAGAAACCCCTCATCCGGCAGCCTTCGGCTGCCACCTTCTCCCACAAGGGGAGAAGGGAAGAAAAACGAATTACACCGGCGTAAAGAACGGCAGCGGTGCGCCGACGGTTGTCTTGAACACCACCTTGACCTTCTGGCCGATCCTTAAGCGGCTCATGTCGCAGTCGACGAAATTGGTCAGCAGCGACGGGCCTTCCTTCAGCGTGACATAACCGATCGCGTAAGGCCCGCTCGCGGACTTGCGCATCAGGCTGAAGGTATAGATCTCGCCCTCGCCCGAACTCTCTTCCCACACCGTCTTGTCGGAGAAGCAGAACGGGCACAGCGAGCGCGGAAAATAATGCGCTTCCCCGCAGGCGGTGCAGCGCTTGATCAGGAGCTTGCCCTCGACGGTCTGCTCCCAGAATTGCGTCGTCTCAGGGTTGCCTTGCGGCGTCGGGTATTTCACGGCGCTGTCCATCACACTCGCTCCAGAATGCAGGTTGAGGCGGCGTGACGAACGCCCAAAAGTCCGCCGGTGCCATGGGCGATGGCGAGATCGCAATTCGGCACCTGCACCTTGGGATGGGCCTGCCCGCGCAATTGCCGCACCGCTTCGATAATCTTTGTCATGCCGCCGCGATTGACGGGGTGATTGCTGCACAGCCCACCGCCGTCGGTGTTGAACGGCAGCTTGCCGACGCCGGAAATCAGATTGCCGTCGGCGACGAACTTGCCGCCCTCGCCTTTCCTGCAAAAGCCGAGGTCTTCGAGCTGCATCAAGACCGTGATGGTGAAGCTGTCGTAGATCGAGGCATATTTGATATCCCCAGGCGTCACGCCAGCTTCCTCGAACGCGCGTGGGCCCGACCAGACACCCGCGGAATAGGTCAGGTTGAGATCCTTGCCGCCGCGCGGCCCCTTCAGCGCTTCTCCGTGCCCGATCATCCTCACCAGCGGCTTCTTCAGGCTGCGCGCGATCGCCTCCGTCGTCACGATCAACGCACCGCCGCCGTCGGTGACGACGCAGCAATCCATCCGGTGCAGCGGATCGGAAATCATCGGCGAGTTGAGCACGTCCTCGACGGTGACGACATCGCGCAACATCGCGTACGGATTGTATTGGGCGTGATGGGAGGCCGCGACCTTGATCCAGGCCAGTTGCTCGCTGGTGGTGCCGAACTCATGCATGTGGCGCATGGCGCACATGCCGTAAACGTTGTGCGTGGTGGCCCCGTAAGCGGCCTCGAAATCGACCTCGGCGCCGCTCGCCCGCGGCGGCATCGCGCCGGTGCGTGGCTTGCCCGCCAGCGTGATCAGTGCAATCGAACATTTACCGGCGGCGATGGCCTCGGCGGCATGGCCGAGATGGACCAGATAGGAGCAGCCGCCGGTATCGGTGGAATCGAAATGACGGACCTTGAGGCCCAGATAATCGGCCATCGCCATCACCCCGCCCGGGGCGTCGCCGGCGCAGAAATAGCCGTCGATATCGGCCTTGGTCAGGCCCGCGTCTTCCAGCGCACCCTTGGCGACTTCGGCGTGAAGCTGGGCGGTGGATTTATCCGGGGCGTGCCGGGTTGGATGCTCAAAGATCCCGGCAATATAGGCCTTGCCCTTGATGCTCAAATCATTCTCCGCCGGCGTTTCTTATTTCCCGCAGATTTCTTGGCCTGTCAGGGCCGCCTTGGCAAGCGGTGAAATATTCCGCCCCGCGAGACGGTACCGTGCGCTTGGGTAGGTGCATCAAGTCTCTCTTCGCGGTCATCGCCCGGCTTGACCAGGCTTGACCGGGCGAACCAGTATTCCAGAGACGCCTGCGCTTAGCCGAGAAGCCGCCGCGTAATGGATGCCCCCACCTGCGCGGGGCATGACGGTGGATGGAGGCGAGAGTCCGCATTCTCGCGGCGCGGAGTGCGCCCGAGTTGTTGTGCAAACCACCCTCGAGAATAAGAGGGCGCAGGGAATGCCGGGCGCTTGGTGCGTCCGCAGCCGCGCGTGGTGTGTAGAAAGCACGCGCGTTAGTCACCACGGTCACACCGGAAACACCCGGCATTCCCCGCGCAATGGTTTTAACGGTTTCCTTCGCGCTCTCCCCGGTGACCGGGCTTGTTTGCCACCGTCATCCCTGAGAAGCTTGCTTCTCAAGAACTTGACGCCAGCGTCGGGGCGTCAGGACCACACGACTTCGCCGTCCGCGCCAGCGCCGCTCGTCAGCGCGCCGCTATCGCGTCCACCGCATCCCGTACCCAACGTCCGTGACGATCGCGATACGCCCCTCTTGTGAGGACGGGACAGCGAGAATCAATAAAGCTGTTTCTACCAAATCGCGAAGCGAAATATTTTTGCAAGGAGGACTGGACACCGAAATCGAAAATTTGCCCGTCGGGCAAATCAGTCGGCCCCGCCGCGTCCGTCACCGGGGCGACCGCAGGCCGTGTGAAATGGACTCTTGAGGGGTTCCGGCGGTGCCCTCAATAAATTTGGGGCCGGCAACAGCCGGCCCCAATCTCGTCTGGCTTATTCTCCGAAACCGACTACCTGAAATTCCGGCCGTCGTCCCGATCGTGATCCTTGTCGAAGTCGAACATATCGAAGAGGTCTCCGATTGCCGGCATGTTGACGGGAACATAGGCATTGTCGTCGTCGGCGCGCGGATTGGGCAGATTATCGCGGCTGCGCGCGCTGAGCTTGCCGAGATACCAATTCCGCTCGACGAATTTCACGAAGGACGAATGTTCGCCATAAACGTGGGTGATGTGTCCACCCCGCGAGAACGGCGAAACCGCAATCATCGGAATGCGCGGCCCGGTACCGAAGAAATCGACCGGCTGGATGAAGCCGGAGTCATAAAATCCGCCACCCTCGTCCACCGTGACGAAGATCGCCGTGCTTTCCCACTGCTCCTTGTTGCCTTGGGCAAGCGCGATGATGTTCCTGGCAAAGGCTTCGAACAGATCGAATTTCGACGATGCCGGATGGCCGTCCATGGCGCCGTCGGGTTTGGCGTACGACACTGCCGGCAGCGTGCCGTTCTTGAGATCATTGAACAGATCGGTGACGTCACGCATATGGTCGGCGCGCATCGCAGGATAGTTCAACTGATACTCGAACGGGTTGCAGATGTTGCAGTAGATTCCGTCGAGCGGAGTACCCGTTCCGGAAACATTGTAGCTGCCGCCATAATACTTCCACGGGATGTTCTTCGCGCTCAAAAGATCGCCGATGCTGGCCATGGTGACCGGCGGAATGGCGCCCGCCGGGCTGGGTGTGCCCTGCGGCGTCCAGGCCGGCTTGATATTCACCGCGTTGTAATAGTGGCCCGGATCGCACTTCGTCTGGACCGTGTAGGGCAGCTTGCCGAGGTAATCGAGGATCGGCTTGATCCCCGGCTGGGTCGGATCGGAGCAGTTGAACCACTGCTTCCGCGAGGTGTACTGGTTTAGCGTATTGGGCAGCGGATCCGGATTGTAGATGCTGCTGGCCGGTGGCGTCGTCGCATTGCCATGGCCGTCGCCGAAGAACACCTGGTCGGCGAATCCGAGCGCGACGCTATCAGGGCCCGTTCCACCCAACACCGGCTGGTGATAGTTATCGCTCATCGTGTATTCGTCGGCGAGCGATTTCAGAAAAGGTATATCGCCCTGTTGCATATTGAAGAACGCCATCGTCTGCCCGGTATCGTGCGGTGTGCCGCCGGGAGCGGTCGAGTAGGTCGTGGTGACGAACGATTGCAGATCGTGCAGGCAGCCGGTCGGATTGCGCCGCGTGACGTGCTCCTTGTCGATCGCGCAATCCACCTGCTGGTACATCTGGAAGAACTGGTGGATGGTGTCGGCGGTATAGGCGTCATAGGGCATGGTCGGGCCGGTCAGCTGGAATGGCCCGGGCGGCAGGGTGTTGACGTTGGTGATGCGAATATCCGGGCCTACGCTGTTTGGCAGACCCGTGCCGCCGGTTCCGAACAGGAACTGGTCGGCAGCCGGTAGTCCTGGATCGCCGCCCGGCAGGCCGAGAATCCCGGCAGCTGGCGAGTTTTTTACGCCGCCGAGGTCAGGCGCGGGCAGCGTCGAATACAATGATTTGTTGGCCGATCCCGCGCTTATGAAGTACTTTCCGCCATTCGGCGCCGAGGTGACCTGAAACTGATGCGCCCTGTCGAAATTTTCGTCAGGCGTGCCGTCGGCCTTGACGATGTGTTCGGACAGCAGGTTCAACACCCGTTCATCGCGCGACTTCGGCATGTAGGTTGCGAACAGGTGGTCAAAGCTGCGATTTTCGCCGATGATAATGATGACATGTTTGATCGGCGACGCGGTCTTGATGCGATCGGCCCCGTTTTGCGATCCGTCCTCCGCGCGAACACCTTGCGACAACGCCAGGGCCGCCAGGGAAACTCCGAGCAGGCCAAATCTGCGCGCAAGCGCTATTTTTTGTTTTTGCATAGGCTCTCTCCTGTTGGACTATGAAGTCAGGCAACAGGCTCATTCTTATCCCGCGACGATGACATAGATTTTGAAGTTGCATGACAAAATCAGAAATCGTCGCGGGATAAGATCGCCGACATGCGATTCACCAAGCGGCAACGCATAGCGGCTATAGCCGCAGGAGAATTTCGTCAGCAGGAAGTCGTCACCCACCACCAGCGTCGGTTCCATCGATCCCGAAGTACCGAATAGGTCAACGGCGCGGCATTGTTTTGCGATTATCGAATCCTATGCCCCATGCCCCGGCATCGTAAAGTTCGATTGGTGCTCCGAGCCCCTTCAAATCCTACGTGCTTCCGTCGTCATGGACGATCTCCTTCCCAGACCGATCGCGAACGGTTTTCGTGACCAGTATCTGTCCCGCACGCGCAGCCGATTGTGCGCGGGCGGCGGTATTCACCACGGCGCCGATCGCGGTCAGGCCGCGATGACAATATGATCTGGCGCCAAACCGGCCTGATGGCGCGCGTACATTGCGGTGTAAGCCGCCTCGATATGCCCAGTGAAAAGCGTCGTATCGAATAATGGCGTTGTAAGGCGATTTGCCGCCAGCTTCCGTTTGATAACCGCCAATTTTTCCGGATACCTGGCAAGATCGATTGCGATCTGCTCATAGGCTTCTGGCGTCGTTATAAGTTCGCGCAAACCAATCGCATTCAACAGGCTGGCGGCAACTCTGCCCGCAAACGTCTCGCCAAGACAGGTCAATACCGGTAAACCGGCCCATAACGCATCGCTCGCGGTCGTGTGTGCGTTGCATGGGAGGGTATCCAAAAATAAGTCTGCCAATTTATGACGGGCAAGGTGTTCGGGCAGCGGCATACGCCCGGCAAACACCAGGCGATCAGAGCTTACGCCTCTCGCGACAGCCTCCGCTCTCAAGTTGCGAGCCGCCGATGCGTTGTCATCCAACAACCACAACACGCTGCCATCAACTTGTTTGAGTATTCGTATCCAGCAGTCGAACATGCGCGGTAGAATTTTGTAATTATTGTTGAAACAACAGAACACGACTCCTTGTGATGGCAATCCAAAATCAGAACGACTAAAGGCCTTATCGGAAATGACGCGGTTGCGATCATTCGCCTGATAAGTATTGGGTAAGACAGCGATCTTTTCCGAATAGAACTTGCGATCCTCACCCGGGATCGCCGTCCGATCAGCAATGATATAATCGATATAATTTGCACCCATCGTTCCCGGATAGCCGAGATAGTTCACCTGAATAGGCGCGGGACGGCGGGCAAAAACGCCAGTTCGGGCGTCTTGCGTGAAGCCCTTTAGATCAATCAATAAGTCGATTTCTCTTTGCTTTATTTGCGAAGCAATTTCATCATCGCTTAAGGTCGCAGCATCGATAAAGGCCTCAAAAGAGTGCTTCAGGCGCTGCCGCATTTCGGAACTGTCTTGAGGTCCAATCGATATGGCCGCTACTTCAAACCTGGATTTGTCGTGACATTCAAACATGCCCGCCATGAGATATGACGTTGCATGTTGGTGGAAGTCGGCGGACATATAAGCAATACGGATTCTATCGTGCCGGTATCTCTCACCTTGCCAAATCGTTTTTTGAGATGGAGGGAATTTTTCGGCGACCCATGACTTGGCGCATTGGAGCTGGTCATCAGGGGATGACGATATCCCTATGAAAACCCATGGCTGGGTGTTTGCCTTCCTATTTCTTACAGCTGAAGTTAAATGGGCACACTCCCCATCGAAACCAGTCCAGTCACAAATATGCATCTTTGTATGTAGACGCATGCCTTCCAGGCCGGCCGAATCGGGATCGAGTGATAACGCCTTGTCGAAGCTTGCAAGCGCTTCATCAAGGCGCTTGAGCTCTTTGAGGGCATAGCCCCGATTGTTGTAAGCCGCAGCAAGGTCAGGGTTCAGCGCGATCGCTTCGTCGTAGCTGGCGACCGCTTGGTCAAGACGCTTGAGCTCCTTGAGCGTAACGCCCCGGTTGTTGTAAGCATCGGCATAATTGGGGTTCAGCGCGATAGCCTTGTCGTAGCTGGCCAGCGCTTCATCAAGCCGGTTGAGCTCGTTGAGGGCATTTCCGCGATTATTGTAAGCCTCGGCATAGTCGGGGTTCAGCGAGATAGCCTTGTCGAAACAGGTAACCGCTTCGTCAAGTCGCTTGAGCTCTCTGAGCGCAGCGCCGCGATTGTTGCGAGCATCGGCATAGTCAGGGTTCAGCGAAATAGCCTTGTCGTAGCTGGCCAGCGCTTCATCGAACCGCTTGAGCTCGTTGAGGGTGATGCCGTGATTGTTGTAAGCATCGGCATAATTAGGGTTCAACGAGATGGCCTTCTCGTAGCTGGCCAGCGCTTCATCAAGTCGTTTGAGCTCCTTGAGGGCGGTACCTCGATTGCAATAAGCCCCAACATGAACGGGTTTCAGCGCGATCGCCTTGTCGTAGCTGGCAACCGCTTCATCAAGACGCTTCAGGTCCGAGAGGGCATTGCCCCGATTGTAGTAAGATTCAGTATAGTCAGGTCTCAGCGTGATCGCTTTGTCGTAGCTGGCAACCGCTTCATCAAGGCGCTTCAGTTCTTTGAGGGCAGCGCCCCGATTGTTGTGAACGTCGGCAACATTGGGATCAACTTTGATCGCCTTACTAAACAGCTCTTCTCCCTGATGTGGATCTTTCGTGTGACAAGCGATTACCCCTAGCAAATGAAGAGCATCAAAATGATTTGGTCTCTGTTTCAAAATATCTTCTAATATCGATTTCGCATCGGATAACCTTCCCTGCTGAAGCAGGGCTAATGCTTGCTGCTGAAGCAGGGCTATTGCTTGCTGAAGTCTTTGTTGAACGACTACGTTCGAAACTTGATTCGAAACTTGGCGCTGCGGCGGACCTCGAAAACCGCGGTTCTTTTTCAAGATCATGCTCCTGCTCAAGCACATGAAACTGTGGATCTGTCACATTTCGAAACATAGCAACCACAGAGTCTCATCACAAACCTCGCAACACAAGGCTGTCGGCCTTGGGGTCCCGCGCCGCCTTCTCCTTCACCGGCCCGTAACCGCCGATATGGTCCGGCAGCAAGCGAAATTTCGATCGCGGCGTCCGAATCGAATGGTCGGAAGGCGACCAATAAACCTGTGCAGAAAGCTCCAGACCCTCGCTGGGAGGCTTAATATGCCTCGGTACGAATCAGAGGAGACACGATGGCCACCCAAATGTCCAAGTCGCAGTTAGTCGAAAAAATCGCGACCATTACTGAGCTCTCGAAGCGCGACGTGAAGAACGTCATGGATACCTTGACCGACGTAGGTCACAAGGAACTGAAGAAAGCCGGGGTATTTCTCGTCCCCGGCTTTGCCAAGTTCGTCGTGGTCAAAAAGCCAGCGACCAAGGCGAGGAAAGGAACCAACCCATTCACGGGTGAGGAGATGATGTTCAAGGCCAAACCGGCACGGAAAATCGTGCGAGCAAGACCGGTTAAAGCCGCGAAGGACGCCGTCTAGAGCAAGACCGGTTCTGATTGAATCAGAACCGACGCTCTAATCTTTTGTTTTGACGCATTTTCTACCGCAGATAAGTCTACGCAATCCGCGTAAACTTGATTGCTATGCGAACCGGTATCCACCCCCGGATCAAGTCCGAGGGCATGCTTCGCTCGAAAACGCTCTAAAAGTAAAGGCCCCCATTATGGGGGCCTTTGTTCAAGTGTCCCAAGTTCCCGAGGAGGAATCAAACTCGAACGGCCAAATTATCCCTTTAATCCCTGATGTCTGACAAGCGTCTCGTGAAGATATCTCTGTGGCTGCGGTGACATTTGCGTCGAGCATATGACGACGCCAGGGCAGGCCCTACTCCGCCGCGATCTGGCGTGGCGCGGATGGCGGGTTCGCAAGATCGGCGGCGAGTTGCGCGTAACGCGCCTTGGCCTCCCGCACCGCCTTTTCCTTCACCGGCCCGTAGCCACGGATGCGGTCCGGCAGCGAGAGAATTTCGATTCCCGTGTCCAGCGTCAGCGGCGACAGCACCGCCAATATGTGGGCCACGTCCTTCTCGTAACCGGCGATCAGGTCGCGCTCGAGCCTGCGGTCGGCGCTGTAGCCGAAGATGTCGAATGCCGTGCCCCGCAGGCTACGCATTTTCGCTAAGACCCGGAACACCGGCATCATCCAGGCGCCGAACGCCCGCTTCCGCGGCCGCCCCAATGCGTCCTTGCCGCCGCCGAGTATCGGTGGCGCTAGATTGAAGCTGATCTTGAAGTCGCCCTCGAACTGATCGCGAAGCTGCTTTTCAAAGCCGCCGTCGGTGTAGAGCCGCGCCACCTCGTACTCATCCTTGTAGGCGAGCAGCTTGGCGTAGTTGATGGCGACCGCGCGCGGCAGCGCGTCGCCAAAGCTGCCATTGCGCGCGGCGTCACGCACCCGCGTCACCAGGTTGCGGTAGCGCGTGGCCAGCTTTTCGTTCTGATAGTTCGTCAACAACGCGCCGCGGTGGGAAACGATCTCGTCGAGCGACATCGCCTCCAGCGTTTTCGGCGCAACCGTCTCGTCCTGCCCCTTCATCATCGCGGCGATCCGCGCCGGGTCGACTGCTGCCAGACGACCGAGCCGGAACGCTTGCGTGTTCATCTTGATCGCGACGCCATTGACCTCGATCGCCTGCTCGATCGCGCCGGCCGACAGCGGCAGCAATCCCTTCTGATAGGCAAAGCCCATCATCATCATGTTGGTGGCGATGGAATTGCCAAGCAGGGTTTCCGCGGGCTTGGTGAAATCGAGGAACGATGAATCCTTGCGCAGGGCCGTTTCCAGCACATGATTGACCTTGCGGGCCTGGAAATCGAAATCGCGATGGAGAATGAAATCGGCGGTCGGGATGACGTGACTGTTGATGACGCCGGCGGTGCGGCTGGACTCGCAAAGCGTCATGGTTTCCTTGGCGGCGGCCACGACTTCGTCGGCGGCGATCACGAGATCGGCGGTGCCGGTGACGATGCGCGAACAGGTGACGTCGGCGGTATGTTCGGACAGCCTGACATGGCTCAGCACCGCGCCGCCCTTTTGCGCCAGTCCCGACATATCCAGGATCATGCTGGCCTTGCCCTCGATATGGGCGGCCATGCCGAGCAGCGCGCCGATGGTCAAAACGCCGGTGCCGCCGACGCCGCCGACGGCGACGTTATAGGGCCGCTCCAGCGAAGGCCGCGAGGCGGGCTCCGGGAGATCGCCGATATTGCCGAGATCGGCCGGCGCGCGGCGGCGCGGCTTGCCGCCGTCGACGGTGACGAAGGACGGGCAAAAGCCCTTCAGGCAGGAATAGTCCTTGTTGCAGGTCGACTGATTGATGGTGCGCTTGCGGCCCAGCTCGGTCTCGATCGGCTCCACTGAGATGCAGTTCGATTGCACCGAACAATCGCCGCAGCCTTCGCAGACCGCGGGGTTGATGAGAACGCGGCGCGGCGGGTCTTCCAGCGTGCCGCGTTTGCGGCGGCGGCGTTTTTCCGCGGCACAGGTCTGCACGAAGACGATGGCCGAGGCACCCTTGACCTGGCGCAGGGTCTTCATGACCGCGTCGAGCTCGTCGCGGTGAGCGGTCTTGGTGCCCGGCGCAATGTCGGACGCCGGATAGGCGTCGGGGTTTTCCGACACCAGATAGATGTCGCGGATGCCTTCCGAGTGGAGCTGGAAGGTAATCTGCTGCGGCGAGAGTTCGCCGTCGACATGCTGGCCGCCGGTCATGGCGGTCGCATCGTTGTAGAGGATCTTGTAGGTGATGTTGGCCTTGGATGCGATCGCCTGGCGGATCGCAAGGCTGCCGGAATGGAAATAAGTGCCGTCGCCGATGTTGGCGAAGACGTGCTCTTCGTTGGTGAACGGCGCGACCCCCACCCACGGCACGCCCTCCCCGCCCATATGGGTGAAGGTTTCGGTGTTCCGGTTCATCCACAGCGCCATGAAGTGGCAGCCGATGCCGGCGAAGGCGCGGCTTCCCTCGGGCACCTTGGTCGAAGTGTTGTGCGGACAGCCCGAACAGAAATACGGCGTGCGGGTGATCGGCGCCACCGCCTGCATCTGCGTGGCCTGACGGCCGTTGAACCAGTCGGCCTTGGCGCGCAGCATGCTTGCGATCTCTGGATTGAGGTTCAGCCGCAACAGGCGCTCGGTCAGGGAGCTTGCCAGCGAGGCGACGCTCAATTCCTCGGCGAACGGCAAAAAGCGCTTGTCGTGCTCGTCCATCTTGCCGACGATGCGCGGGCGGACATCGTCGCGCCAGTTGAACAGTTCCTGCTTGACCTGATTTTCGACGATCTCGCGGCGTTCCTCGATGATGAAGATTTCCTCGAGGCCAACGGCGAATTCGCGCACGCCTTCGGGCTCCAATGGCCAGGGCATGCCGATCTTGTAGAGCCGGAGCCCGATCTTGGCGGCGACTTCGGGCGTGACGCCGAGTTCACGCAGCGCCTGGCGGATGTCTTCGTAGCTTTTGCCCGAGGCCATGATGCCGAAGCGGGCGTTCGGCGAATCCATGGTGATGCGGTTGACCTTGTTGGCGCGCGCAAAGGCGATCGCGGCAAAGCCCTTGTAGTCCTGCAGCCGGCGGTCCTGGTCGTAGCGGTCGTCGGGCCAGCGCAGATTGAGGCCGCCCGGCGGCATTTCAAAATCGGTAGGAATGACAAAAGGCTTCATCTCGTCGGTGAGATCGATCTCGGCGGTGGTCTCCACCGTCTCGGTGATCACCTTCATGCCGACCCAGCAGCCGGAATAACGCGACATCGCTATCCCCAAAAGCCCCATCTCGATCATTTCGTGGATGCTGGAGGGATAGAGATAAGGCATCAGCGCGGAGATGAAGGCGTGGTCGGACTGATGCGGCACGGTGGAGGATTTCGCGCCGTGATCGTCACCGGCAAGGCATAGCACGCCGCCGTTTTTCGCCGAGCCCGCGGCATTGCCATGGCGGAATACGTCGCCACAGCGATCGACGCCCGGGCCCTTGCCGTACCAGATCCCGACCACGCCGTCATGCCGGGCGCCGGGTGAAAGATTGAGTTGCTGCGAGCCCCAGATCGCGGTGGCGGCGAGGTCTTCATTGACCCCGGGCTGGAATTTGATGTTGTACTGCTCAAGGTGTTTTCGCGCCGCCACGAGTTGCTGGTCATAACCGCCAAGCGGCGAACCCCGGTAGCCCGTCACAAATCCCGCGGTATTGAGACCGCTGGCGCGATCGCGGCGAATTTGCGCCATCGGCAGGCGAACCAGCGCCTGGATCCCGGTCAGGAAGACGTGTCCGGACCCTTGGGTGTACTTCTGATCGAGACTGATCGGACCTTGGTTGATTCCCATTCCACCCTCTTAAGCCTTATCTTAAACCTTGGCTCCGCCGGCTCTTTTTAGCTAATCGTGCCAATTGCCAACACCAGTCTATGTCGGTTTTCGCACAGCCCGCATCACAAATCTGGGGTGGGAAGACCCGGGGCAGCAAAACGCAATTTCGTGCTGGCGCGGCCGCCTGCGGTTTTCGGGTTGTGTCGCGGCGAAGTGCCGTCGCGAAACGACGTAATGCACGCGCCGACGCTTTTTCGCGCTATACTGCCGCCAAGGGAGACGGCTCGATGCGGCAACGGTATTGCGGAACGCGGGCGATTCTCGCGACCTTGGTTTTGTGCACTGCGTTCGACCTTGGCCAGGCCCGGGCCGAGCCCTCGGTGGAAACGGTCGCGCGCGGCAGGCTACTTACGGACGCCGCCGACTGCGGCAGCTGCCATACCGCCGATCCCTCAAAACCCTTCGCCGGCGGCAAGCGCATCGACACCCCGTTCGGCGGCGTTTATTCGGCAAACCTGACGCCGGATCGTGATACCGGTCTCGGCGCCTGGAGCGATGAGGAGTTTTATCGCGCCCTCCATTTGGGCGTCGGCCGCGACGGCTCACGCTATTACCCCGCGTTCCCCTATCCCCACTTCACAAAACTCATAAAGCCCGATGTGTTGGCGATCCGGGCCTATCTGGAGACGCTCCCGCCGGTCAGAAACACGCCCCCGCCGCCGCAACTGCGCTGGCCGCTCAACTACCGCGTGCTGATGCGCGCCTGGAACGTCGCCTTCTTCCGGCCGGGCATCTTCGAGCCTGATCAGAACAAGAGCGCGGAATGGAATCGCGGCGGCTATCTGGTCGAAGCAGCAGGACATTGCGGCGCATGCCACACGCCCAAAAATTTCTTCGGGGCCGAGAAACGCGGCCAGAAGTATGGCGGCGGGCTGGTGGACGGCTGGTTTGCGCCGCGGCTCGATGGCGCCAACCGCGGCGGGTTGAAATCCTGGAGCGTCGAGGACATCGTTGAATATCTGCAGAGCGGCCGCAACGCTAAGAGCCACGCCGACGGACCGATGGCCGAAGTCGTGGTCAATTCGACCTCACGAATGAGCGATGGCGATGTTCGCGCGATCGCGGTCTATCTGAAGGATCTTGCGCCCGGCGCGCCCGAACCCGTGGTGGCGCAGCCTTCGCCGGCGCAAATGGCGGATGGCGAAAAATTGTACAGGGCGGCGTGCGTCTCCTGCCATGAGGCTGACGGACGCGGCGCCCCGCGCATCTATCCGCCACTGCCCGGGAATGCGAATTTGCAGTCCGCCGACCCTGCAAGCGCGCTTCGGATCATCCTGGACGGCGCTGAAACGATCACGACGCCGCGCGCGCCCAACAAGGGATCGATGCCGGCCTATGCCAAGCAATGGTCGGATCAACAGATTGCCGATGTGACGAATTACATCCGCAATTCCTGGGGCAATGCCGCGCCTCCGGTGACGCCGGCGCAGGTGGCAAAGGCGCGGCGGTAAAAAGCGATGCATCGTGTCCGGACGCGGTGCAGCGCTGTTCACGCTGCTCCGCGGAGCCGGGAAACGCGGCCTCATGGAAGAATTTTTCGAACTAACCCGTGGCTTCCATTCTGAACAGATCGAACTATTCGGAAAGGGCCGGCGAGCAGGTAAAACTCGCAACCGATCATCCCCGGCATGGCAGGCTGGCAATTGTCCGCAATGCTGCGTGCTGTCATCGCGTCAGCCGAACATTTTGTTCAGTTCGCCGCCAGGATAGCCCTTGGCCAACTCGGTGAACGTCCCCTGCTCCGCCATCTCGCGCGCCGCGCGCATGAAACCGGCCCATGCGGTGCGCGCCAGCGAACCGCCGACGCTGATCCGACGAACGCCGAGATCGGCCGCTTCCGCGACGGACAGACCGGACGCCCCGATCAACAGATTGACCGGCTTGGGGCTTACGGCCTTCACGACCGCGGATATCTGCTCCCTGGTCTTGATACCGGGAGCATAGAGGCAATCGGCGCCCGCCTCCGCATAGGCGCGCAATCGGTCGATCACCATGTCCAGATCGCTCTCGCCGACCAGAAAACCCTCGCAGCGGCCGGTCAGCAAAACCCCGCTCTTGTCGGCGTCGATCGCCGAACGCGCCGCCTTGATGCGTTCGATCGCAAACGCGCGTTCGTAAAGCGGCGCTGTCGCATCGCCGGTGGAATCCTCGATCGACAACCCGGCGACGCCGGTCTTGACGGCACGGCCGACATTGACGGCGACTTTCTCCGGCTTGTGGGCGAAGCCGCCTTCGAAATCGGCGTTGACCGGCAGATCGACCGCGGCGCACAGCGCGGTGAGATGCGCGCAGACATCGTCGAGCGTCACATGATTGTCGGCCTTTCCGATCGTCCACGCAAAGCCCGCGCTGGTCGAGGCCAACGCCTTGAAGCCGAGATTTTGCAGCGCCTTCGCGCTTCCGACATCGAAGGGATTGGGTAGCACAAAGCACCCCGCCTCGTGCATCTTGCGGAATGTGGCGCGCTTGTCCGCTGTCATGATCGACATGTTACCTCTCTGCTATTATCTGGTTGCGCGACGATATATCCACACACGGCGCTAGTGCGCGGTGTGAACGGCGCGGCTGTCCTTCGGTGCCTGCGCACGATCATTCATGCCGTAATCGCGGATCACGCCGGCGATGCGCAGCCGGTAGTTTTCGAAGATCGTCGCACGCCCCTTGCCCTGGCTTTTGCGATGCTGGGGCACATTGCGCCACGCTGCGACGGCAGCTTCATCCCGGAAAAACGACAGCGACAGGATTTTGCCTTTCTCGGTCAGGCTCTCGAACCGTTCGATGGAAATAAAGCCGTCGATGGTTTCGAGGATCGGCCTGAGTTCAGCGGCAAGATCGAGGTATTCCTGCTTGTGCTCCGGCTTGGGCCAGACTTCGAAGATCACGGCGATCATTTGCATCTCCTATGCGCACAGATGACCTATAACGTCACCTTGCGCAAAAATGTTCGTTCCTCGGCGAAGATGAGTTTATTCTCTTCGGCGAAATTGAAATTGTCCATGCCCTCTTTGTCGGCGCGCAGCCGCGCGCGATAAGTTTCATAAGCCGCGAGACTTGCAAAGGAAATCAGCGCGGACGCGATGTTGTTGGTGCCCTCGTGCGGCATCCAGTAGCCGACGAGATCGCCGCCGCATTTCGGAATGATGGTGAGCCAGCGCCTCGCATATTCCTCGAACACCGCGCGCTTGAACGGATCGAGCTGGTAACGGATGAAAACAGTCACAGTCATGTGAACCTCGGGTGTTTGTATCGAGCCAGAGCCTGACCGTCATTGCGAGCGAAGCGAAGATTCCACCGTTATGCGGCGCTGTTCGCGGATGGAAAATAGCTGCGCGGCCGACACATCACTGACTTGTCGTCATGGCCGGGCTTGACCCGGCCATCCACGTCTTTATCTCCCACGCGGCGGGAAGACGTGGATGCCCGGCATCGCAGACAAGTTTACGTAGTCTGCGTAAAGCAGACTACGATGGCCGGACATGACGAGAATTTTCCACTGGAGCCTTCAATGAACCGTGCTTTCCTTCACCTGACCTTCGCCGCCACCCTCTTCGCCCTGCCGTTCTCGTCCGCCCATGCGGCAGAACAGCGCGAACCCTATGGCATCGGCCTTGAAGGCTTTGCCTATCCCTATCCCGTCGGCCTATTGCCGCTGGTCAACGACGGCGAGCAATTGCGGATGGCCTATATGGACGTGGCGCCGGCGCAGCCGAATGGCCGCGTGGTGCTGCTGCTGCACGGCCGCAATTTCCCCTCGAGTTACTGGGCGCCGGTCATCAAGACGCTCAACGATGCCGGTTATCGCGTGGTGGTGCCTGACCAGATCGGCTTCGGCAAATCCTCCAAGCCCACAGCCGAGCTGCACTTCGATACGCTGGCGCGCAACACCATGGCGCTGCTCGACCATCTGCAGATCGCCAAAGCCGATATCGTCGCCCATTCGCTCGGCGGAATGCTCGGCGTGAGAATCGCGCGCGCCTATCCGGACCGCATCAACCATCTCTTGCTCGCAGCCCCCATCGGCCTCGAGGATTACCGGATGTATGTGCCGCCGACCCCCACGGAGAAGATCCTGGAGAACGAGGACAAGCTCACGGCCGAAGGCTACCGCAAGCAGCTCGAGAACAATTATTCGCCCAAAATCCCGCCGGACCAGATCACCCCGTTCATCGACGCGCGTTTCAATATCAAGGGCTCCGCGGAATATCCGCGCTGGCTGCGCGCCTTCGTCAGCTCGGCGCAGATGATCTACCGCGAGCCGGTGGTGCACGAAATTCCGCTGATTACCGAACCGACGCTGTTCATCATGGGCGCCGACGACCGCAACGCGCCGGGCAGGCCAAACGCGCCGGAAGCGTTGCGGCCAAAGATGGGCCGGAACGCCGACCTCGCCAGGTCGCTCGCGGCCAAAATGCCCAATGCCCGCGCCGAGGCGATCCAAAATGCCGGACATCTGGTGTTTCTCGACGCGCCCGCCAAATTCAACGAGCTGATGCTGGCATTTCTGGCGAAGTAATTTTACGCGCGCCAGGGGCGAAAGGCAGGGACCCGCGAAAAGAGGTCCCTGCCCGCGCGACACTTACCAGTTGCGGAAGCAACGGCGGCCGAACGGGCCGGAATGCCAGCCGGGAGGGCAATTGTACATCGGACGGCAGCCGCCATAGGGCCCGCGATGCCAGCCCGGTCCGCAGCCACCCGCGACGCGGATGGTGTCGGCCGAGGCGGCTTGATCCAGCGGGGCCAACGGCATCGCCTGCGATCCGGTCATCGCCGCAAGGCTGAAACCGATGGCGAATGCAGATGCAGCAAGAAATTTCATAGGCTTTCCTTTCCTGTTGGTACGCGTTGAAAATACGATTCCAGATTACAATGAGATGACGACCGCACTTCAGAAAGCGCCTCACCAACGGTGACGGTGCCAGTGACGGCGATGCCAGCGGCGGTGGCCCCAGTGATGATGGCGGTGCCAGTGGTGGCCCCAGTGCACTTCCTGGGGTTTAAGGCGATCGACGTCTTCCTGCGAGACGACGGCGGGTTCGGCGCCCTCGCCGCGCGAAGGCATCGGGGCCTTTTCCGCTGAAATCGGCGGCAGCGGCGCTGCCTGCGCGCTTACCGCCAGCGCGGCCGCGCCTGCAACAAATCCAACCGTGAGCTTCAGAAAGTGCCGGCGTTCCATGACATCCGTCCTTTGCGTCCCCTTGTGATTTTCTCGGGCGACGGAGGGAGCTTCGCTGATTCAAGATGAATGTTCGCTGAACTGGGCGTACAGATATCGACCACTCTCTCGTCGTCCCTGCGAACGCAGGAACCCAGAACCACCGACGTCAATGCTGTGCGAGGCTTCAGCCGCCAGTTTCTTTTAATTACGATCTTCACGGAGTATGGGTCCCTGCGTTCGCAGGGACGACGCGGTGGATGCAATCGCCTAGATCCAGCCGCCGCGCGCCATGATGGCGGCGCAGAGGATGATGACCACGATGGCCGCGAGTTCGGCGTGAACGACCGCAGTAACTCGCCTGCGCTTCGCAGCCTCCATCACAGGCACATGCCCCGCCCTGAGCGCGCCGCGCCAGGACAGGAATTCCATGGTCGGGATGATCGACAATAATCCGCCGATGATGAACAGCGCGAGTTTGGTCAGGAAGGCGTGGCTGTGAAAATAGTAATCCGCGCCCTTCTCAAAAAAGAACACCCGCAACAGCCCGACGACCAGCAGGCAGGCCTGCCGCGATGCCGTACACCGTGTCCGTCATCAGAAGCCTGCGCGCCGAGGCAAGCGTCAACTCGGAGCGGATCAGCGTGAATTCGATGGCGAGCGCTGAAACAAGCGTGAACGCGCAGAGATGATGGAGGAAGGCGAACAGCGTGGTCGTGGCGCGGGGCTCTCGTTGGCCGCGGATGTTACGCGGCGGCGTTTCGCTCACAACGGCAAATTATCGTGCTTCTTCACAGGCATCTCGACATGCTTGTCCCGCAGCATGGCGAGCGCCCGCGCGATGCGCCGCCGCGTCGAGTGCGGCATGATGACGTCGTCGATGTAGCCGCGTTCGGCAGCAACGAAGGGCGACAGGAAGCGGTCCTCATATTCCTTGGTGCGCGCGGCGATCTTGTCGGTGTCGCCGATGTCTGAGCGGAAGATGATTTCCACCGCGCCCTTGGCGCCCATCACCGCGATCTGCGCGGTCGGCCATGCATAGTTCATGTCGGCGCCGATTTCCTTTGACGCCATCACGTCGAACGCGCCGCCATAGGCCTTGCGCGTGATCACGGTCACCAGCGGCACCGTGCATTGCGAATAGGCGAACAGCAGTTTCGCGCCATGCTTGATGAGGCCGCCATATTCCTGGGCGGTGCCCGGCAGGAAGCCCGGCACGTCAACGAAGGTGACGATCGGGATGTTGAAGGCATCGCAAAAACGGACGAACCGCGCGGCCTTCCGCGAGGCGTCGCTATCGAGCACGCCCGCCAGTACCATCGGCTGGTTGGCGACGAAGCCGACCGTGCGCCCGGCGATGCGGCCAAAGCCGGTGACGATGTTTTTGGCAAAGGCCTCCGAGATCTCGAAGAAATCCCCCTCGTCCACGACCTTCAGGATCAACTCCTTCATGTCGTAGGGCTTGTTCGGATGGTCGGGGATCAGCGTGTCGAGCGACATGTCCACGCGCTCGATGTCATCGAAGCTCGGCCATTCCGGCACGCCGTCCGAGTTGTTGGCGGGCAGGAAATCGATCAGCCGGCGCATCTGCAACAGCGCCTCGACATCGTTCTCGAAGGCGCCGTCGGCAATCGAGGAGCGCGTCGCGTGCACGCTGGCGCCGCCGAGTTCTTCTGATGTGACGACCTCGTTGGTCACGGTCTTTACCACGTCGGGCCCGGTGACGAACATGTAGCTGGTGTTCTTTACCATGAAGATGAAATCGGTCATGGCGGGCGAATAGACGTCGCCGCCGGCGCACGGCCCCATGATGACGGAGATCTGCGGAATCACGCCCGAGGCAATGACGTTGCGGCGGAACACATAGGAATAGCCGGCGAGTGCGGCGACGCCTTCCTGGATGCGCGCGCCGCCGGCGTCATAAAGCCCGATGATCGGCGCCCGCGCCTTCATCGCCATGTCCTGGATCTTGACGATCTTTTGCGCATGGGTTTCCGACAGCGAGCCGCCGAACACCGTGAAGTCCTTGGCGAAGACAAACGTCTTGCGGCCGTTGACGGTGCCCCAGCCGGTGACGACGCCATCGCCCGGCACCTTTGTCTTCTCCATGCCGAATTCGGTCGAGCGGTGTTCGACGAACATGTCGAATTCTTCGAAACTGCCCTTGTCGAGCAGAAGCTCGATGCGCTCCCGCGCGGTCAGCTTGCCGCGGGCGTGCTGCGCCTCGATGCGCTTCTCGCCGCCGCCGAGCCGCGCGCCCGCGCGCCGTTCCTCAAGGGTGTCCAGGATATCTTTCATGTCGCTAATTCCCGCCCGATCTGGTGGGCGGGTTCTAACACGGCCCTTTGCCGGCAGGAAACGCCCTTCCCGGCATTTGGCAGCCCTGCCCGACGCACGTAGTATCGGGCCTCAAATCCGGGGGAAACGCCGATGGCCGATACCGCAAGCCAGGAGACGGGCCAACCGACCACAGGCAGCGTAACAGGGGGACTGCGCACGCTGCTCCGCCTCGAAGGCCTGACGCTGTTTGCCGGGATGACGCTATTATACGCGCTATGGGGCGGCTCGTGGTGGATCTACCTCGTCTTGTTTCTCGCGCCCGATCTGAGTTTCCTGGGCTACCTCGCCGGCCCAAAGGTCGGCGCGATCGTCTACAACGCCGCGCACAGTTACATGGCGCCGATGGCGCTGATGACAGCCGGGTTTGGGTTCGCGCCGCCGATAGTGCTTTCGATCGCGATGATCTGGCTGGCGCATATCGGTTTCGACCGTGCGCTTGGCTACGGCTTGAAATACTCGGCCGGATTCGGCTTCACCCATCTCGGCCGCATCGGCAAGGAGGCGAGGACAAGCGTGGTTTGAGACACAGCTCTGGTGGCGTCGTTGAAGCTGTGAGACAACGGGTTCACTTGACCTCTCCCGCTTGCGGGGGAGGTCGACGCGCGCGGCAGCGCGCGGCGGGTGGGGGAAGTCTATCCCCTCGATCAGCGCATTTTGCGGAAACACCCCCACCCCAGCCCTCCCCCGCAAGCGGGAGAGGGAGCCGGCAGCGCACTTTCAGCGCCCCCTACTTCTCGCCGACCTTGAACGGCGGCTCCTTGCCGGGCGGCACGGTCTCTTCCGCCATCGCCAGCATCATCGCCACCATGACGTAGTTGCCTGACACCGCGGTCAGGTCCACGATCTGCTGGTCGTTGAACACCTTCTTCGCCCGCGCATAGGTCTCGTCGGAGACTTTTTGCGTGGTAGTGAGTTCGGTGACAAAATCGTACACGACCGCCTCATCCTCGGCCATGTTCGACGGCCGCTTGCCGGCCTTCAGCTCGGCGATGATTTCGGCATTGAGGCCCGCTTTCGCCGCCAGCGGCGCGTGGGCGAACCATTCGACCTGCGAGCGCCATTGCCGTCCGATGACCAGGATCGCGAACTCGTTGAGTTTGGTCGGCACCGACGTCTGCCAGCGCAGATAATAAAACAGGTCGTACAGCCGCTGCCCCAGCACCGGGCTGCGTATCATCGGATTGTACGGTCCGCCGAGGCCGACGCTCGAGACCTTCATGATCTGCTCGCCGAGCGGCTTTTGCGCGTCGTTGAGCTGGTCCATGGTGAGCTGCGGAAAACGCGGCTCCTTGCCGGTCGCAGGCGCTGCGAACATCGTGGCGGCGAACCAGCCGCCGGCCGCGGCGATCGCGATCGATGACAAAAAGAGTGCAGATTTCATGACTTCCTCCGGGCGTTTCTTGGTGATCCCGAAAGATGCTAGTCCAGCCGCGCTTCCCGCGCCAGCGGGACTCGAGGCGGATCGGCGTCTCGAAGGATGAAACCACTGAACTGCAGAATTACCCGATTAGCGGATTCGACCCGACAGCCGCAGCACGAAAATCAGCACTTCCGCGACCGCCTTGTAAAGCTCCGCCGGAATCTCGTCGCCGAGTTCGACATTGGAGAGCGCGCCCGCCAGCACTTCGTTCTCTTCGATCGGAATGTTGTTGGCTTTGGCGACCTCGATGATCTTGTCGCCGATGCTTCCCCTGCCCTTGGCGACAACACGCGGCGCACCCGTTCTGTCGTAGTGCAGCGCGACCGCGAGCTGGCTTTTTGCTTTCACGCTCATAGCGCACGGTCCAGAAAATGGCCCGCGGGCGCCGAGGCCGGCTGCGCCGGCGCGCCGTCGCGCACGACGATATCGCCTGGCTGCAACTCGGCGCGGCTCAGGGCCTGGCTGAGCTGCGAAACGCCGGCGCGCAACTGCGATGCGGTCGCGGGCCGCTCCGCCCACATCCGCACCGACGTCCGCTCCCCGCTCAGCGAGACCAGCGCATGGATCGGACCGGCAGGTTCGACGTCGAGCGAGAACCGCGCCCGCCAGACCTGCTTGGCGGCATCCGCTTCGCGGCCGCCGCCGTCCCGCGAAATTTCGAATTGCGCCATCGCGGTGCCCTGCGGCGTCGCGAACGGGATTTCGAAATTCCAGTGCGGCACGGAGGGATCGAGCCGTCCCGCGCTCGTATCGGTTTGGCCGGGCAGAGAGGCGACCTGCAACAACGTCTGTCGCGCGATCGCGCCATCGGTATCGGTGAGCAAATGCTGCAGCGTCGCTTCAACGGGCGCGTGCGACACGAGTGTCGCGGACATGACGGGCTGCGCGGCGGGCAACGCGCCATTGATCGGCGGCGGCGGCAGGTTGGTGCGGGCAAATTCAGCGTCATCGATCGCCGGAGTGCGCGCGCCGGTCACCGCCGGCATCAGCGCAAGCATCTGGCTGTTTTCGAACACGAGTTTCGACGGATTTCCCGCCGCAAGCGGGCTGGCCTGAAGCGTTTCCTGCAACAGGTTGAGGGCCGCACTGCTTGCGGCCGCCCGCACCGCCGCATCCGCCGGCGTCGCGGCGGACAGGAGAATTTGGCTCGCCGCGCCGAGGTCGATAATTTCCTGCGCAATCGCCGGTGCTGCCGTGCTTTGCGGCGAAGCCGCGGGCGCGGACGATGCGGACGTAAGCAGCGGCGCGATCGTGGGCGATACGATCTCGGGCGCATCCGGTCCGGCAACAATGATGGCCGGCTGCTGGTATGGTTGAACGGATGGTTGTCCGGCCTGCGCCAGCACCACGGCTCCCGGTACCGTCTCCTGCTGGACCAATATTGCCGCTGTGGTTCCCGGTGGGGTCGTACCTTGCTGTGCTGTCATTTCCACCGGCGTCGCGCCTTGCGACGCCGCCGTTGTCGCGCCCGGTTGCAACGTTGCCGCCGCGACCGGCGTACCGGCCGCGCCCGGCGTTGCCGCAGCCGTCACGCTGACGAGCGATGTCGTCAGCGCCTGGCGCAGCACGATCAGTGCCGCCTTGAGATCCGGCGTGGCTGTCGATGGCGAAGCCGACCCGGCCGCCAATGATGCTTCCAGAAACAGCCCGGAGGTCTGGAACGCCTGTTTGATGTCGCCGCCGGTGAGGTTTTGATCGAGGTTGGTCCGCTGCGCCAGAACCTGCGCCACCGCCTGCTGGATCTGCGGCGGCAGGCCCGCCAATCCGGCGGCGACGCCGAGATTGGCAAACAGCGGCGCCAGCGACGTCTGCTGCGTCGCCGCGGTCTGGGCCGCAAGCGACACCGCCAGCGTCTCCAGCGGGCTGAGCTGACTGCTCGGCGCCGTGGTCGCTGGTGTCGCGAGCGCCGCGATGGCAACCGCCGCGTCGGGCGCCAAGGTGACGGAATTGAGGGTCGCGGTCGCGCCGGCGAGACCCTGGCTTGCGGCGGCGCCGGCCTGCTGGTTGACGACCGCGAGCGCGATTCCGCTGGCGGTCTGTGAAACCTGGAGCTGCAGCGTCTGACCGGCCTGCAGCGGGATCTGCGAAGTGACGTCGATCGACTGGCCGCCGATCGCAAGCCGGACCTGATCGCTGCCAAGGATCTGCACCACTTGGGCGCTGATCACGCTGCCCGGCTGCAGGACAATATCGGCCGGCGTCGCGCTTTGCGCGGCGACGGGCGGGACATTTGGCGTAATGACAATCGACATCGGACTTCACCGGGTCAGGCCCGGCTGAAGCTATCCGCGTGTCGTAAACCCGCCGTTAACCCACACCCGGATTTAACGCCTTTAGGATGCTGGCGGCGGCCCTAAAATCGACCAGGCGCGCCGCGCGCCGCGCCGCCACCTCCTCATCCACCCCCCATTTTTCGCTGTTCCAGTCCTCATCGACATGGGCGGCGGCCCAGGCCTGGTCCTGATCGATGACGCCATGCCATAGCGCCAAAGCGAGCAGCGCCGAGCCGGTCACGGTGGTCACCACATGTAGCGCCGCGATCGACCAGGGGTCCGATGGCAACGCCGCGCGCGCCGCGGCGACGGCGGAATCGGGCTGGCGGACGTGCACGACCCCCTCGGCAAGAATAAAATGGGCGCCCAGCGTGTCCGCCGCCCAGAACAGGATCGGGTCCCAATGCGCCGCCTCGCGCGCGACCAGCGCCTCGGGATGGCCGGCGCGGTAGAACAACAGATCGGACCCCAGATATTTCGCAACGTCGTCGGCAACCGCTTCGACCTTGTCGACCACGCCTTCGATGACGCTGTTGGCCAGGCGCGTCAGCGGCATGGTCAGGGGATCGATGGCGTCGGCCTGCGCATTCCATTCCGCCGCGATCGCGTCGGCGATCGAACGCGTGGGCACGATCACCTGATGGCCGGAGGGCGTCTTGATCGGCTTGCCGTCAAGCGTGATGGAGAACCCGCCATCGGCCTCGCCAATGCCGGCACCGGCATAGAAACGCTTGCGCCGCGGGCCGCGCGTCGTACGCCGCACGGCCTCCTGCGGATCAAGCGGAGATTGTCCGGCCACTTCATCGAATAGCTCACGCATTTCTCGTTTTCGGCTTTCCTGCGTCGGTGATATCTGTCGGCAGGGTACGATAAGGATGGACGCAAATAAAGCGAGCTGGCGGGGCTTCGCGAATGTCTTCGCGAACGTCTTGGCGACGATACTGGTTCCGCTTGCCGGCCTTGTCCTGCTTGCCGGCGCAAATATCTCGATCGCGGCAGCCGGATTCCGTTCGCCGGAATCGCTGGTGCGGAATGTCTACGCCTATTACGGCGACCGGTCCTCAAAACTCTCCAGCGGATTGCCGCGCGACGCCGACGCGCTGCGCCAGTTCTTCGACCCGAGCCTGCGCGAGGCCTGGTATTCGCTGGGCAAGCCGCCTTACGACTTCCTGGTGCAGAGCCCGACATGGAAGCTCGGCGCGATCTCGATATCGATCCTGCGCAAGCAATTCGACAAGACCTATGTCGCGGTGGCCTTCGAAAACCAGGGGCGTGCGGTCACCATGAATTTCATTCTGGTGAACGGCCCCGATGGCTGGCTGATTTACGACGTCGAGAGTCCCCATGACTCACTGCGGGCGTTTCTGGCGCAGTACAGAGATTGAAGCGAGCTTCCGCTATCGATTGGCGCAATTGCGCGAATATTCCTCGCGGTCGCCTGGGCCGAGCCCGGCCGTGGCACCTTCCTCCAGGCAAGTCGTGATCCGGTCGCCAAAGGACAGACGCGGCGCCGGCAGATAGTTTTGACGCGGCGGCGTATCCATCTGCGGCACCACCGGCACCTCGATCTTCGGCGGTGGCGGAGGCGGCGGTAGCGGCGGATTGAATTGGGAACCGCCTGGCGGAATGAATTGCGCGAACGCGGTATCCGCGGCGATCAGCGCCGCTGCGGCCACGCAGGCAAGGATCGATAGCCGTTTCATGAAGGCTATGTCGTGATGCCCCCGGGAAACCGCAAGTTAAATTATTCTTCAGGGGCGTTCTCGATCGGGTCGAACCGGTCGGCCTCGAGGCCGAGCAGGTTCCACGATTGCAGCATGTGCGGCGGCAGCGGCGCGGTCACGTCGATCACGCCGCCGCGTGGATGCGGGATGACGATCCGGCGTGCCAGAAGATGAAGCCGTTTCTGCAAACCGCCCGGCAACTCCCAGTTTTCCTTGTTGAAATATTTGGGATCGCCGACGATGGCGTGATCGATATGCGCCATATGCGCGCGCAACTGATGCGTCCGTCCGGTGACCGGCTTCAACGATACCCATGCGAGCTTCTGCGCCGACGTCTCCACCACGGCATAATATGTCACGGCATGGCTGGCGCCCTCGTCGCCATGGGCGGCGATGCGCATGATGGTGTCTTCCTCGCCCTCTTCCTTGGCGAGATAGGTCGAGATGCGGCCCTGCTTCGGCTTCGGCACGCCGGCCACCAGCGCCCAGTAGATCTTGCGCGCCGAGCGATGGCGGAACGATCCGGTGAGCGCGGTCGCAGCGAAACGCGTTTTCGCGACCAAAAGACAACCCGCCGTGTCCTTGTCGAGCCGGTGCACCAGGCGGGGCTTTTGCCCTTTCGCGTCGCGCATTACTTCCAGCATCTGGTCGATGTGCCGCGTGGTGCCGGAACCGCCCTGCACCGCGAGGCCAGCCGGCTTGTTCAGCACCATGACGTCGGCATCCTCATAGAGGATCATGTCCTTGAGGGCAGACAACGTCTTGGCCGCGGCTTCCGAGAGCGGGCCACCGCCTTTGGGCGCATCGAGCTTGAGCGGCGGAATGCGGACGCTCTGCCCCTCTTCCAGCCGGTCCTTGCTGTCGGCCCGCTTGCCGTTGACGCGCAGTTCGCCTTTGCGAACGATGCGTTGAATGTGGGAGAAGGACAATCCGGGAAAGCGCGCTTCCAGAAAGCGATCGACCCGCATGTTGTTCTCGTCCGCGGTCACGACCACGGTCTGGACCTTGGTCGGCAACGGCGCCGGTTCGGCGACGATCTCTTCAGGTTTGGCGATGAATGGCGCCGGCTTCTCGGCGCGCGGCGCGGAAAAGCGCGCGGGCTTGCCGCCGGGACGATACCCCTGCGGCCGCTCGGCCCGCGAACCCCGATAGGGCCGCGCACCCTTCGGACGGTCGCCCGAGGCGCGCTTCGCCAGGGGTCTTTTAGTGCGACGGCTCATGACTGTTGGGGCTCCAAACTAAGCCGTTGGGTAGCGCAAAAGCCGCGAAACGTCACGGCGAAATCAGCACGAATTCCGCGCGAAAATGCAGGTTGAAAGAGAGAATCTAGAACAGGAGCACCTGCACGTCCCCCGACATCTGCTGGCGCTGATCATCGGCAAGCATGGCCAGGCCGGTAGTCTCGGGCTTCAACAGTTGCTTGACGGAGTTCGCGACCGTCGGATCGGTAAAAACAAACCGCACCGACCCGGATTGTCCCTTTTTGGCGTCGCTCAACTCCGAATAATCGGAAAATATCGATGTCGCCTGATAACCCTTCTTCAGAAGGTCATCTTCCATCCGCCTGGCAAGCGCTTTCGTCTTTGGATCCGTCGTGTACACGACGATCACGGTCGAGCTGCGATTTTTTCCGTAGTCGGCGGATGGCGGGACTGGAGCTGCGGCTGCCGGGGCCACCTTCTTGCTGAGATCGGCGATGGCCGATTTGATATCCTCAAGCTCAGCCTTGATCCCGGCCGCCTGCTCCGTGACCAGACCGGTCGTTGCGCCCTGAAATTCGATCCCCAGGCCGTGAAAATTGAAGTTGGAAAGCGTCGGGATCACGAACAACAATCCGCCGAACGCGAGCAGCCCCGCGTAGACATTCGGTACGGAGGGACTGCGCAGAATGCCGACCAGACAAATGGCCAGCAAAACGCCGCCGCCGATCAGTGGTGCAATCTTGATCAGAACATCGGTCGTCATAGGCGCCTCCCGATTTCCAAAAAAATTCAGGCTAATGCAACCTTAGCGATCGTTCAACCACGCTCCCTGCGCAGCCTGGCCCAATAGTCCAGCCGCTTGCGGATTTCGCGCTCGAAGCCGCGGTCGGGCGGATCGTAGAAGGTTTGGCGTCCGAGCGCTTCCGGAAAATAGTCCTGCCCTGAAAAACCTTCCGGCGCGTCGTGGTCGTATTCGTAGCCGTCGCCATAGCCTTCCGACTTCATCAGCTTGGTCGGCGAATTCAGAATATGCTTGGGCGGCAGCAGCGACCCGCCCTCCTTGGCCGCGCGCATCGCAGCACCGAACGCCTTGTAGGCGGCGTTCGATTTCGGCGCCGTGGCGAGATAGATCACGGCCTGCGCGATCGCGAGTTCGCCCTCGGGAGACCCAAGGAAGTCGAACGCATCCTTGGCGGCATTGGCGATCACCAGCGCCTGCGGATCGGCCAGACCGATGTCCTCTACCGCCATGCGGACCACCCGCCGCGCCAGAAACAGCGGGTCTTCACCGGCGTCCATCATGCGCGCGAGGTAATACAGCGCCGCATCGGGATCGGAACCTCGCACCGACTTATGCAGCGCCGAGATCAGATTGTAATGTCCGTCGGCGGACTTGTCGTAGATCGGCGCGCGGCGCTGCAAAATCTCCTGGAGTTGCGCGGCGTTGAAGATCTCGCCCTCGCGCGCCGCGCGCCAGACCTCTTCGGCAAGCGTCAGCGCCGCGCGGCCGTCGCCGTCGGCCATGCGCGCCAGCACGGCGCGGGCTTCCGCGTCGAGCGGCAGCTTCCTGCCCTCGACCCTCTCGGCGTGAACGAACAGCTTTTCGATCGCAGCGGCATCGAGCGAATGAAACACCAGAACCCGCGCCCGCGACAACAGAGCGGCATTGAGCTCGAACGAGGGATTTTCCGTGGTGGCGCCGACCAGCACCACGGTGCCGTCTTCCATGACAGGCAGAAACGAGTCCTGCTGTGCGCGGTTGAACCGGTGCACCTCGTCGACGAACAGCAGCGTTCCCTTGCCCATTTCGCGCCGCGCGCGCGCCGCGTCGAACGCCTTCTTCAAATCGGCGACCCCGGAAAACACCGCCGAAAGCTGCTCGAAGTGCAGTTCGGTCGCATCCGCCAAGAGCCGCGCCACCGTGGTCTTGCCGGTGCCCGGCGGCCCCCAGAAGATCAGCGAGCCCAGCGTGCGCGTCGCCAGCATCCGCGTCAGCGCGCCATCCGGTCCCAGGATGTGATCCTGCCCGACGACATCCGACAGCGTTCGCGGACGCAATCTGTCGGGCAGCGGATGCGGCGCATCCTGCTCCATCCCCGCGGCGGCGAACAGGCTGGCACCCCCCTCGCGTGGTCGCTTCTGGCTCATCCGCCCAGCGTGACGTTGATCTGCTGGCCACCGCGCACCAGCGTGATCCGCCAGAGCCGGGAAGTGTCGCGCGTCGCTTTTTCCAGATCGCTGGTCTTGAGGATTTTCTGACTATTGACCGCGACGATGATGTCGCCCTTCTGGAAGCCGACATTGGCGGCCGTTCCACCTTCGGTCAGATCGGTGACCACTACCCCTTCGGTGTCCGCATCCAGATGCAATTCATCGGCGACGGCAGGCGAGATATTGGAAACCCTCGCGCCCTGGAACGGCGAGCGCCCGTTCAGAACGATTTCGTTGCGGCCGGTATCGGGCGCGGTTTCCAGCGGCAGCGTCAGCTTCACCGTCTTGCCGGCGCGCTGCACGTCGATCTGCGAAGTGCCGCCGAGCGGACGCGTCGCAAAACGGTAATCGAAGGCATTGGGATCCTCGACCGCCTGCCCGTCAATCGCGACGATCAGATCCGACGATTTCAATCCTCCCCGCGCCGCCGGACTGTTCGCGACGACGCTGGCGACCAGGGCACCGCTCGGCAGCTTGAGCCCGAGGGTTTCGGCGATCTCCGGCGTCACCGCCTGCAGGCGCGCGCCAAGCCACGGCCGTTTGACGGCCTTGCCGCCGCCCTTGGCCGAAGCCACGACGACGCGCACCATGTTGGCTGGAATCGCAAAACCGATGCCCTGCGATCCGCCGGAGCGCGAGAAGATCGCGGTATTGATGCCGGCGAGCTTGCCGGTCATGTCGACCAGTGCGCCGCCCGAATTGCCCGGGTTGATCGCAGCGTCCGTCTGGATGAAGAACTGGTAGTCGGTGATGCCGACCTGCGTGCGCGCCAGCGCCGAGATGATGCCGTGGGTCACGGTCTGCCCGACGCCGAAGGGGTTACCGATCGCGATCACGACGTCGCCGACCTGCAATTCATCGGAATTGGCAAAATCGAGCGTCGGGAATTTTTCGCGCCCGTCCTTCAGCCGCAGCACGGCAAGATCGGTGCGGCTGTCCTTGAGCACGATCTCGGCCTCGAATTCGCGCTTGTCGGCGAGCGAAACCTTGACTTGGTCGGCGCCTTCGATGACGTGGTTGTTGGTCACGACCAGGCCGGATGGGTCCACCATCACCCCCGATCCGAGCGATCGTTGCATCTGTTCGGGCTGCTGGCCGGGCACGCCGAAGAAGCGGCGGAAGATCGGGTCGTCGAGCAGCGGATTGCGGTTCTGCACCACCTTGGCGGCGTAGACGTTGACAACTGCCGGTTGCACGCGCTGCACGATCGGCGCGTAGGAAAGCCTGACTTCCGCCGAGGAGCCGGGAACACGCCGGTCCTGGGCCATTGCCGGGCCCAGCGTCAACAGAACGAACAATGCCGTGAAAAGGCGAACCGCAATCATGAAGGGATTCCCTGGGAATGTGGGACGAATATAGGCTTCCCGGGTTGCGAATAGAAGTGACGGAGGACCGTGCCCGGCCGGTACGGAGCCGATTCGGCCTGCTTTCCGCTCAAATCTTGCAATTCCAACCACGCGGCAAGAGGTGGTAGAAGAAGACCGGTTTTAAGGTTGCGCTGTACCCAAGGAGAACCGCCAGATGAAGGCCGTCGGATACCAGAAGTCGCTCCCCATCGACGCCGCGGACGCCCTGATCGATTTCGAGACCGCCAAAATGGAACCGAAGGGCCGCGACATCCGCGTCGCCGTCAAGGCGATCTCCGCCAACCCGGTCGATTACAAGGTGCGCAAGCGCGCGGCACCCCCGGAGGGCCAGACCAAGATCCTCGGCTACGATGCCGCCGGGGTGGTCGATGCGGTTGGCCCCGACGTGACGCTGTTCAAACCCGGCGATGAGGTTTTCTACGCGGGCTCGATCCTGCGGCAGGGCACCAACTCGGAATTTCACCTGGTCGATGAGCGCATCGTCGGCCGCAAACCGAAGTCATTGTCTTTCGCGCAGGCCGCCGCGCTTCCCCTCACCTCGATCACCGCCTGGGAATTGCTGTTCGACCGGCTCGGTGCCGTGCCTGGGAAAAGCGTCGATCCACGCACACTGCTGATCATCGGCGGCGCCGGCGGCGTCGGCTCGATCCTGATCCAGTTGGCGCGCCGCCTCACCGGCCTCACCGTCGTCGCAACCGCGTCCCGGCCGGAATCGCACAAGTGGTGCCTCGATCTCGGCGCCCATGCCGTCGTCGATCATTCAAAGCCGATGAAGGAGCAGATCGAGAGACTGAAAGCCCCGCCGGTCGTCCTGGTCGCAAGCCTCACCAACACCGACCAGCACTACAAGGCGCTGGCGGAACTGATGGCGCCGCAGGGAAAATATGGATTGATCGACGATCCCCCGGAATTCAACGTCGCCGCCTTCAAGGGCAAGTCGATCTCGATTCACTGGGAATTGATGTTCACCCGCTCATCGTTCCAGACACCCGACATGATCGGCCAGAACCATCTGCTCAATGACGTCGCCGACCTCGTCGATAAAGGCGTGCTGCGCACCACCCTCGACCAGAGCTTCGGCACCATCAATGCCGCGAATTTGAAGCGGGCGCACGCGCTGCTGGAATCCGGCCAATCGCGCGGCAAGATCGTGCTGGAGGGGTGGTAGGCCCCGAGCACGCAAGCTGAGCCCGGCCCAACAAAAAAGCGGCACCGTAAGGTACCGCTTTTGAAGAGGAATTCCGGAAATCAGGTTTACGCGGCTTCCGCGGCCTTTTCCTGCACCTTCCGCGCTACGCAAACGCGTGGCGCGGATGCGACAAGTTGAAGCTCGGCTAGCGCGTTCGCGCCAAGGCGGCAACCTACCCTCTACTTCGCCTGCGTGGCCGCCTGGATCGCCTTCCAGTCGAACTTTTCCGCTAACGCCAGCGCTTCGTCCTCGGAGATACCATTATACGAAAGGCTGAACATCGCGTCCTTGCCGAGCGCCACCATGAGCGCGCCGGACTTCTGCGCCGTGGTGAAGCTCTTCAAAACCTGCATGCCGTGCATGGTTGCCGTAACCATATGGCCTTCGGTGGTCGTTAGGTTCATTCCGCTCTGGATCGGCGCCAGCGCTCCGGCAGCAGACTGGCCCACCATGACCGATGCGTGAACTTGCGCCGAACCGTGCTGATAATCACGGGTCGCGGTGGTCATGCTGGCGTTGGGCATCTCCATCGACATGCCGTCCGGCTTCTTGCCCTGCCATCCGTCCAGATCGATCAAGAGCGGCAGGAAGCGTTGAAAAGCCTGCTCAGCTCGCGCCGAAGACACCGACCACAAAAAAGGTAACACCACCAATAAGGAAAAGATTGCGGAGCGCGACTTTGTCATTGTTTTCCCCCTGCCTTGGCCTCCCACAATAGCCGTCCGCCGCCGCGCTGGAAAGGCGGCTGCCGAGGGATTGCCGTCACCCCGCCCGGCATCGGCGCGTCGTACCATCGTCAAAACAAAAAAGCGGCGCACCGGGCGTCGCTTTTCAAACTGCAATTCGTGAAATCAGGTTTACGCGGCTTCCGCGGCCTTTTCCTGCACCGGACCGGAATCGAGGCCCTTGGCATCGACGTCGCGGTCGACGAATTCGATCACGGCCATCGGCGCGTTGTCGCCATAGCGGAAGCCGGCCTTGATGATGCGGGTATAGCCGCCCTGGCGGTCCTTGTAGCGGGTGGCCAGAACATCGAACAGTTTCTTGGTCTGATCGAGATCGCGCATCTCGGAGATCGCCTGGCGGCGCATCGCAAGGCCACCCTTCTTGCCGAGCGTGACGAGCTTCTCCACGATCGGGCGCAATTCCTTGGCCTTCGGCAGCGTGGTGACGATCTGCTCGTGCTTGATCAGCGCCGCGCACATATTGGCAAACATCGCGCGCCGATGTTCGGCGGTGCGATTGAGCTTGCGATGAACCTTGCCGTGACGCATGTTATATTCCTCGATACTTGTTCTGTCGCGACGGCTCGTCGGACAATTTTCTCAGGTGGGCCACCTGCGTTCGCCCAAAATGCAATGGCCGGGGCATCCAGTGCGCCCGGCCACGTCCGTTATCGTTCAATCAATAATGATCCTCGAAGCGCTTGGCGAGCTCGTCGATGTTCTCCGGCGGCCAGCCCGGCACTTCCATGCCGAGATGCAGACCCATCTGGGCCAGCACTTCCTTGATCTCGTTGAGCGACTTGCGGCCGAAATTCGGGGTGCGGAGCATTTCCGCTTCCGACTTCTGCACGAGATCGCCGATGTAGACGATGTTGTCGTTCTTCAGGCAGTTTGCCGAACGTACCGACAGTTCGAGCTCGTCGACCTTCTTGAGGAAGGCGGGATTGAAGGCGAGATCGGGAATAATCTCCTGCGCGACTTCCTTGCGGGGCTCTTCGAAGTTGACGAACACGTTGAGCTGGTCCTGCAGGATACGCGCGGCATAGGCCACCGCGTCATCCGGCGAGATCGCGCCGTTGGTCTCGATCGTCATCGTCAGCTTGTCGTAGTCGAGGATCTGGCCCTCGCGGGTGTTCTCGACCTTGTAGGACACCTTGCGCACCGGAGAGAACAGGCTGTCGACGGGGATCAGGCCGATCGGCGCATCCTCGGGACGATTGCGCTCGGCGGCGACGTAACCCTTGCCGGAGGAGACCGTGAATTCCATGCGGATCTCCGCGCCCTCGTCGAGGGTGCAGATCTGCAAATCCGGATTGAGCACGGTGACATCGCCGACCGTCTGGATGTCGCCGGCGGTCACGACGCCCGGGCCCTGCTTCTTCACGACCATGCGCTTGGGGCCCTCGCCCTGCATCTTGATCGAGATGTCCTTGATGTTCAGCACGATGTCGGTGACGTCCTCGCGAACGCCCGCGATCGAGGAGAACTCATGCAGCACGCCGTCGATGTGCACCGACTGCACCGCGGCGCCCTGCAGCGACGACAGCAGGATGCGGCGCAAGGCGTTGCCCAGCGTCTGACCAAAGCCGCGCTCGAGCGGCTCGGCGACCAGCGTCGCAAAACGTACCGGGTCGGTGCCCGGAGTTACCTGCAGTTTGTTCGGCCGGATAAGCTCTTGCCAATTTTTCTGGATCGTCACTGTTTCACCCATGGGCCAGCTAATTTGCGAACCAAATCGCTGGCGTTGGAGACCTGCGGATCAGTCCGCGGCTTGCAATTCTTCTCAAAACCATTGCGGGCGGCAAAGCCGCCCCTACTCAATGCATCAAACCCGCCGGCGCTTGCGCGGACGGCAGCCATTGTGCGGGATCGTTGTCACGTCGCGGATCGACGTGACGGTGAAGCCCGCAGCCTGCAGCGCGCGAAGCGCCGATTCGCGGCCCGAACCCGGGCCGGCAACTTCAACCTCCAGCGTGCGCATGCCGTGTTCCTGCGCCTTCTTGGAGACATCCTCGGCCGCGACCTGCGCGGCATAGGGGGTCGACTTGCGCGAACCCTTGAAGCCCATCGTTCCCGCCGACGACCAGGCAATGGTGTTGCCCTGCGCGTCGGTGATGGTGATGGTCGTGTTGTTGAACGACGAATTCACGTGCGCCACGCCGGAGGCGATGTTCTTGCGCTCACGGCGGCGTACGCGGGTGGCTTCCTTGCCCATTCCAGAACCTTTCCTAACGATCTCAACGCCGCCGTAATGCCAGCGGCTACACCTAGAGGGCGAATGGTGAGTGGCGAATAGTAAGGATCGATCCCTACTCGCCATTCGCTACTCGCCAATTACTTCTTCTTGCCGGCGATCGACTTGGCCGGCCCCTTGCGCGTGCGCGCGTTGGTATGGGTGCGCTGGCCACGCACCGGCAGGCCGCGACGATGGCGCAGGCCGCGATAGCAGCCGAGATCCATCAAGCGCTTGATGTTCATGCCGGTCTCGCGACGCAGATCGCCTTCGACCAGATAGTCGCGGTCGATCACTTCACGGATTTGCAGAACTTCCTGGTCGGTCAACTGATTGACGCGGCGGTCATCGGGAATCTTGACCTTCTCCATGATCTCGGCCGCATTGTTCTGACCGATGCCATGGATGTACTGGAGCGCGATCAGCACGCGCTTGTTGGTCGGAATATTCACACCGGCAATACGGGCCACGGACTTCTCTCCTGTCGCCGATCCCTCGCGGGATGCGGCCATTTTTTGCTATCTCGGGCAGGTGTTCACAAACGCGAACACGACGCCCTTCCCCTTGACTGTCTCGGGGCCCGGCATCGTCTGAAACTATCCGACTGGATGGGGGCTTATTAAAGGATTCAACTTGGTTTCGTCAACCGTCTCTACGCTTTAGCTCGCTTTTTCGCGGCCTTTTTCGCAGGTTTCCGGACCCCCGCGGCGGGGCGCCTCCGGGAACCCGCAGACACCTTGCGAGAGGGCGGCCCCTTGGCGCCCTTGTTTGAGCCCTTGGAGGCCGGCTTCCTGGCCTTCCCGGCGGCCCTTCCAGCACCCTTGGCGGCCTTTTTGGGGGCACGGCCGGTTCCCCGGACGGATTTGGAGGCCTTGCTGGCGGCCGGTTTGGCGGCCTTTGCCGCCCTCCTTGCTGCCTTCCTGGCTGTGCCGGCCGCTTTGGGCGTCGACTTTTCCACAGCCCCGATGGCTTCGAGGACCCGGTCAATCTCCGCAGTGACGTGCTCGATGGTCATCATCCCATCGACCGTCAGCAATTTGCGCCGGTCCGAATAATAGTGGATCAGCGGCTCGGTCAGCGCGCGATAGCTCGCCAGCCGCTTCGTCAGCACCTCCGGGGTGTCGTCGACGCGCACTTCCTCGCCGCGCGAGCGCATTTCCGCGACCCGGGTTTCGACACGCCGCAGCAACGCGCTTTCGTTGACGCGCAGTTCGATCACCGCGTCGAGCTTGATGTGCTTTTTCTTCAAGAGTTCATCCAGCGCCTCGGCCTGCGGCACGGTGCGCGGAAAGCCGTCGAGGATAAAGCCTTTCGCGGCGTCCGGCTGGTCCAGCCGATCGGAAATGATTCCGATCACGATATCGTCCGGCACCAAACCACCAGAGGCCATGATGCCCTGGGCCTTGATGCCGACCGGCGTCTGCGCCGCCACCGCGGCGCGCAGCATCTCACCGGTCGAAAGCTGGACGATGCCGTAGCGGTGAATCAGCCGTTGGGCCTGGGTACCCTTGCCCGACCCCGGAGGGCCCAGAAGAATCAGTCTCATATGCGTTCGCCCCCCGGCTGGGTGAGCGATTGACCGCGCACCCAGAATTCAAAATCATCAACAGCGCCAATTACAATAGGCGCCGGGCGCGAATCGCGAAAGCGACGCAATGCAAAAGTCGCAGCGTCAGCGGCGACGCCCCCTCAGCTTCGATTTCCTGATCAGCCCCTCATACTGGTGGGCGAGCAGATATCCCTGAACCTGCGCCACGGTATCCATGGTCACGCTGACGACGATCAACAGCGAAGTTCCGCCAAAATAAAACGGCACCGAGGCGTAGGAAATCAGAATTTCGGGGATCAGGCAGACGATCGCGAGATAGACCGCCCCTAACACCGTGATCCGCGACAGCACGTAATCGATATATTCGGCGGTGCGCTCGCCCGGCCGGATGCCCGGAATGAAGCCGCCATGCTTCTTGAGATTGTCGGCGGTCTCGGTCGGGTTGAACACGATCGCGGTGTAGAAGAACGCGAAGAACACGATCAGCGCCAGATAGAGAATCAAAAACAGCGGGCGGCCGTGGCCAAGCTGCGTGGTGATCCACTGGAACCATTCCGGTCCCCGGCCCGCGTTGAAATTGGCGACCGTGGTCGGCAGCAACAGCAGCGAGGAAGCGAAGATCGGCGGAATCACGCCTGACGTATTCAGCTTGAGCGGCAGATGCGAGGACTGGCCCTCGAACATTTTGTTGCCGACCTGGCGCTTCGGATACTGGATCAAAAGTCGCCGCTGCGCGCGCTCCACGAACACGATGAAGGCGATCACGGCGACCGCCATCACGATCACAACCAGAATGATGCCGGTGGACAACGCGCCCTGACGGCCGAGTTCCAGCATGTTGGCGAGCGCCGAGGGCAATTCCGCGACGATGCCGGCAAGAATGATCAGCGAAATGCCGTTGCCGATGCCGCGCGAGGTGATCTGCTCGCCGAGCCACATCAGGAACATGGTGCCGCCGGTCAGCGTGATCGTGGTCGAAAGGCGGAAGAACATCCCGGGGTCGCTGACGACATTGCCGGCGCCTTCAAGCCCGACCGCGATGCCATAGGACTGGAACGCGGCGAGTATCACCGTGAGATAGCGGGTGTACTGGTTCAGCGTCTTGCGGCCCGCCTCGCCTTCCTTCTTCAGCGCCTCCAGCTGCGGCGATACCGTGGTCAGGAGCTGAATGATGATCGAGGCCGAAATATACGGCATGATGTTGAGCGCAAAGATCGCCATGCGGTGGATGCCGCCGCCCGCGAACATGTTGAACATGCCGAGAATGCCGCCGGCCTGGGAGCGGAACACCTGCTCCCAGATGTTGGGATCGATACCGGGCAGCGGGATGTAGGTGCCGAGCCGGTAAACAAGCAGCGCACCCAGTGTAAACCAGATCCGCTTCTTCAATTCGTCGGCTTTGGCCAGCGCGCCGAAATTGAGGTTTGCCGCTAATTGTTCCGCTGCTGAGACCATGTCTGGCTTTCTCCCGCGCGCCCCTTTCGCCGTCTGTCCCCGAGATAGACGGGGCATTCAGCGGACGCGGGCATTATTTGGTGCTCGGCTTCGATAAGTCCATCATCCCGTCATGCGGATCGCCCGCTGAACGCGGACGATGACGCAGATGTTACGCCGCCTCGCCTTCGTCCTTCTTTGCCGGGGCCAGGATCTTCACCGTGCCGCCGGCCTTCTCGACCGCCGCGATGGCGGACTTCGAAGCGCCGTGAACCTCGATATTCAGCTTGGCCTTGAGTTCACCACGGCCAAGCAGCCGGACGCCATCCTTGGCGCGCCGGATCACGCGGGCTTTCACCAGCAATTCGGCATTAACGGTGGCCTTGGCGTCGAGCAGCTTGGCGTCGACGGCTTCCTGAAGGCGGTCGAGATTGATCTCGGCGAATTCGAGCCGGAAGATGTTGTTGAAGCCGCGCTTCGGCAGGCGCCGGTGCAGCGGCATCTGGCCGCCCTCGAAGCCCTTGATGCGCACGCCGGAGCGCGCGGTCTGGCCCTTGCCGCCGCGGCCGGCCTGCTTACCCTTGCCCGAGCCGATGCCACGGCCGACACGCATGCGCTTTTTGCGCGAGCCGGCATTGTCGGCGATATCGCTGAGCTTCATCGTTCGCTTCCTTCTTTCATTCCGTCGTCCTGAGGTGCGAGGGCGAAGCCCGAGCCTCGAAGGGCGGCGGTTGTCATCCTTCGAGGGCCGCTGCGCAGCCGCCTCAGGATGACGTGAACTTACTTCTCGCCGATGATGCGGACGAGATGTTGAACCTTTGCGATCATGCCGCGAATTGCAGGGGTGTCCTGCAGCTCGGCTGTCCGGCCGATCTTGTTGAGCTTGAGGCCGATCAGCGTCTCGCGCTGCGAGTGGTGGCGGCGGATCGCGCTGCTGGTCTGCGCGACCTTGATCGTCTTTGCGGCCTTGGCCATCGTCTTCAACTCCATAACGCGCGAAAAGCGCGATTTGTCTATTCAGCAACCACTTCGGCGTCGCCGCCGACCCGGCGCGACTGCAGCATCGACACCTTGATATTGCGGCGCGCCGCCACCGAACGCGGCGAATCCTGATGCTTCAGCGCGTCGAAGGTCGCGCGAACCATGTTGTAGGGATTCGACGAGCCGATCGACTTGGCCACCACGTCCTGAATGCCGAGCGTCTCGAACACCGCGCGCATCGGACCACCCGCGATGATGCCGGTACCTGCCGGCGCCGCACGCAGGTAAACCCGTCCCGCGCCGTGACGGCCGGCGATATCGTGATGCAGCGTGCGGCCTTCGCGCAGCGCCACCCGCGTCAGATTGCGCTTGGCCGACTCGGTCGCCTTGCGGATCGCCTCGGGAACTTCGCGCGCCTTGCCATGGCCGAAACCGACCCTGCCCTTCTGGTCGCCGATCACGACCAGGGCCGCAAAGCCGAAGCGCTTGCCGCCCTTGACGACCTTCGCCACCCGATTGATGTGGACGAGCTTGTCGACGAACTCGCTGTCGCGCTCTTCCCGGCCGCCCCTGTGGCCGCCACCGCGTTCGCGTTCACCTGCCATGGTGTTTTCCGATCCTTAAAAGACTTGCCTTGAGAGGCTGAAGCCCCTGCCCTTGTATCCGTTCAATCCAGTTAGAAGCTCAATCCGCTTTCGCGCGCGGCATCCGCGAGCGCCTTGACGCGGCCGTGATAGAGATAGCCGCCGCGATCGAACACGACCTCGGTGACGCCGTTCTTGACCGCACGTTCCGCCAACAGCTTGCCGACCGCCTTGGCCGCGTCGATGTTCGCCCCGGTCTTGCCGCTCTCGCGCAGCGTCTTCTCCAGCGAGGAAGCGGACGCGAGCGTCTCGCCCTTCAGGTCGTCGATGACCTGGGCGTAAATATGCTTCGACGAGCGGAACACCGACAGACGCGGGCGACCACCGGCGGAGCGGCGCAACGACAGCCTCACGCGTTGTTTGCGCCGGGCATTCGTAATCTTGAGTCTCGACATGACCGGCTCCGTTACTTCTTCTTGCCTTCCTTGCGGAAGATGAATTCGTCGACGTATTTCACGCCCTTGCCTTTATAGGGCTCCGGCGGGCGGTAGCCGCGGATCTCGGCGGCGACCTGGCCGACGCGTTGGCTGTCGTTGCCGGTGATGGTGATCTCGGTCGGCTTCGGCACCGTGATCGCGATGCCGTCCGGGATCGCATAGACCACATCGTGGCTGTAGCCGAGCGCGAGCTGCAGGTTCTTGCCCTGCAGCGCGGCGCGGTAGCCGACGCCGGTGATCTCGAGCTTCTTCTCGAAGCCCCTGGTGACGCCGGCGACCAAATTCGCAATCTGCGCGCGCGCTGTGCCGTAGAGGGCCTGGGCGCGGTTGGTTTCGACCCGCGGCGCAACCTTGACGGTGCCGTTTTCGAACTTCACCTCGACGTCGTCATGGACGACGAACTGAAGCTGGCCCTTCGGCCCCTTCATTTTCACGGTCTGCCCCTCGACGGTCGCGGTAACGCCCGACGGGATCGTCACAGGCCGCTTGCCGATACGTGACATGGTTTAAGTCCCTTCTCCTTAGCATTTTCCGGCGAAGTGGATACCGGTTCGCCGTAGAAAATGCGTCAAACTAAAATTTAGTGCGCATTCTTGTCGCAAAACCGGTTCCCACTTTTGCGGAATGCGCACTAGAACACCGTGAAGAGAATCTCGCCGCCCACATTCGCGTCGCGCGCGTCGTGGTCAGCCATAATTCCCTTCGGCGTCGATAACACCGAAATGCCGAGACCGTTGTTCACGCGCGGCAGGTTCTTGACCGAGGCATAAACCCGCCGCCCCGGCTTCGACACCCGCTCGATCTCGCGGATCACAGGCTCGCCGTCGAAATATTTCAGCTCGATCTCAAGCTCGCTGCGCCCCGAGGCATGCTCGACGCTGGCGTAGCCGCGGATGTAGCCTTCCGCCTTCAGCACTTCGAGCACATTGGCGCGCATCTTCGAGCCCGGGGTCGAAACCTTGGGCTTGGCGCGCATCTGGGCGTTGCGGATGCGGGTGATGAGATCGCTGATCGGATCGTGTGTTGACATGTCCGACCCTCCTTACCAGCTCGACTTCACGAGCCCGGGAACCAGGCCCTTGGAGCCGAGTTCACGCAGCGCGATGCGGCTGAGCTTGTTCTTGCGATAGATCGAGCGCGGACGGCCGGTCATCTCGCAGCGGTTGCGGATCCGCGTCGCCGACGAATTGCGCGGCATCTCGGCGAGCTTCAGCGTCGCCGCAAACCGCTCTTCCATCGGCTTGGTCTTGTCGGCGATGATGGCCTTCAGCTTCGCGCGCCGGGGGGCGGCGTTCTTGGTCATCCGCTTGCGCCGGTTGTTCTTCTCGATCGAACTCTTCTTTGCCATGCTTGGCTCCTGGGTTTCCGCGTTTGAGAGGCTTAAAGTCAGCGTCTCACTGCCGGAACGGGAAATTGAATGCGGTCAACAATGCCCTTGCTTCGTCGTCGGTGCGCGCGGTGGTGCACACCGTGACGTCCATGCCCCACGTTTCCCCCATCTTGTCGAAGTCGATTTCGGGGAAAATGATGTGCTCCTTGATGCCGAGCGAATAGTTGCCGCGGCCGTCAAAGCTCTTCGGATTGAGGCCGCGGAAGTCGCGCACGCGGGGCAAAGCGACGTTCACGAGGCGGTCGATGAACTCGTACATCTTGACCTTGCGCAGCGTGACCTTGCAGCCGATCGGCTGGTTTTCACGCAGCTTGAAGGTCGCAATGGCGATGCGCGAATAGGTCACGACCGCCTTCTGGCCGGCGATCAGCGACAGGTCGGCCGCCGCCAGCTCCGCCTTCTTGCGGTCGTTGACGGCCTCGCCGACGCCCATGTTGAGCACGACCTTATCCAGGCGCGGCACCTGCATGATATTGGCATAGCCGAACTGTTCGGTCAGCTTGCCGCGGATGCTCTTGTCGTATTCCGCGCGCAGGCGCGGAGTGTATGCGGTATCAGCCATCGATCTCTGCTCCCGAGCGCTTGGCAATGCGTATTTTCTTGCCATCCGCCTGAATCTTGAAACCTACGCGGGTCGGCTTGCCGTCCTTGCCGACGATAGCGATGTTGGACAGGTGGATCGGCGACTCCTTCGAGATGATGCCGCCCTCCTGCGCCTGGGTCTGCTTCTGGTGGCGCTTGACGAGGTTGACGCCGCGCACCAGCGCCTTGCTCTCAGCGGGACGCACCTCGAACACCTCGCCGGTGCGACCCTTGTCGCGGCCGGACAGCACGATGACCTTGTCACCCTTCCGGATCTTGGCAGCCATCACAGCACCTCCGGGGCGAGCGAGATGATCTTCATGTGGTTCTTGGCGCGAAGCTCGCGCGGCACCGGCCCGAAGATGCGGGTGCCGACCGGCTCCGACTGGTTGTTGATCAGGACGGCGGCGTTGCGGTCGAAGCGGATGACGGAACCGTCGGCGCGGCGAATGTCCTTGCGGACCCGCACCACGACAGCCTTCATCACGTCGCCCTTCTTCACCTTGCCGCGCGGAATTGCTTCCTTGATCGACACGACAATAACGTCGCCCACGGTGGCATAGCGGCGCTTGGAGCCCCCAAGCACCTTGATGCACATGACACGGCGTGCGCCTGAATTATCGGCCACGTCGAGGTTGGTCTGCATCTGAATCATTGATGCACCTCGTCCTCTTTCTGATGCGCAAAGTTGCGCCTAAAAAATCCCAAGATCGTCCGGCCAAAGCCGGACCCGCCTCAGGCCGTTTTCCGATGTTCGCCCCGGACCACCGTCCAGCGCTTCAATTTCGAGATCGGCTTGCTCTCCTCGATCCACACCATGTCGCCCGGCTTGAACTGGTTGTTCTCGTCGTGCGCGTGATAGTTTTTCGAGCGGCGGATCGTCTTCTTGTAGATCGGATGGGTGAAGCGGCGATCGACGCGCACTACAACCGTCTTGGCCTGCTTGTCGCTGACGACCACGCCCTGAAGCGTACGTTTCGGCATTCTCAGCCCCCTACTTCTTCTTCGCGCGCTGCTGCGCGGCAATGGTCTTGATGCGGGCGATGTCGCGGCGCGCTTCACGCAGCCGCGAAGTATTTTCCAGCTGCCCGGTGGCGCGCTGGAAACGCAGGTTGAAGCGCTCCTTCTTCAGATTGAGGACGGCGTCGTCCATCTGATCGGGGCTCATCGCGCGGATATCGGCGGTTTTCATCTCGGCCATGACCACTTCCCTATTCCGCGATGCGCGCCACGAAGCGCGTCTTGATCGGCAGTTTGGCGGCGGCGAGCGAGAGCGCTTCTTTCGCGGTCTGCACGGTCACGCCGTCGATTTCGAAAATCACGCGGCCGGGCTTCACCCGCGCCACCCACAATTCAGGCGTGCCCTTGCCGGAGCCCATGCGCACTTCGGCGGGCTTCTTCGACACCGGCACGTCCGGGAAGACACGGATCCAGACGCGGCCGGCGCGCTTCATGTGGCGGGTCAGCGCGCGGCGGGCGGCCTCGATCTGACGCGCGGTGATGCGCTCGGGCGCCATCGCCTTCAAGCCGAACTGACCGAACGACAACGTCGCGCCCGAAGTCGCGGTGCCGTGAATCCGGCCCTTATGCGCCTTCCGGAACTTCGTTTTCTTTGGTTGCATCATGGCTTTGCGCCCTCAAACCTTCTCTATTTCGCTTCAGGCAGCGTCGCGGCGGGGCCGCGCAGTGTCGCCTTCGGCCATCTTCTTGTCCTGGGCCATCGGATCGTGCTCGAGGATTTCGCCCTTGAAGATCCAGACCTTGACGCCGCAGGTGCCGAACGTGGTGAACGCGGTCGCCACCCCGTAATCGATGTCGGCGCGCAGCGTGTGCAAAGGCACGCGGCCTTCGCGATACCACTCCATGCGCGCGATTTCGGCGCCGCCGAGACGGCCCGAGCAGTTGATGCGGATACCCTCGGCGCCCAGACGCATCGCCGACTGCACGGCGCGCTTCATGGCGCGGCGGAACGCGACGCGGCGCTCGAGCTGCTGCGCGATCGATTCGGCGACCAGCGTGGCATCGAGCTCGGGCTTGCGGATCTCGACGATGTTGATGACGACGTCGGAATCGGTGATCTCGGCAACGCGCTTGCGCAACTTGTCGATATCGGCGCCCTTCTTGCCGATCACGACACCGGGACGCGCCGAGTGGATCGTCACCCGGCACTTCTTGTGCGGACGCTCGATCACGATTCGCGCGACCGCTGCCTGCTTGAGTTCCTTGTGCAGGATCTCGCGGATCTTGATGTCCTCGTGCAGCAGCTTGCCGTATTCGTTCTTGCCGGCGAACCAACGGGAATCCCACGTCCGGTTGATGCCAAGACGCAGCCCGATTGGATTGATCTTCTGACCCATCGTATTCTCCCGCGCTCTCTTTAAGCGCTCGCCTCGGCCTCGACCTGACGAACAACGATCGTCAGCTGCGAGAACGGTTTAAAAACACGGCCCGAACGGCCACGGCCGCGCGGTGCGAAACGCTTCATCACGATGCCGTTGCCGACATGCGCCTCGGCGACAACCAGATCGTCGACATCGAGGTCGTGATTGTTCTCGGCATTGGCGATCGCCGATTCCAGGCACTTCTTGACGTCGACCGCGATCCGCTTGCGCGAAAACTGCAGATCCGCGAGCGCAGCCGAAGCCTTCCTGCCGCGGATCAGTTGCGCGACAAGATTAAGCTTCTGCGGGCTCACCCGCAGCATCCGGGCGATCGCCTTGGCCTCGTTGTCCGGGAGGCTCCGTTCGCGCTTTGGTTTGCTCATCGCTTAGTCCTCAAGCCTTCTTGGCTTTCTTGTCGCCAGAATGGCCGTGGAAGGTACGGGTCGGCGAGAACTCGCCGAACTTGTGACCCACCATTTCCTCGTTGACCGATACCGGCACATGCTTCTGGCCGTTGTAGACGCCGAACACCAGGCCGACGAACTGCGGCAGGATGGTCGAGCGGCGGCTCCAGATCTTGATCACGTCATGACGGCCGGACGCACGCGCGGCGTCTGCCTTCTTGAGCAGCGAGCCTTCAACGAACGGGCCTTTCCAGACTGAACGAACCATGTCCGGCGTTCCTTACTTCTTCCGCTTGTGGCGGCTGATGAGAATGAATTTGTTGGTCGATTTGTTCGAACGTGTCTTCTTGCCCTTGGTCGGCTTGCCCCACGGGGTGACCGGATGGCGGCCGCCCGAGGTGCGGCCTTCGCCGCCGCCGTGCGGATGGTCGACCGGGTTCATGGAGACGCCGCGGTTATGGGGCTTGCGGCCGAGCCAGCGATTGCGACCGGCCTTGCCGATCGAGATGTTCATGTGGTCCGGGTTCGACACCGCGCCGATGGTGCCGGTGCAGCGGCCATGAACCAGGCGCTGCTCGCCGGAGTTCAAACGGACGATCACATAATCCTGGTCGCGGCCGACGATCTGCGCATAGGTGCCGGCGGAACGCGCGAGCTGTCCGCCCTTGCCGATCTTCAATTCCACATTGTGGACGATGGTGCCGATCGGCATGTTGCCGATCGGCATGACGTTGCCCGGCTTGACGTCGACATAGTTGCCGGCGATCACGGTATCGCCGACCGCAAGACGCTGCGGCGCCAGGATATAGGCCTGGGTGCCGTCGGTATATTTCACCAGCGCGATAAAGGCGGTGCGGTTCGGATCGTATTCCAGCCGCTCGACGGTTGCCGGCATATCGACCTTGGTGCGCTTGAAGTCGACGATGCGATAGGCCTTCTTGTGGCCGCCGCCGCGAAAACGCACGACCATGCGGCCGGTATTGTTGCGGCCGCCGGTGCCACGCTTGCCCTCGGTCAACGCCTTGACCGGCTTGCCCTTGTAGAGCGCCGAACGATCGACCATCACCAGCTGGCGCTGGCCCGGTGTCGTGGGGTTGAATGTTTTCAATGCCATCGCTGTGCTGCCTTATAGCCCGGTGGTGACGTCGATGCGGTGGCCCTCTTCGAGGGTCACGACCGCGCGCTTCACGTCCGACTGCGAACCGAATGTGCCGCGGAAGACCTTGGTCTTGCCCTTGCGCACCAACGTGTTCACGCTCTTGACCTTGACGTCGAACAGCTTCTCGACGGCTTCCTTGATCTGCGGCTTGGTGGCCTTGCCCGCGACCTTGAACACGACCTTGTTGTGTTCGGAGGCCATCGTCGCCTTTTCGGTGACGACGGGAGCAACGATGATGTCGTAATGGCGCGGATCGATGGTCTTCATTTGAAGCGCGCCTCCAACGCATCGAGTGCCGCCTTGGTCAGCACCAGCTTCTGACGGCGCAGAATGTCATAGACGTTGATGCCCTGGATCGGCAGCACGTCGATGTTCGGAATGTTGCGGGCGGCAGTCGCGAAGCCGTTGTTCAGCTCGGCGCCGTCGATGATCAGCGCATTGGTCACGCCAAGACCGGAGAAGTGCCCGACCAGCGCCTTCGTTTTCGCGGCCTCGAGCTTGGCGGATTCGATCACGATCAGGCCGCCATCCTTGGCCTTGGCGGAGAGCGCATGGCGTAGCGCCAGCGCGCGCACCTTCTTCGGCAAATCGGTCGCATGCGAGCGCAAGACGGGGCCGAACGCACGGCCGCCGCCGCGGAACTGCGGCACCCGGGCCGAGCCGTGACGCGCACCGCCGGTGCCCTTCTGCTTGTACATCTTCTTGCCGGTGCGCCAGACATCGGCGCGGCCCTGGACCTTGTGGGTCCCGGCCTGACGCTTGGCGAGCTGCCACTGCACGCAGCGCTGGATGATGTCCTTGCGCGGCTCCAGACCGAAGATCTCGTCCGAGAGCTGAACCGAGCCAGCCGCTTTGCCTTCAAGGGTTGTGACTTTCAGTTCCATCTCACGCGCCCTCCTGCTCGGCCGGCGCTGCCTTGGCCTGCTCGCCGCCGCCATCGGCCAGGCGGAACTTGCCGGGCTTCGGCGCGTCTTTCGGCAACGCCTTCTTTACGGCATCGCGCACCGCGATCCATCCGCCCTTGGAGCCGGGAACGGCGCCTTCGACGAGGATCAGGCCGCGCGCGACGTCGGTCTGCACCACGCGCAGATTGAGCGTGGTGATGCGATCGACGCCCATGTGGCCGGGCATCTTCTTGTTCTTGAAGGTCTTGCCGGGATCCTGGCGGCCGCCGGTCGAACCGATCGAACGGTGCGAAACCGAGACACCGTGGGTGGCGCGAAGCCCGCCGAAATTCCAGCGCTTCATGCCGCCGGCGAAACCCTTACCGACGGAGGTGCCGGTGACGTCGACGAACTGGCCGACCACGAAATGATCGGCCTGAATCTCGGCGCCGACCGGGATCAGCGCGTCTTCCGACACGCGGAACTCGGTGACCTTGCGCTTCGGCTCGACCTTGGCGACCGCGAACTGGCCGCGTTCCGCCTTCGGCAGATAAACGGTCTTGCGCGAGCCCGATCCGAGCTGCAACGCCACATAACCGTTCTTCTCGGTCGTGCGGTGACCCAACACCTGGCAATTGCCCAGCTTCAGCACGGTCACAGGGATATGTTCGCCGGTCTCCGTAAAGACCCGCGTCATCCCGACCTTTTGTGCGATCACTCCGGAGCGCATCGGCGTGCTTCCTGTTCTTTCTGTCCGCTGTCTTACGGACGGGAGCTAAAGGTTAGAGCTTGATTTCGACGTCGACGCCGGCAGCCAGATCGAGCTTCATCAGCGCGTCCACGGTCTGCGGTGTCGGATCGACAATGTCGAGAAGACGCTTGTGCGTGCGCATCTCGAATTGCTCGCGGCTCTTCTTGTCGACATGCGGCGAACGGTTGACGGTAAACTTCTCGATGCGGGTCGGCAGCGGAATGGGTCCGCGAACCTGAGCACCGGTCCGTTTCGCCGTGTTCACGATCTCACGCGTCGACGAATTGAGAATCCGATGGTCGAACGCCTTGAGACGTATGCGAATATTCTGGCCGTTCATTGCCGTTGTCTCTCTGTTCCGTCATGGCCGGGCTTGTCCCGGCCATCCACGTCTTAAAAAAGGAAGTCGAGGATGCCCGGCGCAAGGCCGGGCATGACGACGGATCGTTTCTTACTCGATGATGCTTGCGACGACGCCGGCACCGACGGTGCGGCCGCCTTCACGGATCGCGAAACGCAGCTTTTCTTCCATCGCGATCGGCACGATCAGGTGCACTTCCATCGCGATGTTGTCGCCCGGCATCACCATTTCGGTGCCTTCGGGCAGGTGCACGACACCGGTCACGTCGGTGGTGCGGAAGTAGAACTGCGGCCGGTAGTTGGTGAAGAACGGGGTATGACGTCCGCCCTCTTCCTTGGTGAGGATGTAGGCCTCGGCCTTGAACTTGGTGTGCGGCTTCACCGAACCCGGCTTGCACAGCACCTGACCGCGCTCGACTTCCTCGCGCTTGGTGCCGCGCAGCAGCGCGCCGATGTTGTCGCCCGCCTGGCCCTGGTCGAGCAGCTTGCGGAACATTTCAACGCCGGTGACGATGGTCTTCTGCGTATCGCGCAGACCGACGATTTCGATTTCCTCGCCCACCTTGATCACGCCGCGCTCGACGCGCCCGGTGACCACGGTGCCGCGGCCCGAGATCGAGAACACGTCTTCCACCGGCATCAGGAACGGCTGGTCGATCGGACGCTCCGGCTGCGGAATGTAGCTGTCCACCGCCGCCATCAGTTCCAGGATCGCGTCGTGGCCGAGCTTCTTGTCCTTGTCCTCAAGGGCGGCCAGCGCCGAGCCCTTGATGATCGGGATCTTGTCGCCCGGGAAATCGTACTTCGACAGCAGTTCGCGGACTTCCAGTTCAACGAGCTCGAGCAGTTCCGGATCGTCGACCATGTCGCACTTGTTCAGGAACACGACCATCGCGGGAACGCCGACCTGCTTTGCCAGCAGGATGTGTTCGCGGGTCTGCGGCATCGGGCCGTCGGCCGCCGACACCACCAGGATCGCGCCGTCCATCTGCGCGGCGCCGGTGATCATGTTCTTCACATAGTCGGCGTGGCCGGGGCAATCGACGTGGGCGTAATGGCGGTTCTTGGTCTCGTATTCGACGTGCGCCGTCGAGATCGTGATGCCGCGGGCCTTCTCTTCCGGCGCCTTGTCGATCTGGTCGTACGCCGTGAACGTCGCACCGCCGGTTTCCGCCAGCACCTTGGTGATAGCCGCCGTCAGCGACGTCTTGCCGTGGTCGACGTGACCGATCGTTCCGATGTTGCAATGCGGTTTAGTACGTTCAAACTTTGCTTTGGCCATTTGACTCTCCGTTCAGTCGTTAGCTGCCGCCAACGACAATCAGGCAAACTTCTTCTGGACTTCCGCCGACACGTTCGCCGGCGCTTCCGCGTAGTGGTCGAACTGCATCGTAAAGGTTGCGCGGCCCTGGCTCATCGAACGCAGGTTATTCACGTAACCGAACATATTCATGAGCGGCACCATCGCATTGATGACGTTGGCGTTGCCGCGCATGTCTTGACCCTGGATCTGGCCGCGCCGCGAATTCAGGTCGCCGATGACGGAGCCGGTGTAATCTTCCGGCGTCACCACCTCGACCTTCATGATCGGCTCGAGCAGGACCGACTTGCCCTTCTGCAGCGCTTCGCGGAAGCAGGCGCGCGTCGCGATTTCGAAGGCCAGCGCCGAGGAGTTGACGTCGTGGTACTTGCCGTCGATGAGCTGCACCTTGACGTCAACGACCGGGAAGCCCGCGACGACGCCGGAGCTGAGAACGCTCTCGATGCCCTTTTCGACGCCGGGGATGTATTCCTTCGGCACCGCGCCGCCGACGATCTTTGATTCGAACTCGTAGCCTTTACCAGGCTCGTTGGGTTCGACGATGATCGTTATCGCGGCGAACTGGCCGGTACCGCCGGTCTGCTTCTTGTGCGTGTAGCTGTGCTCAACCCGCTTGGTGACGCGTTCACGGAACGCCACCTGCGGCGCGCCGATATTGGCGTCGACCTTGTAGGTGCGGCGCAGGATGTCGACCTTGATGTCGAGATGCAGTTCGCCCATGCCCTTGAGGATGGTCTGCCCGGACTCCTGATCGGTCGAGACCCGGAACGACGGATCTTCCGCGGCAAGTTTGGCCAGCGCGACGCCGAGCTTTTCCTGGTCGGCCTTCGACTTCGGCTCGATCGCGATCTCGATCACCGGCTCCGGGAATTCCATCTTTTCAAGAATCACCGGCTTGTTCGGATCGCACAGCGTGTCGCCGGTGCGGGCTTCCTTGAGGCCTGCCAGCGCCACGATGTCGCCGGCAAACGCTTCCTTGATGTCTTCGCGGTTGTTGGCATGCATCAGCAACATGCGGCCGATACGTTCCTTGCGGTCGCGCGTCGAGTTGACGACGCCGGTGCCCGACAACAACGTACCCGAATAAATGCGGCAGAAGGTGATGGTGCCGACGAAGGGGTCATCCATGATCTTGAACGCGAGCAGCGCGAGGGGCTCCTTGTCGTTCGGAAGGCGAACGACTTCGTTGCCGTCCTCATCGACGCCCTTGATGGCGGGCACGTCGACTGGCGAGGGCAGATAATCCACCACCGCGTCGAGCAGCGGCTGCACACCCTTGTTCTTGAAGGCCGAGCCGCACAGCACCGGGAAGAACGCGCCGGTCAGCACGGCCTTGCGGATCAGGCGTTTCAAGGTTGCCTCATCGGGCTCCTTGCCGTCGAGATAGGCAGCGAGCACGTCATCGTCGAGTTCGACGGCGGCTTCCAGCATCTTCTCGCGATATTCCTTGGCCTTGTCGACAAGGTCGGCGGGAATATCGATGTCCTTGAAATTGGCGCCGAGCGCCTCGTCTTCCCAGACCACGCCCTTCATGCGGACGAGATCGACCAGACCCTTGAAGTTGTTCTCCGAGCCGATCGGCAACTGGATCGCGATCGGCTTGGCGCCGAGACGATCGACGATATCGTCGAGGCATTTGAAGAAGTCGGCGCCGGTCTTGTCCATCTTGTTGGCGAAGACGATGCGCGGAACCTTGTATTTGTCACCCTGGCGCCAGACGGTTTCGGTCTGCGGTTCGACGCCCTGGTTCGAATCGAGCACGCACACCGCGCCGTCGAGCACGCGCAAGGACCGCTCGACCTCGATGGTGAAGTCGACGTGGCCGGGGGTATCGATGATGTTCAGACGCTTGCCGCTCCAGAACGCGGTGGTCGCGGCCGACGTAATGGTGATGCCGCGCTCCTGCTCCTGCTCCATCCAGTCCATCGTCGCGGCACCTTCGTGCACTTCGCCGATCTTGTGGCTCTTGCCGGTATAATAGAGGATGCGCTCGGTGGTCGTGGTCTTGCCGGCATCGATATGCGCCATGATACCGAAGTTGCGGTAGTCCTCTATGGCATGAACGCGGGGCATGGGTTGTTCCTTAAAAGTCCTAAGTTTCGCCGTTACCAGCGATAGTGCGAGAAGGCGCGGTTGGCTTCCGCCATCCGATGCACGTCTTCACGCTTCTTGACGGCGTTCCCCCTGCCATTCGACGCGTCGAGCAACTCGGCCGAGAGCCGCTCCGTCATCGTCTTTTCATTGCGTTCGCGCGCTGCCGTGATGATCCAGCGAATGCCGAGCGCCTGCCGGCGTACCGTGCGAACTTCGACCGGCACCTGATAGGTGGCGCCGCCGACGCGCCGCGACCGGACCTCGATCGTCGGCATCACGTTCTCCAGCGCCTGCTCGAAGACCGTGAGCGGGCTCTGCTTGGTCTTGGTCTCGATCATGCCGAGCGCACCGTAGACGATGCCTTCGGCGACCGACTTCTTCCCGGCGTACATCACCGAGTTCATGAACTTCGTAATGACAATGTTCCCGAACTTCGGATCCGGGTTCACTTCACGTTTTTCAGCGGAATGGCGGCGCGACATCTAATCTGTTCCCGATTATTTCGGACGCTTCGCGCCATACTTCGAACGGCGCTGCTTGCGGTTCTTGACGCCCTGGGTGTCGAGGACGCCGCGGAGAATGTGGTAGCGCACGCCGGGCAAATCCTTGACGCGGCCGCCACGGATCATGACCACCGAGTGTTCCTGAAGGTTGTGGCCTTCACCAGGAATGTAGCCGATGACTTCGAAACCGTTGGTCAGGCGCACCTTGGCGACCTTGCGGAGCGCCGAGTTCGGCTTCTTCGGGGTCGTGGTGTAGACGCGCGTGCACACGCCGCGCTTCTGCGGCGACTGCTGCAGCGCCGGCACCTTCTTGCGCGACTTCTGTACGACGCGTGGACTTGCGATCAGTTGGTTGATCGTCGGCATGTCAGCCTTCACCCTTTAGTTCGCGCGAAACCAACAAACGGCTCCGCAAAATTCGTTCGGGACCAAAAGCCCCATCCGGCCGCCTCGCGCGAATAGCACCGCGCAAAGCGAAATCGCGCCAACTGCTCATTGCTGAGCAGAAAGCGCTTCGACGCCACAGAGGACCGCAGTTGCGACCGATCGGCGTGCGCCGATCAATCGGGTACCGAGGTCATGCATCCGATCAATCCCGAGGGAACTTGCCCACGAAAACCAAGATCGTCCTGGCATTGCCTAGCTATAATCGACAGCGTTTGAGCGTCATTCGTCGAGGTTGGTGCCCGCCCCGAACCCCACAAATATGCGGGGAAACGAAGGGGTGATCCGTTCCGACGCAAGCGAAGCTCACCGCCTGTCGTTGAATGCGCGGGTTCTATCGGCGCAGGATGGCCAAGTCAAGGCGAAACGACAAGCAGAGAAGCGCTTCTGCCGCTTGCGGAATCAGTCCTCCGCGAACCCTCGCCCGGCCCGCCTGAAGTCAAACTCGGCCAGCAAGATCCCGACAAACCCCTTATTTTACCCGGGTATTATTTGAGGAGAGCACTTTCTTAGGTTGTATAGCTCCCAAAGATAAAGCTTGAGGTTACCAACCTCCCTCTCCTTTCCCCGATGGGACGCTGCCGTCGGACAGGTCGGCGTCGTCGAGCCGTGCTCAAGCGGGTCTATGGAGCGTCCTCTGGCGCGAGTCGGGCCTTCGGCTCAGCGCGCCGCTTCGCGCTCACTCCTCGTCGTCGTCATCATCGTCGTCGTCAGCCTGATCGGCCGCCTCATGCGGCTTGCGGCTCTGATCGTCCCAGAGCTTTCGATACATGCCGTTGGCCGCGAGAAGCTTGGCATGCGAGCCACGTTCGATCGCCTTGCCGCCTGAAATCACGATGATCTCATCCATGTCGACCACGGAGGTCAGGCGGTGGGTCGAGGAAATCACGGTTCGGCCCTTGGCAAGTTTCAGCAGGGTCTTGTTGATTGCGGCTTCCGTCGTCTGGTCGAGCGCCGAGGTTGCCTCGTCCAGCAACAGGATTGACGGATTGCGGACGATGGCGCGAGCGATCGCGATGCGCTGGCGCTGTCCGCCCGACAACGTTTCGCCGCGCTCGCCGACCAGGGTGTCGTATTTCTGGGGAAGGCTCATGATGTAGCGATGGATTTCGGCCTTGCGCGCCGCCTCCTCCACCTCTTTGTCGGTCGCACCCTCCTTGCCGAGACGGATATTTTCCCGGATCGACATGTTGAACAGCATGTTTTCCTGGAACACCACGGCCATGCTCCTGCGCAGGGACTCGCGAGTCACCTTGCGGATATCGACGCCATCGATGGTCACGCGCCCCTCGTCGGGGACATAGAGGCGCAGAATCAGATTGAGCAGCGTGCTCTTGCCGGAACCGCTGGGGCCGACGATGGCGATGGTCTTTCCGACATTGAGCTTGAGACTGAAATTGTCGAGCACCGGCGCCTGGCCGCCCTCATATTGAAACGTCACGCGATCGAAAGTGATGTCGTTGCTGATGCGCGGCAGGTCGGGGGCGCCGGGACGATCGGCGCCGCGGGTCGGCTCGTCCAGCAATTCCTGAATATGGCGTACCGCCGCCGCCGACTGGATCGAGACCGGGATGAAATGCATGATGTGGGCGATGTTGTAGGACACTTCCCAGAACGCGCTTTCAAACGTCACGAAGGTTCCGATCGTGATCTGGCCCTTGGTGGCGAGATAGGCGCCGATCGCGAGAACCACGAGGTGCAGCAGCAACACCGAGATCGTGACCGTGCGTTCGACCATGGTCGACAGGAACGCCGCGGATGCAATCTTCCTGCGCGCCTCGTCATTGCGCATCGTGAACCAGCCCAGCGTCTTGCGCTGGAGCATGAACGCCTTGACCACCGCCTGCGTCGCGACGTTCTCCTGCACCATGCCGAGCAGCGCGGATTCATTGAGCTTCTGCTCGTAATTCGCCTGCACCGCCTTCGGCGTCAGGATCCGCGGACCGATCAGCGTGATCGGGAACACCAGGAGCGAGATGACGGCGAGCTGCCAGTTCAAGAACAGCATCAGGACGATGCCCGCGATCAATTCGAAGAACGGCAGCGCCGCGCTGTTGGCGAAACCCTTGATCGACCCTTCGAAGGCCGACATGTCGACCGAAAACCGCGACAATATCTCGCCGCGCTTGGTTCGCGCGAAGAAGGCCGCGGGCAAATTCTGGACGTGCTCGAACAGCCGTGTGCGCACGTCCGAAATCAGCGATGCCGCCAGCATGGCGTCCCACCGCTCGTACCAGACCGCGACAATCGAGGTGAAGATTCCGGCCGCCGCCAGCACCGAGAGAATCTTGATCAGCGCTTCGAAATCCTCTTCGCCGAGCGCGTCGTCGATCAGGAACTTCAGGCTCAGCGGCATGATGACATTGAACAGCGTTTCGACCAGGACGCCGAGGCTGACAAATGTCAGAATCTTCTTGTAGTTCGTCAGGAACGGTTTGACGAAAGCATAGATCGTCGCCAGCGCGCCGGCGGCTTCCTTTGCGGTATAGACGACGAGGTCCTCATCATCCTCGTCGTCTTCAAGCTCAAGTTCGTCGTCATCCTCGTCGTCGTCATCGTGCGGAGACGCCGTCTTGTCGAGGGCTGCTCGACCGGCCGCCTCGGCGTCCGCCAGCCGTTTTTTGTCGGCCTCCGGCGCAACCGGATCGTCCGCGGAAACGGCGACAGGTTCATCCGGTGATGGAGGCTTGGACGCCATGAAACCAACCGATGCTGCACGGCCGGCATGACCGCAAAATCGAGAGAAGTGGCCGAACGCGCCACCAAATCGATCCTATGCGATTGGTGCGTGTTCAGCAAAATAATTGGCGCACACGGCAGTGCCGCCTGCAGCGTTTTCGCGCAAAGAAAACGCGTCGAAACAAAAGATCTAGTCCTCGGCCTCGACCTTGTCGAAGAACGAATAGCGGAGACTGTCGGAGTCCGCATACCACTGACCGGGGCCCTTGTTGGCGGCAAGCGTTGCCGCCCACAGCGCGTCGGTGCAGTCGCGGCGATGCATCGAAAGGTCAAACCCGTTGCTGAAAAACAGCTCCGACCATTCCCACCAGGTGCCGAGCTTCCTGACCCCGCGCAAGAGGTCGTAGCGATCGATCAGCGCCGGAGACATATCGGACGTCACCGATCCGAACACCAGCCCGGTCTTGACGACGCGGTTCAGCTCGCGAATGGCGCTGGCGATCCGCTTTTCCGCGACGTGGCACAGGCTGGTCTCGAACACGAAATCGAACTCGCCGTCCCTGAACGGCATATCGACGATCGATCCGAGCTTGTTGAACTTCTTCAGCTCCTTCGGCGTCCTGGCGTGGATAGCCCGGTTGTTCTCGATACCCCAGGCATCGATTCCACGCTCGCGCAGCGCTCCCACCAGTTCACCGCTGGCCGATCCGGCCACCAGAAGCTTGTAACCCCTGGCCCGGTTCCAGACGATCTGGATGAGATCCGTCAGGTAGGAGGGATCGGTAAACCGGCTCCAGACCTCGCTATAGGGTCCGAGCCCGCGGTAATTCGCAAAATACGCGCGATCAATCTTGTCGGGGGCCGGCTTGCCACCCTCGCCGCGCGCACGGCGCAACCGCATCATTTCGGTGACAATGATATCGGTGGCGGCATCGGAGGAATTGAGCAATCCGTTCAGCGTCGAATCGAACAGATAGTCGCCGACCACGACGAGGCCCGGATGCTGTTTCGGATCGGGCCGGTGGTTCGTCATCACGTCACGCGCCGGCATGCCGCCGGGGAGCGCGTTCACCGACGAGAGCCAGCGATGGGTCTTGCCTTCCAGGAAATGCGCGCACGCGTCGCCGAACGATGCCGGCAGAGACTTCAGCGCGGCGTCGATCAGCTCCTGGTCGCTGAGGTTGGCGAACGCCAGCGCGTCGGAGCCGGCGATCAGCCAGTTCAGGACACCGTGCTTGCCGACGTCGTGGCGGGAGCCCTCGTTATAGACGCAGCAGCCGCCAAAGGCCTCCGACATGAACCATGAGCCGGGGATCTTGTCTCCCCAGAACGGCGCATCGAACAGGATCGAAACCCGCAAATAATGCGCAGGCCGGTCGAAATAGGCGATGTGCTTGACCATCGACTTGCGCAGCTGCTCGCCATCCCAGCCCATGGTGGCGAGCCAGGAGTGCGGCAGGCACATCAGCACCAGATCGAAATCCCTTGTTTCCGGCCCCTTGCCGTTCATCATGTTGAGCTGATAGCGGCCGGCCGCGGTCTTGCCTACCTTAAGAACCCGGTGATTGAGCCGGATATCGGCATCGACCTCGGATTGCAGGCACTCGATCAGCTGCTCGTTGCCGTTCTGGATCGAATAGAGGCCGATATAGCCGTCGACATCCATCACGAAGTTCTTCAGCGCGTTCAGACCGTTGGTGTTGTGACTTTCGGTGGCGATATCGGAGCGGGCCATCACCTTGAAGAAGCGCTTGGCGGTGGGATCGTCGACCTCCCTGTCGAGCAATTCCTCGGCAGTGATGTAGGCCCAGGGATGCTCGTTGTCGTGCGCGCCGACGCCTTCGTAATATTCAAGCGGCGACACCATCTCGGTGCAGCGCTTGCGGAACGCTTCGATGGCGGCCGCGGTCTTGGCCCCGTATTTGCGGCGCATGCCCGGCACGTCGTTCAAGAGTTCGCCGTCGAGCTGGACCTGCTCGGCATCCATCGGAATCGTCTGCAGGCCGAAATGCTGGATCAACTCGCGCAGCGGGTCGGGACCGGTCATCGAGTAATCGTAGATTTCGGCGACGCCGGCCTCATAGATGGCAGGTGCGGAATCGAATTTGCGGGTGACAATCTTGCCGCCGACCCGGTCGGACGCCTCAAAAATGGTGACGCGGCAAAGCTCGCCCAGTTTCCTTTTGAGATACCACGCACTCATCAGGCCGCCCGGCCCGCCGCCAACAATTGCTAGATCCAACATATGTTTCCGTTTATTTCCGATCCCCGCCGTCGCCCGTCATCCGCTGCAAAGCGGCCGGCCTAAGTCGTTTTAGACGAAGCGCTTTTTTCCCTGAAGGGAAGATGAACAAATGACGATAGCAGAAGCGGAATAGTCAAAAAATAGCAAAAAAGGCCGGCTTTCGCCGGCCTTTCCCGTAAAATTCCGGGTTTATGCGACCTTATTCCGCAGGCGGCAGCGCGAGCGGTTCGACTTCCGGAGCCGCAGGCACGATGGCCGCCTGCTTTTCGCGCTCGTCGAGGATCAGCTTGTCGCGCTTGACGGCGACTTCGCGAATCTTGGCCATCGAGGCGCCGGTGCCGGCCGGAATCAGGCGGCCGACGATGACGTTCTCCTTGAGGCCTTCCAGCGGGTCCACCTTGCCGTTGACGGCGGCTTCGGTGAGCACGCGGGTGGTCTCCTGGAACGAGGCCGCCGAGAAGAACGAGCGCGTCTGCAAGCTCGCCTTGGTAATGCCGAGCAGCACCGGCGTTCCCGTGGCGGGCTTCTTGCCCTCTTCCTTCGCCCTGGCGTTGAGCTGATCGAACTCGATCTTGTCGATCTGCTCGCCCGAGATCATGTCGGTATCGCCCTGCTCGGTGATCTCCACCTTCTGCAGCATCTGACGGACAATCACTTCGATGTGCTTGTCGTTGATCAGCACGCCCTGCAGCCGGTAGACCTCCTGGATTTCGTTGACCAGATAGGCAGCGAGTTCCTCGATGCCCTTGATCGCCAGAATGTCGTGCGGCGCCGGATTGCCTTCGACGATGAAATCGCCCTTTTCGACGATATCGCCATCCTGCAGATGGATGTGCTTGCCCTTCGGGATCAGGTACTCGCGGGTCTCCTCGTTCTTGTCCATCGGCTCGATCGAGATGCGGCGCTTGTTCTTGTAGTCGCGGCCGAAGCGGATGGTACCCGCGATTTCCGCGATGATCGCCGCGTCCTTTGGCTTGCGAGCCTCGAACAGTTCCGCCACCCGCGGCAGACCGCCCGTGATGTCGCGGGTCTTCGCGCTCTCGGTGGAGATACGCGCAAGGATGTCGCCGGGCTTGACCTTGGCGCCGACATCGACCGACAGGATGGCGTCGACCGAAAGCATGTAGCGGGCCTCACCGCCACGCGCGAGCTTGAGGATCTTGCCGTCCTTGCCCTTGACGACGATCGCCGGGCGCAGATCAGTCCCGCCCCGCGTCGTGCGCCAGTCGATGACGACGCGCTTGGCGATACCGGTGGATTCGTCGAGCGTTTCCGAGATCGACTGCCCCTCGACCAGATCCTCGAATCCGATCGTTCCTTCGACTTCGGTCAGAACCGGACGGGTGTACGGATCCCATTCCGCGATACGCTGACCGCGCTTGACCATGTCGCCTTCGTCGACATGCATGCGCGCACCGTACTGAATGCGGTGGGTCGCACGCTCGGTGCCGTCGGCGTCGGTGATCGCAACGACCATGTTGCGGACCATCGCGACCAGGTGACCTTCGCTGTTCTTGGCGATCGCCTTGTTCTTGATCGTCACCTTGCCGTCGAAATTCGACTCGACGAACGATTGCTCGTTGATCTGAGCCGCGCCGCCGATGTGGAACGTCCGCATCGTCAGCTGGGTACCGGGCTCGCCGATCGACTGAGCCGCGATAACGCCGACCGCTTCGCCATGGTTGACCGGCGTGCCGCGGGCAAGATCGCGGCCGTAGCATTTGCCGCAGATGCCGTTGACGAGTTCGCAGGTCAGCGCCGAGCGGATCTTCACCTCCTGGATGCCGGCTTGCTGGATGGCGTCGACATGCGTCTCTTCCATCAGCGTGCCGCGCTTGACCACGACCTTGTTGGTCGCGGGATCGCGCAGATCCTCGCCCGCGGTGCGGCCGAGAATTCGCGACGCCAGCGAGGCGACGACGGTGCCGGCATCGATGATGGCGCGCATCTTGATGCCGAGCTTGGTGCCGCAATCGTCCTGCGTGATGATGCAGTCCTGCGCCACGTCGACCAGACGACGCGTCAGGTAGCCCGAGTTGGCGGTCTTCAACGCGGTATCGGCGAGACCCTTGCGGGCGCCGTGGGTCGAGTTGAAGTATTCGAGCACCGACAGACCTTCCTTGAAGTTGGAAATGATCGGCGTCTCGATGATCTCGCCCGACGGCTTCGCCATCAGGCCGCGCATGCCGGCGAGCTGACGCATCTGCGCCGGCGAACCGCGCGCGCCCGAATGGGCCATCATGTAGATCGAGTTGATGTCGGCCTCGACGCCCTTGGCGTTCTTCTTGGTCGAGGAGATTTCCTTCATCATCTCCTTGGCGATTTCTTCGGTCGCCTTCGACCAGGCGTCGACCACCTTGTTGTACTTTTCGCCGTGGGTGATCAGGCCGTCATTGTACTGCTGCTCGAAATCCTTCGCCAGCGTACGCGTGGTGTCGACGATCTTCCACTTGCCGTGCGGCACCACCATGTCGTCCTTGCCGAACGAAATGCCGGCCTTGAACGCGTTGTAGAAGCCGAGCGCCATGATCCGGTCGCAGAAGATCACCGTCTCCTTCTGACCGCAGTGACGATAGACCTGATCGATCACGCCGGAGATTTCGCGCTTGGTCATCAGCTTGTTGATGATGTCGAACGAAATCTTGGTCGATTTCGGCAGAACATTGCCGAGCATGACGCGGCCGGCGGTGGTCTCGATCCAGCGCTTGACCTGTTTGCCGGCCTCGTCCACGCCCTGCCAGCGATACTTGATCTTGGTGTGGAGGTGGATGACCTTCGCATGCAGGGCGTGTTCGATCTCGGCCATCTCGCCATAGAGCTTGCCTTCGCCGGGCAGCCCCTCGCGCATGATCGAGAGATAGTACAGGCCGAGCACGATATCCTGCGACGGCACGATGATCGGCTGACCGTTGGCCGGGTGCAGGATGTTGTTGGTCGACATCATCAGCACGCGCGCCTCGAGCTGCGCTTCCAGCGACAGCGGAACGTGCACGGCCATCTGGTCGCCGTCGAAATCGGCATTGAACGCGGCGCAAACCAGCGGATGCAGCTGGATCGCCTTGCCCTCGATCAGGACCGGCTCGAACGCCTGAATGCCGAGGCGATGCAGCGTGGGCGCGCGGTTCAGCAGCACGGGATGCTCGCGGATCACCTCATCGAGGATGTCCCAAACCTCCGGCCGCTCCTTTTCGACGAGCTTCTTCGCCTGCTTCACGGTGGTGGAGAGGCCTTTGGCATCGAGCCGCGAATAGATGAACGGCTTGAACAGCTCGAGCGCCATCTTCTTCGGCAAGCCGCACTGATGCAGCCGCAGTTCGGGACCGACCACGATCACCGAACGGCCCGAATAGTCGACACGCTTGCCGAGCAGGTTCTGCCGGAAGCGGCCCTGCTTGCCCTTCAACATGTCCGCCAGCGACTTCAGCGGGCGCTTGTTGGCACCCGTAATGACGCGGCCGCGGCGGCCGTTGTCGAACAAGGCGTCGACGGCCTCCTGCAGCATGCGCTTTTCGTTGCGGATGATGATATCAGGCGCGCGCAGCTCCATCAGGCGCTTCAGGCGGTTGTTGCGGTTGATGACGCGGCGGTAGAGATCGTTGAGATCGGAAGTCGCGAAACGGCCGCCGTCGAGCGGCACCAGCGGACGCAGGTCCGGCGGAATCACCGGCACCACGGTGAGGATCATCCACTCCGGCTTGTTGCCGGAATAGCGGAAGGCCTCGACGATCTTCAGGCGCTTGGCGAGCTTCTTGTGCTTGATGTCGGATTCGGTTTCCTGCATCTCGGCGCGCAGCGAGGCCTCGAGCTTCTCGAGCTCAAGCCCCTTCAACAGCTCGCGGATCGCTTCGGCGCCGATCATGGCGGTGAAGCTGTCCTGGCCGTATTCGTCCTGCGCCTTCAGGTACTCGTCTTCCGACAGCAGTTGACGGTCCTTGAGCGCGGTGAGGCCGGGCTCGAGAACGACATAGTATTCGAAATACAGAATCCGCTCGAGATCCTTCAGCGTCATGTCGAGCAGAAGGCCGATGCGGGATGGCAGCGACTTCAGGAACCAGATATGCGCGACGGGAGCGGCCAGTTCGATATGGCCCATGCGCTCGCGCCGGACGCGCGACAGCGTGACCTCGACCGAGCACTTCTCGCAGATGATGCCCTTGTACTTCATGCGCTTGTACTTGCCGCACAGGCATTCATAGTCCTTGATCGGCCCGAAGATGCGCGCGCAGAACAGCCCGTCACGCTCCGGCTTGAAGGTGCGGTAGTTGATGGTCTCCGGCTTCTTGATTTCGCCGTAGGACCACGACAGAATCTTTTCAGGGGACGCGATCGAAATCCGGATCTGGTCGAAGACCTGGGCCGGCGTCGTCGGATTGAACAGATTCATAATTTCTTGGTTCATGGTCTTCTCCTCGCGTGCCGGCCGTCACCGGCAGCAAATTCGAAATTCTTTTTCAGCCACGCGCCTCGCCCAGCGTCCGGGCGCAGCGCGGATGCCCGGCGCAAGTTGCGCCGGGCAGGACGCTTATCTCTACTCGGCGGCCTCGGACGTCGGCGCGCCGCCCATCTTGGAGTTGTGCAGGTCGACGTTGAGACCCAGCGAACGCATTTCCTTGACCAGCACGTTGAACAATTCCGGGATACCCGCCTCGAACGTGTCGTCGCCGCGCACGATCGCCTCGTACACCTTGGTACGGCCGGCGACGTCGTCCGACTTCACGGTCAGCATTTCCTGGAGCGTGTATGCCGCGCCGTAAGCCTCGAGCGCCCATACTTCCATTTCGCCGAAACGCTGGCCACCGAACTGCGCCTTGCCGCCCAGCGGCTGCTGGGTCACGAGCGAGTACGGTCCGATCGAACGCGCATGGATCTTGTCGTCCACGAGATGATGCAGCTTCAGCATATAGATGTACCCAACCGTCACCTTGCGGTCGAAGGCATCGCCCGTTCGCCCGTCATAGACGGTCGACTGGCCGGAGGCATCGAGGCCGGCAAGCTTCAGCATCTCCTCGATGTCGGCTTCCTTGGCGCCGTCGAACACCGGCGTCGCGATCGGTACGCCGTGACTCAGATTGCGCCCGAGCTCCATCAGCTCGCTGTCGTTGAGCGATTTGATGGTTTCCTCGTCGCCGTAGATCTTTTTCAAGGTCTCCTTGAGCGGCTTCATGTCCTGTTTGGCGTAGTAGGCGTCGATGGTCTGGCCGATGCGCTTGCCGAGGCCCGCGCAGGCCCAGCCGAGATGCGTTTCGAGAATCTGCCCGACATTCATCCGGCTCGGCACGCCGAGCGGATTGAGCACGATATCGGCATGCGTTCCGTCCTCGAGGAAGGGCATGTCCTCGATCGGAACGATCTTGGAGACCACGCCCTTGTTGCCGTGACGGCCCGCCATCTTGTCGCCGGGCTGAATCTTGCGCTTCACCGCGACGAAGACCTTGACCATCTTCATCACGCCGGGCGGCAATTCGTCGCCACGCTGCAGCTTCTCGACCTTGTCGAGGAAGCGCTGTTCGAGGCCCTTCTTCGATTCGTCGTACTGCTTCCGCATCGCCTCGATTTCGACCATCAGCTTGTCGTTGGGGGATGCAAACATCCACCATTGCGAACGCGGATGCTCGTCGAGCACCGCGCGCGTGATCTTGGTGTCCTTCTTGAATCCCTTCGGACCGGCGATGCCCTGGCGGTTCTCCAGCAGCTCGGCAAGGCGGCTATAGACGTTGCGGTCGAGGATCGCCTGCTCGTCGTCGCGGTCCTTCGCAAGACGCTCGATTTCTTCCCGCTCGATCGCCAGCGCGCGCTCGTCCTTGTCGACGCCATGCCGGTTGAAGACGCGGACTTCGACGATCGTGCCCTGCACGCCCGGAGGCACGCGGAGCGAGGTGTCGCGAACGTCGGAGGCCTTTTCACCGAAGATGGCGCGCAGAAGTTTTTCTTCCGGCGTCATCGGGCTCTCGCCCTTCGGCGTGATCTTGCCGACCAGGATGTCGCCGGCGCGGACTTCGGCGCCGATATAGACGATGCCGGCCTCGTCGAGGTTCTTCAGCGCTTCTTCCGAAACGTTCGGAATGTCGCGGGTGATTTCCTCGGGACCAAGCTTGGTATCGCGGGCCATCACCTCGAATTCCTCGATGTGGATCGAGGTGAAGACGTCGTCCTTCACGATCCGCTCGGAGAGCAGGATCGAATCTTCGAAGTTGTAGCCATTCCACGGCATGAACGCGACCAGCACGTTACGGCCGAGCGCGAGCTCGCCGAGATCGGTCGAGGGGCCGTCGGCGATGATGTCGCCCTTCTTGACGGTGTCGCCGACCTTCACCAGCGGGCGCTGGTTGATGCAGGTCGACTGGTTGGAGCGCTGGTACTTCATCAGCCGGTAGATATCGACGCCCGACTTGGTGGGATCGAGATCCTCGGTGGCGCGGATAACGATACGGGTAGCGTCGATCTGGTCAATCACGCCGGTCCGGCGCGCCGCGATCGCAGCACCCGAGTCGCGGGCAACCACGCCTTCCATGCCGGTGCCGACGAACGGCGCCTCGGCGCGCACCAGCGGCACGGCCTGACGCTGCATGTTCGAACCCATCAGCGCGCGGTTGGCGTCGTCGTTCTCGAGGAACGGAATCAGCGCCGCGGCAACCGAAACCAGCTGCTTCGGCGACACGTCCATGTAGTCGACCTTGTCCGGCGTGATCATCAGCACGTCGCCGGAGTGGCGGCAGACCACGAGGTCGTCGGTGAAGCGGCCACGGTTGTCCAGTGCAACATTCGCCTGGGCGACGTGATAGCGGCCCTCCTCCATCGCCGAGAGATAGACCACCTCGTCGGTGACGCGGCCGTCCTTGACCTTGCGATAGGGCGTTTCGACGAAGCCGTATTTATTAACGCGCGCGAACGTCGCGAGCGAATTGATCAGGCCGATGTTCGGGCCTTCCGGCGTTTCGATCGGGCAGATACGGCCGTAATGCGTCGGATGCACGTCGCGCACCTCGAAGCCGGCGCGCTCGCGGGTCAAACCGCCCGGGCCAAGCGCCGAGAGACGGCGCTTGTGGGTGATTTCCGACAGCGGGTTGGTCTGGTCCATGAACTGCGACAGCTGCGAGGAGCCGAAGAACTCGCGCACCGCCGCGGCCGCGGGCTTGGCGTTGATCAGGTCCTGCGGCATCACGGTGTCGATATCGACACTGGACATGCGCTCCTTGATCGCGCGCTCCATGCGGAGCAGGCCGATACGGTACTGGTTCTCCATCAACTCGCCGACCGAGCGCACACGCCGGTTGCCGAGGTGATCGATGTCGTCGATCTCGCCCTTGCCGTCGCGCAGGTCGACCAGCGTCTTGATGACGGCGAGAATGTCTTCCTTGCGCAGCGTGCGATGGGTATCGGGCGCATCGAGTTCGAGGCGCATGTTCATCTTCACGCGGCCGACCGCCGACAGGTCATAGCGCTCGGAATCGAAGAACAGCGACTGGAACATGGTCTGGGCCGAGTTGATGGTCGGCGGCTCACCCGGGCGCATCACGCGGTAGATGTCGAACAGCGCATCCTCACGCGTCATATTCTTGTCGGCATGCAGGGTATTGCGGATATAGGCGCCGACATTGACATGGTCGATGTCGAGCAGCGGCAGTTCCTTGTAGCCGTGCTCGTTGAGCGACTTCAGCGACTTCTCGGTGATTTCCTCGCCGGCTTCGGCATAGATTTCACCGGTTTTCGGATTGACGAGGTCCTCGGCAAGGTAGTTGCCGACCAGTTCCTCATCCGACAGGCGCAGCGCCTTGAGGCCCTTTTCCTGGAGCTGGCGCGCGGCGCGCACGGTCAGCTTCTTGCCGGCCTCGAGCACCACCTTGCCGGTATCGGCGTCGATCAGGTCGTTGATCGTGGAGTAGCCGCGGAAACGGGTGGCGTCGAACGGCACGCGCCAGCCATCCTTGGCCCGCTTGTAATTGATCTTCTTGTAGAACGTGCTCAGGATGGTCTCGCCGTCGAGGCCGAGCGCGAACATCAGCGATGTCACCGGAATCTTGCGGCGGCGATCGATGCGCGCAAACACGATGTCCTTGGCGTCGAATTCGATATCGAGCCATGAGCCGCGATAGGGAATTACCCGCGCGGCAAACAGCAACTTGCCGGACGAATGGGTCTTGCCCTTGTCGTGATCGAAGAACACGCCGGGCGAACGATGCATCTGCGAAACGATGACGCGCTCGGTGCCGTTGACGACGAAGGTGCCGTTCATGGTCATGAGCGGGATATCGCCCATGTAGACGTCCTGCTCCTTGATGTCCTTGACCGACTTCGCACCGGTATCTTCATCGATATCGAACACGATCAGGCGCAGCGTCACCTTCAGCGGCGCAGCATAGGTCATGCCGCGCTGGCGGCACTCGTCGACGTCATATTTCGGCGGCTCGAATTCGTAACGGACGAATTCCAGCATCGAGGTGCCGGAGAAATCCGAGATCGGGAACACCGAGCGGAACACCGCCTGCAAGCCTTCGTCCAGCCGCCCGCCCTGGGGTTCGTCGACCATCAGGAACTGGTCATAGGACGCCTTCTGAACCTCGATGAGGTTCGGCATCTCCGCGACTTCCTTGATATGTCCGAAAAACTTGCGAACGCGTTTGCGACCGGTGAACGTCTGCTGCGCCATCGTGGCCTCTCATTTCGTCGCCCGTAGGGAGCGAACCTTCCGGAGCGCGATTGGCATCGCCCCCGGGTTGAATTTCGATTCGTTCCTAAGCCTAGGAGCCCAATTTCAGGACTTAAATCCTAAATTGAAGTATCAGACCTAAAGAACGCAAAACGACGCGCGGGGCGCTTGAACGCACCCGCCCGTCCAACCCTGCCTCGTCACGGACTGAAAAAGCCCGAAATTGCCTATCTCCCAACGGCTTGCGCAGAAACGTCCGTTCCCGATGCCAACCGTGCTTTCGTGCTGCCGTCCCAATATGGGATGGCAATCGTGGAGATTCGAGGGGCAAGCCCGCTAATCCCCACACATTCTTGTGTACAACGTGGTTCCAAGGGAACTTCTTGGGCCACGTCATTTTGCCTCCGCCCTACCTTTCGTCATGGCCGGGCTTGACCCGGCCATGTCAGTCTTTGGTGGGGCGATCCCCGGATTCCGCTCGGCCGAGGCCTCGCTTGTCCAGGGATGGATCCCGGGTCTCGCCTCGCTCGCCCGGGATTTCGCTGAAGTAACTTGCGTTACTTCAGCTCAACCTTCGCGCCAGCCTTTTCGAGCTGGGCCTTGACCTTCTCGGCCTCGTCCTTGTTGACGCCTTCCTTGACCGGCTTGGGCGCGCCTTCGACGAGGTCCTTGGCTTCCTTGAGGCCGAGGCCGGTGATGGCGCGGACTTCCTTGATGACTTCGATCTTCTTCTCGCCGGCGGCGGCGAGCACGACCGTGAATTCGGTCTTTTCTTCAGCGGGAGCAGCGGCGGCGCCGCCACCGGCGGGACCGGCAACCGCGACGGCGGCAGCGGCGGACACGCCCCACTTCTCTTCGAGGAGCTTTGCGAGCTCGGCAGCTTCGAGCACGGTGAGGCTCGAGAGGTCGTCAACAATCTTCTGTAAATCAGCCATTGATCTGTTTCCTTAAGCGTATCGGTTCGAACCAGGTTTTACATGTTGCGAAGGACGTCAGGCCGCTTCGCTCTTTGAGGCATAGGCCTGAACAACGCGCGCGAGCTTGGCCGCGGGCGCCGTGGAGAGCTGAGCGATCTTGGTCGCCGGCGCCACCAGGAGGCCGACGATCTTTCCGCGCAGTTCGTCAAGCGACGGCAGGGCGGCAAGCGCCTTTACGCCATCGACATTCAGGACGGTTTTACCCATCGATCCGCCGAGAATGACGAACTGCTCGTTCGTCTTGGCGAATTCGATGGCAACCTTTGGCGCCGCTACCGGATCCTTTGAAGTCGCGATCACGGTCGGTCCCTTCAACAGCGGGCCGATGGCAACGACGTCTGTGCCTTCAAGAGCAATTTTGGCGAGACGGTTCTTCGAGACCTTCACCGATGCGCCCGCCTGCTTCATCTGCATGCGCAGCTTCTGCATCTGGGCCACGGTGAGGCCGGAATAATGAGCCACGACCGCGACGCTGGTGGTCTTGAACAGACCGTTCAGCGCCTCAACCGCGTCTTTTTTTGCCGCTCTTTCCACAGCAAGCTCTCTCCGGTTGGCGGTCTTTAAGCCCAAGGGCAGGACCGCCGGGTTGCACCCATCGTCCCGCCTCAAACCTGACCTCGAGACACTCCAGTCCTAAGGACACGCCGGGCAGAACGACATTTGAAAAGCCTGCCCTCCCGAACCTGATGGCGCGGGGTGTCGAGGTTCGAACCATATCCGCTGACCGTCGCGACAAGCGCGCGGCGCAAAGCGAAATCCGGTCTTCACCCGTCTATGCAGGCCAATGAATTAAGCCATTGAAGAAACTTGCATTTCATCTCAGGCGCCTGCAGTCTTGGACAGGATCGAGGCACGCCGGCAAGCCGGCCACCCCTGCCCGCATCTGTTCCAAAACGACGGTTCGCCTTCCTTTCGAGCAATCCATGCGGACGTCCTGAAAGGAATGGTCTCCTATCGAATCGGGTTTTCGGAATGCGAACACAGACGTGCCAGCAACAGCCAGCACGCCCGGAACGCGCTCTTTAACGAGTCTTTTCCGGCTTGCCAAGCGCTAATTTCCGGCATTTGAGACCGCCGCGAAGATCGCCTCAGAAGTTGCACCGGCAAGGGGCCGGATCCGTTATTTGACTGGATATACCAGCGGCTTGCCCGCAAAAAACGCATCGAGATTGGCGATCACGCAGTCCTGCATGGCGATGTGCGACTCGATGGTGTGGCCACCGACATGCGGCGTCAGCACGACATTCGGAAACGCGGTCAATGCGTCCGGCGCATGCGGCTCTTTCTCGAACACGTCAAGACCGGCGCCGGCGATCGTATTGTCCGATAGCGCAGCGACCAGCGCCGGCTCGTCGATCACCGAGCCGCGCGAGATATTGACGACATAGCCATCCTTGCCGAGCCTTCGGAGGATGTTGGCGTCGACGGCGTGATGGGTATCGGCGCTGGCCCGAACCGCAATCATCAGAACGCTGCACCATTCCGCCAACGCCTCAAGGCTCGGCAGATATTGATAGGGAACGTCGTGCCGGCTGCGGCTGAAATAGCCGACTTCGGTCTCGAACGCGGCGACACGCGCGGCGATCTTGCGGCCGATCTCGCCCATGCCGTAGATGCCGACGCGGCGGCCGGGATTGCCGGGCTGCGGCCGCAACAACGGCGAAGGCTTTGACGCGGACCAGCTGCCGCTGCGCACAAATTCGTCGGCCGGAAGCAGGCGCCGCGTCACCGCCAGCATCAGCGTGACGGCGAGGTCCGCGACGGCGGCGGCATTGGCAGCCGGGCTATGGCCGACTGCAATTTTTCGTTTGGCTGCGGCTGCAAGATCGACGCCGTCATAACCGGTGCCGTAGCAGACGATCGCGCGCAATGACGGCAGCGAGTCGAGGACCGCCGCCCCCAGAGGCGTGCCGCCCGCCGTGATCAGCGCACGCACGCCGGAAAGTTGCTCCGCCGTGAAGACCTCGGCCGGCGGCCTGCCGGCGGCATCCATCAGGTCGAAGCGCTGTCCGATCCGCGCCATCAGCGCTTTCGGAAAGCGCGAATAGATCAGGACCTTCTCGGGCATGCTTTGCCTTTCACATCATCGCCGGACCCTAAAGCCTATCGGCACCCACCATAAACAAAGAGCGGAATCGGTTGCCCAATTCCGCTCCTGGTTTGTCTCAAGCCGTCTCCGGAAGCCCTAGCCGAGCAGGCTTCCCGGCTCAACCTTGACGCCCGGCCCCATGGTGGAGGAAACCGCGACGCGCTGGATGTAAGTGCCCTTGGATCCGGCGGGTTTTGCTTTCGCGACCGCGTCGGCCAGCGCCTTGACGTTCTGCACCAGCTTCTCTTCCGAGAACGACGCCTTGCCGATCCCGGCCTGCACGATACCGGCCTTCTCGACACGGAACTCGACCGAACCGCCCTTGGCGCCCTTCACGGCATTGGCGATGTCCATCGTCACCGTGCCGATCTTCGGGTTGGGCATCATGCCGCGCGGTCCGAGCACCTTACCGAGGCGGCCGACCAGCGGCATCATGTCGGGGGTGGCGATGCAGCGGTCGAAATCGATCTGACCGCCCTGCACTTTCTCGACCAGATCCTCGGCGCCGACGATGTCAGCGCCCGCGGCCTTGGCTTCTTCCGCCTTGGCGCCGCGCGCGAACACGCCGACCCGCAAGGTGCGGCCGGTGCCGTTCGGCAGCGTCACCACGCCGCGAACCATCTGATCGGCGTGACGCGGGTCGACGCCGAGATTGATCGCGATCTCGACGGTTTCGTCGAACTTCGACGTGGCGCGTGCCTTGACCATCTTGATGGCGTCCGCGAGCGGATAGAGCTTCTCGCGGTCGACACCCTCGCGGGCCTTCTTCAAACGTTTTCCGATTGCCATGACCCGTTACCCCGCAACTTCAAGACCCATCGAACGGGCGGAGCCCTCGACCATCTTCATGGCCAACTCGATGGTGTCGCAATTGAGATCCTTCATCTTCTTCTCGGCGATCTCGCGCACCTGCGCGCGGGTCACCTTGCCGGCCTTGTCGCGGCCCGGGGCTTTCGACCCGGACTGGATTTTGGCCGCCTGCTTGAGGAAGAACGACATCGGGGGGGTCTTCATCTCGAAGGTGAACGAACGATCGGCATAGATCGTGATCACCACCGGGATTGGGGTATTCTTCTCTTCCTTCTGCGTCTGCGCGTTGAACGCCTTGCAGAATTCCATGATGTTGAGGCCGCGCTGACCAAGCGCGGGTCCGATCGGGGGCGAAGGGTTCGCAGCACCCGCCGGCACCTGCAATTTCAGGTATCCGGTCACTTTCTTTGCCATATGTCACTCCTCATGTTGTTTCCGGACCGCCCGAAAGCTTCACAGGACCGTGGTGCGGTTCAACGGATGACTGGCGATCACCCATTTTCCTCCCACGGCTGTTCAGAAGAAGCGTCGCCGCTTCTTCTCTGCGTCATGCCCGGACTTGATCCGGGCATCCATCATCTTCGTAAAATGCCTTCTTACCAAGCAGATGGATTGCCGGGTCAAGCCCGGCAATGACAAACGATCAGACCTTCTCGACCTGACCGAATTCCAGTTCGACCGGCGTGGCGCGTCCGAAGATCGACACCGCGACCTTCACGCGCGAACGCGCCTCGTCGATTTCCTCGATCACCCCGGAGAACGACGCGAACGGCCCATCGGCCACCCGCACATTCTCGCCGATCTCGAACGACACCGACGCCTTCGGGCGCTCCACGCCTTCCTGCACCTGATGCAGGATCCGCATGGCTTCGGCTTCCGAAATCGGCATCGGCTTGTTTTCGGCGCCGAGGAAGCCCGTCACCTTCGGGGTGTTCTTGATCAGATGAAACGCCTCATCGGTCAGCTTCATCTTGACCAGGACATAGCCCGGAAAAAACTTGCGCTCGGCGTCGATCTTGCGGCCGCGGCGCACTTCGGTGACCTTTTCGGTCGGCACCAGCACCTGCTCGAACAAATCTTCAAGCCCACGCTGCTTGGACTGCTCGCGGATCGATTCCGCGACCTTCTTTTCGAAGTTCGAATAGGCGTGAACAATATACCAGCGCTTGTCCATCGTCTGTGTTCCGGCGCTTGTCATCAGTGAATGCCGAGTAAAAAGGTGACGAGAATGCGGATCAGCTGATCCGAGGCGAAAAAGAAAACCGAAGCCAGCGCCACCATCACAAACACCATGATGGTGGTGATCGTGGTCTCACGACGCGTCGGCCAGGTAACCTTGGCGGTCTCCGAACGAACTTCCTGCAGGAATTTGAACGGGCTGAAAGCCATCGTTGATATGATCCGGTCGGTTAAGGCGATTTTCGGCAGTCTAGGGAATCCGAACAGCCCTCCAGCGCCCAGCCCTCGTCTCGAAGGATGAGCCGCCAAGCGGGCTCGATTGTTCGGGGGAAATCAAAGCCGCGCCGGATATCCGTCAAAACGGGCCGGCAGCAGGTGGCGGCTATGTACGCCGCAAGGCGCCAAAGGTCAAGGTGCGCGGGAACCGAAGGTTGCGGCCGCTCCCGACACGCTGCAACTGGAACGCCCAAATTCAACGGCTTAGGCTGGCAGGAGTGGCAGGGCTCGAACCTGCGACCCCCGGTTTTGGAGACCGGTGCTCTACCAATTGAGCTACACTCCTATGGGAACCTGCGTCGCCGCCGTTCCGCGCCGTTTCAAGCATAGGCAACGGCCGGATTGCAAGGGCGAAGCGGCTCAACGCCCTGTTCAACTCGGGCCTTCTCCGCCAAACTCGGGCCACCCCAACGATACCCCTCCAGCAAACAACAAGAGCAGGGAGAGAAAATGACCCCGCAAGCCGCCGTCAGGCCCGCCCCCGCCCCGCAGACCCCGCCGCTCCCCCAGGCGAAGCCGGAATCGCTCGGGCTTTCACATTTGCGGCTGCGGCGCATGTCGGACGCCTTCAAGCGCGAGATCGACAAGGGAACCATCCCCGGCGCGACCATCATGGTGGCGCGCCGCGGCCAGATCGGCTGGTTCGATGCGCTGGGCAGCAAAACCCGACGGCTCCGCGCCGATGGCGCAGAACACCATCTTCCGCATCTTCTCGATGACAAAGCCGATCGTCTCGTCGGCATCATGATGCTGCTCGAAGACGGCCATTTGCTGCTCAGCGACGCCATCGCCAAATACATTCCGGAATTTGCCAACCAGAAAGTCGGCGTCGAGAATAACGGTGAACTCCATCTCGTGCCTTTGAAGCGGCCGATCACGATCCAGGATCTGCTGCGGCACACCTCCGGCATTACCTATGACCATACCGGCAACGGCCTGGTGCAGCAGCTGTATCAGCAGTCGCGGCTGCGCAGCCGGAAGATCACCAATGCCGAACACGCCACGCTGGTCGCGAGCCTGCCCTTGATGTGCCAGCCCGGCACCGAATGGAACTACAGCCGCTCCACCGACGTCCTTGGCCGCCTCCTTGAAGTCGTCACCGGCGTGACGCTCGGCGCGTTCCTGACCGAACGCATTCTCGCGCCCTTGCAAATGGCCGAGACCGCGTTCCACTCCGGCCAGGAGAACGCCGGTCGTCTTGCCGAGCCGTTTGCGAACGACCCCTGGACCGGCGAAAAAATTCAGCTCTTCAACATGCTGGAAAAGCCCATCATGGAATCCGGCGGCGGCGGTCTGGTCTCGACCACCATGGACTACGCGCGGTTCTGCCAGATGCTGCTCAATGGCGGCACCCTCGACGGCGTCAGGATCGTCGGCCGCAAGACGCTTGAGCTGATGACTTCCGATCATCTCGGCCCCAGCGTCCAAATCCAGGCGGGTGCGCTGATGCAGCCCGGCATCGGCTTCGGCCTTGGCTTTGCGGTACGCACCCAAGAAGGCATGGCGCCCTTCCCGGGCTCGGTCGGCCAGTTCTTCTGGAGCGGGATGGGCGGCACGTTCTTCTGGGTCGACCCAAAGGAAGAGCTGTTCGCCGTGTTCATGTCGCAAGGCCCCGGTCAGCGCGAATATACCCGTACGCTGGTGCGGAACCTTGTCTATGCGGCGGTGGAATGACGCTACGCCTCAACTAATCGTCGCGCCGCCGTCGATCACGATGGTCTGCCCGGTCATGAAGGTGCCCGCGTTTGAAGCGAGAAAGACGGCGGCGCCGGCGATTTCGTCGGGCTCGCCGATCCGCAACAGCGGCGAACGCGCGGTAGAGGCTTTAAGCGTTTCCGGATTTTCCCACAACGCGCGGGCAAAATCGGTCTTGATCAGGCCGGGCGCGATGCAGTTCACGCGGATGTTGTGCTTGCCGTATTCGCAAGCCAGATTCCGCGCGAGCTGCATGTCGGCGGCCTTCGAGATCGCATAGGCGCCGAGAACCGTCGAGCCCTTGAGCCCGCCGATCGACGAGACGATGGTAATCGATCCATCCTTGCGCTCGATCATCTGCGGCACCACCAGCGAGATCAGCCAGTGATTGGCGACGATGTTGTTGTCGAGAATCTTGCGGAACTGCTCGTCGGAAATTCCGGCCTGCGGCCCGTAATAGGGATTCGACGCGGCGTTGCAGACCAGCGTGTCGATCTTGCCGAACACGCGGCCCGTTTCCTCGACGAGATGGTTCAGGTCGTCCTTGGTCGAGATGTTGGCGGCGACTGCGAGCGCGGCCTGCTTGCCGGCCTTGTCGTTGATCGCCTTTGCCACCTCGTCGCAGACCGCCTTCTTGCGCGAGGAGATCACCACTTTGGCGCCATGCTCGGCCATCCGTTCGGCGATGGCGCGGCCAATGCCGCGCGAGGAGCCGGTGATGACGGCGACTTTTCCCGTCATATCGAACAAGGTCATGTCTCACTCCCTCTTGCTTTATCCGGCTGCGGATGCGCCGGTTTTGCTTTGGTTCGGCTCAGGCCGTTCAGGCCAGTTTGCTGGCGGTTGCGATCTCCGGTCCGGCCGGCTGATGCATCGCGTTAGGCGAGGCGCCTGCGATCCATGGCTGCTGATTGACCATAGGAACCCGCCAGCCGCTGTGATCGGCGCTTGCGAGATGGTCGAGCCGCGTCACCGAACAGTTGTCAATCGTGAAGGCGAGCCCCTTCTCCGGCTGATTGCCGAGCGCAAGCCCGATCGCCGCCTTGATGGTTCCACCATGCGCGACCGCGATCACGTCCTTGCCGGCATGTTCGGTGTTGATCCGCTCGATCGCGCCGCGAACGCGATTGTACAGATCGAGAAAGCTCTCGCCGCCCGGCGCGGGGTCGTCGATCGGCGCGAACCAGTAGCTGCCGACGGCGGCGGGCCTCGAGGCAAAGAACGCGGCGCGGTTCAACCCCTGCCATTCGCCGAGATGCTGTTCAGCGAGCGCTGCCTCCTGCTGCAGGCTTGGGGGCTTGGGAAATCCCGCCGACCAGATCGCATCGGCCGTCTGGTGCGTCCGCTTCAGGTTGCTCGCATACCAGACCGCGCCGCGCGGCAGGATCTTCCCGACCGCCTCGAATATAATGCGGTCGCTGGTATCGCAGCCGATGTCGGTCTGCCCGTAGATGCAGCCGCCGTCCTCGCGCACCGGCGCGTGACGCACCCACCACCACCTTGTCGCAACCACGCCTGTGGGAACGGCATGCTGCGCGACGAATGGTGCGGCTTCATTGGACATCGTGGGGACCCTTCAATAATGTTGTGTGTCCTACGTCAGGGCACAAATTGCCTCAAGTGATTTGGCCTCAAGCGGCTTTGCGTTTGAAATCTTGTTTGAAATTCCGCAAGGCAGCAACTGTTCTCGACGCGTCTTCTTCCCGCTTTGCTGAAGACGCCATGGATAAAAATTAAGCAGGGAGAAACTCATGGGCCGCCTCGAAGGCAAATCCGTCATCATCACTGGCGCCGGCAGCGGCATCGGGCGCGCGGCTTCGCTTCTGTTCACCAGGGAAGGCGCAAAGCTGATCGCGGTCGACCGCACCGAGGGCGTCAAGGAAACCGTCGAGCAGGTGCGCAAGGCCGGCGGCACCGCGGAAGCCGTGATCGCGGACGCCGGTTCCGAAAAGGATGTCATCGCTTTCGTCGACAAGGCCATTGCCACCTATGGGCGGCTCGATGCGATCTGGGCCAATGCCGGCATCAGCGGCGGGCTGGTGCCGCTCGCCGAGCAGACCGTGGAGCATTGGCAGGAGATCCTGCGCATCAATTTGATCGGCCCGTTCCTCGCCATCAAATATTCGATGCCGCACATGATCAAGCAGCGATACGGCTCGATCGTCTGCACGGCATCGGTGGCGGGCCTGAAATCCGGCGCCAGCGGCCATCCCTATGCGGCGAGCAAGGCAGGCGTCATCAGCCTGGTGCAAACCACCGCCTATTCGCTGTCGGGCACCGGCGTGCGGATCAACGCGGTATGTCCCGGCCTGATCGAGACCGGCATGACCAAACCGATCTTCGACAATGCCAGGGAACGCGGCACGCAAGACAAGATCGGCCAGCTCAATCCGCTCAAGCGCGCCGGTCAGCCGCATGAACTCGCGGCAATGGGATTGTTTCTCGCCAGCGATGAGGCATCCTACGTCAACGGCCAGGCTATCCCGGTCGACGGCGGCCTCACCGCCTCGATGCCGTATACGGGAAAACCGATTTGAGATGCGGTCGCACCCCGCTTCGAGGCGTTCCCTCGCCGCGCTTGCGGGGAGAGCGTTAGGGTGAGGGGGAGTCTCCGCAGACCGAGATCGCGGAGAGTCCCCCTCACCCGGATCGCGCTCACGCGCGGTCCGGCCTCTCCCCGCAAGCGGGGCGAGGCGACCCGTTTCGCGGAAGCTTTGCGCAAGCATTTCCCAATTCCATTTTCTAAGTGGCTGGACACGCGCCCACCTTCTCGCGACGCGAGGCGCCCGAGCTGTGCAGGACTCTCCGCCCCGAAAAACAGAGGGCGTGGGGAATGCCGGGTGCCAGCGCACCCGCAGCCGCGCGTGGTGGGTAGAAAGCACGCGCGTTAGTCACCACGAGTACGCCGAACACCCGGCATTCCCGCACGCAATGGTTTTAACGGCTTCCTTCGTACTCTCCCCGGTGACCGGGCTTTCTTGCCACCGTCGCCTGAGGAGCGTGCTTCGCACGAACTTGACGCCAGCGTCGGGGCGTCAGGACCACACGACTTCGCCGTCCGCGCCCGTCTCCACAAAAGCCGTTCGATGGTCCTGGTACCGGTCCCGCCGAAGCTTTAGCGAAGGCGGATCAGCGCCGCTCGTCTTGCGTCGCTGCCGCGTCCACTGCATCCCGCACCCAACGTTCGTGACGACGCGTACGCCCCTCTTTCGGGACGGGATGGCAGATTCAATAATGCTGTTTCTACCAAACCGCGAAGCGAAATATTTTTCGCAGGAGGGCTGGACAGAGAATTCGCAAAACAGCCCGTCGGGCAAATCACCGCGTCTTGTTTGGGCTCGCCTTTGACGAAGGCATGTCACAAGTCGTAATACGGCAACACAAGCGTTGAGGTCATTAGCGAAGGCGAGAACAATGAAATACGATCTTCTCTCCTTATGCGTCATTGTCTTCGCCTGTGCGGCGCTCACGGCTCACGCATATGATCCATCGGCCGTCGAGCGGCACCTCGTCTCGCGCGACAATGTCGATATCGAAGTGCTGTCGCAGGGCACGGGTCCCGTGATCGTGCTGCTTCCTTCGCTGGGCCGATCCGGCGAAGACTACGAGGCTGTTGCCGCCATGCTGGCCTCTCGAGGATTCAGGGTGCTTCGGCCTCAACCTCGGGGGATCGGACGCAGCAAGGGGCCGATGGACGGCTTGAATATGCACGACCTGGCGGCCGACGTCGCAAGAGCCATCGAAAACGAAAACAAAGGTGCCGTCATTGTTGTGGGGCACGCCTTCGGCAATTTTGTCGCCCGGCAGATCGCGGCCGACCGGCCTGATCTGGTGCGAGGCGTGGTGGTCGCGGCGGCATCCGCCGGCAAGGTTCCTCCGGGCTCGACGGAAAAGCCGATCGGCCCCGACATGCGCCGGGCGATCGACGGTCCCTCCGATATGTCGCTTCCTGAATCGAAACGCCTGGAATATCTGCGGATCGCATTCTTTGCACCTGGCAACGATCCGAGAGTCTGGCTGGGCGGATGGAATTCCGAGGTGCACGACATGGAATCGCACGCGCGCGAGCATACTCCGGTCGATGATTACTTTTCGGCCGGCACAGCGCCGATCCTGGACCTTCAGGCGGAGCAAGATCCCGTCGCGCCTCGCCGTTTTTCAGGCGTCCTCAAATCACTGCTGGGCGATCGGGTGACGGTCGTCGTGATTCCCAACGCGAGCCATGCGCTATTTCCCGAACAGCCCAATGCCGTCGCGCAGGCGATCGCGGCATTCGCCCGGCGAATTTACGGGATGTGACGGCTCCTGGTGGCGTCCCCGCGAACTACTTCCCGTTTTGGGGTCCCTTTCCTCAAGACGGACCCGCGCAAGCAGATTTGGAAAGTCACGGAGCCTGTCATCGGGCGCGCATTCGCGCGACCCGTTGGCCCTCGCAATGACGGCGATCGCGACGCAGGCGCAATTTCCTATTCAATTTCACGGCGGGGGTCCCAGATTTGATTTGGATCATCGGAGAAACCGTTGCACGGCAGCCACAATCGCCGTCATTCCGCACCAACGAAGACCTGATGCGTCGCGCCGCCCCGTGCCGCCCTTCGGCCTCCATGTCATGATATGCCTGCGGCGAATCAGGAGGTTCCACGATGAGCGGCGACAGCAATAGCAAAATCGCTTGGCACAGGGTTCAGCTCAGGAAGAACCGCGATGCCTTGAAGGCCCTGGAAACTGCCCGGTTTACGGTTGGCGAAATTGCCAATTCGAGAATGATCGGCCAAACGCGAGAAACCATCGCCCAGCTAAAGCGAAAGATCGCGGAATCCGAGAGATGCATCGCCGAGCATGAGAGGCAAACCAGGCGGCCTGTCGCGACGGACCTTCAAAGTCTGTCCAGCGTAGCGAGTTGGAGCAGCTGGAACACTCGCGCAAATGGCGGCCGGTGACCGGAGCCGAGGTCGACGGCGCACCTGTCGGCCGTGCCGCGGCTTGTGTCTTGAGATATTGATATCGCCCGCCCGCAGATCTGACGCGCGGGCTGGCATTCTGGATCGCTTAGCGGGGCGCGTGGCGCGGAGGCAATTCACCTAGCGCAGCCTTCAATCCGATCGTACAGGTCGTCGATCCCAGCCCTGTCCGTTCCATCGTTGATGCCGGCGCGGTTGTCCGCCAAACGTTCAATTGGAGCCAGACCAACCATGCGACGCAGCAACCACCGCATTCTCACGACTCATACGGGAAGCCTCCCGCGGCCGCCCGGGTTGACGAGGCTATATGCCAGGCGCGCGCGCGGGGAGCCGGTCGACGCGGCCGAAATCGGGCAGGCCGGCCATGCCGCCTTGCAACGGATCGTTCCGAAACAGATCGAAGCCGGAATCGATATCGGCAACAACGGTGAACAGCAGCGCGAGGGGTTTTTTCTCCATGTTCGACACCGAATGACCGGCTTTGGCGGAACGTGGAAGCGATGGCCGCGCGCCGACGTCGAGCGCTACCCGATTTTCAAGCAGTCGCTGGAGCAGCAAAATGCCGGCAAGGAAATGGTCAGCAACTTCGCGCCGCCAAAGGTGATCGGCGAAATCCGCTACACCGGCGCCGCGCAAGCGACGCGCGAATGCGCCGATTTCCGCGATGTTCTGAGTGCCCGCGCGACGGCCGGCCAGAGCGGGCTCATCGAAGCGTTTCTCACCGCGCCATCGCCCGGCATCGTCGTGGCCGCCATCCGCAACGAGTATTACGACACCGAGGACGCCTATCTCGCCGCCGTCGGCCGGGCGCTACAGGTCGAATACGAAGCGATCGCCGCGCAGGGCTTTCTGCTTCAGCTTGACTGCCCGGATCTCGCGCTGGAGCACCACATTTCGTTTCAGGATCGTCCCGAGTCCGATTTTCTCGATTTCGTCGAGCGCGTGGTTGCGACCATCAACGAGGCGCTGCGCAACATCCCGCGCGACAGGGTCCGCATGCATGTGTGCTGGGGAAATTATGAGGCGCCGCACGATCGCGACGTGCCGCTTGCGACGATCCTACCGCTGATCGCACGAATGAACGTCGGCGCCCTGGTGTTGCCATTCGCCAATCCCCGCCATGCCCATGAAGTGCGATGCCTTGAAGGACACGCGATCTCCGACGACCAGATCGTCGTCGCCGGCGTGATCGACTCAACGACGAACTTCGTCGAGCATCCCGAGGTGGTGGCCGAGCGGATCGAACGCGTGGTCAAGACACTTGGCGACCCCAGCCGCGTCATCGCTGGAACCGACTGCGGGTTTGATACCTCCGCTGGCGCCGGTCGCGTCGCGGAGGACGTGGTGTGGGCCAAATTGGCTGCCTTGAGTGAAGGCGCCCGTATTGCTTCAAGCCGGCTGTTCCCAGCGGTCTAGGCGAGAGAACGCTTTGCCGAGGCCTACTTCGGCACGCCGTACTTCTTTATCCCGTCGTCTTTCTTCGTGGGGTCCTTGGGCACCGTGTCCTTGGCCATCGTGTCCTTCTTCACGCCATCGCCCCTGGACATGGCGTTCCTGAAGTCGATGTCCTGCGTCATGGGATCCTGGGCGAATACCGCGGGAGCGCGCGCCAGGCTGAGCGAAACAGCGGCGGCTGAAATTCCAAGCACGATGCGGGTGCTGATCGTCATAGATGGGTCTTCCCTTTTGAAACCGGTTCTCTGAAGCGGCATATGCCCTGTGGCAGGGACGATGCCGGGATCGCGGTTTGTTACCGCGGGATCGAAAAAACGCTCCACGCGCAGGCCGGCGGCCGGGGACAACCCTCATGCTATTGCTGCGTCGCGACACGCACGCTAGGCTCCGCCGAATTGGGGCAGGAGGTATGCGTGACCACATCGGACGATAATACGGTTTCTGAAGATCGCCGCGAAGCGCTGCGCTACGCCTTCGCGGTCGGCAGCGGCGCAGCGCTGGCCTCCGCCCTCGTGAGCCCGGCATCGGCGCAAGGGAGCCCGGATAACACGCTCGATCGCATCCGCGCCAACAAGGTGCTGCGCATCGCAGTGCTGCCGGGCGAGCTGCCCTATTTCAACAAGGACCTGGCCACCGGAAAATGGTCCGGCTTTTCGATCGAGATGGCCAACGACATCGCCAAGCTTCTCGACGTCCAGCTTGAGTACACCGAATTGACCTACGGAAACTCGATCCTCGACCTGCAATCGAACAAGATCGACCTCGGCTTCGCCCTCAATCCGACCCCGCAGCGGGCGCTGGTCGTTGATTTTAGCGCCACGGTCTTCCCGCATCCCTTCGGCGCCATGCTGAGGAAGGGGCTGGAAGCCAAGACCTCGGAAATCAAGACCTGGGCGGACGTCAACAAGCCCGAAGTCAGGATTGCTGTCGACGTCGGCTCCGCCAACGAAACGGTGGCGCGCCGCTTCGCGCCGAATGCGACGATCAAATCGCTGAAGTCACGCGATGAGGTGATGCTGGAGATGTCGTCGGGACGGGTCGATTGCGTGGTCAACGCGCTGGTGCTCGGCCTCACCGCGATCGCCAAGAACCCGAACCTCGGCACCTACAAGATCCTGCAATCGCCCTCCGTCGCCATTCCTTCCAGCATGGCGGTCCGGCGCGAGCCCGACAAGCGCTGGCGCGATTTCCTGTCGGTGTGGGTCGACTACAACCGCGGCATCGGGCAGATGCGCGAATGGTTCGTCAAGGGATTGTCGCTTGCCAGCGTGAAGCCGGAAGACGTGCCGGTCGAACTCAACATCTGACGCGGCCGCTAAAAGCCCCGGCATCGTCCGGGGCTTTGTGTCGTCTAACTTTTCGCCGACGATAATCGATCAAGCTCGCTTATCTGCTCAGCGATACGCTCGGTGGCGGACACCGCGTCGTTGGCTGCCAGTGGACAAGAGATATCAACGGTACCAACAATAGCCGTGCCGGCAGACGCGATGGTGCGGGTAGACCCAACGGGGACCCCAGCAGTAACGATACCAGTGATAACCAGTCTCGCCCAATCGATAGCAGCCGGCCTCGGCATTACTGGGCAAGACGGCCCCGACCGACAGGATCGCCGCGAAGGCGGCAAATAAAGCGAACCTGCGCATGTAATTCCCCCTCGAAGCGAGTATTCGGACAAACAGCATAATTCCTCAGATGCCGCTCGTGGTCCTTGCGCGAGATCAACTCGACACGAGCGGATCGAGCCGCAGTAAGCCCGGCAGCCATGTCCGCCATGGCGCCAACAGCGGTAGTAATTTTTTGTGGCTCCGCGCCCGGCAGTTGCTGGTTGATCGTACGGCATCGATCCGAATTTGGCTGCACGCCAATGGGGCTACGCCCAGCTCAGGCCTTGTCGTAGGTCATGCCACGCTCGAGCCGGCGCGCGGCGATCGTGGCCGGAAACAGGATCGCAAAGTAAATCAAGGCCACGATCGTATAGACCTCCAGCGGCCGATAGGTGTCGGCGTTGATCAGGGTCGCGTTGTAGACGAGGTCCGGAACGGCGATGACGGATACTAGCGAGGTGTTCTTCAACTGGGTCACGGACTGGTTGACGTAGGGCGCCAACATCGGTTTCAGCGCCTGCGGCAGGATCACCAGCCGCAGCATGCGCCAGGGCCGCAAGCCCAAAGCGCGTGCCGCGTCCCACTGTCCACGGTGGATGCTCTCGATGCTGCCGCGGACGATTTCGGCGTAGAACGCCCCGCCATAGAGCGAGAGCACGGTGACAGCGGCGATATGCGCCGGGATATTCACGCCAATGACGACCGGAAAAGCGTAATAGAACCAGATGATCTGAACCAGCAGCGGCGTGCAGCGGAACAGCTCGATATAGGCGAGCAGAAGCCAATCGATCACGGGCCAGCGCCTCAGGCGAAGGATGCCGACGACCAAACCGATCACGGTTCCGATGAGGATGGTGCCGACCGTGTAGGCGATGGTCCAGCCGAGCCCGAGCCAGAACAGGTGGCTGTATTTGCCGAGGATCGCGAAATCCCAAACGTAGTTCATGCCGGCCCCCGCTTAGAGCGCGACGATTTCTGGATGAATCATCGCGCTCTAGCCTATTTTGTTTTGAGCATGATCTTCTCGAAAAACCGGTACCCACTTTTCCGGATCATGCTCCACTGCGCGCCTCGCCTGTACCGTTGGTGGCGCATCAGAGATAGCGGCTCGGCGAAAAGGCACTGGCGTCGAAAGATGGCGCCGCGCCGCCGATCATGGCGGCAATCGCAGCCCCCGTCGCGGGGCCCGTGGTGAAGCCGATGTGCTGGTTGCCGAAAGCGAACCACAGACCGGAATGCCGCGGCGCAGGTCCAATCATCGGCAGACTGTCGGGCAGCGTCGGCCGAGCCCCACGCCAGGGTTCGCCCACCGCCTCGCCGAATTCGACAACGCCGCGCGCGACCGGCACCACCTGATCGAGCTGGGCGAACGATGAGGGCGCATCGCGGGCGGTCAGCTCGACCCCGGTGGTGACGCGGATGCCCTGCTCCATCGGCGTCATGAGGAAGCTGCCTTCGGCGTCATGGATCGGACGTTGCAATGAACGTGCCGGATTCGGCTTGAACTCCCGATGGTAGCCGCGTTCGAATGCCAGGGGAACGCGATAGCCAAGCGGCCGCAACAGGTCCGCAGACCAGGGTCCCAGCGCGACCACGACATGGCGCGCCGAAATCCCGCCGTCCGCGAGCACCACGCGCCAGCCCTCGCCGTCAGGCACGATCGCCTGGATGTCCGACTGCCGGATCTCGCCACCGCCGCCCACCAACATCCGCGCATAGGCCTCGACCACGGCGCCGGGTGAATCGACCGAGGCGGTCTCTGTGTGCAGAAGTCCAACCTTGTAGACGGGCACGATGTTCGGCTCGAGCGCGGAAATGGCCTGGCGGTCGAGAAGCTGGCCGGCGATGCCATATTCGGCCAGAAAGGCCTGCTCTTGCTTCGCCGCGGCGACGGCGTCGCTGCGCCACGCCTTCAGCCAGCCGGTCTCACGGATGCGCTGCGCCGCATCCGCCTTCACGATCCATTCCCGATGCAGCTTCAGCGACGCGCCGATCAGCCCGTGCAGGGCCGTCGCCCGCGGCTCGATACGAGAGGTTGTCGCATTGCCAAGGAAGCGGGCGAGCCAATCGATATTCCGAATAGCCCAGCTGGGATCCCAGCGCAGCGCCGCGTGCCGGTTGGTCATGTAAGTTGGCAGCGCGCTCCACAGCGACGGCTTGTTGAGCGGCAATATCGAGCCGCTGGAGAGAATACCGGCGTTGCCATAGGAGGTTTCGCTGCCCGGCTCGCGCCGATCGATCAGGATGACCGACAGCCCCCGCTGCCGCGCGGCATAGGCCGCCGATACGCCGACGATGCCCGCGCCCAGCACGACGACTTCAGCTTTTTGACTTCTCACGCGATCCGACATCGCCCCCACCACGAAAACACTACATCAGAGTAAGACCGCCATCGACCGGCAACAGGGCTCCCGTCACATGTCCAGCCTCCGGCGACAACAGAAAGGCGACCGTTGCCGCCACCTCATCGGGTTCGGCCAGTCGCGCGAGTGGATTGGCCTTGGCGGCCAATTGCCAGCTTTGCGCGTCCAGCGCCCCCATTAGCCCGGCGTCCTTGCGCGTATAGCCGGGCATCACGACATTGGCCGTTGCACCTGAGCTTGCAAGCTCGATCGCAAGACACCGGACCAGCACCTCGAGCGCGGCCTTGGCCGCCGCGGAGCCCGGATATGTCGCCTCCAACGTGAACCGATGGGCAGCGAAACTGGAGATGGCGACGACGCGTCCCTGTGATCCGCGGGTCAGATCCGGCAACGCCGAGCTCGCCAACTCGTGAAACGCGGTAGCCATGACCGCGAAGGAGCGTTCGAGCCCCGCGCGCGGCAACTGCGTGAATCCGCGTCGATCCGCAAATCCCGCGGCATGGACGATCGCGTCGACGCTTCCGAACGCGGCGCGCGCCGCGCGAACTAGCCCGGATGCCGTCCCGGCAGTTGCAAGGTCACCCGTGCTGCACGCGACATTGGCGCCGGCACGCTGACAGTCCGCGGCGACCGCTTTCAATCGTGTCAGCCCAGCCGCGTCGGCCCCTTGTCCATGCAACATCAGGCATTCATCCGGGGCTGCCAACCGGCGCGCGACCGCGGCTCCGATCCCGGAGCCGCCGCCGGTAATGATTGAAACGCGCATGGATTCTCGTTCCCGAATGCTTTTGATCGGGCAAACTATAGGTGCCGCACGTGCCAATGCCAACAATCGCAAAAGGTGCGCGGGAAAGGGGGATGGGTCGACGCGCGGTCGGCTCTGGATATCGCGCTGCTGATCCCGGACCTAGGTCGTTTCACGGCGAGTCGGTCCCGGCTCTGGGCGCATCGTCAAGAGACGCTGCACCGCGTCCGGGTCACGGCGTTACACCGCCCCCGCCTTCTGCGCGTATTCCCAGGAGGCCTTCGACAGCGGCACGGTGCGTTTGGCCGATTCCATGGCCTTGGCACTCGCCGCGGTGCCGTCGCGGATGCGTCCGGCGATTCCTTGCGTGATGCAGGCGAGCCGAAACAGATTGTAGGAAAAATACCAGTTCAGATCCGGCACCGCGCTGCCGGTGGCCTTGCAATAGATTTGCGCGGCCTCTTCCAGGCTCGGAATGTTCAGCGCCTTGAGGTCGGCATTGGCAAGACCCGGCATCGTCCATTGCATCAGGAGATAAGTGAAGTCGGCCATGGGATCGCCGAGCGTGGAGAGTTCCCAGTCCAGCACCGCGATCACCCGCGGCTCGGCGGCATGGAAGATCATGTTGTCGAGGCGATAGTCGCCGTGAACGATCGAGACGCGCTCCTGCTGCGGCACGGTGCGCGCCAGCCACTCGATCAGCTTTTCGACTTCGGGAATCGCTTGCGTTTCGGAGGCGCGGTATTGCTTGGTCCAGCGATCGACCTGACGCGCGAAATAATTGCCGGGCTTGCCGAAATCTCCGAGCCCGATCGCTTGCGGATCGTAGCCGTGCAGTTTTGCCAGCGTCTCGATCTTGCTGTTGAAAATCGCACGCCGCGCCTGTGGCGTTTGGCTCGGAAGCGTGGGGTCCCAGAACACCCGGCCCTCTTCCATCGACATGATGTAGAACGCCGCGCCGATCACCGCATCGTCGGTACACAGCGCATAGGCCTTGGCGACCGGAAATCCTTGCCGGCCCAGGGCTGCGATGACGCGGAATTCGCGATCGACCGCATGCGCCGACGGCAACAGCTTTCCGAACGGCTTGCGCCGCATCACGTAGGATCGGCTGGGCGTGTCGAGCCGGTAGGTCGGATTCGACTGGCCGCCCTTGAACTGAAGGACGGTCAGCGGCCCCTGGTAACCCTCGACATGCTCGCGCATCCAGGCCTCGAGGCGCGCCTCGTCGATCCGGTGCCGCTCCTCGACCGGTTTGGTGCCGGAGAACTCCTCGTCGGTCCTGACGCCCTCGGCCACGATGACGCTCCCCTGAAGTTCTTGGGGAGCGCCTGGCGGCCGCTCCCTTCAATGCGAAGTGGGAGCGTTTGCATACTTCCGAAGTTCAAGTCTGGCAATGGCGCGGTTATGGACCTCGTCCGGCCCGTCGGCGAGGCGCATCGTGCGCATCGAGGCATAGTCCCGCGCCAGCCCCGCATCGTCGGAGACGCCGGCGGCGCCGAACGCCTGGATGGCGTGGTCGATGATCTTCAACGCCATGTTGGGCGCCGCCACCTTGATCATGGCGATCTCGAGCTGCGCGGTCTTGTTGCCGACCTTGTCCATCATGTCGGCGGCCTTCAGGCACAACAGCCGGTTCATCTCGATGTCGGTGCGGGCTTCCGCGATGCGCTGCTCCCAGATCGAAAATTCGATGATCTTCCTGCCGAACGCGGTGCGCGAGGACAGCCGCTTCACCATCTTCTCCAGCGCTTCCTCGGCCTTGCCGATGGTGCGCATGCAGTGATGGATGCGGCCGGGACCCAAACGGCCCTGCGCGATCTCAAAACCCCTGCCCTCGCCGAGCAGGATATTGCTGGCGGGAACCCGCACGTTTTCCATCAAGACCTGGGCGTGGCCGTGCGGCGCGTCGTCGAAGCCGAACACCGGCAGCAACTTCTCGACGGTGATGCCCTTGCTGTCCAGCGGCACCAGGATCTGCGACTGCTGCTGGTGACGCGGCGCCTTCGGGTCGGTCTTGCCCATCACGATGGCAATCTTGCAGCGGGGATCGCCGACGCCCGAGGACCACCATTTGCGGCCGTTGATGACGTAGTGATCGCCGTCGCGCTCGATGCGGGTTTCGATGTTGGTGGCGTCGGAGGATGCCACCGCGGGCTCGGTCATCAGGAAGGCGGAACGGATTTCGCCCTCCATCAGCGGCCGCAGCCACTGCCGCTTATGCTCTTTGGTGCCGTAGCGCATCAGCACTTCCATGTTGCCGGTATCCGGCGCGGAGCAGTTGAACACTTCCGAGGCCCAGCCGATGTGGCCCATTTCCTCGGCGAGCGGCGCATATTCCAGATTGCTCAATCCCGCGCCGCGGAATTCGTCGTCCTCATGCGAAGATGGCGGCATGAACATGTTCCACAGCCCTTCGGCCCTCGCCTTCTTCTTCAACTCCTCGACGATCGGGATCACCTTCCAGCGCGCGCCTTCCTCGTCCTGCTGCCGGTAGACCGGCACGGCCGGGCGGACATGCTTGGTCATGAACGACTGCACACGGCTGAGCCATTCCTTCTGACGATCCGACATGTTGAAGTCCATTGGGCGTTCCTCACATTTCTTGGACGAAATTGTTGGCGGCACTGTCTCCCCGCCGCCGGTTCACTGCAAGACTGTTTATCGCGCAGCCGGTATCACGAAATTCGCCGGCGGGGCGAGCGGTGGAGCGGCGATGCGTCATGCGCATTGACATTCCAGCCTTCAAACCATAGTTTCATACAATTGTTTGAATTGCAATGCCCTCCCTTGCAGGTCACGAAATGGCGTCAGACCAGACCCGCGCGTCCATCCTCGACGCCGCCGAGCGGCTCTACGCCGATCGCGGCTTCGCCGACGTCACGCTGCGCGACATCGTCGCCGCGGCGGGCGTCAATCTTGCCGCGGTGAATTATCATTTCGGCTCCAAGGACGAATTGATCGCCGAACTGTTCGTCACCCGCAGCCTTGCCACCAACCGCGAGCGGCTCAACGAATTGAAGGCGGCCGAAGCCGCCGGCGGCGGACGCGCCGGCATCGATGCCATCCTGCGCGCGCTGGTAGGGCCGACGCTGCGCGGCTGCCTCGGCCCCGAGAACGAGCGCTCGACCGCGGCGCGCTTCATGATCCGCGCCTCGATCGAGTCGGTGCCGCCGATCCGCCGCATCAAGAATCGCGAAATCGATCATTTGCGGAAGTTCGCCGCCGCGATGCGGCGATCGCTGCCCGATCGCAACGACGTCGATCTCTATTGGGGCCTGCATTTCGCGCTCGCCATGGCGCATCAGACCATCCGCGACAGCGAGCGGCTGACGAAGCTGTCGGAGGGGTTATGCGATCTCAACGACGTCGCCGGCGTCATCGACCGCGTTGTCGCGGTGTCGGTGATGGCGCTGACCGGGCGTGGGACGGAGAGCAGGAATTCGGAGACGGCCGCGGCGCGGCGCACCGTGCCGCAGCGCTGACAGCTACGACAGCCCGAGCATCGCCCGCGCTTCGCCAGGCGCAGCAATCGAAGCGCCGAGGCTTTTCAGGATAGCGGCGGCGTGCGTCACGAGTTCGGCGTTGCTTTTGGCGAGAACGCCTTTCGACAGATAGAGATTGTCTTCCAGTCCCACGCGCACATGGCCGCCAAGCAACCAGGCTTGCGCCACCATCATTGCGCTTGTCTCTCGAGAATGCGAGTTTTGCTGGGGCCGTTCCCGAACCATCGACGTGGGCAATGATGATCTTGGGCTTCGCTGGCCTGGGCTTCATGGGCTATCGACGCACGTGCAAGAATTCACTCAAACTGGCTACGGCGTAAGCGCTCAAGCCGTCAATCGCGAAATCGTCCAGCGGCTGACGTTGTAGAAGCCCACGATCTAGGGATTGTGTCTCGGCGGTTAGAGGCTGGCGGCCGCACAGTCGCATAAGATCGTATGTTCACGGTCGCCCCGTACTGGCGGCCGCTCCTGAAGTATAAATGAGGATGCTCCGTCGGTCGACGGAGTGGTCTCAACTCAGGAGGAAATATGCCACATATGCGTTTTATCGGCCTCGACGTTCACAAAGTGAAAATCGCAGCTGCATTTTCAAGTGTTTTCATGCGACAGCTCGACTATTGAACGGATTGTCAACGGTCTGCCACCAAATAGCTTGCCTCCCATCGCTCAAGCGCAGTCGCTGCAATGCGGTGAACGCGGGTTAATAATTTGTTAGTTGACGTGTCTGACTCCCCACCCGAAGAACGATTGCCTGCTCGCCCGGCCAGCGCCTCGGAGCGGATCTGCCCGGGTCCAGGCTTCGCCTTTGGGGAGTTGGGGAAAATGCGCAGTCTGACGATCTTGGCGGCCCTAGTTTTGGCCGGTTGCTCTAGCTCTTTCGGCATCAGTGGCGCCAGAAACGATTTCAAGGGGCAGCCGCTTAGCGCCGTCCAGGTCAGCCTCGGTAATCCAGATCAACAGCAAACGATTGGGGGACAAAAGGTCTACACATGGTTCAGGGGTCAGTCGCTCAAACCATGCACGATTCGAGTCGTCATGGCCGGCGATGTCGTCGACACTTATGAGACAAATGGCGAGGCTAACAGTTGCTCCCCGTACGATTACCGCCCCGGTTAGACAATATACTGAGCGCCCGAATTTCGATTGAGAAATGGAAGCACGAGCTTCCTTGTCAGAACGAAACCTGGTGACGTTAGGAGTGCCTGAAATCATTGGAGCGGGTGAAGGGAATCGAACCCTCGTATTCAGCTTGGAAGGCTGCTGCTCTACCATTGAGCTACACCCGCGCGCGGCCGATCAACTAACACGCCCTTCGAGCCGCCTCAACCACCCATGCGCCAAAGCGCCCCTTAAAGGCGACCGTTAAAGGGCGGCCCTTAACAGGCGGCAAATCCCTGCCTATACTGATGTTTCCATCAACAACGAAAGGAGGTGATCCAGTGTCTTATACCAAGCGCTGTCACCTCGCTGGGATCGCCCGCTAAGCTTTTCGGGCTTGGCAACAGGGCGCTCTCAGCGCCTGGACCAGCGAGTTTCAAAAGTCGGGGCGCGACGGGAGCCATCCCGCCGCGCCTTTTTTTTTTTGCCTCTTGTCTCTCCGGGGCGCGTGCGAAGCGTGCGAACCTCAGATGTGCAAGGGCACATCGGGGAATCTCGCGCCAGGAATCTCGAGATTCCGGGTTCAGCCCTGCGGGCTGCCCCGGAATGACGTGGATGGCATTGCGCACTCTCGCCGCACAAGCCGCGGTTGGAGCTATCGCCGCTCCGGCGCTTTACGAAAGACAAAATTGTTGCAGTAGTCCTTGCGCTTCCAGAACCATTCGCCGTCCTGGCGCTGATGCACGGCGGCATCGAACTGGGCGATCGGCAAAACCTGATCGCCCCTGATGAAGCTGCCCTGATAGCCCAAACCCTCAAGGTAAGAAAATACATCCTGGACAGTGCCGGGCGCGAGGTGGCGATTTTCGCATTCGAAAACGAGTAACGGCGCGTGCTGCCGCAGGATCCGCTCGGCGCCCTTGAAGACCCCGAACTCCGCGCCCTCGACATCGATCTTGAGAAGCGCGATCTTCTCGTTCGCATCGAAATAATCGTCGAGTGCGGTCACCGGTACCGACAGCGTCGTGAAGCTTTTCGCTTCCGCCGCTCGGTGCGTGAGCGAGGCGCCGGGCGAATGCCCCGCGGGAACGAACAATTCCTGCTGGCCGGAATGCGAATAGACCGCCCTGGCTTCGACCGTCACGTTGTCGAGCCCGGTGGCGCGGCAGACCTCGGCAAGGCGCCGGGCGAATTCCGGCTGCGGCTCGAAGGCGACCACCCGTCCCGTCCCGCACCAGCGCGACAGCCAATAAATAAAACTGCCCTTGTTGGCGCCGATGTCGCAGGCGATATCACCGGGGCGGAGGTGCCGGCTGATGATCTCGAACTCAGCCTTTTGATCGCGGAATCTGGCCTTCAGCGCGCGCAGGCGAAACCGGATGCTTTCGCGCGTCAGCCAGGCTTGGAAAAAGGACACCGGTCAGCTTTCGCGGCGGGTGAGACGGGATGGCATGCCGAGCTGTGGCTCCCGAAACGAGGCCCGCCTTCGCCCCTCGGGCTTCGGCGCGGCAGCCGTCGCTACGCCAGGGCTTGCCGAGCCGTAGCTTGCGCAGCAAGCGAAGGCTGGTGGGGGAAGAAGGACTCGAACCTTCGAAGTCATAAGACGGCTGATTTACAGTCAGCTCCCTTTGCCACTCGGGACACTCCCCCGCTCAACCGCATCGCCGGCCCATCCGCCGAAATGGCGGCAGATAGCCCATGGATGACATTAAAACCGGGCGCCGATGGCGAGCTCCCGGTCGGGCGCGTTTATGGGCGAAGGGCCATGGCAAAGTCAACCAACGCCGGCGGCTAAACCGCGGTCCCCAGGACTCAAATTAAGGCACCAAATTGCCATTATCCGGAACCCATGACACAAGCTGGCGCATGAGCGATCGCGATCGAAAGCCAAAGTTCCGGCGTGGCGGCGGCAAGGGAGGAGACCGGGGCCGCGAATCCGGCCGCCGGCCGCCTTGGCGCGGCCGTGACGGGGGCGCGGACGATCCGGTCATCCTGTACGGCTGGCACACGGTCGCGGCGGCTTTGGCCAATCCACGGCGGCGAATTCGCAAGCTGCTGGTGACCGAAAACGCCGCCCGGCGTCTCGCCGACGACCATATCGACACCCGCGTGACGCCGGAGATCGTGCGGCCGAGCCTGATCGACCAGCGCCTCGGGCCGGACGCCGTGCATCAGGGCCTTCTGGCGGAAGCCGATCCCCTGCCCTCGCCGGATATCGATACGCTCGCGCAGGAAGGCATTGTTCTGGTGCTCGACCAGATCACCGACCCGCACAATGTCGGCGCGATCATGCGCTCGGCGGCGGCCTTCGCGGTCAAGGCCATCGTCACGACCGCGCGCCACAGTCCCGAAGCAACCGGTGTGCTGGCGAAGTCCGCCTCGGGCGCGCTGGAACTGGTGCCGCTGGTAACGGTGCAAAATCTCGCGCGCGCGCTCACCGAGATGAACGACCAGGGTTTTTTGACGGTCGGGCTCGACAGCCAAGGCAGCGAGAATCTCGGCGCGGTCGCCCTGCGGCAGCCCTTAGCGCTGGTGCTCGGCGCCGAGGGCAAGGGCTTGCGGCAGTTGACGCGCGAGACCTGCAGCGTGGTGGCGCGGCTCGACATGCCCGGCGAAATCAAGAGTCTGAACGTGTCGAACGCCGCGGTGCTGGCGCTCTACATCGGGGCGAGCAAGCTCGGCCTGATGGGCTGAGCATCCCAAAAAGAGACGCCCGCTCGCCAGAGCGTTTTCCAGCGAGGCCTGCCCTCGGACTTGATCCGGGGGTGGATACCGGTTCGCGCCACGAAACGCGTCAAAACAAAAAGCCAGAGCGCCGGTTCTGATTCGATCGGAACCGGGCTCTGTTCGCGAACGGGCGCCGCTGTTCTCAATTGAATGCGGCGATCAATAGTAGCGGCGCAGCACGTGCTCGCGATAGCCGTAGTGGCGAGCGTAGTGGTAGGAACGACGGTGATAGCCGTCCCAGCCGGACAACCCGCCTTCCCGATAGACCCGATACGGCGCGAAATTGCCGGGACCGGTGAAGGTCGGGCCCTGATCGACGTAGTAGTACTGCGGCGGCGCCACCGGGGCAGCACCATACTGCTGCACCGGATCGGGCAGCCGCTCAGGGTAGACCCAACCGCCGCAGCCGGTGTTGCAGCCCGCGTAAGTGTAGGCCGGCACGTAGACCTGCGCGCAGGGGCTGGCATATCCGCACGGCGAGCACCCACCTTCGAACAGTCCGCCGCATGCCATTGCGGGCGCAGCGCTCGCGGCCAGCACAGCGATCGCCGCTACCAATCCTGAAATCGTCTGACGCATTACTCTCTCCTGTGGGTATGTTTGTTGTTGTCGCAGGTTTCTACTGGCGGGGCTTCAGCGGGGTTCGGTCCCTGAAATCCCGCGGCGGATCGCCAAAATTCTGCTGGATGCCAGCCCCACCATATGGCGGCGCGGTGATCACCGCGGGCGGATAAAGCGGCACAGCAGGCTGCGGCGGCTGGGGCGTGGATTGCGCTGACGTCGATTCATGAAAGCTTTCGGCGGGCCGCGGCTTGCCCGCTGGTTCGATCTCGAGGCGCCCATAGCCCGGCTCGCGACCGGAACTCGGATAGTAATGACCGACAGGCGGCTCGAGGACGGGACGGCCGCCATAGACCGTGGGCTGCACATGGATGCCCTTGCCAAGGCCCCAGTCACCCTCGACAACCGAGTAGGATGCGTCGACACCGTTAATGATGATGGGCACACCAGGGCGGCCGGGAATCACGATGTAAGGGCCGTTGCTGCCAGCCATGGCCGTGCAGGTCGCCCCGATCAAAATTGCCAGTGCAATTCCCGCGCGCATCATCTCAAATCCAAATCTCGCCGTACCCTAATCGAACGGGTAAGCCCAATGGTTAAGGCCGTGGGCCAAACCGCCGGTAAGCCTAACGCCTAAGCGTTCACGCTCCGTCAATTGCTGATGATCGCGGTTATGAAAATGTTAACGGCCGGAGCGCGTAGAAGTGCCACGGTCACGCCAACATGGTTTCCACGATCGTTCTGGCACCGATCGCGACGGTAATGACGCCGACGGCCCCCCGCAGGCCGCTGTTGGCCCAGGTCAGCCAGCGCGCGGAGAGCGCGAGCGGCACGGCAATGACCGCCGACAGCGCGCCCATCCCGAACATCGAGCCGATCACACCAACTGGAGCGCATGCTGCGCTGCGTCTGTATTACGCAACCATCACAACTATTTGTACCCCGTCAGGGAACCAAAATCGGAACCTGCATTCGCCGTTCGCGTTTTACGCTTTGCTCTTGGCACAACCCAATGGAGGAACGCATGACCAAACTTACATTGTTGGGTGCTGCTGCAGTCCTTTCTTGCGTGCTTGCAGGGCCCGCCATGGCGCAGCATGCCGCCGCCCACCCCGGCTATTACGTCGAAGAAACCGGCACTTGCCCGGGACACGACGCGGGAAATCCCTATACGAAGGAGGAGGATTACATGGCCTGGAGCAGCTGGCGCGCCAGGGGCGGTTGGGACGACCACAACGACTTGAATTGCCTACGCGACAGCCACTTGCGCCACCACGCAATGGGATACTAGCCCGACGGCGGCAAGCATCGTTCGCTTCGCATAGGCCTGCAAAGCATCGCGATATCGAAAAAAAGGCGGCCACAAGGCCGCCTTTTTTTTCGTCCGCTCAAATCAAGGATCAAGCGCAAAGCCTATGGCTCAGCGACCGGTACAGCCTCTCAAAAACCGTGTGCGTGCATCTCTTTCGGCGCCCGCGGCACCATAGGAGGCGCCAAGACACCACTCGTAATGAACCGCAAAATCCGAGGACCAGCGGGGACCTTGCAGGCCGCCGGCGCAAGCGGGATTGGCAAGCCCGCCCCGCACCTGATTGAGCGAGGCCTGGGCGTATTGTCTGCAAAATCCGGGATCGGCTGCATGGGCCGCCGTCAATCCCGCGAGCAAGAACATCGCTGAGATCAGTGTCGCCAGCCTGCTCGCCATGCCGCTTCTCTCCACCCCTTGATTCCCGCGGGGCAACTAACATCGGTTCCGTCCGATTCGGCAACCCAACGGGCGAAGGCGCACCGAACAACCACGCTGACAAAACCTGTCGAAGGCCTTTGGCGATCAGGTTTTTTGGTGGGCGATAGCCGTATTCGCGGTTTGGATGCCCGTATTCGGGTCGGTCACGATCGTCGTCAGCTTCGCCGTACCCTTTCCGGTTAACGCGAAGCTGGAATCGCCGATCCGAAATACGTTTTTGGTGGTGATGAAGGCTTTTTGTTCCTGCAGGCCCGCGGAACTCTCAAACGTCACGTCGGCCCGGTAGCCTTTGACATTCGTAATCTTGAAGGTGAACGGCTGATTCTTGAAATCCTTACCCGTCCAGGTGCCTTCCCATTTCGTCGGATCGACCTTGGCGAATTTCGACCCCGGCGAGAACAGGCTGTTCGGAGACGTAGCCGTGTAGCTCGACTGCAGGATGCTCATGATATCTGCCATGAAGGCCTCCGTTCGCCCCCGGGGATAGCTGGGCGTTGCACGCATCAGTGGCAGAAGGAAATTAATCAGCGGTTAACTAATCGGCCGACGGCATTCCAATGGCCGGGGGAAGAACCGATTTCGCCCCAAACGGGCTAGGCCCGCGCCTACTGTCAGGCCCGACGCACAGAACCTGGGAGGGCGGAACGCTGGATCCCGCCGGCCCCTGTTATGGGGGTGTTTTCCTGCCAGTAGCCCTTGCCACACAACTCTGATATTTGACGGCGCCTGCCCCGACGGCCCCGCCGTCGCGGCAGGCAACAGCGATAAAAGCAGGATTTTGCGCGTCGTTCAGTTGCCGGTTTAGCTCAGCGGTAGAGCAGCGGTTTTGTAAACTAATTTCCCGCCAAAACATGGTGCAACCTGGCGAACGACGTACGCCATGTTATCCTTTATTTGCAGGCATTTCTCTGATAATCTCTCGCGTGGAACAACCTCACAGCACCACACTTCCGAGAGACAAAAAGAGACAAAAATTGCAAACCAAGCTCACCGATTTAACTGTCCGATCGCTTCCGCCCGGAAAGTACTTTGACCGGACGACGCCCGCGTTTGGCATTCGGGTTGGTAAGAACCGCCGCACTTGGATCGTGATGCGGGGCCAAGACCGACAGCTTATACGCATCGGCCACTACCCCTCTTTGTCCCTCCAGGACGCCCGTACCGAGGCGAAACGTCTTCTTGCGGCTCCACAGCCCTCTACGGGCCGCGTTTCGTTTGATGAGGCCTACGAGACTTTTAAAAAGACTCATATGGCCACCAAGAAGCCCAGCACCCAGCGAGGCTACAAACACATCTTGGAGCGGCACTATCTGCCCGTATTAAAACACAAACGAATGAGCAGCATCACCTCGCATATGCTGTCCGCCATTACCGACGAGCTGGTGGACACCCCGAGTGAGCTGCATCACGCGCAGGCAGTATCGCGCACGTTCTTCCGTTGGGCTAAGCGCCGGCAGTACATTAGCATCAACCCGCTTGAAGGCATCCAGCTCGCAAAGCCGAAACGCCGCAAGCGCATTTTGACCGATGAGGAACTGCGGAAAGTTTGGCTTGCATCGTGGCAAATGGAGGGAGACTTTCCCGAAATCGTCCGGCTCTTAATCCTCATGGGGCAGCGCCGGGGCGAAACCGGCGCGCTCAAAGCAAACTATTATTCAGACAATCAGCAGACCGTCACCCTACCGAGCGAACTGACCAAGAATCATTTGGAACATCAGTTCCCGGTGGGGCCGCTCGCAAGTGCCATCCTTTCAAAACGCATACGACAGAAGCGACCGAGTGACCTACTGTACCAAGCAGTCGGCTCTGAGAACCCTTTCAGCGGCTGGAGCAAGGGCAAGAAGGCGCTGGATAAACTCGCTAACATCGCGCCGTGGACGCTGCATGATTTGCGCCGCACGTTCCGAACCAACCTTGGCCGATTGAAGGTCCGCCCCGATATTGCGGAGCGGCTGGTTAATCACATTTCGGCACGCACGGAGATGGAGGAAACGTACGACCTCCACACCTATCTTCCCGAAATGCGGGAAGCGATGGACAAATGGGAGGCGTTTGTAACGTCAATCTGCATCACCCGCGCCGCACTCGCAGCGTAAGCTGCTGGAGTCCTCCACCAATTTGCAAAAGATATTCAAGCGGAGAACGGAAGATAGATCCAAAACCAATCGAGGCCTTGAGAAGCTATTTCGATCGGGTGTTTTCCCTTTTGCGAGCAACCGAAACTCTGTTTACCGCGAGACGAACCTTATAGAATTGCTGCAATACCGCGGCTATACCGAGGGCGGCCAGATGTGAACAATCCACTACATCGGGATTTTTCGGTGCAGAGTTCGCACTCTTCGACATATCCATTTTTCCAATCGGAAATTGATTGAACTGCATAAGGCCAAACCGAGCGATGAAGTACACATCTGGGAAGATTATATACTGACACGTTCATTCCAGCCGCTGACAACGCATCTACCCCTCTAGCTAGGGGCTCTTGATAGTCCACAGGGTCTATCCACAACAGGCCTTCATTGGCTATCGCAAATCCAGTATTTTCTAAACCCATCAAAGCTACATGATCAACAAAGGGTAGATTTCGTGCAATCCAGGCGCACGTCTCAGCAATCGTCGGTGCCGTTTGTGCGTGTAGAACAACCCTGACCTCTACACGTTGTCCTCGATCTTTAAGCTTTAAAATTCCAAGGACAGTCTCGTCGAATGCACCTTTCGCCTGGACGACATAATCGTGTATGTGATCGACGGCTGCGTAGACTGGAATAGCGGCTATCAAGCTTGGGTGATTTATGTCTCGCCAAGCATTAACAATTTCGGAATTGGCAAATGCCCGGCCGTTAGTCAGCACTTGGACCGCCGTGTTAGGAAGTTCATCACGGCATTCTGCCAGAACACGGGTGAATTCTGGCCAGAATGAAAGCGGTTCACCACCTGTAAACGTCAGAGTTGGCGTCCTCTTGTCTATAAGAGGTAAGCTCTCCCGTATTTCGTCCAATATCCACTTATCATCGATATCTTTTGGAGGCTGCGAACACATCAAGCAGTAATTGTTACATCGTTCTGTCACCAGAAAAGAATTGTGACGAGAGTTGCTTCTGAACAGAGATCGAAATTTGCCCGACGCATTGTGAATGCCTACAATATCGCCGGCATCCAAATAGGAAAATCTAGACGGCACAGTGATTGTGCGGGTGCTGGAATGCGCTGATGTTAGATCAACACTGGTGGCGTCGTTGATTGCGAATATCGAATTACACCTTTCCTCGATTGCTCGTCCAAAGTCAGCTTGTGATCGCACGATGTAAAAATCGTGATCATCGAGTGTGGGTCCTGTTCCAAGTGCCTTGAGGCGGACGACGCTACGAGTGTTCCCGTTATTAAGCGCGGTGCAAAGAGTAGCAGTACCGAACAGCGGAAGGGTCATGCGCCAGCCCACTGACGCAAAACCGCCGCGTCCTTCGGCGAATTATCCATTATTTCAAGCAGCAAGCGCATCGTTCCTTTTTGGCGCGCGCAGAAATCAGACAACGGCTTGATACCGAGATTGTCGCCTTGTGTAGCATAATGATGAACGGGGCTGGCCCCGCAATGACTTTCAAACACGCAATCGGAACATTCCGGAGCACACTGAGTCAACGAATCGGAAACTGCATCGACCAGTACGTCGGAAAGAATAAGTGATTTATAGTTGTCAGTATCGACGTGCCCTAGACGAAAGGCATTGTCGCCTGTTTCCGCAAGCATACGCCCTTCATCAGACGCAAACACGCTTCCATCATAATTGTAGACCAGAGCTCCAATGCCGATCCCGGCGGGACTTCGCAAGTCAACGTATCCGATCGCCTTGTCTGTCAACATGCGCGTCAGAATAAGAGCGGAATAGAACTCTCGAAATGGAGTTCCCTGGTGATTGATCTCTAGAATTCGACGAAGCCCTCGTTCAAAGAACTTAAGCCAGCTTTGAGCAGTGTAGCGGTGATATTGTTTCGTTTTAATCGCAAAACCAAAAGGAGATAGCGGACGGAGGAAAATGCCGTCCAAGCCAAGTCTCAGATACTCGTCAATGATTTCATCAATACAATCTAAGCTAGCTTCGGTTGTAGTCATGAGCGCGCCAACCCGATCCGGTCCTAGGGCCTCTTGCGCGCGCCGAATGCCATTGACTGCAAGTGCGTAGCTGTTACCGCCCGGTCTAGGTCGATTTTTATTGTGCAGATCCTCCGGCCCATCGAGTGATGTTGAGAGAAGGATTTCATTGGACTTGCAAAAATCGAGAACTGCATCGTCCAACAAGGCGAGGTTTGTCGCGATGACGAAATCGACCTTTTTGCCGATGCTTTCAGATCTAGCTTTTGCGGAGGCAACGATTGTCTTGATCAGGCTGAAGTTAAGAAGTGGCTCGCCGCCTTGAAATTCAATTTTGATACGCGAAGACTTGCTCTCGAAAGCTATATCCAGCGCTCGTTGCGCCGTAGCTTCGCTCATATCAAATCGGGAATGGTCGGTGCTTTGACGTGACACCTGGCAATACGGACATGAGTGTTCGCAACGCAAGGTCACAACAAACATGTGAAGTGCCGTGACTTCCCGTAAAAATGACATGCGACTTCGTAGCCGCAAGGCGAGAAGCTGTTGCTGAGCTTTTTGGCGAGCGCCGGTTACCAGATGCGCTGCATATGCTTTCTCATAAAGTCCATCGCCCGGCTTTAGCTGAAGGTCGACTAACTTGTTGAGCTCATCTTCTGTCAATCGAACGAAATCGCCGACTAAGTTAGAAACAAGGAATTGCTTGCCTCCCGTTCGTTCAAAATTGAAGGGTAGAAGGGTAAGCTCATCGCCTCCCGAGCCAAAAGCGTCAGCGGCGCGAAAGCGGGCCATGTCCAGCCATTTTTGAGATCTATTTGGTGTTGTCAGAGCCTGCCAGTGATCCAAAGGCAAGCGCCAAAATCACGTTGCGCACACCTTCGGTCTTTTCCGCCAGACGTGCTCTCAGATTCTCGTCAGTAACGAGGTAGAGAAAGTGAGTTTTTAGAGCGTCCGGACCGTCAGGGAGACGTTCGTTAGTTGACTTGCCGCTTTGCACGGCAAGATCGCAGATAAATCGACCATCGGTTTGCTTAATTTGGCAAGTTGCGATTCCAATCAGACGATATGCAGCAGCTTCCAGTGCACTAAGCGACTGAATGCTTGCATCGAATTCTACTTCAGTCGCAATTCCCGCAACCTGCTTCTTAGTATCGGCTTGAAGCATGTGACGCGTGAGACGCATGAGAGGCGTGGGAAGCGTGAGACGCATGTTGCGCTACCAATGTTCCATCGGAACGCTGGGTCATCACGAAACCCATTAAGTCCTCACCAACCTGGAAAAGCGCATTCGGCGTCAATTGCGAAGGAGCAGCTTGGTTACCTACCCTAGAGGAATTCACGTCGTCGCTCAAAGTATTTGCCTGAGCTCCAACGTTGAGTGCCTGAGCTCCACCAAGAGAAGCCAAAGCAGCCCCAATCGAAACTATGGTCTTATGCTTCCGTGACATTGAGCCCCCCGTATGCTGGCAGAATCTGAGCAGTGCAGTCAAAGTTTGAAGAGTAGACGGTAATCCTAATCCTGCCAAAGTTGCAAGCCGGGCCTCGTTCTATTTTTACGAAATCTAACCCTTTAACCCCTAGCTATCTCGCAGCGCAGCATTTCTGAGCAAGCGCCTTCACAACGACCGAATTCTGAGAAAGCGGTCCGACGGATCGCTCATTGTAAAAGAGTAGTTTGTAGCCTTTGAGCACGTGGCGAATTTCATCGGATTTGGGCAGTTCCAGGTAGTTCTGTCCGTATCCTCCGAAGGTCTCGATAAAGAGATGACCACCATCCATGAGCTGATCGTCAAAGTCGCCCAATATATTTTGGACCGGATAGTGGATGCAAAGAATTGCCGAAAATGAACACGGACTAAAAGGCAGTCGGCCGCTCGTCAAATCCGCGCACAGCGGGAACACCTTACCGACCGGGTCCGTTTTTTCTGATATCGATTTTTTCAGCGAACTAAGACGAACTAAGTCCTTATCCACCGCTATTACGTTAAAGCCTTTAGCAGCTAACGACAATGCATTCCTTCCAAACCCACACGGAGCGTCTAATATCGGCGCTCCATAGGACGACGTAACTCGATCAAGAAAGCGGATCAGAGTTTTGGACGGAACTAACGGTGAGGGTCAATTCCGTTGGGACAATGCGCCAAGATCCGCCGCTGTCGAAGATAGGGACAACATTGCTACCGCAATGTTGTCCCAGCTCTTTTACGGATGTTGCTCGTTTTTCGCGGCGCGCATTCCTTGAGCGGCAGTGTCCCTTTCACACATATAAGCGCCGTTCTTCGTGGTGCCGTAGTTGTGAGTGCCGCTAAAATGATAGATCTTCGAAGTCAAATTTACCCACACAACAGTATCGGCAGGGCAAGTTGCCTTCGCTTGTGCTTCATTCGCAAACTGTCCTGCAGCTGATGGGGAGCCACTGGGAGCGGTTCTTGCCATCGGAGCTGCAGGTGCTTGAGTAGGCGAAGCAGCTGTGGGCCTTGGAGCCGCCGGGGCCGGAGCGACAGTCGCAGGACTCGGAGCCGGAGCAGCGGCCGTGGGCGCTGGGGCGGGTGCCGCAGCAGGTGCCGATACCGTTCCGGCACGACAATCAGCTACGTAAGCCTTCTCGGTTATGCCCTTCGCCTGGAAGCCAGCCTTGTCCGCTCTCCACTCTTCCGTGCAGGCCTTGGCCGTCTTTGCTTGTGCCCAAGCATGGGAAGACATGGTGCCAAATCCAATCACAAGGGTGCATGCCAGTATCGAAAGCGGCTTTTTCATTTTTCCATCCCCGAAACATTGTTGATCTTACCAAATTGATAGATCCAGATACCGCAATTGATATCTCAAAATCACATGTCGCACAATCTCAGTCATTACCGTCCGCAATTTTCTTCAAACAACTTTTTACTGCTTTCTCAAAGTCTCCGAAAGAGAGAAACTTTTCAGCTCCGTGCTCGAATTCACCTTCGACGTAGCCATCATCTCGAATTCTAAAGCCCACGCCAGCTAGATATCCCGTCTGCTGCCCCAGCGCCCGACCTATCAATACCGATTCAACATGAAGCGGTGGCTTCAAGGGATTGATTTGACCCTTCAACCGAACCTGTTTGAACGGAATGTGCAGGCCAGTAACTCTTTTACTTCCATCAAGCTGCGCATCGTCGTTTGAACCTTCTGACAAGAATTCATTTGGGGCTTTGCACGAGGTAGTTGCGTCGCTCAAATCTGTAGCTTTCACCTCAAATATCCGCGCCAAAATTGCGCGATGAGGGCTGACTTCATATTCAAAGTATAGGTCTTTTTCTATTTGTAAGCGCCGCTTGATTGTGGTCATTCCGCCACCTAATCTAAGTTTGCAAACCTGAAGCAGGGCCACGAGCTAGCTAGCGCCAATTTGCAATCACCGTTGTTGGCGCATTAATTTCTTGCAGCTTATTCCGCTTCGAACCTGTTGACTTCTAGTGAATGCCGCACACCAAACCGACCATCGCATTCCACGGAATAAATCTCAAACATTGAGCAAGGTGCACCGCCGCAAAAATAAATGGCACGAGTATTTCGACTCTGTGGAACGGTCGGTACAAGCTTTTGTTTTCGCCCCGCTGGAGCACTTCCCACTCGGCAGTAAACGCCGCGACCGGTAGGACTTTCTCCATTTCCGTAATGACGCGCAATTTTCCACTGTTCAAATCCTTATAACTATCAATATTGCGCTTCCACAAAACACACACAACGATGCCAGCGAGCGAGATAATTATGATGTTCGCATTTGGATTACCAATCGCTGACAGATAAGCTGCAGCACCTGTGATCGCAGTATTCACCGACAGATAGAAATTGTTTGCGTTCTGTCTCCGCTGGCTGACCTTGTCTGCCATGTCGATCAGAATTTTGTATATATCGACCACAGACTTTAGCTCGTCCGCGCTCATTTCGCCGGGTGGCTTCCTGAAAAGTAGTGGCAGTTCATCGCTCATCTGATTATCGAGCGCCACCAATTAGAGACTTCAAATTATCCCACTCCCATTTGTAAATCTTGTCTTCCGATCGTGCAGCTACCGGCTTCACGCATGTCTTGAGCTTATAGCCTTTGAGCAGGAAGTACGGCACCCCTTCAGCCTGTGCGATCTGCAATTCTGCGCTGACCCCCGCAGCTGTGTTCGTATGCTCGCCGCATATCACGACCAGCATGTCCGCCTTCTTGATACGAGCACGCGCCTTCTCTTTCCAATTGCCACTTAGAGCTTCCTTTATCGACCAGTCCGCCAACTCAAAGGGGCTGTCCGGTAAGTCGGCTTGCCCAACAAGAAACGTCTTAAGAATCTCATCGTGGTCGTAGTCGAAGCTAATAAAAACGCGCTTTTTTGTCATAATGGTCCCCTGTCCAATAAGGGGATCATACTGCAAAAACAACTTTTACGCGAACCCAACGAGCACTTATTCCAGCTCCCTTTAGTCCATCCGGTCTGGGGATAACCAGGGGCAGGTGCAGGGGCGCCGCGTTATCATCAACCCATGGAAACCGTGGACACGTCGCGACTTGTCGCGACCGGCAGCGACAGCGATTTTACTCTCACCATTGAGGACGCCCTCGCCCTCTACGCCGAGGCCGGCATCCCGCGAACGCCTCGCAGCATCCAAAGATATTGTGCAAAGCAACACCTTTTATCCCGCCGCATCGAAACCGAATTTGGTGAAAAATATCTGATCACCCGCGCGTCCGTGGAGAAACATATTGCGTACATCAAGGAAGTTACACCTGCGACCAGTCGCGACGTGCCGCGACCTGTCGCGACAACTGTCGCCGCAGAAAATAAGGACGACATCCCGCGACAAGAAGCACCGACAACCAGCGACCAGCCGCGACCTGTCGCGACAAGTCCGGACTTGTCGCGCTATGTCGCACGCCTGGAAGGCGACATCGATTTTCTGCGCGGCCAGATGGATGTGAAAGATAATCAGATCAAAGAAATGACCGAACGCGCGCGCGAAACTAACGTGCTCATTGCCGGCCTGCAGAAAATGCTGACGCCTTTGTTGGGGAACCCAAAAGAGCGACGGGAGGACACAGGAGACTTTCCCGACCAACCTCGCTAACAGTCCACAGATTTGGCCAGGCCACTCTCGTTTCCATGTCATAATTTGATGACACATATGGAAGCGACACAACGCACCGACAACCTGCGACAACAACCGGCTGAGCCGGTTTATCTTGAAAGCACTTTGCTCCGCGTGTTCGGCGTTTTGTTTTGCCACGACCCAAAACGTGCACGCAGCCGAACCGAAAAAATTGAAATCAACCGCGGCGTGACAGAGAAGGGAATTGCGGTGCGCTTCGATCCGGAATACGCACAGCCAGGTCCTTTCGCGCACAAAGTTGCGATGGCCGTGATTCGAAAACAGTCCGGATTTGGCCGTCCGGCGCAAAAGGCCATCTCGTTTTCGCAGCGCGAATTGATCCGGATGACCGGCCGCAAGAATTGGGGCGGCAGGCAGAGTGAAGAGCTTGCGCTAGCGTTGAAACAAATTCGCTACAGCCACGTGCTGGCGCACTTCAAAAAAGAAGACCGGTTTGTGGAACATGACTTTTCAATTTTTAATGAAGTATTGATCGAGCGCCGCGCATCTCCCACCGACCCGATCGTCGCCTGCACCATCGTGATAGCCGACCCAATCATTCAGTCCCTCAACGACAAACATTTCACTTGCCTCAATCACGCGCTGATGCAGGAACTCCGAACCATCGGTGCTGCATTTTATATGCGCCTCTTCTACCACTTCGCGACCCATTATGACGGCCACCATTTGGACCGGATTGTTTTCAAAAAGAGATACGATGATGTTTGCACCGAATGGCTTGGTGGAATCACTGTCCTCAAACACCGCTCGAAAATTTTAGGCGAGCAGCTAGGCACCCATCTTGATCAACTCGTTAGCCTGGGGTTCCTGCGATCCTATGCGTTGACGCCCGCGGAAAGTCGCGACGGTTTCGTTCTCACCTTTCGGCCCGGCGACCGGTTTAAGGCCGACTACCGGACCTTCTACACGCGCCGCTCTCCAGGCGAGGTCAGGTTCACATTCCATGACGAGAACCGCGAGATGGGCGACCCGCACCAAGTTGCGTATCTGTTTATGGAAAAGCGTACCGGTCGTAAGCCCGACGCCACAGCCTACGTGTCGTCAAAGGATGTAGAGACTGCAAAAGAGCTTCTGGCGCACCTGAGCTTGGCTCAGATACCGGATTTTCTCGACTACGCACTGGCCGAAGCAGGGAAGACCCGATTCGACCTGCAGACCCTAGGAGGGGTCAGGCAGTACCTCAGCAGATACCAGCAAATCCGCGAGCGCCGAAACGCCGACAAGGTGGTGGCAGCGGCTCGGCAATCGCAGGAGCGACAGACCCAGTTGCGCCTGGATTACGACCAATACCGTCGTACCGAGGCCCAGCGGTTGTTCGACAGGCTTCCCGCCGAGGAGCAGGCCGAGATAGAGGCTCTGGCGGGGGCAAAATTGAGCGCTGGCGGCCCGGTCTCTAGCTACATGGCCCAAACCCTCATCCGTGTGGAAAAGCTCCGCCTTATGATGGAGCGACATCCGGGCCAGGTTGTCGACTTCGACCAGTGGTCAGCATCTCTCGCAGCCTAAAGCTCAGATTTGCACCGGGTGGTCTGACCGAAATACCGGGTGGTCTGACCGAAACAGGTGGGTGGTTTGACCGAAAAGAATGGGTGGTTTGACCGAAAACTCGGGACCCCGAGATGAACATTCCACCAAGCACCACAACGGTTTTTCAGCGAGCACCCAACGGCCCATATATACTTATATAACCCTCTACACACGGTCAGCCCAGTGTGTTCTCTTTGAGGAAAAGAAAGCAAGACCCCTTAGAACGAGGAAAGTAGTGCGACACAACACATTCGCCGAAGTGTCAATAACCCACCTATTCAAAGCCAGCGCATTCGGAAAGTGACCGCATTTTTCGGTGCCAAATTTGCCGGCTCAAAATCAAAATATGGCTCTGTTGAGCCACGAAACGGCCGATGGGTCGCGAAACTAATCTTGTGCGACGTATTTTATATGGCTCTGTTGAGCCATTCCTCTCCTCGCATCGCCATTGGTGAATGTCCACCTTGGAGCCCGCAACGGGCAGATGACTGTTGATTGACTCACTTAACGGAACAGGACTGCGATGCAAACGCCTCATTGAGAAATCTCGCGAGCCGTAGGCCGCCGATGGCAAGCTGCCGGTCTAAAATCGGTAGGGCCACTTGGTAGTACGAATCATTCAGGATGTTATTGAGGGGCTTCGCTGACCAAACGACTTGCGCGGCCTTGTGGGCTTCAAGAGCCCAACTTGTCGGCGTGCCGCCATCCGCTCCTACCGCCTCAGAAGACGCCAGCCAGCCGCCCTCCAAGCGCTCAACATAGCTCCCCCACGCGAAGACGGTCTTCTGAATTAGAACTGTGTCCCAGACCGCATGAAACTTTGCAAAATCGGTAGTTGGTACACACGAGCCGGTACAGACGAGTCCTTTCATTTGCACTTCTACGAAAATATTATTGCCGCCGACCTCGTCCAACACTGTGTGAAGCGGTTGCTGAACATCCCCCACAAAATGCACCGCAAACTTGAGAGCGTTGAACTGTTCTTCGCCAGTCTTGCAGCGTAGATCGTTTTTGAGCCGCTCAAGCTCGGCAATGATGCAGTCGCCATTTGGGTCATCCGATTTGCATTCTCGCGTAGGATCGTAGGCCTCCTCCTGTAGAGGGATATCGACAAAGTGCCAGTTCGATGTTTCGTGGTGTAACGGGCGGTAATCGTCCGCCCAGCTCGCGAATGAGGCGAGAGACGCTTGCGTCAGCACTGGCGAGACATTCGTCAGGATAGCTGAAATCCCAGCGCGCGCCGTGTCGTTCAATCTCCGCTGAGCAATCTCCGCAATGATTGCATGACCTTCCTGTCCCCATCCAAGCGCAGTCGTGCCGGAAATGGTCACGAGCAAACAAGCAGCTGAAAGAGTTCTCATAACTAATCCTCCAGAGCTACAATCTGCACGCTAGAAATCTCGCAGTATTATTTAATGCACCGTCCGACATCACCGGTTGCACTGGCAATTTCGAACCCTCCAGGTATTACTGGCTTGCCATCAAAAAACAGAGCAAGCTGGTTAGGGATACCGAGTTCAGCAATCCCGCGGCGGCGTTCGTTCAAGATGCGTGCGATATTCCATTCATCGTGCGAACCAAGGCTGAAGGATACGGCAGCGCGCAACCCGTAGTAATTCCTGAAATCCGCTTTCGTCACGGAGCCCTCAGCGGCAGCTATCTTGAAATCCAAATCATCCTTCAATCGCGCATCAAAATAGTCTTCGAGAGCTTCGAGTCTTCCAGTATCCGGCAGCTTGAACGATTTTGCGAAATCGGATGGGCCCGCGAAATAGAAGAAGTCGAAATCCTCTCCGTTACCCTTCGGGCCTTCAAGAATTGTCGTCCACATGTACATGTAATCAGCGCCGCTTGCTCCTCGCATTTCCTTACTGCCTTCAGCAGCCGGATTAAGAATCCAGACGGCCCGGCTCCCAAAACGCCCCGCAACATCCGCCGCTGTGTCGTTGGCAACCTTGATGTTGTAGGGCATATACCCCCCGCCGGCCGGGGAAATCGGTACACTGAGATAGCCGATAGCCTTCCCTTGCCCCCTGTAGGCGGCTATCAGCCCGCGCACTCGCTTGACGTTGGTCTGGATTATATCTTGATAGGCAGTGTTGACGCAGTAACAAAGATCGATAGTTGTGCAGAGCGTAACGTGATCAGGAGGGGCTGGACTTTGTGCCAGCGTGCTCTGCATATGCGCAAATAGGCCGATAGCAACACTATTGATGGCATAATATCGCAGCGCAGACGAAAGGTGATGTGTCATGGCCTTCACTCCATAGGCGAACATCGACGCGCGGCGGCGCGAGCGGTTTACACCGTATCGGCATCCACCCTTCGTTCAAACGCAGGGACGGTACTTACCGACGCCCACCCCATTTTTATCTCCGCAGACCAAATCGCATGGTCCACTACTCGCCTTCGTGCTCATCTTTTCGGTCGTCATCATCGACTTCATCAGATGTGAAGAACGACACCAACTTGGTTTTCATCTTTTGGAAGAAGCCGATGGATTGATCGAGAGGTACCCACACTGTTTCGTCGCCGGGCGCGCACTGATCGAGCGTTTGATATTTGCAAACATCAATCGAATAAATCGGATGAATTTCCCACAAAGAGCCACGAATCGAGGAGTCCTGCGGCACTGTGCCCTCGCAGGGACGGTGCGCAGCATCAAAGAAAAGCTGCCCGGAAATTCGAACCGGCGTGTTTCCCGCCGCGATCGAAACAAGATATTCATGCTCGAATAGATCCGGCCGATAATGCGGTATTGCTTCCGCGATCACAGCGCCGCAAAGCGCCACTTTCCTCTCGGCCTTCTTCTGCTCCGAATCCGGATCATTTTTCCCAGGTTTAAGAGGTGCTGGCCTTTCCACGAGGTTGATATGAACATCGTTCTCAGGGGCTTTCTTATTATGACAATTGACGTCTTCCCCAGAGCCCAGGTCAGCAGCATGAGGATCATCCATGAAGGCGATCATTCGAACCGTGTCACCTTCGCCAACAGGCCGCCCGTCAACAGCATGAAAATTTGCAGACGATAGCCCGCTGCGATCTTCTGGCAGATGCTCTACACGATTGGGAGGAAACCCGCTCGCACCGAAAGGCACACCCCGATCGAGGGCTTGTTTTTGCAGCGACAAGAAGTCATCGAACGATAGCGTTATGGGATCGCCTTGGCTGCAGAGATTGTTCTTAACCTCATTTTGTTTGCCCTTTGCGGTACCTTTAGAATCTCCTTCGTTACCGCACGAACTGTCTATGGGTCTTGCCTTAGTCTTCATAGAGAATGGCAGCTTTTGACAGCTCAGCTGAAACTCGTCAGAAAGCGCAGTCCCGCACATCGAGGTCGACATGCCAATCGACATCACTATAAAACAAGTTTTCACCATGACTTTGCCCTGGTCGTCACGGGATAAAATAGCCAAGTATGGCAGCTTAAATTTGTGCTCGCCATATTCGCCGAGCCATTGGCCGCTAGTTAGAGCTCATGATGTTTTGCACGGAAAACTTCGCCTTGGCATTTGCGTGATCGATTTTTTCAACAGTACCGTCGTACTTGTAATAGAAGACGTCGCCGTTCTCTAGAAAATATACGGGCATGGCCGAGAAGAGTTTATATTGAATTGACTCCTCTTCCGCTACGTAGCCGCCGTGCTTTTCGCCAGCGGGAATAACATCGAAAGTGCCGACCATTATCACTCGTCCTTCGGTCCGAACTCTCCCTTTAATGAGGAATAGAGTCTGCACAGTTGGGTGATAGTGAACCGGAAATACAGCTCCCTTATCTATCTTCGCCAGCTCAATTGTTGTGCCCATCACCGGGTCACAAAACAAAACCTTGTTTGAAATTCCAGGCCAGGGCATGGGTTTCCACGGATACTTCTCGTGGTCGCCAACACAGGAGTAAATTTTGGCACGCTCCAGTGCATGCATGATGTAGCCCTCCCATCTCGAAGACAACAGTCCGCGCGCGATTTTATTTATATACAAAACCCAAGGTTGATTGTGCCATACCGGATGTTATTGCGCAAGGGCAAATTAACCCAAAGCATTGCGCAACTCAGTTCGGCAAATTCCTCTTCCCCGCGCAATCATCCGCGATCTGTCGCGCGAATTTTGCCTCCGAGAGGCGCAGCTCGATCCCGAAACGGCGACACTACGGATGTGGCCGTGGAGCCGCACCACCGCGTGGCGATTGATCAAGAAGGTGATGTCCGACGCGGGTGTCGCCGGTGTATCGGAAAGCCCGAAAGGTCTCCGGCACACTTTTGGAGTGAATGCCTTTCAGGGCAATGTGCCTCCGCATCTGGTGCAACGCTGGCTTGGTCGCGCATCCTTACGCACGACGACGATCTACGGCAACGTCAGCGGCAAGGATGCGCGACCGAGCCCCGCTTGCGGGTCTCGTCCCTTCGGGTGACGATCGTTGCCGCAAGAAACCAGAGCCGGCTTGCAAATTATTTGCCACGCCTGTTACGCGAATTGACGCTGGTGTTGAATAAATTCGAAATTCACCACGGCATTCAATATCATTACGAGCAAATCCCGGAAGAGCGGGACGCCGTCCATAAGGAATTACTGATCGCACAATATCAGGAACTCGGCGCTACCAGGCAGGAGATCGTCGCTTTGTTCAAGCGCGCAGGATTATCCTGGCGCACCCCTTGGTCTGTCAAAACCCATGATACATTTGAATCGGATGCACCAGTTCGCATTCGTAATGCCGTTCCTTGACATCGATCTAACCATTTGACTTCAAGCGTCTTGCGGTGATGCTCGCGGCTCATTGATCGAGCCGAGGCGCTTCATCGTCATTGACGGCCGCCTCGTGCGAGGCCGGCTGTTCCATCCCCTCCCCCATCCGACCGTTTGCCACCTCTCGCCCGCCGCCGGTTCGCCGGCAGCGCGCGTGGGCGCATCGCGTCGATTCAACCCTTGAAAGGACATCCCATGGAAATGCAAGTGCCGCTCTCGCATCTGACTGTAAGCCGGGACAACGTCCGGCGCACCAATCCTCTCGTCGATATTCCGATTCTCGCAGCGCTCATCAAGTCGCAGGGCCTGTTGCAGAAGCTGCTGGTCCGGGACAACGGCGACGGCAAATATCGCGTCGTCGATGGTAAGCGCCGCCGCGCCGCGATCCGGCTGCTCGCCGATTCCGGCGATTGGCCGAAAGGCAAGCTTGTACCGATCGAGGTCCTGTCGGACGAGCACAACGACACCGAGGTCAGCCTGGCGGCCAACCTCGGCCCGGTCGGCATGCATCCGGCCGATACCTATGAGGCCTTCCGGCATCTGGTCGAGGACCAGGGTGCGACACCTGAATCGATCAGCAGCCGGTTCGGCTACGCCATGAACACGGTGCGCGGGTTTCTGAAACTCGCCAACGTGTCGCCCCGGCTGATGAAGGCGTTCCGCAAGGACGATATCACGCTGGAGCAAATCAAGGCGCTCGCCATCACCGACGACCACAAGCGTCAGGAGGCGGCGTTCTACAACTCGCCGGACTACCTGCGGCAACCCCGCGATTTGCGCCGGTTGATCATGCAGGGACGTATTGGGGCAGATGATAAAATCGTCCGCTTTGTCGGAATCGAAGCCTATGAGGCCGCCGGTGGCCAGATCACCCGCGACCTGTTCGGCAGGGATGGCGAGGTATACATCGAAGACTCGGGTCTCCTCCATCAATTGGCGGCGGCCAATCTCGAAGCCGAGGCCGCCAAGTTGCGCAAGCTGGGCTGGAAGTGGGTCGAGATCAATCCCGAACTAACCGGCTCGGAATTTGCCCAACAGCCAAGGATATCGCCAGCCACCCACGGCTTCGGACCTGACAGCAAGACCGCGCGTCTCTATGCCGGCGCCATTCTCGGCATTGACCACGACGGTCAGTTGAAGACCGTCACCGGAGTTCTCAAGTCCGATGACGCCAAGGCGCTGGCTCGCGCCAGGGCGGATAAGTTTGAGCCTCCCCCACCGGCGGCAGCGACCTCAGATTCCACCGGCAGGCACTTAGCGGCGACCATGATCGAGGAACTGACCTCGATCAAGACCGCGGCATTGCGGGCCGAGATCGCCAAGCGTCCGGACCTTGCCCTGGCGCTTGTCGTGCACGACCTCGCCCTTCCAGTGTTCTATGAACTTTGGGAGAGCGACAAACAGCTCAGCGAAGTCAGATCGAAGCTGACTGACATCGCTGGGATGATCAAGGACGCCGATACCTGCAAGGCCGTGGTTGAGATCAATGGTGTCATCGACGGCTGGCGCGTGCGCCTGCCGAAGAGGGCCTTCGATCTCTGGCCTTGGCTGATGGCACAAGAGCGAGGTGTGTTGCTCGAAATGCTCGGCGCTCTGGCCTCCCAGAACGTCAACGCTATGCGGTACCGTCATGAAAAGACGATCCCGGCGCGGATGGTCTCCGGAAACCGTCTCGCGCACAGTCTCGGTCTCGACATGACGACATGGTGGCGGCCGGATGCCGGGTTCTTTGCCCGCATTTCGAAAGCCGCCATTCTCGCCGCGATCGCCGATGGCGTTTCTCCCGAGGTGGCCCGCGGCCTCGATCAGGGCTCGAAGGCCGATCTCGTTGAGGTCGCAGAGCGCAAGCTCAATGCCACGACCTGGCTACCGGAAGTTCTCCGGACTTCTGAAGTCGTTGAGGAAGTGGCAGCCGTCGAGGACAACAACGATCAGCTGGATGCTGACAATCGCGCAGCCGCCGAGTGATCGAATATGCAATCCCCTTGTCCCACAACGGTTCGCCGTTGTGGGATTTTCCTTTTTGGCGCTCTTCGTGCAACTAATCTCGTGCGACGTATTTTATATGGCTCTGTTGAGCCGTTTTCTCTTTTAGCATATTTCGGGCGTCCCCTCCGGGCCGGGCTCTCGTGAACGGAGCCGCTATGCGTCTCCGCCTTCGGCTTCGATCCCTAGTATAGGCGTGGGCACACCGCTCATCCGATGTATTAGGATTAGTGTGCGGGACGCGTGTCTTTCGATCCCAACACCGCAAAGGTGTCCGCGTCAGAGTACACCGTCCTGCGCCGGCTGCATGTCTTCGCATACCAACACTGTAAAGTGTCTATCGGAGTCTACATGCAGCTGGAGGTGCCCGCATCCTTCCGGGTCAATAACAGGTTGCACCATCGAGTGCCAATAACAAACTAGGATGCCTCAGGGATGCGTGTGACATTTAACAGCTAACGCAACATAGGCATGAATACATCTGTGGTCAGTGTCGGTATCAATGTCGGCAAAGCAAAGCTCGACGTCGCCTGCATGCATCAGGACCGGGCGATGGTGCATCAGGTTTTTAGCAACAATATGCAGGGCATTCGTTCGCTGCGATCGTTCCTGAAACAGCAAAGGACGGCTCTCACCGTCCCCTGCACGCTCGAATCGACAGGAGCATACCATCTCCTGGTAGCTCTCAGTTTAAGTGAGGCCGGATATCGGGTCAATTGCGTGAACCCGATCATTACGAAGAAGTATATGAAAGCGACAGTCAGGGATGCGAAGTCGGACTCGATCGACGCCAAGCGCATCGCAGAACTCGGGTACCAGGAGCCGGATCTTCAGCGATTTACGGTCACCCGTGAAGGCATCGCTGCTAGGGGCATCCTGTCTGCGCTAGACCACCTAGAAACCCTTCGGCAGCAGCTAGCGGCGCATATCGCGCATACAAAGGAGATGCGGCAAACACTAGGCGTCGTGATCGATTGCAAGGTGGCAACGAAATCACTCCAGCAGCTTGAAAAGCAGATCGCTGCACACCGGGCACGCCTGTGCGAACTGGCACCTAAGGAAGCGCGGATACTCTCATCTCAGATGAAAGGAATTTCGTTAGAGCAGGTATCTGTCTTGCTGGTAGCACTCGGTGACAAGCGGTTTACGAACCGAGATCAGCTCGTTGCCTTCGTCGGACTCGACGTGCGTGTGCGCCAAAGCGGCAAGTGGCAAGGGAAACAGGTAATATCAAAACGAGGCAACGGCTACCTGCGCAAGGTACTGTTTCAAATCGGCTGGGGACTCATGATGCATCACGAGGAGTACCAGCGTGCATACCAAGCCATGCGTGCGCGCGGGAAGAATTACAAGACGTGCATCATTGCAATGGCGCGTAAATTTTTGCGGTTTTTGTTTGCGTTCTACTGGAAGCGGTCGATTGCGCCACAAACATCACCGGTGTCAGTGCCAGCAATTTCGTCGGAGAGTGTCGTTATTTCGGTCCAATCGCTTTGCTCGGCCTGATCACTCCCCTCCTTACTACAACGATTACCGTACGGGTGCATCGGCTAACGCCGACCGCGCTCTGCCTCGCCGTGCTCGGTCGAGCCACTTCGTGTCTCGCCCCTTCGGGCGACGATCGCTTGCAAAATTGCTATAACAGGTCTGACGCCAGACCGGTTCCAAACCTATTGTCGCGAGCAGTGGAGAGACTTTGCCGATGTGATATACTTATTGGCATGAGCCCCGGAAACAAAAAGCTGCTGGAGCAAATCGCCTCCTGGCCGGAAGAAGATCAGGAAGAGCTTGTTGAGGTGGCGCGCGAAATTGAATCACGCCGCACCGGCATCTACCGGCTTTCAGACGATGAAAGAGATGCAGTTCGGGCCGGAATGGATGCCGCCCGTCGTGGCGACTTCGCCCCCGAAGAAGAAATGGAAGAGTTTTACAAGCTGCATCGCCGTGTATGAAGGTCCGGTTTACCCGACCAGCGCAGCAAGACCTTTTGCGAATCCACGCTCACGTCAGTCAAGACAATCCTGAAGCGGCGTCGCGTATCGTGGCGCGCATTACCGAGCTTGGGTGGGCGCTCAAAGATAACCCTTACGAAGGACGGGAAACGGACGAACCTAACGCGCTATTGTTCCTCGTACCTCGACTGCACTATTTTATATTCTACAGCATCGTTGGCGACGAAATTCACATCAACCACATTCGCCATACGTCGAGGAAACGACCGCGAGGCTGGGTGGTGTCCTAGTTTGAGTTTCTGAGCGCCGCCGTCTCACGGCATAACTCGCACGCCGGCCTGTAGTACAATGGGGCGATGGGAACGATCATCCAGTTTATGGTGACCAAAGAAGCTGGAATTTACACAGCCGACGGTGTGAATATCCCTGTTGTCGCCGAAGCAAAAACCCTTGAGGAGTTACAAGACAACATACGTGATGCCGTAGCCTTGTATTTTGAGGGGGATGGCCCTGCATCGCTTGGATACGGCCCCTCCCCTTCCATTTTTATCCACTTTCAGCTGCTTCCTCTTAAGTATGATGGAAACACCTAAACGATTATCTGGCAATGAGGTGGCCGACATCCTCACCAAGTTTGACTTCGCCATCCACGGCAGCAACGTCATCAATCTGAAATTGAGGCGATACTATATTCTGAGAAAGGACACGCTGGTCATCCCCGCTCACTCGCCTCTCGCACCCAAGACCCTCCGGGCAATCTACAATCAGGCCTGCCGATATGTGTCTCAGGCCAAACTTCATCCCCATTTCTATATCGAATAGCAGCTCTTGCCGGCATGACGCCTCCCTCACTCCGCAAGGGGTCGCGGTCGTGATGTCGAGAGCGCATCACGCGATGCGAACGCGGTGACTGCTAGGCATGGGCAGTCGCGGTTATACTCGTCCCGCAGCAAAGTGCTGTGAGCGGTGAACGCTGCGCAGCCCACGATACGCTCCAGATTACAGTTTCCACATTGAAACGACAAAAAAAGCTCGGCTTCACGCCGAGCTGTTAGTGGTAGAGACGATCCGAAACAAGGTTTACCGGTTCTCCCATGCCTTGGTGGCGCGCCACAGCGCAGAGCCGTGTTTTCTCGGGCGACGTTTCGTCGGCTTTACTGACGTCGTGGGGAATTTCGCGATCAGATAAGGAACGCGGGTTATCACGTCCATCGCCCATTCGGAGACCTCCTGGGTAGTCGTGTGCCGAACAATGGCATGGGTCTTCATCGTCGGCTCATTCCAAACGTAGGTCTTGATTCTGTATTCCTTCCACTCGTCACGCTCGAAAAAGTCAGCGAACATCCCCCGCACTTCATCAGCGGAGTAATGAACGGTGACGCGGGAATGCGCACATTCGCACGATTTGTCGGGTTGAAATTTGGAGTGAATCATCATGGCGGTCGTCTCCTGTTTGACAGACCCGCCTCGACGTTCTGTAGCGTTGCACCTGATTGACAACTAGATGTTGTGTCAGATACGATTCGAGTGTCCTTCTAATAGGGCCATTCGCGCTACATCCGCGAGTGCAGGGGTGAGGCTGGAGCCTCACCCCTTTGTTATCGCATTCCTGTGCTTTTGTAAAGAAATCTGAGTTTTTTAGATACTTTAGTAATTTTATCGGTATATCAGGTATTTACCATAAGGATGGAACAGAAACAAAATTACTGATTTTTGTCAAAGAACATTGTATTTGTAGGGCAATGCGGCGTATACGAGTCCATTCCCACCGCGAGGTATTTTAACGATGTCGAAACGAGATCACGGGCTGCTGGTTGCGGCCGGGCTGTCGGTTGCAGACGCTGCGAAGCTCTTCGGTAGGAGCCGACAAGCCATTTATAGCGGAATGTCCGCCGCGTTGGACGAGCACGAGAAATCGTACTTCACCGCTCATGACGCAATGTGGATACTGCAATACGCCAAGCAAAGCGATTCCGAAAAACTCGACCATCTGCTCAAGTTTATTGAATCTAGCTATCCCCAGTCCGAGACTGCACTGGTGCTGCAAGATCAGGTTGGATACGAACAGGTTCGTCGCGTGGTAAACGCTGGCGAAGAAGTCCTAATTGCATTCAACGGAAATCTCGATGAACTCGCCCCTAATTCTACCTTTGCGAAAATCCTGAACAATTTGCTCAGTTCGGGAACGCCGGCACGCCTGCTTTTGCCAGGTGAGTGGGTAGTTGCCTACATAGAACAAAGGTTGGCGCTGAAAGCGCCGGGGTATGAGATCCGAAGTGAATTAAAGTACCTTCCTTCGTTCGTAGTGATACGGGAGAAAAACGCCATCCGTGCGTTCTTTTTCCAGCGTTTCTCCCCCGAGGAATGTAAACCTAATGTGGCTGAAGGCTTGTGGGATCAGTTTGCGCCCATGAGTTTGGAGAATGGCGAAGAAAAACTTCTCGCAACTGGCTAAAAGGCAGGGCGTAAAGGAACAGGTCTAGAGCATTGGCCTGTTCTATCGTCGCCACTTTTTCCACCACAACTGTAGTTTCAGCACATACGACTATGCCCTGGATACCGACTTTTTTGCATAGCCTGAAGGTATCGGGTCCGATCGTAGGTTGATCAAGAGCAGGATCGAATTCTGCAGATGGCAGCTTCAGGAGGAAGGGCATTGTGCGGTTTTGTGAACGACCATAGCGATGAAGCAGATCGTTTGTGCCCTTCCCTTCCACGCCGCGAATTATGTTCCTGTCCACGATAACAGCTTGAGAAAGTCTATTTCGGGGATGCCGTGCATCGCGAACGGTGGCCAACGTAGTCAGCACAATATTGGGCATCTGGTCGAGGATTGACTCGGGAAGCGGGCGTTTGGAAATGCAGCCTGCGGAGAGATTTAGGGTAGGGAAGATTTGACTCGCCAAAATCGGCCTAATTTTTAGCTCGTCCAAGAGCTGTGCTAACGCGATAAAGTACCTAACTGCTTTGGATAAGTTTGTGGGGGTAGCATCAAAATACGCCATGCACTTGCGATCAGCGAAGCTATATAGCTTTGGTACCGCCTCGCTGATCCAGCTCTGCCAGAAACGATCAGCTGGAAAATCGCCGGTCAGATAAATATGTTTGATCTTCTTTTCGCAAAATTCATCCGCAATGTCTGAAAAACGGAAAGGATGAAGTCCGGTCACACGATTCGTTTGACGGACGAATTCCATAAAGCGTCGAATTGGATCTTTCGGCTGCGAAAAAACCCAAGGCGTGATCGTATAGCGAGTATGCCCCTCCGAAAGCGAAGCAGCAAGATTATCCACTTCTCGAGATAGGGCGCCGAAACCAGCTACTATTGCAAGATTATCGACCATTCAATATCCATAACGTACCGCGCTAAATCAGAGCCTGACGCAATTGACGGCGAGCGCATATTGCACAACCTGCGATGGTCGTGAACATTATTATGACAGCAACGGCACATTTTTCCGTGGCGCACAATATCTGTTGGTACGGTGCGTTAGCCCCAGGGTCCGCTGGCGGCGACCCGTGTCAACAATTTCAAGGCGACTGAGTTGGCGAGTGTCAGTAAGGCTCTCCATACCGACAATCAGCTACATACCGGGCAATTCGGCAAGACGGCCTAAACCAGGTGGATATAGCGATCCGCGCCATTCAGGCCGAATACATAGACGGCACTCCCGACAGTGCCCTGTAAACCCATAGCGACGTTCGCTATGTTCAGGTTGTATGTCGCGCAACTTGCTACTATGCTCAGCCCTGCCCGCTAGCTGGTTCCTCAAACCAATGGGCGTCGACGCTCTTCTTGGAGTGGTCGATGAACATAGGGTGTGCACAATAACGGCCCGTTTGGAATGATAGGCCAAACTAATCAGCCCAAGATCAACAGCCGCTCGCAGCTTCAGCATGCCTCAGCTATCGAGTAGATTCTCCCGGAGAGTTGCCCCCGTGTATTTTGTGCGGAACCGGCCACGTCTTTGCAGTTCAGGGACGACCAGGTCGGCAAACTCCTCGAAGCATCCAGGTGTGTAGGTCGCGGCTAACATAAACCCATCAGCCCCGCCCTCATCCATGTAGTGCTCCATCTGGTCGGCGATATCCGCCGCCGTACCGACCGCAACCGGCATCCCCATGCCCTGGGCATAGATCATGGCAGCCTCTTTCACGGTCACCGGCGCGCCGCCCTTTGCGTAGATGATCGATTCGAACAATCCCTGGATTCCCGGTACCTCGATGTTCTGCACGATGGCGTCGGAGGGATAGGTCGAGAAGTCCAGCCCGAAATGGCCGGACATCCAGGCCAATGCGCCTTCCGGCGGAATGCAGGCCTTGATCCTTTCGTATTTTTCCTGGGCTTCGGTGCGCGTTTCCGCCACCACGGTCTGAAGACCGTAGATCAGCTTGACCGAACCCGGTGCGCGATCGAACTTGCCGGCAAGCCTTTCCGTCAGATCGGTGCAATATTGCTTCATCCGATCGACGTTCGGATGAACCGCAAAGATCGCTTCAGCATGTTTTGCCGCGAAGTCACGTCCTTGCCCGGAAGAGCCTGCCTGCCAAAGAACCGGACGTCCCTGCGGCGAGGGCGCGCAGAAGTGGCGTCCGTCGCACTTGTAATATTTACCCTCGTGATGGACCACCTTGATCTTCGATGGATCGGCATAGATCCCGGAGTCCTTGTCGGCAATGATCGCGCCGGGTTCCCAGGAATCCCAAAGCTTGTAGCAGACCTCCATGTACTCCTCGAGCCGCTCGTAACGGCCGGTTCGCTCCGTCATCTGGTGGCCATAGGCGTCCCACTCGCTCTTCGAATAGGAGGATACGATATTCCACGCCACCCTGCCGCCGGAGAGATGGTCGAGGCTCGAAAGCCGGCGGCACATCGAATAGGGATGTTCGAAGGCCGTCGAAAGCGTCACCCCGACGCCGAGGTGCCTGGTTGCGGTGGTGATGATGGGAACAATCGTTGAAGGTTCGTGCGTGGGGCATTGCACGGCCCATTTGACGATCGCGTCCGAGCTGTTCTCGTGGGTGTTGTAGGGCGCAAGCTCGTCGGCGATGAACATCGCGTCGAACAGCCCGCGCTCCATGGTTCTGGCCATGTGTTGCCAGTATTCCGGCGTCGAGAAGGTCCATCCCACCTTGTCCTTGGGATGGCGCCACATGCCGGTCGCATGACTGTTCACCCCGTGCTGAATAAATCCCAATAGATGAGCCTTCTTCTTGTTCTGCGTCGTCACGGATACGCTCCTTGTTCTGGAAAATCGTCGGAACCTTCGAGGTCAGAAATGACGCGCGCAGCAAACGGCTCGGCTGTCGTTTACGAGTTCGGGCACGGATCCGTCAGACGCTCGGGCGCTCGACGAAGAAGGCGGTACCGATACCTGCCGCCGTACACAGCGCCAGAAGTGGACCGGCGTAGATCCAGCCGGGCCCGAAGCCCGCGAGCGCGATGACGACAGCCGACGCGACGACCGAGATTGCCGCCATTCCCGCATAGCTATAGTCCGGCACCTCTGTCGGCTCCGGCTTGCCCTGCCTGTACTCCAGGATTGCGTTGCGCAGACCCCTGGCGAATCCTGAAAGGAAGAGAGCGGCGGCGCAAATGCCGAGAACGAGAATGAGTGAATACATATCTGGAACCCCTTTTCTCTGGTTTGCTTCTGAAGGAAAGCGCGGCATCGCCCGCCACCGTCGGGCGATGCAGACACTCGCATTACTCGGCCGCGCCGACCGCGTGACTGGCGATCTCGTCGGACACCCGTCGCAGCTTGGTGACGTCGAACCGCTCGCTGCCGATCAGCCCGCAGACCAATACGGTGAGCCCGCCGATTGCGACGATCGAGAGCGTCCCCACCAGTTCGCCTGCGGTCTCGTAGATAGGCATGCCGATCCCGATGGCCGCGATCACCCCGCCGACAAATCCGACCGTGTTGGTCTTCGGCCAAAGAATGGCCAGCACCAGCGGCAACAGGATCGACGTCTTCAGAGCGTAGGTGGTCAGCACCAGGGTCGTGAAATCGATGCCTGAAAGCACGATGACGGTGGCGATTATTCCGCCCAGCAACACCGACAATTTGGTGATGGGAAACAGACGGCTTTCCGGGGTGCTCGGGAAATAGCGCTTGATGATATCGACCGCGACGATCGATGAAAGCGCGGAGCTCGCGCCGTCGATGGTCGAATAACACGCCGCGAGTATCACCAGCACATAAAGAATAACGAGCGTGAGCGGCAGACCGACATGCGATACGATGTACGGTCCGATGGCTGCGATATCGCCGCCGATGTCGGTGGGCGTGAGACCCGTGGCGATGCCGACGAGCCCGAGCATGCCGAGGCAGATCGGAATCGGATAGAACAGCGCGCCGGCCCACAGGAAGGTGCGGCCGACGTCACGGCTCTTGATCGCCCATACCTTCTGCCAGAATGTCTGGTCGGAAACCGTAGCTGCGAGGAGTCCGAAGGCCAGGGTGATGCCGAACCCCGCCGCCGCATCGGGACGTAACACGGAAAGATTCTGCGCACCCGCTTTGCCGACGGCGTCATACACCGCCTGCGTGCCGCCGGGTATCTTGTCGTATACCGCGGCAACCACGATGGCGGCGGGAACAGTGACCATCAGGGTGTTCAACGTTCCGGTCATCACGCTGGTCCAGAGGCCGCCGAAATACGAATAGGCCATAACGCAGATGATGCCGACGACGGTCGCCATCTTCCAGTCGATTCCGAATACCGTGGAAACGACGACCGACGTTCCCTTGAGGTTGATCAGGATCTCGAGGATGATGCCGAAGATCATCGTCAAGGTCACGATCGCCGTCGCAACCTTCGAGCGGTTGAAGCGATACTGGATGAATTCGGAGATCGTATAGCCCTCCGGCATGTTCTTGCGCAGGATTCGCGCGAACGGGATCATGGCGATGACGGCAAATCCGTTGGGAACGACGAACCAGAACAGGCCCGACAATCCCCATTTGTAGGTCATTGCCGAACTCATCATGACGGCCATCGCCCAGGTCCAGACGGCGATGACCGATCCGACGCCGAAGCCGAAACCGACGCGACGATCCGCGATGATGAAATCATGCGTGTTCCGGACCAGCAGCGTCTTGACCCCGTAGGACAGGACCAAGGAAAACAGACCTAATCCGATCATCGACGCAAACCCCAGGGTTGGCGTGAGGGTCGGCATCGCGGCAAAGATTGACTTATCCATTACGATCTCTCCCAGGGTTCAAATGCTGTGGTGTAGGCTGTGGTAGGTGCGCCTGCAGTAAAGCAACGGAGTTCCGTCGCTTTCCGCATGCGCCGAGGTGACGTCGCAAAGCACGATGGCGTGGTCGCCGGATGGAATCATATTGGCGACGGCTGCCGTGATATGGCCGAGGGCTCCTTCCAGCAGCGGAGCCGGCTGTGCGCCCTCGGCGATCCTGACGTCGTCGTAGGCCCCGAAGGCGACCTTGCTCGCAAACCGGTCCGAAAGGGCGCGCTGCCCTGCGTCCAGGATCGAAATGCCGAGAACGGATCCAGGCGAGAGGCAGGAATAGCTTTCGCTGGCTTGCGAAAGGCAGAACAGCACCCGCAGCGGTCTCAGCGATACCGAGATGACGGACGTCGCCGTGAATCCGTGCAGGCGTTCGCCGCGCCAGAACGTGACCACGCAGACGCCGGAAGCCAGCCGGCTGAAGAACTCCTTGAACGTCCGGGTGAGATCCTCGGGCGACGGGCTCATATCGGGCTTTCTGCAGACGGCAACATCGCTGGACATGTGATTACTCGGCGAGTTCGATCGTTCGGCTCTCACGCAGCGGCCGAATGACGTTCTTCATGAATGGTCCAGCGTCCCGCATCGGGTCATCGAACTGGCAAACGATGCGATTGAGGCCGAGGGCTTGCAGCTTGGGGATGCGCTGGCGGATGTCCTCGAAGGAGCCGATCAACCCGAGCTCGAACCCGGCGTTCGAGTCCACCATCTGCTCTTCGCCAAGCGAGGACCAGGCCGCGGCACCGGATCGGCCGATCACCTTGCGGAAGAAGTCGATGGTCTGCGAATTGCGCCGCGCCAGCACGGATTTCCAGCGTTGCCGCGCCTGTTCGCCAGCTTCCGTCGCGATGACGTAGGCATTGGCCGCGACCAGGATGGTCCTTCCCCAATTGTTGGCTTCCTGGCGAACGGTCTCGATACGTTGCTTGAGCTCTTCGTCACTCATGCCGTTGAGGAAGAGACAATGGCCCCACTCGGCCGCCATCTGCACGGCGCGGTCGGAGTGTCCGGCGATCCAGACTTCGGGAAGTGCGCTCTCGTCGAGGCCATAGCCCGGTGAGTGATCGATCCCGATGTTGTTCTCCGGGTCCGCCTCGGTGATGGTCGCATCCCTGAGTACGGCCGGAGGCTGGAATAGCCCGTAAAGCGAGCGCAGGAATTCGGCTGCCCGGTCGTAACGGCCGTCATGGTTGAGCCAATCGACGCCGGAGAGATCGAATTCCTCCTTCCACCAGCCGCAGACGATATTCATGCCCAACTTCCGTTCCGCGATTTTCGACAAGGTGTCGAGCATGCGCGCGACGAGGAAGGGTGAACGGAAGCCCGGCTTCACCGCTCCGCAGAGTCCGACCCGGCTCGTGACCGCGGCGATGGCGGCGAGGATGCTCCAGGCGTCGGCAACGCTCTCACCGGGGCCGTGTATGCAATTCAGAAGATTCTCCGACGCATAAAGAAAGTCGAAGCCGAGCGCTTCGGCCTGCTGCGCGATCGCGAGACAGGATGCGACGTCGGGCGCGGTAGGCGCGTCCAGCGAACGCAGCCATCCGCCATACACGGGAAGCCAGATGCCGAACTCCATCACGCGGCCCCGCCAATGGAGGTCGGAGCACAACCGGCGCGATGGCTGGCCGGCATCGATGCATCGGGAGTCGTGGGGGTGGCAGTCGTCATGTTCGATCCCTGTCGATCGGTAAGTTTGCCTGTGACAGGGAGTAGCAAGCGCTGCGCCAAAATCGGCCGCGGAGGGCGAAGTGCTGCGATTGCTCTAAATCCAGGCGGCGCTGATTGTTAAATCATCAAGATCTGCCTGTATTCAGGGCGGAAACCGGCGGTGCATATATTTAATTCATGGCTACCAAAGTGTATCAATGAACGCGGGCCGATGTCGCTCGTCTCACGCGCGGGGATGAGCGAAATTCATCGGAAGAAGGACGGTTGACTGATTTCACGGCAAGGACGGCTGAAAATTACTTCGATGCGTGCCGCGCGAGCGCCGGCACCGACCGAAGATGAGGAGGTTCCATGACCTTCGAGCAGATGAGGATTTTTCTCGAAGCCGCGCACTTCGGGAGCTTCACGCATGCGGCCGAACGGTTGGGCCTCACCCAGTCAGCGGTCAGCGTTTCCATCAAGAAGCTCGAAGAGAAACACGACGTCTCGCTGTTCGACCGCTCGGGGCGTCGACTCATGCTTACCGAAGCCGGCCAGGTCCTGCTCAACGAGGCAGAGCGCATCCTGCGCGATGTAGATCTGACGATTCGACGCGTCGAAAGCCGGCGGCCGGCCGGCCAATCCTCGCTCGTGGCCTGCACCGCCAACGCTTATGACTTCTGGATGCCGGAACTTTTAGCGCGAGTCGACGCCGCACATCCCGTTGAAGTGGATCTTGTACGCGGAGCCGTGGACGAGGTCACGGCATGGGTCATGCGAGGCACCGCTGACGTCGGTGTGACCAGTGCGTTGCCAAGCCACCCTCAATTCCGCCAAGTCGGCGTATTTGTCGATCGCCTGATATTGTGCGGGTGTCCAGAGCGCGCGAGCCAAGTCCCTGATGACGTCAACTGGGCTCAACTGACCGATCAGGCACCGATACTTTGGGAGCAGAGCGACCTGACGCAGACGATCGTTGCGGCGATGGCGGCCAACCGTGTGGATGCGAGCCGCCTTGCTCACCCGGGGCTGAGATTGTCGTCCAGCATGGCGGTCATCTCCGCTCTGCAGGGGGGACGTTATATCGGTCTTGTCCCCGAGCGAGCGGTGATCCCGCTGTTAGTGTCGGGCATGCTCGTGCGCATCGGGCCCGTCGAGATTCCGCTGCGCTACTGGATGTTTGCGCTGCGCGACCGGGACATCGATCCGCTCGCGGCCCAGGTGGCACGGGCCGCAAGCTCCGCGGCCGACAGCGGCCCTCGCTTGCACCCTGCTGAATAGATGTAGGCGTGTGGAGGGACAGTTGCCGGATCGGCAACACTGTCAGCATTGCGCATCGGCGATGCCGAAATGGGTCCAAACACGGGCCTTAAATGTCCGCTGGCACATCGCGACATTTCGTTGCGTTGCGGAATGTGGTCGCTGTCGGGGCATAGCGGACATCGATCAGCCGCACTGATCAAGCTCGATTTATGAGTACGCGCCCACAGATCGCACAACTAATTAATCTTGTGCGACACATAATATACGGCTCTGTTGAGCCATTTTCCTTTTTACCCAACTTGGCTCAGCGATATCCGCCCCCGAGGTCTTGGTGCGCTGAATACGCCACCGTGATACAATTTGTACATGAAGACTTCGCTCCCGACGATGTTTCGTCCAATCCTCTGGTCGTATGACTTTGAGAAGATTGATCCAGCCAAGCATGAAAAGACGGTAATTGTTCAGGCCATCAACTATGGCTCGCTGATGCACTGGCGTTGGCTGCTCAAACACTATGGTCGCGCCCGACTTCGCCAAGTCCTCAGCACGGTACCTGCCACCGAACTTAAACCCCTTTCACGCCAGCTCGCCTCGCTCGTCTTTGGCATCGAGCACTTCAACTATGCACCGAGAGGTACTCACTAAAGAGGGAGCCGAACTCCTCCCGACCCTCAGTCGGTTTTCTGGATTCTATCTTGCTGGCGGCACCGCCTTAGCCTTGCAAATCGGCCATCGATTATCGGTCGATTTTGATCTATTTCGCAATGAGCCCATTACTCCATCTCTCTTTCCGCGCGTTGAGCGCGCCTTTCCCTTCCCTGCCATCCCGCTCGTCAACAACTCAGATGAACTCACGGTCGTTGTTAATGGCGTCAACTCGGCGCGACCAAACATGAGATCGTCGCTTTGCTCAGGCGAGCAGAGTTAGGCTAGCAGCACCGTAGATGCAGCGGGATATTGGCAGAACTAATCTTGTGCGACGTATTTTATATGGCTCTGTTGAGCCATTTCCTGTTACGCTTCAAGCGGCACGCTCAAACTACTACTCACACAGCTCAGATGTCAGTTCATTGCGAATTCAGCCGCCGTTTGGTACACTGCGGGTACATTCGGCATTCGCCGCGGCCTCGCCAGCAATGGCGAGGAATATTGTTTCTAGAGTTTGTAGAGCTTGCGGAAACCGTCCTTCACGCGCTCAAAGTCATCACCATCAACTTTCCCAAGCCTTGACGACAGTCGCCGAAAGTCGATGGCCCGCGCTTGATGAAGGCAGGCGAGCATGTCCTTCCCTTGCTGCCGGAATGGCACATACCAGGTACCTTCGCGCACCTGAGTTGTCGTCGGGATGACAAAATAGAAGCCGTGGGAGAGCTTCTTCAGAACAATCACAGGGCGCGAGAATAAGGCGCTCTTCCCGTTGATCTCTGACCCGACATTTTCCCCGATGCTTGCCCACCAAATATCCCTTTCGGAGACTAGTGGTGGTGCGTGCTTAATGTAATGCAGCCGCTGTTTCAGTCCAAACCATTCGAAAAAACGCTTCATAGAGTTTGAAGCGATTATACCTCACCTCCCCGATCTCCCCCATTCTTCGCCGACGGAGAACTGCAAGGCGGGCCCCTCATAACTAATCTTGTGTGACACGCTTTGTCTGGCTCTGTTGAGCCGTCGGCGCCTCTCTCACTCCACTAGGCACCACGCGATGCGAACTGTGTGACTGTCGGGCGAGGAGATACGCGACGAATCCTTAGATGACAGCGTTAGACGTAGACTTGCAGACGTCTCAGGCTGGGTTCGAGATACGCGGACCGCCATCGCGCGTTAACCTGCTGTTAGGGTCACCTTCTGAAATCCCCTCTAGTCAACCAACCGTTTATTGCAACCACCGATAGTATGTGATGGATTTCTCGCTGAAGGCCTCGAGTCCATGAACCTCACTGCCGCACTGATTTACTGGGTCATCATCGCGTTGTGGCTCGCCGTCCTGACCACCGTGTGCGTCGCATTCGTCCGCAACCCGCGGACTTTTGGTACGGTCCGCCTGTTGCTGTCCGTCATCGTAGTCGATACCGTTCGGAATATCATTGAGAACCTGTATTTCGGTTTGTATTTTGGCGCTCAGTACGGTCTGTTTCCGGCTGGCATCGTCGGAGTGCTCGGTAATCCAAGCTACCTCATTCTGCCGAAGGTGATGAACGTCATCGCCGCCAGCGCAGTGCTCGGTCTCCTTGTGCTTCGATGGCTTCCGCAGGCCTCGAAAGAACGCGCCGAAGCGGATGCGCACATTCAGGTGAAGACTGAGGCTTTAAACCAGGAGGCTGAGGAGCGGCGAAGGCTGTTTGAGACTTCGTTGGATTTAATAATCGTCACGGACCGAACAGGAACTTTTCGGCGCGTAAGCCCAAGCTCCTTAGCGGCCCTCGGCTACCTGCCGGAGGAAATGGTCGGACACAATGGTGCAGAATTTATTCACCCGGACGATCTCGAAAGCGCTCGCCGCGAAATGCAGCTCGCCCGCAACGGCCGGCATACGCGCAACTTTGAAACGAGGTACATTCACAAAACCGGACGAATAGTTCCCTTGGTATGGTCGGCCGTTTGGTCCGAGCCCGAGCAAAAACATTTCTTCTTCGGCCGCGACATGACCGAAAAGAAGGTAGCCGAGGAGCGGCTCCGGCAACTGGCTCATTTCGACCAACTGACCGGTCTTCCCAACCGTGTCAGCTTGCGCGACGACATCGACAAGATATTGAAGGAGCGCGCGGGCAATTCGACCTGTCCGATGACCGTAGCAACGCTCGATCTTGACGGCTTCAAAGACGTCAACGACACGCTTGGTCAACTGGTTGGTGACAAGCTTTTGCAGGAATTCGCGCGGCGGCTGACATCTATATCAGGTGAAACGCGTGTCTACCGGTTGGGCGGAGACGAATTTGTCCTTCTCCTTGAGAATTGCGGCGATCCCTTGGCCGCAGCCGACGTCGTGGAGACCATCCTGAATCGCGTTACCGCACAATTTGACCTCGACGGCCACCAATTGTTCGTTGCTGCGACCGTTGGCCTTGCGATTGCACCGGCCCATGGTTCGAACGCCGACGATTTGCTCGCCAACGCCGATCTCGCGCTCTATGACGCAAAAGCTTCTGGAGGTCGGGCATGTCGGCTATACGTCCCGACCTTGCGCGCGCGGGCGACGCAACGCCGCGAACTCGACACCGAGCTGCGACGCGCCTGCGCGAACCAAGAGTTTGTCTTGTATTACCAGCCTCAGGTGAGATCGAGCGACGGCGCCGTAATCGGCGCCGAGGCCCTCCTTCGCTGGCACCATCCGGAGCGGGGCATTTTGGCGCCGGGAGCATTTATCGATGCTCTCTGCACAAGTGCCGTCGCGATTGAGACTGGCCGATGGATACTGGCCAATGCGTGCAAGACAGCGGCCTCCTGGCGCGCTAAAGGTCTGCCGCCGATTCGCATGGGCGTGAACCTCTTTCCCGCCCAATTCCGTAACGGCTCGCTGCTGCAGGATGTTGGGCACGCCCTGTCCGAAAGCGGGTTACCTCCCGAGGCTCTCGAACTTGAAATCACCGAGAACATTGCGCTCGGTCGGGAGGACGGAACGCTATCATCTCTGAAAGCGCTCCGTGCCCGAGGCGTAGGTATTGCTTTCGACGATTTCGGCACCGGCTATGCCTCACTCAGCTACTTGACGAGGTACCCGCTGACGCGAATAAAGATTGATCGGACTTTCATCCAGAAAATCGGTGCGCAATCCGCCGCTGAGGATTCAGCTATTGTGCGCTCGATTATCGTCATGGGGCGCAACCTGGGACTTGAGGTCATTGCTGAAGGCGTCGAAACCACGGCCCAAGCCGATTTTCTAAAAGCTGAAGGCTGCCCGGAATTCCAAGGGTTCCTGTTCTCGAAGCCGATTCCGGCCAACGCATTTGAAGACTATCTACGGTCAGGTCAATTTGACGGGTCTAAAGCTGGTCTGGCTCCGTCACGATTGGTCGGATGACATTAAAGAAAAGCTCATCGACGCCGCTTGAGTGACAGCCAATCGAGCGGCTGCACAAACCTCATATAATGCACCAAAGGGTAGAGTCACTACTTAATACCTCGCCTATCGCTTCTTAGCGGGATGCGGTCGGTTCACTGAATCTCGAATTCAATAGTGACCTTCGCAGCATTGCTCGTTGCGACTACCGTTGCCCCGTTCCTAACCCATACCACTTGCGGATCGCTCACGAATAAGTCGTTGTCGGTGTTATAGCCGTTAGCACTATCATGGACGCGAATTGTCCCTGAGCGGATATACAAATACGCATCGCGTTGGTCGGACAGATAGACCACATTGCCAAAATGCAGCGTGTAGTCGCCCACCTCGGACATATGGACGCAACGGCCCATGCGGTCGGAAAATATTGCATCCAAAGGGCAGTTATTTTTCGTTCCTGCAACGAAGAACGGCTGCGCCAGTGCTTGCCGCAAAACGCACGAATTTAAGTGCTCAATATGCCGATACCCTGACACACATGGTTCAGTGCTGCGCGGTACATTCGGCAACAGGGGCGCCATTGAGGAAGCCGGCGGTGGCACGGTTGATGGTATTTGCCGCTGGGGTATCGAAGGTGGTGGCGCGTGACTCGCCAAATCCAGCGATTTTTTAGCATTCCCTACCGGCTTGTCGGCAATATGCGTACTGGTGAGATGCCTTGCGCTGGTATCGGAAAAATACAGAGTGCCAGCAAGCATACTCAGGCTCGATATATCGTCGATCTCGGTCTGATTGGAATAACGAGCGCAGCCTCCGGTGGGCAAATCCTTCAGGGCATATTTCCAGCGAACCGTCCTGCTCTGGTCGTCCGGGACGTACCAAATGTGGAGTTCTTTATCGAATATTTTCCACTCCCCGGTATTGCAGACATTCAGTGCGAGCTCCACGTTTGCCTTTTGGCCTTCCGGCTGATGGATGGTTCTTATGGAAATCAGCCTCATGCCAACGCTGTAGTCTTCAGACACAAACGGAAGCGGATATGCCTTCCACTGCATCGTAATCTTCCCGTCCTCAAAATTATGCGTTGACTCCAAGGCGGCTCGCTTCCTCTCAAGCTCCGCAGCCGCAGCCTTTTCCGCGGACTCTTTTGCCTGTGCCTCGTTCTCGCTCGCTTTCCAGCGAGCCTGCGCTAAATCGCAAATATCCTGCGTCGCTGGTTGGAGTTCCTGGCCGCGCCATGTTCCGCCGTAGCCATTAGTAAAAAGCGTGATGGCTCCGTCCTGACCTTTGTAGTACCAGACCATGACACGCCCCCTCGTGCGGGTGTCGAAACATTGGAGGTCTTTAAGGTCGGTGATCGGTGTGGGACTTTCGTGCAACGATGCTTCAAAAAACAAAAGCGGCGCCTGTGCCACAAGGGCGAGCAGGCCAATCGTTGCAACTCGCCAGGTCGGCCGTCCAACAAAGAGCCGACCGATCGCGGAATACGACAGCACCGTAAACGCGACCGTGTACGATCCCCAGATTAGTAGCGCCGCTCCCTGCACGGCCTCTTCCGGCCATGGCGTGTGGTACAAGAGAAAGCGATAGATATCGCCATACCCGAACAAGAACTGTTCGATCGCTCGGCCGTTGAGCAGCATCGCTCCGATAATGACGACCGCGCTCAAGATCGCAGCCGTCCATACTCCGGTTCTTTTGTTCTTCGGCGGCGGCTCCCCGGATGACGCCGCTGGGACTGGCTGGCTCATCTAACGCTCCAGAAACTAGAACTGGCCACGCTATGTGCGGTCGGGGCCATCGACCCTTAGGGCGGTTTAAGGCCGTCAACTTACTCCTATGTCTCAAGGCAATATGTGCGACACGTTGACTCAACAGAGCCGTTCTCAGGGTCCACCACGAGGCGGCCCCCATGGACAGGCATTTCGGCACCGAGATATCCTATATTTCCTTGCCGGTGTGCCGAACGCTGTTGTGAGCAACCGTCGTTTTGGACGATTACCCTGCTAATGGCTAGGCCTCTTTGGTAGGCGTGCGGAAAACCGCCACTGTGGTATACTTTCTCTATGAGCAAAATGCTTGAGGACGCCATCGCAAAGGTTCGCGAATTACCTGAGGAAGTTCAGGACGAAGCCGCTGCGCAATTGATGGAATACGTCGATGAGATACCGACGCTTTCCGAACGCGCCTCCATAGCCGAGGGACGCGCCGCCGTCGAACGCGGCGAGTACGTCACGCTCGACCAATGGGAACATGAAATGGGACTTGATCATAAGTAGTCCCGCAACCCGTGACCTGCGTCACGTGCCGCGAAATGATCTTTTACGTGTTCATGCAGCTTTCCATTCCATGAGGGACGAGCCGTATGGCGGCGATACCAAGATGCTTCGCGGAGATGACGGTGTTTTTCCAGGGCAACGAGTCGAGGTTAACAGCGGAGCGGTCCGAGGATTTGGAGCAGGTACTGCGGATCCCAGGAGGCTCGTTTGCGCCGCCGCTTGATGGATCGCTTGTCGAGCATTTGCCGGACCATGTTGAGCGCGAAATGGCGGACGATGGCCATGTTTTTGGCGCCATGGCCGACCCTCAGACGCGATTGGTCTTCCTTGAACGTCATGTCGAGGGTCCAGTGAAAGTTATTCTCGATGGCCCAGTGGCTGCGCACGGCGTCCGCGAAGGCCTTAGCCGGGAGGATGCGGGACGAAATGTAGGAGCGCCGCTCGGTCTCGATCTTGTCGCCACGCTCGATCCGGCTCTCGACCATCGCGATAGTGGTGAGCTTGGGGAAACGGAATGCTCCCGGATAGGAGCGCTCAGGGGTCATCCAGTCGACCTCGTGGGAGACCGTATGGGTTCGGATTTCGAGCCTGCCATGGCCCTTCTCGGTGGTCTGCGAGCGCTTAAGCTGATCGGACGGTGCTGTATCGAAATAACTCTTGATGTCGGCATGAAGGGTCGGCTGGTTGTCCTTCACGGCCAAAAGGTAGTCGGCCTTGGCATCAAGGATGCTCTGCGCGATGTTCGGATTGCATCCCATGGCATCAATCGAGACCAGGGCGCCTTCGAGGTCGAGGCGTTCCACGAGCGCCGGGATGGCGGTGATCTCGTTGGATTTTTCGTCGGTCGCCTCTTGGCCCAGCACGAGCTGGCGAGTGGTGGCGAACGCAGAAACCAGATGCAGGGCCTTCTGCCCGCGCTTACGGTCGTGGCTGCGCCGCGAGGTCTTGCCGTCGATGGCCACGAGGTCGGGCTGACCCGGCCAGCATTCAGCCACCCACGACGAAAAGCAGGCCGCAAACAGCTCGGGATCGATCCGGTTCATGACCGTCCGCAGCCAGTCGGCACAAGGGATGCCATAGTGGAACTCGGAGAACCGCCGCAAGAACGACAGATGAGCTTCACCCCAATCGACGATGTCGTCATAGTCGTCGCCGCTCGCGATCGTGCCGCATACCACCAGAAACAGCACCTCGCGCAGCGGATAGGCGACTTTCCACGATTGCCGCGTATCCTTGATCGTCGCCAGGTGGTCGAGCAACAGGCGCAACTGCGGTTTGCCTGACGAGGCTTCCATCGTCTCCTCCCGAATCAGAAGATCCGAGGGAATCAGTTCCGCCAAACCCGCGGAAGAGCCCCATCCCTTCCGGGTCAACCCGAAAACCGCGTTAACCTGACCCCGTCGCCCTGGGTGTTTTTCGCCGTCGGGTTGGCGTCTGGCGTATAACGTTTGAACTTCGCCACGAGAAACATTTGATTGTCGTTCTTCGGGTCAAACGCCGCTCCTCCAAGACCTATTGAAGCAACAGTTCGCAGCGGATCCCAACTCCTACACTTTAAATGGCTCTGTTGAGCCATTTTCTTTTTTGCATATTTTTTGCGTCCCCTCCGGGCCGGGCTCTTGTAAACGGAGCCGCCATGCGTCTCCGCCTTCGGCTTCGATCCCTGACGCCAGACCGATTCCAAACCTATTGCCGTGAACAGTGGAGAGATTTTGTCGATGTGATATACTTATTGGTATGAGCCGCCAAACAAAAACATTGCTGGAGCAAGTTGAGTCCTGGCCTGAAGAAGACCAGGAAGAACTCGCTGACCTCGCACGCGAGATTGAGGCGCGTCGTACCGGCGTTTATCGTCTTTCAGACGATGAACGAGTGGCCGTACGGGACGGACTGGATGCCGCCCGCCGCGGCGACTTCGCACCGGATCACGAAGTGGAGGAGTTCTATAACCGCCACCGGAGTGTATGAGGGTCAGGTTTACCCGCCCTGCCCTGCGCGACCTTGAGAAAATTGCTTCCTTCGTTAGCGAGAAAAATCCCCAAGCAGCCTCTGACATTGTAGCTCGCTTGACGGAGCTTGGCTGGTCGCTCAGGGACAATCCCGAAGAAGGAATGAAGACGGACGAGCCCGATACGTATGTTTTGGTGGCTCCTAAGATTCACTATCTCATTTTTTGCAGCATCGAGAGTAACCAGATTGACATCGCACACTTCCGCCATACGTCGCGGCTACGACCGGCAGGCTGGCGGAAGCGCTAGCCATCAGTATGCGACGCTACAAACTTACATTGACGCGGAAGGACACGACGAAACGGCTCGCAAAATATCCGCTCTAGCTGTCCGCTAAAGAGCGCCTGTTGTGTCAAAGAACAACTACACCATTGGAATGATCGAGAGGTACCGCTTATTGACCGAAGAGCGTTTAGCCAATCTGCTTCACGTCAAAAACAGCTTCGTCACCATCGATCAGATCAGAACCGCAGTTTTTGAAGGAGCATCCGCAACCTTCCCCGTATACGTGACGATGATGCTTGCAGCCTTCAATTATGCCGATATTGATGATGCTGATATCAACGGGTCGCTAGACGTGATCCAGGACGTCTGGAATTATTTACCGCACCGGTCTCTCAACGGGCGCTGTCCCGCAGAGATGATGGTGGAGCACGGGCATGATATAAAGCAAAATTGGTGATTGGCTTGCCACCAGTCGGAAGCTTGTGGGACGTATATTATACGGCTCTGTTGAGCCATTCCCTGCCGCCGGCTTTGAGGTCTGAAATCAAGGCGCGTGATATAATAACGGGGTGAAAAACAGCATCCAGTTCACGGTCACCAAGGATCGGGGAGTTTACACCGCCGATGGCGTAAACGTGCCTATCGTCACCGAGGGCAGAACTCCTGCCGAGCTGCAGACCAATATTCAGGACGCAGTAGAGCTATATTTTGACGGAGACAACGCCGGCCGCACCGGCCCTTATCGCCTGTCGGACGCTGAAAGAGCCGCAGTTCGCGAAGGCATTGATGCCGCAGCTATGGGCCATTTTGCTCCCGAGGATGAGATGGAGGAGTTCTATCGCCTGCATCGCGGCGTATAAGTTTCCCTTTTGTGCAGTGCATGAGTACGCCAAGTTCGTATTGCTACTCCCGGTAGACCCGCTAAACTTCCCTTTCGGCCGGTAACCCCAGCCGTGCGCACGGCTCCAATCTTTGGAGACGACGCATGACTGGTAAGGAACTGGTGGACTACAAAGGCCTCAAGGCACTCGGTATTAGATATTCGAAGGTGCATCTCGGACGTTTGGAAGACAAGGCGAAGTTTCCGATGAGCTTCAAACTCGCGGAGCATCGCAACTCTCCCAGGGTCTGGAAGCTCTGCGAAATCTTCGAGTGGATTGATAGCCGCGTGGCCACACGCCTGCCGACGACGCTCTGAATAGGAGCACTCCCCGGTGTCCAAGCCGGGGAGACCTATTTCTTCCCTTCCCCATCTCCGCCATCGCTGGCGTCGCGAACAACAACATCGCTACCGCTCACTTCGTCATCAAATTCCCCAAACTACCCTGACAAGCACACTGACAAGCCTGTAACCTCCTGCTTGTCAGAGCCGACCGGTCAAAATACCCTTACGGGACACACATTTCCGCCACTTGTCCGCTTCGGCTATCGCCTCGACTAAATCCCTTTCTGCTCTTCTTCTCTCATACGCTCCGCGCGCTAGCGCGCGCTCCGCTAAAAGACAACTCCGTGTCTTTTATGTTCGAAGAAAGAGCCGAGCCACTCGCTCACGCTCGGGAGAAACGGATTTAGTCGAGGCGCGAAGCGCCCAGACGGACAAAGTGGCGGACAGTTTAACACTTCACGCTACAATAAAATTGGACCGGTTCTTTCGTGCTGTTACGTCGCAGCGCCCGACACCGAGCCGCGCCTACACCATACGGCGAAGCTTTGGGCTGGTGTTGCGACTTCACACCATGAACCGGTTGCTGATCGGCGCGGCCGACAAAACAAATCTGCTGTTGCAGATTTTGCAAAACGAAACGCCGGTCACCGTGATCGATTCGACCGGCGACCTGGCCAAGGCGACGGCGAACCAGCTGCCCCCTGCCCTCACGCAGCGCGCCTTGTACTTTGACCCGGCCGACATGGCACACCCGATCGGCCTCAATGTCCTGGAGAAGGTGCCAGCTGATGACCGGCACCGTGTGACCGAGCAGCTTTGTGCCTACTTCGAAGCGATGTGGCCCAGCGGATGGGGCGCCCAGTCGAACTATCTACTCGCCAACTGCCTGCGCCTGCTTTTGGACAACAACGAAACACTGCTCGGCGCCCTCAAACTTCTGACCGACCCCACTTTCAGCGAACAGCTGCTCTTGCGGTCCAAAGATCCCGTCGTTGCGATGAACTGGCAAGTTATTAACAGCTGGGACCACCGACAGCGGCAAGCCGCGCTGGCTCCGCTGCAAAATAAACTCGGCACCCTCTTGATGTCGCCCATGATACGCAACATCGTCGGCCAAAAGCACACTACATTTTCCAACAAAACCACGGTCGTTATCGCCAACCTGGACCGCGCCAAACTGGGCGACATCACGGCCCGCCTTCTGGGCGGCCTCCTTATCACCCACAGCACCGGGAATGTCGTGGTCAATGACTACGGGTTTTTCTCCGCACCTTTGCCGCTCCCGCAAGATCGCTTCACGGTCGCCGTTAACTTTTTGGACGAGTTGCCGCTAAGGCTCCGCAACGACGTGCTCGGTATCGAGCAGAAGTTTGTATTCAAGACCCACAAGAAGGATGCCGAAGAGCTTTCCTTCCACGTCGGCCTCATGAACCCGCGCGTCTTGGTGGACCTCGACCCCGGCGAAGTTCGCACTGCAAAAGGCTTCCTCTACCCCGAGCGGCCGCCCTTATTAAAACGTCTAAAGCCCTTGAAGAAACGTACGAGAGCCTGCCATACTCGGCCTCGACTAGAGGTTGAGAGAGATATAAAGACTTACTTGCGAACCGATGGCAGTTAAGAAAAACCCTGATTGGCACGTTTGGCTGGGCGACATACTCTACTGGATTCGAACACCGCCCGGCATTTATATTACGATCATTGCGGTCCTGGGCGCGGCGCTTTGGTTTTCTATATTGGGCACCCCTTCGCGAAACACCGCCTGGTCACCGCCCCCGCAGCCGGCTCCGGCTTCTAAACCGCAACCTCAGCCTGTCGCGCCGCCTACCTATTGCGCTCCCGGAACAGTATATGAAGCGCGCGTTGCCGGATGCGTTGGCATCGTGGCAGGCAGCCAAAATCACTGCCCACAAGACTACATTTTCATAAAGGCTTACAATGCCTGCACTCACCTCTCTGTTTGGCGAGGCAGATGGTATCTTGAGCCAACACATCTTATTACGCTCTCCGGCAAACGACACACTACCATCACCATGAACGAAGGCAGTGCAGTCTTGACTGAGGACTTCGCGAGCACCCGCCACCTCCTTAATGCCGGCGACACTATAACCATCTTCCAAGGTGCCACATTAGAGGCCGTTACTTTTACACGAATAGCAGTCGCCTTTGAATGAAGCACAGCATCGAACATCGCGAGCGCCTTTTTGGTAAGGGAATAAACCTTATCGTGAGGCTGGAATTTGACGAACGCGAGCGGGAGATCATCCGCAAAAACAGCATGGAGCGGATACTCATTGTCGAGCAGGAGCCGGAGATAGAGATTGTTGTCAACAAAGAGGGCAAGAAGGAAACAATCGAGCACGACACCAACGTGTACTTTGCCGACCTCTACCAACGCCGTACCAGCTGGCCAACCAAGAGCCGCATTGAAGCCCGCGACTTTCACGCCAAACTTTTTGAGGGCTTGAAACGGTTCGAAGCAGCCCTCGAACAAAACGGCATACCCAGCGCCGACACGTCCGGCAATTTCGACCCGGTACCCCCTCCCGACTTTAGCCTTGGACTTGTACCCGAGCATATGTGGGCGGAGCATACGTACGTCTTAGCCGAGAGCGGCGGCGGTAAGACGCAGTTGCTTCAGACCATCTTTGCCCTGCAAATGCAGAAGAAACGGCCGCCCGGTTTCCTCGTCATCGACAGCCAAAATCAGATGCTTCAGCTGATTAAGGAAAAATTTCCGAGCGCCATAATGATTGACCCGCTCGTAACCCCGATCAGCCTTGATCTCTTTAACCCCACCACCTTTGACAACGAGTCGGCCTTAGCTCCCACCCTCGATACGTTCCGCTACCTGTTTAGCGCCGGCTCGCAGCCGCTCACTGATCGTCAATACACACCGTTTGCCTATGCCATCGCACTCTTGCTTGTCGGCTATCCGCGAGCCTTTGGCCAGCACGCCACCATCGAGGATTTTGAAGATTATTTAAACGGCGCAAAAAAGGGCAAGGAGCTAACAACGCGCGCCCATACCGCCGTTGATAAGATGGATGATGACGTGAAGGCTTGGTACTACAATCAGTACGGCAACTTCACGCAAAGCCATTCGGAAATACTGCAACGCCTCTCAAATATCTGCGGGCCGTTCACGCCGCTGCGCCCGCTGTTTATGAAGCAGCACCAAACGCTGAATATTGCCGACGTCATCGACAATGGCGGCATCCTCCTTATCAATACTAACCGCCACGCGCTCGGTCCGGCCGCCTCGTCGTTCTTCGGGCGCTTCTTTTTCAAAATGCTGGACCGGCAGATTGGTGCCCGTGATCTTGGCAGCCATCCCCTTATGTTTATGGTGGACGAAGTGCATGAGTACTTCGACGCCGCCGTCATCCAGCCTTTTGTCAATTTGGCGCGCAAACGGAATATAGCCTGCCTATTTGCCAGTCAGCGCCTCGGCGATATCCCAGCAGAGCTGCGCGATAGTTTAACCGGCCTTGGCACGCTAATGGCCACGTACGTTAACAAAGCCGACGTCCGCGAGGTCGCGGAAAAGTTTGGCGTCGAACGCGAGCAGGTGCATGCGTGGCGGAAGGAGTATGTCGAGGCCGGTAGAACTCCCCGCTATAGCGACTTCGGCCTCTACTATCGCGGCAAGCAAAGCGCGGACACCTTCCGCCTGCCGTTCTTCCAATTGGAAAAGCTGCCTGCCCAAACGAAAGCGCAACAGCAGCACAGCCAGCAGCGTAACCAAGAGAAGGCCCGATCAAAGCCGGACGAAAGGACGTACACCCGTCCCGAAACCGAAGAGCGTCCCGACGATCCCAACGCACCGATCGATGAGAGCAAGTACGACGATCGTTGGGACTTGCTGGAAATAGTAACTTTCAATCCGGTGAAGGCACGCGATGGCACGGTGTATGTTTTTAAGTGTCCCTCGGGAAAGGAAGTGAACATACCAATCGCGCCCAACACCAAACCCGGCTTCCGCTTTTGCGTCAAAGGCGAAGCGATGGGCACGCGCCGGCCTGACGGCCGACGCGGCAATCTCTGGGTCGAGTTGCACTTCACTGAGATTGACGACTTCTAGCCACGCGATAAAGTTAGTACATAGCGAACGTGCGAACATGGCGGCCTTATGCGCCTGATTGTTCTGCCGTATCTTCCGAACTATGGAAGCTTACAACCTCGACACCTTTAAAGCGCTTGATCGCTACCGCTATCTGCGGAGCAACTATATCGCTGCCTACCACGGCGGCTCGGAGCAGCATCGCAAGCGCGATCTGGGTCCGTTGCGCCGCCGCGGATATATCGCCGCTCCCGACCAGCAAAAGAATTCCGCCAACTACCGCTATTCCCCGCGCGTCTATGAGCTGGCCCCCAAAGGCAGGATCGAGCTGCTGGCCAATGGCAGCACTCCGACTGACTGGCGCGAAGCACGCCAATTCTGGCATCAGCTGATGATCGCCGACATCGTCATGTCGTTCGAAATCGCCTGCAAGCAGCGTGGTCTTCATTTCAGGCACCGCACCGATATCATCGGCACACAACCCCTTCAATTTACGTCGTCTATCTCGCATCAGTTTTCAAAACACATGGAGCATTACGACGGCGCGCTGCAGCCCGACGAGCTGTTCGCCATCAACAACACCTACTTCGTCCTGGAGGCTGACCGGCAGCACGAGCCCATCGCCCGGCCGACGCTGAATGCGTCGAGCTACCTGCGGAAGATCCTGCAGTACCGCGCCGTGCTCAAATCCGGAAGCTATAAAGACCTGATCCCGAACATGATCGTCATTAACATCACGACCAGCCCGGCACATGCACGGAATATACAAACGTACATGCTGGAGGAGTTACGCATGTCGTCATCCGCCCTGCTCTTCAAGGGCATCGAAATCTTGGGTTCGCGGGACAGCTACCCGCAGCCCTTGATCCACCTGCTCGATGAGCCGTTTCAGCGAGTAGGACACCCCGACTTCATCATCTCGAAGGAGACTTAATGGAAATTGATATAGAGCGTGCCAAGGAACTCATCGCCCAACGTGAAGAGATCGACGCAGAGCTGACGGCCCTATTTACCGGTGAGAAAAAGAAACGATCGCCGCAAAAGTGCAGCAACTGCGAGAAGGAAGGCCATACCGCCCGGAACTGCCCCAACAAAATGCCGGCGGCTACTATCTAAGAGAAAGACCGGCGCTTGCGCCGGTCTTTTGTTTTCTAATCGTCCTGCGGCTCGTCCCCCTCCTGGTAGGGTGGAACGAGGACCAACCCGCCGTCCCAGTCCTTAGTGATTGGCAGCGTGTTGAGCTTGATCGAGAAGCCGGGCTCATCGTTCCGGCGTTTGAGCGCCACGCCGATGGTCGTCCAGTCGCGCTTGCCCGGACCTGTCTTAGCCCGGACGTAAAACTCGACTTCGCGCCTCTCTTCCTCGCGACCGCGGCGGGTGCTGGGAGCAGTTCTGCTGTCCATGTTACTCTCCTTCCCGCTGTTGGTTCATGTGCGGGAAACCGGACCGCGAGCAGCCCTGCCAATTCATTAGCGGCGGGCCAAAAGGAGTGCGGCGTCCGGTTTTCCACACACGACCTGCATCTGCCTCCAGTATACCAAGTGGTAGAATTAGCCACGGAAGCTCTCCCCACTCACATAAAGGACGCGCACATGCCCTTCGTGGATTTCGCGGAGTTGAAAACCCGTGTCTCGATCGAGGGGGCCGCGCGGATGCTTGGCCTCACTCTCTCGCTTCACGGCAGCCAGTACCGGGGCGCCTGCCCCGCCTGCCAAACCGGCGGCGACCGCGCGCTGATCGTGACGCCGGCCAAAGGCCTCTTCTATTGCTTTGCAAAACGCGACGGCGGCGACGCCATCGCCCTCACCGCGCACATACGTGGCATTCCGGTCAAGGAAGCGGCCGACCAGCTCGACCAAGCCTTCCGAACTGTACAGAACGGTACTGGTACAGCTAGCAAGAACCGGGCCACAGCTCCCCAAGCGCAGGAAGCTAGAAAGCAGCCGGCGTTTGACCCAGAGGCGTATGCGGCGCGTCTAGATGCGTCGCATGCGTCTCTGGCCCCCTTGGGACTTTCGGCCGAGACCCTCAAAGCTTGGAAAGCCGGATACTCAAACGCCGGCACCAATCGCGGCAGGCTCGCCATTGCCCTGCACGATCGGGATGGAAATGTCCTGGGCTTCGCTGGCCGATCGCTCAACGATGAGCAGCCGGCGCTCACGATCCCTAACGGGATAAACCCGCAGGAGATTATCTTCGGCGGCGAGCGGGTCGAAGAAGGCACGCTCTACCTGGTACGCGACGTGCTCGATGTGTTGAAGGCTCACGAGAGCGGCGTGACCAACTGTGTGTGTTTCCTCACCGACATCACGGCCCTGCAAGTCGAAATGCTGGCCGCGCTCATGGCGACGAAGCACTGCGATACGGTCGAGTTATTTTAGAGCCTCTTCGGAGTGCCTTCCTTTGTTATCGGCACCAAACTCAAATACGCTTAGAGGCTCTTCGGAGCCTCTTTCTTTTGTTTGGTGTTTTGATCGCTTTGCTCTACCTTACCGGGTCTACAGGGGGACGTTATGTCAGAAGATCTTTTGCTAAAGGCCGGTTCTATTGAAATAGGTACAAAAGTTGCGCGGTTTGGGAGTGTTTCGTACCAGGTGGCCAATATTGGAAGCGTGGCCGTGTATTCCATCCGACGGATAAATCCGATCGCGGCTTTCATCTTCCTGATCGGCATAGCCGCAGGGCTTTTTGGACTCAATCTCAAGCCACCACAATCGGAACAAGCACCGATATTTCTCGCCGTAGCGGCAACGCTTATAATCATTGGCATTATCATACAAATGCTCTGGCCGAAGCGGGAATTCACCTTCGTTCTTAAGACTTCCAGCAATGATGTCCAAAAGATTGTATCGACGGATGGCGAACACCTGGACGCAATTCAGCGCGCAGTCGAAGCAGCATTTATCGATCGGCCTTGATATAACCCCCGCGAGTAACGCTCTAATAGAGAACCTCGCACTGATGGCGACGAAGCACTGCGATACGGTCGAATTATTTTAGAGCCTCTTCGGAGGCTCTTTTTTTCGCCTTCACCTGACGCAACATGGCGCATCGCCAGTGTGCATGGCGCCGACTGGCGTCCTGTGACGAAGGATTTCTTGCTTAGTAATTGAGGTGTCCCCTTAACCGGAGACACCGACATGAATACGATCATTCACGGAGACTGCATCAAGGAATTGCAGACGCTCAAGGCAAAATCGGTTGACCTCGTCTGCACCGATCCTCCTTATGAAATAGCGACCACGGGCGGCGGCATCTACAAACAAGCCGACAAAGGATACATCAAGCAGCTCTCTGCGATTAAGGACGGCTTCGACGAATGCATTTTGGCGGAATGCATTCGGGTGCTGAAGCGGATCAACATCTATCTCTTTTGCAGCAAGAAGCAGATTCCGGCACTCCTCCAATTCTTTGTCACCAAGCACGGATGCAACTTCGACCTTCTCACCTGGCACAAGTCCAACCCCGTTCCCGCATGTGGCAACAAGTATCTTTCGGATACCGAATTCGTACTCTTCTTTCGGTACCCATCCGTTAGGGGCCGCCTTGTGGATCGGCTGAGGGTGTGAGTCATGTGACTATTCACAGGAATAGTCACATGACAAAGGAACGGGTCGAGGTCATCACCTCGGTTGGGCGGCGGCGGCGCTGGAGTTCGGCGGAGAAACAGCAACTGGTGTCGGCGTCGCTGGAGCCCGGTGCCAGCGTATCGGCGGTAGCGCGGGAAGCTGGGATACATCCCAGCCAGCTGTATGGGTGGCGGCGGCAGTTGGGCGTCCGACCGCGGATCGGCTTTGTGCCGGTGCGGATCGCGCCGGAGGTGGCAGCGGCCGGTCCGGCCGATCGCGGGACAATCGAGATCGAGTTTGCCACGGGCGCGCGGATGCGGATCACCGGCGTGGTGGACGCCGCAGCGCTGACGGCGGCGGTTGCGGTGCTGGCCGAAGGTCGACGGCGATGATCCCGATGGCATCGGGCGTGCGGGTGTGGATTGCAACGGGCCATACCGACATGCGCCGCGGTATGAACTCGCTGGCCCTCACAGTTCAGGAAGCGCTCAAGCGCGATCCGCACGGCGGCGATCTCTATGTGTTCCGCGGCAAGAGCGGCAAGCTGATCAAGATTTTCTGGCATGACGGCCTTGGCATGTCGCTGTACGCCAAGCGGCTGGAGCGTGGCCGGTTCGTATGGCCGTCGGCGTCGGACGGCGCAGTGGTGATCACGCCGGCGCAGCTCGGCTACATGCTCGAAGGAATCGACTGGCGCAATCCAATCCATAGCTGGCGGCCAACGGCAGCGGGTTGAGTGCGACGCGTTGACTCATCGATGCTAAATCAGCTGCGAATCATCTGTGATTATGATCGATTCGCATCATGGCGATGACGGACGATGACCTTCCCGAAGACTATGACGCGCTGAAGGCCGCCTTCATCGAGATGCGCGCGAAAGTGCTCGGTGCGGAAGCCCTGATCGAACACCTTCGATTGGTGATCGCGAAGATGAAGCGCGAGATATACGGCCCGCGCTCGGAGCGCAGCCAGCGCCTGCTCGATCAGCTGGAACTGCAACTCGAAGACATGATCGCGGAAGCGGGCCAGGCAAAGGCCGAAGCGGAGCGGGCCAATCCGGTGCGAGGCCATCTGCGGCGGCCGACGACGCGGCGGAATTTTCCCGATCATTTGCCGCGGCGGCGCATCGTGCATCCCGCACCGACCTGCTGCCCGTGCTGCGGCGGCGACAAGCTCTCGAAGGTCGGCGAGGACGTCACCGAGACGCTCGATGTGGTGCCGAGGCAAATGTTCGTCACCGAGCACGTGCGTGAGAAGTTCAGCTGCCGGTCCTGCGAGAAGATCAGCCAGCCGCCGGCTCCGTTCCACGCCATCCCCCGTGGCTTCGCAGGCCCGAGCCTGCTGGCGATGATCCTGGTCGACAAATACGCCAACCATCAGCCGCTGAACCGGCAGAGCGAGCAGTTTGCGCGCGAGGGCGTCGAGCTTTCGGTGTCGACCATGGCCGATCATGTCGGCGCCTGCGCGGCCTCGCTGCTGCCGCTGTTCGAACTCATCAAACATCACGTGTTCGCGGCCGAGCGGCTGCATGGCGATGACACCACCGTGCCGGTGCTGGCCAAGGGAAAGACCAGGACCGGCAGGTTGTGGACCTATGTGCGTGACGATCGTCCGTTTGGCGGCGCCGCGCCGCCCGCCGCGATCTACTACTACTCGCCCGATCGCAGCGGCGCGCATCCCGAACGGCATCTCGCCGGCTACAGCGGGATTCTGCAGGCCGACGCCTATAGCGGCTTCAACGCGCTTTACGAGGCCAATCGCAAGCCGGGTCCGATCACAGCGGTCGGATGCTGGGCTCATGCGCGACGCTATTTGTTCGAACTTGCCGACGTCGCATCGAACGCGCGCGACAACAGCTCGAAAATGATCTCGCCGATCGCATTCGCGGCGGTGCAGAAGTTCGATGCGATCTTCGCGCTGGAACGCGAGATCGTGGGTAAGTCACCCGACGAACGCCTGGCCGTGCGTCGCAGAGACGTTGCTCCGCTGGTCGACGAGTTGATCGAATGGATGAAGCGCGAGCGGGCGAAGCTGTCGGGCCACAACCCCGTCGCCAAGGCGCTCAACTACATGCTCAGGCGCGTCGACGTGTTCACCCGCTTTCTGCACGATGGACGCATCTGCCTCAGCAATAACGCTGCTGAACGCGCGTTGCGAGGCATCGCACTCGGAAGAAAGTCGTGGCTGTTCGCCGGATCGGATCGCGGCGGCGAACGTGCCGCTGTCATCTTAACGTTGATTCAAACGGCCAAGCTCAACGACGTCGATCCCCAAGCCTGGCTCGCCGACGTGCTGGCGCGCATCGCCGATCACAAGATCAACGATCTCGCCGCCCTGCTGCCGTGGAATTGGCAACCCACCCGGATCGAGCGCGCCGCCTGACAAGGCCGGCGCGTCTCGCCGCGCTCATCTTCAGCTCCAGTTGGAAAAATTCGTCGCCGCGACCCGGTTGGTCGGAGCTTGCATGCCGTTCGCAGGGATGATTCGCGCCCCGAGCGCAACCGGGGCTCCCCGCGGCCCACAACGGATGCTTACTTCTTTCGAGAACCCGGCGTTCGATTGTACGGGACTTTTCATACGAAATTGACGTACTACGTCACCCCGCTCAATCAAGGCGACAAGCGTATGCACGGACAAAGGACGATGCCGACGACAGCGATGAAGACCGAGACAAATCTCGCACCAACCATCGTTCTCGGTCGGACAGACATTAGTTCTTTGAACTTTGGCGCTCGGCCGCAATGCCAGCGCCACAAACTCACGCTCCCGCATCACGCGGGAGAGCTTTTCTTGACCAAGACAAGCAATTAGTTTTTTCGCTTGATCGTCAGATAAATGTTATAAAGGATGCACTTCTGCAATTTCACAGAGCGCCTAATTTACTGCGAAGCGGAAGTGCCCGGAATGCTTATTTGAACCATGCGCAGTATTTCGTCTATTGGGCCAGAAAATTTTGCATCATTTGGCGATATCAGCAGGATTTCAACACCCACCTTCTCGTCACACAAGACCTTACTTGTGGCGACTATATTGTTGCTCTTGTTTTCGTAGCGGAACAAGTACACCTTCCCATTTCTAACCCCTTCCAGCTTTCCGTCGACATAGGACTTTAATTGTAAGCCGTCCGCCTCGCTCAACTTTGAGAAAATTTCACCACAATCATATCCCTGCAAGTTTTCCGAAATACGAATTAATCCATAAAATGACTTTGTTTGTCGATTCTGAAACGCCGATTCAACGAACACTTGGGGTTCTTTCAACAGACTTGTATCGGACCCAACGTATTTTTCCTGAACCGCCCAAGGTCCCGCTGCGTCCGGTAGATAGACTGTCACACTGATACTTTTCAGGGAATCATTGTAGGCGAAGGAAGTAAAACTGCTTTTGGGTGCATGCGCTTGGTTGTTCTCCGCTTTGGCCATCACGACACAGACCACAATTGCGGTCAGAATTGTAAAGAGTGTTAATGCAATTCTTCTCATGTTGAATTTCATGCTCAATTAAATAATTTTATCACAAACATTTTAGTCACCTCGGCTTTATTGATAAACTCACTCCAACCTCTGGACCTACACCGGCACCAGCGGTTGCTTCAAACCCCTTCGTTCCCAGACTTAAATCTCCATGCGCTCCGATGCCAACACCACCGTTTGCCGACAGGTCGATCTCGAATGGTCCAACCGGGACGTGGACGTCTGCGGTAGTATTAACTACGTTAGCTTGCGCTCCCAAACCTACTTGTATGCCTCCTACACCCGCACTTCCTGAAGCCTGAACAGAGACTGACCCAATATCGCTCTGCAGCTCTCCGACATTCCCTACATTGATGCTACCCTGAACGGCCGTAGCTGATACCCCGGCAGATCCGGAAAGATTTCCTGATTCTATACCGCCGGTTACCGACCTGGTGATCCCTCCTATGACCACCTGGCCACCCACGATTCCGATAGTGCCCGTCGCAGTTCCAAATGTGTTCGCAGTTGGCTGAAATATCGGAGCCACGCCTGACACTTCTGATGTCGACCCGGACATGGTCGTGTCGATTTTCACACCCAAATTCGATGTCCGATTCGTCAACTGAGCAGATATGGTCGCCAGCGCGCCAGTGTTTGATCCCGGCTGGGGCGGCGTTGGCGGCGGCGCGGGTGCCGGAGTTGGTATAGGAGTTGGACCAGGCGGTGGTATCGGATTGGGAGATGACCCCGGTGTGGGCGTTAATGTCGTCGTGGTTGGCGGCGTGGATCCTGCAACCTGCCAAAGCAAATATGGATAGCCGTTATTGATTGTCGGACTACTTCCCCACACCGTTGAATTGAATCCTGTTGGCAGTCCTGATTTTCCGAGTGGGGCGCCAGTCAGCGATAAAAAGATATTCGCCGTTCCGGTGATGCTGCTTGTCGCGTAAGAATTGGTGATTGTGCCTACGCCTATATTATATGCGGCTAGATTGCCAACATAGTCAGGATAAGGTGAATTAGAATTATCGACTATAGAGCCAACAGCGTAAGTATTGCGGATTTGACCTCCATTATATCCGGCCAATCCACCAAGACTTGAACCAATGTCCTTCGAACAGCAAAGCGATACCGACGCCGTCGAGTATGAATTACTAATGACGCCGACTCCATTACCGCCATTGATACCGACTAGACCGCCGATATATCCCGTTGAATTGGTTCCGCTGACCGATCCTATCGCAAAAGACTGATCAACTCGGCCGCTATTATTTCCAACCAACCCTCCCACAGAAAAGCCATTACCAGATACCGCGCCGTTGAAACTCGATTGGACGATTACACCTCCCTGCTCTCCAAATAATCCCCCGTTTAATCCGGCTACCCCCCCGACGTCACCAACCGCGCCGCCGACGACCACGCCGTTCACAAACGAATTAGCAATAGTTCCTAAGTTGTATCCGACAATTCCACCGACACCGCCCGTTCCTCTCACTACCGCATTAGTTAGCCCAATATTTTCAACTAGTCCTCCTGCTCCAACGTTGGCGAACAAGCCAATTCCTGTAAGTGGGATACTGTTAACCGTCGGAGGTGCAACAGGGAGGTTGATTGTCAGGTTCTTAATCACCCAATCCTGACCATTGAAGACTCCGACAAACGAATTCGTCTGATATGATGGGCCTCCAATCGGCACAAACCCCGCGCCGCTATTCCAGCTACTCGTCACGCTTGCATCGATGTCTTTGCCTAGCGCGTAAGTCCCACTGAGATTGTTCTGAATGTTTTGCAGATCGTAAACTGAATTGACGAGCATGTAAGCAGTTAGTGTTTGGCCTGCGACATGAAGTGAAAAATTCTCTGCTGGATTCACATAGCTTGAAGCGTTGACGATACTCCCTGCTGGATTCACTGAGGGATTGTAAAAAATCGAAATCGGGCCATTTGTGGTGACCGCCACCCCGTTGGGGATAATCACCGTACCGACGCCCATACCCGTATTATCTGCCCGCAGAGTAAGGGCGCCCGTGCCCGTGTTGGTGATACCCGCGTTTACAAAAATGTTTTGATATGCGCTCAGGGTTAGTGCATTGGCAGTCGCCAAATTAAGAGAAGCGGCGACAGTAATATTGCCAGCGTCGGAGCCTGTTGACCCCGTAGTAACGACCACGTCGCCATTCTGAAGCGCAGCCTGAATCGACGATACTGTGACAACTCCCGGTCCAGCATTGGTTGTAATAAGTGCGTCTTGCGGATCGAGCAGCAACGTACCGCTCTTGCCGCGCGGTGCGCTGGTGTCGACCGCGCCGTTGAAGGTTAGCGATTGATGACCGGACGTTTCAACAAATCCGCCATTGCCGGATTGTACGCCGCCTTGCGCCTTGATCGTTCCATAGAACGTCGTCGCCTGCTCCGACCACACCACCACCTTGCCGCCGTCACCGCTGGCTTTCGCCGAGGCATTGATGGTGGTGGCGGCATCGACGTTGACGGTTGCAGCCGTTCGGACAGCAAATGATTCCGGCGCAGCTTTCGGATTTGCCGCGATAGCGGCGTTGCCGTTGCCGCCGCCGACATCGCCGCCAATCAGGACCTTGCCGCCTCCGGCTTGCCCGGATGAGTCAATTGCCGCGGAGGTGAGTTGAATATTTTCGCCGCTGACGACGATAGTCCCGCCCTTGGTGTTCTTCCGCTTGCCCGCCGCCGCAATCGCGCCGGACAGCTTCACGGTTTGCACAGGTGCTCCGGCCGGTTTGCTCGCAGCTGTCGCCGCGCCCAATACGACCATGCCATTTTTACTGCCGATCGAGTTTGCCTCAATCACACCGGTATTGTTGATGACGGAGTCCACCACTTGGCGAGCCGCGGCAGCCGTCAGTTCAACCCGGCCGCCATTGGCCTTGAGCTTGCCGTCGTTCTGCACCAGCGCATTAAGCGGCTTCCCTGTCGCGACATCGATCACCTTGGCGGCGATGGAGTCGTTGATGCCCAGCGTGATCAGCCGGTCGCCATAGAAATCGAGACTGAAATTGTTGCCCGCCGCGAGACCTACGGTGCCGAAATTCGCGGTGATGGTGCCGGTATTGCGAACCCCCGGCGCCACCAGTGCGGCAAAGCCGCCGTTCTGTGCCGTGATTGTGCCGAGGTTAGTGATAGAGGCGTCCGGCCGGCCCGGAATATTGAACTGATACCGCCCGGCCATGAAGTCACCGTTGCGGATATCGTTGGTGGTGGCGAGAAAACTACCGGTATTAATCTTGGAGCCCGCGCCGAACAGGATGCCGTCGGGATTAACCAGGAATACACGCCCGTTTGCGGTTAGCGTGCCGTCGATTGCCGACGCGCCCATGTTACCGGTAACCCGGTTGAGCGTGACCGAAGATGCATTCGGCTGCACGAACTGCGTGGTCTGGCCGCTGCCGATATTGAAACTCTGCCAGTTGATGATTGCCTTGTCGGTCGATTGAGTCACCGTCACCGCAGACGTTCCCTGCCCCTGCACATTGGCCGCACCGCCGACCACCTGCGATCCCAACGGATTGGCCACGGCGGCAACGATTCCGAGCGGCATCAGGGCCGTGGTCGCGAGCAGCGTGTTGCGAAAACGAACCATCATCCCCCGCCCCCTAATACCTGGCCGTCACGGCGAAGAAGAACCGCCAACCGTAACACGGTCCTTCGATGCTTTTGGCGCCCTGAAGATCCACGTCGATGTAGCTATTGTATCCAAGACGAATTCCGCCCCCGAGTGAGGCAGCCTCGACCTGCGCGGCGGTTCCGAACGCCGGTATTAATAACTGCGTCCATAGTCGGCCATAATCGGAAAAGGCGTAGAGCTGAAATCTTCCCCCTTGCAGCGCAGACGCTGGCACGTCGTACCGGAGTTCGCCGGTGGCCTCGAAGCAACTGTCGCCGAGCAGCTGCGAGGGATCGAAGGCGCGGCCGAAGAACCGCCCGCCATAGCCGCATTGTTCAGGCACCAGCAATGGCTCGAAGGCATATTGCGCGTAAGCTGCGACATATGCGGACACAGGATCGAAGAGCGGTTGCGTACGGTTGGCGCTGAATTCGACCTTGCTGAAATCGACGCGTCCGACCCTGCGCGACGCCAGCGGGTTCCCATTCATCGTGCTGCCAAGACCTTCAATGCCTTGGCTGAATGTCAGGTTGAACTGGTTTACGCCACGAAGCACGTCGGCGAAATCGGCATCGATCTTGCCGCGAAGGCCGCGCAATTTATCGTCATTGAATGGCGCGCCGAAAATATCGCTGAAATTGTCGCTTGAGAAAAGTAGCCCTGAAACCGTCAGATTGCGTTCGCGCGAGCGAATGACCGGGTAGGACAGTCCTGTGTCGAAGTAACTGCCCCTCGTGCGGTAGTCCAACAATTCCAGCTGCGCTGTCCCCGGCCGTCCGCCGTTGTTGTTGCCGTCGGCAAAGAATGTAAGACCCTCGCTGGTCAGGACCTGGCGATAATAGAGCGAATAATATTGCAGCTCTTGCATTGGCTGGACGCTCGCCCATGTGAGCGTCAGAGCCTCGTGTTGACCGAGCAGATTGTTGAACGTCGTCGCCGCCAGATACTGAACGGGACCGGTCGCGGGCGTGCCGCGGTTGTCGATCCTTCCCATGGCGTCGATATGCTTCTCGGTCACCTCCACCACAAGCGTTGAGGCCGCTTTGTTGGTGTCAGAAGCCTTCAGGCTGGTTGCTAATTTAAGTCCCGGCAGATCTCCGGCGAGCAGAATGTATCGCTCGATGGTCCGTATATTGACCGGACGATCCGCAATGATCTTGGCGGCATACTCGGAAAAGAAATCCCGATAACGCGACAGGTTTTTTGGCCATACGACCCGGTCGACATAGCCTTCGATGATTTCTATATGAACGATCGCGCCTTTGGGATTCAGTTGCTGTGGCGGCACAACTGCGCGCGACAGCACATAGCCGTCATTGCCGTATTTCGCGGTGATAGCGCGGGCCAAATCGTAGACCGCTTGAACCGTGACCTTTTTGCCGAGCAGCGCTTGATAGAGCGGCAAGAAATCCTTCGCGCTATAGATTGTCGATCCGGTGATCCGGATATCGCGCACGACAATCGCGGCACTCGCCGCACCAGCCGGCGCGACCGTGCTCGGCAGCGAAATAGCGCCGGGGCCGGGTTGCGCTTGCGGCGCGGGCGGTTGAATAAATCGTTCCCGTTCCCGGCCAGGCTGTTCGCTCGGCGGGATGACTTGTGCAATAGCCGCTGATGCAAAAAGCAACGCCGCCGCAACTACGGCGATCTGCTTACCGACCCCACCCCAGCACACCCAACGCCCCTGAAAGCAATCGACGGAATATTTTATTTTCAATTATTGCGCGCAATGAAGCTGAAACCACAACCGGTGGCAACCGAAAAAAGGGCCTTTTACATTTAAGTCCGGTCGCTGCCGGCTTCGCGGCCTGTAGTTCGTTGTGAGCCGGGCAGCGAGATCAAAATGAGTCTCTTTTCATTGGCGCGCTGCCGGCATTTTTTTGCGCGCCGTCGAGATGGACTGTGAAATTCATTGCTTGTCGCAATCATTTTCAAACGTCTGCGTCTGACCTCCGTCTTGACGATACCCGGCAATATAGCCACCAGTCGTGCTCGTGTTTTGAGAAGTGATGTTTATAGTACAGCTCGCCACGTTCTCGCCCCGAAATCGAATGTTGATCATCCTGCTAGAACTGGTGTTGGATGCGCCTCCCGCGACCATATTTACGTAAGGAATGAAAGTCGCAGGCGAGAAGGAAGTGTTGGATGCGGTGTAGCTATATTGCCAAGTCTCTTCGCCTTTCACCATGCTGCGACTAAGCGGCGGACCTAACAAGTTCTCCACGGCAGATTTTGGGGTGCCAGCGTGAATCTGCTTGGCAGCGTCGGACGAGAATTGTTGTCCCGATGACGAGCTGCAGCCCGCTAACATCAGGCAAAGCCATAAATAGCGCTTCATCTTAACGCCCCCAAATTGAGAAATAGCAGATTACAAATGGCTCAGCTTCATTCACTGACTAAAGAATTCTTTATGAATCAAAAATCTTGGAACCGCTAACATTTCGGGCTGTTCCCATTATGGTGGTGGATTCCGCAGAGGTTACGGTGGCGGCGGCTACGGATGTTTGCAGGCTCGCCATTGCCCTGCACGACCGGGACGGAAATGTCCTGGGCTTCGCCGGCCGATCGCTCGGCGACGAGCATCCGGTGCTCACCATCCCCAACGGGATCCGCCCGCAGGAGATTATCTTCGGCGGCGACCGGGTCGAGCAAGGCACCCTGTACTTGGTGCGCGATGTACTAGACGTTCTGAAGGCGCACGAGTTGGGCGTCACCAACTGCGTGTGTTTCCTCACTGAAATCACGGCGCTGCAAGTCGAAATGCTTGCCGCGCTGATGGCTACCAAGCACTGCGATACGGTCGAATTATTTTAGAGCCTCTTCGGAGGCTCTTTTTTTGCTTTCACCTGGCGCAACATCACGCGAGCTGCGTGCACATAGCGCTCGATGGCGTCCTGTGACGATGGCATTCCTGCTTAGTAATTGAGGTGTCCCCTTAACCGGAGACACCGACATGAATACGATCATTCACGGAGACTGCATCAAGGAATTGAAGACGCTCAAGGCAAACTCGGTTGACCTCGTCTGCACCGATCCTCCCTACGAAATAGCGACCACGGGCGGCGGAATCTACAAACAAGCTGATAAAGGATACATCAAGCAGCTCTCTGCGATTAAGGACGGCTTTGACGAATGCATTTTGGCGGAATGCATTCGAGTGATGAAGCGGATCAACATCTATCTCTTTTGCAGCAAGAAGCAGATTCCGGCACTCCTACAATTCTTTGTCACCAAGCACGGCTGCAACTTCGATCTTCTCACCTGGCACAAGTCCAACCCCGTTCCCGCATGTGGCAACAAGTATCTTTCGGATACCGAATTCGTACTCTTCTTTCGAGAACCCGGCGTTCGATTGTACGGGACTTTTCATACGAAATTGACGTACTACGTCACCCCTCTCAATCAAGGCGACAAGCGTATGCACGGACACCCCACCATTAAGCCGCTGCATATCGTCTCGAATTTTATTCTCAATTCGACCAAGCCCGGCGACGTTGTGCTCGACCCCTTCTTAGGCTCAGGCACAACCGCACTGGCGGCTCGCACCCTGGACCGACGCTACATCGGGATCGAGCGCGAAGGCCGGTACATCGACATAGCCAACGCTCGCCTGCGACCAACACACACCTAAGCGGATCAACTGGCCCTCTCCGAAGAGCCTTCTCTTTGGGGTGATAAAATCAAACTCGGATAGCTTTGTGCGAATCTTCCCGGAGCAGCGGCGAGGCACGCTGGCGCGGCAAGGGACTTTGGAAGCCCGTTGAGAGCTGATGAACCGCAAGGTGCGAAGCTACCTCCCGCTAAGTCGCGGGATTTTTTTTGCATGCGATAATAAAGAGCGGTTGTTCCTCACATTCAGGAGATCGCCGTGGATATAGATAGTCCCGACAAATCGGCTCGCATCAGGGCATTGAACGACAGCTTCCGCCGCACATTCGTAGGTGGAGTCGTTCATATCACAGCTGGCGTCGAAGCGCTTTGTCCAGAGGTAAGAGCGGAAATTCTTGAGAGGGTGCGCACGTTCGAGCGGTTCACTCACGAAAACGATCCGCACGACGAGCACGACCTTGGCAGCTTTGTGATCGGCAACTCAAGCTTCCTTTGGAAGATCGACTACTACGACCGCGAGATGGAGCACGGCTCTGAAGACCCGGACGACCCCGAAAAGACCACTCGGGTTCTGACGATAATGCTGTCGGAGGAGTACTAGCGATGCTGCACAGACCGAAGCAGTCCATTCAGCTCTCAACGTACAACATCGAGAAGAAGGGCAAACATTTCTACTACTGGCGCACGCCCTTTTTTTGCCTGGAGGCCGAGCACAAAGGCCCCTACAGCTCCCTCTCCAGCGTCTGCCTGATGATCGCACGCGAGATGCTTCAGGAAGCGCTCGCCCTGTTCAAGATGAAATAAGCCCCTTCAATGGGGCTTATTCTTTATGCGATACGAGCCGCAGGTACTGTCGCGCGCATTTTCCAGAGCAGCGACGTGGTTAGTTCCGAGCAAAACTTTTTGATGAATTCCCATCAAGGCCGGTGCGCCGCGCCGCTGTCATCTGCTTTTAGATCGGCTCGCTCACCCTCTCTTGACGTTGATTAGTGAGCGGCTATATTCAGAGTACAGTCCTGGTCGATCGCCCGATCGGCAACCTAACACTTCGCTCGGTCTTGTTGGACGGCCCGACGAATCCCTCGGCTTTTGCTGGAGGCGGTTCTCGGTAGCTCCAAGCACCAGACCCCTCTCCTAAGCCGGGACAAGGCATTTGGAGAGAGCCATGTTCAACTCCCTAGCATCTGTTCTTTACGCGCTGCTCGGCCTCGCGATTTTCTGCGACCTAACCGCCATCGCGGTCGCAAGCAGTTTGCGAGACCGTAAGCGCCTTCAAAGGCTGGTTGACTTGCACACGGATGTTGTCGGCGCGGTGGCCTCGACCATTATCGGTGCAACAAGATTTATTCGTCCGAAGCCAGAAGGCGAGACTCTCCCTCGTGCTAATGAAACCAAGCAGATTGAGAAGGTGCGGTGAGACTGGTCAACGCAATTGATGATCCGCTAGGGGCCCAGCATCTCTTTGCGCTGCTCGGCCTCGCGATTTTCTGCGACCTAACCGCCATCGCGGTCGCCCAACTGAAGTCAAATTGAGTGCTCAATGCTTTCATAACAACAACAGCGCCCAGGACGCAGATGTCCTCGTTGAAAAGACCTTATTGAACAGCGTCATGTGCTGCACTGCTTCCTAGCGCCGGTGACCGAGGCGAATCCCAAGCTTGAGTGCCTTCTGGCGCAGCGAACCCACACTACGTTTCGTGAGCTTCGCAATTTTAGCGACGGGCGTTTTCGCCTTCGAGTGCGCACGCAGCTCCTTCACATCGGCCTTGGTGTATTCGCGACGCACGACAGTCTTCTTCTTTGTTTTCTTAGCCACTTACGATTCCTTGATTTGTGAGCGGCCGTACTACCACAGATATCCTGAGCGGCAAGCGCCATCAACGTTGTGGACCCTGCCCCGCTTCGGCGGGGCCTTTCCCCAACCCGTGCACGCGGCAAAAAACGGTGGTAGAGTAAAAGCACATATATGGAATGGCGCCGGGCAACGATCGCCCGTTTAACAACGAAAATTCTCCTCGTACTCTGCCTCTTTCTGATTACTGCAGGCGCCTTTGTTGCGGGCAGCTCCAGTGCAAACGCCGCCTCCTCCGCCTTCCTAAAGAATCATCAGCTGTATGACCGCGGCGAGGACATCCGCTCTCTTCAGCAATTCTTTAACACCCACGACTTTATCGTCGCTCACAGCGGTCCCGGCTCTCCCGGCAATGAAACGTCGTTCTTTGGTCTTGCAACCTTTCAGGCATTGAACGCCTTCCAGTCGGCTCACGGCCTGCCTTCAACGGGCTACTTTGGCCCCCTCACGCGGGCCGTTATCAACTCCGGCGATGTGGCATCAAGCACTGTGATCCAGACCGCGGCGCCAACCACAACCTTCCCTACGGGCGCTGTATTTACCCATGCGCTCACCGAAGGACAGAGCGGCGCGGACGTCACCGAGTTGCAGCATGTCCTTATTCAGCAAGGGTTCCTTGGTGCAGGAAATGACACCGGGTACTTCGGCCCGCTCACGGCTAAAGCGGTTGCGGCATTTCAGGCGGCACATAACATCGACCCTTTGGGCGGCGTGGGACCGCTGACGCGTGCAGTGCTGAATGCGCTTCTTCCGACCGTAGCGTCATCGCAGAATATCCCGTCAACTAACTCCGTCACCACTGCAACTACCACCAAGACAACTACCGCTACCACCACCCCCGGCACCGTTACCCAGCCCGTCGCTCCCGGCAATGGCTACACTCCCGGGTTTGGCGGAGGAGGCGGGGGAGGCAGTGCGGCCACACCGGCAGCGGACACGGCGCCGGTGCTTTCATCAATCTCACCCGGCACGCCAGTACAGACGAGCGCTACCATTACCTGGACCACCGACAAAAATGCAGATTCCAAAGTAGTCTATGGACTCACTACGAGCTATGGCTCCACATCATCAAGCACAAATCTCACCACCTCGCATAGTATTAGCATTAGCGGACTCGTAAATGCGGCGACCTACCACTACGCCGTAGTGTCAACCGATGCCTCGGGCAACGCCGCCACCTCGACCGACCAAACCTTTACAACGATGAGCTTTGGTGGAAACCCCGCCGCTTCCACCTGGCAACAACTACAGGTGGGTGCCGGTGGCTTCCTTACCAGCATGAGCATCGCCAATGACGGCACGATGGTGGTGCGTACCGACACCTACGGTGTCTACCTATATGACGGCGCGCAGTGGCAGCAGCTCGTTAACGCAAACAGTATGCCGGCTGCGTTTGTGGCCCGTGCGCAGCTCTTCAACTACGGCGTCTTTGATATCCAGGTTGCCCCGAGCAATTCGAGCGTGATGTACATGGCTTATCCGGTGGAGTTAGCGAGCTATCCGCCACTGCTGGGAGTATACAAGAGTACCAACCGAGGTGCGACCTGGACGCAGACATCTTTTGCACCGCTTTCTCAGACTAGCTTGAGTCAGGGGCCGTATCGTACTTGGGACCAGAAAATGGCTGTTGATCCTGCCAACCCCAACATCGTCTATTTGGGGACGGGAGCAGATGGACTCTTCGTCACCTCGGATGGCGGCAATACGTGGTCAAGTGTCAGCGGCGTTCCCGTAGCCACCTCAACCGGCGGCAACTACCCCGGCATCACCGGCATCTTGTTTGACCCGGCGAGTACAACCATCATCTATGCCGCAAGCTACGGCAACGGCATTTATCAAACCACGAACGGGGGCACCTCATGGTCCAACATTGGTGGCGGTGGACCGAGCAGCGTCAAATTCGCGGCGATCTCGAGCAGCGGCACCGATGGAACGTATTACGCGGTGGACAACAATAATAGTCTTTGGGTCTACGCAAACGGCACTTGGACGGGCGTTCCCTTGGTGGGGCAAGACCAAGCACTTTCCGGAGTGGCCGTGGATCCCTCTAACCCCAACCATGTCGTGGTGGCGGAATCCAATGGGCAGTTGGACGAAAGCTTTAACAGCGGCGGTTCCTGGGGCGGATGGTCCGACAATACGTATGGCGCTCCGAACCTTGTCGCGAACGACATTCCGTACCAAACCCTCCTTGGAATAGGCGGGAACGGCCTGCACTTTGATCAAGTGATTCCAGGCAAGTTGTACATAAACGGCGATAGAAGTTTTTGGACCACGACGTTGTCGGGGAACATCGCGACCAGCACGGTGCCTACGTGGACCGATCAGGGTCTTGGTGTTGAGCAACTTGTCGCGAACGAAATCATTGTTCCGCCGGTAGCGAACAGCGCACCGCTATTGGCATCGTGGGACAGCGCTGTTTTTGAGCCTACTCCGAGCGCTTACCCCTCGACCATTTATCCAGATAGTAGTCTCGCCGCCGGCTGGTCCATAGACTACGCTTCTTCAAATCCGAATTTTATCGCCCTTTTGGCTGACGGTAGCTATGGGGGAGGTCCGCAGAAATCGAGCTATTCGACCAACGACGGGCAAACATGGACTGCGTTCCCGACGACTCCTTACGGTACATACGGCGGCGACATCGCGGCAAGCACGCCGAGCAACATCATTTTTGACGGTGCGGGACAACAACCTTACTACACGCTGGATGGCGGCAATACCTGGAATGCGGTCAATCTTCCAGGCGTTTCCAGCTATGGAAGTCTTGTGGGGGCCTTTCAGGACGCTCAGGTCATCGCAGCGGACCGTGTGCTGGCGAATACATTTTACTTGCTGGATCGCGGCACCGGCCTTTTCAAGACAACGGACGGCGGAGCTACCTGGACGCTGGTCAATACCAGTGTAAATACGCTGGATCCCAGCTATTTAACTGGCAGCGCGAAATTTGAGTCAACGCCTGGCGTGGCTGGCGACCTCTGGCTGGCATCTGGTCCAAATGGCAATGCCGGGGATCAAGGAAATTACGGCAGCTTGTTGCATTCGACGGATGGCGGGATGACCTGGACGGCCATCCCCAATATTGTGGAGCCGTACGCCGTAGGTTTTGGCGCGCCGGCACCGGGGCAGAGTTACCCTGCGGTGTATACCGTGGGCTGGCTCAACACAACGAGCACGTCCAGCGTGACAGTTGGGACCGGAGCGCAGACTTTCACGGTGCAGGCCAATCTTGGGTACCAAGCCGGTGATTCGATGCTGATCACCGCGGGCAGCAACTCAATGACTGGAACGGTGACTTCATACAACAGCAGCACCGGATCGCTCGTGGTCAACGTTGTGTCAACTACCGGCTCAGGTACGTATGCCAACTGGACTCATCAAGTCTTCGGAGTGTGGGAGTCCGACAACGAGGGGACAACGTGGAAGGGTCTCGGGCAATGGCCTTTCAATAGTCTTGATTTGGTCAAGACCATTTCGGGCGACCCTAATGTCTACGGCAAGGTGTATGTGGGATTTGCCGGCTCGGGATACGCCTACTATTCCTCCGATGGTCCTCACCTCAGGACAATAGCCTTCTCACCCTCAAGCGGTACGGAGATCCTTGGTTCCACGACCGTGCTCACCCTCGGCCTTAGCGAGCCGGTGACGGTGACTGGTGGCACTCCGACACTAACCCTCAATGACGGTGGTACGGCCACGTACGTGAGTGGCTCGGGTACGAGTGCGCTCAACTTCAACTACACGGTCTCATCGGGCCAAAGCACCCCAAGCCTCACTACAACCGCTATCAACCTCAATGGCGCGACAGTCCAGGACAGCGTTGACAACACTGCCTCGCTCTCACTCAGTGGCATCGTCCAATCCGGCCCCACTATCAGCGGTACGGCCCCAGTCATCTCATCCATCGCTTCGTCCACTGCTTCAACAACCGCGACCGTCACGTGGACCACCGACCAAAACTCGAACTCACAGGTCGTCTACGGCACGACAACCAGCTACGGCTCCACCTCAAGCAGTGCATCCCTTGTGACTTCGCATTCCATCTCACTCTCCGGCCTCACCTCCTCGACCATCTATCACTTTGTGGTGGTATCAACGAACGGTGCCGGCCAAACCTCGACGTCGACGGATCAGATACTTACGACTTCTCCCTAAACACCGGTTCTGCGGGAACCCAAGCCGGCAGTACGTCTGGTGTAATGGGCGGTGGCGCCGGCGGAAATCTAACCGACGATATTCAGGAAGCCGGAGCGGCGGCTATGCTCCCAAAGTTCGTAGGCGCGGTGGATGATTTGCTCTTTGGTGGGCTTTTCCATCGTGTATTTTATTGGCGGATTGAGCACGGCCCCGCCTGGGGGCTTTGGGGAATGAGGACGGGGGCCGTGCAGCCACGCTGTTGATAGACGCGGCTCGGCAGACCAATGTAGAAATTTACACCTTGTTCCTTTTTCTTTCGGGAGATTTGAATGAAGAAGCCACCTGCTAAGCCGACTGAGCTTAAATGTCCGGCATGCGATGGCACCGGATTTCCCAAGGTAACTAAGGCAGTGCCGCCCGGCCGCAAAATCTATCCTGCGCCGTGCAAGGAATGTAGCGGTAAGGGACGGATAACGGAGGCCGCCAGCTGAGCCTTACTTCGGCGGATGCAATTCGCTGTTTAGCCAACCCAAGGCATTCGTGTTCATCGGGTCGGATGCAATTACATTTTGCTCGCTATGGCCGCACCTGGAGCATTCGAATGAGCGATGCTCGAAGCCTTCCGGTCCCTCTTCCACCGCAGCGGTCACCATTCGCGTCTGACACTTGGGGCAGTGCGGACGGGCGATCGGCAAACGCTCTAGATCAGATGTTTTCCACATGCGCATTGCCAGTCCAAGCCAGCGAGCAAATTGGAGGCGCAACTCTGTCCCGAGGGGGGCGGCGTAATCAGAACAGAGTTGCGCTAGCCGATGACGGCCGACTTGACGGTACGACATTTGATTGTCGGCACCACTCAAACTCCGGTGCCGCATTATCACGTTTGCAGGAGTTAACTTCATTCACTGCCTAAAGAATTGTTTATGAATCAAAGGTCTTGGAACCGCTAAGACTCACGACTGTTCCCTCCTTACCCGTAATGGAGAAGACAGTTATGAAATATCGATCAATAGGAGCTGCCTGCCTGGCAGTGGCACTTGCGGCAGCGTCCCCTGCGCTGGCCTTTGGCGGCGGGCATGGAGGAGGCGGTGGACATGGTGGGGGTGGAGGTTTCCACGGAGGCGGTGGCTTTCATGGTGGTGGCTTCGGCGGAGGTGGATTTCGTGGCGGCCTAGCCGGAGGCGGCTTTCGCGGAGGTGCCGCTCGTTTTGCGGGCGGCGGCTATAGAGGCGGATATGGTCGTGGATTCCGCAGAGGCTACGGCGGCTACGGCTATGGTGGCTATGGTGGCTACGGCTACGGTGGATACGGCTACGGATACGGACCAGGTATTCTAGGCGGTTTGTTTGCAGGCTCGCTAATCGGCGCCGGTCTGGGATACGGCGGCTGTTACGACGGCTATTACGCGTACTCCGGATGTGATTATGGGTACTAAAGCGCCAACGGCGTAGTTTACATCCTAAGCGCAAAAAAGGCGGCCCGTTGGCCGCCTTTTTCGCGACCAGCTTAGCGGTGCCGCTTTTCAACGCACCCAGCACCTGCACGGTAATCATCGACGCCGGCAGACGATCCCCGCTATGTACAGGGGCAGCGACTCATCAAAGCGCGCTCTGTTAAAGGCCAAGGACATTGAGATGTCCGCAAAGGCAAACCCTAAACATGCGCGCTGAAGAAAAGCCCTATTCCCTTGCGAGCATCGTAAATTCCAAGGCGGCGGAGAAGCCCCGTAAGAAACTTGCAAAGAAAACGACGGCGAACCGCTAAGCATGCCCGATAAGGAAGCCCAAATAAATTTCGATGCTCCAGCAACTCTCAGAAAATGGCCGTCAGTCAACAATGAACGCGTAAATGCCTCCCTCGGTGCACGTCCCTATATGATAATTGAGGGCACTCTCGATGAATGCATTCGGAAGTTCATGACGATGCCAGTAGGTCAACATCATTTGTATGAGATCCACACCGCTGCGCAGTCTGATTTAGTCAGCGCGATTTTGTCAGCGGCTCATATTGTTGAACTCGCCCGGTTGCGCGATTTTCTCTGAGCCTAAATCTTTGCCCGCGCCTAAAGTTCGGGCTGATTGCCTGACTCGAACGCCACGCCGATCTGGTTCTCTTTACGCCATATAACGCGACAGCGCCGGCTCAGCTGATCGGTCTCCATGATGAGTGTGAATTCGTGGGGAATGGCTAGTACATATGGAACGTCAAGGGCGGCTCCGGCCTCTGATAAATTCCGGACCGCGCAACTGAACGCGGCGCGGTCGAATTCAATGATCGCGCCCTTGAGTACCCGACGTCGAATAGCCCTGCGATTTTCATCCATGTGCCCGCCTTTTTTTTGGGCACCATTAAGGGAATTCCTTCAGCCGCGGTTAGTAAGGGCAGTTAACAAGCTTCTCAAGCGGCATACCGTCCATGCGGAAACGCGCGGCAGATCAAAAACTATTCGAGTGGCCGCGACCGATTCCTACAAAGAGCACGGCGCAACTCAATGGTTTCACTACACCAACAACACCGATGCAATTTACGAGATCATGTACGGCGGCACCGCCGCTCGTTCCGACTAACGTTGTTCCGACAATCGCCTCAACAACTGCTTCGACGACCCCATAACCAAACCCCCATCCACGGTTCAACTCCACGCCGCGGTGTCTCCACCCTTTGCGAATCTGACGCCCGATAATCCCGACCGCGGCTTTGTGAATCCGGCGCCAGGCATCCGGCGCTGCTTTCCATTTTCGACGCCTCGCGTGGTATTCTTTGATCATATGCTTTCGCGCGCGGGCGACGTTCCGCAGGTCCCAAAGCGCCTTTCGTCAATCAGACGCTCGATAGCACCGCTCGTTGCTTCCCGCCTTTAGGACCCCTTGGCATCATCTTCCTTTTTTTTCTCCGCAGCCGAATACTCCGCTTCTGACGGCAATTGATCGAAATCGGGCTTGTATTTATTTTCCTCATACTTTGATCGCGGAATCGGGATGTTGCCGGTTCCATAATCGACCTGCACCCACCCTTCCTCGCTGCGAAACATTCCAACGGGCATAAGCCTTCCTCCCTGCTTTACTCCAGGCATACGATAGCTTGCGGCAGGAGTGCGACCGGGCGTCGAGCCGGATTATTTTCAAACTGAGACGCGACCGCTGGCCGGCCTAATTTGATTTTGGCAGTGGCCTAGTTTTGCCATTGTGACGTTGACTTGGATCAAAGGCGGATGTCGTCAGTGACTTTGAAACAAATCCGGAATGGCAGCTGGAGGTGGAGGACTGTCAGCGGCAGAGCCCTTTTCAGGTTCCGGTTTGTCGCAGAAATCCTTGACCAAATCTGATTTTTAGGTCGCCATTTGGTCTCCGCGGGAGGATGCTGTCGGCTACGGCCACAATGGAGAGCAGCATGAGCAGTCTCGACAATCGCCACCGCAACAAGGATGGCGAAATCAGCGGCAAACACGGAAACACCCTCATCCGCACATTGCGTAAGGTTTACGGACAGAGTTTCGCAGCCGGCTATCCTGAAACCGAGAAGCTGAGCGAGGTTTTGCTTAAGCTGAACGAGACGTCGCTGAGCCAGCTCCGCCGCGATTATGAGACCGGCCACTTGGAACACAAGATCGCCAACGCTTCGAAGTAAGGCCGCGACCGAAATCGCAAAGGCCCTACTTTCGATGCAAGATTTGCAGGCCCGGGCGTTGGCGGAAATCCGGAAGCAGCCCGGCTGTTCAAACGTGTGCAACATCGCAATCAATCGCGTCACGGATGAGCGCGCTGAGAATAATTGGTCCCTATGTGTGTCGTCTGCGGGCACTGCTGACGCCAACACAGCGGCTCGCGCGGCACTCTCTGTCCAACATACGTTGCGTCACGACTACGATCTGATAACGGATTAATTGGCGGGCGCCGTCTCTCATAATCTCTCAGGCGAGACCGGTTCGCCGCTGTACTGCCGCGCAGGTTCAGATTAGAGCGACGACCCGCCGGAGCAATTTCGTCTGATTAAGCTTTCAACGGCGTGTAGCTAACCCTCGCCATGTCGTTGTGGCGAGAAGAGCTTCGGTGGCCGTTATCCCAAAAGATGCGGACGCCACTCCAATGATTTTCGGTGACCGTGCCGCGATCGGTCGCGCTATTCTCCCAGCAGACGCGGTCACCTATCTTGAGTAGCCTTGATTGTTCGCCGGTCACTGCACGCCCTCTACCACCGTTGCCACGGCTGCATAATAGTCACGCCGATCCGCCTGCCCCGCTGGTGGAATTCGACGCCGGACTTTTGGAAGGCATTTCGCATTGCAGCTAGCGTTTGAGCCGTCGCTGAATTTCGACTGTTTTCGAAATTGCGTATCGTTTCGTATGACAACCCGGAGGCTTCGCTAAGTTCGCGCTGACTCCATCCCAAGAATGCGCGGGCGGCGCGAACCTGTTCAACGGTGAAAGCTTGCATGGGTGGGCTTCCGTGATAGCGGCACTGTAGCCGATATTGGCAAGCAAAAGCTCGCTTAATCGTGGTCGAGTCGCACACCGATGGCGTCGCCGCTGATAAGAAAAATCTGCCGGCTCATTCTACCCGCCACATCAAACCACCGGCGACTTGTTCTTCAAATGAAAGAGGTCGCCAACTGAGGCGCCCCAAAAGAAAAACCGCCATCAGCGTACTGCTAATGGCGGCTTGATAATATTCACGCTCGCACCAACCAAGTTGGTCCAACTTGGTTAATAAAACCGTTCGCGCCCTAAAGAGGTCGCCAACTGAGGCGGCCTTAGTCCCTTTCCCCGATCAGCTTGCGGTCAATCTATTTACTAGATGCGACAGGCCACAGGCAGGACACGGCACGTATTCATAAGCGTTGGGATTCGCGGCAGGGTCCGGGGCGAATGGCCTCGGGACGTTCATTCCGGTCGCCCCCGTCGCCGCTCATTTCCCCTTCGCCTTTCAGCGTAGGCTGGAAACCAGCTCAAAGGGCTCAGGGGCTCGGCCCATAAGAAGTTTGCCATTGTCAAAGCGGATCGAGACCCGGCCATTGTCGCGGCGCTCGATGACTTCGCCTATTTCACCTTGCAGCGTCATCTCGGCTCTCCAGGCGAGTGTTCCAGGGATCAAACTGACCCGATCGCCGACTTTGAGACAGGTCTCCAACTGAGATTTTGGCTTCATTTCCCTTCGCCTTCAACCCTCGGTCTTTTTGCACCAACCCGTCAAAGCGTCTTCGCGTGAAGTTTGACAGACTTCATGCTGCGCTTGAGCATGCCGCTGATTAGCGTCCATGATTTACCTGCGGCGATCAAATTGAGAAGCCGTGTTCGAAGCCGATTGGACCCGGACTGATGCGCGCGAGCATCATGCGGGACGTGCAGTGCGGGCAGCGGGCGCGCTCGATAGGTCTAAGTTTCGTGCTCGGGAAGAATGGAGACTTTGACATTCGCTCTACCAAGTTTCACGGGGCGGGAGCGTACAGCACTCTCAGTCACCGATAGAGGCCGATGGCTCGGGGCGGTGATGGATATAGGGCTCCCGTCGTGTTCAGGAGTTGAGTAAATTCGCGTTTAAGCGCGTTTGCCGATGCGACATTGGCCCACCTGCCTATCGCGCTCAGCGGCCAGCTCATCGACTTTTGTGAGCATCCTAGAGCGGTTTCCGCCTGATGTGAATCTCTTTGTGCACAGGGGGATTCCCTAACCGCAGCAAATCAGATTCGGTCTTCGCTACCATTAGCCCGCATTTCTCAAAGAGTTAAGCGCATCGGGGCTCCGAATCAGCGAAAGTTGTTTTGCGAAAACGACTTCTTGGTGATTCGAGGAGAGCCCCGATGGCGACAGAGTGTATCCCGGATATTTTTGGATTTGAAGGCGTCGAAGGCCGCCAGGTGGTCGCGGCGACGGTGGCGCGATCACGTCGAATGCGGGAGCGCTGCTGCTGGGCGCGACGGATCGGCCGATCCGGATGGTGGATCGGCTGGCATCGTGCTTTGTCGATCGGCGGTCCCAGGCGCATGTCGAGCATTCGGTTGCAACGCTGGTCGGGCAGCGGATATTCGCCATCGCGCTCGGCTACGAGGACCTCAACGACCATGAGACGCTGCGCCATGACCCATTGATGGCGGTGCTGGCGGGAAAGCTCGAGGCGCGCCGCGCGGACTGCGCCGCGGTGGCCGGGAAGTCGACGTTGAACCGGCTGGAATTGTCGAAGCCGGAGCCGTCGCGCTACCACAAGATCAGCTACGATGCGGAGGCGGTGGACAAGCTGTTCGTCGATCTGTTTCTCGAGGCGCACCGGACGGCGCCCAGCCAGATCACCCTCGACCTCGATGCGACCGATGATCCGTTGCATGGTGAGCAGGAAGGGCGCTTTTTCCACGGCTACTACAAATCCTATTGTTACCTGCCGCTGTATATTTTTTGCGGGCGGCATCTGCTTTGCGCCAGGCTGCGCCGGGCCGACATCGACGCCAGCGCGGGCGCGATCGAAGAAGTGGCGCGGATCGTCGCGCAGATCCGCGAGCGTTGGCCCGAAGTGCGGATTCTGCTGCGGGCGGATTCGGGGTTTACGCGCGACGACCTGATGACGTGGTGCGAGCAGAACGACGTCGACTATCTGTTCGGCCTGGCCAAGAACGACAGGCTGATCGCCGAGATCGCAGCCGAGCTTGCCGAGGCGGCCGAAGAGAACCGCATCAGCGGCAAGCCGGCCCGGCGTTTCAAGGACTTCCGCTACAGGACGCGCAAGAGCTGGAGCCGGCAACGCCGCGTCGTCGGCAAAGCCGAGTGGATGATCCCGTCCACAGCCGAGAGTGAGAGCGACAGCACGACGAAGCCGCGGCGAAACAAGAAGAACAAGAAATCCATCAAGGTCGGCGACATCGATCTGGCGACGCTGGAAGGTCGCGCCAATCCGCGCTTCGTCGTCACCTCGCTGCCGGCCGACCGGCATCAGGCCCGCGCGCTCTACGAGAAGCTTTATTGCGCCCGCGGCGAGATGGAAAACCGCATCAAGGAATGTCAGCTCGATCTGTTCGCCGACAGGACCTCCACCGGCACCATGCGCGCCAACCAGTTGCGGCTGTGGCTGTCCTCCATGGCCTATGTCCTGATCAGCGCGCTGCGCCGCATCGCTCTCGCCACATGCGGCACCATCCGCCTGAAGCTGCTCAAAATCGGCGCCCAGGTCCGCATCAGCGTCCGCCGGATCAAGTTCTCGATGGCATCGGCCTTTCCCTACACCGATGTCTTTCGAACAGCCCGGGCCGCGCTCGACAGCGCGGCCCTCTGAACCCCCGGCCCACAGGAGAACATCCGCACCTTATGACCCTGCACTACCCCGAACAACCCGCCGCAGCGGGCGAAAAGTCATGCCCAAATGACGGGCGCTGATTGTGGCTCGGCTGAAATCAACCGCCGCCGCACTCAATCGAACTCTGTGAGAAATCCGGGTTAGGGGCGAGGATGATCATGGCGAAGGGTTATTCGACAGACTTGAGAGATCGTGTGGTGGCTTTGGTCGAGGGCGGCGAGAGCTGCCGGGAAGCCGCGCGCCTGCTTGATCTTGCGGCCTCGACCACTATCCGCTGGATGGATCGCTGGCATACAACCGGTACCCTCACCTCTCATCGTCCCGGATGAACGCGGAATGGATCGACCGCGGCCCTAGGACGTGATCCACTCCGGCGCCGCATTTAAGGGGCAGTGGAGGAAACAATGAAAAAAAGCATCGCAATCATCGCGACATGCTGCGGTTTGCTGGTTTTGACAGCAACATTCGCTCACAGCCAACAAATATTCGACCGGTGGGGAAATATGAGAACCGAGAATCCCGGAAAGAACGCTGGAAAAACCGGATCAACTGAAATGAAGCAGGGCATCGTAACCGGGGCCGGCCGGGGCGGGGGTCCCCGCCGCGGGAAAATATCGGACAATGAAAGTCCTCGGCCTCAAGACCGGAGGCATTAAATTTTAGCATTTCAAAGCCGACTAAGAAATCAAACCCGCCGGCGTGAACCGGCGGGCTTGCTGCTGAAGGCGGCGCGCAAAGAAAAACCCGCCGGGTTGAGACGGCGGGCTTTCAGTCAGTGCTCTCGCGGTATGAGTTACGAGATCCGCGATTGCTCAAACGGTAGTCGCAGGCGGTTAACAAATATTCCGGCCGGAAAACCCGGCGGCGTGAACCGGCGGGCTTGGCTTGCACAGCGTTATGGAAGGTGTAGGCTCCTGCTCCCGGCTAGTTCGTCAGGTGAATTCGACCCGCTCTTCAGCCCTGCCTCTGCCAGCGGGGCTTTTTTGGCACGAAAAAGCCGCCGCTGGCGTCACCACCGCGACGGCTTCTCCGACAATGTACTCAGCGACCACCAGAAGGTCATGCGGACCGTGGCAGCTTATCCTTTACAAGCGGTAAAGGCCGGCCAGTCTTTTAGGCGACCCTTAGATTTTCCGCGGACGTTTTGCCCCGGTTCTCCATCTCTTCGTAGCTCACCTTGGCACCCTCATTGAGGCTGCTCAGGCCGGCTTTTTCCACGGCTGAGATGTGCACAAACACGTCCTTGCCGCCGTTGTCGGGTTGAATAAATCCAAATCCCTTACTCGCATTGAACCACTTCACAGTACCTGTCGCCACGTTTCGCTCTCCTTGGGAAAAACAATCGTTGCAGTAGAGCGGCGAAAAGGCGGTTGAGCAAGCAAAACCCGCCCGGCGGCCTTGTCGTCCCTTACGACACAGCGAGACTTGCTTGACGCCTCGCCGTCCGGCTGATGGGATGATCGTCTTCGAGGGGATAGCGGGCATGAACTGGAAACAGGAACTCGACGCGCTGATCGAGAGCACGATGGCGTTGGCTAAGGACGCCAAGCGCGAACCGATCCCAGACATTCCCGTTGCTATGAAGACAGCCGAGCAACCGCTGGCTGACAAGCCGAGCCCGGTCAAATCTCCCGCCACCATTACGTCAATCGCCTTTCAAACATCAGCGCGCGACGAAATCCTACGGCGCGTAAGCAACTTCAAAGCGCATCAGGAAAAAATGGCTCGGGGGCGCGAGGACTATTATTTGCAGGTGAAGGCCAGAATGATGCCGCCGCCGCCGTACATCAGTCCAAAGAAAAACCCGCCGCGGTGACCCGCCTCAAACTCCTCCTTCCAACCGCTCTCAGAGCCGAGTTGTAAACAACTCCTGAATCCCGACTGACCAATTCGTAAAATTTAGCCCGAGACTCCCCCGGTGGAATCGCCCGATGTTTCAATCATGGAGATGAATTCGAAAACCACAGACGATCGCGCACATTTGACGCTCATGGCCGCTCTATTGGCAGCTTGCTCGGTGAATCTGACGCTTCTCTGCTCCTGGTTCTAGCCTTCAGGTTTGCACAAGATCCGACGCCGAGCGTTAGGATCGGAGTGTAGCCCTTCCACCTCAACTCTGATATTTGACGGCCCGGCTCGCCTGTTGCCCCTTCG
>CAVWDY010000024.1:0-224256 GCA_963753875.1 uncultured Alphaproteobacteria bacterium | reverse complement strand
AGTGCGAGCCCGGTGCCGCCTGTCATGACGCAGGCAAAACTGGTGCGCAGCGGGCCCAGCCGCGTGATCAGCGAGGCCGCGAAAGAACTGCTGAGGATCGCGCCAGCATAGACAAGCCCGACATAGACGCCGGCGATCTGCGGCGAGAGGCCGAGAGAGCCGGCAATCTGGTTCGCCATGACCGGCGGCGTCATGCTCAGCATGGAGACAACGCATTGCGGGAAGAACGTCACCAGCAAAATCTGCGCTTTGCCTTCTGCTCCCGCCCGCGCCATCGCGCCTAATCCCCGGAGGCGTTGCCGAGGTGGACGTGCGGCCGCCATCGCGCACGGCCGGCGCCCCCAAATCCGATGTTGGCCCGGCTCGTCCGAAATCCTGTCAAATCCACCTCTATTGCGGGGCTGCAGGTCATACGCTTAGCCGATTGACTCCATTTTAACAATATGATGAAATATTTTTCATGGATGTGAAATCAGCCAGTCGCACCCTGGACGTTTTCGAACTGTTCGCACGGGAACAGCGGCCGCTGACCCTGTCCGAGGTCGCGACGGCGCTGGATGCGCCCTTGTCGAGTTGTTTCAATCTGGTTCGGGCGTTGAAGGGACGAGGCTTTTTGTTCGGCGTCGGTCCACGCCGGCAGATCTATCCCACCCGCAAGATGTACGACGTCGCCGCGGCGATCGCCGGGAGCGAGCCCTGGCTGCGTCGGATCATGCCGCGGCTCGAAGCGTTGCGCGATCAGACGCAGGAGACCGCCATTCTCGGCAAGGAGCAAAGCGGGTGCGTGATCTATCTCGCCGTGCTCGAAGGGCCGCTGAACATCCGCTACACGGCGCGGCCCGGCGACCTGAAACCGCTGCATTCCAGTTCGATCGGCAAAACGCTGCTGGCGATCATGAAGCCGCGCGCGCGCGCCGACGTGCTGGCCAAACTGCCGCTCGACGCGATGACGGACGCGACCATCACCGATCGCGCCCAGCTCGCCGAGGAGATCGAACGCTGCGCGGCGCGCGGCTATTCAATCACGCGCGGTGAAAACGTGGCCGACGTCATGGCTGTGGCCATGCCCGTAAAATTCGCGGGCGACACCTATGGCATCGCGGTCGCCGGCCCCATGCACCGCATGACCGATCAGATCGCTGATCACCAACGCCGGCTGGCTGACATCTGCAAACAGATTCAGGAGGACTTGTGAGCGAACTGGTCGCCACGGCCTTCGAGGATGGCGTGCTGCATGTCACGCTGTCGCGTCCGGAGAAGCGCAATGCGCTCAGCAATGCGCTGATCGCCGCGATCGGGGCGACCTTCTCGAAATGGTCCGAACGCGACGACGTGTCTATGGCGGTTCTGACCGGTGCAGGCGATAAGGCTTTTGCGTCAGGGGGCGACCTGAAGGAACTCGAATCCTTGCGCGGCGAGGCAGATGCGGTCGCTTTCGCTGCGCGCACCCGCGCGGTTCTCGATACGATCCGCCGGTTTCCCGTTCCCGTCGTCGCCGTGCTGAACGGCGATGCGCTCGGTGGCGGCGCGGAGCTCGCGATGGCCTGCGACCTGCGCGTCGCGATGCCACACGCGCGCATCGGTTTCCTGCAGGCGAAACTCAACATTGCCACCGCATGGGGCGGCGGCACGGATCTGTTCAACATCGTCGGCCCGAGTCGCGCGATGCGGCTGTTGACCACCGCGGAAGTGCTCGGTGCGGCGGACGCGCGGCAGCTGGGGCTGGTCGACGCCGTGGCCCCCGAGGGGATGGCAGCGGCCGGGTTCGTCAAGTCCTACGATCGCAGGCGATCGTTGCGTTGGCCGGTGCTCGGCCTTTGGTGGTCCCCGTTGCGGGCACCACGATTGCATTTGGCCGTTGATCTTGCGATTCGGAATCCCGCTCACTCGTAGCGCAGCGCTTCGATCGGGTCGAGCCGGGCCGCCTTTCGTGCCGGGTAGTAACCGAAGAAGATGCCGACGGCCGCCGAAAACAGGAATCCACCGGCAATGGCGGTGAGCGAGATCGGTGCTGGCCAGCCGGTGAGGGCCGATATCGCGAGGGAAAAGACTGCCCCAATGATGATTCCCACGATGCCGCCGCTGACGCTGATGAATATTGCTTCGGCAAGAAACTGCAGCAGAACGTGCAGTCTTCGCGCGCCGATCGCCATCCGCAATCCAATCTCGCGCGTCCGCTCCGTGACCGAGACGAGCAGGATATTCATGATGCCGATACCGCCGACAAGGAGCGATATCGACGCCACCGCGGCCAGCAGAAGTGCCATGATGCGGCTGCTACCCTCCGCGGTCTGCGCGATCTGACTGAGGTTTCGTACCGAAAAATCGTTGTCGGTGCCCGGCCGGATGCGGTGACGCCGCGCCAGGATTTCCGTGGCCTGGCTGATTGCTGTCTGGATGCCAGACTGATCGACCGCCTGCACGTAAATCTGATTCACGAACCCGATCAAGCGCGGCTGAAGCCCATAGGGGTTCGGCGGTGTCGGATAAATCCAGTTGACGGCGGTTTGCTGCTGGCTTGGCGCGGCAACGCCGAGAATCTTGCGTTCGGCCGTTGTGAACGGAACCATGATCAGATCGTCCTGGTCCTGGCCGAAGGATGTCTGTCCTTTGACGTCGAGAATTCCGATCACCCGCAACGAGACGCCCTTGGCCTGCACCGTTGCGCCGATCGGATTCTGAAAGGTGCCAAACAGTTGCCGGCGCACGGTCTCACCGAGGACGGCAACAAGCGCCGCGCTTCTCTCATCCTCCGGCGTGATCGCCCGCCCGGCGGCGATCTGCCAGTTTGTCATCGGCGGGTAATTGGAGCTGACGCCCTGGATGCCGGTGGTCCAGTTCTGGCTGGCAAACCGGATCTGCCCCGACTGGCGGATCAGGTAGCTCACTTCCCCGACCGCCGGCGCCTCACGCCGGATCGCCTGGACGTCGGCAACGGTCAGTGTCGAGGCGCTTCCGTATCCGCCGCGAGCGCCTCCGCTTGTCGCCGCGCCCGGCAGAACAACCACGAGGTTGGTCCCGAGCCTTGCGATCTCCTTGCGGACCGCCTCGTTGGCCCCTTGGCCAACGGACACCATGACGATCAACGCGGCGACGCCAATGAAGACCCCGAGCATCGTCAATGCCGAGCGCATCTTGTTGCGCCAGATGGCCTCAGCCGCCGCCGTCATCACCATCCAGGCAAACGGCCATGAAGCGCCCGACGATCTCGCATAGGCCGACGGTTCCCTGGTCCGGACCGATTCGCCGGCTGCCCCATCTGCCGGCCGAGGCGCCTTGTCATGCTTTGCGTTCTTCACATCAGAGATGATCTGACCGTCACGCATGGTCAGCATTCGATCCGCGAAGGCCGCGATATCCGGCTCGTGCGTCACCACGATGATGGTGACGCCCTGTTCGTGATTGAGCGAAGTCAGCGTTTGCATGATCTCGTTCGAATTGCGCGTGTCGAGATTGCCGGTCGGTTCATCCGCCAAGAGAAGGCTCGGCTGATTGATCAGCGCGCGGGCGATCGCGACCCGCTGCTGCTGCCCGCCCGACAGCTGGCCCGGCGTATTGCGCTCACGGTCACGCAGGCCGAGTTTGTCCAGAACTGCGCGAGCCCGCTCGAAACGCACACGCGCGTGGCCCTGGCCGGACATCGCATACAGCAGCGGCAAGGCGACGTTGTCGATGGCGCTGGTGCGCGGCAACAGATTAAAACTCTGGAAGACGAAGCCAAGTCGTTCGCTTCGAAGGCCGGCGAGATCCGGCTCGGCAAGCGCCGCAACGTCGATGCCATCGAACCGGTAATGACCTCCCGTAGGCCGGTCGAGGCAACCAAGGATCGACATCAGCGTCGACTTGCCCGATCCGGACGCGCCCATGATGGCGATAAACTCGCCGTGTTCGACGGTCAGGCTTACGTCCCGAAGCGCATGAACATCGATATCGCCGACATGATATGTCCGCGACACGTTATCGATCCTGATCACCGGGTCCGTCATGGTCGTCAATCGCCTTCCCGTCACCTGCCCAATCAGAGCCGCGGTGGCGGCACGCCGGAACGCGGGTTCGCCGAACCCTGCTGTTCGGCGACGATCACCTTGTCATCAGCCTTCAGCTCGCCTTGCACGATTTCCGTAAAATCGTCGTCGTCCAGTCCAGTCGTAACTTGAACCGGTGTCGGCGTTCCGTCACGGAGCACCCAGACGCGCTGTTGCTTTGCTTCGCGAAGGGCGGTTCCGGTCGGAACATACCGCAACGCCTGGTTCGGAACGCGGAGCGCCGCATCGCGCTGGTCGACGACGATCCGCGTGGCGGCCGTCAGGCCCGGTTTGAGCATCAGGTCGGAGTTGTCGATGCTGACCACGACATCATAAGTGACGACGTTCTGCACCGTCTGTGGCGACTGGCGGACTTGGGTTACTCTGCCTTCGAACATCCGCTTGGCGTATGCGTCGACGGTAAATGTCGCCTTGTCGCCGTTCCTGATGCCGCCGATGTCGCTTTCGCTCACATTGGCGTCGACCTGCATTTTGGTGAGGTCAGTCGCGATGAGGAACAGGGTGGGGGTCTGGAAACTTGCTGCGACGGTCTGCCCCATGGTCACGTTGCGCGAGACCACCGTGCCGTCGACCGGGGAGATGATGTCGGTATAATCCAGATTGACCTGGGCCGCGTCGAGCACCGCTTCGCGCTGCTGAATGGTAGCTTTATCAAACGTGATTTGGGCTAGAGCCTGCTCGTACACACTCTTGGCATTGTCGAAAGCATCTTTCGACACAGCGTTTGTCTGGACAAGAGTCGTGAGGCGTCCCAAGTTGTTCTTGGCGTAAGCAAGCGATGCCTCGTCCTTCTCCAGCTGCGCCCTCGCGACGGCGAGATTAGCCTTCCCCTGATCGACAATGCTCTGGTAGGGACGCGGATCGATCTTGGCGCAGGATTGCCCGCGCTTGACCTCCGTATTGTAATCGCAGCTCAATTCCTGGATGACGCCGGAGACATAGGTCCCGACGATGATTGTCAATTCGGGGTTCACCGTGCCTGTCGCGCTGACACTGCGCGAGATCGGGCCGATCGTGACCGGCGCCGTCGCATAGCGAACTGCCGGGCCGCTGCCAACGGACCACCAGATGGCGATAGCCGTTGCGACAAGCACCAGCACCACGACCGCGCCGATCGCCCAGCGCTTGGACGCAACCGGCTTTTGCGGCCGCGGCTCCCCCACTGCGCGTTCAGCTGCCGGAAACGGCACAATCTGCGGCGGTTCCTTGCTCACACCTTCACCAGCGCCGAGTTGCTTGTTCATTTTCACCAATCTCACCGGGCAAGACGACTAAACTGTTTGAAATCTAGCTGGTCGGTGACAGGAAACTGTTGATTGGGATCAAGCTTTTACCGCAAAGACTGATCGAAACCGCGCCTCTCCGCTCAATTCCAAATCCCTCGATGAAGGTTGCCTGGACACCAGACAAATCGGTATGTTGGGGGCGCCCCCGAAAATTGTCGGCAGTTTTGTCGGTACAACTACTTCTGACATTGAAACGGATTAAAAATAAGAACACGAATTTCAAATATTGTGGCTGCTCCCGCATCGCTTTGGCGCCATCGGGAGGGGCGGGTGCGATGGCCCAAAATGAGCAGTTGGCCGAGCCTTCGCGGGGAGACCTGGCGAAAATCTCCGGCCGGATCCGCAAGATCCCAGTTTTCTGCGGACTTGCTCTGGGGACCGCGGCATGGAACCACTTGCGTGTTGTGGCCTTCCAGTCGATCCAGTTGCTCAGGCTGGTGCGGGGAAAAGGGGGACAACGTGACGATTTTCTTGCGCGGCCTCGACCGCCTGATCGGTCGCATCGTTGCTGTCGCCAAGTGGCTTGCATTGCCTTTGATTGTCCTCTTGCTCCTGCAATGGCCGCTGCGCGATCTGCTTCGCAGTTACTCGCGGGAGGCCAACGATCTGGGGCAGGTGGCCTTTGCGCTTTTCGTCGCGGTAAGCGTCACCGCGGCGACGCGTGCGGGGACTCACCTTGCCGCCGATCTATTGGCCCAGCGCTACTCCGCGCGAGCGCGGCGACGCCTCAATCAAATCGGCGCTGCCGTCGGACTTCTGCCCTGGGCCTTGTTTGTCCTGATTGCGGGCAAGACGACTATCGTTTCCAGCGTTCGTGATCTTGAGTCATTTCAGGATAGCGGCAACCCCGGCTATTTCCTGGTCAAGCTTTCCCTTTGGGTCATGGCGGCCTTGATCCTTGGCCAGTCGCTTGTCGATATTTTCCGTCCTCTTGCGGCGGACGACAAATAATGGAATGGGCCGGAGTCGCGCTTCTTGCGCTGGTTGGCGTCGGCATCATTTCCACGGGCCTGCCCGCCGCGGTCGTCCTTATCGCTGTGGCGACGCTTGGCGCGATACTGGGCGTCGTGACGGGCGCCATCGAGGGTTCTACCCTTTGGGCGTTGCCCAGCCGGCTGATCAATCTGTTTGAAAACGATTTGCTGCAGGCCCTGCCGCTCTACGTGACGATGGGCTTGTTGCTCGACCGCCTTCCGGTCGCGGACGCGCTTTATCGTGCCGGCAATGCCGCGCTTCCACGTAGCCCATCCGCCCCGCTGGTGTCGGGCATGATGCTCGGCGCGTTGCTCGGGCCGATGAATGGTTCGGTCGGCGCCAGCGTGCTCGGTCTTTCGCGCGTCGTCTCGCCGCGCCTTGCGGCGGAGGGCATCCCCGCGCCCAATCGTCACGCAATCATTGCGGTCGCCAGCACGCTTGGCGTGCTGGTGCCGCCTTCGCTGGTTCTCATCCTTCTGAGCGACGCGATGTTGTCGGCGCATACCGTGGCGGTGACGGCCACAGGAAGAAGCGGCCGCGTCGTCAATACGCAGGATATATTTCATGCGGCGCTGGTGCCGGGCGGAATTTTCCTGGTGCTGTGCCTGGCATTGTCCTGGGCCGCCGGCCGGACCGCGACAAGATTGCCCGACCGCGAGCGCCTGACGGCAGGACAAGGATGGCTCGCCGCAGTTGCGCTGGTATCCTTGCTCGTTCTGCTTGGCGGGGTTGCCATCGGCTATTTCTATGCTGTCGAGGCGGCCGCGATGGGCGCCTTTGCGTTGCTGGTCGCTGGCCTCCTGACCGGACGTTTGCGCGGCGCGGTGCTGAACAAGGTGCTGAACGATGCGATCGCGCTCACCGGCGCCTTGTTTTCGTTGTTGCTGGCGGCAACGACGTTCACCATGGTTTTGAGGCTGCTTGGGACCGCAGATATTGTCGGTAAAATGGTTTCGTCCATTCCAGGCGGCGACATCACGGCGGTTGCGGTGGTGCTGGGCGTGATCGGGATCAGTGCCTTCGTCCTCGATGCTTTCGAAATCATTTTCGTCATCGTGCCGATCGTGATCCCGCCGCTTCTGATCCGCATCGCCGATGCGCGGTGGGTATCGGTGTTGGTGCTGTTGACATTGCAGTCGAGCTTCCTGCTGCCACCCTTCGGTTACGCGCTGATGATGGTGCGCGGCGTTCTGAAGGAACCGGTTGCCTTCCGCTCCTTCGTGCGCGCGTTGGCGCCGTTTCTTATGGCCCAATGGCTTTTGCTGCTGCTGGTCTTGTTTTTTCCGCAACTGACCCACTTGGGGCAATCATCGGATGACGGCTCGCGGCTTCCATCGGTGCCCCTGTCCGATGAGGAATTCAACAAGCGTCTCAACGAGATGATCAAGTTACCCGAGCCCGAATAGCGCGACGATTTGCATCGCCGCCGACGGGATGACGCCTGCGGAAGTGTGGGCGGAGGAGATTTTCTTCGCACGTCGTTATTTCAAGATCTTTCATCGAATGAAGATGCCGTCTGCGATGTGAAAATTCAGTTGCGTTGGGGGTAGAGATTGGCCCTACTGGACCGATAAAAATAACAGCCGGTAGGGAGAGCGGCGATGGAACCCGAACGAGACAGGGAAAGGCACGGTGTCATGCCGGCTCGTCCGCCGATGGGGCGCGACAACGGCGGCATTCAGGCGCTCGATCGTGCTTTCCTCATTCTGGATGTTATCGCCGACGCGGGTGGCGAGGCGAAGCTGACCGAGATCGCTGGTCTCGCCGGATTGAACGTCTCGACTTGTCATCATCTCATTTCGACATTGCACAACTGGGGCTACGTCGCGCGCGGCGCCAACAGCCGCAGTTATGTCCTGGGGTCCCGGATCCTCCACCTCAGCGCGGCCTGTCTGCGCCAGGTCGACTTGCCGCGGCGCGCGCAGAGCTTTGTCGATCGCCTGAGCGATCAGACCCGCGAAGCGGTTCAGCTTGCGATTATGCAGGATACCAATCTGGTGAACGTTCTGCATCGGGAGGCAAGGCACGCGGTCCGCGTGGACGCAGGTCTCGGCGGCAATTCGAATGCAGCCCACGCAACGGCCACGGGCAAGGCCATTCTGGCCTGGCTACCGCCTACCGAACTGGATCGGATCGTCGCGGACAAAGGCCTCACCGCGTTTACGCCGCACACCGTCATCGACATCGAGAAGCTGAAGGAAGACCTGCGGCTCACGCGCCGAAACGGTTTTGCGATCGATCGGGAAGAGTTTCAACTTGGTGTGATCTGCCTTGGCGCGGCAATTCGCGACCATGCCGGCGCCGTCGTGGGATCGATCAGTGTCTCTTCGCCGGTTTTCCGCGCCACATCGGCGTACGTCGATCAAATCAAGGTTCATCTCATCGCAGCAGCGGACGAATTGTCGACGGAACTCGGAGCGCCGCGCGCCATCCTGCGGGGATCGGCGAAGAGCATAGCGGCAGAATAGCGGTCAAAAACACCGAGGAGAAAACGATGTACAAGCCCGATCGTGTCAAGATCTCGCCCGATTTTCCTGTTCCCGAAACCATGCGCGCCTGGGTGTTGGGTGATCCCGGTCAATTGACCCTGACAACGAAACCCGTTCCGGCGCCAAAAAGGGCCGAGGTTCTGGTTCGCATCGACGCGGTTGCGATTTGCGCAACGGATCTCGAGATCATCCATCATGGTCCGCCTGCGATGATCCAGGGCGGCTTGCCCTACAACAAGAATTTCACACCGGGCCATGAATATATGGGCACGGTCGCGGCGCTCGGGCCCGGCGTCGATGAATACAGGATCGGCGAGCGCGTCACCGTTGAAATCCATGCGGGATGCGGGCAGTGCAAGCGCTGTCGCGAGGGGATGTACACGGCCTGCCACAACTACGGTTTGAACTATGGCGATGTCGACAAGGGTCATCGCGCCAATGGTTTCACGACGGATGGCGGGTTCGCGGAGTACGCCGTCAACAGCATCAACACGCTGGTTCGCATCTCGGACGAGATGTCGGATGAGGAGGCGACCCTGGTCGTGACCGCCGGCACGGCGATGTACGGGCTGACGGAACTCGGTGGCCTTGTCGCTGGCGAGAGCGTCGTCGTGACCGGTCCGGGTCCGATCGGGTTGCTCGGCGTGGCGGTCGCCAAAGCGTTGGGGGCGCAGCCGGTGATCTTGACCGGAACGCGGGACAACCGCCTTCAGATCGGTCTCGAACTTGGCGCTGATTACGTCGTCAACGCCAGGAACGAGGATCCCGTCGCCGCCGTTCGCAGGCTCAACGGCGGCAAGGGCGTCGACTATGTCGTCGAATGTTCGGGTGCACCGGAGGCCGTCAACGAAGCCGCGCGCATGGTCAACCGTGGTGGCCGCATCTGTCTCGCCGCATTCCCAGGCAAGCCCGCCGAAGTCGATATCGCCTATCTCGTGCGAAACAACATCTACGTCTATGGCATCCGCGGCGAAGGCAAGAGCGCCACGCATCGCGCCGAGGCGTTCATGGCGCAGAAGCGGTTCGACGCCACCAAGGTGCATACCCACACCTTCGCCCTGGAAGATCTGCCGACCGCGCTGCGATACGCCCGCGAGCGCATCGAGGATGCCATCAAGGTCGTCGTCAAGACCCATGGCCACGCGGCGATCAAGAGCGTGGCCGCCGAATAGGTGCGGGTTCGTTGGCGATGCGCTGGCCGCGGTTGCGGCCAGCGGGCCGGCGTCGTTCATGCTGATCAAAGCGGTCCGTCATGGCTGACTGGTTTGGAGGAAAATTGGTGTCCGCGTTCGAAATCGATCATCAGTCCTCCGAAATTGCCGTCACAGGGTTGCCGACCGCGCGTTCCTGCGGCTTTCCGGATTCGGCATTTTCCGGGTGCTGAATTACTTCAAGGACGAGATCCTGTTCGTGTTCGCGGCGACGTCGGCCGAAACCATGATGCCGCGTTCGATGCAGAAATTGGAGAAAGTCGGCGTTTCCAAGGAGGTCGTAGGGCTGGTGATGCCAGGCGGGTTTTCCCTGAACATGGATGGCACGGCGATCTACATGACCATGTCGGTGCTGTTCCTGGCGCACGCCTTCAATGTCCAGCTTTCGATCTGGCGCCAATTGAGCGTGCTGTTCGTGATGCTGTTCACCTCAAAGGGCGCCGCCGGCGTCACGGGTGGCGGCTTCATTGCGCTGGCGGCCACGCTTCCCGTGGTGGACGCGGTGCCCGTCGCCGGAATTGCGCTGCTGCTCGGCGTGGATCGCTTCATGGCAGAAATCCGCGCCGCGACCAATCTGACCTCCAACATCATCGCGACCCTCGTGGTCGGACGTTGGGTTGGCGGCGTCGACATGAAGATCGCGACGGTGGAGTTACGGGCGGGCTTCGTTGAAACCGAGGAGGCACTGGCTTCGGACAACGGGCATAGACAATAAGAACGTCCGGGTGATCAAAATGGAGCAGAGAAAAGCGCTTTCCGGTCCCGGCCGCGCGTAGGCGCGAAAGCAAAGGGCTGCGTCGGTTGACGCAGCCCTTCGTCGCCTACATCAGATCAACAAAGAGACCTAGTGATGATCGCGGTCGTCGGCGTTGTGATCGCCGTCATGGCCGTGGTCGAAGGCGAACAGGTTCATGAGATCTCCGATGGCCGGGCTATTTTCGGGTTTGTACCGGTTGTCGTCGCGGTCATGAATCGGGTTCGGGAGGTTGTCGCGGCTCCGATCCGAAATTTTCGGGAGATCCCAGTTCTTTTCGATGAACTTCAGCAATGAGACATGGTCGTAGTAGGTGTGATCGACATGACCCTTCTTGGCGAAGGGTGAAACCGCAATTAGCGGAATACGGGTGCCGTCGCCAAGGAAGTCGACCGGCTGGATGTAGCCGGAATCGTAATAGCCGCCGCCTTCGTCGGTCGTGATGAAAATCGCCGTCGAATTCCAGAGTTCAGGATTGCCTTTCACCCGATTGATCAACGCCTGAAGGAATTTTTCGTAATTGTCGCTCGTCGAATCCGCCGGATGTCCGGCCAGCGTCTCGAACGGACGGACGAACGACACCGCCGGTAGCGTGTTGTTTTGAACGTCGTTCAGGAACGCCCCGTAATTCTGCAGCTTCGCTTCCTCCGACGGGTTCTTCATGATGCTCAAATAGCCCGTGAGCGGATCGCAAATTCCGCAGTAGGAATGGAACAGCAGCGGCACACCATCCACCGAGTTGGCGAATACGGTCGGGTCGTTACCGCGATCGCCGCTGTAATATTTCCACGACACGCCCTTGGCGGTCATCACATCGGCAATGGTCGGCAGGCTTTGCGGAGGCAACGTGAACGAGGTCGGCCCAAGCGTCCGCTCGTTGCTGCTGGTCTGATTCCAGAACATGTTGTAATTGTTGACCAGATAATAATGGCCCGGCGCGCAGTTGCTGTTCGAAATGCCGTGGCGGTAGAGCTGCTCGTTCACCGATGCGACCCCCGGCGCGTTCGGATCGGAGCAGTTGACATACGAACCTCCACTGTAGCCGTCCTGGGTGTAGTAGTTGTTCGTTCCTGCGACCGGATCGGGATTTTCGATCTGGTTGCTATAAGGAATCGCGGCGGCGCCGTTGAGGCTGTCCGGGTTGGTGAAGAACGCCGCGTGGCCTGAAACGATGGCCTGGAAATTGGCACCCGTGCCGCCCATGATCGCCTGGTGATAATTGTCGCTGATGGCATACTGGTCGGCGAGCGATTTGAAGAACGGTGCGTCACCGGGCTGCGCCTTGCCCGAAGCGTCGGTGAAGGGGTTCATGTTGTAAAAGCCCATCGAGATGGCGCCTTCCTTGGGATTGAACCCGCCAGCCGGGACCGCCGCGCCATTCGATCCGGTGCCGATGGTTTCCTCGACCCAGACAAACTTGTCGAGTTTGCCGCCATCAAAGTCCTGCCACATCTGGAAGAAGCGATGGACGGGATCGCCGGTATAGCTGGCGTAAGGCACGTATTTGCTGATTTGATACGGACCATTCGGCAAGTTGGTGGGGAACCTGGTATCCGGAACGCCCGCCGGCAGGCCAATGCCGTAGGTCGTGTAGGGCTGCGGCAGTGTCGCGTAGGCACCCGTCGAGGCGGTCTCCGCATTGTATCGGTTCTCGTCGCGGCCAATCAGCTGCTTTGCTCTATCGAAATGCGGACCGGGCGTGCCGTCGGCATTGACGATGCCCTTGCTCAAGAGATTGTCGATGGTCTGACCGGCCTTCGGTATGTAGGTGCCGAAAAAATTATCGAAGGTGTGATTCTCACCGATAATGATGATTACGTGCTGGATTGGCGTTGTCGGTGACCTGGCGAATGCCGGTGCCACATTTGTCAATGCACAGAGTGCGCTCGTCGCAAGGCAGAGCGGTTCGAAAAACCACTTCGATTTCATTATTATTCTCCATAGGGAATAGGGAAGTCATTGGCGTGACGGTGGCGCGAGCGTCCCACGCAGGGTTGTTTGCGTATCCGTCGCGGCGAATATCGGCAGGCGCAATTACATGCTGATGTCGGGAAGAATTCAGATTTGTGAAACGGCTTTGGCCGACCGGAAAGGACGCGATTGAATAGTCTTGAAGGAGATAGAATTTACTGCATCGGCCGCTCCGAAACCTGCGGTGATTACCAACGCTCTACTCGGCCAACGCAGTTTTGGCTGAAGCTGCCGCGCAGAAAAAACCCGCCGGCTGAACCGGCGGGTTTCGGGATTGTTTCGCCTTTCGAAGACTTTAGTCTTCGTCGCGACGCTCGCGTTCGGCCAGATCCTTGACACGATCGATCAGCGTCCGGGCGCGACGACCGAGATCATCCTCGGAGTCTTCATCGACCGGCCGGTTGCCAAACGCCGCGGCGTCGAGCACTGATTTGATATCGTTGGCCAGCTTGTTTCGCTCGCTGGTGATATCGTTTATTTTGTCGAGGTAGCGCGCGTAAACCTTGTCGGTGTCGGTGACGGAACGATTGGCATAGACCAGGCTCGCCCGGCCGAGTTCACCGAGGGGAGCATTGAGTTGCTTGTAGACTTCCGCGAGCTCGATAAAGTTCTCCTGATGCCGGCGAATGCCCGAAGGCAGCGCCCGTTGCTCCAGCCATTCCGACAGCACCCGGCCGTCATGCACGTAACTGTCTTTCAGGCCGAGCAGCGCCAGCAATGTGGGCCGCACGTCGCTGTGATCCGAAAACACTTCGTCGTGGCGGCCAAGCCGTTGCACGCCAGGGCCAACCATCGCAACCCAGCTACGGGTGATGTCCCGCTGGAAGTCGCCGTGGTTCCAGGCAAAGCCCGGACCAACGAAGACGCAGTCGGACTGGTTTGCGCAGGCGCCGCCATTTCCGGTCTCGAAGAAATAATTGTCGTTGCCGAACATGGTGAACGTCGGGGTCCGCGCCGGACTTGCGGTCACCATGTGCAGCAGTTTCATCTCCGCCTGATCGGCGAGCAGACGGGAGAGCTTGTCGGTGTTGCCGGTCGTCGGATTGGTGGCGACCAGCGCATTCAGGTCATGCTCCAGGGTGCGGGTAACGGTGTCGGTCGGAGCGGGATTGCCGGTAATATAGACCGTTGGCGCGTCGTCGCTGTGTACCGAGAAGGCGGTGTTGTTGGCGCGCTGCGTGATCACCAGCCGGTTGATCAACGCGTCGATCTCGCCCTTCCGACCCGCCGCGTAGGTGCAGGGGACGTTGACGCCATCGCAATTCGCCGGACTCGGGGTGCCGCCGACGAAATGATCGTTCTCGTCCGGTACGACGACAAACAGCGTGTTGTCCTTGGTGATGCCGTCCGCCGCGAGCCGGGCAAAGAACTTTCCGAACGCCGTGTCGTATGACTTGAGCTGCGCGACGTAGCCGGCTTCGCCGGGGCCGAAGGTTCCGGAACCGGAATGGTTGTCATGCGCGTCGGCGATGTAGAGATAGACCACCTGCACGCCGGCCTCGAGCATCGTTGCCGCATAACCCAGCGATTGGGTGGCGGCTGGATTGAAGGTATTGGGGAATCCGGGATTGCCGGCGGCGGTCTGAATGACGTTGCCGTCAAGGTCCTTCACCGGGCCGCTCGGCGAGATCACCGGTTGCACGTGGAGATTGCCGTACAGCGCCTTAAAGCCGGCATACCCGCCAGGCTCGTCGGCCAGCAGATCGTCCCTGCCATGGCTGTTGTTGCAGAGCGGGCTGTTCTGCGCGCAGTGAATGGCGATGCCGAGGAAATCGGCGTTGGCCTTGTCGCGCAGCGCCGAATTGTTCGCCTCGATGCCTTCCGGCGAGCTGGCGCCAAATACGGTGTTGACGTCGGCGGGCACGCTCTCGAATTCGATATTGGCGACGGAGAATGCTCCGACGTCGCAGCCGGCGCGGGTGAACGGCACCCAGGGAGCCGGCGAGGTCTTGCCGAGTTCATCGATCATCTCAGGCTTGCCGTCGCCGGCCAGCGCCGTCCAGTACAAGAACGAACTGTTGAAGCCCACGCTGCCATCGGGCCTGAAAAAGCCGTAGCTGTTGGCGACGGGAATTCCCATGCGCTCGCCATATACGCCGGTCAGCGCCGTAAGAATGTCGGTCGCGGTGTGGGAAATCAGCGGGGTGTGATGATTGCCGCTGATCGTGCCGTTGTTCTCGATAAAATTAAGCAGATTCGGCATCTGTTCGAGGTCGGACGGAACGTTGGGGTTGTCGCGCCGCAGATGCACGTTGTCGAAAGTGATATAGATAACGTGTTTGACCTGACCGCCCGGGGCATTCAGTTGACAAGCCGCGGAGGCGGATTGCGAGGCGGTACCAAGAAATACAACGCCAAGCGCCAATGGAATTGACGCGCCAAGAAAAGCCTTCAATCGTTTCATCGTCCTCTCCTGATGTCGGCTCAGGTGATTGATTGGAAAAAACGCAACATGATTGCCGACGTCGGCAGCTTACATTGCTGGATGTTTCGGGCGATTGACACGTAGATGACGCTTGCAAGGCGCGTTGCAAAACGTCCCTTGAAATGTTTTCGAGTGAAGGGTTTGCTCTTCGAAAAAATTTTGCCGAACAAGAAATATTTCCGGTGCGAGTCATCCGATCGGAGGAATATTCACCTCGGCGCGGCTGTCGCGGATCCCTGTCACCAGCGCCCGGTCGTCCAGATCAAGGCGAGCCGCTGGCCTTCAACGATTTGATCCGACGACATTTTCGAAGCCACCGCATCGCGCAGCCTCCGATAATAATCGCGTTCGCGCTTGGTCGCCCTGGCCGCGGCCAGATCGAGCCATTTGTAGGAAAGAACAACGTTTCGCGGCACACCGTGACCCTTGTCATAGCTCAAGCCGAGCCTGCTCTGTGCAAAGGCATCGCCTTGCGCGGCCGCGCTCCGATAGAGATCGGCAGCCGCGGCGTAGTTCTGCGGCACACCGAAGCCGTTTTCGTACATGAAACCGAGCTGTGCCTGCGCACGGGCATTTCCACGAAATGCCGCAGGCGTTAGTTCGCGGACGGCCCGCGCGTAATCGCCTCTGGAATAGGCGCCGGTCCCGCGCGTCAGTCCGTCGGCGAAGGCGGAGCGCATCGTTGCGGTGCCGAACAAGAAGATGGCGAACAAGATCGCCGGCACGGCCCATCTCACCGCGACCATGTTCATGACTGGACAAGGCCTCGCGGAGGCGGAGCTCAGCAGTTGCACTCTGGCATCAACGAACGCTCTGGACGCGCGCGTCATTTGCAACACTCGCATTAATGCTGCCACGGAGCTTCGAGCGAAGTTCTTCGGCAACGAAATGAGCATCCTGGCTGTCGCGGATAATCTGGGGGCGGATAAAGATGATCAACTCGGTGCGCGCGACCGTCTTGTCCTGATGTGAGAAGGCGTCGCCGAGACCCGGAATTTGATCAAGCCCGGGAATCCCGTTTCGGTTGAGGTTTTGCTGTTCGCTGATCAATCCGGCCAACAGGACCGTCTGCCCGTTGGCCACGGAGATCGAACTCTTGACCTTTCGTTCGGAGACCGTCGGAGTCAAACTCGTGGCGGTTTGCGGCGATACGTTGCTGATCTCCTGCTCGATGTCGAGCCTGACATTTCCGTTGACGTTGATGCGGGGAGAAACCCGCAGAATGATGCCTGTGTTGCGATAATCGATGGTGTTGACGATGGTGTTGCTGGTGGAGGTCGCAGAATTGAGCACGTTTGCCGAGCCCGTGGAGATGGGCACGGAGTCGCCGACCTGGAGTGTTGCGGCCTGATTGTTGACCACGACGAGAGACGGATTTTGCAGCACCTTGACGGTGGTTATCGTATGCAGGGCGTCCAGGATGGCGCCCGGCTGATTTTCCGAACCGAGCAGGAAATTGAACCCGGGCACTGCGCGGCTGATAAAGGTGTTGACGGCCGTTCCAGCCGCTGCCGCGACGCTGGGTGGGACAGGTGTAGACGTCGACTGGGTGTTGAGGAGGGAGCCCTGGTCGGGTCTTAATCCCAGATTGTGGCTGGTCAAATAGAACTGAACGCCATAGGAGAGTTCGTCGTTGAGCGTGACCTCGGCGATGGTGGCATCGATCGCGACCTGCAGCTGCGGTTGATCGACCTGCTGCAGCGTCGATTCGATGATCCGGTAATTGCCCTGGTCGGCATAGATGAGCAGGGTGTTGTTGACGCTATCAGCCGTGATCCGCACGCCTTGCAACACCGGCTGGCCGCCGCCGGCGCCGCCTTTGTCGAGCGATCCCGCGTTCGCGCCGGCCGCAGGCGCGCCAAAGCCCGTATTGGACGCGGACCCGGCGCGGGAGCCAAAGCCGCCAGATGATGAGGACGAACTGGAGCCAAAGCCGCCAGACGACGAGGATGAACTGGAACCCAAGCCGCCCGACGGCGAAGATGGATTGTTGCCGTTCATGGAAAGCCGGTCGCCGCTGGCGCTCGCCGATAAGCCCGAACCCGGCGCGATCTGGTTATCGGCGCTGTCGAGCAGACCGCCCGAGGAAGAGCCGCCGCCGAACATATCGGTGAGCACGCGCGCGATCTGGCGCGCATCTCCGTACTTCACCCGGTAAACATGAACGCTGGTCCTTGAGCTGTCCGCACGATCGAGCCGCTTGATCCAGGTTGCGGCGGTTTGCAGCAGTGCAGGCTTCTTGCTGACCACCAGGATCGCGTTGAGCCGGGCAACCGCCTGAAACTTGATCATGTTCTGGCTGAGACCGTTTTCACCGGAATCCACAATTTTTTCGAGTTCCGCGATGACGGGTTCGACACCACTGTTGACGACGGGGAAAATGCCGATCGATTGACCCCGCATCCAGTCGAGGTCGAAGCTCAGCGCAGTATCCACTGCGGTGCGGCGTTCGGCGCCGCTGCCCTGGATCAGCAGCAGGTTTCGCGCGGTGTCGGCGCGTACCATTCCGGGTTTGGTCGCGAAACTGTCCATCAGCTTCAGCAGCGTCTGCGCAGACACGTATTGCAGGGGCACCACGGAGACGCCGTAGCCGGGTTCGGGGCTCAAGGCCGCGGCATCGACCCGGCCTGTGCCGACCGCGTCGCCGAGCGGCGTCAGGCGGTAGCCGGCGGTGTCGTGAACAAGCACGATCCCGCTGATCCGCAAGGCATTTTCGAGCACAAATATAATGTCGGATTTGGCCACCGGCCGCACCGAAACCAGGCTGACGGTGCCTTGCACCCGCGGATCGATCGTGTAGCCCGTTTGCAGAATGTCGCCCAACACCACTTTGGCCACGGTGGCGACCGGTGTGTTTTCGAAATTGAGTTCAAAGCCGTTGCCGGTCGCGACCGGTTGCGGGCGCGCCTCGGAGATATCGGTCACCTCGGTGCCCTGAAACACCACCGGTTGGGCTCGTTGGCCGGTATTGGCCGCCGGGGCGCTCGCCGGCTGTGGATAACGAGGCAAGGTGTCCAGCGACCGAACCTTGTCAAGCACGTCGATATCGAAGCCGTTGTTGGAATTGACCGTGGCCGAATTGCAGGACGCCAGCGCGACGACAGAGGACAATAATATGAAAGCAGTGCAAATGCTGCGACCGACCGACGGAGGCAGGCCTCGGTTGCCGACAAATACCATGTTTTCGCCGTTCCAACATACTCTTTGAGGCTCAAGATCCTGTGGCGGGATTAGAGCTGGAGCGGACTCTTAGCGGCGGAACATGACAGAAATAATTGCCGGCACGGGGCATCCAGGGATCAGGAGCCAACGCAGGTCTTCTGGGGCGGATACAGCCTCGCGCTTCGTACAGCTGTCATGTTTCGGATCAATAACACCCCGGCGGCCGACGACTGGCGGTCAACGGCGGCGGCCCGACCGGCCGTGGTCCGCTGATCGGTGCCCCCTTTAAAATGCGGCGCGACTGGAAACACCAATGACCAGCGACGAATCCCTGCAGTTCGTGGAACACCTTCGTCGTTGCAATCATTTGACGAATGCCGCGGCCAAGGGCGATCCGGCCGAGCAGGGCGGCCCCACGCGTCAGCAAGCCAGGCTCTGGGAGCTCACGGACCTCTCGGCCAGCGAGTTCGCGGACGAAGCGGCCCGCTTTGCGGATCTCGATCGGGTCACGCTCCAGGACATGCTGTCTGCACCGGCATTGGGTGAAGCGTTCTCGCAGCGTTTCTTAAGGGAAATGATGGTGTTTCCCTATCAAGCCGCCGACGGCGGCGCCGTATTGGCAGTCGCGGACCCGACCGATACGGCGGCACGGCGCGCAGCCGAAATCGTGCTCAGGCAGGATGTCGCGGTCAAGGTCGCCTCAGTCGAAGACCTCACGATTGCGCTCGATCGGCGCCTGGGCGACGACGATGTCGAACTGGGGGGCGGCAGCGAACGGCACCAGCCGCGTGAAGACGACATCGAAAGCCTGCGCGACCTTGCCAGCGGCGCGCCCGTGGTTCGCGCCGTCAACGATTTGCTGGAAAAGGCCGTAGAGCTGCGCGCCAGCGACATTCACATCGAGCCCTTTCAGACCGGGCTGGTGGTCCGTATGCGCATTGACGGCCTGCTGCGGCCGGTCGCGGCGCCGGCCGGCGTGTTGCCGCAAGCCGTCATTTCGCGCATCAAGATTGTCGCGAACCTCAACATCGCCGAGCGCCGGCTTCCGCAGGACGGCGCCGCGCGGCTGCGGGTCGGGCGCACGGATATCGACATTCGTGTCGCGATCATGCCGATGCAGCACGGGGAATCCGCGGTCATCCGCGTCCTGCCGAAGGATCGTGGATTGTTGGTGATCGAAAGACTGGGATTTTCATCGGCCGATGACGTCCGGCTGAGGCGATTGCTGAAGTTGCCCCATGGCATGATCGTCGTCACCGGCCCGACCGGAAGCGGCAAAACCACGACATTGGCGACGATCTTGTCGATCCTGAACGAACCGGGCCGCAAAATCCTCACCGTCGAAGATCCCGTCGAGTATGACATACCCGGCGTCAATCAAGCCCAGATCAAGCCCGCGATCGGGCTGACTTTCGCGGCGGCGCTGCGTTCCTTCGTGCGCCAGGATCCTGACGTGATCATGGTAGGTGAGGTGCGCGATTCCGAAACCGCGCACGTCGCCGTTCACGCGGCTCTCACGGGTCACCTCGTTCTCACCACCCTGCACACCGAATCGGCCGCCGCCGCGGTGCCCCGCCTTCTCGATCTCGGCGTCGAGGGATATCTGCTGCGATCTACCTTGAAGGCAGTGGTCGCGCAGCGGCTTGTTCGGCAATTGTGCGACCGCTGCAAGACGCCAAGGATGCTCACCGAGGCCGATCTCGCCGAAGACCCTCGGCTCGGCGCGCTCGGATTCCGAAGCGGCGAGACGCTTCAGGCGCCTTCCGGTTGCGAGCGCTGCAGCGGCACCGGCTATCGCGGCCGGTTGGGTGTGTTCGAGATCCTCGAACTCACCAACGAGATTCGAGAATTGATGGGGGAAAAGACCGACGGACTGAAAATCGATCAGACCGCGATCCGCGCCGGAATGACGACCATGGTCGACGACGGCGTAGCCAAATGTCGCGCCGGCCTGACCTCGCCCGCGGAAATTCTCCGCGTTACGACCGCAAGGTGAGGTGAGATCGTGCCGAACTTCCGCTACCGGGCCCTGACGCAGAACGGCGAGATCGTGCATGGCACGCTCTCGGCGCCGACGGCTAAGGAAGTTGCGCACCGCATCGAGTATCTCAGGCTGCTGCCGATCGAAACCATCGAAGACAAGGCAAAAGCGGCCGCACCGGACGCCGGTTTCGGTTTTTTCGGTCGGCCAAGTCCGGCCGAAGTGACGACGTTCACCCGGGACCTCGCCCTTCTCTTGAAGGCGGGTGCGCGTCTGGACGATGCACTCGAATTGCTCGCAAGCGACACGGACGTCGGCAGGCTTCGTCCGGTGGTCGGTAAGCTGCGGGCTTCAGTTCTGACCGGCGAAAGTTTCGCGAGCGCAGTTGCGGAACACCCGTCTCTGTTTCCCGCCATGTATGTCGCGCTGGTTCGCGTCGGCGAAGTGTCGGGCACCCTCGATCAAGTGCTTGAGATGCTGGGAGCGGAGCGGGCACGGGACGAGCTGATGCGCCGCAAATTGACGGATGCGATGCAGTACCCGGCCTTCGTGCTGATCGCCGCGGCCTGCGTCATGCTGTTCTTCATTCTGTTCGTTCTGCCGCAATTTTCTTCGGTGCTGCAGGACTTTGGCGCAAAATCGGACTCCGCGCTCAGCGTCTTCATCAAGCTGTCGGATTTTCTTCGGGCGAACGCGTCGGGTGTGATGCTCGCCTCCGCTCTGGTCGTGACGAGCCTCTGGTGGCTGCTTCGCCGGCCGGGCGCAGGTGCCGCGATCATGACCGCGGTCTCCGGCGTCCCCGGCATAGCCGCCGTCTTTCAATTCTACCGCACCAGTCTTTTTTGCCGGAATCTTGGCGTTCTGCTCGGCAGCGGCGTCAATCTCACCGCCACCTTGCGCATCCTGGTGGACATCATGGCGGTCACCGGAAACGTTACGACCTGGACGGCGGCCGCGGATCGCGTCCGCCATGGCGGCAAGCTTTCGGACGCCCTGCTTGCGTCGAGCAACATGCCGCCGATGGCGATCCGAATGCTGCGGCTCGGCGAGGAAACCGGGCAATTGCCCGCGCTGGCGGGCCGGGTCGCCGAGTTTTATGAGGCGAAATTGCAGCGCAGCCTTGACCGCATCGTCGGCATCATCGGGCCGCTCGCCATCGTCGCCATCAGCACCGTCGTCGGGGGATTGATCGTATCGGTCATGACCGCGCTTCTGTCGGTTACGCAACTGGTCGGATAGAGCAAGGGTTGGATCATGATGAAGTCGGCAAGATGTGTTGGCAGATTTTTCGCCAGGAGCGCGGACGATAAGCGCCGGCAGGATTTGGGCCAGCGGGGTTTCACGCTGGTCGAGATGCTGGTGGTGATCACCATCATCGGTCTCATCATGGGCCTGATTGGTCCGCGCGTTCTCAACTACCTCAGCGAATCGAAGGTCAAGGCCGCGAAGATTCAGCTGCAGAGCTTCTCTAGCGCGCTCGACCTGTTCTATCTCGATGCCGGCCGCTTTCCCTCGACAGCAGAAGGCCTCGCGGCCCTGGTACAGCGGACGCCGGGTGTCGCTGCCTGGAACGGGCCCTATCTCAAGGGTGGCAACGTGCCGAACGATCCCTGGAGCCATGCCTATGTGTATCGAGCCCCCGGAGAACGCGGACCTTACGACATCCTGTCTTATGGATCGGATGGTCAGGAGGGCGGCAGCGGTATCGCGGCCGACATTTCGATCGACAACATGGCCAGCGCCAAAAATGAGTGACGGTCCGGAAAGCGGCTTCACCTTGCTTGAGATGGTGTGCGTGCTCGCGCTCATCGCCATGATGGCGGCCGTGCTTCTGCCGTTCATTCCGCACAATACATCCCGCTCCCGCTTGCAGGCCTATGCACTTCAGACCGCGACGCTGCTGAAGGCGGATCGCAACGCGGCGATCCGGCGCGGGGTGGATGTCACCACGCTGGTGGACACCGGAAGCCGCTCGATCCGGTCGGGCGCGACCGCGGATATGATTCGTATCCCGGACGACGTCCGCTTCGATGCGCTTTTGCCGCAAACCTGCAACCGGCGTGCGGCCTTGTCGACCATCAGCTTCTTTGCCAGCGGAATGTCGTGCGGCGGCGCCATCGCGCTGACGCGGCTCGATGCCGGCTATGAAATTCGCGTCAACTGGCTGACCGGAAGGATCGAAATTGCTTCACACAACTCCGCCACCAATTGACCGTCGGGACGCCGGCTTCACGATCATCGAAGTGTTGATCGCGCTGGCGGTCGTTGCCGTTTCCATTGTGGCGATCGGATCGGTCATGTCGACAAATGTGCGCGGTGTCCGCTTGCTGGAGCAACACGTGACGCTGATGCAGACGGCGCGTTCGGTTATGACCGCGGACCTGCCGTCGGGCGCCGAGCTTGGCCCCGGCGCGCTATCGGGGCAGGTGAACGACTACCGGTGGAAGATCGATATCGGACCGCTCGGCGAAGGCTGGGCCGTTCCAGGCGCGGACGTGGCCTGGATTCCCGCGCTCGTCAGGATTCAAGTCCAGTCCCCCTCAGGCGCGGTGTCGGACCTTAAAACCGTTCGTCTGGTGCGCGGGCCGCCGAAATGAGCAGCTCGTTCGCAAGACGACGGATTCGCGAGGGCGGCTTTACGCTGATCGAGACCCTCGTGGCGTTGGCGTTGATGGGGCTGGTGCTGTCGGCGCTGGCAAATCTCACCGCGCAATGGCTTCCGAACTGGAATCGCGGCCTCGAGCGAATCCAGCGCAGTGAATTGATCGGCATCGCGTTGCAGCGGATCGGCGCCGACCTCGCGGCGGCCGAATATGTGCCGGCCAATCGCGGCGAGCGCCGTCCTTTGTTCGACGGCTCGGAACTGTCGGTCACCTTCGTGCGCACCGCATTGGGCCCGAACGCCGGGCCTGGGCTGGATGTGGTGCGCCTCGGCGAAACCACCGATCGTCTGGGCTTCGCAACGGTCCGTTCGAGCGCGCCGTTCCGGCCGTTGCCGCTGGCCTCTTCGCTGTCCGAGCAACTTCATTTCGGGGAACCGGTCTTGCTGCTGCGCGCGCCTTTTCGGCTGTCATTCGCTTATGCGGGCCAGGACCGGGTCTGGAAAAGCAGCTGGCACGACTCCGACAAGCTGCCTGCGGCCGTCAAGCTGACGGTGCGCGACGCGGCAAGCGAACGAATCCTCTCCATTTCCACGGTAACGCCGGTCCACGTCCAGTCGCCTGCGCAAGGCGACTGCGCGCAGCCGGACGGCGGCTGCGATGGTAAACCGGCTACCCCGAATGATCCCCAAGGAAACACACAAGCAAACTCCCAAGCAAACCTTCAAGGAAACGCTCAAGGAAATTCTCAGGGAAGTTCGCAGCAAACGGGAAATGCCGCGATGGGGCAGGGAGGTCAGCAGTGACGCGGGAACCTCGGCGCGCGGTTGCAACATCCTCGGAGCGGGGCTTCGTCATCGTTGCCGTGCTTTGGATTCTTGTCGCCCTGTCGGCGCTGGCGACGATCTTTTCGGTCTATTTGTCCAATTCGGCTCAGGCACTGGCCGTCACCGATGCCGGATTGCAGACGGAGGCCCTGGTGTCGGCCAGTCTCGAGCTCACGACTTATCAGTTGCTGCTTGCGGGTGACAAGGCGCGCCCGGCGCAGGGGTCGTTCCGCTTCCGGCTCGACAATGCGGAGGTTCTCGTCGCCTTTACGTCGGAAGCCGGGCGCGTCGATCTCAATTTCGCTTCCAAAGAGATGCTGGCCAATCTTTTCGCGGTTCTCGGCGCGGATGAAAAGGTCGCCAACGAAGCTGCCGACCGGATCGTCGGGTGGCGGACGCGCCCCAAGGCCAACGCCGCTAACGAGGAAGAGGCGCTGTATGGCGCAGCCGGCCTCACTTATTCTCCGCGGCAGTCGTTCTTTACCCATGTAAACGAACTCAGCCTCGTTCTCGGCGTGCCTCCGGAGCTGGTCGACCGGGCCTTGCCGTTTGTGACCGTCTTCAGCGGATCGCCCAACGTCGATGTCCTGATCGCGCCGCCCGAGGTGATCGCCGCATTGCCGGGGATGACGCCTGCGGTCCTGAATGATTTCCTGAACCAGCGGCCGGCATTGTCGGGGGACCAGTCTGCGATCGCAGCCGCACTCGGTCCGGCCCAGGCCAACGCGACCGTTCCCAAGAGTAAGTCCTTTCGCGTCCTGACGACGCTCAGCTTCGACAATGGTCGCCGGACCTCCTCGGAGGTTGTCATCGCGTTGGGCGAGGACAAGAACCCCTACCATGTGCTGTCGTGGCAGGACGACGTGGAAGCCGGTCACCGGCCGCGGAAACTGGCGAGCGGTTGACAGCCATGATATCCGAAATCAAAGCCCTGTTCGACGAATGGATCGCGGCCGTGGTCCGGGCCGTCAATTTCGGGATGGGCCGGTATGCGCGCCGGCGGCGGATACTGCTCAGCGAAGATAGCGACAACACCTTCACGGCCAAAATGATATCGGCGCGAAAGGGCCCGGCTCTGCCTGAGGTTTCGTTTGGCCTCTCGCATGGCCGGCCCAATCCTCCCTTGCCGGCGGATTGGGAGGCGGCGTTTCGCGGCAGCCGTGTTGAAGTGCTGCTGACGTCCGGCCAAATATTGTTTCGACCGCTCGATTTTCCAAAACAGGCCGTGGACTTCCTCGATGGCATGATCCGCACGCAGATCGACCGCCTGACGCCCTGGACCGCGGAGGACGTGGTATTCGGCTGGAGCCCGCCCTCGGCCAATCCCCACGAGCGGGTCGAACTGACACTGGCCGCGACATCGAAACAGAAAATCCAGCCGCTTGTTCAGCTTGCGACCGGCGTGGGGGCGGCATCGATTGCCGCGTTCGCCTTGCTTCCGGTCGCGGGGGACGCGCCCGCAAAGATCAAAATCTTTGACCAGCCGCTGCGCGGAGCTGTCGGTCGCGCGTTGGATGTGCCGCGCATGTTGCGCGTCGTATTGCTGTCCACCGGTCTTGCGGCCGCGGCCTCCCTGATCGCCGCGGCCTATATCGGCAGTGCGCTTGATTCCGAACAGCAACAATTGACGCATCGGATTTCGGAACGCCGCGCCGCATTGCGTCTCAACCCGAACGCCGGCGGATCGGCGCTGAGCCTCCTTGCGAAGCGCAAGCAGACGAGCCCATCGAGCATCGTCGTGCTTGAAGCCCTTTCGCAGGCGCTGCCGGACAGCACCTATGTGACGGAGCTTCGGATCGAGGGTGACAAGGTTCAGGTTGTCGGCATGACGCAGGATGCGCCCTCCTTGATTCGATTGATGGAGAGGTCGCCGCAATTTGCCCGTGCAACTTTTTTTGCGCCAACCACGCGTGCGCAGAATGATCCGGGTGAACGTTTCCACATCGAGGCCCATATCACGCCGTCTTTTGGATCGGGCACATGAACCTCACCGCGGCCTTAAGAAAATCGCTCACAACCTCGCCCACCGCGGCGGCGGTGGCTTACGCCGGTCTGGTGCTCGCGCTGCTGGCGATGATCATAAGCTCTATTGTCGACATTCTCGATCAGCGGGCGGCGGTGGCTTCTGCCGCGGCCATGCTGGAGCAACTCGATGGCCGCAAGGCGCCCGCGCCCGGCGGGCGTCCCGCCGACGTGGGCATGCCCTCCGGCTCGGCGTTTCTGGAAGGGGCCACGGTCACCGTCGCAGGAGCGGCCCTGCTGCAGCGCGTTGCGGGCGCGGTGACGAAGCTCGGCGGCAATGTCCTGTCGTCGCAACTCGATGTGCAAGGCACGCACTCCAAGGCGGGATTTGTCAGCATGGTCGCGAGTTGCGAACTCGATCAGCCGGCGCTGCAACCGCTGATCTACGATCTCGAAGCCGGAATGCCGTTCTTGTTTATCGATCAACTCACCGTTCAAGCCCCGACGACCTCGTCGGGTGAGGGGAAGTTGCGAATCCTGCTGGCGGTGTCGGGGCAATGGCAGGGTGCGAAATGATGCGGAAGCTTGTGATCGGGATCGCGGTTCTGGCGCTGTCGGTGTACGGAGGCGCATCCGCGACGACCTCCGCCGTTTCCAACGATGCGCTTGATGATCAGGCCGACGGCACGCGGGTGGGATCTCCGGCAACGTCGACCTGGACCAATCCCGCCGCCACGGTGGTGCAGGTCACCGTCACGCCGCCGGCGCCGGCTGCACCTGCACCTGAGCGGGTGCTGAGCGCCAACCCGTTGTGGGCCATGCCGCTTGCTCAATTCCCCGTCACGCGCGACCGGCCGATCTTTTCGTCGTCGCGACGGCCACCGCCGCCAGCCGTCGCGCCCGTCGCGGTTCCAAGGGTGGCCGCCATGTCCAAACCAAGGGAGCCTGAACGTCCGCAGCTCACCTTGGTCGGCACCATCGCAAGCGACGAGGAGGGGTTCGGGATATTCCTGGATCAATCGACCAAGGCGGTGCTCCGGCTGAAAGTCGGCGAGGACTTTCAGGGCTGGAAGCTGCGATCGGTTCAGGGCCGGGAAACGGCGCTGGAAAAAGACCAGCAGGTCGTCACCCTCGCCTTGCCGCAGCCGGGCGTGGGACAGATCAGCAGTGAAGTCCCTCCGCCACCGCCGGCCATCCCGAAGCTGCGGTCGTCAGAGTCGCGACCGGATCGGGCCGGTCGCTAGTTTTCTTTCGAACTTCCAGTCGCTCAGCAACATGACCCGTATTGTTGAAGAGCCGACGTGAACAACAGGCCTATCGCCAGAAACGGCCCAAACGATATGGAGGTTTGACCGGTCAATTGCCGTCCGGCCAATTGCATGAGACCGGCGCAGGCCAGCGCGGTCAGCGCCGCCACCAGCATAAGCATGGGAAGGCCCTCAATGCCGCTCCAGATTCCGGCGGCCGCGAGGAATTTGACATCGCCCAAGCCCAGACCCTGGATCTGCCTGAAGGCAAAATATAGCCGTCGCAGGAGCCAGAAGATCGCTCCGATGGCCGCGCCCTCACACGCCGCCTCAAGACCGGCCGGAAAACCACCGACGATCACGGCTTTCGATAGTCCGAGACCCGCAATCGTCAGATTCAACCAGTCCGGAATGATCCCGTAGCGGATGTCGATCCAGGCAAGGACAAGGCCGAGCAGACACAGCAATCCAAACAATATGATGATGAACATGCCCGGGGGCCTGATCCGATAGCGAGTAACCCGACCGGCTTTAGCAGACCTTCGGAACCAAAGCCAAAATCATTCTTTGAAAATCACTCGCTGAACTTCGGGTATCGAAGACGTCGGTCGGATTGTCGTCATCACACGGCGCAACCGCAGAGTTTTTCACACAGCTCCCATCCGCCCTTCAACCGTTCGTTAAACCGACACACGCGCGTCATTTGCCGCTGATTATAAACCCCAGCGTGCAACCCAACCCTTTCGAGGGACAAGACGAGGGACAAGATGAGAAAAAATCTGCTTTCCACTGTCGCGATGTTTGGCGTCGCGACTGCTGTTGCCTGGAGCGCTCCAGTCGCCGCTGGTACGCCGGAAAACGAGGCGAAGACTGCGACCCCGATCAAGCATCTGGTCGTCATCTTCAACGAGAACAGGTCATTCGATCATTATTTCGGCACTTATCCGAATGCGTTGAATCCGGAAGGCGAGCCTCCCTTTGAGCCCGCCCGGAATACCCAGCGGGATATCAACAATCTGTTGTCCAGCCCGGCCCTGCTTGACAACAATCCCAACCTGAACCCGCTCAACGGCACGGGCGCTTCCAATCCGTTCCGCCTCGACCGCACGCAGGCCAACACGGCCGACCAGAACCACGCTTATACGGCCGAGCAGGCAGCTTATGACGGCGGCAAGAACGATCTCTTCCCGCTCGATACGGGCAAGGGGACCAGCGGCGGCGCCGGTGGCTTCGGCACCAAGGCCCAGGTGATGGGCTATTTCGACGGCAACACGGTCACCGCGCTCTGGAACTATGCCCAGAATTACGCGATGAGCGACAATGCCTGGACCGACACTTACGGTCCGTCGACCCCCGGCGCGCTCAACATGTTCGCCGGCCAGACCAATGGTGCGGTAGTTCCGCCGGGCCTTTCCGCGGCCGTTATTGCGGACGGCCAGGGCGGCCTGACGCAGATCAACGATACCGATCCGACCGGTGACGTGTGCTCGAGCAAGACGGCACAGGTCTCGGTGACGGGCAAGAACGTCGGTGACCTGCTCAACGTTGCGAACATTCCCTGGGGTTCGTTCATGGGTGGTTTCAACCTGCAAACCATCAACAACAACGGCACCGCCGGTTGTGCGCGCAGCACCATCAGCCCTGTGATTGGCGCGGCCATCACGGACTATATCCCGCATCACGCATGGTTCCAGTATTTCGTGTCGACGGCCAATTTGACCCACGCCCGTCCGACTTCGACCAAGGCGATCGGCTACACCAAGGTCCCCGGCACCAACAAGATCGACCCGGCCAATCACGCCTATGACCTGGAAGACTTCATGACGGCAGTCGGATCCGGCAACTATCCGGCGGTTTCCTTCATCAAGCTGCCAGCGTTCCAGGACGGCCACCCGGGCTACTCCGATCCGCTCGATGAGCAGACCGGGATGATCACGCTGATCAACTTCCTGCAGGAGCAGCCGGACTGGAAGAGCACCGCGGTACTCATTACCTGGGACGATTCGGACGGCTGGTATGACCACGCTTTCGCCACGACGACGAGTGCGTCGTTCTCGACCGCTGACGCGCTGAATGGCACCGGTAACTGCGGCGTCCCGGGACTGACCAATGAACCCAACGGAGTCAATGGTGGGCCTGTCGCGGGTCGCTGCGGTCCGGGTACGCGCATCCCCTTCATGGTGATCTCGCCCTACGCCAAGAAGAACCACGTCAGCCATACTCTGATCACGCAGGCGTCTGTGACAAAGTTCATCGAGGATAACTGGCTGAACGGTAAGCGTATCGGTGGTGGTTCGTTCGATGCCACGACTGGTTCGATCATGGACATGTTCAACTTCCATCAGGACGACGACGGCAGGAAGTTGATCCTCGATCCGACCTTCGGCACCGTGGACACGAAGTCCAGGCACCGAGAGTAAGCGAATATGCACGGTAGCACATTGGTGTGGCTTCTCGGCGCCGGCCTTATGGCCGGCGCCGTCTTCGCTGCCGATGAACCAAAAGGTTTGTCCGGCGAAAACCCCAATCCGATTCATCTGGTCCGCCGTCCGGCCGAACCGCTTTCCGCGATGGCGAAGCTCGGCCGCGAGATATTTTTCGACACGAGCCTGTCGTCGTCGGGCAAGACGGCCTGCGCCTCATGCCACAGCCCGGACCATGCCTATGGTCCCCCCAACGACGGCCCCGTCATGCTCGGCGGCCCTGACCTGACGGTGCCGGGCGCACGCGCCGTCCCGTCGTTGACCTATCTGGAGCGGCAGCCCGACTTCGGCATCGGGCCGGAAGAGACGGAAAACGAGAACATAAATCTCGCGGAGAAGGCCGCGCTCGGCCAGACCGCGACGCGCGTGGAGAAGATCGCGACGCAAACCGCGCAAAGCGCCGCCAACATCGTGCCGCAGGGCGGCCTGTTCTGGGACGGCCGCGCCGACACCCTTCAGACACAGGCGGCAGGTCCTCTGCTCGATCCGCGAGAGATGGACGGCGGCAGCTTCGAAATCATCGCCGAGAAACTGCGCCACGCGCCTTATGCCAAAAAATTTGCAGGATTGTTCGGCGAAAACATCTTTCAAAACACCAAGCTGCTGGTGACCGAGGCGCTGTTCGCTGTCGGCCGCTATCAGATCGAGGAGTCCAGCTTTCACCCCTATACCAGCAAGTTCGATTATTGGCTGGAAGGAAAGGCCCGTCTCAGCGAGAGCGAAATGCGGGGCTATCGCGTGTTCAACGACCCGGACAAGGCCAATTGCGCCGGCTGCCATACGTCGCAGCCCACGCGCGATGGGTTGCCGCCGCTCTTTACTGATTTTCAGTATGAGGCCTTGGGCGGGCCGCGCAACTTGGCGCTCGCGGACACCAAGGACCCCCGGTATTTCGATCTCGGGGTCTGTGGACCCATTCGCAAAGACATTGCCGACCAGACGCAGTTTTGCGGCATGTTCAAGACGCCGACCTTGCGCAACACCGCCGTGCGGCGCGCGTTCTTTCACAACGGGGTGTTCCAGACGTTGCAGCAGGTAATGGATTTCTACAATTTTCGCGACACCAATCCGGAGAAGGTCTATCCGCTTGCAGCCGACGGGAAGGTCCAGAAATTCAATGACATTCCGGCGCAGTATCACGCCAATGTCGATGTGAGCGATCCGCCCTTCAACCGCCACCTGGGCGAGACGCCGGCGATGACGGCGCAGGACGAAGCCGATATCATCGCCTTCCTGATGACGTTGACGGATGGCTACCAGCCGAAACCTTAAAACGGTCGTGGGCGGCGGGCCATGTCGCCAAGAGCGATACCGGCCGCGCAAGCTCAATGGGCTTGCCGATTTCATAGCTATTTTGCAAATCGCAATTCGGGAGCATTGCGGCGAATTGACATCGACGCGAGAGCGGGAAGATATGACGAGGCGGCCAGCTCAGGCACTTGAACGGGCAGCCTTCCAGGTAAATGTCAGATGCGTTCGCGCCCGTGCTGATCGTCAGCGACGGCGCCCGCACCGGCGAGTGTAAGGGCCAGGGCGGATACCAAGCCTAGAGCTTTTGGCAAACGCATTGTGATTGCCTCCTTTTGGAAGAGTTGAATCTAAAAGTGGAGTTAGCTGAGAGTTTCGTGTGGCGACCAACCAAGGTGCCGCGCGGAACTTTTCAGAGCCGGGTCACAGCGCGAAGAAAAATTTGTGACATCTGATTGAAAACATCATGAAGGGGTGGATGTGGTCGAAGACATCGCCAACCGCGCTTGTTGGATTGGAATCATTCGAACAGCCACAGAATAAATTGGCGTGAAGCCAGGCCCTGGAAACGGCTGTCTCGCCAATTGTTGAGAATGTCGCCCAAAACAAAAGGGCACTGCGAAAGCGGTGCCCCTCGAATTGTGCCTCTCTTGCGCCGGAACTTAACGATTATCCCACAAGCCAGGCGGCGCAACCTGCGAGGTAATCACCGGGGTTTTCACTGTGACGCTCGGGAAGCGCGGATTGGAAACAACCAGCCCCAAATTGGTGTCCCCGAAGCTCATTCCGCCGTGCTCGGCGTTCTTTTTGCTAGATCCCGTGTAGATGGTACCGTAGATCGGCTGAACAATGACATCCGGCGTGCGCGCGGCTGGCGGGCGCAAGTGCGATCATCGCCGTCGATCTGGATCCGGCCAAATTGGCGCTCGCTCTGCGCCTCGGCGCCACGCACGGCGTCAATGCCTCCAGCGACGACGCGGTCACCGCCGGAAAACGCGAAACCGGCGGCCGGGGCGTCGACATCGTGATCGAATCGGCTGGCAGCGCCTCAGCCTTTCGGGTCACCACCGAGGCCGTGCGGCCCGGCGGTCAGGTCATCTGGCTCGGCAAGATCGACGTCAACAAGGATGTCTCGTTTCGCTGGGGCTCCCTGATGCAGGAGAAACGCATCCGCCGCGTCAGTTATGGCAACGCGCGGCCGCGCCGCGATTTCCCGCTGCTCGCGCGGGCCTATCTCGACGGCTCCCTGATGCTGGATGAGTTGATTTTCCGCCGCATCACGCTTGAGGGGATCAACGGTGGTTTCGCTGCCTTGAAGCGCGGCGAAACCATCCGCAGCGTCATTATGTTCGATTGACAGCGCGTATTCCGCGCTCGGAATACGCACCATTCAAAACACTCAGGTATCGAGCGTCTTGCGCGCAAAATCCTCGATATAGTCGATCAGCCGGTCCGACGCGGTCGCTGCCGCCTTCACCTTTTTCTGCGCAACCGCGGCTGCGACCGCGGCGTGCAGCTTGGCCGCGAGCGGCAGATCCGCGACCTCCTGATAGTGTTGATACCAGAACCGGCGCGACAGCGCGTTCATCAGTCCCATGGACCTGCGGGCAAACTCATTGCGGGCGGCCGTCGCGATCAGGATGTTGAAGCGCTGATCGAGGCGCATGAAGGCGATGTCGTCGGCCTTCGCGGCGGCCGCGAGCATCGCTTCCGCCACGCCTGCGAATTTGCGGCGTTCTTCGGGCGTGGCGCGATCCGTCAGCGTGCCGTCTTCCGCCTCGCTTGACCCAGGTCGGCGTCTTGTTGGCTTTTTCGACTTCAAATCGCTCCTCGCATCGCGCAAGTGTTAAGGCTTGCGAGAAGGTTCGCTGCAAGCCATCCCAAGCGTATATTGGACATATATCATGAAGCAACTCCTCGCAGCCGAGCGGAGGCCTTCCAGGCCAGATCAGGTCAATACTGGAAGTCAGAAAGGAAGCCGACCTTAAGGGGATGCTCTTGGCTATCCCGGGTCGTACTGGTCCGGTCCCATCGCCCAGAGCCATTGGTCGTGGCCGGAGGCAAATGTGCGATTGGTCTGTGCCGGATTGCGGTTGATAAGCGGCCTCAAATACATCGGGTGGGTAGCGCTGCGTACCTCGTGTTCGATCGTGAACAGGCGCTTGCCATCGGCGGGATCGACGATATCGCGAAAGCGGTACTGGTATTGATTGTCCTCGCTGTAGATCAGGCCGCGCTCCGCCAGCTTGCGGTAAGGGCCGGAGAAGTTCGTGATATACATCTGCACGTGGTGGCCGTCATATTCGCCCTGCGGCCGGTCGGTCTCACGAAACTTGAGGTGCTGGTTCTTGCCCATCGTCACGGAGGCGACGGTGGCATCGCCGTTCTTGAGTTCGGCCTGCATCCCCATGACTTGCGGATAGAAGTCGCAAATGCCTTTCGCGGCCCCTCGCGGTACCTCGAACTCGACATAGGGGAGGCCGAGCGTGATGCGCCCGAAGCGCGCGGCGTCCGGCTCATAGCAGCGCACGCGATTGCCCCAAGGACATGTCGCCTCGACGTAGTCGTTGTGCTCGCGGAACGAAAATTTGGTGCCGTCCAGTTTCTTCGTGACCTTCGCGAGCCGGTCGAGCAGCGCCTTGCGGCCCGAGATGACGAGCCCGGTATGGCCTCTCAGCACCTGCGGCTCGCCGCTCGGGAGATGGAACTGGCTCCTGCCGACATTGATCCACATATTGTCGTCGGACACCATCAGATAGGGGTCGCGGGTAAGCCCGAGCCCCGAGACATAAAACAAGGTCGCCAAATGCTGGTCGGGCACCTGGACGTTGACGTGTTCCAGATGGATCGAGTTGCCGAGGTCTTCGGCGGCGCGGTCGAACTTTGGCTGCATGGATGCGGTCCCGGATGCGGATCGCGACATCATAGTGCAGCGTGATACCCCAAGCCAACAGGCGTTGCGCGATTGTCGAACGCAACCTCCTAGGCCGGCGCCTTCAGCTAGGCCTTGGAGAGACCTTCCACGACCAGGCGATTCAAGCGGTTCGCGAACGCGGCCGGGTCCTCCGGCAGTTCGCCGTCAAGGATCTGCGCCTGCTCCAGCAGGAGGAAAGACAGGTCGGCGGCGTTCGCTCCGGCCTGCACGACCGCTGCGACCAGGGGATGGCGGAGGTTGATCTCAAGAATGGGCTTGGTGCCCACGCCGCGATTTTGCCGGGCCAACAGGCGCTCCAGCTCGCGGTCGGGACCGTGACTGCCGGCGACCAGGCACGACGCGCTGGCGGTGAGCCGTTGCGATGCGCGCACGTCGGCGACCCGATCGCCGAGGGTGGCCTTGATGACGGCGATGATCGACGCCTCGTCGGCGTCGGATTTGACTTCTTCCTTTTTGTCGTCGAGCAGCGGGATCAGGCCAAAGTCGATGTCGCCCTGGCTGAGCGACTTCAGCGGCTTGCCTTCAAAATCAAGCGGCGCCGACGTCCAAAACGCGTCGACGGGATCCGTCAGCAGCAGAACCTCGATGCCGCGGGCGGCAGCCGATTCCAGCTTGGGATTGGACTTGAGCCGCTCGATGCTGTCGCCAACCAGGAAATAGACCTCAGTCTGATTCGGCTTCAGATCCGCGACATACTGCTTCAGCGTACGATTTTCACCCGACGTCGTGGTGAACCTCGACAGCGCCAGCAGCTTCTCACGCCGTTCGAAATCCTCATAGATGCCTTCCTTGATGACCGGACCAAAGGCATCCCAGATTTTGGCGAAGCTTTCCGGCTGCTTCTCGCCGAGCGTTTCCAACTCTCCGATGACACGGCCAGTCACGGCTTTTCGGATCTGCGCCAGTTGCGGATTGTTCTGCAGCATCTCTCGCGAGATATTGAGCGGCAGGTCTTCGCTGTCGATCACGCCGCGAATGAAGCGGAGATAGGCCGGCAGCAGGTCGGCATCGTCGGTGATGAACACCCGACGCACGTAAAGCTTCACCTTGCCCTTGCGTGCCGGCTCGAACAGATCGAACGGCTTGGTGGAAGGCGCGAACAACAGTACCGCGTAGGAGTATCGCCCCTCGGCGCGATAATGCAGCGTCATGGCCGGTTCGTCGAAGGCGCCTGCGATCGACTTGTAGGCCTGGGCGTAATCTTCAGGCTTGAGCTCGGATTTTGGCCGCTGCCAGAGCGCGCTCGCCGAATTGATCTGCCGCGGTTCACCCTCTTCCGGGACCAGTTCGATCGGAAACTGGATGTTATCGGAATAGGCCGTGACGATGCGCTCGATTTCGTAAGCCTCCAGGTACTTGGCCGCGTCCGTTTTCAAATGGAGGACGATTTCCGTTCCCCGCACCGGGAGCTGCGCGCCATCCTTGCCGGCAGCGGCGATTTCAAAACCGGAGCCGCCTGACGATGACCACGTCCAGACCTCGTCGGTGCCCGCCCGGCGACTCGTGACGACGATGCGGTCGGCAACCATGAACGCCGAATAAAAGCCCACGCCGAACTGTCCGATCAGGCCGGCGCCGTCCTTGGCCTCGTTGAGACGAGAAAGGAAAGATCTGGTACCGGAACGGGCGATGGTCCCGAGATTGTCGATCAGTTCCTGCCGGTCCATGCCGATACCGGTGTCGGCAATCGTCAGCGTGTTGTTTTTCTTGTTCGGGACGATCCGGATTTTCGGCAACTCGCCGTCGCCGATCAGCGCCGGATTGGCGATCGCCTCATAGCGCAGCTTGTCGCATGCGTCGGAAGCGTTCGAGATCAGCTCGCGCAGGAAAATGTCGGTCTCCGAGTAGACCGAATGGACCATGAGGTTCAGAAGCTCGGAAACCTCGGCCTGAAATGGCTGTGCCTCAACGGCGGCATCAATCGTCGTCATTTTATGTTCTCACCGGGAACGAAAAGGGTCGATATAGCGGGTCGAGTTTGAGATCAAGCTCGCCAAGCCCAGGATCTCGTTTTTGGACGAAAAACGACTTAGAAAAGCGAGGCCGATTTTCAAGGCCGCGCCGCGCTTGCCAGCGCAGTGCCGGACGAATTGATTCATCTCGATCGCCGATTCGCCGAAAATCATGTCGAAGCGCACTTCGCCTGTGTCGTATTCCCTGTTGTTCCAGGAGCGTGGATAAAACGCACTGGCGCGCATCAGGGGTTCAAGGCCGAGACCACGCATCGCCGTCATTGCGTTACAGCCGATCTGAATGCCAGCACCCAGTCGGGTGAATTTTGTGGCTTGCTCGTAAACATTGACGCCGATGCCAACCCGGCTGCAGTGCAGCGGGGGCCGCCAATCCGCCCATCCCGCCCCCAACAATCGCGGCGGAAAGTTTCGTCATATCGCTACCTCGTTGGGGTGTGCGGCATCCCGGATTCGAAGGCCCACGCAACTATCCAACGAGACTGCAATCGCTCGCAAACGAATAATCCCGACCGAGTGTGAGTTTCTCTCATTTTGACGGTGGCCCGATCGCGGCTGGTCTCCGCAAAAGACTGGCGCTGCCGCGGCAGAACGGCGACGATACCGCGACTGACCGCTTCCGCTCATGGAAGACAATCAGTCGAGGTTCTTGACCAAACGCGAATTGCGTGGTGCCGCGAATGCGCGATATTCGAATCGGTAGATAATCAAGCCGCCTTGATGTTGTCGAGGAACGATTCGACCTGGGTTCTCATCGTCTCGGACTGCCTGGACAATTCGTTGGATGCTTCGAGAACCTGATGGGCCGCGGCGCCGGTATCACCCGCGGCTTGCTGAACGCCGCTGACGTTTGAGGTGATTTCACTGGTGCCTTGTGCGGCTTGCTGCACGTTGCGCGCAATCTCCTGGGTAGCCGAGCCCTGTTCCTCCACAGCACTGGCAATCGCCGATGAAATCTCGCTCATCTGATTGATCGTCGCGGTGATCCCCTTGATCGCGCTCACAGCTTCGCTGGATGAAGTCTGGATCGACATAACCTGAGCACTGATCTGGTCGGTTGCCTTCGCGGTTTGTTCGGCGAGGCTCTTGACCTCGGTCGCCACCACGGCGAATCCCCTGCCGGCATCGCCGGCACGCGCCGCTTCGATCGTGGCATTGAGAGCGAGAAGGTTGGTCTGGCCGGCTATGTCACTGATCAGCTTGACGACATCGCCGATGCTGGCGGCATCGTTAAACAGCCCCTGGACCGTCGTATTGGTGAGCTCAGCCTCCGCGACGGCTTTCTGCGCGATCGTCGCCGACTGGGTTACCTGGCGGCCGATTTCGGTGACGGAACTGGCTAGCTCCTCCGACGCCGCCGCAACAGTCTGTACATTTGCCGAGGCCTCTTCCGTCGCTGCCGCGACCGCGGTTGCCTGATTGCTGGTTTCTTCGGCTGTCGCCGTCATCGACGATGCCGTCGCTTGCAGTTCGGTCGAGGCTGATGCCACCGACCTCAGCACTGTCGATATGTCGGCATCGAACGCCTGGGTCAACTCGTTCACCCGCGTCGCGCGTGCCACACGTTCCTTGATTGCTTCGGCTTCCTTGGCGGCGAGTTCCTTGGCCTTGATCATGTTCTCCTTGAAGATCAGGACCGCCCGGGCCATCAGACCGATTTCGTCCTTCTTGTCGGTTGCGGGAATCTCGACGGAATGATCGCCGTCGGCAAGCTGCCCCATCGCGCCGACCATCTCGAGAATGGGCGGCACGATCGAGCGGTTGGTCAGATACACGACGGTTACGGCGACACCGATACCGACCCCCATCAGCACCCAAAGCAACGTCATGAGGAAATTGGTTTCAGCGAGAACTACAGCACCGTCGGCACTGAGGTTGTCCTGTTGCCGCGAAACCATCCCGCCCGAACGTGAGCCAACGCTATTTTTCGCTCCCGCGAAGATATCGAGGAGTTTGTTGGCACGGGGAGCGGCTTCATTGGTCAGGAACCATTGCGCCATGTTCCAGCGGTCCGAGGCGCGGATCTCGAACATCTTCTGCGGCAGCGACGAGAACTTGGCACGGGCCGCAACCAGCGCGTCGAAGGCGGCCTGCTGATCGGGCGTCATCTCCGATCTCCGCTTCGACAGCGCGTCGAACTTTTTCTGATTGAGTTCCCAGAGTTCCGCAAACTCGGTCTTGAAAGCCGCGTCCGCGGTCAGCAGATAGGCGCGGATTGCGCCGATCGCCATCGCCATGCTGCCGCGCAGGTCGGCAAAGCCGATCAACAGGCTCTTGCGTGCGTCGGTCGAGGCAATATTGCCTTCCTCCTCGATAATGGAAGTCGCCTTCTGCAGCATGAGTTTGGCCAGGGGAGCCGCCTCGGTCGCCAGCATCTTTGCCGCAGGCTGCTCGTCGATGGTGTGCGCGATCGCCTCGGCCTTGTCTTGCGCGCTGCGCAGCTCGTCGAGCAGCGGCTTGGCCTGCCTCCAATCCACCCTGTTCTGCTCGACAACCCATTGGCCCGAAAGACGATCCATCTCCGCGTCATGCTTCTGGAGGTCTTTCCATAGCGCCGCCCGTTCGGTTTTGAATGCCTCATTGCCGGTGATCAGAAAGCCCCGCAGCGATGCGAGTGACGCATAAATCCCTGCCACCACGTCGCTTGCGGTCATGGCGGTCGGAACCCGAAGGTTGACCGTCCGGTCGGTGGCTTCGCTGACCATGCGGACCTTGAGCATCGTCGTGCCCACCACGCCGGCCAGGAGAATACACAGGATGCTAAAGCCGAAAATCAATCGCCCTCGGATGTTCAAGTGCAGGAATGCCACGGTAAAGTCCCCCCAATGCAAGCAGCCGACGGGCACGCTTCGAGGAAAGCGTCTACATTAAAGCTAAATTTATGATTAATTCTTGTACAACATGACCAAAAAATGCCCAGCCAGGGTTGCGGAAAGGAGCACGGCAGCTAACTGTCATCCGCTCGCCGTCGATTTTTGAATCGGATATACACGCGACGCAAAGGCGGGCGTTGAGCAAGGTGCGCTCGGCAACTTCTATTTGTAAATACGCGCCCGAGCCAATGCGCTATCCACCAATGATGCTGTGCCAGCCACCGCCTTGGAGATGCGGCCAAAGGACTTGCCCGGGCTTTAAGCGATGCTCTCATCCGCGGGGTGCATTTCACCACGGCGATCTGCGTTGCGTTCGCTCAACGACCTGATCAACGATGCCTTGATGCTTGAGACATGTTCGCGCATCAGTATCTCCGCGCGCCATGGTTCCTGCGCGACGATCGCTTCATAGATCCGGTGATGGTCGTCGTGCCGGCGGCGGACGTCGCGATACTCGAAGGCCACGATGTTGCGGCTCGACGACACCGGGACGTGATGGCAGATCCGGATCATTTCGCCGAGCATGCGGTTGCGGGCGGCCGCGAGCAAGGTGTCGTGGAAATCACCGTTGATGCCGCGGTAGATCGTGAGGTCGCCCGCTTCGAATGAACCGCGTTCCAGCAGTTTGTCGCCGGCCGCGAGGCTGCGTTCGATGATCGCCTTTTCTTCCGGACGAAATCCACGCTCCGCCGCAAAGCGCGCGGCGACACCTTCCAGCGACGCGCGGATGTCATAGGCGTCAACAATGGCATCAAGCGGAAACTCGCGCACGGTGAAGCCGCGGTTCGGCGCGTAGTCCAGCAATCCTTCGCCGGCGAGAGCCTGCAGTGCGGCGCGCACCGGGGTGCGCGACACCGCCATCGTCTTGCTGAGCTGGACCTCGTTGAGGCGCTCGCCGGCACCCACCGCGCCGCGCAGAATGCTTTCCCGGATCAAGTCCATCACCGACAGCGCGCGGTTGCCGGCGCGCGATCCGCCCGCTTGCTCCGGGTTGGTCCGGTCAGACTGATCGGTCATGGCGAAGGGGTCATTCTTCTCTCAAGGTGAGTACACTTTATCAGGTCGCGTAGTTAGCTCCACCGTATTTCCGATCATAAATTTATGTTTTGAAGTGCCTTAAATAGCAGCTACGGCGCAGAAATGATATGCATCCGGGAAAGTGTATGTAATTGATATTGACTCATCCACCGGATCAACGAACCATGGGACGCCCAGTCAACGGTGAAGGCGGCGTGCGTTTCATGGCGGAAGCGAATCCAGACATCAGTGAAAACGCCATTGAGCTGATCACCGCGGATCGCGGTCCGCATTATGAGCCATTCGGCTGGCACCATTGGCCCGAGCATCCCTGGCTTTCCTACCAATTCCGTCGCGGCCTGGGTGAGACCCAGGAGGGCGGTGGCAGCGTCAGCGAAGTGATGCAGGCGGGATCGCGGATGATCCCGGGCGATCTCGAGAGCTGGCACCGCGAATGGATGCGGATCGCCGACCGTAACTGGAAACGCGGGCTCACGGAGGAAGCATCGGGCCATATCCGAACCGCCACGAACTGCTTCCTGCGCGCCGCGGACTATTACCGCCAGGCTGAATTTCATCTTGAACCGGACGATGCGAGACGGTTGCCCACCTTCGAAAAGATGGAAGCCTGTTCGCACAAGTTTATCTCCTATCTCAATCCACCGGGCGAGGTGGTCGAGATCCCCTACGAGCCGGGCAAGCCGATTTGCGGTTATTTCATTCGCGCGCCGTTTCCCGGCGACAGATTGCCGGTGCTGATCTGCATGGGCGGACTTGATTCCATCAAGGACGAGATGTGGTTCATGCAGGCGCACGGCTGCCTGCGGCGCGGCATCTCGGTGCTGATGATCGACGGGCCCGGGCAGGGCGGCACGCTGCGGCGGCACAAGATCGTCACCCGCCCCGACAGCGAAGTGCCGATCGGCAAGTGTATCGACTGGCTCGAGAAACGCGCTGACGTCGATTCACGGCGCATCGCGGTGTGCGGGTCCAGCCTCGGAGGCTACTACGCGGCGCGTGCCGGCTGTTATGAGCCGCGATTGGCGGCAGCGATTTCACACGGCGCGATCTGGTCGGTGCATGACATGTGGGGCACCAAGGGTGACGATTTCGGTCTCGCCATGCATATCCGCTGGGTATTCGGCGCCAGGTCGATGCGCGAGGCCCACGAGTTGATGAAACCGTTCACGCTCAAGGGCCATCTGGAGAACATGCGCTGCCCATATCTGGTGCTGCATGGCGGTCACGACGTGCTGACGGTGACCGCGGCGCGAAAAACCTATGACTATGCCAAGGCCCATGGCGTCGATGCGACGCTGCGCGTGCTCGATCCCGAGGAAACCGGCGCCGAACATTGCCAGCACGACAATCCGACCATCGGCCAGGAAGTGCTGGCCGACTGGCTCGCCGATCGCTTCGGGATCGACCAGCGCGCGTTGCTGAAGACATCCGTCAACTCTCTAATATGAGGCGTGCCATGAATCTCGGTGTCGATCGTCCCAAGGCCGCCGTGGTGGCGATCGACCTGCATCGCGGCCATCTCGACATGACGGTGGCCACGATGCCGACCGCGCCTGACGTCGCGGCGCGCGTCATCGCCGCCAACAAGCGGTTGTTCGACTGGTGCCGCGGTGTCGGCATTCCGGTGATCCATCAGGTCACATCGTATCGCGACGCCGATGAAATCCGCGCCAATCCATTTTGGCGTACCCGCGCCGAGGATCCGACCGCGACCCGCAAGAACGTGATGCGGCATAACATCATCGGTGGGCCCGGCTGTACGGTGATGCCGCAACTGCTCGATATCAGTGATTTCGTCGTCAACACCAAGAAGCGCTACGACTGCTTCGTCGGGACCGATCTTGATTTTCTGCTGCGCTCGCACGGCATCAACACGCTGCTGATCACCGGCGTGAACACCAATTCCTGCGTGCTCGCCACCACGACGGCTGCGAATGTACGCGACTACGCGGTGATCGTGGTCGAGGACTGCGTCGACAGCATGGACGGTCCGGAGCTGCATGCGGCGGGCCTGGCCTGCATCCGCACCGCATTCGGCTTTGTGATGAATACCGACGCGGTGATGGCGCTCGAAGGGCTTGCGCCGCGCCAACCCAGTGCCGCATGACACCCAGATTTCTCAACTGACCCGAGAGTACCCGCCATGACCGGCCCCATGATACCGCGCGAGCGTTCCGATTATTCCGCCATCGTCGACCGTCCGGCCCTGAAGCTGCCGGGCGGCGCCCGCATCGTGATCTGGACCATCGTCAATCTGGAAGTCTGGGACATCTCGAAGCCGATGGCGCGGCAGGTGATTCCGGCGCCGACCGGCGTTCCCTTGTTGCCGGATGTGCCGAACTGGAGCTGGCATGAATACGGCATGCGGGTCGGCGTGTGGCGGTTCTTCGATCTCTACAAGAAGCTCGGCATCGCTCCGACGCTCTCCATCAATGCGCGCGTCTGCGAGGACTATCCGCGCGTGGCGCGAGAGGCAAAGGACGCCGGCTGGGAGTTCATGGGCCATGCCTACGAGCAGGGGCCGATTCACAAGGAGCCTGACCAGAAGGCGATGATCGAGCGTTCGATGCGCGTGATCGAAAACTTCACCGGCAAGCGGCCGGTCGGCTGGCTCGGACCCGGTCTGACCCAGACCCTGGAGACCCCGGAGTTTCTCGCCGAAGCCGGCGTCAAATATATCGGCGATTGGGTCTATGATGACGAGCCCACGGTGATCCGCACCGCCAAGGGGCCGCTGGTGACGTTGCCTTATACCGTGGAGCTGAACGACATTCCCATGATGCTGGTGCAGCACCACGAGAGCGATCATCTGCTCAAACGCTCGATCGACTGTTTCGACCGGCTCTATGCGGAGAGCAAGGACCGGCCGAAGATCATGTCGATTGCGATCCACCCCTACATCAGCGGTCAGCCGTTCCGGATCAAGTTTCTCGAGGCGATCTACGAATATGTGAACAAGCACGACGGCGTGGTGCACTGGAACGGCGAACAGATTCTCGACTGGTATCAAGCCCAGACCCTCAAGCCGGGATCGAAGGCATGAGCACGATGGCGCAGCACGCGCTGCCCGCCATCCCTGCAACCGAAGTGCCCGTTGCGGGCGGCGGTTTCTTTCCAGTCCGCCGCGTCTATTGCGTCGGCCGCAACTACCTCGACCACATCCGCGAGATGAAGGAGGCCGACGAGCGTGACCCGCCGTTCTTCTTCCAGAAACCTCGCGATGCCGTGGTGCCGGATGGGGCGCGCGTGCCATATCCGCCGTTCACCTCCGATTTCCAGTTCGAGGTCGAGTTGGTGGTTGCGATCGGCCGCGACGGCCGCAACATCGCCGTTGCCGAGGCAAACAGCCACATTTGGGGTTACGCCGTCGGCATCGATCTGACGCGGCGCGACCGCCAGCGCGACGCGCGCGATCTGCGTCTGCCCTGGGAAGTCGGCAAGAGTTTTGATGCGTCGGCGCCATGCGGCGCCATCAAACAGGGGTGTGATTCCGCCCATTTCGAGCACTGCGCGATCAGGCTTTCAGTAAACGGCGTCGAGCGCCAGCGCAGCGATACCGGCCAAATGATCTGGAGTGTTCCCGAAGTGATCGCGCAATTGTCCAAACAAGTCACGCTCGGCGCCGGTGACCTGATCTATACCGGCACGCCCTCGGGCGTTGGTCCTGTCGTGCCGGGCGATCTGATTACCGCTCACATCGACGGATTGCCGCAGCTCACCGTCAGCATCACGCCACCGGAGGTATGACCATGTTGCCGACCGAACGCATCGCCTATTCACCGATTCCCGACCGCCCGCCGCTGAAGCTTCCGAACGGCGCGCGCATGGCGGTTTGGGTGATCGTCAATGTCGAGGAGTGGGATGCGAAGCTGACCATGCCGCGTACCGTGCTGACGCCGCCGGCCGGAGGTTCGCCCAGCCCCGACATTCCGAACTGGGCCTGGCATGAATATGGCAACCGCGTCGGCTTCTGGCGCCTGCTCAAGGTGTTCGACGAGTTCAAAATACCCGGCGTTCTCGCCATCAACGGCTCGGCGCTATCAGCCTATCCGCCGATCGTTGCGGCTGCGAAGGCGCGCCATTGGGAGTTCATGGGGCACGGCTTTACCCAGCGCAACATGCAGAAGGTCGAGAACGAGCGCGAAGACATCCGCAAGACCGCCGATGTGATCGCGGCTGCGACGGGAAAACGTCCGCGCGGCTGGCTCGGCCCGGGTCTCACCGAGACCTGGGAGACGCCGGACCTTTTGAAGCAGGAAGGCTACCAATATGTCGCCGACTGGGTGCTGGACGATCAGCCGGTCTGGCTCAAGACGACTACCAAGCCGATCGTCAACATTCCCTATACCCAGGAATGCAACGACGTCGCCATGATGCTGATCCAGCATCACAAGGCATCTGAATATTACGACCGCGCCATCGATCAGTTCGAGCAAATCTACGACGATGCCGCCGATTCCGCGCGCATCATGGCGCTCGTGGTCCATCCCTACATCATGGGCGCTCCGCATCGTACGAAATATTTCCGCCGCATCTTCGAGAGGATCCGGCAAAGGCCTGACGTCGCGTTGATGACAGGAGAACAGATCCTCGACTGGTACCTCGGGGTAGGACCGAAAGCGCCGTAGGCGATAGAGCAGGGATGAACACCTTCCAGCTTTTCAACGGACTGACCTTCGCAGCACTGCTGTTCGTGGTGGCGAGCGGCTTTACGTTGATCTTTGGATTGTTGCGCATCGTCAATCTGGCGCATGGCGCGCTCTATCTGTTTGGCGGCTACATCGGCTTTGCGGTTGCAACCAAAACCGGCAGCTTCGCGCTTGGCGGCATCGGAGCGATGGCGGCGATCGCCGCGATCGGCTTCGTGCTCGATCAAGGCCTGTTGCGCTTTGTGCGGGGCAACGACCTGCGCCAGGTGCTGCTGACGCTCGGCTTTGCCTTCGTTCTCAACGATCTGGCGCTGGTGATCTGGGGCGGCGACAGTTTTACGGTGCCGATTCCGCAGATGCTCCGCGGCGGCCTGCGGGTGTTCGGCGTGTTCTATCCGACCTACCGGCTGTTCGTGCTGGTCACCGGCATTGTCGTGTTCGCGGCACTTTGGGCGCTTCTGAACCACACGCGGCTGGGGGCGCTGATCCGCGCCGGCGTCGACGATGCCGAGATGGTGGAGGCCTCCGGGGTGAATATCCGCCGCGTCTTCCTCGTGACCTTTTTACTGGGTTCGGCGCTGGCCGGTCTCGGCGGGCTGATGGGCGGGGCGTTTCTGTCGCTGTATCCTTCGGCCGATGCCGAGATTCTGGTGTTCAGCCTCGCGGTCGTCATTATCGGGGGTCGCGGCAGCCTGATCGGTGTCGGCGTCGGCAGCCTTCTGGTCGGCCTTCTCAACACGCTGGGTCAGGTGATGTTCCCGGAACTCGCCTATTTCGTGATCTTCGGTCCGATGGCGGTGCTGCTGGCGTTCCGGCCGCTCGGCCTGTTCGGACGGGCGGCATCGACATGACGCAAGCCATATCGCGGCCGATCAGGATCGCAGGCATGACCGGCCGCGCGGTCATCCTCGTTTTGGCCGGGCTGGCGGTGGCGGCCGCATTGCCCTTGGTGCTCACGAACTACCAGGTCGGGCTCGCCACCGAGATGCTGATCTTTGGCGTGCTGGCGATGTCGATCGATATTCTCGCCGGCTTCGCCGGGCGCACGTCGCTCGGCCACGGCGCGATCTTCGGCGTCTCAGGCTATGTCGTCGTCTATGCCAGCGCGCAGGCCGGCTTGCCGCCTGCGGTGGCTTTCGCGCTCGGGGTGGTCGCCGCGACGCTGGTCGCGGTGATCTTCGCGCTGCTCGCAGTGCGCACATCAGGCGTCTATTTTCTTCTGCTGACGCTGGCGCTCGGTATGATCGTGTGGGGAATCTGCCTGCGCTGGACCCAGGTGACGGGCGGCGAGAACGGCATGCGCGGCGACGTGCGGCCGGCGTGGCTCGTGACGCACCGGGCTTTCTACTGGGCGGTGCTGGCTGGCGCAGCCGTTGTGAGTTACGCGATGTGGCGATTCGTCCGTTCCCCGTTCGGTCTGACGCTGCTCGGCATCCGTGACAGTGAGAGCCGCATGCGCAGCCTCGGCTATAATGTCTCGCTGCATCTGTTCATCGGCTTTGCGGTGTCCGGCTTTTTCGCCGGAATTGCCGGCGCGCTCTACGCGATGTTCAACAATTTCGTCAGCCCCTCGACCGTGGCGCTGGCGCAGTCGGTCGAGGGTGTATTGATGATGATTGCCGGCGGGGTGGGCACGTTGTTCGGCGGCTTTGTCGGCGCCGCCGCGATCATTACGCTTGAGAACGCCGTCAGCGCCTACACCGAGCGCTGGCAGATGGTGCTCGGCGTCACCTTCATTCTGATCATGATTTTCACCCCCGAGGGCATCATCGGCACGCTGCGCGCCATCCTGACGCGCAAGGAGCGTTGATCGTTTCCACGAAAGGACATTGAAATGGACCGCAGGCAATTCTTGAAAACCTCCACCGCCGCGCTCGCTGCCGCTGGCGCAGGTAGCGCACCCTGGCGACGCGCGTTCGCGCAAGCCGGCCCGATCAAGATCGGTTTGCTGGCCCCGCTCACCGGCGTGGTCGCCTCAGGCGGCAAGGAAATGGTCGAGGGCGTGCAATTCTACCTCGATCAGGTCAAGAGCGAGATCGCAGGCCGCAAGGTCGAGCTGGTGATCGAGGACGACGCGTCAAATCCCGACACCGCGCTGCAGAAGGCGCGCCGCCTGGTCGAGCAGGGCAATTGCCATATGCTGATCGGAGACCTGCTTGCCAATACGGGGCTTGCGGTCGCCAATTACGTCAAGGGAACCGGCACGCCGTATTTCATCCCGATCATCGCGGCCGACGACCTCACCCAGCGGCAGCGCATCAAGAACGTGATCCGTGTCGCCGGCTATTCGGCGAGCGCCTTTACCCACCCGTTCGGCGACTGGGCGCTGAAGCAGGGTTACAGGAAAATCGCAACCATCAGCCAGGACTACACCTTCGGCCACGAGCAATGCGGCGGCCTTGCCCAGGTGTTTACCGAAGGCGGCGGCGAAATCGTGCAACAATTCTGGCACCCGCTGAACACGGCCGATTTCAGCCCCTATCTTGGCCAGCTCGCGGATATGAAGGTGGATGCGATTTTCGCCATGGAAACGGGCGCCGACGCCACCCGCTTGATCCAGCAATATGCGAGCTTCGGCCTCAAGGGGAAGATTCCGCTGCTCGGTGCGATGAATGCCACCGACCAGTCGGTGATCCGCACCTTGGGCGAAGAGTGCGACGGCATCATTGCGGCCGCGCATTTCGCCGAAGGCTCGGACAATCCGGTCACCCAGAAATTCACCAAAGAATATGAAGCCAAATACGGCAAGATCCCCTCGCTCTACGGGTTCTCGATGTATTCCGGAATCATGTGGGTGGCCGAAGCTTTGGAGAAGATGGGCGGCAAGGTCGAGGACCGCGAGCTCCTGATCGATACGGTGCTGAGGACGGAGCTCACAGGCTCGCCGCTCGGCAAGACCGTCAGGCTCGACAGCTACGGCAACCCGATCTACGACGTCCAGATCCGCAAGGTCGTCAAACGGGCTGATGGCAAATACTGGAACGTGCCGGTCACGAGCTATCCGAACGTTTCGCAATTCTGGACCTACGACCCCGAAACCTACATGAAGCAGCCGCCTTACTCGCGGACCTTCCAGGGCATCAAGAAGTCTTGATCGAGCCCTTGGGGGGCGCGGTCTGTCCCGCATCCCCGAACCGGAAATTGCCGTGTCCGAACCGATCCTGACGCTTTCCGATGTGGTCGTTGCGTTCGACGCCTTGCGCGCGGTCGATGGCGTCAGCCTCACCGTCCCGCGCGGCCAGCGCCGCGCCATCATCGGTCCAAACGGCGCCGGCAAGACCACGCTTTTCAACGCCATTGCCGGATTTCTGCCGCCGACCGGCGGCCGCATCGCCTTCGACGGCCACGATATCACGAGGCTGCCGCCGCACCGGCGCGCCCAGCTCGGTGTATCCCGCACCTTCCAGATCACCAACCTGTTTCCAAGGTTGAGCGTCATGGACAATATGGTGTTGGCCCTGCGCGGACGGTCGCCGCGCAAGTTCGCGCTTTTCGGCAAGCCCGATATCGATTCGACCGAGGCGCCCCAAATCGCCGCCGCGCTCGACGCGGTCAGGATTGCCGCGCGCGCCGACGTCATGGTGAAAGACCTGTCCTATGGCGAACAGCGCCAGCTCGAGATCGCGTTGTCGCTTGTGACCGCGCCGCGGCTATTGCTGCTCGACGAACCCGCCGCCGGCCTTTCGCCCTCGGAACGTTCGATGGTCGCCGCGATCGTCCGGTCGCTCGATCGCGATATCACGGTCGTCCTGATCGAGCACGACATGGACCTCGCGCTCGGCCTTGTCGATCTCGTCACCTGCATGTTCGAAGGCCGCGTCCTGGTCGAGCAGTCGCCGGACGAGATCCGCCGCAACAAGCAGGTGCAGGAAGTCTATCTGGGGCGCCCGCGCCATGCTTGAGGTTCGCGACCTGCACAGCGGCTACGGCGAGGCGCACGTGGTTCGCGGCGTCTCGCTCGACGTCGGCGCCGGCGAGATCGTGGCCGTGCTCGGGCGTAACGGCATGGGCAAGACGACCCTCATTCGTTCCATCATGGGGCTGACACCGCCGCAGATCCGGTCGGGGTCGATCAAATGGCGTGGCGAGAGCCTGATGGGCTTAAGGCCGCACGACATCGCCGCGCGCAAAATCGCGATCGTGCCGCAAGGCCGGCGGCTGTTCCCGTCTTTGACGGTGACCGAACATCTGACGATGCTGAAAAGCCCGCGCGCCAAAACGGGATGGACCGTGGACCGCGTATTCGGCATTTTCCCGCGGCTCGCCGAGCGGCGGCATCACCGCGGCGGACAATTGTCCGGCGGCGAGCGCGGCATGCTCGCGGTCGGCCGCGCGCTGATGATCGACCCGCAAATGATCTTGATGGATGAGCCGTCGGAGGGCCTTGCGCCCGTCATGGTGCAGCATCTCGAGGAGATCGTGCTCGATCTCAAACGCGAAGGCCTTTCGATCCTGCTGGTCGAACAAAACCTTTATAGCGCGCTGGCGGTTGCCGACCGCGTCTATGTTCTGGAGACCGGTCAGGTCGTGCACCAGGGCGACGCCGCGGCGCTGACGCGGCAGACCGAGCTGTTGTTTCGACACCTCGGCGTGCAGTGAAGATCGTCATCAAATCGCTCGGTGTCAGCCGCTCAACACCGCAACATCAGACAAAATCAGAGTCGATCAGTTGAAAGCGGTCGAATTGCAGATCTGGCTCGTCGGTATCGAAATCACGCAGCTGGACCAGTATCGGCGGCCGGAGCCGGGCGGGTAGGACAATTCCCGGAAGTCTGGGAAGACGGTTGTTGATTCCCGCATAGACGAAAATCCGGTGTTTCCAGAAGCGGCATGCGGCGCGGATCAGTTCGCGGACCGCGCTCGATGCGACCGCGGCGTCCGGTCGGGCGAAAAAGCCGCAGAGCAAGGTGTGCCTGATGCCCCTGGTCTTGCGGGACGATGAGATCAAGAGAAGATCCGCCGTGGCATGGACGGCATAGTCGCGGGTTGGATCGTTCATGCGGTCGAACAAGGTCTCGGCATTCCAGTGCAGCCCATTCTCCGCTGCAGGGGTGACGAAGCCGGAAAGTAATTCGATCGCTTCCGGCTCATTCATTGACTTGAGGAGGCCGGAATATCTCAGTTTTGAGGCGCGTGGCCACCAAAAACTGACCCCTATACGCGCCTGCAATGAAAGAAAGGGCCGGACTTTGAGAAAGCGTTCATTGAGCAGCGCCGAGTTCGCATTCGGCAATGTGAGGACCAGGCGGATCCCCCCGGCCTGGCACAGGCGCTCGACCTCCTTGTAGATGCGGCGAACCAGGTGATGGGAGCGATAAGCTTGCAGGATGAAGAGGTCGACGAGTTGGGTTGCTGCGGCGGGCTTGCCGTCCAGATAGACCTTCTGGTGAAGCAAGGCGATCTGGCCGACCTTTTTGCCGTCTTCGAAAACGGCGACGATCGCGCTGCCCTGACCGAAACCACTCTCGTAAAGCCATTTCATCCGCTGCGCGGAAAAAACCACTTCCTTCGATCCGAACGCCTCGGTCGCAATGCGGGCGGTGATTTCGTAATCGACAGCTGTCTCTTCCGAAACTGTAATCATCAAACAGGTTTTCCCCGGCGCGCGCCAATTCGCGCGAGTTCCGCCTCCCATCATAGCCCAAAACGTATCTCTTGCGAGGGCGAGATGGAGCCGCCATCTGACATCCGAAGGAATTCACCATGCTGGATTTTACGCACGATACGTCAGATGATGACACCTCGCCGCCGGCTGGCCGGGCGGCCGCCGTCAGCGATCAAGCCCTGCTCGACGCCTATTCGAACGCCGTCATCGGCGTGACCGACCGTGTCGGTCCCGCGGTGGTTCGTGTTGAAACCGGCTCAAAGGCGCCGGGCGCGCGGCAGCGCGGCGGGCTGGGCTCCGGAATCGTGATCTCCCCGGATGGCCTCGTGCTGACCAACAGCCACGTGGTCGGATCGTCGCGGCAGATCGGGCTTCGGGATATCGAGGGTATTGTCACGGATGCCCGCGTCCTCGGCGTCGATCCCGACACCGACCTCGCGCTACTGCGCGCCGACGGTGCGCGGGACTTGCGTTATGCCTCGCTCGGCAATTCGCAAGATTTGCGCCGCGGCCAGCTTGTGGTGGCGATCGGCAATCCCCTCGGCTTTGAATTGACCGTTACCGCGGGCGTGGTGTCGGCGCTGGGCCGCTCGATCCGCTCCGTCAGTGGCCGGACCGTCGAGGACGTCATTCAGACCGACGCCGCGCTCAACCCAGGCAACTCCGGCGGACCGCTGGTGTCGTCGTCGGCCGAGGTGATCGGCATCAATACCGCGATCATCAGCGGCGCGCAGGGCATTTGTTTCGCGGTCGCCAGCAATACGGCGCAATTTGTGCTCTCGGAGATCATCCGCCACGGCTATGTCAGGCGCGCCTATATCGGCGTGTCCGGTCAGACCGCGCCGATTCCGAGAAGGCACGCGGTGATCGCCGGTGTCGAGAACAAGATGGGCGCGTTGCTGGCTCAGATCGAGCCGGATGGACCGGCGGCGCGGGCCGGATTATTGCCCGGCGATGTCGTGATCAGACTGAACGGCGTCGACATCAATGGCGTTGACGATCTGATCCGCCTTCTCGACCGCGACCGGATCGAACGCACGGTCGAAATGGATGTGTTGCGGATGGGCCGGTTGCGCGCCGTCGACATTCACCCGATCGAGCGCAAGCCGTCCTCGCGGCAGGGGTCGGTCCCGTAAGACTATCAGCCTGCCATCCGTCGATGCTTTTTGTGGACGCTTCAGACATGCACCGCGGTGCGAACGCGCCCGGCGTCGCCGAAGACGCGAAGATAGCGGTCAAGCTCGGGCGGGCTGCCGGTCGACTTTTCCGGATTATCCGAGAGCTTCACGGCCGGCCGGCCGTCGACCGACGTCACCTTGCAAACCAGCGAAATCGGATCGAGATCGGCGGAGCCATCCGGCGCGCATCCAACGAAATCGTTGGTCAGGTTGGTGCCCCAGCCGAAGCTGATGCGGACACGGCCGGCAAAGTGATGGTGGGTCTCCTCGATCGATCCGACATCCATGCCGTCGGAGAAGACCAGCAACTTCTCCCTGGGATCGCGGCCCTTTTGCTTCCACCATTTGATGATCTCTTCGCCCGCCGCGATCGGCGGCGCGCTGTCAGGCCGAAAGCCGGTCCAGTCCGCGACCCATTCCGGTGCGTCCCTCAGGAATGACCTGGTGCCGAAGGCATCGGGAAGGGCGATCAAGAGGTTGCCCGCATAGGTATGGCGCCATTGGTCGAGGATGCGGTAGGGCGCCCAGCGCAGCTCGGTATCGTCGTTCGCCAGCGCCGCGGCCACCATCGGCAATTCATGGGCGTTGGTCCCGATCGCTTCCAGATCGTTGTCCATCGCCAGCAGCACATTCGAGGTACCTGTAAAGGCCGGCCCCAAGCCTTCCTTGACGGCCTCGACGCACCAGCGCTGCCACAGGTGGCCATGGCGGCGGCGCGTCCCGAAATCGGAAAGACGCAAGCCCTCCAGTTTGCGCAGGCGCTCGACTTTTGCCCACAGCTTGGCCTTGGCGCGGGCATAGAGAACGTCGAGCGCAAACCGACCCTGACCTTTCATTACCTGGCGCGAGCGCAATTCATTGACAATGGCGAGCGCGGGAATCTCCCACATCGTGGTATGCGTCCATGGCCCGTAGAAATTCAATTCATACTGGCCGTCGACCTTTTTAAGCTCGTATTCAGGAAGGCGGAATGTCGAGAGCCAGTTGATGAAGTCGGGCGAAAACATCTGGGTCTTGCCGTAGAACGTATTACCGGCCAGCCAGATCAACTCCTTCTTGCTGAACCGGATCGTGCGGGCGTGATCGAGCTGGGCGCGAAGCTCGCCCTCGTCGATCACTTCGGCAAGACGCACCTGCTTGCTGCGGTTGATGACCGAAAAGGTGACGCGCTGGTCCGGGTAGAATTCCCGGATCATCTGCAGCATCAGCAGCTTGTAAAAGTCGGTATCGAGCAGGCTGCGCACGATCGGGTCGAGCCGCCAGCCGTGATTGTAGGTCCTGCTTGCAATATCTGTGACTGCCATATTGCATTCTATCCCGCCCGAGGCCCTGCAACCAGTGGCTTTCACGGCCCAGCATAGCAGGTCAGCGCGAAATCCCTTGTCTGATGCGGCTTATCGCCGCCTGCACGCCGGTCCAGGCGGGCTTTTCGGGGGCGAATTGCCGGCGGAGGTAGGCGACGAGCTCGGCGAGCTGGTCGTCGGTCATGCTGTCCTCGAAGGCCGGCATATAGCCGAGATCGCTCGACACCGGCGAGGCGATGCCGTGCAGGACCACCTGAATCAGGTTGTCGGGCACAGTGGCGTGCAAATTGCTGTTCAGCGCCAGCGACGGCCGGCTGCCGAACAAAGGCGGGCCGCCGACCTGATGGCAAACGGCGCAGGCGCCTTCATAAAGGCGCAGGCCAACACCGGAGCCCGAAGCGGCCCTTGCGCCGGTCAGGCTTTCAAGCCTGGCGGCGAGCGCGTCCTGTTTCGGTTTGCTGATCGCGGTTTCGTTGAAGGAGCTGAGATAGATGGCCATGGCGCGAATATCTTCGTCGGGAAGGGCGTTGAGTTCTTTCACCACAGGCGCCATCGGACCGGCAGCGACACCATGGTATCGGGATTCACCTGACCGCAGATAGGCGAACAGTTCATCCTCGTTCCAGGGAACAGGCGCGTGCGAAAGTGATGTCAGCGGCGGGGCTTCCCAGCCCTCCGCAAACCCGCCGGCCAGATAGGCGTTGGCCTTTTCCGCGCCGAGTGCATTGCGCGGCGAATGGCAGGCGCCGCAATGGCCGAGGCCTTCCACCAGATAGGCGCCGCGATTCCAGAGGGCGGACTTGGTGGCATCGGGCGCGAATGCCTCGCCGCGGTGGAACAGCGCGTTCCATCCCGCCATCAGCGGACGCCAATTGAACGGAAAAGCAAGGGCCGGCGCGCGGTTATCGGCGCGCACCGGCGCCTGCGCCATCAGATAGGCGTAGAGCGCCTGCATATCGGCATCCGTCGTCTTGGCGAAATGCGTATAGGGAAACGCCGGATAGAGCTGCCGGCCGTCGCGATGGATGCCCTCGCGCATGGCGCGCTCGAAGGCGGGATAGGACCACGCGCCGATCCCGGTCTCGACATCGGGCGTGATGTTGGTGCTGTAGATCGCGCCGAACGGCGTCTCGATCGCCCGGCCGCCGGCGTTGACGGTGCCGTTGATATCCGTGTGGCAGACCGCGCAGTCGCCGAGCGCAGCGAGTTGCCGGCCGCGTTCGATGGTGGCCAAAGAGAATACCGACGCATTCGGCCGCGCGATCGGCGCGATCGATCGCCACGGCAGCGCGGCCGCCGCGATGCCGATGCCAGCGGCAACCAGGGCGGCCATGGTCGCAACCGCACCGCGGCGCACGGCAAACGGATCGTGCCACTTGTCGGTTGAGGCCGAAGGCTTCGGTGGCGCTAACGGCAATGCGCTTGGTGATGGGTGCTCTTCGCCGCGCAATCCCCTGAGAATGCGTTCCGGCGTGAACGGCAATTCACGAAAACGCACGCCGGTCGCGTCGAAGATGGCGTTGGCGATCGCGGCCGCGCTCGGGACAGATGCGGACTCGCCGACGCCGAGCGGCGGCTGATCCTGTCGCGGCAGCATCAAGACATCGATCTTTGGAATGTCCGGAAATTTGATGATGGGGTAGGCGCCCCATTCGCGGCTCGTCACCGCGTTACGACTGAACGACACCTCTTCCATCAGCGCGCGGCTGGTCGACTGGATGACGTTACCCTGGATCTGGTGACGAACGCCGTCCGGGTTGATCATCAACCCGGAATCCTGCCCCGCGACTACTCGCGTCACGCTGACATCGCCGGTCGCCTTGTTCACGGCGACGTCGGCGATCCAGGCCGACCAGGCTGCGCCGTAGCCCGGAAACTTGCTGTGGACATACAGCGCGTAGGCAAAGCCGCGTCCGCGCACGATATCGCCTTCGGCGACCGGCTCTTGCCGGAGCGGGCGTGGCTTCCAGCCGGCGCGCTCGGCGACGGCATTCACAAGATCGATCGCGCGGGAATCCCGGAGATAGCGCAGGCGAAATTGAATCGGATCGGCGCCGGCTTCGGTCGCGAGTTCGTCGATATAGGATTCGTGCGCAAAAGTGTTCGGCAGCGCCGACACGCCGCGCAACCAGGATGCGCGCACGATCGGCGGCATGTCGTGCGCCACCACGCGCAGGTTGTCATAGTCATAAGGCGGGATCGCCGTGCGGTCGCCCATCTCGGATACATCGGCGATCGGCGCAATCGCGCCCGTCAGCAGCAGCGCCAAGGTGGGCGCGCCGTTGGAAGGGTAGCGGGTTGCAAAATCGTAAGCGGCAACGCTGCCATCGGCGTTCAATCCGCCCTTGACGTCCATCAGCTGCGCGGTGCCTTTAGGCTCCCAGGCATGCTCCTGCTCGCGGGTCAATTGCACGCGGACCGGACGGCCGACCGCGCGCGACAGCAGCACCGCGTCGGCGGAGACATCGTCGGCGCAGTTGCGGCCGTAGCAGCCGGCCGCCTCCATCCGGATCACCTCGATTTCGGCTTCCGCTCGCCGCAGCAAGAGCGCGAGATCGGCGCGCAGCATGTGAGGATTTTGGGTGCCGGACCACACCCGAATATGGCCGTCCCGAAAGTCTGCAACGGCGCAGGACGGCCCGATCGAAGCGTGCATCTGGTAGGGCCAGATATAGGTGCGCTGCATCGGCTTTGTCGCGGCGGAGAGAGCAGCGTCGACGTCGCCCTTGTCGATCAGGGTCCTCGGCGTCGAAGGATTGGCGCGCAACGCCGTCTCGACGTCCCTGAGATCGGGGAGCGCTGGCACAGGCTTCCAGGTCAGTTTGAGTTGCGCCGCCGCCTTGACCGCGTTTTCCTCGCGCTCAGTGACGACGCCGACGAAGTCATGGATTCTCACGACGGCAACGAGCCCCGGAATATCGCGCACCGAGGTTTCATCGACGTCAATGAGACTGGTGCCGACAAAAGCACCGGCGTCGACGCCGGCATAGGGCGGGCGCACGACGCGGCCGTGGAGCATGCCGGGCACGCGCACGTCATGAACAAACACAAGCTCGCCAGTTGCCTTGGCCGGAAGGTCGGTGCGCGGCACCGACTGACCGACGATGCTGTAGGTATCAGTGGCCTTGACCTGAACCTCGTTGGCCAGTTCAAGGCGGATGGTCGCCTCGCCGATCAATTCGCCGTAGCTGACGCTGCGGTTATGTCCGCGGATCAGGCCGTCCTCGACCGTGAGATCATCGACGGGCAGTTCAAGCCGTTCCGCCGCCCGTGCCAGCAGGAAATGCCGCGCCTGGGCGGCGGCTTGGCGAAGCGGCACGGCCGATACCTGGATGGTCTCGCTGGCGATGGTCGCGCCCTGATTGGGAACGCGCGAGGTATCGCCCAGCACCACAACGACACGGGCAAAGGACACGTCGAGTTCTTCGGCGACGATCTGTCCGAGCGCCGTCTGGATGCCCGTGCCCAAGTCGACATGCCCGTTGAAGGCTGTGACTGAACCATTCGCCGTTATCGTGATGAAGGTTTCGAATGAAGCTTCCGCGCCGGAATTCGCCTGGCGCACGATCGACAAGGATCCGGGCCGAAGCTCACGATTTTCTGGAAAGCCCGGCGTGGCCATCAGTCCCGCGCCTCGGCGGCATGGCCCGCCGCCCGCATCACGGCGCGGACGATTTCGATATGCGCACCGCAGCGGCAAAGATTGTAGCGCAGCGCCTCAAAGACCTCGGCCTCGGAGGGTTTTGGGTTACGCATCAATAAAGCCTTCGTCGTCATGATCATGCCGTTGAGGCAGTAGCCGCATTGCGCGGCCTGTTCCCTGATGAAGGCATCCTGCACGGGATCGGGATCGCTGCGCGAGCCGAGCCCCTCGAGGGTGAGGATTTCGCGGTCGACGCAACCGCTGATCGGGATCACGCAGGAGCGGGCGGCGAGGCCGTCGATCAGCACCGCGCAGGCGCCGCATTCGCCGAGCCCGCAGCCATATTTCGGTCCGTTCAATTCGAGATCGTTGCGCAACACATAAAGTAGCGCAGTATCGGGGGCAGCGCCGACCTCATGGATCCTGCCGTTGACAGTCAGGCGGATCGTGGGCTGCGTCATGCTCATGGGTTCCGGCGAGATGATTGCAACTCGCAAAACATCGCTTAAACGCCTTGCTTTAGATGCTTGCGAGGATACCGTTTGTATACAAACGTGCAAGCCTGCCGTTCCGCTGGCCCAACCCGTTGCCCGGTTTATGAACAGCGAAGCCAAGCAACTGGGGTTTTATTCGGCAAGGGCGTTTTTCGCTTCGAACGGCGCTTGACAGGTTTTCGCGGCGCGCGCAACATCGTTCGTATACGAACAAAATGCCCGGCGGCGAATGATGCGAACTCTCGACGCCGGCCGACTGCGCCGCCACGCATGTTTGCAACGTTCGACAGTTTGACGCCGGCTTCGAGAGCTTGTTCATGCTGACTGATGCGACCGCTGCTGCCGCCGACAGGATCCGCTGCGATGCTTGCCCGGTGATGTGCTACATCAAGCCGGGCGCGGCCGGCGCCTGCGACCGTTACGCCAATCACGATGGCCAGTTGGTGCGCGTCGATCCGCATATTCTTTTGGAGCGGACGGTGTCTCACGGCGGACGGCTGGTGCCGTTCCAGGCCGGCGGCGACTGGGACGGAAAGATCGTCCACGAGCCGGACGTATTCGTCACCGCCATTGGCGCCGGCACGACCTATCCCGACTACAAGCCTGCGCCTTTCATCGTGTCCTCGCAGATCGACGGCGTCGATATGGTCACCGTGGTGACCGAGGGCATCTTCAGCTATTGCGGCGTCAAGGTGAAGATCGACACCGATCGATACCTCGGTCCCGAGGCGGCGACGGTCCGGGTGCAGGGCGAGGCCGTAGGTCACGTCACCACCAGCGAGTACGGCTCGCAGATGCTGTCGCTGGGCGGCGTGCACCACCTGACCGGCGGCTCGAAGAAGGAAGGGCGCGTCACCTGCGACGCGCTGATGGATTTGAGCAACCGCAAGCCGGTCGAGCTTACGATCGACGGCGGCGCCAGCGTCGTTGTGCAGGCCGGCTATCCCCCGATCGTCAACGGCGTCGCCGAGGAGCGGATGCGGGTCGGTTGCGGCTCGGCGACGATCGGCATGTTTGCCAAGCAATGGCACGGCAAGGTCGATGAAGTCGTCGTCGTCGATGACCACATCACCGGCGTCCTCAGCGAACATCAGGCCGGCAAATTGCTGGATATTCCAGACACCGGGATCAAGATGAAGGGACGGCGCTCGACGCCGGGCCGCTATTTCCAGGTCGCCGAGCCCGGTACCGGCTGGGGCGGCACCAAGATTTCCGATCCGCTGTCGGTGTTGGGTCCATTCGATCCGAAGGTCGCCCGTCCCGGCATGACCATGTTGATGGTGTCCACGACCGGTGAACACGCGGCCTATTATCAGCTCGACGCGGCGCTCAAGCCGATCGAGAAAACCATGCCGGCCGACCTCAGACTATCGGTCGAGCGGATCCAGGAGAATTGCGAGCCCGCGCTTTGCACGGTGCTTTTCATGGGCGGGGCGGGCGGATCGTTGCGGGCCGGCGTCACCGACAATCCGGTACGCCTGACGCGCTCGGTGAAAGACGCATTGACGCGCGTCACGAGCGGCGGCGCACCGGTTTATGTTTGGCCCGGGGGCGGCATTACGTTCATGGTCGATGTCACGCGTTTGCCGGCGGGCGCATTCGGCTATGTCCCGACGCCGGCGCTGGTCGCGCCGATCGAGTTTACGCTCCGGCTGTCGGACTATGCGGCGCTGGGCGGCCACATGGACCATGTCCGTCCGCTGGCGTCGTTGAAGGCGAATACCGAAACCCGTCAAATGACCCCGCCGCAGCCGCTGCCGGGATCGCGCCCATGAAACGACTGCCGCAGATCGGGTGGCTCGCGGACGGCGGGCGGCTTCATCTGCAAGATGGCCCGATCGACCTGATCGTGGAGGCGCACGGCAGCGAGGCAGATCTGCGCGCGGCCTATCAGGCTGCCGCGCGCCGCTTCACCGGTCTTTTGGATGAACTCTGCGACGAGTTGCCGGCGTTGCGCAGGGCGGCGGACCCGGAACAGTGCTTGCTGAAAGGCGAGGTCGCGCGCCGCATGCAGGAGGCGGTAGCACCCTATGCCGCCGATCATTTCATAACCCCGATGGCGGCGGTGGCCGGCAGCGTGGCGGAGGAAATTCTCGGCGCGATGCTGCGGGAAGCATCGCTCGATCGCGCCTATGTCAATAATGGCGGCGACATCGCGCTGCATCTTGCTGATGGGGAGCAGTTCACGGTCGGCCTGATGGATCGGCCAGACCCATTCGGTCTGATGCGAACGATGGTCATCCATGCCTGCGATCCCTCGCGAGGTATTGCGACCAGCGGACGTCACGGACGCAGCTTCTCGTTCGGCATTGCCGACGCGGTGACCGTGCTGGCGCGGACGGCTGCGCAGGCGGACGCCGCCGCCACCATCATCGCCAATGCGGTGGATTTGCCCTTGCATCCCGCCATTGTCCGTTGTCCGGCGGAAGAGCTGCAGCCCGACAGCGATCTGGGCGCGCGACTGGTGACGCGGGACGTCGGCCTATTGGAGGAGTTCGAGATTACTTCCGCCCTCGAAGCTGGCTCTGACAAGGCGCGCGCGCTGCTCGCCGCCGGATTGATCGACGGAGCGGCGCTGCATTTGCAAGGGCAAACGCGCGCCGTCGCGCTGAAAAGCTTCGGTGCAACCGTGAGCCATGCGGCGTTCCCGCAAGAGGCCGAAAGTGCGATATATGCGTGAGGTGGGTTTGATGGTCACCACCATTCGAGAGCGAGGCGGGGAGCCATGAGCGCGATCATTCGCAAGATCGTTACGGTCGTCGAGGAGACGTTGATGGAGATGGGGCAAAGCGTCACACCGCCAACCCGCCGCGCAGCGGCCATCGCCGTGATTGAAAACCCGTTCGCCGGCCAATATGTGGAAGATCTTAGCACCTTGGTCGCCATCGGCGAGGAGTTGGGCGAACTGCTCGCAAAACGGGCGGTGGCGGCCCTGGGAATCGAAGGCTCGAAGGCGCAAAGTTACGGCAAGGCGGCGGCGGTGGGCGAAAACGGAGAACTCGAACACGCCGCCGCCATCCTGCATCCGAAGATGGGCGCGCCGGTGCGCAAGGTGCTCGGCAAGGGCGCGGCGCTGATTCCGTCGTCGAAGAAGCGAAGCGGGCCGGGCACGACGCTGGATATTCCGCTCGGCCACAAGGACGCGGCGTTCGTCAGAAGTCATTTCGACGGCATGGAAGTGCGGATCAACGACGCCCCGCGCGCCAACGAAATCATGGTCGCGGTCGCCGTCACCGACAGCGGCAGGCCGCTGCCGCGGGTCGGCGGTTTAAGAGTTTCCGAAATAAAGGGCGAAGACGGTCTGCGATAGCTGGTTTTTTCAACATTGGAGGTTTTTCGGATGCAACGAAGCAAACGTCTCTTGGGTGCGACCCTGGCCATTATCTTCGGCGGTCTGGCGCAGACCGCTGTGGCGCAGAGCGAAATCAAGATCGGCGAAATCAACAGCTATTCGCTGCTGCCCGCCTTTACCGAACCCTATCGCAAGGGCTGGCAGCTCGCCGTCGAAGAGATCAACGCCGCCGGCGGCATCAACGGCAAGAAACTCGTCGTCGTCTCCAAGGATGACGGCGGCAAGCCGGCCGACGCGCAGACCGCCGCCAACGAATTGGTGTCGAGCGAAAACGTGGCGATGCTGACAGGGACGTTCCTGTCCAACATCGGTCTTGCCGTCAGTGACTTCGCCAACCAGAAGAAAGTCTTTTTCCTGGCCGCCGAACCGCTGACCGACGCCATCACCTGGGCCAAGGGCAACCGCTACACCTTCCGCCTGCGTCCTTCCAACTACATGCAGGCGGCCATGCTGGTGGAGGCGGCGGCGAAGCTGCCGGCCAAGCGCTGGGCGACGATTGCGCCGAACTACGAATATGGCCAGTCGGCGGTGGCGGTGTTCAAGAAGCTGATGTCGGAAAAACGTCCCGATATCCAGTGGGTCGAGGAGCAGTGGCCGCCGCAGGGCAAGATCGACGCGGGTCCGGTGGTGCAGGCTGTCGCCGCCGCAAATCCGGAAGCCATTCTCAACGTCACTTTCGGCGCCGATCTGGTAAAACTCGTGCGCGAAGGCAACACCCGCGGCCTGTTTAGGGATCGTTCGGTGGTGAGTTTCCTGACCGGCGAGCCGGAATATCTCGATCCGTTGAAGGATGAGACGCCTGAGGGGTGGATCGTCACCGGCTATCCCTGGTCCAGCATCAAGACGCCGGAACATGATGCCTTCCTGAAGGCCTATCAGGCCAGGTACAACGATTATCCGAGGCTCGGTTCGATCGTCGGCTATCAGACCATCAAGTCCGCGGCCGCGATCCTCGCCAAGGCCAACTCCACCGATCCGGAGAAGCTGATCGCGGCGGCCGAGGGATTGTCGGTATCGTCACCGTTCGGCGGGATCGTCTTCCGCAAGATCGATCATCAGTCGACGCTGGGCGCGTTCGTCGGCAAGACCGCGCTGAAGGACGGCAAGGGCGTGATGGTGGATTCGGTCTATCGCAAGGGTTCGGACTATCTTCCGAGCGATGCCGAAGTCGCAAAAATGCGCCCGAAGGAGTGAGGCTCGCCGCCACGAAGCGCGGACTTTCTTCTCCCTCTCCCCGTAAGCGGCAGGGTTATCGCATATGATGGAGCCGTCTGTTTCGATGCAGCTTTCTCTCCGCAGCTCCAGTGCGTTCTTCTCCCCTCCCCCCGCGCAGCGGTGGGGAGGGGTCGGGGGTGGGGGGTGGCTCCGCGGGTACCCATGCTGATGTTGAGCACGCTGAAGCACCCCCCACCCCCGACCCCTCCCCGCCACGCGCTGCGCGCGCGGGGGGAGGGGAGAAATCGGCGTTCGCTGCGGGAGGGGGCGACTCTCCGCAGGCACCGAATGCGCGGCCAGTCTCCCTCACCCGAAATTCGCTGAGCGAATTTCGACCTCTCCCCGCGAGCGGAGAGAGGTGAACCTAACGCTAACGCGGACCATAAATGGCTTTTTACTTCGTCCAGTTTCTGACCGGACTTGCCAGCGCGGCGTCGCTGTTTCTTGTCGCGTCGGGCCTGTCGATCATCTTCGGCGTGACGCGGATCGTCAATTTCGCCCATGGCGCGTTCTACATGCTCGGCGCTTATGTGGCGTTCACGCTGACCGAGCGATTTTCCGGCGCCATCGGATTTTGGGGCGGCATTGTTGCCGCCGCGCTGATCGTCGCTTTGGTCGGCGTGCTGGTCGAGATGGTGCTGCTGCGGCGAATCTATCATGCGCCCGAACTGTTTCAGCTGCTGGCCACGTTCGGTCTTACTCTCATGGTCGAGGATCTCGTGGTCTTGATCTGGGGCCCGAGCGATCTGCTGGGGCGCCGTGCTCCGGGATTCAAGGGCGCGGTTGATTTCTTCGGCCAGAATATTCCCTCCTACGACCTCTTTCTGATCGCGCTCGGTCCGCTGGTGCTCGGGCTGTTGTGGCTCTTGTTCCAGCGCACGCGGTGGGGTGTGCTGGTCCGTGCCGCGACGCAGGATCGCGACATGGTGGCCGCGCTCGGCGTCAATCAAAAATGGCTGTTTACCAGCGTGTTCGCGGTCGGGGTTTTTCTCGCGGCATTTGGCGGCGCGTTGCAGATTCCGCGCGATGCGGTGCATCACGCCATGGACCTGCGGATCATCGTCGATGTGTTCGTCGTCGTGGTGATCGGCGGCCTCGGCAGCATCATCGGCGCGTTCGTCGCAGCGGTGCTGGTTTCGGAATTGAACGCGTTCGGAATCCTGATCTTTCCCAAGATATCCATCATCCTGGTGTTTTTGGTGATGGCCGCCGTGCTGATCGTGCGGCCATGGGGCTTGTTCGGAAAGCAGGAGGCTCCCGCGCGTCGCACGCCGGGACTGACCGTCAATCCGTGGCGGCCGCTGACTTCGAACGAACGCCTTGCTGCGATTGTGGCGCTGGCGCTGGCGGCGGCGCTGCCGCTGATCGGCGGCAATTATGCGCTCACGGTCGGCTCGGAAATTGCGATCTTCGTGATCTTCGCTGCGAGCCTGCATTTCCTGATGTCGGTCGGCGGGCTCGCCTCGTTCGGCCACGCGGCCTATTTCGGGCTCGGCGCCTACGGCGTCGCATTCCTCGCCAAGCTCGCCGGCCTGCCGATGATTTTGTCACTATTGCTCGGTCCGCTGCTCGGACTGGTTGGCGCGGCGGTATTTGGATTCTTCGCGGTTCAGTTGTCCGGTGTTTATTTCGCGATGCTGACGCTGGCGTTCGCGCAGATCGTCTGGTCGATCGCGTTCCAGTGGGTCGCGGTGACGGGCGGCGACAACGGCATCCTCGGCGTCTGGCCGGAAAGCTGGGCGGCAAGCCCGGCGCATTTTTACTGGCTTTCGATCGCCGTCGCCGCGCTCGCGGTCGCATTGCTTCGGATCATGGTGTTCTCGCCCTTTGGCTTCGCGCTGCGGGCAACGCGCGACTCGCCGCTACGCGGGGAGGCGATCGGCATCGACGGCAAGCGGGTGCAGTGGACCGCCTTCGTGATCGCAGGCACCGTCGCCGGCGTCGCCGGCGCGTTGTTTGCATATCTGAAGGGCAGCGTGTTTCCCGATAGCCTCGGCATCTCGCTCTCGGTCGATGCGCTGGTCATGGTGTTGCTGGGCGGCGTCGAAACCGTCTCCGGCGCGATCGTCGGCGCCATCGTCTACAAGGCGCTCAGCATCTGGCTGGTCAGCCAGACCGACCTGTCAAAGTTGGTGCTAGGCGGCATCATTGTCTTGATCGTGGTGGCGTTCCCGAAGGGCATTGTCGGGATGCTGGAAACGATCAGGCATCGCCGTCCGCCAACGTCACCGAAGTCCGCGTTGCTCGCGTCAGGAATCGAGACCGCCGAATGAGCATTGCGCAACCATTGTTGTCGGTCGAAGGCCTGAGCAAATCCTATGGCGGGGTGCATGCCGTGCGCGGCGTGTCGTTTGCACTGAACGCCGGTGAAATCCTCGCGCTGATCGGCCCCAACGGCGCGGGAAAAAGCACCTGCTTCGACATGCTCAACGGCCAGAGCATTCCCGATGCCGGCCGGGTCAATCTGCTCGGCCAGGACACCGCCGGCAAGAGGCCGCGGGAGATCTGGCGGCTCGGCGTCGGCCGCACCTTCCAGATCACGGCGACGTTCCCGACCATGACGGTGCGCGAGAACGTCCAGGTCGCGTTGGTCTCGTATGGAAGAAAGCTGTTCAATCTCTTAGGCTCAACGCCGCGATATGCGCGGGCTGAAGCTGACCGCCTGCTTGAGCTGGTTGGCATGGGCGGTTATGCGGAGCGTCCGTGCGGCGAACTCGCCTATGGCGATCTCAAGCGGCTCGAACTCGCCATCGCGCTCGCCAATCAACCGAGGCTGCTTCTGATGGACGAGCCGACCGCCGGCATGGCGCCACGCGAACGGATCGAACTGATGCGGCTCACGGCTGGAATCGCCCGCGAGCAATCGATCGGCGTTCTCTTCACCGAGCACGATATGGACGTGGTGTTCGAACACGCGAACCGCATTCTGGTGCTCAACCGCGGCACATTGATCGCCGAGGGCTCGCCCGAACAAGTCCGGCGCAACCCGCAGGTCCGCGCCATCTATCTCGGCGAGGGCCTTGTCTACGACGCGCGTCATCGGGAGGGAGCGCCAGCGTGAAGCTTTCCGTCCACGATCTCAATAGCCATTACGGCCCGGCTCACATCCTGTTCGACATCGCGATCGAGGTCGGGGAGGGCGAGGTGGTGGCGCTGTTGGGGCGCAATGGCGCCGGCAAGTCCACAACCTTCCGCTCGATCGTCGGCCTGGTCGCGCAGCGCACCGGCCGTATCCTGTTCGAAGGCAACGACGTCTCGGACCAGCCGACCCATGCGATCGTGCGCGGCGGGCTCGGCTATGTGCCGGAGGAGCGGCGCATCTTCACGGATCTCACGGTCGAGGAGAACCTGGAAGTCGGCCGCCAGCCGGCGAGGCCGAACGCGCCGCACTGGACCAGGGACAGGCTGTTCGCGCTGTTTCCAAACCTCGCCGAGATGCGGGGTCGCATGGGCGGGCGCATGAGCGGCGGCGAGCAACAAATGCTGACGATCGCGCGGACCTTGATGGGAAACCCGTCGCTGGTGCTGCTCGACGAACCGTCGGAAGGGTTGTCGCCGAAGATCGTGGAGCAGATGGTTGACGCGATCCTAACCATGAAAAAGGAAGGCGTCAGCATACTCGTCTCCGAGCAAAACCTGCATTTCGCAAGGCTGATATCGGACCGCGCCTATATCGTCGAGCGCGGTCGCATCTGCTTTTCCGGCACCATGGGCGAACTCGATGCGCGTCCGGACATTCGCGACGCGCATCTGGCGCTGTGACCAGCGGCGCGCATAAAACAAGGGCGGGGACACGCATGAGCAGGAGTGTTTTGCCGAAACGGAGCCTAAAACCTTCGCGGCCGGCCTACGTCCTCGAAGAACAGATCGGCTTCATCCTGCGCCAGGTGTGGCAGCGCCATGCCACGATCTTCGCGCGCGAGATCGGAACCAATCTGACGCCGACGCAATGGGCGGCACTCGCCAAACTCACCGAGACCGGACCGTGCTCGCAGAATCAGCTTGGGCGGCTGACGGCGATGGATGTCGCCACCATCAAAGGCGTGATCGACCGGCTCACCGCCCGCGGCCTGACCGAAACCAGCGCCGATCCCGAGGACGGCCGGCGTCTGCTCGTCAGCCTGACGCGCGCGGGCCAGCAATTGGCCGAGAGGGTGGCGCCGAACGCGCTTGCGATCACCAGGGAGACGCTGGCGCCGCTCGATGCGAGGGAGCGCGAGACGCTGGTGGCGTTGCTGAGTAAGCTGCGGTGATTGGTGTACTTGCTCGTGGCGTCAGAGCCCTGCCGGTCGGCTGATTCGCCAGCGGCGTCCTATGGAACCAAACTCAGCCTCGCTGCGCTGAATGTGCAGGCCGCGATCATCTGGAGGCCGTGCCGCAACTGTTTCGAGCGGGCCTTCAGAAGTGAAGGCCGCGTGCTTGACAGCCCGTCCCAGCTAGCTAACTTATCCGACGTGGGGATTGCGATCTCCCCATGAGGCGACATGCTGAAGAATTGCGTCCGGGATCACCAAGGACGCAGTATGTCAGCGCTCAAACAAATCACCGCAAGAAAAATCCTCGTCTGGTGTATTTTCGCCGTCGTAGCGGTCGCCGCAATCCTTGGCGCTCTCTACGCCGTCTTCGTTCCCGGTCTGTCGAGCGCCCGGAACGAACCGCCTGCGGCCGAAACGATTATCGCGACCTGGTTGTTGCACCGGAGTGTCCCGGACGTCGCAAAGAAGAGCGTCAATCCGGTGAGAACTGATCCCGCCGACGTCGCGGCAGGGCGAGAACTCTACCGCGAGAAGTGCGAGGTCTGCCATGCCTATGACGGCAGCGGGAAAACCAGCATCGGTGCCGGCGAATATCCGCGCCCGCCCGCGCTGGTCTCCGCCGCCATCAAGGCAACGCCGGACGGTGAGCTTTTCTACCATATCCGCCACGGCATTCGTAACACCGGCATGCCCGCCTGGAATCTTCCGGATCATCAAATCTGGCAGCTCGTGGCGTATATCCGGAACCTTCCCGGGGTCGCGCAGCTGACACCCGGCGCGGTGGACGCCGCGCCGGTCGCGCCGCCAGCCCAGCCACACTACGTCGGATCGGCCGCGTGCAAGAGCTGTCACGAGAGTGTATATGCGCGCTGGAGCAAGACGCGCATGGCGAATGTGGTGCGTGACCCCAGGGAACATCCCGACGCCATCATCCCGGACTTTTCAAAACCCGATCCGCTGCTGACTTTCAACAAGGACGATGTCGCGCTGGTCTATGGCAGCCGATGGAAGCAGCGATACTTCAAGAAGGTCGGGGACGACTATTTCGTGTTCCCCGCCCAATGGGACGTCGCACACAAGATCTGGCGGCGTTATTTTGTCGCCAATGGCAGTGACTGGTGGGCGACGCTTTATCCGCCGGACAATTTCCAGCGCCCGACGGGTCCGCTATGTGATGGCTGCCATTCGGTCAACTTCGATATAACCTCCAAGACCGTGACGGAATGGAACGTCGGGTGCGAAAAGTGTCACGGCCCGGGCGAGGCGCATGCGGGGAAGCCGGCGCGCGATAACATTCTTAATCCAGCCCGCTTCGACTACGTTCACGCCAACGACACCTGCATCCAATGCCACTCCCAGGGCCAGCCTCTCACGAACCCAATCCAGGGAAAGTATTACGATTGGCCGGTGGGCTTCGACGTCGGCAAGAACCTTGCTGACTACTGGAAGCTCGAAGAGCACAAGCTAGGCGAAACCACCTTCACTCACTTCCCGGACGGAACCGGCCACAAGAACCGGATGCAGGGGAACGACTTCGTCGACAGTCTGATGTATGCGCGCGGCGTCACCTGCTTCAGTTGCCACGATCCACATGGCAGCGAAAACGTCGCCATGGTGCGCAAGCCCGGCAACTCGCTGTGCCTCGACTGTCATGGCCCGAACTCGCAAGCCGGGCCGCACGCGGCCACCATCGAACAACACACGCATCATAAAACGGGTAGCCCTGGCAGCGAGTGCATCGCGTGTCATATGCCGAAAATCGAACAGACGATCGCCGACCAGAATGTTCGAAGTCATACCTTTCACTTCGTCACGCCAGGCGATACGGACGCGTTGAAAATTCCAAATGCTTGCAACGTCTGCCACACGGACAAATCCACCGATTGGGCAAAGGCGGCACTGGAGTCTTGGCCGGATCGTTCGCCCTGGCGGATGTCGCGGTGAAGACGGCCTCAAAGCAAAATCGCATCCGGGCTTTACATGCCCTCTTGGTCGGAATTGGCCGGGCAGCGGCGGCGGTGATTTGCCTGTTCGCCTGGCCGGCCGCCGCCTATCGGCCTTTCGATGGTACCGATGCGGGTGTGGCCGCTCTGAATGAAGTCGAGATAGAACTGGAACCGGTTGGTCGACTACAGACAGGATCGCAATCGGCCTTGATTACACCAGGGGTGGTCTTCAATTACGGCTTCGCCGATCGCTGGGAAGCCGTTTTGCAGACCCAGATGCTGACCCCGATTTCTCCAAGCGGCCCGGCCAGTCTCGCGGCCACCGGCGCGTTCCTCAAATACGTGATCCAGCCGGGGGTTCTCCAAGGCCAATCCGGCATAAGCATCGCGACGGAATTCGGACCGCTGCTGCCCGGCATCAATGCCGATCCCGGGGTGGGGTTTAGTTGGGTCGGCATCGTGTCGGAGCGGTGGGACTGGGGGACCGCGCATTTCAACGTCGAGGCCAACCTCACCCGCGATCAGCATGGCGAGGCATTCCTCGATGTCATCCTCGAAGGGCCCTCGACTTGGAAAGTTCGTCCGGTCATGGAGATGTTCTACGACAAGGTATGGACGCAGGCCGAAAGCCGTTCGGTTCTCATCGGGGCCATCTGGCAGGTTGAGCACGATCTTAGCCTCGATGCCGCGTTTCGATATGCGCTGGTCAATGGACACCCGGTGAACGAGATCCGCGCCGGCCTCACCTTCGCGTTCAAGGAAGAAGGCGACAAGACGCCGATCAAGCCGGGCGCCTCGTTCGGCAACTGGGGGCTTTCGCGCTGATCGGTTGACCCTTGCAGTATCCGCAAAACTGACGCAGAGTTCGGATTAACGCCGGAGGTTAACCGGCGAATGTCAGACCAGGGAGCACGCCATGATCAAGGTAAGTGTTATGTATCCCAATACGCCTGGCGCGCGCTTCAACCACGAGTACTATCGAGACAAGCATATGCCGCTCGTGAAAGCTCGCATGGGTGATGCTTGCAAGTACTACACTGTGGACATGGGCCTTGCGGGTGGCGCACCCGGCGCTTCCGCGACGTATGTTGGAATGTGTCATATCTTCTGCGACTCGATCGAGGCATTCCAGGCCGGTTTTGGGCCTCATGCCAAGGAGATCATGGCAGACATCCCAAACTATACCGACCAGTCCCCGGTCATCCAGATCAGTGAAGTCGTCGTAGGCTGACGACGCAACTTCCCAGCTCATTTCGCGCGCCCGAGGCACGAACAGAGACACGATAGGCTTGGTCGGCGAATCCGATAGCGAAGTCGTGGCCACGTTCCGGCCGTCGTTGATGCCGGGCCGGCAGGTCGGCTGATTTGCCCGTCGGGTAGTTTACCGATCCGCCTGTCCAGCCCCCGTTGCAAAAAAATTCCGCTTCGTCGAACACCCAAATCAAATCTATATCTCCTGCCCTCTGTTTGGGCGAAGCAGTCTCGCACAGCTCGGGCGCATCGCGCCGCGGGAATGCGGATGCGTGTTTGGAGTTAGAACGCTGTCATTCCGGGGCGATGCGAAGCATCGAACTACGATGTGCAATTGCACATCCGAGGTCTGGTCCTTCGGACCATCCCGGAATGACGAAGCCGGTATTGCTTGGCTTTGTTCGCAATGACGGCTTAAGGACGTCTTGCGTCTTGGCTGTTTGACAATTGCAGGAATTCATTGCGTGCGACCGCGCCCCCTCTCACTCGTCGTCGCTCGCGAAAGCAATCAGTGCCCGACAATCTGCGGCACGTTCGTCGCAGGCGGCGTGTTGCGGCTGCGCTGTGTGCGCACGATGCCGTCGATGATGGTCATGCCGATGCCGGGGAGATCGCCGAGCCGCACGCTGTCGAGGATGTTCTTGCCGGCGGAATGTTGCGCCTTGTCCATGATGACGAAGTCAGCCGAACGCCCGACTTCGATCAAGCCGCAGTCCAGCGCGCGCATCCGGGCGGTGTTGCCGGTCGCAAAGCAAAACGCGATTTCCGCAGGGACCTCGCCGAGCGACGATAACAGCGACACCATGCGCAGAATGCCGAGCGGCTGCACGCCGGAGCCGGCGGGCGCATCGGTGCCGAGGATGACGCGGTTGAGGTCGCCCATCTCGCGCGCGACGCGCAATGTGTAAAGTGCCGAGCGTTCGTTGCCGTTGTGGACCAGCTCCAGGCCGCGCTTGCAGCCCTCGCAGATACACCGGATCTGGTCGTCGGGCAGCGCCGTGTGACCACCGTTGATGTGACCGATCACGTCGGTGTCGGCTTCCAGCACGACGTCCTTGTCGATCAGGCCGGAGCCGGGAATCGACGGGCCGCCGGTGTGGATCGTGCTCTGGATGCCATATTTGCGCGCCCATCCCACCATCTTGCGCGCGGTCGGTCCGTCCTTGACGCCGCCAAGCCCGACTTCGCCGAGCAGTTTGACGCCGGCTGCCGCCAATTCCTTGAAATCGTCCTCGACCATTTCGCATTCGATCACGGGTGCGCCGGCATGAACCTTCACGCCGCCGGGGCGAAGCGTCCAGAACGCGCGCTGCGCGAAGATCGCCATCGCTTTCAGCCCGACGACGTCGCGCGGCCGGCCCGGCATGTGGACTTCGCCCGCCGAAATCATGGTGGTGACGCCGCCATGCAAAAAACTGTCGATCCATCCGATCTGGTTTTGCCGCGGCGTCCAGTCGCCGGCAACGGGATGCACATGGCTGTCGATCAGGCCGGGCGCCACCGTCGTGCCGTTGGCGTCGACGATGGTGGTGGCGCCTTCGCTATCGACATCCTTGGCGCGGCCGATGGCGGTGATCTTGCCGTTGACGGCAACGATCGTGTCGGCATCCAGGATCGGCTTCTCCAGGGCGCCCGAGAGCACCAGCCCGATATTGCGGATCACGAGCTTGGTCGGACCGGCTGCCTGGGGTTCATCGAGGGCCATCGGTTTTTCCTTTTTGTTCAATGTGTTCGCGGCACATACCGGCATCTTGCGCGTGCCTTGACGCCCGGATCAAGCTGGATTATTTATTTGTATACAAATGAATGTGTGCAAATGAATTAAGCCTGCGGGTTTGTCCGCGCAGTGGAAACCCCGGAAACGTAGCGGGCAGGGCGAAGCAAATGTGCAATCGCAATCCAGAGTGCCGTTGTGATTTCCGCGGTTGTGGCATGCCGTTTGCTTGATTTTGAATTGGACTTGGGCGTAGAGAGCACGGTGCTCTTGGCATACGCCGCGACAACGCAGCTGGCCCGAGCCAGCAGAACAGTCCTACGAAATGAAATTTCAAGGGAGTTTCTCAAATGCCGACAAATCTGACGCGCCGCCAGGCTCTTGTTCTTCCTGCCGGGATCGCATTGGGAAGCCTCGCCGGCCGCCCCGCGATGGCGGCGGAGCCGGTCAAGATAGGTTTGGTTGCGGCGCTTTCCGGAGCGTCCGCGAAGTCGGGCGAGGGGATCACCCGCGGGCTCACCATCGCGATCGACGAGATCAACGCGAAGGGCGGCGTGCTCGGTGGCCGAATGCTCGAACTGGTCCGCCGCGATGACGAGTCGAACCCGGCCAAGGGTCAGACCGCGGCGCGGGAATTGATCGACAAGGAGGGGGTCGCCATTCTCTTTGGCGGCATCGATAGTCCGGTATCGCTGGCGATCGTGCCGCTGGTGAATGCGGCGCAGGTGCCCTTCATGGGCGTATGGGCTGCCGCGACAAATATTACCCGCAACGGCGCCAATCCGAACTTCGTCTTCCGCGTCTCTGCGGTGGACGTCCTGGTCGACCGCGCCTTGATGAAATACGCCACGACGAAATTCGGTGCGAAAAAGCCGGGGCTGATGTTGGTCAATAACGGCTGGGGCGAATCCAATCTCGCTGGCCTGACCGCGGCGGCGGAAGCCGCCGGCATCAAGCTCGCGGGCGCGGAAAAATTCGACGACAAGGACGCCGATATGACGCCACAGCTGCAGCGACTGCGCGAGGCCGGCGCGGACACGATCATCCTGGTCGGCAACGCAGCGCCGGGGGCGCAGGTCATCAAATCATTGCAGCGCTCGGCCTGGACGGTGCCGGTCGTCTCGCATTGGGGGATCTCGGGCGGCCGCTTCCCCGAGCTGGCGGGATCCTGGGCGGGGAAGGTGCATTTCGTCCAGACCTACAGTTTCTTCGGACCGCAAAACGATGTCGGCAAGCGTGTGCTGGCGGCGCTGATGAAGAAATATCCCGATATCAAGGGGCCCGGTGACGTTACTCCGCCGGTTGGCGTTGCCAACGCTTACGACGCGATGCAGCTGACCGCGCTCGCGCTTGCCAAGGCAGGTTCGACCGAGGGCCCCAAACTGCGCGAGGGATTTCTGGGCATCGAGAGCTATCAGGGGCTGATCAAGAACTACACCAAGCCCTTCACCGATGCGAACCATGACGCCTTGAATGAAAATGACTACGTCATGGTCCGTTACAACGGAGATCAGATCGAGCCCGTCACGGGCTAAACCATGCTCGCGACCGCACTTGTCTCGGGGCTCAGTCTCGGCAGCATCTACGGCCTCATCGCGCTTGGCTTCACTTTGACGTTTGCCGTCTCCGGCACGGTGAACTTCGCGCAGGGGTCGTCGGTGATGCTTGGGGCGGTGATTTGCCACGCGCTCGCGGTCGGGCTGCGCTGGCCAATGGTAGCCGCGGTGCCCGCTGCGCTGCTGGCTTGCGCGGCCTGGGGCCTGATTGTTGAACGCATCGCGGTCCGGCCGTTCGTCGCGCGCGGCACGAACTCCTGGCTGATGGCGACGGTGGCGCTTGGAATCGTGCTCGACAATGTCGTCATGGTGCTGTTCGGCAAGGAGCCGCGCGCGCTTCCGTCATCGTTGGCGGATGATCCCTGGGTCATCGGCAATATCGGCATCTTTCCGTTGCAGGTCGTGGTTCCCTTGGTCGGATTGGGGCTGGCGCTGCTGGTGCATCTTGGGATGCACCGCACAGGGCTCGGGCTGAAGCTGCGGGCGGCGGTCGAGAACCCGGATGCCGCGCGGCTCATGAGCATCGACGTGACATTGCTCATCGCGCTCACCTACGCGGCGGCCGCGCTTCTTGCCGGGATCGGTGGCATACTGATCGCGCCGGTGTATAACGTTGCGTATGACATGGGTACGTTGTTCGGCATCAAGGCATTCGCCGTGGCCATCCTTGGTGGTCTTACCAATCCCTGGGGTGTCGTGATCGCAGGCCTCGCCTATGGTCTGGTCGAAGCCTGCGCCACGACCTGGCTTGGTTCCGGCAGCACCCAGATCGTCACATTCTCTGCCGTCATCGCAGCGCTTGTGCTCGCGCCGTCCGGATTGTTCGGTGGCCGGACCAGGGTGCGTGTATGAAAGCCATCGTCGCCGTGATATCAGCGGTGCTGGTCGGCGCCGCCGCCGTCGCCATCTGCCTGCTCGCGCCCGGCTACTACGCCTATCTGTTGGGAACGCTGGCGACGACCGCTCTGGTCGGCGTCGGATTGAATGTGCTGCTCGGCCTCGCCGGTGAGGTGTCCCTCGGTCAGGGCGGATTTCTGGCGCTCGGCGCCTATGGCGTCGGAATTCTCACGACCAAGGCCGGGCTGAACTTCTGGGAAGCTTTACCGCTTGCGGTGCTGCTGGTCGCGGCGATATCGGCGGTTCTCTCGATTCCCGCGCTTCGGGTCACGGGTCCTTATCTGGCCATGGTGACCATCGCCTTCGGTTTCATCGTCGAGTCTGTCTCGGTCGAGTGGCGCGATCTCACCGGCGGTTCCAGCGGCCTCACCGGAATTCCAGCGCCGTTCGGCACCGGGGGCACGGCGCTATTGGCCTGCGGCCTGTGCGTCCTGGCACTCGTCTGGTTTCATTATTTCGCGCGGAGCCCGCTTGGTCTGGCGATGCAGGCCATTGCCTCGGCGCCGGCGGCGGCGCGCGGTGTCGGGATAGGCGCGCTGCCGGTACGCACCGCCGCTTTCGTGTTGGCCGCCGTGGCGGCCGGTCTGGCTGGCGGTTTGCAGGCGGCGCTGACAGGCTTCATCGCGCCCAGCTCATTTCCGTTCTCGCAGTCGATCCTGTTTCTGCTGGTGGTGGTCGTCGGCGGCGCGGGCCGCACCCTTGGGCCGCTGGTCGGGTCGGCGGTCGTTGTGTTCTTGCCGGAGGTGCTCGCGGGCCTCGCGGAATACCGCCTGTTGGTTTTCGGCGCGGGGTTGCTGATCGTGCTTTGGGCCGCGCCGGGTGGGATCGCGGGGGCCATCGCCCGTCTGGTGATGCCCAGGGAATCCGCTCCGAGCCCGGAGCCAGATCTGGATCTCGCGCTCGCCCATATCGCCGGCGCGCGGGGCAGTCTCGCGGCCGAAGGCGTGCGCGTCGCATTCGGCGGCGTCATTGCGGTAGCCGGCGTTGACATGACCGCGCAGCCCGGCCGCGTGACCTCTGTGATCGGTCCGAACGGAGCCGGCAAAACCACGCTGCTCAATCTCGTCAGCGGATTCCAGCGCCCGGATTCCGGGACCGTACGCGTTGGAGGTCGCGAGATCACGGGCCACCCCGCGCACGAGGTCGCGCGCGATGGCCTTGCCCGCACTTTTCAGACTGCGCAACCTTTCGCAGGGTTGAGCGTATTGGACAATGTCCGTCTTGGCCTGCTGCGCGGCTCCTGGCGCGGCGAGGCGCCGGCGGTCCTGGCGCGCGCGCTGCTCTCTCTCGTCGGCTATTCCGGATCGGAAACCAGATTGGCCGCCACGCTGCCGCATGTCGATCGCCGGCTTGTCGAGATCGCCCGAGCGCTTGGCACCGCGCCCGCCGTGCTTCTCCTGGATGAGCCGGCCGCCGGGCTCAATGAAGCCGATACGGTCAAGCTGGGCGGCCTCCTGCAACGCCTGGCGCGCGCCGGTCTCGCCGTCGTGCTGGTCGAGCACGACATGGCGCTCGTGATGTCGATCTCCGATGAGATCATCGTGCTCGATGCCGGACGCCGCATTGCAGCGGGACCGCCCGCGGTCGTACGCAACGATCCCGCCGTCAAGGCAGCCTATCTCGGAGCCGCGATGCCGGCGGGATCGGCCGCGCCGCGGACGCCCGGCGCGCCTTTGCTCGAAGTCGGCGCGCTTAGCGCCGGCTATGGCCCGCTTGCGGTGCTCGATCAGGTCGGCCTGAAAGTCGGCAGCGGAGAGGTGATAGCCCTGTTCGGCCCGAACGGCGCGGGCAAATCCACCCTGATGAAAGCCCTGAGCGGACTGATCCGCCCGGTGAAGGGGACCATCCATCTTCGCAGCGTGGAACTTGCGTCGCTTCCGGCGCATCTCGTCGCGCGCGCCGGCTTGATCCTTGTGCCCGAGGGACGGCAGGTATTTCCGCAACTGACGGTCGCCGAAAATCTTCGCCTCGGCGCCACCCGCCGCGATGATTTCGAACGCGCGGAGATCGAGGCGATGCTCGAGCGGTTTCCGAGGCTGCGCCCGCGGCTGAACACCGCGGCAGGTCTGCTCTCTGGCGGCGAACAACAGATGCTCGCTGTCGCCCGTGGGCTATTGGCCCGGCCCGAAGTCCTGCTTCTGGACGAACCGTCGCTAGGTCTGGCGCCGACGGTGGTGACTGAGCTGTTCGAACAGTTTACGAGGCTGCGGGACGAGGGCATGACCTTGCTGATCGTGGATCAGATGGCAGACTACGCGTTGGCCATTGCCGACCGCGGCTATGTTCTCGGCGGCGGCCGGGTGGTGGCGCAAGGCAAGGCGGCGGAGTTGCGCGGTGCGATGCTCGACGATGCTTATCTTGGTGCCGTTCCCGCGGTGGTGAACTGATGGATCTGATTATTCGTGACGCTCGCATTCTGCGCGAGGATGAGCTTGTCAGCGCTGATATCGCCGTTCAGGGCGAGAGGATCGCTGCCATCGCCCCGGCCCTGAAGGCGGATGGGCCGGAACGGAAAGCGGGGGGCTGCCTGGTGATCCCCGGCATGATCGAGACGCATATTCACCTCGACAAGACCTGCATCCTTGACCGCTGCCGCATCGAGGAAGGCACCGTCGCCGAGGCCGTTCGGGAAACCGCGGCCGCCAAGCGCGGCTTCACCGTCGAGGACGTCTATGCGCGGGGCAAGCGGACGCTGGAACGCTGCATCGCGCAGGGCACCATGCGCATGCGCACCCATGTCGAGCTCGATCCGGGAATAGGGATGATCGGGTTTGAGGCGGTCGACCAGCTCGCGCGCGACTATGCCTGGGCGATCGGTGTCGAACTGTGTGTATTTCCGCAGGAGGGACTCACCAACAACCCCGGCACGGAAGAACTGCTGGTCGAGGGCTTGCGCCGCGGCGCGCGGACCATCGGCGCCGTGCCGTATTTCGACACCGACCCGCGCGCCCAGATCGATCGAATCTTCGCGATCGCGCGTGATTTCGACGCCGAAATCGACATGCACCTTGACCTCGCCGAGACCACGCAGGGCATGCAGGTCGAATATGTCTGCCGCAAGACCGAGGAATTTGGCTGGGGCGGCCGGGTGGCCGTCGGCCATGTCACCCAGATGTCGCTGCTGCCGCCGGACCGCTTCGGCGAGATCGCGGCGCGGCTCGCCAATGCCGGCGTCGCGGTGACGATCCTGCCGTCGACCGACCTGCACTTGATGGGCCGCAACCACGACCACGCGGTGCCACGTGGCGTCGTGCCGGCAGAGCCGCTGCGGAAGGCGGGCGTGACCTGCTCGATCTCGACCAACAATGTCCTGAACCCGTTCACGCCGTATGGCGACGGCTCGCTGATCCGGATGGCGAACCTCTATGCGAATGTCTGCCACGTGTCGCGGCCGGCCGACCTCGCCGGCTGCCTCGACATGATCACCGGCTCCGCGGCGCGGCTGATGCGCCTCGACGATTATGGCATCGCGGTCGGAGGACCGGCCGACCTCGTCTGTCTCGATGCAGGCAACCCCACGGATGCGATCGCGACGCTTGCGCAACCGCTTTGGGGCATCAAACGCGGTCGCGCGTCCTTCACGCGGTCGCGGCCGCAGCTTCATCGGCCGGGAAACTGAAGCGCCCTAAAACAGGGCTGTCCAAGCAGTCCTGCGCGTCCGCCATCGACGGGCGGTAGCAGGCAAAGACGTCACCTGGCATGTCCCTTGCGGGCTGGGAGAATGGTACGGAAACGTGCTTTAACCGCATGACAACCGCCGCGTGTTCGGCCTAAATGCCGCACCCCAATTCCGTGAAGAAGCCGCATGTTCAAGAAGAAAACCCTCTTCGTTCTAGGCGCCGGCTCCAGCTACGAAGTCAAACTCCCGGTTGGCCTGGAACTGGCGAAGACCATCGCCACGAAACTGGATGTCAGGCTCGGCGATTACAACAAGAACGTCGGCGAAGGCGACGCCCATTTGCTTGGCCAGCTCCAGAACCGACTTCCCCAACAGTTCAATGATTACCTGGGAGCCGGCTGGCGTATCCGAGACGGTTTGCCGACCGCGGCCTCGATCGACGACTTCTTGGACATGCACAGCCATGACGAGCTGATGCAGACCATCGGCAAGGCTGCAATCGTCAAATCTATACTGGAGGCCGAGCGGGACAGTCACCTTTATTTTGACCCGAATAATTCGAGAAACAAGCTGGTGCTCGAAACGTTGGAAGGCTCTTGGTTTATGAAATTCATCCGCGTACTCGGCCGCGGCATTCCCAAAAGCAACGCAGGGCAGATTTTCGACAACGTCAGCTTTGTCGTTTTCAACTACGACCGCTGCGTGGAGTTTTTCCTGCTTCAAGCGCTGCAAGCCATGTACAGCATTCCAGTCAACGATGCCGCGTCGATCGTGCAGGATCTGTCTATCGTCCACCCGTACGGGACCATTGGGGAACTCCCTCATCTCGGAAATGGCGATCAGATCCCGTTCGGCGGCGTCAAAAACTATGACTTCGACTACATAAAGCTCGCGAAGCGCATCAAAACGTACACCGAGCAGATCGCCGGCTCGGAAATCACGAACCGTATCCGAGGCGAAGTTGAGAGAGCCGAGCAGGTGGTGTTCCTCGGCTTCGCCTACCATGCGCAAAATATGCTGTTGCTCAGACCGGTTGAAGAATTGGTATCAGTCGTACCGATCTACGGGACTGCGCTCGGCATGTCGGACTCGGATGTCGAAATAGCCAGGGGCGAGCTGCGCAGTTGGTACATGCCGGACGAGATCTTATCTAGCGACCCGTTCGACAGCATTCACATCGAGAATAAGCTCACATGCGCAGCTCTATTCAACAATTACGCCAAGTCTATTGCCGGCGGATAGGCCGCCATTAACTTCTTCAAGATTGATGCCAAGCCGACGCGGAGATTAGCCTTGGCCTTGCCGAGCATGCGCCGGATGGGGGCTTTGGGAAGTGTTGGAAAGGACCACCGTCTCCGCCTTTGCCCGTCGTGCCAATCTGCCGCATTCGGCGTCCTTGCTCCCAACCCCAAATCACCGGCATCTTTCCGCGCATCCCGTCCCGCTAGAGGGGCGTTGCGCACGTCACGGACGTTGGGTGCGGGATGCGATGGACGCGGCGGCGTTGCAGACGAGCGGCGCCAACGCGGACGGCGAAGTCGTGTGGTCCTGACGCCCCGACGCTGGCGTCAAGTTCGTGAGAACTTCGCAGGGATGATGGTGGCAAAAGAGCCCGGTCACCGGGGAGAGCGCGAAGGAAACCGTAAAACCATCGCGCAGGGAAAGCCGGAGTGTTTTCCGGTTTCACCTGTGGTCCTACCCCCGTGCTTTTTGTTGCACGGGACCCATGGGTGCAATCGGCACCCGGCTTTCCCTGCGCCCTCTGAATTCAGAGAGCGAAACGTTCTGGCAAAACTCGCGTGAATGACGCGGCGAGAATGCGAAACTGTGGCTTCTCCCTCGCCCCGCTCTTGCGGGGAGAGGGTTGGGGTGAGGGGCTGGCTCCTCGAACACCGAGTGCGCGGTGAGTCCCCCTCACCCGAAGCCTTCGGCTTCGACCTCTCCCCGCAAGCGGGGCGAGGTGACTCGGAAGAACCGGCTGTTTGACAAGTTCAATTGCACGTCGCGACGACTACTCCGCCGCCTTGCCGGTCTTCGCGCCAAACATGCGCGTCGGCGCCGGAAAACCGCAGGGCGTGCCGTCGGTGACCTTGACCTGGTCCTCCCAGGGCAGCCGGAACGTGCCGGCCACCATGTCCTGCATGAAGGTGTAGGGACAATCCATCGCGCCACCCTTCACCGCGACGTAACCACGGTGCCAGAGCTGGTAGATGTTGTTCTCGACGCCCCAGTGAATCCGCGCCTCGCGCACCAGATCGGGGCGTACCTCCGCGGTGATGATCTCGTCAGCCCGTCCCGTGGTGCCATGGGCGATGATGCTGCCGTCGAAATTCACGATCATGCCTTCGCCCATCGAGTCGAATGAGCCATCCGACCCGCACATGCAGACATTCGCGGTCACCATCAGGTTCTGGAAGGCATTGGCTTGATTGGTGAAGCGCCAGCTCTCGCGGATCGGCGCGGTGTAGCCGGCGGTGCGGATCATGATTTCAGCGCCCTTGTAGGCGCATTCCCGCGCCATTTCCGGGAACATGCCGTCATGGCAGATGATGAGCGCGATCTTGGCGCCCTTGGGGCCCTCGATCACGGGAATGCCGATATCGCCGGGCTCCCACGGTTCGACCGGAATCCACGGGTGGAATTTCCGATAGTACAGTTTGATCTCGCCGTGATCGTCGATGATCAGGCCCGAATTGTAGGGATTGCCGTCGGGATTGAATTCCATGATCGAAAAGCAGCCCCAGATCTTGTTGTCAATGCAGGCCTTCTTGAAGGCTGCGACTTCAGGACCGTCGAGGCGGCACATGATCGCCGGATTGGTGTCCATCGACAGGCCGTGCAGCGAATATTCCGGGAAGACCACGAGGTCCATGGTGCCGAGATTGCGGCGTGCCTTGCCCACCATGTAGACGATGCGGTCGGTTTGCCGGGCGAGGTCGGCCTTGGTCGCGACCACGGGCAATTGCAGCTGCACCAGCCCGATCACGACGCCTTCGGGCGATTTGTTAAGTCCGCCAAGTCCGTTCATGTGCCACCCCTTATAGAGAACTAAATTCGTAGGCCGTTGCGCCAAATGCTGAAGCAAGCAAACCCGATTTTTGCCGGGATCAAAAGATCATATTTCAGGCGATCGGAGTAGTTGGCCCAAGGAAAGGCCTCGATTGCCCGGCAAGCGCCCCGGAGTCAGGTCGGCGTACGGTCGAGAGGGCTTTCACCGGGAACCGGGGTGGCTAATATGGTTCCCGCGAAAATTGTGGCACACGCACCGTGAAGGCGCGGTCATTGGAAAAAAGAGAAGCCAACGAATGGCAAATTTATCGAAAAGCCCGGAAGCCAAATTGCGGGTGGCGATTGCCGGGCTGGGCCCGATTGGGAGGAAGGTGGCGGAGGCGCTGGACCGGGGAATAGACGGCTTGATACTCACCGCGGTGTCGGCGCAACACCCCGAGAAGCATCGAAGCTGGCTTGGCAATTTATCAACGACGCCCGCCGTCCTGCCGATCGACAAGCTCGTCGATGTCGCCGACATCGTGATCGAGTGCGCACCGGCGAAGCTCGTGAGGTCGATCGTTGCGCCCTTCGTCACAAGCGGAAAAACCGCGATCGTCCTCAGCGCTGGCGCTCTTCTCGAAAATGAGGATCTCATCGGACTTGCGAAACAGAATGGCGGACAAATCGTGGTGCCGACCGGCGCGCTGATCGGGCTCGACGCAGTGACCGCGGCGGCGGTCGGAGAGATTCATTCGGTCCGGATGGTAACCCGGAAGCCGGTCCAGGGCCTCGCAGGCGCGCCATACTTGATCGAAAACAATATCGACATCGGGCAAATCACAGAACCGCTCAGGATATTCGACGGCACGGCGCGGGAGGCCGCGAAGGGATTCCCCGCAAATCTGAATGTGGCTGTCGCGCTGTCGCTGGCCGGGATCGGCCCCGACCGGACGCGACTGGAAATCTGGGCGGATCCCGCGCTGACGCGCAACGTGCACCGCGTTGAAGTGGAATCCGACTCTGCCCGGTTTTCCATGTCGATCGAGAATGTCCCGTCGGAAAATCCGAAGACGGGGCGCATCACCGCGCTTTCGGTCATCGCGTTTCTTCGAAAGCAGTGCGCACCGCTCCGCGTCGGGACCTGACAAGGACGCGTGAGGCTCAGACGACGTTGGGCGAAGGCGCGGCCTACTTGGTGCCGTAAGCGCGGTCGCCGGCGTCGCCGAGGCCCGGCAGAATAAAGGCATTTTTGTCCAGTCCCTCGTCGACCGCGGCGAGCCAGATCGGGACATCAGGGTGGATGCCGCGCATCCGTTCGATGCCTTCGGGCACGCCGATCAGGCATACCAGTCGAATGTCGGTCGCGCCGCGCTCCTTCAGCCGGTCGACCGCCGCGACCGCGGTGTTTGCGGTTGCCAGCACCGGGGAAATAACGATCACCAGCCGCTCCCGCAGATCGCTCGGCGCCTTGAAGAAATACTCCACGGCCACGAAGGTCTCCGGTTCGCGGTAGAGGCCGATATGGGCGACCCGCGCGTTCGGCACCAGATCGAGCATGCCTTCCGCGAAGGTGACGCCGGCCCGCAGCACCGGCGCGAACACCAGTTTCTTGCCCGCGATCTGCGGCGACTTCATCTGGGCAAGCGGGGTTTCGATATCGACATCGGCCAGCGGCAGGTCGCGGGTGATCTCGTAACACAACAGCATCCCGATCTCCTTGAGGAGTTCGCGAAACGACTTGGTCGAAATGCTTTTTTTCCGCAATAGGGTCAGCTTGTGCTGCACCAGCGGGTGACTAACGATCGTGACGCCGTCCATGTTGTTGCCCCCGCGCCCCTAGAATACCGTGCCGTCGCTGATGACTTTGACCGGAGGTGAAGCGTCAATGCGGCGTTCGCGCGCCAGCCGCCGGCCCGCGGCCCAGGTTCCACCTTCAAGAATTTTGGCCAGCGGCAGCGACGTGGCGTCGAGCCCAAGCCGTTGCCGTACTCCGTCGGCCACTCGGTCGAGCAGCGCCACCGTCAGCGCGCGCCACTCCACTACCAGCGACGATGCAACCTCATGCTCGCGCCCGACATCTTTTGCGTCGCGAAACGCGAGAACGCCGGCATCGATGAACAGCCCGCCGTTGCGGTATTCCGCAAGGCCCGTGAGACCATCGATATCGGTGACGCGGATGCCTGCCGTTTGCAGCGGTTCGATCAGGGAATAGGCCAGCCATTGCGAGAGCTTGTGCAGCGGCATCAAGCCGCTGGTCGCATCCTTCGTCGTCAGCGCCGGATGTTTCCAGCAGTCGCCGAGCGCGACACCGCCCAACGTCAGCCGCGACGGCCAGATCGGTCCGAGCTGCTGTAAGAGTTCGGAGAGAATTGTTGGGGCGGGAAGTTGTAGATCATCCGCCAGCATCGCCAATCGGTCGAACAGACCGCCGGGTCGCGGTGTGTCGAAGCGGCCGAACACGTCCGGCTTCGATTTAACCAGCGCGCCGAGGCGGCGCAGCAGGTCGACGCGGCCTTCGATCCCGACCAGCGGATTGCTGTCGGAGACCTGCAAGCCGCGCTTCAGATCGGCAACGGTGAGGTTCGCAAGGACATCGGCATCGACCCGCAAGGGCTGATGCGGATTGGCCGAAAACGCGCCGGATGCGAATATGGCGAGGCTGGCCAGTCCCAATCCCTCCGAGCGGCCGATGGCCAGGCCGGTTTTTGGATCGTGGTAGCGCCATGTCGGGCCGGCGCCGGCGTCGAGGAAGACGCTGACCATGGCGAGATCGAATTCGGACCGCGCCCGTGCAGCGCGATCGGGCCATTTGGTCCGGTCGGCGATATCAGCCCAGCGGTTGTCATTGTTGGTGACGAAGTGTCGCCAGCGCGAATGAAACGGCACCTCGAACGAAGGGTAGGCCTTTCGTGTCGTTTCCAGCACCAGCTCGACCACGCTGTCCATGCGGTCGAGATGGATGCGGAAATTTGGAAGCTTGTCCTCAAGACCGATCGCGAGCATACGATGCGCGCGCTCGCGAACCGCCTTGGCATTCAACAATGATAGCGCGGCCGATGTCTCGGGATTTGCCAGCGACACGGCTGCCCTCTCTCAATATTTCTCTAGCGGGCGGCCGACCGAATTGACCAAATCCTGCGGCTGTGGCGGCTCGGGGCTGTAGTAGCCGGCGGCCTTCTTTGCCGCGATTTCCACATGCGCGTCGGGCGGGACAAGATCGTCGGGTATCGGTATGCGTTCGACGATCTCGATGCCCTGGCTGGTCAGCGCATCGTGCTTCATGTCGCTCATGGAAACGAAGCGGTCGATGCGCTTCAGGCCGAGCCAGTGGATCACGTCCGGCATCAATTGCTGGAATCGCGCGTCCTGCACGCCGGCGACACATTCGGTGCGCTCGAAATACTGGGCCGCGGCATCGCCGCCTTCCTGGCGCTTGCGCGCATTGTAGACGAGGAATTTTGTGACTTCGCCGAGCGCGCGGCCTTCCTTGCGATTGTAGACGATGATGCCTAGCCCGCCGGTTTGCCCGGCGCGCGCGCATTCCTCGATGCCGTGAAGCAGGTATGGACGGCAGGTGCAGATGTCGGAGCCAAACACGTCGGAGCCGTTGCATTCGTCATGCACGCGGCAGGTGATTTTGGTGCGGTGGTCCGGCAGTTTGGTGACGTCGCCAAACAAATAGGCCGTCATGCCACCGATCGGCGGCAGGAAGACCTGCAGGTCGGGCCGCGTCACCAGTTCCGGAAACATGCCCGCGGTCTGTTCGAACAATTGCCGGCGCAGATTGTTTTCGGTGGTCGCGAAGCGCTGCGCCAGACCGGGCAGATACCACACCGGGTCGATCGCGATCTTGACCACGGAGACGCTGCCGTTCTTGTGCACGACCTCGCCGTCATGGTCGAGCCGCCCGGCCTCGATCGCCGCCTTCAGCTCGGGCAGGTCAAGACGGGCGCGCGTGATCGCGATGCTCGGGCGGATGTCGATGCCTTCGGCGATCTCGGTTGCGAAGTTTTCCGCGGCGAGATGTCCCCAAGGATCGAGCGAGACGATCCGCTGCGGATCGGTCCATTGCGGGAATGGCCCGATCGTTTCGGCGGGGTGGGTGTTGGTGAGATCCGGACGCCGGATCGGGTCGAGTGCGCCCGACGAGACGGCAAGCGCGCGGTAGACCGAATAGGAGCCGCCATGGGAACCGATGACGTTACGATCTTGCGGGCGCGATACCGTGCCAATCACCGGTCCGCGTTCGCGCGCACTGGCTGCGCCCCAGTGGATCGGGAAGGTGAGCTTGGCACCCGGTGCCGGGTGCGAGGTAATCCGGATATGGTCAACCCGGTTGGAACGAGTCATCGCCGTGTATCCTTAAGTCATGGATCCCTTAAACGGCGACGGCCCGCCTAAGCAGACGGGCCTGGTCACCTACACTGAAAATTAACTGCGCGGCCGCGAGGCCGGATGCCGAAGTATAGCGATATCGCGACCGAACACAACGGCGATTCGCGTCCCGCGCTCGGTGGGATGCCTTGGCTGTTAACCTCTTCAGCGCGCCGCTTGTGGGACTGAACATCTAGTTTGTCGGCCGTGCGGGCGTCGCGCCGTCTTGTGGTTGCAGCGACGACAGGTCCCCGGTTGGGGTCCATCCGCCGCCCAATGCCTGAAACAAGCTGCTGGCCGCCAAGAGCTTGGTCAATCGCACTTGCGCCAACGTGTTTTCGGCGGTGAGGAGCGTTTGCTGGGTCTGCAGGACCGTGATGAGGTTGACCGTGCCGGCGCGCAACTGGGTTTCGGATACCTCAAAAGCCTTGCGGGAGTTGGCCACGGCTTCGGTCTGGAGGCGCTCCTGCAAGGTGGATTGCGAGAGCGCAACGAGAGCCTTTTCGACGTCGGCGAAGGCCGACAGGACCGCCTTGCGATAGGCCTGCAGGTTTTGAAGTTGCACGCCCTTTGCCTGCTTCAGTTGACTCTCCAGCAGGAACCCATCGAACAGCGGCTGCGTCAGCCCCGCGGACAAGGTATAGAACCACGCGCCCGGTCCGAACAGCGATGCGAGCGCCGCGCTCTGGACCCCGGTTTGAGCGGTCAATTGGATCTGCGGGAAGAAGGCGGCGCGCGCCGCCTCGACGCTGAAATTCGAAGACGCCAGCAGGGCTTCTGCCTGACGGATGTCCGGCCTTTGGTTGAGCAGTTCCGAGGGCATGCCTGGCGTGACGCGCGGAACGGCGATCTGCGTCATTGTTCCGCCATTCACCATGAAATTTGCCGGCGCGCGCCCGACCAGCACGGCCAGCGCTGCGATATTTTGCTTCAAGGTGATCTCAAGAGGCGGAATGGCAGCGCGCTCCGTCGAGACCAGCGCTTCCTGCTGGGACAGGTCAAGTTGCGATGCAGTACCACCGGCAAACTGCTGCTTGATGAGTAGAAGAATACGCTGGGCCGCCGCGAGATTCCGGCGCGCGACGCGCAGTTGATCCTGCGCGGCGAGGATCTGGAAATAGGTGTTGGCGACCGTCACGATCGCGGTGAGCGTTACGACTTCGCGATTGTACCGGGCCGCGGTCGCGTTCTCCTCGGCGGCATAAAGCGTGGCGCGGTTCTTGCCCCAAAAATCGATCATGTAACTCGCGGTAAGCCCAAGGTTGTACTGCGAGAACGTTGTCGAAAAGCCGTTACCACCGCCAAAATTGGAAGACACACTGCGGATGCGGTCAGCCGCCGACGTCCCGGTGGCCGACGGCAGCAGGGGGGCACCCGCTACGCCCACCTGGGCGTCAGCCTGGACGATCTGGGCAATGGCCACCGCGACGTCAAGATTGTAGATTTGCGCCGCGTCCATCAGCGTGGCCAGTTCATTGGATCGGAAGCCGCGCCACCAATCCAATGCCGGAACATGGGTGTCGGGCGCACCGCGGCCTGCTTCGCGATAGGCTGCCGGCATATCCAGGTTGAGGTCGGGTCGTTCTGTTCCAAGGATACAGCCGGCCAGCGCCGGACCGAGCAACAGGACAGAGATCACCATATGCGCCCCGCGGCCAAGCCCTCCCGGAGAGGCGATCAGCTTCGATAGGGCTTGTTCGGGAACTTCGCCGATCATTGGGGTTACCGACCCTACTCGCCCGGTTGCAGCCTGGCATCAGGCGGGAGCCGTGTTGCACCGCCGCCCCTGAGACGCCGGATCCAGGACCGGAACCGGTCCATATACAGGTAGATAACCGGCGTTGAATAGAGCGTCAGCACCTGGCTGAGGATGAGTCCCCCGACAATTGCGATGCCAAGCGGTTGTCGCAGCTCTCCGCCATCGCCAATGCCGATGGCCAGGGGCAGGGCGCCGAGCATGGCCGCCATGGTCGTCATCATGATCGGCCTGAAGCGGAGCATGCAAGCCTCGTGTATTGCATCGAGCGGGCTGAGTCCGCGTTTGCGCTCTGCGTCGAGCGCAAAATCGATCATCATGATTGCGTTCTTCTTCACAATGCCGATCAGCAGAATGACGCCAATGAGCGCCATGATACTGAATTCGGTATTGAACGCCATCAGGGCGAGAAGGGCGCCGACGCCGGCAGAAGGCAACGTGGACAAAATCGTCAGGGGATGGACGTAGCTTTCATACAACACGCCGAGCACAATGTAGATCGTGACCAGGGCGGCGAGAATGAGATAGGGCTGATTGCTGAGCGAATCCTGAAAGACCTTCGCTGTCCCCTGGAACGTGCCGCGAATGGTCGCGGGAACGCCGATCCGGTTCATCGCGGCCTCGATCGCGGCGACGGCCGTGCTGAGCGATCCGTTCGGCGGCAAGTTGAACGAAATGGTGTTGGCGACCAAGAGGCCCTGGTGATTGACCGCGAGAGGGGTCGCGCCTTGCGTGAAATGCGCGACAGTGGACAGCGGAATCATGATCTCCTTGCTTGTGCTGACCGCTGAACCCGTGGAGGCCACTCCCTTGCCGGTGGCACCGATTGAATTGGTCGCAAGATTTCGCGCGGCCTGGGCGTTGGCGGTGACGGCGGAGGCCGTCTTGGAAACGACGGTTCCCGCCACCGCGTTCGTCGCCTGCGAACCGCCGACCGCGGCGCCGGATGTGCTGACGTAAACGTCCTTCAGCGTCTCCGGATTTTGCCAGTATTGCGGCGCGACTTCCATGATCACATGATATTGGTTCCGGGCTACATAGATGGTCGATACCTGGCGCTGGCCGAACGCGTCGTAGAGCGTGTTGTCGATCTGGCTGACGGTGATCCCCAATTGGGCGGCAGCGTCCCGGTCGATGACGAGAGCGGACTCGAGCCCCTTGTTTTGCTGGTCGCTGTTGACGTCGGTGAGGTCCGGATCGCCCTGCAGGGCGGCGGCGATCTTCGGCGTCCATTCATTGAGCTCCTCAAAGGTCGGGCCCTGCAAGGTGAATTGATATTGCGCATTGCTGGCGCGTCCGCCGGCGCGAATATCCTGCACGGCCTGCAGGAACAGGCTGGCGCCCGGAACCACCGCCATTTCACGCCGCAGTCGCCCGATCACCTGGTCGACCGACAATTTGCGTTCGCCGAGCGGCTTCAGCGAAACGAACATGAAACCGGAATTGATTTGACCCCCGCCGGTAAATCCGACCACGGTTTCGACCGCCGGATCGTTCTTGATGATGGTGACGAATTGCGTCAGCTTCTTTTGCATCAGTTGAAACGAGATGCTTTGATCGGCCTGGATCACGCCAATCATCCGTCCGGTATCCTGCTGGGGGAAGAAGCCCTTCGGGATGATGATGTAAAGGTAAACGTTGAGGCCCAGCGCCACGGCGAAGACCAACATGACGGCCAGCGGATGTTGAAACGCGACGCCCAGAGTTCTCCGATAGAAGTTCAGCATGCCGTCAAAGAAGCGCTCGCTAACCCGGTAAAGGCGACCATGGCTCTGGCCGGATTGGTTGCGAAGCAGTACCGCGCACATCATCGGCGTGGTCGCCAGCGAGATCGCGAGCGAGACCATGATCGATATCGAGATCACCATCGCGAATTCGCGGAACAGGCGGCCGATGATGCCGGTCATCAGCAGGATCGGCATAAAGACGGCGATGAGCGAGATGCTCATCGACAGCACGGTGAAGCCGACCTCGTTGGCCCCCTTGAGGGCCGCTTCCAGCGGAGTCAATCCGTCCTCGATGTAGCGGGTGACGTTTTCGAGAACGACGATGGCATCATCGACGACAAATCCGGTCGCGACCGTGAGCGCCATGAGCGAGAGATTGTCGAGGCTGTAGCCCATCAAATACATGACGGCGAATGTCGCGATCAGCGAAACCGACACCGCCACGACCGGCACCAGCGTTGCGCGCAGGTTTCGCAAAAAGGCGAAAACCACGACGATCACCAGCAGCACGGCGAGGATCAAGGTCCGTTCGACATCACGCAACGAGGTGCGAATAGTCGTCGACCGGTCGACCGCCAATTCGACGTCAATGGCTGGCGAAATCGATGCCCGGAGCTGAGGCAGCAGCGCCTTCACCAGATCAACCGTGCTGATAATGTTCGCGCCCGGTTGCCTGTAGAGGATGATCAGGACGGCGGGCTTGCCATTTGCGAGACCGGCGTTGCGGAGGTTTTCGACCGAGTCGGTGACATCGCCGACATCCGAGAGATGAACCGGCGCGCCGTTTCGATAGGCGACGATCAGGGATTTGTAGTCGTCGGCCTTGTTGGCCTGGTCGTTGGCATAGATTTGATAGCGCTGACCATCGACGTCGATCCCGCCTTTCGGGCTGTGCGCATTGGCGCTGGCAAGCGCGGCCCGTACGTCCTCAAGACCGATGCCGTATTTGTAAAGGGCTTGTGGGATGAGTTCGGCCCTCACCGCGGGCAGCGAACCGCCGCCGACACCGACTTCACCGATTCCATCGACCTGCGATAGCTTCTGCGCCAGGACGGTCGATGCCGCGTCATAAAGACCGCCGCGGGTCACGGTGTCTGACGTCAAGGTGAGGACCAGGATCGGGGCGTCGGCGGGGTTGACCTTGCGGTAGGTCGGGTTGGTTCGCAGGCTGGTCGGAAGGTCGGCGCGTGCCGCGTTGATGGCGGCCTGCACGTCGCGCGCCGCGCCGTTGATGTCGCGGTTGAGGCCGAACTGCAGGGTGATGCGTGTGGACCCCACCGTGCTCGACGAGGTCATCTCGGTGACATCGGCGATCTGCCCGAGATGACGCTCTAGCGGGCTCGCGACCGTGGTCGCGACGTCCTGGGGGCTCGCGCCGGGCAGGGTCGCCTGCACGGAAATAGTCGGAAAATCGACCTGCGGCAGCGGCGAGACCGGCAGCTTGAAAAACGCCACGGCACCCGCCGCCGCAAGACCGAAGGTCAGCAATGTCGTTGCGATCGGCCGGCGAATGAAAGGTGTTGACGGGCCCATGGCTCAGTTCAATTCGTTCGCTGGGCCGGGTTCGCCCGAAGGTCCGGCAAACCTCGTCGCCAGGCGATCGAACCAGAGATAGATCACCGGCGTCGTAAACAGCGTCAGCAATTGACTGACCAGGAGACCGCCGACAATGGAAATGCCGAGGGGGTGTCTTAATTCGGAACCCGCACCCGTTCCGAGCATCAGCGGCAATGCGCCAAGGACGGCGGCCATGGTTGTCATCAGGATCGGCCGGAACCGCAACAGGCAGGCCTGGTAGATCGCCTCCCGCGGCGGCTTGCCCTCTTGGCGCTCGGCGTCCAGCGCGAAGTCGATCATCATGATCGCGTTCTTCTTCACGATACCGATCAGCAGGATAATTCCGATGATGGCGACGATGGTGAGATCATCGCCGGCAGCCATCAGCGCGAGCAGCGCGCCGATTCCGGCGGATGGCAACGTCGAGAGGATGGTGACGGGATGGATGAAGCTCTCATAGAGCACGCCCAGCACGATATAGACGGTGACGATCGCCGCTAAAATCAGGAAAAGCTGATTTGAGAGGGACGACTGAAACGCCAGCGCGGCGCCCTGAAAGCTGCTGATCACGCTGGGCGGCACGCCGATATCGGCCTGCGCCTGCTTGATCGCGGTCACCGCCTCGCCAAGGGAAGCGCCCGGCGCCAGGTTGAAGGACACGGTGGATGAGGGAAACTGCCCGAGATGCGAGACCTGCAGCGGCGCGGTTTCCTCGCGGAATTTGGCCAACGCGGCGAGCGGCACCAGCGAACTGCCCACGGAGGAGGGAAGATAGATATCCGATAGCGATTTCAGGGAGTTTTGCAGGCTTGGATCGGCCTCGAGGATGACCCGGTACTGGTTCGAATTGGTGAAGATGGTGGAGACGATGCGCTGGCCATAGGAGTCGTATAGCGCATTGTCGATTGTCGCCGGCGTAATGCCGAAACGCGCGGCTTGATCGCGATCGATTTCAACGAAGACCGAGAGCCCTTGATTGGAGATATCGCTGGCGACATCTCCAAGCTGCGGAAGTTGCCTCAGCCTGTCCACCAGTTTGGGCGTCCATTCGGCAAGCTGTACCGGATCCGCGTCCTGGATGATAAACTGGTATTGCGTCTTGCTGACGGTCTCCTCGATCGTCAAATCCTGAACCGGCTGCATGTAGAGCGTGACGCCGGTCAGGGATGCGGTGCTGTTCTGGATGCGCCGCATGACCGTAGCTATGTCGGACTTGCGCGTGTCACGTGGCTTGAGATTGATCAGGATTCGGCCGCTGTTGAGCGTGGTATTCGTTCCGTCCACGCCGATAAAGGAAGAAAGACTTTCGACGTCGGGATCCCTGAGGATCGTGCTGGCGAGTTGCTGTTGGCGTTCCGCCATCGCGGCATATGAAACGGATTGCGGCGCCTCGGAGATTGCCTGAATGACGCCGGTATCCTGAAGCGGAAAGAACCCTTTCGGAATGACGACGTAGAGCAGGGCGGTCAGGACGAATGTGCCGAGCGCAATCATCAGGACGAAGGTCTGACGGTCGAGCACCCAGTTGAGCATGCGGCCGTAAATCTCGATGATCCGGTCGAACCCTTCGCGGCTGTAGCGCTGAAACGCGTTTTCGTGGGTCTCCGTCTCGGGCTTGAGCAGCCTGGCGCAGGCCATTGGCACCAGCGTCAGCGAAACCACCGCCGAGATGAGAATGGTGACCGAAAGCGTGATGGCGAATTCCCTGAACAGCCGGCCGACCACGTCTCCCATGAACAGCAACGGAATCAGCACCGCGATCAGCGAGACCGTAAGCGAGATGATGGTGAAGCCGATTTGTTCGGAGCCGCGAAGCGCGGCCTGCAATGGGGTGTCGCCCTCTTCGAGGTAACGGGAGATGTTTTCGATCACGACGATAGCGTCATCGACCACGAAGCCGGTGGCGATGGTCAGGGCCATCAGCGATAGATTGTTGAGGCTGAAACCGAACAGATACATGGCGCCGAGCGTGCCGACCAGCGACAGCGGAACCGAGAGGCTCGGGATCAAGGTTGCCCGCGCGTTGCGCAGGAATACAAAGATCACCAGCACCACCAGAATGACGGCAAGCGTCAGCTCGAATTCCACATCCTGTACCGATGCGCGGATGGTGATGGTTCGGTCGGTCAGAATATTGAGATCGATCGCGGCCGGCAGCGAGGCCTGCAGTCGCGGCAACAGCGCCTTGATGCCCTCGACCACCGAGATGACGTTGGCGCCGGGTTGCCGCTGAATGTTCAGGATGATGGCCGGCGTTTCGTTCATCCAGGCGCCGAGCTTGTCGTTCTGGGCGCCGTCGATGACATCCCCGACATCGCTGAGCCGGACCGGCGAACCATTCTTGTAGGCAACGATCAATGACTTGTAGTCATTGGCATTCCTGATCTGGTCATTGGCGTTGATGGTGTAGGCGCGCATCGCCCCGTCGAAGTTTCCCTTGGGCGTATTGATGTTGGCGTTGCTAAGGGTGGTGCGCAGATCGTCGATGTTGAGTCCATAGGCGGCGAGCTTGCGGATGTCGGCACGAATGCGTACCGCCGGCCTCTGGCCACCGCTGATGCTGACAAGCCCGACGCCGGGAAGCTGGGAGATCTTCTGCGCCAGACGGGTGTCGACGAAGTCCTCCACCTGCGTCAGCGGCATTGTTTTCGACGTCAATCCCAGGGTCAGGATCGGCGCATCGGCCGGGTTCACCTTGGCGTAAATCGGCGGCGCGGGCAGGTCGGCGGGAAGCAGATTGCCGGCGGCATTGATGGCGGCCTGTACTTCCTGTTCCGCGACGTCGAGAGAAATCGTCAGCCCGAACTGCAGGGTGATGACGGAGGCCCCTGCCGAGCTTACCGAGCTCATCTGGTTGAGATTCGGCATTTGCCCGAACTGCACCTCGAGCGGAGCGGTGACGGACGACGTCATCACGTCCGGACTGGCGCCGGGATAGAAGGTCTGGACCTGGATGGTCGGGTAGTCCACTTCCGGCAGCGCGGCGACCGGCAGGAATTTGAATGCCAGCATGCCGGTTAGCATGATGGCTATCATCAACAAGGTTGTTGCCACCGGCCGTAGAATGAACGGCTGCGACGGGCTCATTGTTTTTGTCCGCTTTCCGTACGCCGTTTCTTGCCGCCCGACTTGTCCTGATCCGGTGACTTGCCCGGGTCAGTCTCCGATCGCACGTTGATCTTCGCACTGTCACGCAGTTTGTCGGCGCCATCGATCACGATGCGATCGCCCGGCGTCAGCCCGGAAATAACCTCCACACGGTCGCCATCGGTGACACCGAGCTTGACCGGGCGGACCGATACCGTGCTGTCGGCATTGACGAGGTAGACAAACGTGCCCGGCACACCGCGCTGGACGCCCGCTGTCGAGATCGTCGTGACGTCCTTGTGGGTGTCTAGCAGTAGGCGGACATTGACGAACTGATTTGGATAGAGAGCCTCGTCTTCGTTTGAAAACTGCGCTCGCAGCTTGATCGTTCCTGTGGTCGGGTCGATCTGGCTGTCGAAGGTCTGCAGCGCCCCATCGGCGATCTTGGTGGCGGCGCTGCGGTCATAGGCGGCTGCGGGCAGCACGGCGCCGGCCCGTATGCGTTTCGAAATCGCCTGCAGGTTATCCTCGGGCAGCGGGAACAGGACGCTGATCGGCTTCAACTGCGTGATGACAACCAGGCCGTTGGCGTCACCCGGCGTCACATAGTTGCCCTGGTCGACCACGCGCAGCCCGACGCGGCCATCGAGCGGCGATACGATTCGGCAATACTGCAGGTTCACCTCGGCGGATTTGACCGCTGCGCGGTCGGCTTCGACCGTGCCCTGATCCTGCGCGACGAGGGCGATTTGGGTGTCCAGCGTCTGATGCGATACTGCATTCTGCGCCGCCAATCCCTGGTAGCGGGTCAGATCGACCTGGGCGCCTTTCAGCATCGCTTCGTCGCGCGCGAGTTGCCCCTTGGCTTGCGCCAAGGTCGCTTCATATGGCCGTGAATCGATTTCCGCCAGCAGATCGCCTTTCTTGACCTCGTCGCCTTCCTTGAAGACGACTTTCATCAAATAGCCGCTGATCTGGGTTCTGATGTTCACGGTCGCGAGCGAGGTCACCGTGCCGAGGGCGTTGAGATTGATCCCGATATCGCCCTTGCCGACGACCTCGGGCACAATCGACATCGGCGCGGCATTCCGGCCGCCATTGGCCTGCTGCGGCGCGCTCCCTTGTCTGGTCCACCAGACGACGCCGGCGACAACCAGCAAAACCAGGATGGAAGTCAGAACCAGCCGTCGCCGGGACCGGGGCTTGGCAATCTGCGAAGGACCAATTGAGCGAGCTTCCTTGAGAGATTTTATCGGTTGGTCCATGAACCTGCCATCAGGTGGGTGTTTGGTGCGGTCGCAGCGGTCTCCCGCAATTTGACATTTTGGCTGCCTCCGAGGTCCTCGGGCCGCCTCATTTGAACGCCTCTGCCTGAAGTTGTCGCATTAACAATCGGAAAGAATTGCACTTTTCGGTTCAGAAGAGGGCGCCAGCCAATAAACATTTCGTCCGCGACGCTCAAGCGTCCGAGGGATCAAAAAGCGCGTTTGGGCCAACCCTATATATTTTGAACCTATCCGAGGTCCACCACAAGGCCGCGCCAGAATGCGGAGGCGCGGTCTTGACGCCCAGGTTTGGGCACTGGAGAGGGTTTGGAGGATTGTGTAGGGGCGTCCGGAGGCGTGGTGTCGGCGAAGTCAGCGTCCAAGCGAGGCGGGTCAATGCTCGCCGACAAGAGTTGCCAGCGGCGACGATGACAGCGCCGGCGCTTGTCGATGCCGTGAATGGCCCAACGTCAGGCCGCGACATCCCATAACCTGGACGAGCCCCTAATCAGCGCCTTGCGTCCCCTAGGCGTAATAGCCGGCATATCGTCGCTCATCGTCGCGAGGCCAAGTGCGACGAGATCATCCAGCACGAATTGATTCAACGTAGAGAACTTCGATACCGGCACCCGAAGTGCCTTAAGCGTTTCCCATTGATCCGGCGTGAGAGCGTAGTCGATTTCGTCGTTCATGCTGCCTCAAAGAGGTTGGCTTTTCGCGGGTGTCTTACAAATTCAGCGTGAACGCGATGCGACCAATTTGCGTCGAGATTTCGATCGCGGACTCAACATTATTTGAATCGCTGTGAGTTCGAAATAATCAGTAACGCCGCTGTCACATCTACGTGTCAATGCACGACATCGATCACAGCGAATCAGATGGCACGATATTGGATGTCGTTGCCCGATTGGATGAACACCCTGAAGGTCACTGTGCTGCCAAAACCGCCGGGCAGCGGCGCCCGGCTGAAGGGCGTGGGCATCGTCGTCGGCATTGCCATCGCTGCGGCAGCCATTTTCGCGCTGACGCATACGCTCAGGAATGTCGACTACAACGAAGTATTCGAGGTCGTCCGGCGCACAAATGCCGGCCTGATTGCGCTGGCCGCAGTGCTGGTGGCCGCCTCATACGGCAGCTTGACGCTCTATGACCTGTTGGCGCTTCGTACGATCGGTCGCACCGAGGTTCCGTATCGGATCGCGGCTCTTGCGAGTTTTACCAGCTATCCGATCGCGCACGGCGTTGGAGCGGTTTCGCTGATCTCGCCCGTCATCCGTTATCGAATCTATTCCTGCAACGGCCTTGGCGCGTTCGATGTGGCGAATATCTGCTTTCTGACGGGGCTCACCTTCTGGCTGGGCAACCTGACGGCCCTCGGGTTCGGCCTGCTTTATGCGCCCGACGCCATCAGTGTGGTCGACTTCCTGCCGCCGCGGGTCAATCGATGGTTGGCAGCCGCGCTGCTACTCGGGGTCATCAGCTTCCTTGCATGGTGTTGGTTTTCTCCCAGAAACATCGGAACACGGCGGTGGCCGGTCAGGCTTCCTTCCGGACCGATGGTCTTGCTGCAGATCGTGATCGGAATTTTCGATCTCGGTGCGGCAGCGCTGGCAATGTACGTGCTGATTCCGGCCGGGCCGAATATTGGTATCTTTCCGATCGCCGCGGTCTTCATCGCCGCGACCTTGCTGGGCTTTGCGAGCCACACGCCGGCGGGATTAGGTGTATTCGATGCAACGTTTCTGATCGGGCTCGGCAGCTACGACAAGGAGCCTCTGATTGCGGCGCTCCTCATGTTCCGCCTGCTGTATCACTTCCTTCCCTTCGTGATAGCGCTTGGCCTTTTCGGCGGCGTGGAGGGGTGGAGAAGCTTGCGCGCGAGGCGAAATGCCTGAAGCCGTTCCGGCATCTCATACGGGCGAATTAAGCTTGAGCCCAACCATTCCGGCGACGATCAGCGTGAGGCAAATAATTCGAACCGGATCGGTGGGCTCGCTGAAGATCACCATTCCGACAATGATGCTGCCGGCGGCACCAATGCCCGTCCACACGGCATACGCCGTGCCAAAGGGCAGCGACCGCAGTGCAAGCGCCATCAGAGCGAAGCTGAGCAGGATCGCGACAACAGTTGCAGCGGTCGGCCAAAACCGGGTGAGACCGTCGGAATATTTCAAGCCAAACGCCCAGGCGATCTCAAGGAGTCCCGCCGCGAACAATGCAAGCCACGGGCTCACGGTGTCCTCGGCCCCAGTGGGAATGTCAGCACGCCATATTGGGCATAGCCACGGAATGGGCGCTCGAACCTTAGTTTGGCTCCGGCGCTGTCCGCCATGGCTGACAACGCGTGCTCGAGGTCGTCGCGCGGCGTGACGTCGAACATCGCAAGCCATTGTCGCAAGAGCGTGCGGGCTATTCCTGGCAACCGTTCCTGACCGCCGAAATCGACCACGTGCAGACGGCCGCCAGGTTTGAGGTGAGCGGCGGCCGCGCCGAGAACACGGCGCCAGTCGGGGATCATCGAAAGACTGTAGGAAATCATCACATGGTCGAATTCGGGGATGCCAAACAATCTCTTCGGGTCAAAGGCCGTTGCATCGCCATGCGCGACGCGAACGTGGCTGGTGAGGCTGGCGCGCGAGATGGCCGCGACGGCGGAGGTCAGCATTTCGGTCGAGACATCGATGCCGAAGAATTGTGCATCTGGGTAAAGCCGGGCCGCCAAAACCAGGTTTCTGCCGGTTCCACAGCCGATTTCGAGCACGCTCGCGCCCGCCGCGGGCCACAGGCCCGATATCATCTGGTCGCGACCGAGCAGGTAGTACCGCCGTGTCCCGTCATAGATGTGCCGTTGCCGGCGATACATCCGGTTCATGCGGCGTGTTGCCTCGACCGGCCAGGAGGAATCTGCGCCGATATCCCGGGAATACGCGGACATCCATACACCTCATCTTGCCTGTGATCGATCACTCCTTGCGATGTTCGCGCGACAGGGATGTGACAGACGGACACGCACGGCAGCGGACCATAAAAATACCGGCATGCGGCGCAACTCCGCGACGATGTTCGCTTCCGCCGACTGTCGCAAAACTGCAGCGAGCCCGCGATACGCTTGTCAAATTGTTGATTCGAGGAATGGATGAACACGCAGCTTATCGCGGACGCAGTCCGCAACAGCCGGGGCGAGGGCGAAGCGACCGTTTGGGACAGGCTTTTCGCGTTCTGGTTTCGCCGCCTGGTCTATACCCAGATCTGGGAAGACCCGGTAGCCGATCTCGCGGCGCTGCGATTGCCTTTGGGATCAACGATCGTCACCATCTCGTCTGGCGGATGCAACGCGCTGTCGTATCTCACCGCACAACCGGCTCAGGTCTATGCGGTCGACCTCAATGAGGCGCACCTTTCATTGCTCAAGCTCAAGCTTGCAGCTATCCGCGCCTTCTCCGACTATGCCGATTTCTGGAAGTTCTTCGGCGAGGCTGCCTCGCCCTCCAACTCCGAACTCTATCGCGAGCGGCTGCGGCCGATGCTCGACGCGGAAGCCCGCGCCTACTGGGACAAGCGCAACATCATTGGGCGTCCGCGCCATGCTTATTTCACGGACGGGTTCTACCGCCACGGCATGCTCGGCCGCTTCATCGGCCTTGCCCATTTGGCGGCGAAGTTCGCAAGTGTGGACCTCTCGGCGCTCTTGAACGGCAAACCGGGCGCTCCCGAACGCATCGAGGCGTTGAACCGCCTGGATCGGCTGTTTCACTCGCCACTGGCCCGGCTGATCACCGGCACGCCTGCGTTGCTGTTCAGCCTCGGCATTCCGCCGCAGCAACGGGCGTTGCTGGGCGGCGGCGCGCCACTCAACGAAGTGCTTCACGAACGGCTGCTGCGCCTGATCAATGGTCACCCCAACGAGACGAATTATTTTGCCTGGCAGGCGCTGCATCGCGGCTACCCCGGTCCCGGCGATCGCTGCCTGCCGCCATATTTGCAAGCTTGCCAGTTTGAGCGCATGCGCAACGGTGCGGGACTGATCATTCCGGTTCATGCCAATCTTCGGCTGTTCCTGGAAAGCCTCCCGGCACGCGAGGTCGATGCCGTCATTCTCCTGGACTCGCAGGATTGGATGGCGCCCGAAGAAATCCGCGCGTTATGGAACGCCATCGATCACACCGGCAGCGACAACGTTCGCGTGATCTTTCGTACCGCCGGCGTTGAATCTCCGCTGGAGGGCGCAGAACTCGCGTCGTTGCGTCAGATCTGGCGTCGAGACGAGGAACGAAGCGCGGTCGGCTTTGCGCAGGACCGATCGGGAATTTATGGCGGCTTCCACTGTTACGGAAGGCGCTGATCGGGCTTCTTGCCGGGCACCACGGTGCGGTTTCCCGGAGGCTCGATGGGCGACAAAGTCGGCTGCGGTCTTTACCGCGCGCCGGCTTCGAGCCATGCCGCGATCAGCGCGCGCTCTTCGCCGGTCATCTCGGTCACGTTGCCGGGCGGCATCGCGCTCGACCACGCCGCATTACGTCCGATCAGGCGGGCATTGCGGCGGATGTGGTCGGATTGGTCCAGCAGGATGCCTCTTGGCGCCGTGACGATCGATGCCCAGACCGGCTCCGCGCCATGGCACATACTGCATCGCGACATAACGATCGCTTCAATGTTGGCGAAGGTCGGGGCTGTGGATAGCGACCCGGTCTTGATTTCACGGGGACCGGCCGCGGACAGCAGCGCGATGGCGATCATGCCGGCGCCGGCGACCCCCCATACCCACCACGGCGATTTCCGATCAGCATGTCGCTCATTGAAGAAATGGCGGATGATCGGACCGAGCGCGAGCACGATCGCAACGATCAGCCAATTATAACGCGTGGCGAACAGCAGGGGATAGTGATTGCTGATCATCAGCACGATCACCGGCAACGTCAGGTAATTGTTGTGAACCGATCGCTGTTTGCCTTGCGCGCCGAGTTCAGGGTCGGGCGATTTTCCGGCGAGCAGCGCCGCGATGACCTTCTTCTGGTTTGGAATGATCACCACGAACACGTTGGCGACCATGATGGTTCCGACGATCGCCCCGATCTGATTGAAAGCGCCGCGTCCACTCAGGACGTGCGTGAATGCATAGGTGAGGCCGACAAGGAACACGTACCCACCCAGCGCAAAGGGCAGCTCGTGCCGCGCCAACCCCGATCTGCACGCACCCTCATATAGCAGCCATGCCAAAATGAGACTGCACAGGCTGAACAATCCGGCTTGCAGCGGCGTCAGGTTGAGAATCGATTTGTCGACCAGGAATAGTTCCGCATCCAGATAGTAGACGACGACCATCAGGGCGAAGCCGGATAACCACGTAGTATAGGCTTCCCATTTGAACCAGGTCAGTTCGTCAGGCATTCTTGCCGGTGCGACCAGAAATTTCACGATCCGATAAAAGCCGCCGCCATGGACTTGCCAGGCATCGCCGTAAGCGCCTTCGGGCAGATCGCTCCGCGGTTTCAGGCTAAGATCGAGATGAATGAAATAGAATGAACTGCCGATCCACCCGACCGCCGCCACTACGTGCAGCCAGCGCAGGATCAGGCTCGCCCATTCGGTCAGTATGGATTCCCACATCATTGTTCTTTTGCTTTCAAATACTGCGGCAGAGAACGCCGATACGTCATCAAAACAAGCGGTCTCTACAGATCGACCGAACAAATGCTCTGGCTGACGATAAAAGCTCGGCCCTTGACAGACAATATAATAGTGTCTCCGTTCCGCCTGTGACCCCATACGCGGTGTCGATCACGGATTGAGCACGATGCAAATCGAAAGTGCGGCGACGTTTGCGATCGCCGATCCGCTACGGAAAGGTCCGGCCGCGCGGGCGAGCCGCCGTCATTCCGCCAGTTCCGAATACGGCGTTGCCGGCACCTGGGACTCGATCGCCTTCTCTTCCTCAACGATCTTCGGCTGGCGCAGCCAGACATAGATCTGGGCGGCGATCAGCACGACGCAGATCAGGAGGAAGAACGCGCTGATCGGGCGCTCGATGAAGGTCATCAGGTCGCCGCGGGAGATCAAGAGGCTGCGCCGGAAGTTTTCCTCAAACCGCGGCCCGAGTACGAAGCCGAGCAGGATCGGCGCGGGGTGGAAATCGAGACGCAGCAGGATGTAACCCGCGACGCCGATCACCAGCGTCTCGCCAACCTGGAACATGTCATTGCTGGCGGCATAGACCCCGATGCAGACGAAGAACATCGCGCTCGGATAGAGGTAGCGGTAGGGAATGCTCAAGAGCTTCACCCAAAGGCCGATCATCGGCACGTTGAGAACGACCAGCAGGATATTGCCGATCCAGAAGCTCGCGATCAGGCCCCAGAAGATGTCGGCGTGCTGGCTGATCAGCTGCGGGCCGGGAACGATGCCGTGGATGATCAGCGCGCCCAACAGCAACGCCATCACGGTGTCGCCGGGGATGCCGAGGCTCATGGTCGGGATGAAGTCGCCCTGCACCGAGGAATGCGTCGAGGCCTCGGGGCATGCGACGCCCTCGATCGCGCCGTGACCGAAACGCTCCGGCGTTTTCGATATCTTCTTCTCGGTGGCGTAGGACACGAAGGAGGCGATGGTCGGACCGGTGCCCGGGATCAGCGCGCAAAGGCTGCCGAGAAAGGTGCCGCGGATCATCGGCCAGAACGCCAGTTTGAGATCGGCCTTCGACGGAAACATGTCGGAGATTCCGACCTTGGCGTACTTCATGTCGACGGATTCGGTGTTGTTGATGCTGTTCATGAACTCGGCGATGCCGAACATTCCGAGCGCCAGCGCGATGATTTCGACGCCGTCGAACAATTCAGTAATACCGAAAGTGAAGCGCGGTTGACCGGTCTCGATGTCAGATCCGACGATGCCGACCAGGAGGCCGAGAACCGTCATCGCGATACCCTTGAGCGGCGAGCCTTTGGCCAGCGTCGATCCGGCAAGCAATCCCACCAGCATCAGCGAGCAAACCTCGGCCGGACCGAATTCGAGCGCCATCTTGACCAGGAACGGGGCGAGGAAAATCATCTCGGTGATGCCGAACGATGCGCCGACGAAAGCGGCGATCACGGTGATGCCGAGCGCTGTGCCGCCCTTGCCCTGCTTGGTCAGCGGAAAGCCGTCCAGACAGGTGACGGCGTGGGGCGGATGACACGGCAAATTCAGCAAAATAGAGCAGATGGCTCCGCCATACTGGGCGCCGTAATAGACGCCGGACAGCATCAGGATGGCGGGCACCGGATGCATGCCAAAGGTCAGCGGAAGCAGAATTGAAATCGTCGCGACCGGTCCCATGCCCGGCAACACGCCGACCAGATTCCCGACAAGCACGCCGAGGAAACAATACATCAGGTTGTGCGGCTCAAGCGCGACGCCAAAGCCGTACCAGAGATCGGTAAGCGCGGTTGAGATCACAGGTTCACTCCGCGCAGCAGCGGAAACGGAATGTTCAGCAGATAATGGAACAGCAGCACGCCGAACACGGTGACACCGCTTGCCAGGACAAGCGACGATTTATACGTCGCGGTCTTGTCCCCCAGCGCGCAGACAAAGATGCAGGCGAACACCGCCGGGATCATGCCGCCGTAATGCCCAAGGATGATGAACAGGATGGGGCCGGCGAGAATGCAGAACCAGCCGAACCATTGCGGGTTGTCCGGCAGGAACTTCTTGTCGTCGGGTTCGGATGACCCGAGCGCCGTGCCCGCAATCAGGAGGCCAAGAAATGCCAGGACGATCCCGAGCACGACCGGCATGAAACCAGGGCCCATTCTGGCGAGGCTGCCGAATTTGTAGCCGGTGCCAGTCACCGCGGCTCCCACTCCGAGCAAAAGCATCAGGCCGCCGGCATAGTAATCACGCTTCAAGGTGAACTTCTCCGACAACAGCGTCTCCCCGGAACGTTTCTTGGGTTGCAGACCCTACCCGCAGTGGCGGGGCCTGTCGATATGGCCCAATTTCACTTTTGTACCGGGAAGGGACCGGTGTTTATCAAAACCCTATCCCAGTTTATCGAGCGATAAAATCGGCAAAATTGGCCCAGCGCGGCATCCATGCCCGATCCAAACCAGCCGCCAATGTGGTCGGCGCCTCAAGCTGGTTGGAGCGGCGGGGCCAGGATGACCCTGGCCGGTTTTCGGGTGGCAATTCTCGCGGTAAAGCCAGCCGGGCGTGACCAACGGCGTCGCCCTCTCTCCGGGGGAGCGGACCAGGAAGCCCGCCGCCGGGCTCCAAACCGAGAAGGCTTAAGAAGGTCAGGTCAATTCCGATAGGAAGTGTCGACCCGGTCAAGCTTCCGCAGCAGCGCCGGCCAGGCGAGTTCGCCGTTGCGGTTGGGCAGTTCAGGTCGCGGCTTCATCTTGTCGAAGGTCTTTTCCAGTATGTCCTGCGACGGCAAGGTCAGCTTGGTGTTGCAGGACAGCGCCATCACTTGCACCTCGCAGGCGCGCTCCATGCGAAACAGCAGGTTGAATGTCGCAGGGATGGTCCGCCCGACCACCAGCAGTCCGTGGTTGCGCAGGATCATCGCCTCGTGGTTGCCGAGGTCCCGCACCAGCCGCTCGCGCTCGCCGATATCGTCGGCGATGCCTTCAAAGTCATGGTAGGCGATGTGAAGAAACCGCATCGAGGTCTGCGCCAGCGGAAGCAGCCCGCATTCCATCGCCGAGACCGCCATGCCAGCCGGCGTATGCGTATGCGCCACGCAGTCGACGTCGCCCCTCGCCATGTGGATCGCGCTGTGAATGACGAAGCCCGCGGCGTTGACGCCATAGTCCGTGGCATTGAAGAGCGTATTGCCGTTGAGGTCGACCTCGATCAGGCTCGACGCGTCGATCTCCTCGTAGAGCATCCCGTAGGGATTGATCAGGAAGTGGTCACGCGAACCGGGAACGCGGCATGAAATGTGGTTGGCGATCATCTCCGTCATGCCGTACATGGCGGTCAGGCGGTAGCAGGCTGCGAGATCGACGCGGGTTTGCCATTCCTCCGCGCTGACCTGTTCGCGGACCGATTTGACGACCTTGATGGCGGGAGAGTTCACGGGGGTCATGGCGTTCCTCCAATAGAACGGATGTTTCGATGAGGATACGTGCAAGCCAGACGGCGCCGCAAGCGGGCGCGGGCAATCCTGCAATGCAGCCAACGTTGATGTGGCGGGGTGCGGTCGGCTGTGGTGTCGAACGCCAGCGTTACTGACCAGCGGGCGCTGCTGGCGTCGTCGACGATCCAGATCGCGAGAAGGACATACCGAAGATTCCGCTCCGTTGCACTTCCGGCTCGGGCGGCGGCGCGGCTTCAGCCTGCGGGGGCGGCGGCGCAGGCAAATTCTCGCACTTCATCGAGTACACCAACTGGCCGTCTGCCGTGCGGCCGATTGGCGCGCAATTGTCGACACGGGCGGTCACGTTCTTGGGTGCCAATTTGGTTTGTGCCCATGCCGGTGATGAGATCAACAGAATGGCAAATACAAGCTTCTTCATCGGTTTTCTCTCGCGAGATATGCGCCGTTCAATCCCTATTGAACCGGATCGGCCAAGGGATGTCTATCGCCGTAACTTGGCTTCAAGGTGAAAGAAAGCCGCCGAGCCGGTAGGTCCGGATTTCGGTGCGAAGAGCCGGATCATATCCCTGAAGCGGGACTCCAATCAGCCCTTTCTGGGAGCCGCAAAAGGCCCTAGAATTGGGCCGGCGGCTGGAATGTTCCTTGCTTTTAGCAGCGTCGGACGCAGGTTTGGCCACGGTCTATCCTTCAAAGAATCCTTCCGTTGCAATACAGGTATCATGAATGAGCCAACTCATTTTCCACGCTGGCGACTTCACGTTCCAGGCCCGTTTCGAAGAACAATTGGCGCCCAAGACCTGCGCGGCCTTCCGTCGGGCGATGCCGTTCGAAAGTCAGGCCATCCATGTACGCTGGAGCGGCGAAGGGGTCTGGATGCCGCTCGGCGATCTCGATTTTGGCGTGAGCTTCGAAAACCACACCAGCTATCCCGCGCCCGGCCAGATCATTCTTTATCCCGGCGGGATCAGCGAAACCGAGATTCTGCTGGCCTATGGCGGCGTGCACTTCGCCAGCAAGGTGGGCCAACTCGCCGGCAATCATTTCATCACGTTGACCTCGGGTCTTGAGAATTTGCCTGCGCTCGGCAAGACCGTGCTTTGGAAGGGCGCGCAGAAAGTCCGCTTCGAGGAAGTGTAGATGGCCGAGGCCGGATATCCCAGGGATCTCCATGGCTACGGCCGCAACCCGCCCGATCCGCGCTGGCCCGGCAATGCGCGCGTCGCGGTGCAGTTCGTGTTGAATTTCGAGGAAGGCGGCGAAAACAACATTCTGCACGGCGACCGCGCCTCGGAGGCGTTCCTTTCGGACGTGCTGGGTGCGCAACCCTGGCCCGGACAGCGCCACGCCAATATCGAATCGATGTTCGAGTACGGTTCGCGCGCGGGCTTCTGGCGGCTTTGGCGGATATTTACCGAGCGCAAGTTGCCGGCGACGGTCTTCGGTGTGGCGACGGCCTTGAAGCGCAATCCGAAAATTGTCGCGGCGATGAAGGAAGCCGGCTGGGACATCGCCAGCCACAGCCTGAAGTGGGTCGAACACAAGGACATGTCCGAAGCGGAGGAGCGTGCGGAAATCGCCGACGCGATCCGCGTCCACACCGAGGTGACCGGGCAGCGCCCGCTCGGCTGGTACACCGGGCGGACATCGATCAACACCGTGAAGCTGGTGATGGAAGCCGGCGGTTTCCTCTATTCCTGCGACTCCTACGCCGACGATCTGCCCTACTGGATCAAGGGGCCGGCCGGGCCGCATCTGATCATCCCCTATAGCCTCGATGTCAACGACATGCGGTTCGTCAATGCGCAGGGGTTCGGCGGCGGCGACCAGTTCTTTACCTACCTCAAGGACAGTTTCGACGTTCTGTATGCGGAAGGCGAAACCTCGCCCAAGATGATGTCGGTGGGCCTGCATTGCCGGATCGTCGGGCGTCCGGGCCGCGCCGCATCGCTGATGCGGTTTCTCGACTACATCATGAGTCACGAGCGGGTCTGGGTGCCGACGCGCTTGCAGATCGCCCAGCACTGGCACGCCAATCTTTCGTATCTCGCGGCCAGCGCGCCGCACGTCGGATAGTACCCATGTCCCAGAAAGCGCTTTCCGACCTGAACGCCTGCGGCAAGGACGACTTTGTCGGGGCGCTTGCCAATATCTTCGAGTATTCGCCATGGATCGCCGAACGAGCCGCCTCAGCGCGGCCGTTCACAGGCGTAAACCAGCTGTTCGCCGCGATGAAGGCCGCGGTCGATCGTGCGCCGCCGGAGCTTCGTCTTGCCCTGATCAAGGCGCATCCTGATCTTGCCAACAAGACCCAGCGCGCCGCGGGCCTTACCGCGGAATCCAATGCCGAGCAGAACAGCGTCGGCCTCGACCGGTTGTCGGACGCCGAATACGAGGCCTTCGCGCGCGTCAACAACGCCTACCGCGCCAAGTTCGGATTTCCCTATATCGTTTGCGTTCGCCGCCACACCAAGGATTCGATCCTGCGCGATTTCGAGCGTCGCCTGCCAAATGATGCCGAAACCGAAACGCGGACATCGATCGAGGAGATCTGCAGGATCGCGGCGTTGCGCGTGGATCGGCTCGTGACCTCGGGGGACCGGCTGCAGGTCCACGGGCGCCTGTCGACGCATGTGCTCGACACCCACGGTGGCAGGCCGGCGGCCGGGATAGAAGTCGAACTGGTGGAGTTGTCGGATCTCGGGGCAAGCCGCGTCGTGACCCGCGCGATCACCAACGCCGACGGCCGAACCGATCAGCCGCTGGTTCACGGGCGGCCGGTGCCGATCGGCCGTTACGAACTAATGTTCAGCGTCGGCAATTATTTCGCACAGCGACAAGTGCCGATGTCTGATCCGCCGTTCCTCGACCGAATTCCGCTGCGGTTTTCAGTCAGCGAGCCCGAAGGCCATCTCCACGTGCCGCTCCTGGTCACGCCCTGGAGCTACGCGACCTATCGGGGGAGTTGAGCAGATCACACGTGTTGCGCCGAGGAAGCCGCCGCCACTGCGTCGGCCTCCGCGGCAGCCTTGGTCCCGACGCCGTTGAAAAATGCATTGAGGATGACGGCAACGATCGCGCAGAGCAGGATGCCGGATTCCAGGAGCGGCTGCAGATCGTGCGGCAGGTTGCGGAAGAAGTTCGGCGCGGCGAGCGGGATCATGCCGAAGCCGACCGAGATCGCGACCACGAACAGGTTGTAGCGATTGTTCTTGAAGTCGACGACGGTGAGGATTCTCGCGCCCGTGGCGGCGACCATGCCGAACATCACCAGACCGGCGCCGCCGAGCACCACGAGCGGGACGGCTTCGACAAGGGCGGCCATCTTCGGCAGCAGACCGAGGAGAAGCATGATGAAGCCGCCGGTCACGGTCACCCAGCGCGAGCGCACGCCGGTGACGCTGACAAGGCCGACATTTTGCGAGAACGACGTATAGGGAAAGGTGTTGAACAAACCACCGAGCAGCGTGCCGACGCCGTCGGCGCGCAGCCCGCGCGTCAGCGCGTCGCGGTCGATGGTTTTGCCGGTGATCTCGCCCAGCGCCAGAAACATCCCGAGCAATTCGATCATCACCACGATCATCACGATGCACATGGTGAGGATGGGCACCAGATGGAATTGCGGCATTCCGAAATGGAGCGGAAGCACGATGTCACCCCATGGCGCCGTTGCGACCTTTTCGAAATGCATGACACCGAGCACGCTGGCCAGGATCGCGCCGGCGATGATGCCGAGCAGGACCGAGACGTTCGCGAGAAAGCCGCTTCCCCATTTGATCAGGCCAAGAATGATCAGCAGCACGAACAGCGCGATGCCCAGCCCCTGCAACTGGCCGTAACCCGGATTCGGAAACGCGCCGGGAACGCCGTCGATCACTTTGGTCAAAGTGGGTAATCCGCCACCAGCCCAGTTGATACCCACGCGCATCAGCGAGATGCCGATCACCATGATGATCGTGCCGGTCACGACCGGTGGAAACAGCGGCAAAAGCCGGCTGATGAAAGGGGCGGCAACGATGCCGAAGATTCCGGCAGCAATGACCGAGCCATAGATGCCCAGCAAACCGATATCGGGCGCCGCGGCCATCGACAGCATCGGGCCAACGGAAGCGAACGTGACGCCCATCATCACCGGGAGCCGGATACCGACGCCTGGAAAGCCGATGCACTGCACAAGCGTGGCAAGTCCGCAGGCGAACAAATCCGCGCTGATCAGGAACGCGACCTCTTCAGGCGTCAGTTTCAGCGCCCGGCCGATAATAAGGGGGACCGCGACCGCGCCCGCATACATCACCAGCACATGCTGCAACCCGAGCGCCAGCAGGCGAGGGGCTGGCAGGATTTGATCTACCGGATGGATTTCGGTGGTCATGGACTTCTCCTTCCGGCTCGGGCCAGTTGCTCGATCATAACAAACTAATTCAAGGCCCATGCCAAGCGGCACGCGCTTTCAACGAGATGCATCTCCCTGTAAGAGTCTTGCAAAACCGAAGCCAACTCCTCCACGGGTGAGCTGGTCTTTGAATTGCAAGGATGTCCCGGCTGACCGCTTTGTTGCTCATCTTTGTAGGAGAAGGCCAGGCATGATGGACCCAAAGCGGGCGATCTGGATCAAGGATCCCTTGGCCATCCTCGCCGAGGGCGCCGAGCGTGGCATTGTCGTCCAGAACGGCAAGATCGTCGAACTGGTTCCCAGGGGCGGCCGGCCGACGACTTCGGCGGCGTTCTTTGAGGCGGGCGACCACGTCGTGTTGCCCGGCCTGATCAACACCCATCATCATTTCTACCAAACGCTGACGCGCGCGCTGCCGGCGGCGCTCGATCGCGAATTGTTTCCGTGGCTGCAGGCACTTTATCCGGTATGGGCGCGGCTGACGCCGGAATCGCTCGATCTCGGCGTCACCGTGGCGATGTCGGAGCTATTGCTTTCGGGCTGCACCACCACGACCGACCATCATTACGTTTTTCCGGCCGGGCTTGAGGACGCCGTCGATATCGAAGTGGCGGTTGCCCGGCGCCTCGGCATCCGCGTGCTGCTGACGCGAGGCTCGATGAACCGGTCGCAGCGCGACGGCGGATTGCCACCCGACAGCGTGGTGCAGGACGAGGATACGATCCTCGCCGACAGCGAGCGCGTGGTGGCAAAGCATCATCAGCGCGGCGAGGACGCCATGGTGCAGATCGCGCTGGCGCCGTGCTCGCCGTTTTCGGTGACGACGTCGCTGATGCGCGCGACCGCTACGCTTGCCGAGAGGCTTGATGTCCGCCTGCATACCCATCTGGCGGAGACCGAGGACGAGAACAAATTCTGCGAGCAGATGTATGGCTGCCGGCCGCTCGATTATCTGGAGCAATGTGGCTGGCTGAATGCGCGGACATGGCTCGCTCATGGCATTCATTTCGACGCTCGGGAAATGAAACGGTTGGGGAAGGCGGGAACCGCGATCAGCCATTGCGCCTGCAGCAATCAGGTCCTGGCTTCCGGATGTTGTCCGGTCTGCGACATGGAAGAGGCGGGGGTTGCGATCGGTCTCGGCGTCGATGGCTCGGCCTCAAACGATGGATCCAACCTGATGCAGGAAGTCCGCGCCGCGTTCCTGCTGCAGCGTGCGCGCTATGGTGCCGGTCGCGTCAGCCACAAGGACGCGCTTCGCTGGGCCACCAAGGGATCGGCGGCGTGCGTCGGCCGCCCCGAACTCGGCGAGATCGCGGTGGGCAAGGCCGCCGACCTGGCGCTGTTCAAGCTCGACGAGCTGCGTTTTTCCGGTCATGGCGATCCCCTGGCGGCGTTGGTTCTGTGCGGCGCCCATCGCGCGGACAGGGTAATGGTCGGCGGCAAATGGGCGGTGTTGGATGGCGCCATCCCCGGGCTCGACGTATCAGATCTGATCCGGCGCCACAGCGCCGCCGCGCATGCGATGCAGGTCGGATAGGATCTATTCGCTGAAATGAAAAAGGGTCCGGGCGTTGCCGCCCGAACCCTGTAGTCCCGGCACGCCCGGCCTTACTTGCCGGGAATCTTGTCGTCGACACCCTTGACGTAGAAGTTCATGCCGAGCACCTGGCCGTCGGCGAGATGATCGCCACCCTTGCACTCAACTTCCTTGCCGTCCTGATCCTTGATCGGGCACTTGAACGGAAACAGCTTGCCGTCCTTGATGGCGGCTTCGGTGTCCATCGCCAGTTTCTTCACATCGTCGGGCATGTTGGTGTAGGGCGCCATCACGACCATCTTGGATTTCAGACCGCCCCAGGTATCTTCCGAGGTCCACTTGCCGTCGAGTTCGGCCTTGACGCGGTCGATATAATAGGGCGCCCAGTTATCCATGATCGAGGTGAGCTGTGCCTTCGGTCCGAACTTGATCATTTCGGAATCCTGGCCGAACGCCAGCTTGCCGCGCTCGGATGCGATCTGCATCGCGGCCGGGCTGTCGGTGTGCTGCATGATCACGTCGGCGCCCTGATCCAGCAACGCCTTGGCGGCGTCGGCTTCCTTGCCGGGATCGAACCATGAGTTCGCCCAGATGATCTTGACCTTGATGTTGGGGTTGATCGTCTGCGCACCCAACATCGTGGCGTTGATGCCAGAGATGACCTCCGGGATCGGGAACGAGCCGATATACCCGAGTACGCCGGCTTTCGACATCTTGGCGGCGATGATGCCTTGAATGTAGCGGCCCTCATAGAACCGGCCGGAGTAGGTCGACATGTTCTTGTCGCGCTTGTAGCCGGTGGCGTGCTCGAAATGCACGTTGGGATATTTCTTGGCCACCTTCAGCGTCGGCTCCATATAGCCGAACGAGGTGGTGAAGATCAGCTTGTTACCAGCGCGCGCAAGCTGTTCGATCGATCGTTCCGAATCCGGACCTTCGCTGACGTTCTCGAGATAGGTCGTCTCGATCTTGTCGCCGAATTCCTTGACCAGCGCCTGGCGCGCAAGTTCATGCTGATAGGTCCAGCCGAGATCTCCGACTGGGCCAAGATAAATAAAGCCTACTTTGAGTTTGTCGGCGGCGGATGCGCCGAACAGGCTTGCTCCGGCAGTGAGCATCACTGCCGTCGCCGCGATGAGAATCTTTCTCATGGGTTTCTCCGGTTACTGAGGGGTGGACAGTCCATCCCGATGCGCACGCGCCCCATCGCGCGCGCTTCGGGTATTTATCGGTCCGGCACGAATACCGTTCCCAGGGCCGCGGGCGCGGTCGAGCCGCCGGTTCTCGCCCGCGAAATCAGAACAAGGACGATGACGGTTGCAAGGTATGGCAATGCCGACATGAACTGCGAGGGTATGCCGAGACTAAAGCCTTGCGCGTGCAGTTGAAGGATCGTTACCGCGCCGAACAGGTAAGCGCCGATCGCCAGCCGGCCCGGCCGCCATGACGCGAACACCACGAGCGCAAGCGCGATCCACCCGCGGCCGGCCGTCATGCCCGGGATGAAGAACGGCGTATAGGCCAACGGAAGATACGCCCCGGCGAGGCCTGCGCATGCGCCGCCAAACATCACGGCGAACATGCGTATCCGAAGCACGGGATATCCCAGCGCATGAGCTGAAACGTGATTGTCGCCAACCGCCCGCAGCACCAGTCCCGCCGGCGTCCGGTAGAGAAACAGCCAGACGCCGACGACCAGCGCCAGCGACAGATAAACGAACGCGTCCTCGCCGAACAGGATGCGCCCGACCAGCGGAATATCCGTAAGGCCCGGAATGTAGAGATGCGGAGCGGGGGTTATTCTCTCGCCCACGAAGCCGGCACCGATCAAGCCGGATAGTCCGACGCCAAGGATGGTGAGCGCGAGACCGGTGGCGACCTGGTTGACCGCGAGACCCAGCGCCATCAGCGCGAAGATCAGCGACAGCAACATGCCCGCGACGATTCCGCAGATGGCGCCCAAAGTAGTCGAGCCGGTAAGCCAGGCGCCACCGAATCCGCACGCCGCGCCCACGATCATCATTCCCTCGACGCCGAGGTTGAGCACGCCGGAGCGCTCGGTCACGAGTTCGCCGGTGGCAGCGATCAACAGCGGCGTCGATGCGGCGAGCACCGACAGGACGATCGCTTCAAGCAGTTCCACTTTGCACCTGTCGGGAAGTGAAGATCAGCCGGAACCGGTAGAGAATGAGACTGTCGCAGGCGAGCACGTAGAACAGCAGAATGCCTTGAAATACTTTTGTGACATCCAGCGGTATTTTCATTGCGATCTGGGCCTGCTCGCCGCCGATAAAGGTAAGTGCGAGGAAAAGACCTGCAATTAATATTCCAATTGGGTTCAGGCGTCCGAGAAACGCGACGATGATCGCGGTGAAGCCGTAGCCGGGCGAAATGCCCGGTTGAAGATGCCCGACCGGTCCCGCAACCTCGATAATTCCTGCAAGTCCGGCCAGCGCGCCCGAGATGGCGAAGGTGAGAAGAACCAGCTGATTGGAATTGAAGCCGCCGAAGCGCGCCGCGCGAGGCGCCGCCCCGACAACGCGGATCTCAAAGCCCTTGATGGTGCGGCCGAGCAGCACCGCCGCGGCGGCCACGACCAGGAGGGCGATGATCGCGCCAAGGTGCAGGCGGCCGCCTTCGATCAGGACCGGCACGGTGGCGACCGGATCGAACTCCGCGGTGGTCGGAAAGTTGAATCCAGCCGGATCGCGCCATGGACCGCGCACCAGGTAGTCGAGAAAAAGGTCCGCGACATAGACCAGCATCAGACTGGTCAAAATTTCGCTGGCGCCGAACCGGACCCTGCAGATCGCCGGGATCAGCGCATACAACGCGCCCGCTGCCGCGCCGAGCAGCAACATGGCCGGCAAGACCCAAGGTCCGGCGTCGGTCCCCTGGGTTTTCACGGCGAGCCAGCTGCCGGCGACGGCGCCGATCAGAAATTGCCCTTCGGCTCCGATATTCCAGACATTTGCGAGATAGCAGAGCGACAATCCGATGGCGATCATGACGAGCGGTGTCGCCTTCACCCCGATCTCCTGCAGCGAATAACCGTCGGTCAGGGGATCGATGAAGTAGACGCCAAGCGCTGAAATCGGATTCTTGCCAAGAATGGCAAACAGGATGCTCATGGTCACGATCGTCAACCCGATCGCGATCAGCGGCGAAACAAGGGCGATGGTGTTCGATCGTTCGGCCCGCTTTTCAAGCACTAACTGCATGAGCCGTTTCCTTCTGCGCCAGGCTGCTTCCGCCCATCAACAGGCCGAGCTTCTCGCGGCTGGCATCGGCGGTCGCCAAGGGTTCCGAGAGGCGGCCGTGGAACATCACCGCTATCCGGTCGGTGATTTCGGTAAGCTCATCGAGATCCTGGCTCGTCACGAGTACGGCGGCGCCGCCCGCGGCGAGGTCGAGCAGGGCCTGGCGGATCACGGCGGCCGCACCCGCGTCGACACCCCAGGTCGGTTGGTTAACTACGAGAACGGCGGGGTTGCGAAGGATTTCACGGCCGACGACGAATTTTTGCAGGTTGCCGCCAGAAAGGCTTGCCGCCTCCGGATCGCGCTTGGCCTTGCGCACGTCGAAGGTCTCCGTCGCGCGATCGACCGTCCTTAGGGTCGCGGCAGTGTTGACGAAACCACGCCGCACCATGCCGCTCGCGGCATGGCCGGTCAGCAGGGCATTCTCGGAAAGCTTCATGCGTGGCGCTGTGCCGTGGCCCAGACGTTCTTCGGGCACGAAAGCCGCGCCAAGCCTACGTCGCTGCGTGATGGAAAGATGTCCCGCGGCATTGCCGTCGATCACCACGGTGCCGGGATCCTGCGACTGCCGCTCTCCCGAAAGCGCGGCGAAGAGTTCATCCTGTCCATTGCCGGCGACGCCTGCGATGCCCAGGATTTCACCACCCTTCAATTCGAGCGAAATGTGCTGAAGTCTCACGCCATGGGGATCGTCGGGCTCCATGCTGAGATCGTTGACGACGAGGCGTGGCACCGTGGTCTTCCGGCCAGCGGCTGCCTTCACCTCCTTGATATCGGCACCGACCATCATCCGGGCCAGCGAGGCTGCGGTCTCCGCTTGCGGATTGCAGGTCGAAACCTTCTTGCCACCGCGCAGGATCGTGGCGGTGTCGCAAAGCCGCTTCACCTCTTCCAGCTTGTGGCTGATGTAGAGGATCGCGCGGCCCTCGGCTTTCAGGCGCTCCAGCACGACGAACAATTGATCGGCTTCCTGTGGGGTCAGCACCGCCGTCGGCTCATCCAGGATCAGGAATTTGGGGTTCTGCATCAGCGCCCTGACGATCTCGATGCGCTGGCGCTCACCCACCGACAGTTGCCAGACCTCGCGCTTGGGATCGAGCGGAAGGCCGTAAACATTGGACACCTGCTCCAGACGCGCCGACATTTCCTTGAACGATTCCTTGCCGTCGAGGCCGAGCGCCACGTTCTCGGCGACGGTGAGATTGTCGAACAGCGAGAAATGCTGGAACACCATGCCGATGCCGCGCGCACGCGCTTCCGAGGGCCCGGAAAGTACCATCTTCTCGCCTTGCCAGCGCATTTCGCCTTCGCTCGGCTGAATCAATCCGTAGATGGTTTTGACGAGCGTTGACTTTCCCGCGCCGTTCTCGCCGAGAAGGGCATGGATTTGCCGTGGCCAGATGTCGATATCGATGGAGTCATTTGCGAGAAAATCGCCGTAGCGCTTGGTCAGCCCGATCGTCTGGAGCAGGGGCGTTCCGCTGGAATGCGAGCCTGTCGGCGTCGGGTTTAACATTCATTTACACGCATGCGAGGACGGTGCCTTAATAGTGGGCTAGTTTGGACTTGAGCGTAAGTAGGGAAAAAGCGCCAGCGTTTGCTCAACTCTTTGGCAGGCGTCCCCCATGATTCTCCCCCTGCCATCCTTCGTATCCGCAGGGGCTCATTTCGCGCTGTGCCGAACCGAAATCGGGGGAAAATCTGTTGCAAAATTGTGACGATCGCGACCAAATCGAACGCGCGGTCAGACGTGCCGCGAACATGAGCGGCGTCATCCGGTCACTGCAAATGCCCGATCGATGCGTGCTCGGGCCGACGCTTCCCGTGTTTCTGTGGCGTCAGACTCGAAAAAAAATATAGTATAAACAGGGACATCCGATTGTCGATCATCTGCCTTTGCCTCTTCCGATAGGTGGCAAAGTTCGAAGACTGTGGTGTCCGATGTGCATACGATTGTGCCCTTCCTGATGAAACTTTCGGCAGCATCTGGAAAAACTTGAGGCTTCTCAGGATTAACGAACGGCGCGAGTGTCAATTCAAGGACCTCGATCAATTCGATCGTCAACTTGGGGGTAATCCGAAATGTCCTATCGTAACAAAGTAATTGCAGCGGCTTTGCTGTCGCTGTCGACGCTCGCTCCAGCGAGCTTCGCCAGCGCCGCGGACTTGCCCTACAAGGTCAAGGCCAAGCCGGTTGCGGATATTCCTTTCTTCTTGGTGATCGATGACCGGGTCACCTATTCATGGATGCCGAACGGCACCGATCCAGGTGCTTACAGCGCCAAGGCGGGCGGTGGCTATAACGGCAATACCGCAAAGTCGGTTTATTCGTTCACCCATTTCGATGTGTGGGCTTACGGCACCAACTTCTTCACCATCTCGATGTTCAAGTCGGACCATAATGACCCGGCTTCGCCGTGCTTGGCCTCACCCACTTCGACCATTACTGTTACAGGTTTTAACACGGGTTGCGCTGGGGCCACCGAATTCTACGGCCTAATCCGCAGCACGTTCGGCTTTAACGAAATCTTCGGCACCAAGGCCTTCAGCATGGGGCCGCTGCATAACATTTCGTTCGAAGTCGGTGCGGACGGTGAGGCGGAAAACAGCTTCCTGGCCCCGGCCAAGCGCGACTTCGTCGCTGGTCTGCAGTTCGCCTTTGATCTTCCTTACAAGGGCTACTTCAACGTCGCGCCCTTGGCCTACAAGGAAATCAACCACAATGCGTTCGACTCGTGCGGTCTGTTCGCAGCTGGCACTCCCGGTGTAAACTGCCTCGCGGACGGCAATACAGACTTCAGGACCACGTGGGCGGTTGAAATCAACTACTACATGGATCTCGGCTTCCTGCCGCCGGAAATGCAGTACTTCGCCATCAGCGGCCGCGCCGGCTTCTATGGACCGAAGGGCGACTCGAACGCTCCGCTTACCGGGATCATGCCCTCCAAGACTGAAATCAACAGCGAACCGATCCGTCTGACCTTCGACGCCAGCAAGGCGATCTGGGGTGCGAAGTACTCCCAGTTCGTGACCACCTGGGTTGCCTATCGCTACTGGCAGAACAAGTTCGGCCTCGACCACAACAGTTCGGTTAATAACATTTGCGCCGTGGCCGGCGTGAGCACCAACAGCTGTACCGAGCAGACCGTCTACGCCGGTGTCACTGTGAAGTTCTAATCACCTGATCTCTTTCAGGTGGATGATGGCGCCGCGATGAACTCGCGGCGCCATTTTCATTTAGGCGACGACGTTTAGGTGATGCGAGACCGGCTATTTGTCCCAGACGCCGGCGTGCAGCGCTTCCGCCTCGTCCTCCAGCAGCGGGCCGACGACCTCGGTCGCACGCTGCCCGTTTTTGAACACCTCGCGGCACGGCAGATCGAGCGTCGGGTTTTCCGGGTGATTGCCGGTGACGGCGCGCAGGCGATGTTCACTCAAGCCGTAGACCACGCGGCCGATGCCTGCCCAGTAGATCGCGCCCGCGCACATGGCGCAGGGTTCGGCGGAGGAATACAGCGTGGCATTTCGGAGTACGTCCGTGCCCAGGGTCGTGCAGGCCTGCGTCGCGAGCAGGCGCTCGGCATGGCCGGTCCCGTCATGCGCCGGCATGTAGCCGTTCTCGGTCTCGATCAGAACATTGCGGTTCTCGTCGACCAGGATGGCGCCAAACGGATGATTGCCGTGGGTGATGGAGCGGCGCGCGACATCGAACGAACGGCGCAGAAAATGTTCGTCGCGTTCGGATCTCATCGGATTTGAAATACTGCTCATGACCGCCCCTCGTTCGGCTCATCATGCAGACGGCAGGTGGGACACGCAAGCGGTAGCGTTTTCGAGCGAAGTGGATGCCGGTTCGCGTGAAGAAAACGCGTCAAAAAAGGCCATAGCGTTTTCGAGCGAAGTGGATGCCGGTTCGCGTGAAGAAAACGCGTCAAAAAAGCGATGGCGCCTTGAAGCGAAAGCCTGCTCGCATTCGATGCGGTCCAATCAGAACCGAGGCTCGGGCGGTGATCAGTGGCCCGCCATGTGCCGTCCGATTTCGGTGAGGTCGGCTTCGCTGGCGCGCGCTTCATAGACGAGTTGGCCGTGAAACATCACCACCAGACGATCCGACAGTTCGAGCAGCTCGTCGAGGTCTTCGCTCACCAGCAAGACCGCGGCGCCTCGGTTTCTGGCGGCCATGATCTCCGCATGAATTTGCGCCACCGCGGCAAAATCCAGTCCGAAACAGGGATTGGCGGCGATCAGCACCTCGACGTCGCCGCCGAGCTCGCGCGCCAGCACGGTGCGCTGCACGTTGCCGCCGGACAGCGCCGAGATCGGGGTGTCCGGCGTGCGGGTCTTGATCTTGTAGAGGCCGATCTTCTTCTCCGCGTCGCTGCGAAAGGCGGCGCGGTTGAGCCACCAGCCACCGCTTGCAAACGGCGCGCGGTCGAATTCACGGAACGCGATATTGTCGGCGACGCTCATGCCTCCGACGCAGGCGTTCTTCAGCGGCTCTTCCGGCAAGAGTGACATCCTGTGCCGGCGCATTTCCTCGCGGGTGGCGTGGTAGAGGTCGCCAATGACGCGGATTTCGCCGCTCTCCGCCTGGCGCTGCCCGGCAAGCACCTCGACAAGCTGCCGCTGACCGTTACCGGAAACCCCGGCAATGCCAACGATCTCTCCGCCTCGAACCGCGAGCGATACGTCGTGAACCGCAACCGCGCCGGCATCATCAAGCGCGTTGAGTTTGTCGAGCTCGAGCCTTGTGTCACCCACTTCTCCGACCCGGGGCGGCTGAAGCGTCAATTCCTCTGCGCCGATCATCATGCGGGCCATGCTGTCGGGGGTAAGATCGGCAACCTTGCCGTGGCCCGCCAGCTTTCCGCGACGAAGGATCGTCACCTCGTCGGCGAACGCCATCACTTCCCGGAATTTGTGGGTGATCATCAGGATCGTCAGGCCGTCATTGACGACCATGGCGCGCAGCATGCCGAGCACCTCGTCGGCTTCACCCGGCGTCAGCACCGAGGTCGGCTCGTCGAGAATGAGAAACCGCCGCTTCAGGTAGAGCTGCTTGAGGATTTCGCATTTTTGCCGTTCGCCGGCGGAGATGCCGGAAACCCTGGCGTTGAGCGGTACCTTGAACGGCATGCGCCCCAGAAATGCTTCCAGTTCCTGCTTTTCCTTGGCCCAGTTGACGACCGCGGGGACATCGTCGCGCGCCAGCACCAGGTTCTCGGCTACCGTCATCGCAGGCACCAAGGTAAAGTGCTGGTACACCATGCCAAGGCCGAGCGCATGGGCGTCCTTGGGATTGGCGATCGTCTGTTCGCGGCCGCCGACCAGCACACCGCCTTCGGTCGGGTGATAATAGCCCATGATGCATTTGACGAGCGTGCTCTTGCCGGCGCCGTTCTCGCCGAGCAGCGCATGGAAGGAGCCGGGACGTACTTTCAGATCCACCTTGTCCAGTGCAACGAAGTCACCAAACCGCATGGTCATGTTGACGGCGTCGACGCCAAGCGGCCCGCTCGGCAGAGGCGTCTCGCCGATAATCACGTCAGGGCTCCGATCAGGGCGGCGGAGGTGGCGACGGCGCCGAACACGCCGCCCTGCATCTTGATCATCTTCAGCGCGTGATCGTGATTGCTCTTGTCGGTGGCGGCACAGCAGTCCTCGATCAGGACGCATTCGAAGCCGCGGTCGTTCGCCTCCCGCATGGTGGTGTGGACGCAGACATCGGTGGTGATGCCGGTGAGGACGATGTTCTCGATGCCGCGCAGCCGCAGCATCAGCTCCAGATCGGTGGCGCAGAACGATCCCTTGCCGGGCTTGTCGATGATGGGCTCGCCCGGCAGCGGCGCCAGGTCGGGAATGATTTCCCAACCGGCTTCACCTCGGACCAGCACGCGCCCGCACGGGCCGGGATCGCCGATGCCGGCGCCGATCTGCCGCGACCGCCAGCGCTTGTTCGCGGGCAGGTCGCTGAGATCGGGGCGATGGCCCTCACGGGTATGGATGATGTGGAAGCCCTGGGCGCGCATCACGGCGAGCAGCCGCTTGATCGGCTCGATCGGGGCGCGCGTCAGCGACAGGTCATATCCCATCTTGTCGACGTAGCCGCCGACGCCGCAGAAGTCGGTCTGCATGTCGATGACGATGAGCGCGGTATTCTCCGGACGCAGATCGCCGTTATAGGGCCACCCATAGGGTTCGGACTTCAGATAGCGTTCGGCCATGTCACCGCCTCGTCTGTCGATATCGGTTCATCGGGTGATCGAAAGTTCGGCCGGCGCCCCGGTCAGGGTGCGCTTCGGCGAGCAGGTGACGATCATGATCGCGAGCGTCAGGATGTAGGGTGCGGCGTTGAACAGGTGATATCCCGACGTTACGCCGACCGACTGCAGCGCCGGTCCGAGCGCGGCCGCGCCGCCAAAGGCGAGCGATGCCCACATGCACAGCATCGGATCCCATCGCGCGAAGATCACGAGCGCGACCGCGGTAACGCCCTGTCCGCTCGACAGGCCTTCGTTCCAGCTGCCGGGGTAGAACAGCGAGAGGAACGAGCCGCCAATCCCGGCGAGAAAGCCGCCGACCATGGTTGCCCGCAAACGGATCGCAAGAACGGAATATCCCATGGCGCGCGCCGCGTCAGAACTCTCGCCGGCGGTGCGGATCAGCAAACCCCATCGCGTCGTCCGGAAGGCCCAGTACAGGATCGGCGCCAGCGCGATGCCGAACAGAAACAGCACGTTGATCCGCAGCGCGGCGCGAACCTGCGCTACGTCGCTCCACCATCCGAAATCGATCGCGGGGAGCCGCGGCGCCGTCGGTTCGATCAGCGGCTTTCCGAGATAGAATGCAAGGCCGGTTCCGAACAGCATCAGCGCGATGCCGACGGCAATGTCATTGACCCGTGGCAGCGAGCAGATTCCGGCGTGGAGCGCGCCCAAAAGCGCGCCGGTAACACCGGCGGCGAGCACGCCGAGCCAGGGCGATCCCGTGACATAGGAAATGCCGTAGGCGCTCATCGCGCCCATCACAAGGGTACCTTCGAGGCCGAGGTTGATGCGACCCGAGCGCTCGGTGATGCATTCGCCGAGGCTGACGAACAGAAACGGCGTGGAGACGCGGATGGCGCCGCCAAACACCGCCAGAGGCACGGTCCATAGTCCGATCGTTCCGTCAGCCATGTCAGGGTTTCCCTTTCAGGAAGCCAATTCGTCCGTAGAGCGCGTCGCTCGCGAGAACGAACACGAAGATAATTCCCTGCAGCACCTGGACCGAGGCGTCAGGCAGGCCCAGCCGGCGCTGCAACAGCCCGCCGCTCGCGCCGATTCCACCCAGCAGGATAGCAACCGGAATAACCGCAAGCGGATTTTGCCGGGCCAGGAAGGCGACGAGAATACCGGTGAAGCCATAGCCTGCCGCGAGATTGGCATTGGTACGGCCCTGCACCGCGGCGACTTCAACCATTCCTGCAAGGCCGGCCGACGCGCCCGCCAGAAAGCAGATGGTCATGATCAGCTTGCCGACGCCGAGGCCGACGATCCTGGCCGCGCGAATGTTGCCGCCGGCGACCCGTGCGGCGAAGCCGAATACGGTGTGATAGATCAGGATGTAGGACGCGACGGCGGCGACGATGCCGAACACCAGCCCCCAATGCACGTCGGTGCCGGGTATGGACCCGAGCATGTTGGCCGCGCCGATCTCGCGCGTCGACGGCTTGTTGAGGCTGGTGGGGTCGCGCATCATGCCCTCGACCAGGTGGTTGAGGATCGCTAGCGCGATGTAGACCAGCAGCAGGCTCGAAATCGTTTCATTGACCCCGCGGAATTGGCGAAGCCCGCCCGACAGCATGATCCAAAGTCCGCCAGCGATCATGCCGGCAGCAGCCATCATCAGTTGCACCGCCAGTGGCGGCGCCCACTGCATCGCCAGCGCGACGTTGGTGGATGCCAGCGCGCCGATCAGCAGCGCGCCTTCGCCGCCGATGATGACCATTCCGAGTTGCGCGGGTAGCGCAGTGCATAGCGCGGTGAGTATCAGCGGGGCCGCGCGCGTCAGCGTGTTCTGCCATGAGAACCAGGTGCCGAACGCGCCCTGATACATATAGAAATAGAGGTCGAGCGGGCTCTTGCCGAACAGCGCCACGAAAATCCCGAACACCCCGAGCGCGCCGACCAGCGCCGCGCCCGGAATGAGGATGTATTCGATGGTCCCGCCGTAACGCTGGAGAAACCCCGGATCCGCCGCCGGGGAAATCGCTATCGTTTCGGCAGGACCAGCAACTTCTGATGTCACGAAGTCGCTCCGATGACGCCTTCCACCAGGTAGTCCATCTTTTCGAGTTCGGGATCTTTCTGGCCGCGCTCGGTTCCGGCGGAAATCACGGTCTTGCCCTTGTTGTCCACGATCGGGCCCTTGAAGATGGTATAGGTGCCCGCGGTGAGCTTGGCCTTGATATCGTCGGCATGTTTGCGTGCTTGCTCCGAGACCGCCGGGCCATAGGGCGAGACCTTGACGATCTCTTCTTTCAGGCCGCCGCGATAGAAGTTCGGAATGGTCTCTCCGGCGGCCATCATTTTGATGAACTTCGGATAGAGCGCTTCCCAGTTCCATTCCGCGCCGGTCAGATACGCTTTCGGTGCGAGCGGGGACTGGTTGACGTGATAGCCGCACACCATCGCGCCGCGCCGCGCCGCGTTCTCGACCATGGTCTTCGGCCCATCGACGTGGCAGGTCAGAACATCGACCCCCTGATCGATCAGGCTGTTGGTCGCTTCGGCTTCCTTGACCGGCATCGACCAGTCACCGGTGAAAATCACCTGGGTGGTGGCCTTCGGGTTGGCGAGCTTGGCACCGAGCGTAAAGGCGTTGATATTGCGCAGCACCTGCGGGATCGGCTTGGCGGCCACGAAGCCGAGCTTGCCGCTCTTGGTCGAATAGCCGGCGACGATGCCTGAGATATATTGCGCCTCGTCGATGTAGCCGAAATAGCTGCCGGCATTCTTCGGATCCTTGTCGGTCCACAACCCGCCGCAATGTTCGAAGCGAAGCTTCGGAAACTTGTTGGCCATCTTGATCATGTGCGGGTTGTAATATCCGAACGATGTCGGGAACAGCAGCGTCGCGCCGTCGAGATTGATCATCAACTCCATCGTCTTTTCGACGGCGTCGGTTTCCGGCACCTTTTCCTCTTCAACCACCTTGAGGCCGGGCATCTTCTTCAGAGCCGCCGCGCCTTGCGCGTGGGCCTGATTGTAGCCGTAGTCATCGCGCGAGCCGACATAGATGAAGCCGATCGTGGTATCCGCCGCGAAGGCAGTTCGGGCGCCGAGAGCTGTGCCGAGCGTTAGCGCTGCGCTTCCTTGCAAAAGATGTCGTCGTGAAATCCTGCCAAAATCCATGTGTCTGCTCCCTATGGCGGATGGACCGCCGCTAAAACGCGGCTTCGCCGATCCGGCGGAGCCCGACACGCTTTGTCGCAAGCTTCATGCCAGAGCTTTTTTGGTAGGCAAATTCACATAAATAATTGAAATTGGAGACTTATTATTCTTTTTTGATTTCGGTTTAAAACTTGGGCAGGGAGTTACCTGATTAAAATTTAGGCGACATTTTTGAATTGTATGCAATGGAGTTGAGCAATCACTCGGATCGGCCGCTCGCCATTGAAGAGGGGTGGCCGATCCGATCATTTGCCGGCTGGTCAATCGGGCATAGGCTGCTACCGGTTTCCGATCCACCCTCGGATTCGCCGGTTCGCTGGCACCGGACCCTTTATCGATCGGCCGAAAGCCCGTGGCTTGCGGCCTTGGCTCCATCATCGGACAAACATGAGTAAGATGAATGCGGAAACCGCCGGGCGACAAGCCTCATCGCTCGGCGAGGAGATCGTCGGCCGGATCGACCGGCTGGGGGCGATTTCCGAAACGCCAGCGAATCTTACGCGCATCTTCCTGACCCCCGAGCATCGCGCGGCGGCCGACCTGATCCTGGCCTGGATGGTTGAAGCAGGAATGGGCGCGCACCTCGATGCGATCGGAAATGTCTGCGGCCGTTACGAAGGCGAGCGGCCGGGTTTGCCGTGTCTGATGCTGGGATCGCATTACGACACCGTGCGCGACGCCGGCAAATGGGACGGTCCGCTCGGGCTGATCACGGCGATCTCCTGCGTCGCCGATCTGCACAAAAGAGGGCGGCGTTTGCCGTTCGCCGTCGAAGTGACGGGATTTGCCGACGAGGAGGGTGTCCGCTTCGCCTCGACGCTGCTGGGCAGCCGCGCGGTCGCAGGAACCTTCAACGAGAGCGTGCTCGGCTCGAAGGACAGCGCCGGAATTTCGATGCGCGATGCGCTCATCCAATTCGGTCTGGATCCCGACCATATCGGCGCGGCTGCGCGTATCGGAAGCGAATTGCTGGCCTATATCGAACTCCACATCGAGCAGGGACCGGTGCTGGAAACCGAGCAGCTGCCGGTGGGGGTGGTCACCGCTATCGCAGGAGCGACACGTCTGGCGGCAAAGCTGACCGGCATGGCCGGTCATGCCGGAACGGTGCCGATGGCGCTGAGGCGCGATGCGCTGGCGGGCGCCGCCGAATGCATCTCCAGGATCGAGGAGGTATGCCGTACCGACGAGGGTGGATTGGTCGGCACGGTCGGGTATATCCACGCCGAGCCCGGAGCGACCAACGTGATCCCGGGGCAGGTCCATTTTACCATGGACCTTCGCGCGCCGACGGATACCCACCGCAAGCGTGCGGTCACCGATATCGTCCGGCAAATCGAAGCGATCGCAAAGCGCCGCAAGCTCGCGCTGCAACTCGACGTCACCCATGAAAACCGCACCGTGCCGTGTGCGCCGTGGCTGAAGGCGCAGGTGGCGGCAGCCGTGGCGGCGGAAGGCTATCCCGTGTTCGAACTGCCAAGCGGCGCCGGTCACGACGGCATGGCGATGGTCGACATTGCCGACGTCGGCATGCTGTTCGTGCGATGCCGCGGCGGCATCAGCCACCATCCGGACGAACACGTCGACGTCGCCGATGCAGATGCCGGCGCGCGCGTGCTGCTGCGGCTGATTGAAAGTTTCCGGCCGCGCAATGCGGCTCAATGATCAGGATAGAGGCTCGTTAGCGCGTCGCCGAATGATCGCTAGCAATGGACGCGTGGCGAAGCACCGACTGCACTGATCAAGGCCGTCGTCCTTGCGCTAGATCATGGTCCAGTGTCTCAGAGCCGTCATATTTCAACGAGGGTGTCCTCCCGCGTTGGTGGAGGACAATTGTTACGCGATCCTTGGGGGCGCCAATGGTAAAGAACCGTAAATCTGCCGGGTCTGAGGAATCCGTATTGCGCGACGCCAGGGAAGTCACGGCCGTCGAGCAGTATTGGCATGCGGCCGGACGGCCGAAGCCGCGCAAACCTCCGAAGACCTACAAATACATCGACGAACTCGCCCATCTGCAGTTCGAACTCATCAAGCTGCAGGAATGGGTCCGCTTGCAGGGCCTCAAGGTCGCCGTCATCTTCGAGGGCCGCGACGCAGCCGGCAAAGGCGGGGTCATCAAGCGCATCACGGAGAGCCTGAACCCTCGCATCTGCCGCGTGGTGGCGCTGGGCACGCCGACGGAGCGCGAGCGCGGCCAGTGGTATTTTCAACGCTACGTCGCCGAACTGCCGAGGCGGGGCGAAATCGTGTTGTTCGATCGCAGCTGGTACAATCGCGCCGGGGTCGAGCATGTCATGGGGTTCTGCAACGACGACGAATATCAGGAGTTCCTGCATTCCTGTCCGATTTTCGAGGAGATGCTGGTGCGCTCGGGAATCCATCTCATCAAATATTGGTTCTCGGTCAATGACGAGGAGCAAGAGCTGCGCTTTCAGGACCGCATCCGAAACCCGATCAAGCGCTGGAAGCTCAGCCCGATGGACGTGGAATCGCGCAAACGTTGGGTTGAATATTCCAGGGCCAAAGACGTGATGTTCGCACACACCGACCGCAAGAAGACCCCGTGGCACGTCGTCAACGCCGATGACAAGAAACGCGCGCGGCTCAACTGCATCCGGCATCTTCTGAATCAAATTCCCTATCAGGACATGAGGCCGGTCGAGATCGAGCTTCCTCTGCGCCAACCAGATACCGGCTATAAGCGACCCAGGAAGTCGAGCCAGCGTTTCGTCCCGCAGGTCTACTGAGCATCCGGGGCTAACCGGCCGTCACGTCGACCAGTTCGTCGCCGTCGAGGACATGTTGTGCCTTGGCGCGGTCGAGATCGCCTTCCCATGCCGCAACGACGACGGTGGCGACGCAATTGCCGATCAGGTTGCCGAGCGCGCGTGCCATGCCGATGAACCAGTCGACCGACAGCACCAGCACCAGCCCGATCGCAGGGATACTCGGCACCGCGTTCAGCGTGGCCGCGAGAATCACGATCGCGGAACCGGGAACGCCGTGAGCGCCTTTCGACGTGATCAGCGATACCCCGAGCACCACCAAGAGATCGCCGAACGACAGCGGCGTGTTGGTCGCCTGCGCGATGAAGACGACCGCCAGCGTCAGGTAGATAGAGAACGCATCCAGGTTGAAGGAATAGCCGGTCGGGATCACGAGCCCGACCACCGAATCCTTCACACCAAGCCGCTCGAGCTTGCGCATGACCTGCGGCAGCACCGCGTCCGACGACGCGGTCGCCAGAACGATCGTCAGCTCTTCGCGCAAATAGGAAAGAAATTTGAGAATGTTCAGTCCGGCGAGCGCCATCACGCCACCGAGCACGCCAAGGACGAAGATCGCGACCGAGACATAGAACAGGGCGACCAGCGAGACCAGTTGCTTGAGCGAACCGACACCGTATTTCCCGACGGTATAGGCGACCGCGCCGAGCACGCCGAGCGGCGCCACGCGCACGATCAGCCCCATCGCGCGGAACAGCACGGTCGATAACGCGTCGATCAGCGACGAGATTTTCTCGCCCTTTTCGCCGCCGACCAATGCGAGGCTGGTGCCAAAGATGATCGCGAAAAACAGCACCTGCAGCACGTCGTTGCGCGACAGCGCATCGAATGAGGTGGTCGGAATGACGTTCAGAAGGAAGCTGCCGATCCCGCCGCCCTTAAGCTCTTTGGCTTTGCCGGAATAGCTGCCGAGCGCATTGGCATCGAGTGTCGTTGGATCGATGTTCATGCCATGGCCGGGGCCGAACGCGTAGGCCAGTATCAGGCCGACCACCAGCGCCACCGTGGTCATCACCTCGAAATAGACCAGCGCCTTGACGCCGACCCGCCCGACCTTCTTGAGGTCGCCGGCGCCCGCGATGCCATGCACGACGACGCAGAACACGATCGGCGCGACGATCATCGAAATCAGCTTCAGGAAGGCGTCGCTGAAGATCTTCAGGCTGACGGCAAATTCGGGAGACGCTATTCCCAGCACGATCCCCAGCAGCAGGGCCGCAAGAACCTGAACGAACAGCGAGGTATAAAGCGGCTTTCGTGCAGCCGGCGCGGCGGCAGTGATAGTCGTCATCGAACGCTCCCCAATCGATCCAGACATGCCAAGTCAAGCGGCAAGCGAGCAGCAAATCCCACGCCAGAAAAACCGAGCCAAGCCGATCTGATAAGGCAATCTTTCAGGCGACGGGCCGGTGGTCAACCTGGCCAAGCCCGGCAGGGTTCTCGCGGCACAACCTTCGGCATCAGGCGACAAGGTCGCCGCGATGGATGCAGCACCTCGCTCAATGAATGAGCAGATGCGCATCGCGGGCGTAGCGCATGGCGAAGCAGAAGGCCCCGACCCAAAATACAACTAGCTGAAAATAAGGAAGATTCCTAAACGCGATGACGCCATGAGGCGTTGTACACAATGGCACGGGCCTTGCTTAGTTCACTCGGAGAGTTTTCGCGCGCGGGGGCGTAGGCCATGGCGAACTCAAAGCAGCTACCAAGTGGAATAGTCGCCGCGGAGCCGGAGCCGATCGAGCTCGACTGGTCGGTCACGGCCCTTGTCATCATCGATATGCAGCGCGATTTCATGGAGCCGGGCGGCTTCGGCGAAACGCTGGGCAACGATGTCTCATTGCTTGCAACGGCGGTAAAGCCGATCGCATCGGTGTTGAGCGCGGCGCGCGATCTCGGGATGCTGGTCGTGCATACCCGCGAGGGCCATCTGCCCGATCTCTCGGATGCGCCGCCGGCGAAGGTTGAGCGCGGCGCGCCAAGTCTTCGGATCGGCGATCCCGGCCCGATGGGACGGATCCTGATCCGGGGCGAGGCCGGTCACGACATTATTCCGGAGCTCTATCCGCTCGACAGCGAGATCGTCATCGACAAGCCCGGGAAGGGCGCGTTCTACGCCACCGAACTCGGCGATATCCTGCAAAAATACGGCATCGAGAATTTGCTGGTGTGCGGCGTGACCACTGAGGTGTGCGTCAACACCACCGTGCGCGAGGCCAACGACCGCGGCTATCGCTGCGTCGTGCTGGCCGATGGCTGCGCATCCTATTTCCCCGAATTCCACGAGATGGGCCTGAAAATGATCAAGGCGCAGGGTGGCATCTTCGGCTGGGTCAGCGACTCGGCCGCGGTCCTTCAAGCAATGACACCGGAGACTTCAAACACATTGGCAGCGGGAGCATCACGATGAGCACGAGCACTACGGGGACTGCCGGGTTCAAACCGGTATTGTGGACGCCGGGCGACTGGAACGCCTTCTTCGGTTTCGGGACCAACATTCTGGTCAACATGCTGGTGCTCACGGGGCTGTTGCGTTTCGTGCTCAAAATGCCCGACTCGCTGGTGTTCGGCCGCATCCTGCCGGCGCTCGGCCTGATGATGTGCCTGTCGACGTTTTACTACGCCTGGCTCGCCTATCGGCTGGCGCAGAAGACCGGCCGCACCGACGTTTGCGCGCTGCCTTCCGGCGTCAGCGTGCCGCACATGTTCATCGTCACCTTCGTCATCATGCTGCCGATTACGCTGAAGACCGGCGATCCGATCAAGGGCTGGTCGGCCGGCCTCGTCTGGGTGTTCTTCCAGAGTTTTATTTTGATGATCGGCGGCTTTATCGCGCCGTACATTCGGAAAATTACCCCGCGCGCGGCCCTGCTCGGCACGCTCGCCGGCGTTTCCGTGACATTCATCTCGATGCGGCCGGCGCTGGAAATGTACATGACGCCGCAGATCGGTCTTGTCTGCTTCGCGATCATCCTGGTGAGCTGGTTCGGGGGTGTGAAGTATCCCAGGGGAATCCCCGCCGGCCTCGTCGCCATCGCGGTCGGCATGATCATCGCGTGGGGATCGAACCTGTTCGGTCTTGGGCTCGGCGGGCTCAGCGTCAAGGGCGTCGGCGATGCATTTGCAAGCTTCGGCTTCTCGGTGCCGCTGCCCGCGATCGGCCAGGTATTTTCCGGCTTCGAATTCCTCGGCATCATTCTGGTGACCGCGATCCCGTTCGGCATCTACGATCTCGTCGAGGCGATGGACAACGTCGAAAGCGCGGAAGCCGCCGGCGACGAATATCCGACCACGCGGGTTCTGACGGCCGACGGCGTTGTCAGCCTCATTGGTTGCCTGATGGGAAATCCCTTCATCAACGCCGTCTATATCGGCCATCCCGGATGGAAGGCGATGGGCGGCCGGATCGGTTATTCGGCGGCGACCGGGATCATGGTCATCGTGCTGGCATGGTTCGGCATCATCTCGGTGCTGCTGGCGCTGGTGCCGGTGGTCGCGATCTCGCCGATCCTGCTCTATATAGGCATGCTGATCGGCGCCCAGGCGTTCCAGACCACGCCGGTCAAGCACGCCCCCGCGATCGTACTCGCCTTGACGCCGCACCTCGCGGCATGGGCCAAGTTGCAAATCGACACCATGCTGGGTGCGACGGTCAACGCGGCACAGGCGGTCGGTGGCCTTGCCGCCGACAAGGTGGGAGCGGTCAAGACCGCGGCGATCGCCTCGTTGCCGCAACAGGGCGTGCTCTATCACGGGCTGGAAGTCATGGGTGGCGGCTCAATCCTCGCCGGACTCGTGCTCGGCGCGATCGGCGTGTTTGTGATCGAGCGGGACTTCGTGAAGGCGTCGGCCTTTGCCTTCTCCGGCGCGGTGCTGACCTATTTCGGCTTCATGCACGGCGAGGCGGTTGGCATCGGCGGCGGCATGGGTGTGACGCCCGGCGTCGCATTGGCCTACGCAGTCGTGGCTGCCGCATTCTTCGCAGTGGGGAAGTTCGGCGCCAGCGCTCATTACGTTCCGCAGCACGATATGCCGCTCGCGGCGCCTGCCGAATGACATCGGGAAGCGAAAGTCCGGCGTCGGATTACCGAGGCCGAACTCGTTCTATCGGAGTAGTGGCGCACCACGGCCGATGAAGATGGGCACTATTGCTTCGCCGTGGCGCTATGATGTTGTCCGCCGAGACGCGACGGAATCCGAAAGACTACGCTACTGCTTCCGCCAGCAACCGCCGCATGACTTCCGGGTCACGTTCGATTGCCAGCAACAGCGCCCGCGCCGGCGCATCAGGCGTGCTCCGATGTTGCTCCCAATCGCGCAGCGTGGTGATCGGCAGGTGAAATGCGTCAGCAAATTGCATCTGCGTCATGCCGAGGCGTTGCCGCAGCACCTTGACGCGCGACACCCGGCGCATCTTGGACAGTTGTTCCGGAGTGAGCGGCTGGGCGTCGGGGTCGGATAGCGCAGCGGCCATGACCTCCTCATCGGTCATGGCATCGAGCCTCGTCCAATCGGTGTCGCCCCGAGGCAATGTATCACCAGGTTTCACGGTCACCCGCGTAGTACCGGTCTTGCTCATGTCGTGTGGCCTTTCGGGCCGATATGATCCTGCAACTATCTTCGCCACGCAGTGTGACGATCACGAATAGAACGTCGCCGCGAGCCATTCCGATGACTTGAATGCGCTCCTCGCCGTACTCGAAGCGCGTGTCAACTTCTTCTAACCGGTTCGCATCTTCGAGGGCAGCAATCGCATCCACAAAATCCACGCCATGCTTGCGAAGGTTCTCGGCGGCTTTGCCATTGTCCCATTCATATTGCACACAGGTGATAGTACCGGATACCGGTAGTCGCCGCAAGTAACTCCAGCTCCTACGCGAGGTGTGCTGGCGTGGATGGGCGCGGAAACGGAGCCAGTCGGCCACCGCAGCGTGCGCTGGCGTAGTGGCGCTCCACCGCCGATGAAGATGGGCACTATTGCTTCGCCGTGGCGCTATGATGCTCTGGAGCCGAAAGCGCGATGTGGGTGACATTCGTGCGCCGCGGCAGCCAACAGCACTACATCGATTGCAGGGTTGAAACGACGAGCGCTATGGCATATTATGCCATAGGTCGAATAGCGAGGACAACGATGCCAACCAGAAACGTTGTGCTGACGAAACGCCAAGAGGAACTCATTGAAACCCTCGTCGAATCCGGCCGCTACCAGAACGCCAGCGAGGTGCTACGGGACGGGTTGCGACTGGTTGAACAACGCGAGGCCGAGGACGCGGGCAAGCTCAAGGCGTTGCGCGCAGCGGCTCGCCTCGGCATCGGCTCATTGGAGCGAGGCGAATTCAAAGAATTCACGACTATCGAAGACCTGCAAACCTATCTGACTGACCTCTCGGAGAAGGTCATCTCCGGAACAGCCGAATAGCACCTTATGGCTGGGCAACAATGGCGCGTCCGCCTCGGCGCTGCCGCGGAAGTCGATTTTGCGAATATCCTGAAATGGACCACTGAGAATTTTGGGGCGCGACAATCGCGCGTCTATCGGGACACGCTGGTCCAGGCGATTGGCGAACTAGCCAATGGCCCCGATGTTGCAGGCTCCAAGGCCCGGGACGAAATCGCATCAGGTCTTCGCACGCTCCACGTTGCACGACGCGGTCGGCGCGGAAGCCATTTCCTCATGTACCGCGTCGCGCCGAAGAGCACGATCGACATCGTGCGCATCCTCCACGACAGGATGGACCTTCGGCGCCACGTTCCCACCGACGACGGCGGCGAATAATCGCCCGACGGAGCCATACGGGACCGCCGCGGGAAGCATAGCGCAAATCCGGATACCCCCGCGTAAAATGCGAAGTGGCGCGCCACGGCCGATGAAGATGGGCAATACGTGTTCGCCGTGGATGATGTGGTCCGCCGCTCCGTCAATCGGCAAATCTGCGACGGCTCGCGATCTAGCGCTACGCCTCTCGGACGGCGCTCCTCCTGATGTTGCAGGGGTTGTCCAGTGGCGCTTCTATAGCGGCCACCCTCACCGCGGACTGCCTCCGGCCTTTCGTAGCAGCTCGCGACTCCGGGCCGCTATATCGGTCTCAGTAGAGTCGGGATTGATCCACTCCGAAATACGCAGAATTGTTCCACACGAAAGCACAATGCAACGAAGCGCGATCTCTCCATCGATTTCATAGAGCGCCGTTAGCCTGCCGCCAGGCTCGATGTCCTTTCTTTGAAAGGGCGTCGTATGGTGGATCGCATCTCGGTATCGCTTCCCCACCTCGATAAACGCCCTAAAAGGCTCATCACCTCCATTTTGGGCACCGTCCGATGCGAACCGGACGACTCGATCGATTCTATCTCGCAGTGGCGCGCTTTCCTTTGTCCCGGCAAATCTTAGGAATTCTTCATTGCACGCCCGCTGACCGATAGCGTTGGTGTGGATGGCGGTGAAGAAGAGCCCGCTCAAGAATGCCTCCAGTAGGCTGAACGTGGCGCTTACGATGCTTCGGCTCAGGAACTTCTCCCTCGCGACGAGACCCGCAACGAGATCGGGCTCGCGTCTTGCATCGAAATCCGGTCCGCGGAAGCCGGCCAAGCTTGACCTCGCCTCTAACAGTTCTGGGAACGAAGTTTCCATATCGCGGAGGAAGTGATGCTCAGGGAATTCAAAGCGTAGGCCGTAGGGGGAGATATGGATATGCGCATAGAATGGGTATCGACCCTTCACGGACCCGGAAAGAGGGAAGAATTGTTTCTCAAATTCGTCTAGCCGGAGAGACATGCCAGCACCGACTTGCACAGCGTCGCACAGCCGAGCGAGATCAGCGTATTCGCAGCGGACAAAGTTTTTGGCGATAAAACTCTTGACCTCCTGCGACAGCTCGCGATAACCGCGGCCGATTTGTGATGAAACGCTCCTGGCCGTACGCCGATTTGTAATTTGGTCGGCCGTCTTTCGCTCGTTCTCGAAGGCGGCCCAGCTACTGATGTCGCCCATTAACAGCCGCGACATCACCAGAGCTTTCATCCTGGTTTGGGCGGTAACCGGCACACTCACTTGCGATTGTGTCGCGCTACCGCCGTTTGGAATTTCGATATTAGCTGCCATCCTTTTGTGCCCGGTAGCTGCGCTCCAGTAGATTAAACCCGCGAAATAGTTGCCCCGATTACATTAGCCATTTCATGGGACGATCTAATCGGTGAACCGATTGCCTTTGGGGCTGTCGGGGACCGCGGCGAAGAAGCCCCGGTTTGGCGACACAGGTGATGTTGAGCGCGCCAGACATGTTACCTCACTTCTATCCTGGCCTGGTCGGCCACTTCCTTCCAGATCGCGATATCCTGCTTGATAAAACCGGCGAAAGCCTCCGGCGAACTGCCGACGATCTGGATCGCCTGCTTCTCCAGCAGCGTCCTGGTGTCCGGGTCATTTAACGCTTTCACGATCTCCGCGTTGAGCTTGGCGACGATCGCAGGCGGCGTATTGGCCGGCGCCAGGATTCCGTGCCACGCGATCGCATCGAAGCCGGGATAGCCACTCTCGGCAATCGTCGGCACAGTCGGCGCGACCGGCGAGCGATCCTTGCTGGTCACCGCCAGCGCGATCAGGGCGCCGGATTTCACATATTGCAGCGCCGAAATCGGGTCGGAAAACACCATCTGCACCTGGCCGGCGAGCAGGTCGGTCACCGCAAGCGCGGTGCCGCGGTAGGGAATATGCGTCATCTTGATCCCGGCCTTGCCGGCGAACAGCTCGGTGACCAGGTGGTTGGAGGCGCCGACGCCCGTGGTGCCGTAGTTCAGTCCGCCGGGCTTGCTCTTGGCGAGTGCGACGAACTCCTTCAGCGTCTTCACGCCCAGCGCGGCATTGACGACCATGACGTAGGGATAGGTGGTTGTCAGGCAGATCGGTGCAAAATCCTTCACCGGGTCGTACGGTAGATTTTTGTAGACGGCCGGGTTGATCGAAATCGGCCCGGATTGCCCCAGCAACAGGGTATAGCCGTCCGGCTCGGACTTGTTCACGAATTCCGCGCCGATGATCGCTCCGGCACCGCCGCGGTTCTCAACCACGATGGATTGTCCGAGCGCCTTGCCGATGCGCGTGGCAAGGACGCGCGCAGTTGAATCGGCGGAGCCACCGGCGGCGTAAGGCACGATCAGATGGATCGGATGCGACGGATATTCGTCGGCACGCGAATTGTTCGTGGCCAGGATGGCAGCAAGTGCAAAGGTGAATGCAAGGCACTTCGAACGGATGGTCATGGTATCGGCCAATTCAGGTTGATCGCTGGTCGGCGGCACCATAAAGCAACATTTCATGTCCGGTCCACCGAACCCTCGGTTGCGCTTTTTCGCCACCCTGCGATGCTCCGGCCAATTTTCAATTGGGGATAACCATGTTGCACAAACCCGGCGTGACCGAAAGCCTTGCTCAGCACGTTGTTGCAACGCGGTGGGACGACATCCCCGCGCAAGTGCGACATCAGGCCAAGCGTTCCCTGATGAATTTTTTCGCGGTCGCCCTCGCCGGCTGCCGCACCTCGCCGGTCGAGATCGCGCTGCGCTCGCTCGCCGAGTTTTCCGGCGGGCGGCAGGTGACCGTGGTCGGGCGCGGCGAGCGCATCGATGCGTTGAGCGCGGCTTTCCTCAACGCTGCCGGCGCCAATGTCCATGACTTCTGCGACACCCATGTGCCGACGGTGATCCATCCGACCGCGCCGGTGGCGGCGGCGCTGCTGGCGTATGCCGAATTGCGGCAGGCGAGCGGACCCGATCTGCTGCTGGCCCTTATCCTCGGCAACGAGGTGCAGGCCCGCATTGGGCTCGCGATCTCGCCAAGCCATTACGCCAGGGGCTGGCACATCACGTCGACCTGTGGCGTGTTCGGCGCCGCCGCCGGCAGCGGCAGGCTGGCGGCGCTGAGCGAGCGCCAGATGGTGTGGGCGCTTGGCATCGCGGCCACGCAATCCTCAGGGCTGTGCGAGTGTTTGGGCACGCCGGCGAAAAGCGTGAGCGTCGGCAACGCGGCGCGGAACGGGCTGTGGTCAGCGCTGCTGGCGGAAAAAGGATTTGACGGGCCGCCGGAGCCGCTGGCCGGTGTGCAAGGCTTCTATCATGCCCTCGCTGAAACGCCGGACTTGTCCTTCGTCACGGATGGCTGGGGTGAACGCTGGGAGATCATGGCGACCTCCTACAAGCCCTATCCGTGCGGCTTCGTGATTCATCCCGTGCTCGATTGCGTGCTGGACTGGCGGCGCGACAATCCGAGCATGGATGTCACACGCGTCGTGGTGCGCGGCCATCCGCTGCTGAGTGTCCGCACCGACCGGCCGGACATTTCGACCGGGCGCGAGTCGCAGGTCAGCGTGCAGCATGCGGTCGCCGCCGCCCTGGTCACGGGAAAGGCCGGGCTCGACCAGTTCACCGACGCCTGCGTGCGCGATCCGAAAGTGCAGGCGCTTCGAGGCAAAGTCGAAGTAGAGCGCGGCGACGGCTTCTCGACAACAGCGGCGGCGGTCGAGATCACTAGCGCCGACGGCGAGACCCACAAACTGGCGCAACAGGCGGCGCGCGGCAGCGACCTCAATCCGCTTAGTGACAATGATCTTGAAGGCAAGTTAAGGACGGCTGCCGCCGGCTGGGATCCGCATCATGACGTCACGCCGTTGATCGACACGATCTGGACGCTCGACAAAAGCGCGGACGTTTCCAGACTGGCGTCGCTGGCGGTGCCGCGATAGCTCACGGGCGCACCGCCGGCGTCTCGATTGGCATCCCGCGCGCGCGTGACATCAAGTAGAGTTCGAGTTCGACCAGTTCCGGCGCGCCATAGTCGTAGTTCTGGGCACGCATGCCGGTGATGCAGTTGCGCAGGCGGCGCTGCAGCGATCCCAGCGATTGCCATTCCAGCCGGTAGATCGGGTAGCCGGTCGGCAGCGCCTGGGTCACGGCGGAGCCGGCGAGGTGCTTATCCCAATTGTCGTCGTGGCAATTCGTGCACCCGAGATTGAGCTGCCCCTGTCGCCGCATGAAGAAGTCGCGCCCCTTCGCGACGAACGGTTCCAGCTCGGGAGCGGTGTCGGGTGTAATCGCGGCGCCGCGTGATTGTTCGGCGACGAAGGCGGTCAGCGCGAGCAGATCGCGGCTCTCGAAGGCGAATGGCGTGGCCTGCTGCTGCCGCGCGCGGCACAGATTGATGCGCTGCTCCAGATTGACCGGGCGTCCAAGCGCCTTGTCGTATGCGGGGTAGCGCGCCGCCACGCCCTTCATGCTGGCGCGCGCATCATTGTGGCAATCGGCGCAGGCCTTGCCCGCCGCACCGGCCTTGCTCTTCCAGAGGGCTTCGCCGTCGAGCGCCCACAACATGCCGGGATTGGCGGTATCGTCGTCCTGGATCGCCTTTGTATCCGGCGTCATGAAGGTGTAGCCGGACCGGCGCTCGGCTTGCGGAATCTCGGTGGCGGCGAGGGGAGAGATGGCGATGCCGGCCGCGACCAGCAGCGCCGCAACAATTATCGTAACGGCCAATTTCATTCGACCGAAATGGCGGCCGAAGCGGTCTCGGAAAAACCGTTGTCGCCGATCCATTCGAAGTCGAATTTCCCGCTCTCGGTCGCAACCGTGAAGAACGTGATGAACGGGTTGGCCGCGATCGCGGGGAACAGGTCGGCGCGGAAAATCTCGACGCCGTTGTAGCGGCAGGTGAAACTGGTGATGATGTCGCGGGGAATGAGCTGGCCCGAGGCGGTGTGGCGGTAGCCCGTCTCCATGATATGCGACATCAGCGTCTTGATCTCGATGATGTCGCCGCGCTTGGCTTTCCTGGGGACGTTGATCAGTGCGGAGACCATTCAGATCACCTCCTCGGTGCAGGCCGCCAGCGTCACCACGACATCGGCGCTGACGGACCAGAACGAGTTGTCGGAAAGCCGCGCAATCGCGATGATCTTTTGACTGTCGGCCAATCGGATACGGGTGGAAATCTGGGCGCGGCCCGCGCGCGGTCCGAGATAGAAATTGCCGACATTGGGCTGCGGGTTCTTTTCGTTGAAAACGTGGATGCTCTTGACGAAGTCGTTCGCCGTCATCGGGCTCGCAACGCTCACCGTCATCGGCACGGTGTTGCCGTTCTCGACCAGCGGGGGAATGTCGAGCTTGACCTTGCCGGTTTGGATCGCGGCGGTGCCGACGACATTCCTGATCGCAGCCGCCATGGTGTCGGGCGTCGCCGCGACCGGTCGCAGGCTCACGACGGGGACTGCCCCGATCACGGCAGCGCTGCCGGCAGACTTAAGGAAGCGGCGGCGTGTGGAACCTTCTGACCTGCGCATCGTAACGGAGCCTTCCTATTCCCGCAGCGTTGCAAGATACGCCACAATATCCTCGATCTGCTCGGCTGTAAGGATCGGTTTGCCGCGCCACGCCGGGCCAACGCGATCAAGTCCCTCCACGCGATAATAGGACGGCATGATCGTTGCCGGATTGAGGCGCGAGGCGTTGACCAGCCGAAGCCGAAGCTGGCCCTCGGACCAGCGGCTGCCTGAGCCTGCGAGGTTAGGTGCGAGATCGCCCTGGAACTTCTCCTCCGGGAACGGACCGCTGTGGCAAAGAATGCAGGTGCTGGTGCGCTCCAGCACAAGCGCGCGGCCCCGCGCCGCATCGCCGGGCGCGCCGGTCAGCGATTCCATAATGGCATCGCCGGTGACGGTATATGGCCGCAATTCCTGCCCACCGGCCACGCAAGGCAGCAGGAACGCCGCCGCTGCGAGCCACCTACCGGCAATCTGGATTGCTGACCTAGCCAAACGTTTCCACCGTGATCGCTTTGTACCAGGATTGCGCCTGGTCAGCTTCACGCTTCCGCACCTCGCGCGGCGCATCGGGCGGGCTTGTGAAGCCGCTGCCTTCGACCTCGGCAAAAATGTCATCCTTCGGCTGATAGATGCCCGACAGCGAGAAGGCATAGCCGGGAGCGACGGTGTTGTAGCAGGTACCGTTCAGCTTCGGCATGGCAGGAGCCGTGCCTGCGATCAGGCTGGCCACGGCACCGGCGCATGCCTTGGCCTCGGCATTCGCGGCGGATGCCGATTTCGGGATGCCGCCACCGATGCAGGCGTCGCCGATGACGTGAATATTCGGCACGAGCTTCGAGGCAAATGTGACCGGGTCGATCGGACACCAGCCGGTGTGGTCGACCGCGCCTGCGACGCTTGCGATGCGGCCGGCCTTCTGCGGCGGGATGACGTTTGCGACTTGCGCATCGTAGTTGCCGAAATCAGTGACGAGCGTGTTGGTCGCCGGTTCCACCGATACGACCCTGCCGCCCTGCGACAGCGATACCCGCTCGATCATGCCGGGATACAATTCCTTCCAGGCGTTTTCGAACAGCCGCTGCTGCGGGAAGGCATCCTTGGCGTCGAGAATGAGCACCTTGGAGCGTGGCTTCCTGGCCTTCAGATAATGGGCGATCAGGCTGGCGCGTTCATACGGCGCGGGCGGACATCGCGAGGGGGACGCGGGCACCGCAAGCACAACAAGGCCGCCGTCATCCATGGCCTCGAGTTGCCGGCGGAGCAACAAGGTCTGCTCACCCGCCTTCCAGGCATGCGGCATTTTGGCGGCGATCGCCTCGTCATAGCCGGGTAATGCGTCGAATCGCAGGTCGATCCCGGGTGCGAGCACGAGACGATCGTAGGCGAGCGACGTGCCGTCGGCGAGACCGACCGTGCGCGTTTGCGGATCGACCTTGACGGCTGCCTGTGCGATGACGGTCACGCCATCGGCGGCAATCCTGTCATAGCCGAATTGCTGCGCTTCGATGTCCCGCAAGCCCGCGATCACCTCGTTGCTGAACGGACAGGCCGTGAAGGTCCGGTTCGGCTCGACCAGTGTCACCTGCAGTTTGGCATTTGTCTTTCGCAAGGCGCGCGCGCAAGCCGCGCCGCCAAATCCGCCGCCGATCACGACGATGCGCGCAACGGATTGCGCGTGGGACGGACATGGGAAAGTAAGCGATGCCGCCGTCGTCGCGATGCCACGAACGACGTTTCTCCGCGTCATCAGGCGCAGCGCGTCCATGAGCACTATCCGGAAGATTGTGCGGCGGCCGTCAAGGCCGCCGCGTACTGGTTCAGGCGAAGGTGATGTTTTGGTCCCTCAGCGGCACCGAGCGGATTCGTTTTCCGGTTGCTGCAAAATACGCATTCAGCACGGCAGGCCCCGCGACGCAGATCGTCGGCTCGCCGACGCCGCCCCAGAATCCGCCGCTCGGCATGATGATCGATTCCACCTTCGGCATTTCGGCGATCCGCATCGAATTGTAGTTATCGAAATTCGATTGTTCGATGCGGCCGTCCTTGACGGTGCACCCGCCGTAGAACAGTCCCGAGAGGCCGTAGACGAACGAACCCGCAATCTGGCGTTCGATCTGCGCCGGATTGACCGCGTAGCCCGGATCGGTGGCGGCAACGATGCGATGCACCTTGATCTTGTTGCCGTCGGTGACCGAGATCTCCGCTGCGCCGGCAACATAACTGCCGTAGCCCATATGTTGCGCGAGGCCGCGATAGACGCCTTGCGGTGCCGGTGTTCCCCAGCCGATCTTTTCGGCCACGGCGTTGAGCACGGCAAGATGTTTCGGATGCGTCGTCATCAGCTTGCGCCGGAACTCGAGCGGATCCTGCCCGACCGAATGCGCCAGCTCATCCATGAAACATTCAAGGTAGATCGCGTTATGGTTGACGTTGACGCCGCGCCAGAAGCCCGGCGGGACGTGGGGATTGCGCATCGAATGCTCGATCAGGAGGTTGGGGACCGAATATCCGATCGCGGCCTCGCCGGTCGCATTGAGGCCGGCGAAAGTGGCGGGGTCCTTGCCATTGACGAGGGCTTCCGGGCGCAGGCTGAACAGAATCGACTGCCCGGATATCCGCATATGCAGCCCGGTCAGATTGTTGTTGGCATCGAAGGCACCGGTCATCTTGCATTGCGTGACCGGATGATACGCGCCGTGCTGCATATCCTCTTCGCGCGACCACAACAGTTTGATCGGGGTGCCCGGCATCTGCTTGGCGATGGCAACCGCCTGCCGGACGTAGTCGGTCTGGCCGCGCCGGCCGAAACCGCCGCCGAGCATCTGCTTGTGAACGTCGCATTTGTCGGCCGGCAGGCCGGATGCTTCCAGCGTCGCGGCAAAGGCGGCTTCGCCGTTCTGCGTGCCGCACCAGACCTCGCATTTGTCCGCGGTATAGAGCGCGGTGGCGTTCAGCGGCTCCATCGTGGCGTGGTTCTGGTAGGGATAGTTATAGACCGCCTCGACCTTCTTGGCGGCACCGGCAATGGCTGCCTTGGCGTCACCATTCTCGTTGCCGACATAGGCCGGCTGCGAGGGATCGAAACCTTCCTGAAGCCACTTCGCAATCGAGGCGCTCGTGACCTTGACATTGTCGCCTTCGTCCCAAACGATCGGCAAGGCATCGAGCGCGGTCTTGGCGTGCCACCAGGTGTCGGCGACGACGGCAACGGCATTGTCGCCGACCTTCACCACCTTCTTGACGCCCTTCATGCCGGTGACTTTGGCTTCGTCGATGCTTTTCACGTTGCCGCCGAACACCGGGCAGGCCTTGATCGCGGCGTTGAGCATTCCCGGCAGCTTGACGTCGATGCCGTAGGTCATCTTGCCGGTGGTCTTGTCGGCCGTATCGAGGCGCTTGACGCCTTTGCCAACGAGTTTCCAGTCCTTCGGATCCTTCAGCTTGACGTCGGCCGGCGGCGCGAGTTTCGCGGCGGCTTCCGCGACCTTGCCGTAGGTCGTGGTGCGCCCCGAGGGTGTGTGGGTGATGACGCTGTTGGCGGCGGTGCATTCCGAGACCGGCACCTTCCATTCGTTGGCGGCGGCCTGGATCAGCATGACGCGCGCGGTGGCGCCGCCCTTGCGCACGTATTCGGTCGAGGTTCGGATGCCGCGGCTGCCGCCGGTCGAGAAGTCGCCCCATGCGCGTTTGCGGGCCACGCTCTGTCCCGGTGTCGGATATTCGGTCGTGACCTTCGACCAGTCGCATTCGAGTTCTTCGGCGACCAGCTGGGCGAGGCCGGTCAGCGTCCCCTGGCCCATTTCCGATCGTGCAATGCGGATCACGACGGTGTCATCGGGTCGGATCACAACCCAGGCGTTTACTTCGGGTGAGCCGTCGGCGGCACGCACCACGGCGGGGCCGCCAAAGGGAATATCGAGGCCGAGCGCGAGGCCGGAGCCGATAGCGGCGCTGCCGATGACGAAAGCGCGGCGGTTGAGTGTGGGCATATGGTTCATGGTGACCTCCTCAAGCGTTCGCGGCGGCGTGAATGGCCTCGCGCACCTGCTGGAAGGTGCCGCAGCGGCAGATATTCGTAATGGCCTCGTCAATGTCCTTGTCGGTCGGCTTCGGCTTGTCCTTGAGAAGGGCAGCCACCGCCATGATCATTCCGCTCTGGCAATATCCGCATTGCGGTACGTCGTTGGCGATCCAGGCCTGCTGCACCTTGTGCAGGGCGCCGTTACCGGCCAGTCCCTCGATGGTGGTGATTTGTTTGCCAATGGCTTCGCTCACCAGCATGCCGCAAGCGCGCATCGCGACCCCGTCAACATGGACGGTACAGGCTCCGCATTGTGCAATGCCGCAACCGTATTTCGTGCCCGTCAGGCCAATATTCTCCCGAATCGCCCAAAGCAGCGGCGTATCCGGCTCGACATCAACGTCGAATGATTTTCCATTAATTGTGAGGTTTGCCATCGCGATCCCCTGGTTAATCCAATCCATCGATTGAACTTAGGGAATTTTGGACCGGAACCTGGAACAGTTCAAATCAATAATCCGCGTTTGCAGAGCGGAATAATTTCGCTTGGGAGGCCCTTTGTTTTGCGCTATTGCCGCGGGCCGACCTGCTGCCACCCGCGCGGCGCCGGCGTATCGCGATGTGGACGGTCATCGTGTGGTTGACCGCAAGCGGGGGCGAGGATTGATGCGCATAGTCGTTCTGCCGGGCGACGGCATCGGGCCGGAGATCGCAGCCGCGACAACCGGTGTGCTGCGGGCAGCGTCCGAGCGTTTCCAGCTGAACGTGCAGATCGAGGAGCACCCGGTTGGGCATGAAAGCCTTCGGCAATTCGGCGCCACCGTCCGGCCCGGGCTTCTGGAGACCGTGCGGTCCGCGGACGGTCTGATACTGGGCCCCGCCGCGACCTTTGATTTCAAGGACGAGCAAAGCGGAGAAATCAATCCGTCCAAGTACTTCCGGAAGAATCTGGATCTGTTTGCGAATCTGCGGCCGGCGCGAACCTACCCTGGATTGCAAAACCGGTTCGGCGCGTTTGATCTTGTCGTGGTGCGGGAAAATACCGAGGGCTTCTACGCCGATCGCAACATGGAGCAGGGCAACGGCGAACTGCTCGTCACGGCGGATGTCGCTATCTCGCTCCGCCGCATCACGCGGCACTGCTGCGAGCGGATTGCGAAGGCGGCCTGTCAGCTTGCCATGAACAGGCGCAAGCGCCTCACCATCGTTCACAAAGCCAACGTTCTGAAGATCGGCGACGGAATGTTCCTGGATATCTGCCGCGAGACCGCGCGCGCGTATCCCGGCCTTGTCGTGGACGACATCCTTGTCGACGCCATGATGGCGCATGTGGTGCGCCAGCCGGATCGGTTCGACGTCATCGTGGCGACCAACATGTTCGGAGACATCCTCTCCGACCTGACCGCCGAACTCTCGGGCAGCCTCGGCCTCGGCGGTTCGCTCAATGTCGGCGCCGGCCACGCCATGGCACAGGCCGCGCACGGCTCCGCGCCCGATATCGCCGGGCGCGATGTCGCCAATCCGTTCTCGTTGATCCTGTCGACGGCGTTGCTGTTGGCCTGGCATGGCGAGCGCTCAGGCGCTGCGCGGTTTGAGCAGGCCGCTCGCGCCATCGAAAACGCGGTGGCGGCCGCGATACAGGGTGGCCGGGCGACAAGGGATGTCGGCGGCAATCTCGGGACCGCTGCGACCGGTCGGGCCATCGTCGAAATTCTGGCCTCCAACGACAACAAGCCGGTCTGATGGTCCTGACAGCATTGACAATGTTGCGGTAGACGGCGGGTTTGCCGTGCGGCAAGGTGAGGCCAGCTCTTAAAGACCAAGAAATTTGGGGGAGGATGCGATGTCGAAGAACAATTCATTGGGAAACGCGGGTGTGAATCGCCGGGCGCTGCTTTCCGGCACCGCCGCGCTTCTGGCGTCGCCTTTCGTCCTTTCTTCGGCACGGGCGGAGGCTCCGCCGGTCAATGTCGGCGTCATCATGCCGCTGTCGGGGCCGAATGCCCAGTTTGGCATCAATTCGCGCAACGGCATCGAGCTCGCCGCTGACGAAATCAATGCGGCCGGCGGCATCGCCGAGCTCGGCGGCGCGAAAATCAATCTGGTGGTGGCGGATGCGACCTCGACGCCCACCACGGCCGGGACGGTGGCCCAAAGGCTCGTCTCCCAGCAGGACATGACCGCCGTACTTGGTGCGTTCGTCTCTTCGCTGACGATTGCGATCTCGGAGGTCACGGAGCGGCGCGACATTCCGCTTTTGACGATGTCGTTTGCCGACCAGATCACCGGGCGCGGCTACAGGAATATTTTTCAGGTGGTGGCCAAGGCATCCGTGCTCGGCAAGGCGCAGTTCGAATACACCGCCGCCATCGCGCAGGCCGCGGGTGCGAAGATCGAGAAGATCGCCATCATGTATGAGGACACGACCTACGGCACCGCCCAGGCGAACGGCCTGCGGGCAGGTGCGAAGGCGGCCAATGTCGAGGTCGTCATGGATGACGCCTATCCGCTGGGAATCACCGACACGACGCCGCTGATCAACAAGTTGCGGGGGTCGGGGGCGCAGGCCGTGTTCCCGGTCTCCTATCTCAACGACAGCCTTCTGATCATCCGCACCATGCGCCAGCAGAAGCTCACGATTCCAGCCATCGGTGGCGCGGCGGGATACGTCATTCCGGACTTCGAAAAAGGACTCGGCGAGTTCGCCGAAAACGTGCTCTCGATCGACACGTCGAACTACGACCTCGCGCCGCAGCTGACCGAGCGCTTCCGCAAGCGTTTCGGATATTTCATGGTGCATGAAGCGCTCGAGAGCGCGGTCTGCCTTGAGGTGCTGGTGCAGGCCATCAAGAAGACGAAATCGGCAAAGGCCGAGGATGTCGCGGCGGCGCTGCGCGGCGCCAGATTCACCGGCGGCTGGATCAACGGCATGACGGGCGGCGCGGTTCAATTCGACCAGACTGGGTTGAACGTGCTTTCGGTGCCGCTGATGGTGCAGTGGCGCGGCAAGGATATCGTCACGGTCTGGCCGAAGGATGTCGCCAAGAGCGCGCCGGTCTGGCGGTCCTGATCGGCGGCCGGCGCGAATTGACGTGTCCTTTCTCCAGGCCATTCTCGATGGGCTCCTGATCGGCGGCGTCTATGCGGTGATTTCCATCGGCCTCACGCTGGTCTACGGCGTGATGGGGATCGTGAATTTCGCGCAAGCCGAGTTTCTCACCATCGGAATGTTCGTCGCCTGGTTTGCCTGGGCCTTTCTTGGGCTCGATCCGGTTCTTGCCGCGCCGTTGTCGTTCGCGGTCGCTTTCGCCATCGGCTGGGTGGTGCAGGGGCAGTTGATCGCGCGGGTGCTGGCGGCCCCTTCGGTCGCACAGATATTTCTCACGGTCGGGCTTTTGATCGTCATCGAAAACGGATCGCTGCTGCTGTTCGGCTCGCAGTTCCGTTCGGTCATGACATCCTACCAGACCATATCGCTGTCGCTGGGTCCGCTCTTCATCAGCATTCCCTATTTGATCGCGTTTGCGATGTCGCTGGCGTGCGGCGTCGGGCTGTGGTGGTTCATGCGCGCGAGCTGGTTCGGCCGCGCGATGCGGGCGACGGCGCAAAATCCGTCCGCCGCGCGGTTGATGGGAATCGATACCGCGCTGATGTACAAGATGGCTTTTGCGCTGGGAGTAGGACTGACGGCCTTTGGCGGCGCCGTTATCCTGCCCTATGTGACGGTCTTTCCCGGTGTCGGCGGCCAGTTCGTGGTGTTGATGTTTACGGTGGTGGTATTGGGCGGACTGGGCAGCGTCGCCGGCGCCGTGGTCGGCGGATTGGCGGTCGGCGTGATCCAGGCGCTTTCGTCGCTCTTCTTTCCCATTCAGTTGCAGAACCTGGTGCTGTTCATCGTCTTCATCCTGGTGCTCGCGGTGCGCCCGCAAGGCCTGGTCGGAGCAAGCCGATGAAACGCTGCCTGGCGCTCGCCGTCGTGATCGCCGCGGTAGCGCTGCTGCCATCCTTGCTCGATCCGCGCGGATACTGGATTCGCGTCCTCACCTTCACGCTGCTGTTCGCGGCCATGGCACAGGCCTGGAATATCGTCGGCGGCCTCGCCAACCAGACCTCGCTGGGGCACGCGGCGTTCTTCGGCATCGGCGCCTATACCTCCACCGTGCTGCTGCTCAAATTCGGCATCAGCCCGTGGCTCGGCATGCTGGCGGGCGGGGCGCTCGGCGGATTGGCGGCGCTCGTCATCGCCATCCCGACCATGCGGCTGCAGGGGCATTATTTCGCGCTGGCGACGCTTGCCTTCGGCGAGGTGATGCGCGTGATTGCGAATGTGTGGACGTCGTTGACCGGCGGTCCGGGCGGATTGTCCGTGCCGTTCGTGCCGCCGGGTTTCGCCGCCTATTCGTTCAAGCTGCTGCGGCCGCACGCCTACATCGCGTTGGCGGCGCTGGTCGTGGTGACGGCGATTTTCGAGATCATCCGGCGCGGCGCGATGGGATACCGGTTGGGCGCGATCAAGCAGAATGTCGCGGCGGCCGAAGTCATCGGCGTGGATACAACGCGGGTGAAGCTCCAGGCCGCGGTGATTTCGGGTGCGCTGATCGCGATGCTTGGAACGCTCTATGCCCAGGTCGCGGTGTTTTTCGACCCCGACACGGTCTTTGGCATCGCGAGCATCTCGATCCGCATCGCGCTGATCGCGATCATCGGCGGTGTCGGCACCGCGGCAGGGCCGATCCTTGGCGCATTTTTCATCATTCCGCTGGAAGAGGTCATGAATGATCTTCTGTCGTCGCGCGCGGCCGGCCTCCCGCAGCTCGTCTTCGGCATCATCCTGATCGCCGTCATTTTGTGGCGGCCGCGCGGCTTCATCACCGTGGTAGGCTCGTTGCGGGCGCGGCTGTCGCGCGTGGTGGCGTCGTGACGATCCTCGAGGTTCGTGCCGTGTCGCGCCGGTTTGGCGGCCTGCAGGCGCTATCGGAGGTGACGTTTTCCGTCCGTAAAGGCGAGATCGTTGGCGTGATCGGCCCGAACGGCGCGGGCAAGACGACCTTGTTCAGCACCCTGGTGGGCCTTATTCGTCCCGACTCCGGCAGCGTGACGCTCGATGGTAAAGACCTCGCTGGCTTGAAGCCGCACACGGTCGCATCTCTCGGGATGACAAAAACCTTCCAGAACGTCGCCTTGTTCGCCGAGAGTTCGGTACTGGACAACGTGCTGACCGCGGGCCTTCTGCGCCACGGCGTGGACGCCGCGCGGAGCGAGGCGCTCCGCTGTCTCGACCGTGTCGGCTTGAGAGCCGTGGCGCACAAACAAGCCGGCAATCTGTCCTTTCCGGAACGCGCCCGGGTCGAGTTGGCGCGTGCGCTTTGCACCGCGCCCAAGGTGTTGCTGCTCGACGAAGTCATGGCGGCGCTCAATCACGCCGAGATGCAGGAGATCATGCAGTTGATCCGCTCGCTGCGCGACGATGGTGTCACGCTTCTGGTGGTCGAGCACCACATGCGCGCGATCATGAATATATGCGATCGCATTCTCGTTCTTAACTTCGGCCGGCTGTTGGCAGATGGCACGCCCGAACAGGTCGCCAGCGATCCGCGGGTGATCGAAGCCTATCTCGGCCGATCCGCAGAGACGGCGCGCCGATGAGTTCGGCCCTCCTCGAAATCAGGCAATTGCGAGCCAGCTATGGCGAGGCCGAGGTGCTGCACGGCATCGACCTCTCGGTCTCGCAAGGCGAGTTCGTTTGCATTATCGGAGCCAACACCGCGGGCAAGAGCACGATCCTGCGTTCGATCTCGCGGCTGGTTCCAAGGTCGAGCGGGATCATGCGCTTCGGCGGCGTTGATCTCACCGCGCTGGCGGCGCACGAAATCCCGGCGCTTGGCATCGCCCATGTTCCCGAAGGACGTCAGATCTTCCCCGACATGACGGTTGAGGAGAACCTTTTGCTCGGAGCGTTCACCGCCCGCAAGGCAAGCGATTTGCCGGCGCGGATCGAAGACGTGCTCTCTCTATTTCCGCGCCTGCGTGAGCGGTTCGGGCAGCTCGCGGGAACGCTGTCGGGCGGCGAACAGCAGATGGTTGCGGTCGGCCGCGCCCTGATGCTGCGGCCGACGCTGTTGCTTCTTGATGAGCCCAGCCATGGCCTCGCGCCAAGAGTGGTCGAGGAAATGCATGACGCGTTCAAGACCATCCACGGCCGGGGCACCTCGATCCTGCTCGTCGAGCAGAATGTCGAGCTCGCGCTCGACGTGGCGACCCGGGGCTATGTCCTGGAAGCCGGCGCGGTGACGCTTACGGGAACGGCGGCGGAGCTTCATGCCAACCCGGCGGTGGTCACCGCCTACCTTGGATTATAGCTCTCGGCTATAGCTCTTGGGCTATAGCGGGGTTGATGCGCTGTTGTTTGCCGGCGTGCTGGAGCCAAGCCCCAGGCTTTCGTAAATCCGCCGCGCATAGGCGCCGAATTCATCCGTCGTCTTGATCGGCAGCGCGCGTGGGAACGGCAGGTCGATCGGGAAATATTCCGCCATCCGGGCAGGGCCCGCGGTGAGAACGGCGCAATGCGAGGCGAGGAACACCGCCTCCTGGATACTGTGCGTGACGAAGATGATGGTCTTGCCGCTCTCGCGCCAGATCCGCAGCATTTCCAGGTTCATCTGCTCCCGGGTCAGGGCGTCGAGCGCGCCGAACGGCTCATCCATCAGGATCAGCTTGGGATCGTGGATGAAGGCGCGCGCGATCGCCGTGCGCTGCTGCATTCCGCCCGACAATTGCTGCGGATACTTGTCCTCATGGCCGGCAAGCCCGACCAGATGGAGCAGATCGCGGGCGCGGGCGCGGGCCGCTTTCATCGGCAGGCCCACGATCTCGGCCGGCAACAACACGTTGTCGAGGATCGTTCGCCATTTCAACAGCAGCGCCTGCTGAAACACCATGCCGATATCGCGCGCGGGATCGAACGGCGTCCGCGCGTTGCCGATTTGGATCGTGCCGCCGTCGGCGTCGTGAAGCCCGGCCAATATCTTCAGCACCGTGGTCTTGCCGCAGCCGGAAGGTCCGACCAGCGAAATCAATTCGCCTTCGCGCACGTCCATAGTGACGTCGGAGACGGCCAGGAATTCAGCGCCTTGCGAACGATAGACCTTGCGGACGTTGCGCAGGTGGATGAATGGCTCTGGCGGTTCGCTCACGAGAGCCATCTCTCAAGATTGGCACTGACAAAGTCGTCGTCGCTGAGATCGGCGTGCTCGTTGCAGACGCGGTCGATTTCCTCGATCTGGCCCGGACCGAGGCCCTCGGTGCGATCGAGGCACCAGATCCCTTCCATCAACCCCTGCCGTCGCAGAATCTCGTGACAGCCGGCGATGCAGCCATGAAAATTGTTGGCGACATCGAAGAATGCGCTGTTGCAGTCGGTCACCCTTGCATCGAGTGCCAACAGGTCGGCTGGCACGCTGTCCTTGTGACGCGCGGCGCGGCACCGCTCGAACTGCGGAATCGCGCTTGCGGTCCATACCGACCAGTGGCCGAGCAGGCCGCCGCGGAAATAGGCTCGCGTGGTGACCCCGCGGTCGCGAAGATCGAATGGCAGCGTGAGGTCGAGCAGGACGTGGTCGTCGTTGCCGGTGTAGAGCGCGACGCGGTCGAGCGCGCCCGCGGCGGCGACGCCGCGCAACACGTCGAGCGTACGATAACGGTTGAACGGCGCGATCTTGATGGCGATGACGTTGTCGATCGCGGCAAAACGCCGCCAGAAATCCGCGCTGAGGATGACGCCGCCGACCGCCGGCTGCAGATAAAAGCCGACCAGCGGAATTTCACGCGCCACCGCCTCGCAATGGACGATGATCTCATCCTCGGATGCTGATTTCATCGCTGCAAGGCTGAGCAGTCCCGCGTGATAGCCGATGCCGCGCGCGATCTCGGCCTCGGCGATGGCCTGTCGGGTTGGCCCAACCAGCCCTGCGACCAGCGCCAGTGGCCGCTTGGTCCAGCCCACCGCCGTCTCCGCGGCCAGTTCCAGCACCGGCCGGTACAGGCCGACGTCGCGGATGGCGAATTGCGTGGTGTGGACGCCAACCGCCAGGCCGCCGGCGCCGGCGTCGATGTAATAGCGCGTCAGCGCGCGCTGGTGGATGGTATCGAGCGCGCGGCTGGCGTCGAGCGCCAGCGGGTGGGCCGGGATCACCGTTCCATCGGCAATCAGGCGCCGCACCGCGGATTCGATTTGGCTGTGATGCATGGCGCTAATCCCTATCCATATTCGGGGCCGGCGACGGCGAACGGCAGTTCCGCGGGCTGGGTTGTGGCGCGGCCGAACCGCATGCGCTGAAACGGCCGCTCGATGGTCCACCCCATCTCCGTCAAACCCTTCAGAAATGCATCCTGGTTCGCTACCGCGTCGATAAGCAAGGGGCCGGTCTCGCTGGCCGCAATGTCACGCACCATGGCGAGCGCATGCGCCGGGCCATCCGCAAACAGCGGACCGATGTGACGGGCGATGCGGCCATCGCGGACCAGCGCCATCGCGTCACCATTCGAAACCAGCCGCGAGCCCGCGCGTCCCTCGAGCTCGCGCAGCAAATCGCGGCGATCGAAACCCATGGCGCTGATATCGCAGGCGATGAACTCGGTGGGTTGACCGGAACGCAGCGGCGCAACGGCCGTCGAGGTCGGCGCATTCCCGAGACGCAGCCGTCGCAACTGGATGGTCGGCGTAAATCCCAGCGGTCCGTAGACCGCGGCACCCGCGGGTGTGGCATCAAGCCAAGTGGTGAGGCCCAGTTTGGTCGCGGTATCGAGGCAGGCATCGACCAGTCTTGTGGCGAGACCGCGCCGTCGCCAGTTTTCGGTCACAAGCACCATGCTGATCCAGGCGTCCTCGGACGTATAGGGCAGTAGCGCGGCGGTGGCGACCAGACGGGTGGCGACCAGATGACCGGCGGTGTCGCGCACGCCGAACACGATTCCCTTGGCGAGGAAGAAATTCCAATCGGCCTCGTTCTGATTCCAGTGCGCCTCTGTCGAGAGGGCAAGCCCGGCGCGCGCGTCACCGGGACCCAACTGAAGGATTGCGATCTGATCAATATCGGCCATCGCGCACCTCATATTTGGTGGGCTTGCCGAGGCTCGGCATCGCGCGGGCGACCCAGTCCGCGGTCCAGGCGATAAGACGCTCGGTGTCGACAATAGGCAAGCCGAACAGCTTTGTTGCCTGCGAGGTGTCGGTCAACCAGGCTGTCGGTTCTTCGCGGCCTGCGATGACGGGCTCGCGGCCGAGCCGCGTGCCGAGTTTTGCGGCGAGATCGCGCACGCTGAGTATCTCGTGACCGCTGACATTGATCGGCGACGTCGGCGTGTCGCAATGCGCGAGGCACCGCAGCGCCTGCGCCGAGGCGTCGCCCTGCCAGATAAAATTCACATGGCCGAGGCTGACGTCGATTGGCCTGCCCTCCAAAATCCTGGTCGCGATGTCGTGCAGCACGCCGTAGCGCATGTCGATCGCGTAGTTCAGCCGCAACAAACGACCGGGCGTTGCAAACTGGCGCGAGAAATATTCGAACATGCGCTCGCGTCCGACGCAGGACTGCGCGTACTCGCCGGGCGGATTGGGCGCAACGGTCTCATCGGCGCCGTTTCCGTCGACCGGCATGAACGGATAGACGCAGCCGGTCGAGAACGCCACGATCCGCGAATTTCGAAAAGCCTGCGCAACAAGCGCGGGGACGTGGGCATTCATCGCCCAGGTCAGCGACAAATCGCCTTCCGCGCCGAATTTGCGTCCGGCCATGAAAACCACGTTCGGCGATTTCGGCAGCGATTGAAGCGCGGATACATCGAGCAGGTCGCAATGGATGGTCTCGATGCCGCGGGCCTGCAACCAGGCCCTGGTATCGGGATCGCTAAACCGCGCCACGCCGATGACGCGGCGATCGGGCAGGGCGGCTTTTGCCAGTCCTGCAAGCGTTGGCCCCATCTTGCCGGCGACGCCGAGAACCATGATGTCGCCATCGACCGTCCTGAGATCGTCGATCAGCGCCTGGCTCGGCCGGCACAGCAAATCGTCAAGCGCTGCGATATCCGATATCGTTTCCGGCAGGTTGTCGCGCGTCAGCAGCATGTTTTCTTCCCTGAATTTCTTATTGCAGCCGGATGTCCCTGACCACGAACAACCGTTCGAGGCCGAGCACGAGGCCGTAAAGCGCCACGCCAAGCAACGTCAAGAGCACCACCGCCATCACCATCGCCGGCGTGTCGAGCGAGGACTGCACCTGGATCATGAGATAACCGAGCCCGCGCTCGGAGGCGATGAACTCGCCGACGATCGCGCCGGCGACCGCGAGAATGGCGCCGACCTTCATGCCGGAGAACACATAAGGCAATGCGCCGGGCAGCTGGATCTTGCGAAACAGGATCCAGCGCGAGCCGCGCAGCGACTTCACGAGATCGAGCAGATCCGGCTCGACTTCGCTGAGGCCCCGCGCGGTGGTCAGGAGGATCGGGAAGAAGCAGATGCTGAACGCGATCAGGATGTTCGGGAAGATGCCGTAGCTGAACCAGACGATGAACAGCGGCCCGAGCGCGACTTTCGGGATCATGTTCAGGGTGACGAACAGCGGCAGCAGCAACAGGCTCACCAGCGGCGACCAGGTGAAGATCACCGCCAGCGCCACGCCGACCAGGGCGCCGAGGCCAAAGCCGCCGAGGATTTCGACCGCGGTGACGGCGAGGTTGGAAGCCCAGGCATAGTTGGCGTGAGTTAGCGTCGCCAGTGTGGCGAGCGGCGAGGGCAGGATGAACTTCGGCACGTGGAAGGCGTCGACCAGAACCTGCCAGAGCACGATCACGGCGAGGTGCACGATCAGGATGATCGCTAGCGTCCGCGCCGGGGATCGCGCCGATTGTCTTCCGTCACCGGCCACTGTTTTTCCTTCACCCTGGCATGCGAACCAACTCTATCGTTCTCTACCTTAACTTTCAACCATCCGGTTGATTAGGTTTGTCGAAGTAGAGAACCGTCATTGCGAGCCAACGGGTCGCGCGAATGCGCGCCCGATGACAGGCTCCGCGAAGATTCCATAGCACAGCTCGGGCGGTCCATGGATTGCTTCGTCGCTTGGCTCCTCGCAATGACGGGGCTGCATCATGGGCGCAACGCCTGCATCACCAGGTCGACCACATGTCTGCGGCGGGCGCGCCGGGCGGCCGCACTCCTCAGGTCTCTACCGAAGATCGCCGACAGCGTCGGCGTGTTCGAGAAGTAGAAATAGCTCAAGCCTGCGATCGATATGTAGAGATGGACCGGGTTGATGCCGCGCCGGAAAGTTCCGGCTTGCACGCCCTCTTTAAGGATTTTCGAGACCATGCTGACGAGCGGCGAGTGCATATCTTCAAGCCGGAGCGAAGCGCGGACGTGCCTGGCGCCATTGCGGTTTTCGTCATTGAGCAACACAATGAAATCCGGATGCCGCGCGAGGTGATCGAACGAACTCTCGATCAGCTTCTTGATGGCGCGTTCGGGAGGCAATCCCGTGAGATTGAGTTTGCGCTCCTGGGCGCGGATTTCCTCGTACACCCATTCGAGCACTGCGAGGTAAAGCGCGTCCTTGTCGCCGAAGTAATGGTACACCAGTTGCTTGTTGACACCGGCGCGCAGCGCAATCTCATCGACTCTCGCGCCGGCAAGCCCGCTCTTTGAGAATTCGCGCCGTGCCGCGGCCAAGAGCTTGTTCCGGGTGGCAACCGGATCGCGCCGCCGCGGCTTGGTGCTGTTCGATCGAGGCTTCGCCATTTCCAACCAGACAGTTGACAATTCGACCCGTCCCTTGTTGCATTGGTAGACCTGCCGACGCGCAACGACAAGGCCGCCGGGCCGGGTCCGGCCGCAAACGAACCACCGCCAAACGAGGAGAGTTGCCATGAAGGGTCTGAGGATTGCCGGACTGGCGCTCGCGATGATGGCGCCTTGCTTTGCCGCCGAGGCGGGCGAGTCCGTCAATTTGATCCTGAACTGGACACCGACGGCGGATCATTCGCCGTTCTATTATGCCAAGGCGCAGGGCTGGTACGAAAAGGCCGGGATCGACCTCACCATCGAGACCGGCAAGGGCTCCGGCGTGTCGTCGCTCAAGGTCGGCTCGGGCGGCTCGCCGTTCGGCGTTGCCGATCTCGCGACCATGCTGGTGGCGCGAAGCAAAGGAGCCGATGTCGTCGCGTTGATGAGCATCTACGCCAATACCGGCCAGACGTTTTACTGGTTGAAGAGCTACGGCGTCGGCGGTGCCAAGGACTTTCCCGGTCACAAAATCGGCAATCCGCCCGGCGATGCCTCGCGGGTGATGTGGCCGGCCTTCGCCAAGGCCGCGGGCATCGCGCCCGATGCGGTGAGTTTTGTCAATGTCGGGCCGACCGCCAAGATCGCGGCGCTGAAGAGCCACACCGTCGATATCATCAGCGATTTCTACAATGAGCATGATCTGAAGGCGATCGAGTTCGGCAGCGACCTCGGCTTCGTCAACTGGAAGGACATCGGCCTTAATCCGTACGGCAATTCCCTGATCGTCAACGGCGCGTATCTGGAGAAAAATCCGAAACTCGTCGAGGATTTCGTGCGGATCACCCAGAAGGCCTATGCCGCCTGCGTCGCCGACGTCGCTCCCTGCCTGAAGGCGCTGCTCGATCAGGTGTCCGGCCTCGACAAAGAGAACCAGGAGCGCCAATGGGAACGCATCAAGTTCCTGATGACCGACGACTTCACGACGACGAAGGCGCTGGGCTGGATCGACGCCGAGCGGATGAAGAAGGATTACGAACTGGTGCAGACCTATCTCGGCATGGAAAAGCCGTTCGCGGTGGAAAGCGCGTTTACGACCCGGCTGCTCGACACCTCGATCAAGATGGACGCGAGCAAGGTCAGGAAGTGAGGGAAGTCCGCGTCGACCGGCAAACGCCAAAGCCGTTAACGGACGGATTCACTCTCACGCGCCACTGCCTTGTTACTCGACCGGTTCGACGGGCGCTCCCCGCGATTGCGCGCATGTGATGAAATGCTCAATAGCAAGCACTCGAGCCGCTGCCATTCACCAGCTCGAAAATAAAATGTCGTTAAGTCAATAGGTTAGTCAGGAGGAATTTATTTGTCATGACATTGTCGGGCAAATTGTGGTATCCTCCATCTTAGGAGGCAAGATGACCCAACGTACCAATCGGACGGAAAAGCTCGATCTTCGGCTGAGCCGGGCCGCAAAGAAGACCTTGCAGGCAGCCGCAACGGCTGAACGCAAGTCGGTGAGTGAGTTCGTGCTCGACACCGCGCTTAGCGAAGCCGAAGAGCGATTGGCTGATCGCCGGGTCTTCACGCTCGATGCCAAGGGTTGGGACGCTTTTGTTGCTGCGCTCGATGCGCCGCCGCGCCGGCATGCTCGCCTTGAGAGACTATTTCGCGAGCCTTCCGTATTCGATCCCAAAAGCGAGCCGTGACGCGCTCGCTTCATATCGAGAAATTGCATCGTACACATCATGTCGAGCAATTCACGTGCGGGCAAGCGGAGCTCGATCGCTTCCTCATACGCCACGCGTTGCAGGCCCAACAGTCAAATTCATCGCGGACCTATGTCGCGTTGAGCGACGATGCGGTCGTTGGTTTCTATACCATCGTTGCCGGTGAGGTTCAGCACGCGCAAGCCCCTGAGCGCGTCGTCAAGGGCATGTCCCGTCACCCAATTCCCCTGCTGATACTTGCGCGCCTTGCCGTCCACTCGAACGCACAAGGCCGCGGCATTGGCGCGGGTCTCCTGCTTGATGCGCTTGGACGTACCCTCCAGGTCGCGGATGTGATCGGCGTGCGTGCGCTCGCCGTTCATGCCAAAGACGATCGGGCCGCTGCGTTCTACCAGCATTTTGGCTTCACGCCGTCGCCGGTCGATGCAAGGCACCTGTTTATGATCATCAAGGACATTCGGCTTGCGGCGGGCGGGGGCTCAACGGTGAGGGGTTCAGGTTTATCGGAATAATAACGCGAAATCCGGGCCCAAGCGCCTGCGCCCAAAATCGAATTTGTTGAAGCATTTCAATCTGATTTGCCCAGTCCAGTCCCAAGTGAAAAAATATTCCGCTTTCGCGTTCACCCAAATCAGCAATACATCCCCTGCCGTCCCGTCTCTCAGGAGGGGCGTTTCGCGATCGTCACGGACGTGAGGCGGGATGCGGTGGACGCTTCGGCGCTTCAAGACGAAAGGCGCGTGAAGCGGACGGCGAAGTCGTGTGGTCCTGACGCCCCGACGCTGGCGTTAAGTTGGCGAAAACAAGTTTTCGCCGGCGACAGTGGCAAGAAAGCCCGGTCACTGGGGAGAGCGCGAAGGAAACCGTTAAAACCATTGCGCGGGGAATGCCGGGTGATTCCGGTGTGACCGTGGTGACTTGCTTGTGTGCTTTCTTACTTTGCACGCAAGGCTGCGGGTGCAGCGGGCGCCCGGCATTCCCTGCGCCCTCTGTTGGGCGAAAGATTTATGCAAAGCTCGAGCGCTATCCGCGCTGCGGGATCGCGAAGGCGTGTCTGAAATTGGCTGTTTGAAAATTTGGATCGGGAGATCACCTTACCCTCCCCTGGAGGGGGAGGGTCGACGCGAATGAAATGAGCGTCGGGGTGGGGTGACGGTCTCTCCAAACGATCGGTGCCCGTGTTGAGAGATCACCCCACCCCGTCTCACATTTCGCTTCGCTCAATGTGAGTCGACCCTCCCCCTCCAGGGGAGGGCGAAATCCAGGGGAGGGTGAACCGCGCTAAATCCCGAGATACGCCGCCTGAACCTGCTTGTTGTTGGCGAGTTCCGCGCTGGTGCCATGCATGATCACATTGCCGCTTTCCAGCACATAGGCGCGCTGAACCAGCGACAGCGCGCGGCTGACGTTCTGCTCCACCAGCAAGATCGCCGTGCCCATCTTGTGAATTTCGCCGATCTTCTCGAAGGTCACGTCGGTCATGACCGGGGCGAGGCCGAGCGAGGGCTCGTCGAGCATCAGCAGTCGCGGTTTGAGCATCAGGCCGCGGCCCACGGCCAGCATCTGCTGTTCGCCGCCGCTCATGGTGCCGGCAAGTTGTCTCCTGCGTTCGGCTAACCTCGGAAAAATGCTGTAGACCAGTTCGAGCGTGCGGGCGCGTTCGGCCTTGGCCTTCGGCACATAGGCGCCGATCTCGAGATTTTCATTCACCGTCATTTCCGGAAAGACCTGACGTCCCTCCGGCACGTGGGCGATGCCCAATTCCGGAATCCGGTATGGCGGAAACGACGCGAGGTTGGTGCCGGCGAACGTGATGGTGCCGGCGGTGAGTTTGACGAGCCCCGAGATGGCGCGCAGCGTCGTGCTCTTGCCGGCGCCGTTCGCGCCCAACAGGCCGACCGCCTCACCCTCGCCGATCTCGATAGAGACATTCGAGATCGCCGGCACCGAGCCGTAGCTGGCGCTCACTTCCTCCAGCTTGAGCACTACGCCCCTCCCGCCGCCGGTGGGTGCACGTAGGAGCCGAGATAGGCGCGGATGACCTCCGGATTTTCCACGATCTCTTTTGGCGCGCCTTCGGCGATCTTCTGGCCGTGATCGAGCACCACGATGTGTCGGGCCACCGCCATGATGGCGCGCATCACGTGCTCGACAATGACGATGGTCAGCCCGCGCTGGGACAGCTTGCCGACCAGCGCGACCGCCTGGTCGATCTCGGCCGGGTTGAGGCCGGCCATGACCTCATCGAGCAGGAGAAGCCGGGGCTCGGTTGCGAGCGCGCGCGCCATCTCCAGCCGGCGCTGATCGATGGTGGTCAAATCCTTCGCCGCGGTTTGCTCCCTGGCCGAAAGGCCGACGAACTCGATCGCCTCGCGCGCCTTGTCGCGCGCCACGGCCGTGTTCTTGTCGCGCAGGAACGCTCCGGTCATGACGTTGTCCAGCACCGTCATGGCGCCGAACGGTTTGGCCACCTGGAAGGTGCGGGCGAGGCCGTGGGCGCAGATGTCGTGAGGTTTCAGGCCCACGATCTCGCGTCCATAGGCCAGCACCGAACCAGCGTCCGGCCGGTGAAACCCGGTGATGAGATTGAAGCTTGTGGTCTTGCCGGCGCCGTTCGGCCCGATCAGGGCGACGGTTTCGTTTTCCTTCACCCTAAAGGAGACCTCCTGCACGGCGCGCAGTCCACCGAACCGCTTGCTGAGGCCGCGAATGACGAGCGCGTCTGCCATGATATGCCCTTACGCTCGCGCCGGTTTGCGGCCGGCCGAACGATGCCAGGCGTCGCCGATCATGCCCATCAGCCCGGTCGGGCGCCACAGGATCACCGCCATCAGGATCAGGCTGTACACGGTCAGTTGCACGCCGCCGATCGAGCTGCCGAGCCAGCTCTGCAGCAGCGTCGACGTCGTCTCCAGCAAGATCGTGCCGATCACGGGACCCCATAACGTCCCGATCCCGCCGACGATCGATACCAGCGCCGCCTCGATCGAAATGTTGAAGGAAAACGCCGTCGCGGGATCGATGAAGTAGATGTATTGCGTATAAAACGTGCCTGCGAGCGCGGTGAGAAACGAGCTGATCAAATAGATGTCGCGCTTCATCCGCGGCGCGTTGACGCCGATCGCTTCGGCCGCGTCTTCATCTTCGCCGATAGCGACGAGATAATATCCCATCCAGGATCGCTCGATCAGCCAGGTGATGACCAGCCCGACGACGAGCAGGCCCAGCACGACATAGTAGTAGGCCGCCTTGGTCTCGAATTGCATCATCAGCGGCGCGCTGCCGAGATTCGGAATGGTCGTGCCCTCGGCGCCCCAGGCCAGGTCGCGAAACTTGAGAAAGATCAGCATCAACGCTTGCGCGGTCGCGATGGTGGCGATGGTGAAATAGGGACCGCGCAGCCGGAAGCACAGCCAGCCGATCGGCAGGCTGGCCAGCATCGCGACCACGCCGCCGGCGATCATCCCGATCCAGGGCGAGATGTTGAAATCGACCTGCAGGATCGTCGAGGTGTAGGCGCCCAATCCGAAGTAAGCGGCATGCCCGAGCGAAAGCTGCTTGGCGTAACCGCCCATCAGGTTCCAGGCGGTGCCGATGAAGGAGAACAGCAGGATGCGGATGAAGATGTCGATCGCAAATGAGCTCTTCACCACCAGCGGCAACGCGATGAGGATCGCGATCCCGACCGCCAGCAAGACGAGGCTGCGCATGCTCAGGCCGTGCGCCGTCATCGCGCTCTTCCTCCGCCAAGGCCGGTCGGCTTGAAGGCGAGCGTCAGAAGCAGCATGGCGAATACCACGATCAATCCGGAGTCGGCGCCGACATATTGAATGCCGAGCGACTCGGCGATGCCCATCATCAGGCTGGCGATCAGGGCGCCCATCACATTGCCCAGCGTCCCCAGCACGACAGCGACAAAGGCCATCAGCACGAACACCTGTCCGACAAACGGATAGGCCGAATAAAACGGCATCAACAGCGAACCGGCAGCGCCCGCGAGCGCGAGCGCAATCCCCAAGGCGACGCAGAAAACGCGGTTGGGGTTGATGCCCATCAGCATCGCCACGTCGCGGTTCTGCGACGCGGCGCGCATCGCCTTGCCGAGATCGGTGGCGTGCAGAAAGACCCACAGCAGCCCGCTCAGCGCCATGGCGACGACGAAGGCGATGAGTTTAGCCACCGGGATATAAAGCCCGCCGATATGGAAGGCTTCGTCGGAATAGGAGGTGTGGACCGTGCGATAGTTTGCCGAGAACAGCATCAAGGCCAGGTTCAGCAGCAAGAGCGAAAGCGCAAAGGTCAGGAAGATCTGGGGCATGTCGTTGGGTCCCAGCACCCTTCGGATCAGGAAATGCTGGATCAATACGCCGGCCACGAACAGCACCGGCATCGACACGACGAGCGACAGAAGAGGATCGATGCCGAACTGGTTGGCGAGAAAAAAGCTGATGTACATCCCGATCATCACGAATTCGCCCTGGGCGAAGTTGACGATCTTGACCACGCCGAAGATCAGCGTGACGCCGATACTGACGAGCGCGTAGATGCCGCCGATGAGCAGGCCGTTGATGACGGCCTGGGCCACTGTCTCCCACATCTGGCTTGACCGGCTCTAGGTTTTCATCAGCGGTGCGCGGGCGTCTTCCTTCGGGAAGACGCTGGCGAGATCGCCGTTCTGCCACTGCACGCCGACCGGGTGTCCGTAAATGTTCTTGCCGTCGGGCCCGAACTTGACCTTTCCGCCCGGCGCCATCGCCGCATAGCCGGAGGAGACGTCGAGCGTCGACAAGGCTTCGCGCACCTTTTGCGGATCTGCCGAGCCTGCGCGATCGAGCGCGTCCGCCAGCATGAACGTCTGCGCGACCAGGCCGCCGGCGTATTCAAACAGGAATTCGCCGGTGCGCTTCTTGAATTCGGCATTCACCTTCTGGGCGTCATCGCTGACATCGTGGTTCCAGTGGGCCACGCCTTGCAGGCCTTCGGCGAGCTTGCCGACATTCTTGTAGAAGTCTGGAATCACGAAGCCGCCGGACCCGCCATTGATCGAGACATTCAGGCCGAATTGTTTGACGGTCCGCACGATCAGGATGAGGTCGTTCAGGTAGGACACCGAGAACAGCGCATTGGCGCCTGACGATTTGACCTTGTTGATCAGCGGACTCGCGTCGGTGAACCCTGCTGAATACGGCTCGAACATCACGATCTCCACACCTTCGGACGGCGCGAGTTCTTTCAGGCCATTCGATGTCGAGGTGCCGAACGCGGTATTTTCGAAGATGACCGCAACCTTCGGCGTATCGCTGACGAGTTTTGCCATCTGCAACTGCGCGCGGGCGAATTGCGAGGCACGCGCAAACGGCGTGAATGTGTAGGTGCGGCCCTTGTTCAGCATGTCCGAGCTGGAGCCCGTGATCAGCGGCACCTTGGCGCGCTCCGCCACTTCACTTGCGATCAGGGTGAGGGCGCTGGCATAGCAGCCGTGGATCGCGGACAGCTTGTTGCCGGTGATCAGGCGGTCGGTTTCCGTGCGCGTCACGGTGGTGTCGCTCTGCACGTCGGAAATGATCAGATTGAGCTTGGCGCCGCCGAGCGACTTGATGCCGCCGGCATCATTAACCATTTCGACCGCGAGCTTGGCGGCGGCGACGCAGCCGACGCCGATCTGCGCCATGCTTCCGGTGGTCGGGTAAAGCGCGCCGATATTGACCGGATCGGCCGCCCAGCCGCGCAGCGGCACGGCGCCGAATGCGGTGCTTGCGAGGATGCCACCGGTTTTGATGAGAAAGTCGCGGCGGCCTGGCCGCTTCGACGGGGCCTGGTTTGGATCGGCGTTTCCGGTGACGGAATTCTTGCGATTTTTTTTCATGTCGTTTGCCCCCACACACGGCATGGATATCTCCTGCCGCCTTCTTATTTGGCCGAACCTGAAATCATAAGAACATGTAATTTGTAAAGTTCAAAGCCAAGATCGACTTGGGCCTTGCGCACCCGCGCCCTGTGAAGGTTGCACTGCAACATGTGCGGCGAACGCCGGTCCCAAGTTATTTGTGTATCTAACACGCGTAGCTGACGACACGGCGCAAGGCATCCGCGAGAGGGAGTTCGCGGTGAAGCACGACCCGCAAGGAATCGGGCTGCGCTATTCCGCGCTGCTCACCAGCTTGATGCGCGGCGGCATCCGTCAGGCTGCGATAGGCGGCGAGATAATCGAGCGCCATCCGTCGCGCGGTGAAGCGCGACTCGAACTGTTTTCGGATCACCCCGCGATTCAGTTGAGACAGCCGGCCGACCGCGGAAACCGTGCTGGTTTCATCCTCGACGATAAAGCCCGCCAAACCGTCCTCGACGATCTCCGGAACCAAGCCGCGGTTGTAGGCGATGACAGGGGTGCCGCAGGCCATGGGCAGGCCATGGCTTCGATCTTGACAAGACCGAACGGCTCCGGCCAGTCGATGGGAACGAGCAGTCCGATCGCGCCGCTGAGGAAGTCCGATTTTTCCTGATCGCCGATCTCGCCGATATATTCGATCAGGGGTGACTCGCCGCGGCGTCAGCAGCCTTTCCGGCAGGCCGTGGTGGACCGTGCGCACCCAGTTGGCCTGCGGCACCGGACGCCGCTGGGCATTCGAGATCGAAATCACCGGAACAGATGAGAAGGCGGTGAACACCGGTTACGTCAGCGACAGGTTCGGCAGCAGCATCGCCTTTACCGGCCTTGCAGGCATTGCGGCAGCGGGCCTCGCCACGATCTGGCTTGCGATGCCGGAAACGCGCCGCGGCCCGCGACCGTAGTGTTCATGCGTCCATGTTGCGCAGGCGCTGGCGATTTCGAAGCACGATCTGGCGGGCGCCGGAAAATCCGAGGACGCCTTGCGTGTGCAGCTGTGAAAGCGCTCTTGAGACGGTTTCCAGCGTAAGGCCGAGGTAATCGCCGATGTCCCGGCGGCACATCGGCAGCGCCATCAGGCCGGCAACCGCAAGCCGACGATCCATTTCCAGGAGGAAGGTGGCTACGCGTTCCATCGCGGTCTTGCGTCCGAGAAGCAGCATGTGATCTTCCGCGTGGCGGAGATCGCCGGCGGTCATCGTCCAGAGCTTGCGCGCAACCTGAACGTCGATCCCGGCGGCTTGCTCGAGCCTGCGCCGCTTCACCAGCCGCACGGTGGTGTCGATGATGGCCTCCGCGGCCAGCCGATGGATCGTTCCTGATTCGAGCCCGAACACGTCGCCGGGCAGGTGGAATGCACCGATCTGACGCCGCCCGTCCGAGAGCAGCTTGTAGCTGCGAACCGCACCCGCGATCACCTGGTAGACGTATTCGGCAGGTTCATCCTCGCCATAGATTTCCTCATCCTTCCGGTACGAGAATTCCGTGGCGATGAGGCCGGCGTGCCCGGTAACCGCGCCAAACTGGTCGGAAATCGGATGGGGAACCGGGCTGATCTTGTTGCCAATGATGGAAGGAACGGCAGGGCTGAGCGATTGGTTGAGCATGACCATCTCCTTTGCGATGGCCAACTACTACGGGAGCTGGACGAGTTTGGAAATTTCGCGCGATATCTTAAGGACATGTACCTACGTATAATACCGGAGGTTGCGTCCCTATCGCCCCGGCGGCTGACTGGCGCGATCTTCCTGGATTGCCCCTCGAATATGCGTGACGAGGCTCTCCTCGAGCAGGGGCTTGCGCAGAACATACCGTATACCCACCGCTTCGGCCCGTGCCGAGATTTTCTCGTCCGGGTAACCCGTAATGAGAATAACCGGAGCGGTAATGTCGCGGCTCCGCAGCCGGCTGGTCAGATCGACGCCATTCATTTCGGGCATTTTGTAGTCGATCACAAAGCAGTCGACGTCGGTCGGGCGCACCGCGCGGAGCAGCGCCGCGCCGGTTCTGAACGTTCGAACATCGAATCCGTCCGTTTCGAGCAGAAACCGCAGCGAGCCGAGGACGTCCACGTCGTCGTCTACTACATAGACCGTAGATTTCGCGGATGAAGGCATCAAGAGTGGCCGCGGGCTTGCACTAATTTGATTTATTTAACAGGCATCCTGGCCCTGCGACTTGATTTAGCTCAATCCTTCAGCAACCCGGCGCGCATCGCCAGCCGCACCAGCTCCGAAAGGCTGTTGGCCTGCATCTTGGTCATCACGTTTGCCCGATACACTTCAATGGTGCGGGGGCTGATGTCGTAGTCGCGAGCGATCAGCTTGTTGGAGAGCCCCGCGATCAGGCCATCCATGACCTGACGCTCGCGGGGGCTGAGGGTTGCTATCCGCGACGCGATATCGCGCGTTACCGCCTCGTTCTTTGCGCTCGGCTCGCCCTGCCGGATCGCCGCTTCGATCACGTCGATCAGTCGGTCGTCTTCGAAGGGTTTTTCAAGAAATTCGACCGCTCCGAGCTTCATCGCCTCGACGGCAAGCGGGATGTCGCCGTGTCCGGTCATGATCACAATGGGGAACGGACTCTTGAGTGTCTTCATGCGTTTCAGAAGCTCGATTCCGTCAAGGCCGGGCATGCGCACGTCGGAGACGACGCATCCAAACTCAAGACCTGGAAGGATATCGAGAAACTTCGTGGCGGTTTCGAACAGCGTGACGTCGAAGTCGGCAGCATCGAGCAGGAAGTTGAGCGAGTCCCGCATCGCCGCATCGTCGTCAATGACGTAAACCTTCCTCTTGCTCGGCATATGTCAACTTTCGCCTGCTGCTACGGGAAGAGTGAATCGAAAAGTCGCCCCTCCCGACGCATTGGTTTCCGCCCACATCCGGCCGCCATGGGCCTCAATGATAGAGCGGCTGATGGAGAGTCCCACCCCCATTCCGGTCTCCTTCGTCGTAAAAAATGTCTGAAACAGGTTGGATTTGACATCGTCATGGAACCCCGACCCGGTGTCGGACACCGCGACTTCGATCATGTCGCCGGCGTCCCCGGCGTTCGACACATTAAGCTCCCGCCGCGGCGACTGCGCCATCGCCTCAAGGGCGTTGCGAAACAAGTTTACCAGAACCTGCTGAATCTGGACCCGGTCGACCAGTACGAGGTCAAACTCCGGGTTCAGGTTGAAACGAAGCTGAATGTTCTGCTCGCGGGCGCCCGCCAGGCCGAGCGCGCCGGCTTCTTCAATCAGTTTTGAAAGGCTTTCGACGCGCTTCTCGGATTCGCCCCGCGAAACGAAGTCGCGGAGACGGCGAATGATCTGGCCGGCGCGAAGCGCCTGCTCGGCCGCGCGGTCCATCGCGCTTTCAATTTTCGGCGCATTGGGGTCTGCGCTGTCCGCCAGCAGCCGGCGCGAGCCTTTCATGTAGTTGCCAATAGCCGCAAGCGGCTGATTGAGCTCGTGCGCCAGCGCGGATGCCATTTCGCCCATCGCGGTCAAGCGAGAAATGTGAACGAGTTCCGATTGCAGTTCATGCAGCCGCGCCTGCGTCTGCTGATGCTCGGTCAGATCACGCACGAACCCGGTGAAGTATGGCACGCCGTTGGATTGCATTTCACCGATCGAAAGGTGCATCGGGAACGTTGTTCCGTCCCTGCGTTTGCCCGTCACGATCCGTCCGATCCCGATGATGTGCCGTTCGCCCGTGGTACGGTAGCGCGCCAGATATCCGTCGTGACGCGCCCGATCCGGCATGGGCATCAGCTCACTGACATTGGTGCCGATGGCCTCCTGTTCGGCATAGCCGAACATTCTCTCGGCCGCGGTGCTGAAAAATTGCACGATGCCATATCCGTTGATGACGATCATGGCATCCGGCGCCGTATCGAGGATCGAGCGGAGGTGGCTCTCTCGCGTTCTCAGGGCGTCTTCGAGTTGCTTCTCTTCGTCGATATCGAGAACAATTCCACTGACATGGCGCGGGACCCCGGCGTCGTCCCTGACGAGGCCGCCGCGGGCGCGAATCCAGTGACCGGAGCCCGTACTTCCGCCGATCTTGAAGGAAACATCAAAATTACCGGTCTCGGTGACTCTCCGAATCGCGTGTTCCGTGCGCTCACGATCCACCGGTTCGAGCAGAGAAAGAAACAGCCCATAGGTCACCGGCTGATCGCGCGCGATGCCAAAAAGGCTCTTCGCGGTGTCGGACCACTCCAGTTTTTGCGTGGTGAGATCGAGGTCCCAGGTCCCGACGCCAAAACCCTCGATTCGGAGCCTCAGATGCTCGTTACGGATCGGGTCCTCTGGCGATGGTCGAATTGTGCCGGGCACGCTCAAGCCTTCACCTCCGCCTGATCCGGCCTCACGCCATGAAACCTAACCGGCATTCTACGGGTCCGGTATCCGATTAGAGACTGACGTCCACAAAGGCGCAGGCCTCAAACTGCTGTAACTGACCCACAATCTCGCCGAACGGGGAGGCGGATGCAAGTTCCTCCGGGCCGAAATCCCTTGACGATTACGTTCCCCGGAGGCCGGGTCAAAGCCCGTCGACCCCTGGATTTCACAGCGGTCGGGGCACTTTGATCTATCTCATCCTGCTCGTCGATTTCGGCTCTAAAGATTAGCTGTGATGATGGAGAGGTTAGATGACATACGCGACTGTTATGGTCAGCCTGGCGATTGACCAGCCCAATGAGGCCCGTCTCGCCGTCGCTGGCCAGCTCGCCGAAAGGTTTGATGCAGGATTGATCGGGATTGCGGCCGCGGTATTCAGTCCGCCCCTTTACTATACCACCGGCGAACAAGCCCAAATTTTGATTGATCAGGGCGAGGCATCGATCAAAAGACGGATGTCGGAACTGGAAGCGCAATTTCGCGAGGCGGCCAAAAATCGGGCCAAGCAGATCGAATGGCGTTGCGCGATCGACTTCCCGGCAAGGTATGTTCTGCAGGCAGCACGTTCCGCCGATATCATCGTGAGCGGCGGACACAGTGATGCGTTTTCCGATCCGTTCGCGCTGGTTACCCCGAAAGATCTCGTGATGGAGGCGGGCCGGCCGCTGCTCGTTGTCCCCGATTCCGTCGATTGGCTCGATTTGCGAAGCATGCTCGTGGCATGGAAGGACACACCGGAGGCGAGGCGGGCAATCGTTGCTTCGTTGCCGATGCTTCGCAAGGCCAAGGACGTCACCGTCGCGGAAATCGTGGAAGCAGGCGGCAGCCAGCCGGCCGCCGTCGCGCGGGTTCGCGATGTCTTGACGTGGTTGTCGCGTCACGGTGTTTCCGCCTCCGAGCTCGTGGCGGAGCAGAACCAGGATCAGGATGCGCCCGTGCAGCTCGACGCAATGGCAGCCGACGTTGGCGCGGGAGTTGTTGTCGCCGGCGCCTACGGACATTCGCGTTTTCGCGAATTGATTCTCGGCGGCATGACCCAGCATTTGATCACCCAAACCGCGCGTTGCGTGTTGCTGTCGCATTAGAAGTCATATCGTAAACAAAGATCGATAGGATCGCGCCTTGTACAGATTTCTCCAGCATACTGTCGCCGATTACATGACGCGCACCGTCAAGACCGTGACACGTGAAATGACGGTAGGCGAGCTGAACCAGATGTTTGAACGCGACGATTTCAATACCTACCCGGTCGAGGAGGACGCGCAGGTTGTCGGGCTTGTGACCAAGTTTGACGTGCTGAAGTGCTTTGCCTTCACGCCGCGCCAGATGATGCCGCGGTATGATGATTTGATGGACCGAACCGTCGCCGATATCATGACGTCGGCATACATTTACGTCGGCGCCGATACCAGATTGACGCGGGTGCTGCAGCTCATGGTCGAGCACCGAATCAGGAGCATTCCCGCGATCGACAGCGACCATCGCTTGGTTGGCATCGTTGCCCGCGAGGACGTGCTCAGAGCGCTTGCCGCCTGTGCCGAGGGCGCCGCATAAGCTCGCCCAAGGCTATGGCGCAACCCTTCGTTCGCAGCTCTCTTAACAGCCATTTTTGCAAAAAATAGCGTTCGCCAAGTCATTGATGTCGGCGATGAAAACCCAATTATCGTGCTTCACCCGCTCTGGTGGCGATCTTCACGTTGAACCAAGTTGATCTCGATCAAATCGCGCCGCGCGAGACTGTGTTTTTTAGGTTCGTGTCCTTCAGAGAGATTCCGCATGAGCCAGGCCCTTAATTCGAAGTCGATGACGATTGGTGAGAGTGGCTTGGCGGTTTTGTTTACGGCGACCGCCTTTCTCTGCCTGATCGGCGCGGCCAAAGCCGTCGATGCGCCATTCGCGTTCCATGCCGCTCTCGGCGCGGCTGCGAGCCTGGCGTCGGTTTTTGTCATCCTCAACCGGTACTTCGATCGTCCCGCGGCCCTGCCGCCGCAGGAGATCAACGGCCGGCCCAACTACAATCTGGGCCCGGTCAAGTTCTCGGCCATCATGGCGGTGTTCTGGGGCATCGCCGGATTTACCGTCGGACTCTTGATCGCCTGCCAGCTTGCCTGGCCGGCACTCAATTTCGATCTGCCGTGGACCAGTTTTGGCCGGCTGCGGCCGCTGCACACGTCGGCCGTGATCTTCGCATTCGGCGGCAACGTGCTGATCGCGACCTCGTTCTACGTGGTTCAAAAGACGTCGCGGGTTCGTCTCGCTGGCGATCTCGCGCCATGGTTCGTTGTTGTCGGCTATAATTTCTTCATTCTGATCGCGGGCACCGGCTACCTGCTCGGGGTAACGCAGTCGAAGGAGTATGCCGAGCCCGAATGGTATGCCGATCTGTGGCTGACGATCGTCTGGGTAGCTTATCTGCTGGTTTTCCTTGCAACGCTGATCAAGCGCAAGGAACCGCACATCTTCGTCGCCAACTGGTTCTATCTCGCCTTCATCGTCACCATCGCCGTGCTTCATCTCGGCAACAATCCGGCGCTGCCGGTTTCGGTGTTCGGCTCGAAGTCGTACATCGTCTGGGGCGGCGTCCAGGATGCGATGTTCCAGTGGTGGTATGGGCACAATGCCGTTGGCTTCTTCCTGACCGCCGGCTTCCTCGCCATCATGTATTATTTCATCCCGAAGCGCGCCGAGCGGCCGATCTATTCGTATCGCCTGTCGATCGTTCACTTCTGGGCGCTGATCTTCCTCTACATCTGGGCGGGCCCACATCATCTGCATTACACGGCGCTCCCGGATTGGGCCCAGACCCTCGGCATGACCTTCTCCATCATGCTCTGGATGCCGTCCTGGGGTGGCATGATCAACGGCCTGATGACGCTGTCGGGCGCCTGGGACAAGCTTCGCACCGATCCGGTATTGCGCATGCTCGTGGTGTCGGTCGCTTTCTACGGCATGTCGACCTTCGAAGGCCCGATGATGTCGATCAAGGTCGTGAATTCGCTGAGCCACTACACCGACTGGACCATTGGTCACGTTCATTCAGGTGCCTTGGGCTGGGTCGGATTTGTCTCGTTCGGCGCGCTCTATTGCCTGGTGCCCTGGTTATGGAATCGCAAGGGGCTTTACAGCCTCAAGCTCGTCAACTGGCACTTCTGGATCGCGACCATCGGGATAGTCCTCTACATCTCTGCGATGTGGGTGTCCGGAATCTTGCAAGGCCTGATGTGGCGCGCCTACACCTCGCTCGGCTTCCTGGAATACTCCTTCATCGAAACCGTGGAAGCGATGCATCCATTCTACATGATCCGCGCGGCGGGCGGAGCGTTGTTCCTGATCGGAGCCCTGATCATGGCGTATAATCTCTGGATGACGGTGCGCGCCGGTGAGGCGGAAGTGCAGTCGCCAGTCGCTCTTCAACCGGCGGAATGAGGCGCTGACAAATGTCATTCTGGACTCGGCATCACATCTTGGAAAAGAACTCGATCGTCCTGATCGTCGGAATTCTTGCGGTCATCGCGATCGGCGGCCTGGTCGAAATCACCCCGCTGTTCTACCTGAAGAGCACCATCGAGGCAGTCGATGGCGTCAGGCCGTATACGCCGCTGGAGCTGACCGGCCGCAATATCTACGTCCGCGAAGGGTGCTATCTGTGCCACTCGCAGATGATCCGGCCTTTGCGCGACGAAGTTGAACGGTATGGTCACTTCTCGCTTGCCGCCGAAAGCATGTACGACCACCCGTTTCAGTGGGGGTCGAAGCGAACGGGGCCGGATCTCGCGCGCGTCGGCGCCAAATATTCCGACGACTGGCACGTCACGCATCTGACCAATCCGCGCTCGATCGTCCCCCAATCGGTGATGCCCGGTTATCCATTTCTGGCTGCGACCGAGGTTGATTCTGCGACCATCGTCGATCATCTGCGAACCAGCCGAATCATCGGCGTGCCTTACACGGATGACCAGATTGCCAATGCCGTTGCCGATCTGAAGGCACAGGCGGATCCGGATGATCCCGGCGCGGACGCGTTTACAAAGCGCTATCCGAAAGCCGTCGTGCGCAACTTTGACGGCAAGGCCGGTCCTCCCACCGAAATGGACGCGCTGATTGCCTATCTGCAGGTGCTCGGCACGCTAGTCGACTTCAAGCTCTACAATGAAAAAGCCAATCTTCGCTGAGAAGGCAGAACGATGCGTGCAATCCTGACGGTTCAGAATTTTACATCGAATTTTGTCACGACGTTCTGGACCCCGATCTTTGTCGGAATATTCCTGGCAATCGTGACTTACGCGCTTTGGCCTCGCAACCAGACAGCTTTCGACGAGGCGTCGAAGATTCCGTTGCGGGAGGAATGATAAGATCATGGCTGAGCAGAACGATATCGACCACGTCTCCGGCAAAACGACCACAGGTCACGAGTGGGACGGCATCAAGGAACTGAACACGCCGCTGCCGCGGTGGTGGGTCCTGACTTTCTATGCCTGCATTATCTGGGCGTTCGCGTACTGGATCGCGTATCCGGCGTGGCCGTTGCTGTCGAGCTACTCGACCGGCGTGTTGCATTATTCGTCCCGTGCAGAAGTTGCCGTGGAACTCGCAAACCTCGAGAAGATTCGCGGTGAGAAAATGGTGGCGCTTGGCGCGGCGTCTCTTGCGGATATCGAGAAGGACCCGGCGCTGCTCGCGCTGGCGCGTGCCCGGGGCAAGACGGTGTTCGGCGACAATTGCGCGCCGTGCCACGGCAGCGGTGCCGCCGGCGCAAAAGGCTATCCCAACCTGAACGATGATGACTGGCTCTGGGGCGGTTCGCTCGACCAGATCCTGCAGACGATTCAGTATGGTGTACGCTCGGGGCATCCGAAAACCCACGACAGCGCCATGCTTGCTTTCGGCAAGGAGGGAATCCTCAAGCCGGAGCAGATCGTGACGGTCGCCAATTACGTTCGGTCGTTGTCGGGTCTTCCTACCAGCCAGGGATATGACGCGGCCGCGGGCGCAAAAATCTTCGCGGAGAACTGCACGGCCTGTCATGGTGATGCGGGCAAGGGAAATCAGGACCTTGGCGCGCCCAATCTTACCGACAAGATCTGGCTCTATGGTTCCGATGAGGCGACACTCGTCGAGACGATCGGCAACGGCCGGTCCGGTGTCATGCCGGCATGGGTGGGCCGTCTCGATCCCTCCACGATCAAGGCGATGGCGGTCTATGTTCACTCGCTCGGCGGGGGGAAGTGACCGCGGGCGGGCAGAGGAACCCGGAAATCCGTGTCCCGTTTGAGCTGGATCAACTGCGCGTCTGAGGTTGGGCCTAACCTTAGTAAATGAACAAGCCTGTGCTCCCAGCTGATGTGGAATTTGATTCTTACGGGCCGCTTTATGCGGCCCGTAAGCAGGTCTATCCGCAAAGCGTCTCCGGAACATTCCGCCGCATCAAATGGGGCCTGATGGCCTTCTGCCTCGGCGTCTACTACCTGCTGCCATTTGTACGCTGGAATCGCGGCCTCGGCGCGCCGAGCCAGGCGGTTTTGGTCGACCTCCCCAACAGCCGCTTTTATTTCTTCTTTATCGAGCTGTGGCCGCAGGAGGTCTATTATTTCACCGGGCTGTTGATTGTTGCCGCCATCACGCTGTTTTTGATGAATTCGGTGGGTGGTCGCATCTGGTGCGGATATCTCTGTCCGCAAACGGTGTGGACGGATTTGTTCTATGCCGTCGAGCGCATGGTCGAAGGTGACCGCCGCGAGCGCATGCGCAAGTCGGCGGCGCGCGGCAGGCTGAAGCTGGAGCGTTTCGCGGAACTCACGCTGAAGCATTCGATCTGGTTGTTGATCGCGTGGTGGACCGGCGGCGCCTGGGTGCTCTATTTCAACGACGCACCGACGCTGGTGAGGCAGCTTGCGACCTTCCAGGCGCCGATGCTGGCCTATATCTGGATCGCGATATTGACGGCGACCACCTATCTGCTCGCAGGCTTCATGCGGGAGCAGGTCTGCGTTTATATGTGCCCTTGGCCGCGTATCCAGGCAGCCCTCACCGACGAGTGGGCGCTAAACGTCACCTACAAATATGACCGCGGCGAGAAGCGCACGTCGCTGAAAAAGGCGAGCGAATTGCGGGCGCTTGGCCAAACCGCCGGCGATTGCATCGATTGCTATCAATGCGTCGCCGTCTGCCCAACCGGCATCGACATCCGCGACGGGGCGCAACTTGATTGCATCCAGTGCGGCCTGTGCATCGATGCCTGCGATACCGTGATGAAAAAGATCGGCCGGGAACCCCGCCTGATCGGATACGACAACGACATTAACATACAGCGGCGTCAGGCCGGCAAGCCGCCAATCTACCGCATCGTACGACCGCGCACCATCGTCTACTCCGCAATGATCGCCGGTGTCGGCGCGATCATGCTCTATGCGCTGCTGACGCGGTCGCTGCTCGACGTCAATGTGTTGCACGACCGCAATCCGGTTGCGGTGAGATTGAGCGACGGCTCAATTCGCAATGCCTATACGGTTCGCTTCCTGAACAAACGGGCCTTCGACCGCGTGGTGGCGATCGACATCGATGGCCCCAACAATGCGATCGTCCATGTCGTCGGCACCGATTCCGTCACGCCGGACCGGCCCATGATCGTCCTCGGCCGGGACACCACCACCGAACTGAGGGTTCTGGTAACCGCGCCTTCCGAGGACAACCCGGAGAAGTCTGTCCCGGTGAAATTCCGCGTGACCGATATCGGACTGGGCGAGGTTGCATCAGCGACCGACAATTTCGTCTCTCCATAAGAATCCTGAGGAGCCCTTGATGAATAAGCCGCTTGCTTCACCGAATCCGTTGACCGGGCGGACAGTGCTTTTGATGCTGATCGCGTTTTTTGGCGTGGTATTTGGCGTGAACTTCATCATGATGAAGTTGGCGATTGACACGTTGCCGGGGACCGAGGTGGATAGCGCTTATAGTGCAAGCCTCGGCTATGAGAAGGAGATCGCTTCGGCTCGCGATCAGAACACGCGAAACTGGCGGGTCGATGCGCGTATCAAGCGCGGCCCGGATGGCGACGCGATGCTGCTGGTCGAGGCCCGCGACAACGGTGGCGCGCCGATATCGGGCTTGAAATTTCAGGGCCGTCTCGAGCGGCCTACTGACAAGCGGGCCGATCGGCCGGTTGAGCTTGCGGAAGTAGGGCGCGGCATTTATCGCGGGATCGCCTCCTTGGTGGCGGCTGGACAATGGGATCTGGTTCTCGAAGGCGCCGCCGCCGGACGGCGGATGTTCCTGTCGAAAAATCGCGTGCTGTTGAATTGAGGACCGTATCATGCACGCGACGCGGGATTTTTCGCACTACGTAAAGGACCTGGGCTCAGGCCTTCAGCACATCGATCTGGCGGTTGAGGGCGTCAATTGCGCCGGATGCATGTCAAAGATCGAGCGCGGGCTTTCGGCGATACCGGACGTCACGCTGGCGCGCGTCAATCTCACCGACCGCCGCGTTGCGCTGGAATGGAAGGAGGGCGAGCTCGATCCCGCCAACTTCATCGATCGCCTCGCCGAACTCGGATACAAGGCCTACCCATTCGAAACCGCTGATGCGGAGGCCGCTGAAACCGAGCAGTCGCGCTTTCTGTTGCGGTGCCTCGGGGTTGCGGCATTCGCCACGATGAACGTCATGATGCTTTCGGTGCCGGTGTGGTCCGGCAACGTCAGCGACATGATCCCCGAACAGCGCGACTTTTTTCATTGGCTGTCGGCGCTGATCGCGCTGCCGGCCGCGGCCTATGCGGGACAGCCTTTCTTCCGATCGGCGTATCGGGCGTTGCGCACGCGCAACGTCAACATGGACGTCCCGATCAGCATCGGCGTCCTGCTTGCGCTTGCGCTGTCGGTCGTGGAGACGCTGCATCATGCCGAGCACACCTATTTCGATGCGGCGATCATGCTGCTGACGTTTCTGCTGGTCGGTCGCTATCTCGACCAAAGCATGCGTCGGCGAACGCGGGCGGTCGCCGGAAATCTCGCCGCGCTGAAGGCCGAAACCGCCACCAAGTTCATCGGGACCGATGAGATTTCCGAAGTGCCGGTGGCTGCCATTGACCCCGGCGACATCGTCCTGTTGCGGCCGGGCGAGCGTTGCGCGGTCGACGGCACGGTTATCGAAGGTCGGTCCGAGATCGACCAAAGCCTGATTACCGGAGAGACCAGCTACGTCACGGCGAACGCCGGCACCGCGGTCTATGCCGGCTCGCTCAACATATCCGGCACGTTGCGTGTTCGGGTCTCCGCGGCGTCGGAAGGTACGTTGTTGGCGGAGATCGCCCGGCTTCTCGACAACGCGCTGCAGGCACGCTCCCGTTATGTTCGCCTGGCAGACCGGGCGTCGCGCCTTTACGCGCCGGTCGTGCACGTGACCGCGCTGCTGACCGTGTTTGGTTGGCTTCTGTTGGGTGCGAGCTGGCACGATGCCATCGTCACGGGTGTCGCCGTTCTCATCATTACCTGCCCCTGTGCGCTGGGGCTCGCCATTCCTACCGTGCAGACCGTTGCGTCAGGTGCGATGTTCAGGGCTGGTGTGTTGCTCAATTCGGGCAATTCCATCGAACGTCTGGCCGATGTCGATCACGTCATTTTCGACAAGACCGGAACCCTGACTTTACCCGACCTCGAAGTGGTGAACGGGGCCGATATTCCCGAATATGTGCTGGGTATTGCCGGGCAGCTTGCGCTTGCCAGTCATCATCCGGTCGCGGCAGCGGTGGCGCGGGCTGCAAATGCAAGATCACCTCTCATGGGCGCGATCGAAGAGCCGGGGCAGGGGGTGCGCGGCCAGGTCGGCGGGATAGAGGTGCGGCTTGGACGACCCTCATTCTGCGAAGCGGAACAGCTGGCGGCCGACCGCGCGAACCTCGATCCGGAAGCGTCATTCGTTGCTTTCAGCTTCGGTGAAGGGAAACATCTGTTTTCCGTCCGGCAGGCGCTGCGTCCCGATGCCCGCGCGATGATTTCGGAACTGAAGAAGCGCAAGATCGCGGTTGAAATCCTCTCGGGCGATCGGGAGCCGGCGGTTCGGGCTGCCGCGCGCGCGCTTGGGGTAGAGGAGTGGCGGGCGGGTGTGACGCCGGCCGACAAGATCGCACGCATCGAAGATATCAAGCGCAGCGGATTCAAGGTGATGATGGTCGGCGACGGGCTGAACGACGCGCCGGCGCTGGCCGCGGCGCACGTTTCGATGTCGCCGATCAGTTCAGCGCATTTGAGCCAGGCGACGGCCGATCTGGTGTTCCTCGGCAAGCCGTTGGCGCCGGTGGTCGCGGCCATCGATTTCGCCCGCAAGGCGCTGCATCTGATGCGACAGAACCTCTGGCTTGCGGTCGGGTACAACGTCCTGGCGGTTCCGATTGCCATCAGCGGGGTCGTGACCCCTCTGATCGCGGCGGCGGCGATGTCCGGCTCCTCGCTTCTCGTCATGCTGAACGCGCTTCGCGCGCGCCGCGTCGCGCATGGGGGAGCGTCATGGAAGTAATGGTCATCCTGGTGCCGCTGGCGCTTGGTCTCGGGCTCGTAGGCCTGCTCGGTTTTCTCTGGTCGCTGAGGAGCGGGCAGTATGACGATCTCGAAGGCGCGGCCTGGCGCGCGATCGCGGACGACGAGCCGGCACCGGAAACTCCGCCGGACTGAATGGCGATCGCCTAAGGCGACACCGCTTTCCGATAAAGCGCACCGTAACAGGCCGCCGAAACATCCCAGCTGAAGGATCTCGACATCGCACTGCGGCGCATGGAGTCAAGGCGATCCTTCGCCATGAACGTCGAAAACGCCCGCCGGATACCGCCGAGGAACGACTCGGTGGATGGTTGGGAGAACAGAAATCCGGTTTCGCCATCTGTGATGGTTTCCGCCAGCCCGCCGGTTTGATGGCCGATCGGAAGCGATCCGAATTTCTGCGCGTACATCTGGCTCAGCCCGCATGGCTCAAAGCGCGACGGCATCAGCGTAAAATCGCTGCCGGCGAAAATCCGCCGCGCCTGGCCGTCATTAAATCCGATGATCACGCCGATCGCATCCGGTCTGCGACGATGCGCGTCCACCAGGGCCTGCTCGATCCCCGGCTCACCGCTGCCGGTCACGATAATCTGTCCTCCGGCATCGATGATCTCGTCCGCCGCTGACAGCACAAGGTCGATGCCCTTCTGGTGAACGAGACGGGCGACAAGGCCGAAGATCGGACCGCGCGATAGCGCCAGACCGAATTGCTGGCGGACGTAATCGGAGTTCGCTCGCTTGCCTTCCCAGTCTCCCGCAGCGAACGGCTGGGCAAGCTGGGCGCAGACGCGGGGATCCCAGCTTTCGTCGATGCCGTTCAATATCCCGGTCAGTTGCTCGGCGTCGGAGCGGCGGCGAAGCAGACCCTCGAGCCCGCAGCCGAGTTCGGGCGTGGTGATCTCCCTGGCATAGGTCTCGCTGACGGTGGTCAGGTGGGAGGCGTAGATGATGCCGCCCTTGAGGAAGGATAGTTTGTCGTAGAACTCGAGGCCGTCGATATGGAAGGAGTCCTCGGGTGCGCCGATCCGCCGCAGCGAATCCTTCGCGAACAAGCCCTGATAGGCCAGGTTGTGGATGGTCAGAATGGTCGGGATCTTGACCGCGTTCCAGGCGAGGTAGGCCGGCACCAGCGCTGCCTGCCAGTCATTGGCGTGAACCAGGTCGGCTGCCCAATTCTTGTCCAGCGTGCCCGCGGCGAGCTGGGCCGCCACCGAGGCAAATCGCCCGAAGCGCACATCATTGTCGGGCCAGTCTCGGCCCGCCGCATCGCCATAGGGGTTGCCGGGGCGGTCATACAGTTGCGGACAGAGTACGACGTAGACGGGCAGGCCATCCCTGGTCGATCCCAGCCCGAGCGAGCAGGCCGGCATCTCCGCCAATGCCGGAGATTGGCCGACAATTTCGAGATGCGTGAATTGTTCGACGACCTCGCTGTATCCCGGAAGCAATATCCTGACGTCGCTCCAGCGGCGAAGCGCCCGGGGTAGCGCCGCCGAAACGGCTGCGAGGCCGCCCACCCGGACGAAGTCGTCCATCTCCGTGGTAACGAACAGGACCTTCAAAAAACACCCTCACACGGTGCTCGAGCCAATTCGGACTATGCAAGAACAGTTCCAGTTTTCCGTGGGTCAGACAGAGCGATCTCCTTATGGCCCGCGGGCGGGCTCAGGCGCCGACGCCCGCGAGGATGCTTTTCCAACGGAGCAGCCCGATCTAGGGTTACGCCATGGCCGAGGTACGCAGGCCAGAGGGAGTTCTGCAATGACCATAATGGAAGTCGGTGAGGGGAATACGACAGGGAGCTTCCAGGGCCTTCGCGTACTCGATTTTTCGACCACGATTGCCGGCCCGCATTGCACGCGGATGCTGGCCGATATGGGGGCGGAAGTCATCAAGATCGAGTCCGTTGAAGGGGAGACGATGAGAACCCGCCCGCCGGTTCGCGGCGGCTTCTCCAGCCTCTTCGGCCAGCTCAACGCCGGCAAGAAAAGCCTCGTCCTCGATCTGAAATCGCCCGATGCGGTCGACGCGATCCGCCGGCTTGTGAAGGCTACGGACATCGTCGTTGAAAATTTCCGCCCCGGCGTGATGCGACGATTGAAGCTCGACTACGCCTCCCTGCGGGAACTTAATCCAAGGCTGATCTATTGTTCGATTTCCGGATATGGCCAGACCGGGCCGTCGGCTGAATTGCCGGCCTATGCGCCGGTCATCCATGCCGCCTCGGGTTACGACATGGCCCATTTGTCGTACCAGCCCGGGCGAAACCGGCCGGACTACTGCGGAATCTATCACGCCGATATCCTCACCGGCGTCTATGCCTTTGGCGCGATTTCGGCCGCCTTGTACCAGCGCGAGTTCGGTCGAAAAGGTCAGCACATCGACGTGTCGATGCTGGAATCGATGCTCAGCCTGACGCCGAACGAAGTCCAGTGGTCGCAATTTGCGGTGGCTCCGCCGAGCCGCCCGATGTTCGGCCCCCTCGAGACCGCCGATGGATATGTGATGGTAGCCATCGCCAGCGAGAAGACGTTCCAGGGTCTCGTGAGGGCTTCCGGACACCCGGAATGGATCGGCGATCCGCGCTTTGCGAAATATGCCGATCGGCGCAATCACTGGAAGGATTTGATGGACGGCGTCGAGACCTGGTCGCGCACGGTCGCGACCGCCAAATGCCTCGCCGAATTGAATGTCCACGGCGTTCCCTGTTCCGCCTATCGCACGGTTGCCGAAGCGATGAGCGATCCGCAGATCGCCCATCGCGGCGCGCTGACTGAAGTGGAAGACGGCGGCGGCACATTCAAGGTCCTGAATCTGCCGTTCAGGATGTCGGGAACCAGCATCGCCGCGGGAAAGCGCGCGGCAACCTTGGGGGAACACACGCTCGCGCTGCTTCGAGAGAGCGGCCTTTCCGAAGATCAAATCGCGGCCCTGGTCGGAAAATCGCCGTTGGCGGAGCGTTGTTGACGGAGCAGGCGTGCGAACGCCAGTCTCCAGCCTTGCCGGGGTGGGCGTTTCCGGCCTATGTGAAAAGCCAACCTGCCAGAAAAATTAGGACATCGACGGGAGAGAAGCGATGAAGAGTTTCCAGGTCACCGATTTCAATGCCCCTTTGAAGGAGGTGGAACAGCCGACGCCGCAGCCGTCGGGAACGCAGGTGCTGATCAAGGTGAAGGCGGCCGGCGTCTGTCACAGCGATCTGCACATCTGGGAAGGCGGCTACGATCTCGGCCATGGACGAAAGCCGCTCTCGCTGAAAGATCGCGGCGTGTCGCTGCCGCGCACGATGGGACATGAGACCGTCGGCGAGGTGCTGGCGTTCGGACCCGACGCCAAGGCCGACACCGGCGGTCTCAAGGTCGGCGACGTCGCGCTGGTCTATCCCTGGCTTGGCTGCGGCAAATGCGAGGCCTGTCTCGCCGGCGATGAAAACATGTGCCTGAAGCCTGCCTCGCTCGGCGTCTATTGTGACGGCGGCTACGCCGATCACATGATCGTGCCGCATCCAAAGTATCTCCTGAACCTGAAGGGCCTCGATCCCGTGACGGCCGCGCCTTACGCGTGCTCCGGGGTCACCACCTACAGCGCCCTGAAGAAGGTGGAGTCCGCCTTCAACACGCCGATCGTCATTTTCGGCGCCGGCGGCCTCGGCCTGATGGCGCTGTCGCTGCTCAAGGCGATGGGCGGCAAGGGCGCCATCGTCGTCGATATCGACGCGCGCAAGCGTGAAGCGGCGGAGCAGGCAGGCGCGCTGGCGACCGTCGACGGCGGAGCGCCTGACGCGCTCGAGCAGTTGGCCAAAAAGGCCGGCGGGCCGATCCGGGCCGTGATCGATCTGGTCGGTAACGCCAAGACCACGCAACTCGGCTTCGACTGCCTGACCAAGGGTGGCAAGCTTGTCATCGTCGGCCTGTTCGGAGGCGGCGCTCCGTGGGCGTTGCCGCTGATTCCGATCAAGGCCGTGACGATCCAGGGCAGCTATGTCGGCAATCTCCGCGAAACCCAGGAGCTGCTCGACCTCGTCCGCGCCAAGAAGATCGCGCCCATCCCGGTGACGCCGATGCCGCTCGCCAAGGCCAATGAAGCGCTGGTCGATCTGCAAAAGGGCAGGCTGGTCGGCCGCGCGGTGCTCACGCCGTAGGTCCTCTCTTACCGTTATTGCGAGGAGCAAAGCGACGAAGCAATCCAACAACTTACAGTCGTTTCCGAAAGTCCTGGATTGCGCGGAGCCTGTCAGCGGGCGGCGCGGAGCGCCGAGGCGGTAGCCCGCGATGACCTCTATCGTTCTCTCAACTCCCTCAAGGAAATTTCAAGGAAATTTCATGTCAGCTAACGACGCGCTCCACATTGCCGTGCTTGCCGGTGACGGCATCGGTCCCGAAGTCATGGCGCCGGCGCTTGACGTCTTGCGCAAGATCGAGGCGACCACGGATCTGAAGTTTCGCTTCACCGAGGCCCCGGCCGGCGCCAACCATTATCGCGAGACCGGCAAGTCGATGCCGGACTCGACGGTGCGGCTGTGCGACGAGGCCGACGCGATCCTGCTCGGCGCCTGCGGCCTGCCGTCGGTGCGCTATCCCGACAACACCGAAATCATGCCGCAGGTGGAACTGCGCTTCCATTTCGACCTTTACGCCGGTGTGCGCCCGGCGCGTCTCATTCCGGGCGTGCCGAGTCCGATCGTTGGCGCCGATCAGCGCGGCATCGATCTCGTCGTGATCCGGGAATCCACCGAAGGCCTGTTTGCCTCGATGGGAAAAGGCGTTGTCACGCATGACGATGCGCGCGAAACTCTCGTCATCACGCGAAAAACTTCGGAACGCCTGTTCGAGTTTTCCTTCAGGCTTGCCGAACGCCGCAAGGCGCGCGGCCGGCCCGGGGCGCTGACCTGCGTCGATAAGGCCAATGTGTTCAAGGCCTTCGCGTTCTTCCGCGAGATGTTCGATGAGGCTGCGAAACGTCATCCGGAAGTGAAGGCCGACCGCCTATATGTCGATGCCTGCTCGGCGATGCTGGTCAAGCGTCCCTGGGACTTCGACGTGATGGTGATGGAGAACATGTTCGGCGATATCCTCTCCGATATGACGGCCGGCCTGATCGGCGGCATGGGCATGGCGCCCTCGGCCGACATCGGCGACCGCCATGCGGTGTTCCAGCCGTGCCATGGCACCGCGCCCGACATCATGGGGCAGGGCAAGGCCAACCCGACCGGCATGATCCTCTCGGCCGCGATGATGCTGGACTGGCTCGCCGACAAGCACGGCCTGGAGGCCGCGGCCGAAGCCGGCGAGCGTATCGAGCGCGCCATCGACAAGGTCTATGCGGATGGTATCAAGCCGATGGAGTTCGGCGGCCGCAACGGCACCGCGGATATCGGCAAGGCCGTGCTGGCGGCGTTGTAGCATTGCCGTCATTCCGGGGCGATGCGAAGCATCGAACTACGATGTGCAATTGCGCATCTGAGGTCTGGTTCTTCGGACCGTCCCGGAATGACGGGATTGGCAATATCGATTCAAATGTCAAACAGCCAGCACGCGAGATACTAGACCGTCATTGCGAGCGCAAGCGAAGCAATCCATCGGACAACAAGGAAGCGCAATGACGTCGCGACACATCTCCGCATTCCCGCAACGCGAATGCGCCCAGGCTGTGTATGAACCTTTCGCCCAGGAAATCAGAGGGCGCAGGGAATGCCGGGCGCTCGATGCGCCCGCAGCCGCGTGTGTAGTGTAGAAAGCACACGCGTTAGTCACCACGGTCACACCGGTTCACCCGGCATTCCCCGCGCAATGGTTTTAACGGTTTCCTTCGCGCTCTCCCCGGCGACCGGGCTTGTTGTCACCGTCATCGGCGGAATGACTTCCGCCAACTTGACGCCAGCGTCGGGGCGTCAGGACCACACGACTTCGCCGTCCGCGCCCGTCTACGCCAAAGGCTTCGCCGGGGGCTTGCGCCAGTCCGCCGAAGCTTTAGCGAAGGCGGAAGCAGCGCTCTCGTCAGCAGCGCCGCCCGCGTCCATCGCATCCCGCCGCCCACGTCCGTGACGATCGCGAAACGCCCCTCATGTCGGGACAGGATGGTGCGGAATGTGTCGCTGATTTGGGGGTAAGATCAATGATGCCGGTTGCGGCAGATTGGCACGACGGGCAAATCGGCTAGCCAGATCGGGCGGGTGAGGCGCAGCCGTAACCCGCCGTCTTGGCAGCGTAACGGCGGATTACGCTGACGCTAATCCGCCCGGAGCTTTCGCGCTTCAGGTCGCTTTTACGTGAGATGTGCGGCCTCTTCAGCCTCTTCGTCATCCCAACGGGCGGTGCCGATGGTGGTGTCGATCAACTCTCCGCGCATCAGGGCGAGCGGCGACTTGTAGTAGAGCGCGATGTTATGGAACGGGTCAGTAAGAACCTTGAAGATCCAGGCCAGAGCAGTCTGCGGATCGCGAATAATGGACAACTGTACCATGCGAAACAGGCCGCCGCCGATGCCGATCGCCAACCAGACGTCTCCGACATGGCGGATGAAATCGATCCTGCCGGCTGGCGGAGAGAAGACGCCGAACAGCGTCGGGAAAAGAAACAATACCAGAGGTGCTGATCCCCACACGATCAACAGGACAATCTTGCGTTTCTGGTTATAGCCGACCTTGATTTCTTCCTTGTGTTCATTGGTGGCGTTGTTCACGGCGTCGTAGCCGTTGGGTTCGAAGAAAAAGTGGCCAGTCTGCCGCGTCAGCATCGCCAGCCATCCGACCAGGCCGGCGAGCGCCGCATCCTTGAACAGCAGCACGTAGCAGCCAAGAAAAATGACGGCGCTGAGAAGGTGCAGCGTCTGATTGATCCGGCTCTGATGATAGTAGCGATAATCATCGAAGCGTTGGGTTCGCAGCGTGTCGGTAAAATGGCTCATTCGAATCCCCATGCGTTTTCACGTGAGGACGCGTAATCCGCTTCAGTGAACGAGTTGTGACAACAAAATACTGTCACGCGTTGAAAATGCGCTCATGACATTAAGTTGCAAATGCAACGAATGATTTCGAGGGCCGTACGCTTGCGCTAATCCGCCCGGAGCTGGAGCTGCAGAGCTGCTTGTGAGGGATCGATTATCGGCCGATGTGAGAGGCCAGCGCGATGATCAAAAGCAATCCAATGGAAAATGCCGGCGAATAGGGATTGCCGGCATTGCCGGGCCAATCGCGCAGGCGCCGCAAGCGCAAGCGGGCCTGCTGCCAGACCTGTCCGGTGGCCGCTTGCGAGGACGTATGTCTCATGGTTGTGCTCGGAGTAATTTCTGACTGCGCTACCAGATGCTCCCCGGGGCCTATGAATTCAATTTGGAACGGCGCCCTGCCTTATAAAGGCGGCATAAATGTCGGCGCTACCTTCCCGTGAACTTCGGCTTGCGCTTTTCCATGAAGGCCTGCCTTCCCTCGCGGAAATCCTCGGAATCCATGCAGGCGGCGCCGATCGCCTTGATTGCGTCCATGTCGCGGTGACCTTCGTCCTTCAGCACCTGCGCGATGGTGATCTTGGCCGCCTTGATCGCCAGCGGCGCATTGCCGGAGATAGTGCGGGCGATATCTAGCGTCGCATTCCACAACTCCGCGTCCGGCACCACGCGATCGACCAGGCCGATCCGCGCCGCCTCGGCGGAGTCGATCCGCATGCCCGTGTACAGCAAAAGCCGCGCCCAGGAGGGACCGACCAGCGAGACCAGATGCTTGAGGCCGTCATAGCCGTAGGCGATGCCGAGTTTGGCGGCGGGAATGCCGAACTGGCTGTTCTCCGATGCGATGCGGATGTCCGCCGCCATCGCGACCTGCATGCCGCCGCCCAGACAAAAGCCCCGGATGCAGGCGACGATCGGCTTCGGGAAATCCGCCAGCAGTGCGCGCTGGGCGGCGCTGCGTTTGGAATATTCTTCCGAGGCTTGCGCGTTGTGGCGGGTTTTCTCGAACTGGCTGATATCGGCGCCCGAGACAAACGCCTTGTCCCCGGCGCCGGTCAGGATCACCACGCGCACATCGCCATCGTCGCGCAATTCGATCAAGGCGTGACCGAGCCCCTCCCACATGTCGAGCGACATGGCGTTGCGCTTCTCGGGATTATTGAAAGTGATCACGCCGACGCCATCCGCGACGCTCTGCAGGATCTTGCCGTCGGCGAAGGATTTTTCGGTTGTGTTGGGGACGTCAAGCATGGGCGCGGCTTTCGGGGGTGGGAGTCTCGATGCGACTGCAATGAAGCATTGGTTCGCTGTCTCGGCAATGCCAGTGCGCTCCCTCTCCAGCTTGTGGGGGAGGGTTGGGGTGGGGATGCCTCCAGAAACACGGGCGCTTAGGAGACTCGCAGGAATAAGGGCGTCACTTCCTTCGTAATGGGCTGTAAATCTGCCAGACAAAACGAGGTCGCACGATTCACTTATCGTTGCAGGTCTCCTTAGTGGAGAGAATTCCCCCACCCGCCGCGCTCTGGCGCGCAATTGCGCTGCCGAGCGCGGCAACCTCCCCCGCGAGCGGGAGAGGTGACGTTTACTGCGCCAGATGCGCCGTCAGCGGATGATTGCCGGCCTGATTGAAGAAGGCCGCTTCCTCGGCGGTGGCTTCAAGAAGCTGCTCGTCCTGGTCGTAGATGTCGTTGCGGAACTGGATCGTCTGGTCCTTGGTCATCCATGCCGTGAGATAGATCCAGGCCACCGGAACCTTCTTCGGCAGGGGGATCTCCTGGTGCTGGCCGGTGGCGATGGCCGCGTCGATCGCGGCGCGGTTCCATTTCGGCATCTCCTCCTGCATAAGCCATGCGGCGAGGTCGCGCACATTGTCGACCCGCGAACAGCCGTGGGAGTCGAAACGGTAGTCGTCGCTGAACAGATTGCGCTGGTTGGTGTCGTGCATGTAGACCGAATAGGGATTCGGCATGTCGATCTTCAGCGCGCCGAGCGCGTTCCATGCGCCGTTCTGCTGGCGCACGGTGAAATTCGGCGTGCGCGTGCCGGACCAATCCACCGCTCCCGGGTCGATCGGGTTGTCGCGCGCATCGAGCACCTCCATGTGCATGCGCGAAAGGTAGCTGGGATCTTTGCGCATATGCGCCGATATTTCGGTTTTCGCAATCGATGACGGCACGGTCCAGGTCGGGTTGAGAATGACGCTGGTGATTTCGGCGGTCAGCGTCGGCGACGGCTTCTCGGTCTTGCCGACGATCACGCGATAGCGCCGCACCACAATGTCGTTCTCGACGGCCTCGGCGAATGTCGCGGGCAGGTTCACGACCACGTAACGCTGCCCGAACTGGAAATTCATGTGATCGATGCGTTCGAGCGAGGCTTCGAGCTGCCTGATTCGCTTCTGAACGGGGACATTGAGGGCGGCGAGCGTGCGCGGGGTGACCGTTCCGGTGGCGGCGAGGCCATGGCGAACCTGGAAGCGCTTGACGGCTTCGGCGACGGTCTCGTCGAACGGTCCCGATGCCTTGTCGGCGGCAAGATCGTCGCTGAGCATCAGACGTTGGCGCAGTAGGTCATCATTGGGTCCCGCTGCGCCGAGGGCAAATTTGGCTTCCGCCGGGATCGCCGGCCAGCCGCCGCGCACCGCCAGATCCGAATAGCTCAGGGCGGCCTCGCGGATACGCTGCGCAGTCCCTTCGTCGAAGGTTGGTTCGTGCGACAACGCCAAGGCCGCCGCCGAACGCGATTCGGGGGTGGATGCCGCGACCAGAGGCTTTGTAGGCACGGCCCGCGCGGGAGCGGTCGCCGGCTTGGCCGGAGGCGGCGCCGTGCCGGCACCGGTCTGGGCCGCGCTTTGGCCGAGCGCCGGCGCGGTCGCAAGCATCAAGGCAATGGCAAGGATGGTCATTCTTCGCATGGGTAATGCGCCGATGGCTCTCGTTAAATCAACAGCTTCGGCCGGTGAAGCTGAACGAGCGGGAGCGGACCCGATCCAAGAATGAGCTTTCGCATGGCGCACCGGTTCGCGTTGGGAAAACCCGTCAAGAGGCTAGAGCCTCGGTTCTGATTCAATCAGAACCGATCCTGTTCTAACCCTCGTTCGCGGCGATCGATTCCATCAAGGACACCAGCTGACGCTGGACGGTCTGATCCTTGATCTTGCTGTAGGCGCGCAGCAGCCTCAGGCTGAATGCGCTGTCCAGAAACAGCAGGCTCTCGACTTCGCGGGCCTTGCCGTCGCCATCATAAAAGAAGGTGACGGGCACATCGAGCGCGGTGGCGATTTGCTGAAGACGGGCGGCACCGACGCGGTTGACGCCCTTCTCGTATTTCTGAACTTGCTGGAAACTGACGCCGAGTTGCTCGCCGAGTTCCGCCTGCGAGATCCGCTGCTCGACACGCCGCAACCGGATACGCTTGCCGAGTTCAATATCCGGCTTTCCGGCACTGCGTTGCTTCATCTTCTTTGCTACTGATTTGTTCATACTGCCTATACCGTCCTTCGATCGTGGAGCCCTGAACGTATGGTCAGGAATTCATCCTTATATACCGCTCTGGGCTAACTTTCATAACTGAATGGATTCATCAAACCCCGTGAATTTACGGGGATCGTTGGCTTTCGCAAGCGGGTTATTTGCCACAGGCAATTCGATTTCTAAAGGTACGATGTTCCGGCTTCGGCCGAGCCACCAAAGCAACATTAAAGGTTCTTCCCTCAAGAACACCCTCTTGGGCGCCAGCACTCGCACAGACAACTCGCCCGCCAGCATTGACGAATCAATCATACTACAACCGGGATGGATTCAGGTCGGACCTTTTGACGCGTATGCTTACGCCGGAGGCTGGTGCCCTCCTGCGGAATCACGGTCTCGGAGCGCGGGCCATTCCCTGGTTGAAGGTTAGCCGCGCCACTTCGATCGCCAGCCCGCGGGTATGTTCTTTCCGCCCGATCGGTTTTTTTGGCATCCCGCGGCGAATGGCATTCGAACCGGCCTCCCGTCGTGCTAGGCTGTAAGCCTTTCGCCGCACCAGCAATTGCGGGCGAATTGGCCTACCATCGACCGTTTCCAGCGAGCGGCAATGTCAGCAAATCGGTGTAGCGACCAAATCTATCGTGTCGGTCCAGATATTTCCGGATTTTTCTGGGGGCGGAGGGGTTTATGAAGGGGCCGGATGGATCACCTCGACTTTACCTGGCAAGCTCGCTAACGGGAAAAACGCTGGTGACTAATTCAGAAGAAAAACTGCATGCGGTTCTGGCCACTCTGGAAAAGTGCCAGGTGGCCCTGGTCTTCGGCGGCGACCGGGACACTGCGCAATTGGTGTCGGTCGCCATTCTCGAGCTTCGGATCAAGCTCAATCGAATTGAAGATTCGGAATTGAAAGCTTTGTGCGATGCGGTGTTGCGGGATGTGGAGGCGACCGAAAGGCCGCCGTATCCGAAACCGCATGAAGGTCCGCGCGGGCGTTCCCTGGTCTCGTTGAAGCTGGTGAAATAGCAACGCGGCTTCGCGGACGCGTGAACGGGCGATACGCCGGAAACTTCGGTGGTCCGCTCCGTCGTTGCGAAGTTCTCCCCAGTCGTTTCCGATGGGAAATCCGGCAGGGCACGGAAGAAACGGCAGCTGTCCTCATTGCGCATTCTCACCCATCCGCTACATGAAGGCGCATCGACCCGGTGCGTCGCCGATATCAGGCCTGGCCAGGCAGGGCGCCGCAAATGAGCAAGAAGCAAGCGACGATTGCATGATTCACGACGTCTCGATTCCCGCAGCGCTGATTGCCGGCCTCGTCAGCTTTCTGTCGCCGTGCGTGCTGCCATTGGTGCCGCCCTATCTGATCTATCTGACGGGCGCGACCATCGAGCATGTCGCCAATGACGAGACGGCATCGTCCTCCAAGCGCGCGGTGATGATCTCGGCCCTCATGTTCGTGCTCGGCTTTTCCACGGTGTTCGTGGCGCTCGGCGCCAGCGCCTCCCTGATCGGAAGCCTGATCCGTGCCTGGTCAGCCGAGCTTTCGATCGTCGCCGGCATCGTCATCATCATCATGGGCCTGCATTTCCTCGGGCTGACGCGGATCGGACTGTTGATGCGGGAAGGCCGGCTGCCGATTCCAAAGCCGGTGGGTCTGTGGGGAGCCTATGCGATGGGGCTCGCCTTTGCCTTCGGCTGGACACCCTGCATCGGCCCGATCCTCGCGGCGATCCTCTCGGTCGCGGCCACCGAGGCCACGGTCGAAAGGGGCGCAGGCCTGCTCGCGGTCTATTCGGCCGGGCTTGGGATTCCGTTTCTGATTGCGGCCTTCATGGTGGAACAATTCTCTTCGCTGTTTGCGCGGATGAAGCGGCACCTTGCCAGCGTCGAGCATGCGATGGGTGTGCTCCTGGTCATCACCGGCATCGGTTTTCTCACCGGCAGCGTCTCGGCCGTCAGCATCTGGCTGCTGGAGACGTTCCCGAGCTTGCAGAATATCGGCTAGAGCGTCGGTTCCGATTGAATCAGAACTGACATTCCAGCTTTTTGTTTGGCGCGTTTTCTTCACGCGAACCGGTGCCCACTTCGCTCGAAAGCGCTCTAAAGATTGCTGTCGGTGATCCCGGCGTAAACCATGGTGCGCAGCTCGCGCCGGATCGGAGTGGCGGTCGACGGCAGCACCTGGGTCATGAAAATGGCGATCAACTCTTCGGCGGGATCGATCCAGAACGATGTCGTCGCCGCACCTCCCCATGCATATTCGCCGGCGCTGCCGGGAATCAGCGTCTGCGCGGGATTCATCGTTACCGAAAAGCCAAGGCCGAAACCGATGCCGTTATAGGTCGCTTCGGAGAACAACGATCGCGACATTTCCGGCAGGTCGCGTCCGCCGGGCAAATGATTTGAGGTCATCAAGACAAGCGTCTTCGGGCCGATCAGCCTGACGCCGTCGAGTTCGCCGCCGTTGAGCAGCGCGCGGCAGAAGGTGAGATAGTCGGCCGCGGTCGAGCACAGGCCGCCGCCGCCGGAAATGAACGCCGGTGGCGACAGGAACGAGCTGGTGGTGGGATCATCTTGCAAGGTCAGGCCGCCCTTGCGGTCGGTCGCGTGAAACGTCATGCCGCCTTGCGGGCTTGCCGAGTAACAGGCCGCGAAGCGATGGGCCTTGTCGGAGGGCACGAAGAAGTCGGTATCCCTCATCTCGAGCGGCTCGAAGATGCGTTCCTTCAGAAACTGTTCGAACGGCCGGCCTGAGATTTTGCCGATCAGATAACCAATCACGTCGGTGGAGACGGAATAATTCCAGGCCTCGCCGGGCGAAAATTCCAGCGGGATTTTTGCCAGGTCGTCGATCATCGATTGCAGCGTTCCCGCTTTCTCGACCTCGCCGATTTTCATTTCGCGATAGGCCGCATCCACGTTGGAGCGTTGCTGGAAGCCGTAAGTCAGGCCGGAGGTATGCCGTAACAGATCCACGATCAGCATCGGCCGCGACGGCGGCCGGGTCAGAAATGCCGGCGCGGTGCCGGCCTGGAACACGCCGAGGTTCTTCCATTCCGGGATGTATTTATGGACGGGCTCGTCGAGCGCGACGCGGCCTTCCTCGACCAGCATCATGAAGGCCACGCTGGTGATCGGCTTGGTCATCGAGTAGATGCGAAAAATGGTGTCGTCCTTCATCGCAATCTTGCGCTCGAGGTCGGCGAAACCCTGCACCGCACTATGGACGACCTTGCCGCGGCGGTAGACCAGGAGCTGCGTTCCCGGAAAGCGGCCGGCATCGATGTACCGGTTCTTCAGGTGAGCCTCGACACGGTCGAGGGCGGCGTTGGACATGCCGGCGGATTCGGGCGAGGCGGGGGTAAGGGTCAACATCGGGAACGGTCTCCGGAAGCTGGCAATGGCCGCTTTAATAGCCGAAAAGGGCGCCGCCTTCCAATCGCAGCCCGCTGGCAAGCCGTCCGGATCGTCGCCCTGGTATTTGATGACCTACGATTTTCGGGTAAAATCGGCTGACGGGATCGCGCCGAAGCCGATGATGGCGGTGACCGAGGACGCCTGGGACACGACGGGATTAGGCTGGTCTGTAATGGCACCTCTCTTCGGCGGGGAGAGGTAAATGATTCAATCACAAGCCGTCCCGCTCTAGTGGCGGACGCCGTGCTGGCCCGCGAGCAATGCCAGGATGATGCAGACAAGAATGGCGGTCGTGCATTTCCAGAACAGGGTCGGGTTGCGCTCGATGAGGGGAGTGGCGGTAGCGTTGAGAAATTTCGGATTGGGGTGGCGAAGATCGAAGGTGAATTCCGACAAGCTCTCGTAGCGCTTGTCGGGGTCAGGATGCACGGCCTTTCTCAGCGCCCCGTCGATCCACGCGGGAATCTCCCGGTTGTCGTCGAGCGCGGAACTGTACCTCAATTTTCCGAATTGCGATTTGGTTCTGGCCTTCGCTATTTGAGAGCCATAGGGCAGCTTTCCCGTCAGCATCTGATAGGTGATGACCCCCAGCGAAAACATATCGGAGCGGGCCGAACCGCTCTCACCCAGGAAATATTCGGGCGCTGTGTATTGCGCGGTGCCCAAAATGTCGTTGTGGCTGATGAATGGTGTTGCCTCGGCGACGCCCGTTATTTTGGTCGAGCCAAAATCGATGATCTTCGCCGTTCCGGTCTTGTCGATCATGATGTTGTCGGGTCTCAGGTCCTGGTGCAGCATTTCTTTGCGGTGAAAGGCACGCAAGCCCCTGGCGATTTGCTCGACGATGCCGCGCATCGTTTCCAGATCCGGTCTTGGATTATCGATCATCCATTGCGTCAAGGTTTGCCCGTCGATGAATTCCATCGCGACGTACAGATAGTTGCGTTTTCGCGAATGCAGACGGGGCTTCAATACGTGGGGGCTGTCGATCCGCCGGGCCACCCACTCTTCCATCATGAACCGCTTCAGGTAGGCGGGATCGTCACGCAAATCGATCGACGGGATTTTTATCGCAACCAGATCCTCGGTATCGGCATCGACCGCCAGATAAATGTGGCTTCGACTGCTGGCATGTATTTCCCTGACGACTTTGTATCCGTCGAACAGCATCCTTGCTTCCAGCAGCGGAGGGAGTGGCAATTCGGATGATGGTCCGAAAACCTCGCTTGCTTCGCCGCCCGGCAATTGGTCGATCCGCGCGATCTGGATTGTCAGGTTGTCCGGACTGCCGCGCTGGAATGCCTCGTCGACGATGATTTTTGCGGCCTTGTCTAGATCTTTCGGATTGTCGTTGATCGTGTTGACGATAGAGCGGGCATTGACATGCTCGTAAACGCCGTCGGTAGCGAGCAGGAAAATATCCCCCTTTTCGACCGGAAGCGCCTGGTAGTCGATTTCGATTTGAGGATTGATCCCCAATGCGCGGCCGAGATAGGTCTGTTCCGAGGAAACAATGACCCGATGATCGTCGGTCAACTGTTCGAGCGCATTGCCCGCGACCCGGTAGATTCGGCAATCGCCGGCATGAAAAATGTGGGCGGTGGTCGATTTGATGACCATCGCACTCAAGGTGCAGACATAGCCCTTGTCCTTGTCGTAAGCGTATTGACTTCGTCGGGTTTGAGAATGCAGCCATGCGTTGGTGGCCGCCAACACGCGCTGGGCCGACGTCTTCACCGACCAGGACTCCGACGTGCAGTAGTAGTCTGTGAGAAAGCTTTTGACGGCTGACTCGCTTGCAATGTGGCTGACGCTGCTGCTGCTGATGCCATCCGCCATCACGATGGCGATGCCTTTCAGGCTCAACAACGGTTCGTTCGGGATTAAAGCGCCGTGGAAATCCTGATTGGTCGCCTTGCGACCTTTGTCAGAATATTGCCCTAACGATATTTGCAATCCAGGCGTCATGCATTGTGCCAGGGGAAAGGAGCCTTGCCATACAAAGGCAAGGCTCCTTCGTTTAGTCAAATCAGACGGCGGCGCGGATCGGCGCCGTCCTTACGTCGCGCTTTGGCGCCGTCCTGACATGCGTGGCGTATAATGTAAGTCCGGTGAACGAAAGCCCACCGACCAGATTGCCGAGAACGGTCGGAATTTCATTCCAGATGAAATAGTCCATGATTGAAAATTTTGCGTGGAGCATCAGCCCCGACGGAAACAGGAACATGTTCACGACGGAATGCTCGAACACCATATAGAAGAACACCAAGATCGGCATCCACATCGCAATGACCTTGCCGGGGACCGTCGTTGAGATCATCGCTCCGACCACGCCGGTAGAGACCATCCAGTTGCATAGCATGCCGCGCAGAAACAATGTCGCCATGCCGGCCGCGCCGTGCGCCGCGTAGCCGAGCGTCCGAGCCTCGCCGACGTTTCCAATCGTCGTGCCGACCTTGTCGGGGTCCTGCGTGAAGCCGAAGGTTGTCACGTACGCCATCATAAAGGCCACCGTGAGAGCTCCGACGAAGTTACCAACAAAGACCAGGCCCCAGTTTCTCAACACACCGGCCAGCGTCACACCCGGCCGCTTGTCGATCAACGCGAGCGGCGTGAGGACGAAGACGCCCGTCAGCAGATCGAATCCCAGCAAATACAACATGGAAAATCCGACGGGAAACAGCAGTGCTCCGAGGAGCGGCTGGCCCGTATTCACATTGATCGTGACGGCGAACCAGGCCGCCAGTGCGAGGATCGCGCCGGCCATATAGGCCCGGATGACGGTGTCTCTGGTGGACATGAAGATTTTGGATTCGCCTGCATCCACCATCTTGGTGACGAATTCCGAAGGCACGAGGTATGACATTGCAGTTCCCTTTGTTCGTAGCGAATTTAAAATACCGATTGCTCCAAAGCCGCGGCGCTCGCGCGAGATGTACTGTTCTCGAAACGAAATCGGCTCGTTGCCGAGAATGCGCCTGGTTCGGCGTTTCGGATTGTTGCGTCAGGGGATGAGCGGGCGATGCCGAGCTGGCATCGCGACGACTGCGCCACGCTTCTTCGTGAGGAAGCTCTGAGCCTGTGCTTCAGTTTCAGCCAGCGATGGCTTCAACAATCCGGCGGACCGCAGTCTTCATTGACTAGCAATGAGGCGATGCAATCGACATGCCATGACCGGTTCGGTTGAAAGGCGGCTGAAATTCGCGGCACCTTCCGCACCTTTGCGGGTAATCGGCGTGCATTTATGCAGTCTGCACATATCCAGCGCAGAGCTGTTCGGTGCGCATTTTCGGGCACGTCTGCTCAATTATTGTGCGCCGCACAACAATTGAGCGATTGCAAATTTTGGGTGCGGACTATGATGGGTGGGATCGGAAAGCGCCTGTCATAACCCGATATAATTTAAGTCATTTTTGCGCTGAACCAGTTTGGCACGAAGCTTGAATAGCTGGTGCTGACGCCATCGAAGCCGTCGAAACAATCATCCGATTTGTGACCGCCAGACCGGGGCCTTCCCGGAACGCGCCCCTATGCCTTGCAGCGCGATGCCCGACGCTGGCTGCACTCCTTCAGAAAAGGAAATTTTTATGAGCTCGAAAGACCCGACCTGGATTTCAGACTGGAACCCGGAAGATGAGACGTTCTGGAACTCCAAGGGCAAAGTCATCGCCCGTCGCAACCTCATCTGGTCGATCGTTGCGGAGCACATCGGATTTTCCGTCTGGCTGATCTGGAGCATCGTCGCCACCAAGCTGCCGGCGGCGGGCTTCCACTACACCACCGACGAACTGTTTCAGCTCGTGGCGATACCCGGACTGATCGGCTCGCTGATGCGATTTCCCTACACCTTTGCCGTGACGACGTTCGGCGGCCGCAACTGGACCATCTTCAGCGCTGCGGTGCTATTCATCCCGACGTTCGGGCTCGCCCATTTCGTCAGCCAGCCCGATACCCCGTTCTGGCTGATGCTGCTGGTGGCTTCGACCGCGGGTCTCGGCGGCGGCAACTTCGCCTCGAGCATGGCCAATATCTCTTTCTTCTATCCTGACCGCATGAAGGGTTGGGCGCTCGGATTGAACGCGGCTGGCGGAAATATCGGTGTCAGCAGTGTTCAGTTGCTCACGCCGATCCTGATGGGCATCGGCCTCATCAATCTCTACCAGGCAGCTCCGGTCTCCGGGGTCTATCTGCAAAATGCCGGACTGATGTGGGTGCTGCCGCTCTTCATCGCCGTGTTCGGCGCCATTTTCTTCATGAACAACCTCACCTCGGCGAAGTCCTCGTTCAGGGATCAGCTCGCGATCGTCAAGCGCAAGCACACCTGGATCATGTCCTTCATCTATATCGGGACCTTCGGATCCTTCATCGGTTACTCGGCCGCGTTCCCGCTGCTGATCAAGACCCAGTTCCCCGCAATCACGATGGCGATTGCGTTCCTCGGACCGCTGGTCGGCTCGCTATCGCGTCCGCTCGGCGGCCTGCTTGCCGACAAGGTGGGCGGAGCGATCGTGACGTTCTGGAATTTCATCGCGATGGCGGCCGCCACGATCGGCGTGCTGTACTTCGTTGGGATCAAGGACTTCACTGGCTTCCTGGCGATGTTCCTCATTCTCTTCGTCACGACCGGTATCGGCAATGGATCGACCTACCGGATGATTCCGTCGATCTTCCGCGAGGAGAACCTTCGCAAAGCGCGAGGCAGGGGCGAAGCCGGCAAGGCGCTGGCCTTGAAGGCCGCCGGTATCGAGAGCGGGGCCGCCCTCGGATTCATCGGCGCGATCGGCGCCTGTGGCGGCTATCTGATCCCGAGCGGCTTCGGCAAGTCGATCGCCATCACCGGTGGTCCGCAGCTCGCGCTGGTCATTTATCTTGCGTTCTACGCGACCTGCCTGGCGATGACCTGGTGGTTCTACCTGCGCAAGAGCCCCGCGGAGGCGGGCGCGACGAGCCTCGCCGAAGCGCGCATTTGATCGGCGCGATGAATCTCGCCCCGCATGCGGGGCGAGGTTCAGGAAAACGGCAGGAGCAGCAAATGACACCCGACCAGGTCAAACTCGTGCAGTTGAGCTTTTCAAAAGTGGCGCCCATTTCGGAGCAGGCGGCGATGTTATTCTACGACCGCCTGTTCGAGATCGCGCCACAGGTCAAATCGATGTTTCCTGCCGACATGACGGAGCAGCGCAAGAAGCTGATGGCGATGCTGGCCGCCGTGGTCAACGGTCTCAACAATCTTGAATCGATACTGCCCGCCGCGAGCGCGCTGGCGACGCGCCATCTCAGCTATGGCGCCAAGGCCGAGCACTATCCGGTTGTCGGCGCAGCCTTGCTGTGGACGCTGGAAAAGGGACTTGGAGACGGCTGGACGCCCGAAGTCGCGGACGCATGGACCACGGCCTATGGCACGCTTTCCGGCTACATGATTTCAGAAGCATACGGCAGCCCTCAGGCAGCCGAGTGAAGGATACGCCGTGAGCGAACCGCTGGTGATCGTCGGCAACGGAATGGCCGCCGCCCGTCTGGTCGACGAACTCGCAAAGGCCGCGCTCGGGCGCTATGCCATCGCCGTCATCGGCGACGAGCCGCGGCTTGCCTATAATCGCGTACTGCTGTCGTCGGTGCTCGCGGGCGAAACCGCGTCCCATGATATCGAACTCAGGCCGGCCGATTGGTGGCGCGACCGCGGCGTTACCCTGAAATACGGATGCGCCGTCACCGAGATCGACGTCGGCCGCCGCGAACTCAAGATCGCGAATGAAGAGAGCGTCGCGTTCTCCAGGCTGGTGCTTGCCACCGGCTCGACGCCGTTGCGGCTCAACGTGCCCGGCGCCGCACTCGCCGGCGTGCATACCTTTCGCGACAGCCGGGACGTCGATCTGTTGCTGACGCTTGCCGCCTCGAAGAAGCGCGTCGTGGTGGTCGGCGGCGGATTGTTGGGACTGGAAGCCGCTTACGGTCTCGCCAAGGCGGGAGCGCCGGTGACCCTGATCCACCTGATGGACCGGCTGATGGAGCGCCAGCTCGACGCACCGGCGGCGGCGCTCTTGAAATCGCTCGTCGAGCCCAAGGGCATCGAAGTCCTACTCAACGCCAACACCGGCCGTATTGTCGGCGAGAGCCGCGTCGAAGGCGTCGAACTGACGGACAGACGCCGGATCGACGCCGACGCGGTGATCTTCGCCGCCGGCATCCGGCCGAATATTGCGCTGGCCAGGGACGCCGGCATTCCCGTCAATCGCGGCGTCATCGTTGACGACCATCTGCAAACCGGCGCGCCCGGCATCTTCGCCCTCGGCGAATGCGCCGAGCATCGCGGCATCTGTTACGGCCTGGTCGAGCCGGCTTACGAGCAGGCGCGGGTCCTGGCGCAGCATCTGGCCGGCCGGACGGCAACGTATGGCGGCAGTGTCGTCGCGACCAATCTCAAGGTCTCCGGCGTCAGCGTTTTTTCCGCGGGCGATTTCCTGGGGAGCGAGGGCAGCGAGAGCATCGTGCTGAGCGACGTCAGGCGCGGCACCTACAAGAAGCTTGTGATATCCGAAGGCCGGCTCACCGGCGCCGTGCTGGTCGGCGATGTCGGCGACGCGCTCTGGTATCTCGAATTGATCCGCGGCCGGCAATCGGTTGCGAAAATTCGAAAAGACATGATGTTCGGCCGCTCGGCCGCGATCCTGGCCGAGGCGGCATGACCGGATCATTCCGATGACGGCCGTCGATCCCGCGCTGCGCGCCACGCGCACCGCCTGTCCCTATTGCGGCGTCGGCTGCGGCGTGCTCGCGACGCCGGATGGTCGCGGCGGGGCGGCGATTTCGGGCGATCCCGAGCATCCCGCGAATTTCGGACGGCTGTGTTCGAAAGGCTCCGCGCTCGGCGAGACGCTCGGCCTCGAGAACCGCTTGCTCTATCCGATGATCCGCTGCAGCAAGGGCTCGATGGAGCGGATCGCCTGGACCGACGCGCTCGATCACGTCGCGCACCGGCTTCAGCATATCGTCGCGCGCGACGGTCCCCGCGCGGTGGCGTTCTATCTCTCCGGGCAATTGTTGACCGAGGATTATTACGTCGCCAACAAGCTGATGAAGGGGTTCATCGGCAGCGCCAATGTCGACACCAATTCGCGCCTGTGCATGGCCTCGTCGGTCGCGGGCCATCGCCGTGCGTTCGGCGCCGACACCGTGCCCGGTGTTTACGAGGATCTCGATGAGGCCGATCTCCTGGTTCTGGTCGGCTCCAACGCGGCGTGGTGTCATCCGGTTCTGTTCCAGCGCATGCTCGCCAACAAGCAAAAGCGCGGCGCGCGCATCGTCGTGATCGACCCGCGCCGGACCGATACCGCAGGGGATGCCGACCTGTTCCTGGGGCTAAAGCCCGGCACCGACACCGCGCTGTTCTTGGGATTGTTGGCTCATCTCGCCGATACCGGCGCGCTCGACCGCGGCTACATCGAAAATCATACCAGCGGCTTCGACGACGCGCTGGCGCGTGCGCGCAGCATCGCCGGCAGCGCGGCTGCGACCGCGTTGGCGACGGGTCTCTCCGAACAGGACGTCGCGGCGTTCTTCCAGATGTTTGGCAGGACGCCGCGCGTCGTCACGCTGTATTCGCAAGGCGTCAACCAGTCGGCACAGGGCACCGACAAGGTCAACGCCATCCTCAATTGCCACCTCGCCACGGGGCGGATCGGCAAGCCGGGCGCCTCGCCATTCTCGCTCACCGGGCAGCCCAATGCGATGGGCGGCCGCGAGGTCGGCGGTCTCGCCAATCAGCTTGCCGCGCATATGGGTTTCACGCCGCCCGAGATCGACCGTGTCCGCCGGTTCTGGAAGGCGCCGCGCATCGCGACGCATGAGGGGCTGAAGGCGGTCCAGATGTTCGAGGCGATCGCCCGCGGCGAGATCAAGGCCTTGTGGGTGATGGGCACCAACCCGGCGGTGTCGCTGCCGGACGCGGACTCCGCGCGCGCCGCGCTGAAGAAACTCGAGCTGTTCGTGGTCTCTGAAAACGTCGTTTCCAACGATACCGTCAATGCCGGCGCGCATGTGCTGCTGCCGGCGCAGGCGTGGGGGGAGAAATCCGGAACCGTGACCAATTCGGAACGGCGCATTTCGCGGCAGCGTGCGTTTCTGACGCCGCCGGGAGAAACGCGGCCGGATTGGTGGATCGTCAGCGAGGTGGCAAAGCGTCTCGGTTTCGGCGCCGCGTTCGATTTCCATTCAGCGGCGGAGATCTTTCGCGAACACGCCGCACTTTCGGCATTCGAGAACAATGGCGGCCGCGATTTCGATATCGGCGCGTTGAGATCGTTGTCGGACGAGGCGTTCGACACGATGGCGCCGGTGCTGTGGCCGTTGCGTCTTGGCGATACCGAGCCGCAGCAGCGGTTTTTCTCTGACGGCGGATTTTTTGCAAACGACCACAAGGCGCGCTTCATCGCGCCCGAAGTGCCGGCGTTGCGAACCGAAACCACGGCGGGACGGCCGCTGCGGCTGAACACCGGCCGCATCCGCGACCAATGGCACACCATGACCCGCAGCGGCACCAGCCCGCGGCTCGGCCAGCATCTGCCGGAGCCGTTCGTCGAGGTTCATCCGGACGATGCGGCGAGGCACGGCGTGGTCGATGGCGGCTTTGCGCGCGTCGTCACCGATTACGGCCAATGCATTCTCAAAGTCCTGGTCAGCGAACGGCAGCAGCGCGGCATGCTGTTCGCGCCGATTCACTGGAGCGAGGCGACGGCGTCTTCCGCGCGGGTCGGGGCGCTGGTCGCGCCGTTCACCGATCCGTTTTCCGGCCAGCCCGAGAACAAGGCGACGCCGGCGTCGATCACGGCTTACGAATATGTCTTTCGTGGCTTCGCTCTGTCCCGCGCGCCACTGGAATTGCCCGATCACGTCTGGTGGGCGCGCGTGACGGTCGGCGGCGGCCACGGTTATCTCTTCGCCGACAATGCGGACCTTACGGGATGGTCGTCATGGTTGCGGTCGGTCGCCGGCGAAGATCTTGCCGAATACAGGGATTTTGGCGGCGGTGTTTATCGCGCGGCGTCCTTTGCCGTGGACGGAATCGAAACCTGCCTGTTCCTGGGGCCCGCGCGGGATGCGGGCGACTGGAACGTCGTCAAGGACCTGTTCGCCGCGGGCGCGCTCAGCGACGATCAACGACGGATGCTGTTGTCGGGCAAATCGATGGATGGGTTGGCCTCCGCCGGCCCCGTCGTCTGCGCCTGTTTTGGCGTCGGCCGAACCACGATCTGCGACGCCATCGCCTCGGGGGCACGCTCCGCCGCCGAGCTTGGCCAGCGGCTCAAGGCGGGGACCAATTGCGGCTCGTGCATCCCCGAATTGAAGCGCCTGATCGCGCAGGCGGATGTCGCTGGTGCTGCAACGGAGAGCGAACGACGCCGGTTGGAGGCCGCGTCGAACTGAGGCAACTCCAGTGGGAAAAATCCGCTGCTTGATACCAGCCCCGGGCCCCGGCGCGCCCTTGCCGGGAACCGACTTTGAAACGTCGCTTCAGCCATTGCTGAGCGGTAATATTGCAGCGATTAGAGAAGCGGACATGGCCGGTCGCCGTCCAACCCTGTGAAATCCTTGAAAAGTGAGCAGCATCCATCGCCTTCGCATTAAAATGGATTGCCGGGTCGGACCCAGCAAGACAACTGGAAATTGGGAGATTTCACAGCGGTCGACTTGTCGCTCCTGCTTCTCCACCGCCCTTTCCAACAACGCCTGCGCTTGCTTTATCGCCTCGGTGAAGGCTGACGGCTCCGGCGCGCGCCGCTAATGCCAGCCAGCCGTTCAGGATCAGCGCGTCGAGCACGACGCGCGGCCTCTTGCAGTGTCATGATCGCATCACCTAGCACGGGCCCATGGGCGTGAGCTTCAAGTTGTCGGTGTGCGTGGCCGAGCCGCCGCCCGGATTCGTCACGGCACCGGTATGGGTCTGGGTCAGGGTGCCGCCTTTGTCGTCCAGCTTCACCGTATAGGTGCCCTTGCCGGCCATGTGCACCATCGCAAGCGATCCGGTTCCGCCGCCGGTATAGCTCACGCTGCCGCCGGCCTCGCCGCCCGGACTGTAGCTGAACTCGATCCACATATCGCCGCCGGAGCCCTTCACCGTGAATGGCTTCGCCAGGCTGCACGCGGTGCCGTTCACTTTCATCGGCCCGGCGTTACCGGTGATCGTGTAGCTGCGGCTGCTGCCGCCGCCCTGCGTCACGCAGATAAGTTTGGCGCGGTTTTCCAGTTCTGCCAAAGCGGCCGGATCAGCCGGCGCGGTGCCGGGCGGGCTGCGGACCCCCGCCGCCGTCTTCCAGTAATTGACCAGGATCGACGGATCGGATTTCGCCTTGCATTCGGCCTTGGCGGCCTCCTCGCCTTTATCGGCCGCAGCGCCGGCCTGCTGCGCCATAGCGGCCGTCCGCGCGTCCGCGCTTTGCGCCAGCAGCAACGTCGTGATCGAGATGAACAGGTACCTTGCGAGCCTCATCCGATGTCCCCCGTTGACGCGCGATCCCCGCAGACTGGCCGACGATAGCGGCCCTGCCCGCGGGGATGAATCGGATCGCAATCTACACGCCCGCCCTGATCGGCGAAATAGCAGTCGGGCGCGAAGGGCGACCTTTTTCATTTCAAACCGAACTTCCAATGTCGCCTGTTGTGGCACTTCGCGTCAGTCACTGCGATGCAGCGATATGTCCGGAGTTGGGAGTAACCCGGACTCCTCACCGACAGTCTCGATCCGAATCTCCCCGGCTTACGCCGGCGTTCATGTCTGATCCAATTCGCGCGCCGGAACGGGGATCAAGCATCGGATTTCAACCGCTATCCGCCCTTGACCGCGCCGGCCGTCAGCCCCGCCACGATCTGGCGCTGCGCGAACACCGTCAGCAGCAGCACCGGCAAGGTCACGATCAGCGCCGCCGCGGCGAGCGGTCCCCAGCTCAACTGGTCGAAGGAAATCATGTTGTAGACGGCAACCGGCAGCGTGCGCGTCTCGCGCCCGGCCAGCACGATGCCGAACACGAAGTTGTTCCAGGAGAAAATCACCGCAAGGATGAAGGCGACCGCGATGCCCGGCCGCGCGATCGGCAACGCGACGTAACGAAAGACCTGCCAGCGCGTGGCGCCGTCGATCAGCGCGACTTCCTCGAGTTCCATCGGGGTGGTTTCGAAATAGCCAATCATGATCCAGATCACGATCGGCACTGTCACCACCAGATGGATGATGATCTGCGGCCAGAGCGTGCCGAGCAGTCCCAGCCACTGGAACAACAGGAACAGCGGAATGAGATAGGACAATCCCGGCGTGATGCGCGCGATCAGGATCACGATCGCGGATTTGTGCGCCGCCATCCGGGCGATTCCGTAGCCCGCGGGCACGCCGACCAGCATCGCCAGCAGGGTCGCCGTCCCGGTGACGAGCAAACTGTTGATGAAATAGGTCAGGAAGCGGTTGGATGCGAGGACGTCGGCGTAATTCTTCCAGGCGAAGCGGTCGGGAATGAAGATCGGGGGATAGGCCGCGTTGTCGACCTCGAACTTGACGGAAAGCGAGGCCATCCAGACGAAGAACAGAATGGCCGGCGACACGATGACGAACACCGAAAACCAAAGCCCGATCTTGCCGATGATTTGACGCACGCTCATGCGCCGCCGATCTCTGTCCACAGCGTGCGCTGGCGCAGATAGAGCAGCACCGCGGCCAGCATGACGATCAGAATGAAGAACACCACTGCGATCGCCGACCCGTAGCCAAGGTCGTAATAGATAAAGGCAACACTATAGAGATAGAGATTGATGGTCTCGGATGCCGAGCCGGGGCCGCCTTGGGTGATGGCAAAAATGATGTCGAAGCTCTTGACCGCGTCGATCATGCGGATCATCCCGGCGATGAACAGAAACGGCGCAATCAGCGGAAGCGTGATGTAACGGAACATCTGCCAGACACCCGCGCCGTCGATTTGCGCGCTTTCGTAGGGCTCGATCGGGATCGCAGCCAAGCCGCCGAGCACGATCAGCATGACGAGCGGCGTCCATTGCCAGGTCTCGACCAGCACCAGCGACGGGATGACGGTGCCGGGATGAAACACCCACAGCTGCGGCGTCAAACCGACCAGCGAGAGCAGATAATTGAGCACGCCGAGTTGCGGGTGAAACATCATGGTCCAGACCAGCGCGATCGCGACCGGCGTCGCCATCATCGGCATGATGAACACTCCACGCAGAAAGCCGCGCCCGGGGAATTTTTGGTGGAACACGACAGCAGCGAACGTGCCGAAAACCAGCGGCAACAGCACCGACAGCGCGGTGTAGAGGATGGTGTGGCCTACCGCTTCGACGAAGCGCGGATCGTTCGGCAACCGCACATAATTGGCGAGCCCGACGAACGTCGTTGGCGAGCCGACCTTCCATTCGTTCAGGCTCATCCAGATCGTGAACAGCCAGGGAAATATGATGATCGCGAGCACGACCACCAGCGCCGGCACCACGAACGGCCAGTACGACGGCGGCCGCCATTCTTGTCCAGGCGCGGCTGCCGTTTCAGATGCAGCCGGACCGGTTTGAGATATTGCGCTCACGCTTTCTCGCTGCGCTCCAGGATCGGGCGGAATTGCTCGTGGGCCTTTTTCAATTCCGTCGCAGGGTCGCCGCCTGAAAGCGTTGCGGTGAGCGCCGCGCCGACGAGATCGCGGTATTCGGCGACGGGGATGACAACCGGCAGGCCGAGCTTGCTGATCTTGGCGGAATCGACCACAGACTGCAGCCATTCCTGGTTCTTGACCCCTTTGCGAACCTCGGGGTCGTCGAGCACGGAGTTGCGGAATGGTACGCCGCCGCCGGCCTGCAGCAACCGCGTGCCCTGCGCCTTCGAAACGGCCCATTGGCAAAGCAGATAGGCGGCTTCCTTGTTCTTGCTCGCCGCCGCGATGCCGATGCCGTCGCCATAGGTCGACGAATATTGCCCTTTGGGTCCGGCGGGCACCACCGCATAGCCGACCTTGCCGACGATGCGCGACGCGGACGGATCCTCCAGGGGCGGCGCCCAGCCGTCGGCGTCGATCCACATCGCCGAACGCCCTTGCGTAAAGGACGCCATCGATTCCATCCAGTTGAAGCCAGCGACTCCAGGAGGTGCGGCTTTGGTCAGCAGCGTTTGATAGAGTTTTGTGGCCTCGACGCCTTCGGGGCCATCGCTCAGGATGTTGCCCTTGTTGTCGAGGAACTCGCCGCCGTAGTTGAGGTAGAAATTCGTCCACAGCGCCATGTTGGCATTGCGCAGGCCACGCCCGACGAAGCCGAACGCGCCTTCCTTGGGATCGGTGAGCTTTTCGGCGGCCCCGACCATCTCATCCAGCGTCTTCGGCACCGCGACGCCCTTCTTCTGGAACAGTTCCTTGTTGTAATAGAGGATGAAGTAGTCGACCGACCACGGCAGCGAGAGCATCTGCCCCTTGTCGTTCTTGGCATACTGAAGCCCGGCTGCGGAGAAATCGCTCTCGACGAGATCGGGCGCGGTGAGATTCGGGTCCTTCATGTATCCGGACATGTCGGCGAGCCAGCCAGCCTTCTCGAACTGGCGCTTCTGCACATGGTAGCTTAGATGGATGACATCGAAGCTCGGCTTGCCCGACGCAAGTTCGATGACGGCCTTCTGGCGCTGCTGCTGCTCGGGGATCTGTTCCGACTCGACCTCGATGCCGGTCAGGTCGGTGAACTCTTTGATGTTTTTTTGCAGGTTATCGCCGCGCGGACCTTTGGCGAGGATCACCTCCAGCTTGGTGCCGGCATATTTCTTCCACTGCGGCTCGGCGCGGGCGGGAAATCCGGTAAGGCTGAGTGCGCCGGTGGCGAGGGTTCCCTGCAATAGGGAACGCCGGGTTGGGCCGAAATGGGCCATGTCATTATCCTCCCTGCAATCCGCCTTTGATAGCGGTGACCATTTGGCCGACGCGTTCGACTATGCGTGCCTCCCGGATTCATAGCACGCTGCGGGATCGGGACAAGAACGTCATGCCCTGCCCAAGCATCTTGCTTTTCGCGGCGCTGCGCCCAGTACACCTGGAGACATCGACTGCGTGGATATGCTCAATTATGGTGCGCCCCTCGTCTTTGGCAGGTGAAACCACGCGATGATGTTTCTGGACGCTCCGCCGCGGCTGATTGGCACCGAGGTTTTTACCGGCGCCCTACTGGTCGCCGATATCAGCGAGCTGAGTTAGCAGATGAAGTTCCGGCAATTCGGTCGCACTGGCGACCAAGTGTCCGTAATCGGGCAGGGCACCTGGTACCTCGACCGCGGGGATCGCAGAAGCGCGGTCGCCACATTACGCCGCGGCATCGATCTCGGCATGACCCACATCGACACCGCCGAAATGTATGGCGATGCGGAGCTCGTGATCGCTGAAGCCATCACCGGACGCCGTGATGAGGTTTTTCTGGTGTCGAAAGTGCTGCCGAGCAACGCATCAAGGCGCGGCACCATCGCCGCATGCGAGCGGTCGCTGGCGCGGCTGAAGACCGACCGGCTCGATTGCTATCTCTTGCACTGGCGCGGGTCTTATCCTTTTGCCGAAACGGTCGCGGCATTCGAGCAATTGGTAGCCGCCGGCAAGATCCGTTCATGGGGCGTCAGCAATTTCGACGCCGACGATCTCGACGAGATGCTGGAAGTCGCGGGCGAAGGCAGGATCGCCTGCAACCAGGTTCTCTATCATTTGCAGGAACGCGCGATCGAGCACGCGGTGATTCCATGGTGCGTGAAACACGGCGTCGCGGTGGTCGCCTATTCGCCGTTCGGTCACAACGATTTTCCGGACCCGCGCGGCAAGCCGGGCGAGCTCTTGCAGACCATCGCAAAACGCCATGCCGCTTCACCACGCCAGATTGCCTTGAGCTTCCTGACCCGTGAACCCCAGCTGTTTGCGATTCCAAAAGCCTCCACGCCGGAGCACGTCGCCGACAACGCCGCGGCCGGCAAGCTCGTGCTGAGCGATGACGAAATCGCAGCCCTCGACAAGGCCTTTCGGCGCGGACCGAAACCGCGAAGCCTGCCAATGCTTTAGTTGTTTAGCGGCAACACGGCGTCTGGAGCTTGATTCGTTATTGAAACAGAACCGAAGCTCTTTCTCATGTTTTGACGCGTTTTCCCAGCGCGAACCGGTCTCCACCCTCGGATCAAGTCCGAGGCCATGCTTCGCTCGAAAACGCTCTGTTTGCGCATATCCGCTTCCTGTTTTCCGGCCTTGTTCACATCGGGCGATTGTCGTTTTTAGGGCTTCGCCCGATTCGATCATTTCTGCGCCCGAGTTCAACCGTGACCCCGCCGCCCGCCGCCGCAGCAGCCCACAGGCTGGACAGTACGTCATTGCCCTTGCCCGAGAAGAAGTCGGCCGGTCGTGCCGCGCCCGCGCGCGCCGATCGGCCGTTTCGCGGCATCGCGTTGATTCTGGCGTCGACGGTGTTTCTCGGGGCTTCCGACGTCACCGCGAAATACCTGTCGGCGACGCTGCCCTCGATCGAGATCGCCTGGATCAGGTTCCTGGTGTTCGCGCTGATTATGGCTCCGGCCATGGTGCCGGGGTCGCCGGTATTTGCCTTGCGTTCTCCCCGGCCGGGCCTGCAATTGCTGCGCGGCGTCGCACTCTTGTCGTCGTCGCTGTTTTTTATTTCGGGCTTGCGGTTTCTTCCGATCGCGGAGGCCTCGGCCACCGGCTTCGTCTCGCCGCTGTTCGTCACCGCGCTGTCGATCGTATTTCTCGGCGAGAGTGTCGGCCTGCGCCGCTGGCTTGCGACCGCGGTCGGATTGATCGGCGTGCTGATCATCCTGCGGCCGGGCACAAGCGCGTTCCATCCCGCCGTGTTCTTCCCGCTGGTGTCGGCGCTGGCCTGGGCCTGCACGCTGATCATGACGCGCATGATGAGCGGGAGGGAGCGCGCCGCCACCACCATGACCTATTCGTCGATCGCGGGCGTCTGCATTCTGTCGGCGCTGGTGCCGATCGTCTGGGTCGCGCCGAGCTGGCACGATATTATGTTCGGGATTTTCATCGGCGTTGCGTCCACCGCGGGGCAATGGATCGTCGTGCTCGCCTTTCGCTATGCGGACGCCTCGGTACTCGCGCCGTTTTCCTACACCCAGCTGCTTTGGGCCAGCATTCTCGGCTTCCTGGTCTTCGGCGAAGTCCCTGACATCTATACGGTGACGGGTGCCGTGTTCATCGTCGCCAGCGGCCTCTATACCGCCCATCGCGAACGCGTGCGGCGATCACAGCTGTTGGTACTGCCGGCGGAGCCGTCGCCCAACGCCTGAGATGGTGGTGAGAAGGCGTGACGGCTGACCGCTCACACCGGCAGCGCGATTGAATATTTCACCTGGCTCAGCGCAAAGCTCGATTCGATCGAGGCGATGCCGTCGAGCCGCGTCAGCTTGTTTTTCAGGAACGCCTCATACGACGACAGGTCGGCGGCGACCACGCGCAAGAGATAGTCGCGGTTTCCCGTCATCAGATAGCACTCCAGCACCTCGTCCCATTTCGAGATCGCCCGCGCGAAGCGGTTGAGGTCTTCCTCCTTCTGCCGCGCCAGTTTGATGGAGATGAACACGCTGACATGGAGGCCGAGCGATTTCTGGTCGACGGTTGCGATGTAGCGCGTGATCACGCCACGCTCTTCGAGCAATTTCACCCGGCGATGACATGGCGAGACCGACAAGCCGACCTTGTCGGCGAGTTCCTGCATGGTGGTGCGGCTGTCGGCCTGCAAAAGGCTGAGGATCTTGCGGTCGATGGCGTCCAGCGTATGCATTGGGATGAACTCAGGTTATTTGGCTTCAGAGTGGGATTTTATCCTAATTTCCGAGGGTATATCGCCAAAATTTGAGATTTTTAGCGGAACTTGCCGCGGTAACATCGCGCCGTGACCAATGTGCAGGGAATACCGCCATGACGACCGAACCCGCACGCCTCGAAATGCTGTCCGCGCTCGCCCGCAAGGTGCTCTGGCTGTCGTCGTGGACCATCCACCACGCCAATCACATCCGGCCCAATGTCGACGGTCTGAAGGTCGGCGGCCATCAGGCCTCCTCGGCCTCGCTCGCCACCATCATGTCGGCGCTGTATTTCTCGGCGCTGCGGCCGCAGGACCGGGTCGCGGTAAAGCCGCATGCGAGCCCGGTGTTTCACGCCATCCAGTATCTGTTCGGGCACCAGACCCACGAGAAGCTGGAGAATTTTCGCGGCTTCAAGGGCGCGCAGTCCTATCCGTCGCGCACCAAGGACACCGACGACGTCGATTTCTCCACCGGCTCGGTCGGCCTCGGCGTCGCGCAGACTTTGTTCGCCTCGCTGGTACAGGACTACGTCAAGGCGCATGGCTGGGCGAAGGATCGCCCAGAAGGGCGGATGATTGCGCTGGTCGGCGACGCCGAGATGGATGAGGGCAATATCTTCGAAGCGCTGCTAGAGGGCTGGAAGCACGGGCTGCGCAACACCTGGTGGGTGGTCGATTACAACCGCCAGAGCCTCGACGCGGTGGTGCGCGAAGGCCTGTGGGAGAAATTCGAATCCATGTTCCGCAATTTCGGCTGGGACGTGGTGATCGTGAAATACGGCAGATTGATGCGCGCCGCCTTCGCCGAGCCCGGCGGCGAGGCGTTGAAGCAATGGATCGATGCCTGTCCGAACCAGCTCTACGCCGCGCTGTGTTTTCAGGGCGGGGCCGCGTTCCGCAAGCATCTCTCGGACGAGATCGGCGACCAGGGCGCGGTGTCGCAACTGATCGAGCGGCGCAGCGACGACGAGTTGCTGGAACTGATGTCCAATCTCGGCGGCCACGACATGGCGAGCATGTGCGAAGCGTTCGAGGCGATCGATCACGATCGTCCGGTTTGCTTCATCGCCTATACCATCAAGGGCATAGGCCTGCCGTTCCAGGGCCACAAGGACAATCATGCGGGATTGATGACGGTTGCCCAGATGGAAAAATGGCGCAGCCTCCAGAACATCCGGCCCGGCCACGAGTGGGAGAAGTTCGAGGGACTTTCCCAAACGCCGGCGGCGCTGGAGGCGTTTCTTGGGCAAGCGCCGTTCAACCGCGACGGCAGGCGCCGCCTGACCGCGCCTGACATCGACGTGCCCGAGCGGCTTTCGTTCACGCCGTCGCCACAGATGTCGACCCAGCAGGGTTTTGGTCTCCTGCTCAACGAACTCGCGCGCGGCGACACTGAGTTGGCGTCACGCATCGTCACGGCTTCGCCCGATGTCACGGTGTCGACCAATCTCGGCGCCTGGGTCAACCGCCGCGGGCTGTTCGCGCGTGCCGAGAAGGCCGATCTGTTCCGCAGCGAAAAAATCCCATCGACCTTCAATTGGGACGCTTCGCCGAAAGGACAGCACATCGAGCTCGGCATCGCCGAGATGAACCTCTTCATCCTGATGTCGGCGCTGGGGTTGTCGCATGCCGTCAACGGCGAGCGGCTATTGCCGGTCGCAACGCTGTACGATCCTTTCATCGAGCGCGGCCTCGATGCGCTGAATTATGCCTGCTATCAGGACGCGCGTTTCATGGTGGCGGCGACGCCGTCGGGCGTGACGCTGGCGCCGGAAGGCGGGGCGCACCAGTCGATCGCGACGCCCTTGATCGGCATGGCGCAGGATGGGCTCGCGTCATTCGAGCCGGCCTTCGTCGACGAACTCGCTATCATCATGGCTTTCGGATTCGCACACATGCAGCGCGAAGGCGGCGAGGGCGGCTCGGTTTATTTGAGGCTCTCCACCCGCACGCTCGATCAGCCGCAGCGGATGATGACGCCCGATTTGCAGGCCGGCATCACGGAGGGGGCCTATTGGCTGCGCAAGCCGGGACCGAATGCCGAAGCGGTGATCGCCTATACCGGCGCGGTGGCGCCCGAGGCGATCGAGGCCGTCGGGCTTTTAGGCGAGAGCCGCCGCGACCTGGGTCTGCTCGCGATCACGTCCGCCGACCGGCTGCATGCGGGATGGACCGCGGCCCGAAAAGGGCGCCGCGACCGCCGCGGCGTGGCGCATCTCAGCCATATCGAAAAACTGCTGGCGCCACTGCCGCGCGATTGCGGCATCGTCACCGTGATCGACGGTCATCCCGCCACGCTGGGCTGGCTCGGCAGCGTGCGCGGCCAACGGGTCGAAGCGCTCGGTGTCGAGCATTTCGGCCAGACCGGCACGATCGACGACCTCTATCGCCACCATGGTATCGACGCCAACGCCATCATCGATGCGGCGGAAAGCCTCACCGCCGGCGCGCCGGTTCGGCATCGCAAGATGGCGGTGTGATTTTCAGACGTCGTCCCATTGTCGAAAGTAGCAAGCGGAATCCGCCCTAAAGATTCGCGCTAGCTTTCTCTTAAGTTATTGTAATATATTACATATATTGGAAGTGGTATTATATAGCCGTCAGAAAGATGGCGGCGAGCTTGAAAATAAGGCTTGAAATAACTACGGGTTTCCCGTAGTGATACGGTCATGCAAACGGTCATCCGAACCCCAACCTTTCTATCAGATGCAAAGTCGGCCGGTCTTTCCGACGATGAGCAGAATGACATCGTCTCGGAGATTTCCAAGAACCCGACAGCGGGCGCGCTCATGGAAGGTACCGGTGGATGCCGCAAGTTGCGATTTGCCGGCAAGGGCAAAGGCAAAAGCGGCGGTTTTAGAACAGTCCACTACTATGCCGGTGATGACGTGCCCGTTTTGCTATTGGCTCTGATCGACAAAGGCCAAGATGAAAACCTAAGTAAGGCGGAGCGTAACGAGTTGCGTATCGAATTGGCCGGCTATGCCGACGACTATCGCAAAAGCGTTATTGAGAAGGTCGCCGCACTTAATAGATAGGAAATGGAGCAACAGATGAGCAACCTCGGCAAACGACTAATCAAGTCCGCGAAGGAAGCGCGGACGATTGCTCGTGGCGAAGCGGATGCATCGACCTATAAGATATTCGTGCCCGCCAAGATTGACGTAAAAGCCATCAGGGCGCGACGCGGCCTTACCCAGGAAGAATTTTGCATCAAGTACGGCCTTAGTGTTGCCAGTCTTAGGGATTGGGAGCAGGGGCGGTTCTCGCCTGATCCGACCGCGAGAGCATATCTGACGATCATCGATCGTGCTCCGGAAGCTGTTGAAGAGGCGCTCACTAGGGCGGCCTGAGCGCGACCAAGGTCCGATAGAGAAGGCGGCGGATTTTCGATGCGCCGCCTGGTATCTAAAGAACGCGACCACGTTCTTCGATACAGCCTTTCGGCATCGACGCCAACGCCATCATCGACGCGGCAGAGAGCCTCACCGCCGGCGCGGCATCGGAAAATGGCGGTGTGACAGCGGCAGAGCAGCGGTTTGTAATTCGGTTGTGGCTGTCCAATCATGGTGCCGGCCGGAAGCCGCTGGTCACCTCAAAGGTCTCGAAGGCCAAAACAGCAGCACCAGAACAATCGCCCAAACAATACCCCATCCAATCCATGTGATATTCGGGTGAGCTGCCTGCCATTCGAGAATTCTTTTATGAATGATCATCGGAATATTCTCCCGTCTTTCAATCATGTAACGGAAGGAACCAGGTCAAATTGACCCAAATCAATTGGAAGTGTCGTCCTCTGTGTTGTCGCCGGACGTTCTGATCTTCGCTCATATGTCCGGGCATATTATTTTGAAATTCACGAGCCCAACATTCAACAACTGAGGTGGAAAACATGGCAGACAATCGTTACTACGGGGTCCGCGTCGAGGGAGCAAAATACGGCGTGGGCTTTGGCTCCGCCCTCGCTATCGCGATATCCTACACTGCCAACCATTCGATCATTTGGGCAATCATCCACGGCATCTTGGGCTGGCTGTATGTAATTTACTTCGCGCTGTTTCGATCATGATCAGTGCGCGATCTTAAGATCCAGCCGCCCAAGGGATGAATTGCATGCTCACGTTGGTCGGTATTTTTATGGTAGTCGTCGTAGCCGTCCTCTCGAACAAAGACCAGCGCAAGGGGGCTTGGCTACTCGCCGCCGTGGTGATCGTTCTTGTCATCATTGCCGACCGCATCCACTAGATTTGTGTTGTCTGACGACACGCTCGTCGTAGCTGTCCCGGGAAAAGACACGGGATATGGGTCCCTGCTTTGGCAGGGGCGACGATGGAAATATTTACCCCGTCTTGCCACCTTCATACCCCTGATCTTATATCCAGCATCCGCCGCAATGCGGCATCCCGCATATGGCGGGTTCAATTTTCCCGGCATTCGTGCAAGGATGCTTGCCGAACAGCCCGTTCCCCCTCCATTGTCCGTGAAATCAAGAGGTTTACGATGGTCAACCGCATGCAATTCTACATCGATGGCGCCTGGGTCGATCCCGTCGTCAAGAAATCCACGCCGGTCGTCAATCCGGCGACCGAAGAGGCGATGTATGAGGTTGCGCTCGGCTCCAAGGCCGACGTCGACAAGGCCGTCGCTGCGGCCAGGCGCGCCTTCGAGACCTATTCGCAGACCAGCCGCGAGGAGCGCGTCGCGCTGCTCTCGAAGATCGTCGAAGTCTACAAGACCCGCATGAAGGACATTGGCGCCGCCGTCTCGGACGAAATGGGCGCGCCGCTGCCGATGGCCGAGAAGATGCAGGCGGGCGCCGGCCTCGGCCACATCATGTCCACGCTGGAAGTTTTGAAGAACTATCACTTCGAGGAGCCTGTTGGTTCTGCGGTGGTGGTGCGCGAGCCCGTCGGCGTCGTCGGCATGATCACGCCGTGGAACTGGCCGCTCAATCAGATCGCCTGCAAGGTCGCGCCGGCGCTCGCCGCCGGCTGCACCATGATCCTGAAGCCCTCGGAGTTCACGCCGTCGTCGGCCCTGATCTTCGCTGAAATCCTGCATGAAGCCGGCGTGCCGAAGGGCGTGTTCAACCTGATCAACGGCCTCGGCCCCGAAGTCGGCGCCGCGATGAGCGAGCATCCGAACATCGACATGATCTCGTTCACCGGCTCGACCCGCGCCGGCATCGATGTCGCCAAGCGCGCCGCGCCGACCGTCAAGCGCGTCAGCCAGGAACTCGGCGGCAAGTCGCCGAACGTCATTCTGGAAGGCGCCGACCTCACCAAGGCCGTCACCGGCGGCGTGATGCACATGTTCAACAATTCCGGCCAGTCGTGCAACGCGCCCAGCCGGATGATCGTGCCGCTGTCGAAGATGAAGGAAGTCGCCGCCATCGCCAAGGGCGTCGCCGACAAGACCAAGGCGGGCGATCCCCGCGCCGAAGGCACCACCATCGGACCCGTCGTGTCGCGCATCCAGTGGGACAAGATCCAGAAGCTGATCCAGAAGGGCATCGAGGAAGGTGCGACCTTGGTCGCTGGCGGTCCCGGCCTGCCGGAAGGCGTCAACAAGGGCTTCTATGTCCGCCCGACCATCTTCGCCGACGTCACCAACGACATGACGATTGCGCGCGAGGAAATCTTTGGCCCCGTACTCACCATCCTCGGCGCCAAGGACGAAGCCGACGCCGTGCGGATCGCCAACGACACGCCGTATGGGCTGGCGGGCTACGTCTCCGCTGACACGGTCGAGACCGCGCGCCGGGTCGGCCGCAAGATCCGCGCCGGCAATGTGAACCTGCAGGGCGTGCCGAACGACCGCACCGCGCCGTTCGGCGGCTACAAGCAGTCCGGCAACGGCCGCGAATGGGGCAAGTTCGGCCTGGAAGAATATCTCGAGGTCAAGGCGGTCGCCGGCTTCAACGCCGCGTAAGCATCTGACGTCATCGAAAACGCCGGGGCGGGATTTTTCCCGCTCCGGTGTTTTTCTTTATCACCCTCCCCTGGAGGGGGAGGGTCGACGCGCGTGCAACGCGCGGCGGGGTGGGGTGAACTTTTTCGCCAGCGGCTCACCCCACCCCGTCTCACATTTCGCTACGCTCAATGCGAGCCGACCCTCCCCCTCCAGGGGAGGGTAAAGAAAGCAGCCGCGCATAGCGATGTCGCCTTTATCCCCCCAGCGCGCCCTGCGTGTTCACATAGAGCGCATAGATCGACTGGCTGGCGGCCATGAACAGCCGGTTGCGCTTCAGCCCGCCGAAGCAGACATTGGCGCATCGTTCGGGCAGCGCGATGCGGCCGATCATCACGCCGTCGGGCGCAAACACCACGACGCCGTCGAGCTCGGGATCGCCCATGCCCCAGCCGCACCACAAATTGCCGTCGATGTCGCAACGCATGCCGTCGGGCGTGGCCGGGCCGGCGTCGACAAGCACGCGCTTGTTGGAAATCTTGTCGCCGCTGGCTGCGACATCGTAGGCGAGAATTTTGCGGGTCGGCACGCCGCGCAATTCAATGATGTAGAGGATTTTTTCGTCCGGCGAAAAGCACAGCCCGTTCGGGCCGAGAATGCCCTCGGCGACGATCGTGGCCTTTCCGGTTTGGCCGTCGATCCGATAGACGTTCATGGCGATCTCGGACTCCGCCACGTAGCCTTCGTAATTGCCGAGCAGACCGAAAATCGGATCGGTGAACCAGATCGAGCCGTCGGATTTCACCACGACGTCATTCGGCGAGTTCAGCCGCTTGCCGTCGAAGGAGTCCATCAGCACCGCGATGGAACCGTCATATTCGGTTCTGACGACGCGGCGTCCGCCATGCTCGCAGGTGATCAGCCGTCCCTGGCGGTCGCGGGTGTTGCCGTTCGCAAAGTTCGACGGCTTGCGGTAGATGCTCACCGCGCCGGTTTCCTCTTCCCACTTGATGATGCGCTGGTTCGGAATGTCGCTGCACAAAAGATAGCGCCCGTCGCCGACCCACACCGGGCCTTCGGCCCAGCGCAATCCCGTGGTCAGCCGCTCCACGGCCGACAGTTTCAGCCAGTATTTTTCAAAGCGCGGATCGAGCGCGCGGATCGCCGGATCGGGATATTGCGTCGCCGGCTGCCAGCCGGGGCGTACGGGTTTGTCGGACATTTGCTGTTCTCGTTGCTGTTGTGAGTTCCTCACCGGGGCCATTTGCTATCATCGGTGCGTTGCCTCGGCAAGCAACGGCATTTCCCGTCATTGCGAGCCAACGGGTCGCGCGAATGCGCGCCCGATGACAGGCTCCGCGAAGCGATCCAGTGTGAGGGACGCAAGCTGGATGCTTCGTCGCTACCGCTCCTCGCAATGACGAGGAACGGGTGCATCTTGCCGCACCGCTCACGCCGCGCCATACTCAACTCAATGCTGCGAGAACGAGGGATGAAATGCCACGCATATTGATGACCGGCGCGTCCGGTGGAATTGGCACAAGCCTGCGCAAATTGTTGCCGCCGATCTATCCGGACTTGCTGCTGAGCGACCTGAAGGCCCCCGCCGATCTCGGCGCGAACGAAAAGTTCAAGGCGGCGGAGCTTTCCGATCCCGCCCAGGTCGAGGCGATTTGCGAAGGCGTCGACGGCATCCTGCATTTTGGCGGCTATTCGGTCGAAGGCCCCTGGGACAATATCCTGCAGTCCAACATCATCGGCTGCTACAATCTGTTCGAGGCGGCGCGCAAGAAAGGTGTCAAGCGCGTCGTGTTCGCGTCATCGAACCATGCGGTGGGCTTCTATCCGCGCTATCACCGGATCGGGACCGACGTGACGGCGCGGCCCGACAGCCGCTATGGCGTCAGCAAGGTGTTCGGCGAAGCGGTCGGCGCGCTCTATGCCGACAAGCATGGAATGAAAGTAACCTGCATCCGGATCGGCAATTTCGGCGACAAGCCGCTGGATCACCGCCGGCTCTCGATCTGGCTGAAGCCGGAAGATCTGGTGCAACTGTGCCGGATCGGGCTGGAGCACCCCGACATTCATTTCGAGATCTTCTACGGCGCGTCGCGTAACGAGCGCGCATGGTGGGACAATCATCGCGCCTACGACCTCGGCTATCGCCCGACCGGCCGCGCCGAGGATTTTCGCGAACACGCCTTTGCCGAACAGGCCAAGCTCAAGCCCGATCCGGTCGGCGATTTCTACCAAGGCGGCGCGTTCTGCGGCATGGAGTTCGATGGCGACATGAAGAGGATCATCGATTTGAAGTGATGGAAGCACGTCATTCCGGGATGCGCGAAGCGCAGACCCGGAATCTCGAGATTCTCCGATGTGCAATTGCACATCGTAGTTCGTGCTTTCGCGCGCCCCGGAATGACATTCTCTAATCGGCGCTCTGATCCCCGCCGATCCGCCCGAGATAATCCGCCTTGCTGAATTGCATGTGATCGACGCAAAGCTGCGCCAGCGCCCAGCTGTCGCGGCCCCTGAGCAGCTCGATCATCAATTCATGCTGGCGGCGCGACAGCGCCAGGCCTTCTTTGTCGGCGAGATTCTTGGCGCGCATCGGCAGCGTCAGGTTCATGTAGTCCTGCAGCGAGCGCACCAGATAGGGATTGCCGGAGGCGGAAAACAGCGTGACGTGGAAGGCGTCGTTGGCTTCGTGGATGCCGCGCAGGTCCTGCGCGTCGGCCTTGGCGCAATATCGCCGCTGCAGCTCGATCAGGTGATCGATCAGCTCCAAAGGCGCGGGCAGCGGGATCATCAGGGCCGCCTGCCGCGTCAACATTTCCCGAACCTCGTAGATCTGCCGCACCTCTTCCGCGGAATAGAACCGCACGGTGGCGCCGATGTTTTTCTCGCGCAGCACGATGCCCTGGCGCTCGAGTTGAAACAGGGCCTGGCGCACGAAATGCCGGCTCGCGCCGTAGCGGCTCATCAGCGTGTCTTCGACCAGACGCGCGCCCGGCGCGAACCGGCCGAAGATGATGTCTTCCTCCAACCGGCGGATCACCTCGGCCTGTTCTTCCTCGCGCGTGGGGGAGTTTGCTTCCGGCAACGCGGCCTGCGGTTTCATCGCTTAAGCCTCCCAGCCGGAGAGCCGGTAGCAATCCTCCACCAGGCGCAATGTCTCGATGTTGTCCTCGGGTGCGGTCTCGAACGGGGTGTTGTCGCAGAGCGACTGCACGAAATGCGCGATGGTCCGGTTGTAGGAGCCCTGATATTCGACAGCGAGATCGTAACGTTTCGCGGCGGGCGAGGCGCCCGCGCAGGTGAGTTGCGGCCCGTCGAGCCTGATCGAGCCGGTTTCTCCGAGAATGTCGAGCCGGTCGACCTGGGCTGCGGGAAATCCATGCGCGGCGAAGCTGGCGAAGACCGTGACGGTGGCGCCGCTTTCGGCCTTCATCTGAATCACCGCGCCGTCTTCTCCCGCCATTTCGGAATAGCTTCGGCTCAAGCCTGCTGCGGTGACGCGCAACGGCCCGAGCAGCATGCGCAGCGTGTCGAGGTGATGGATCAAGACCTCGGCTACCAGCATGCGTTTTTCCCCGCGCATGAAGGGTTGCCGCTCCAGCGCCGGGCGCAACCCATCAGGTCCCGGCAACACGCCCGAGGTGAGCAGCGTAAGCTGCGCCTGTTTGACCTCGCCGATGCGGCCCTCGCGCAGCCAGGCGGCCGCGTCGCGATAATAGCCGCGGAACCGCCAGTTCTCGTGGACCATCAGCCGGGTCTGATCTTTGACCTCGGCGGCGAGTTCGATCGCTTGCTGCAAATTTGGCGCAAGCGGTTTCTGGCATAGCACCGGCAGGCGCCGTTTTGCCGCAAGCCGCACCAGCGGTGCATGGAATTGGCGAGGGGCGGCGATATCGACGGCGTCGAGTTCGGTCGCAGCAAACATGGCCTCGGCATCGGCGTAAATGTTCGAAATCCCGAATTCATCCGCGCGCCGCGCGGCGTTTTCGCGGGATGGATCGGCGATCGCGATCACGCGCGCCTGGTCGGCGATATCGGCCCACGCAATCAGATGATGGCGGCTCACCATGCCGGCGCCGATCAGGCCAATGCGGAGCGGCTGGTTCATGGGCGTTCGGGTCGGGTCATGGATTGAAGTCAGCATGTGGGAATTTCATTGTCAATAATATTGCCCGTCTCGGCCGCTTTTCGCGGCATTTAGGGGCCGAACAATCAAATATTGACAATAATGCTGCGGGCCTCATAACTGGACCGCTGGATTTGAGAGGATATTCCGACGATGCTTGACGGGTTGCGCAAGGGACTGACGAGTTATGGCGATGCGGGGTTTTCGCTGTTTCTGCGCAAGGTCTTCATCAAGGCGATGGGCTATTCGGATGATGCGCTGAACCGGCCGATCGTCGGCATCACCAACACCTATAGCGACTACAATCCCTGCCACGGCAACGTGCCCCAGATCATCGAAGCGGTGAAGCGCGGCGTGATGCTGTCGGGGGCGATGCCGATGGTGTTCCCGACCATTTCGATCGCGGAAAGCTTTTCGCATCCGACCTCGATGTATCTGCGCAACCTGATGGCGATGGATACCGAGGAGATGATCCGCGCCCAGCCGATGGACGCCGTGATCGTGATCGGCGGTTGCGACAAGACCTTGCCGGCCCAGATCATGGCCGCGGTCTCAGCCGATTTGCCGACGGTCGTCATCCCGGTGGGACCGATGGTGGTCGGGCACCACAAGGGCGAGGTGCTGGGAGCCTGCACCGATTGCCGGCGCCTGTGGGGGAAATTTCGCGGCGGCGAAATCGACGAGGTCGAGATCGAGGCCGTCAACGCCCGGCTCGCGCCTTCCGTGGGCACCTGCATGGTGATGGGCACCGCGAGTACCATGGCCTGCATCACCGAAGCGCTTGGCCTGTCGCTGCCGATGAGCGCCACCATTCCCGCGCCGCATGCCGAGCGCTTTCGTTTGGCGGAGGCCAGCGGCAAGGTCGCCGCTGAGCTCGCCAAGGCGAAAGGTCCAAAGCCGAGCGAACTATTGACCAACGCCTCGTTCAGAAATGCGCAGGTGGTGCTGCAGGCGATCGGCGGGTCGACCAACGGTCTCATTCATTTGACGGCGATCGCCAACCGCACCGCGCATCGCATCGAGCTGGAAGCCTTTGACAAGCTCGGCCGCGAGGTGCCGGTGCTGATCGACCTGAAGCCGTCGGGCGCGCATTACATGGAGCATTTCCATCATGCCGGCGGCGTGCCGAAACTGATGGCGCAGCTCGGCGATCTGATCGACCTCGATGCGAGGACCGTGACCGGCGCCAGCTTGCGCGACGTTGTCGCCGCCGCCGAGGAGGTGCCGGGACAGGATGTCATCCGCGCGCGAAAAAGTCCGATCAAGCCGGAAGGCGCGATGGCGGTGCTGCACGGCAATCTGGCGCCGCGCGGCGCCGTGATCAAGCATTCGGCGGCAAGCCCGAAACTGCTGCAGCATACCGGCCGCGCCGTGGTGTTCGAATCCGTCGAAGACATGACGCTGCGGGTCGACGATCCCGCGCTGGACGTGACCGCCGACGACGTGCTGGTGCTGCGTAGCGCAGGCCCCAAGGGCGCCCCGGGCATGCCGGAGGCGGGGTACCTGCCGATCCCGATGAAGCTGGCGCGCACGGGCGTCAAGGACATGGTGAGGATTTCAGACGCTCGGATGAGCGGCACTGCCTTTGGCACCATTGTGCTCCACATCACGCCGGAATCCGCCGTCGGCGGTCCGCTGGCGCTGGTCAGGAACGGCGACATGATCCGGCTCGACGTTGCCAAGCGAACCATCGATCTCTTGGTCGACGCCGCCGAGCTCGAAAAGCGCCGCGCGGCGCTGAAGCTCCCGGCGACGCCGGAATGGGCCCAACGCGGTTACGCGCATCTGTTCAACGAAACCATTCTGCAGGCCGATGAGGGTTGTGACTTCGATTTCATGCGCGGCACGGGAAAGGGGTAGTTTTTTCGTCATTGCAAGCGTCAGCGAAGCCATCCAGAGCGCCACCAAGACTGGATTGCTTGGTCGCGGAGCCTGTCATCGGGCGCGCATTCGCGCGACCCGTTGGCTCCTCGCAATGACGTCCTTTCGGCACTGTCCGCTCATCTCGCACAAGCTTTGCATCCGATGTTCAATTGACATTCAAACAACCCCGATGGGATGATTGAGAAAATCAATACTGGGGGAGGCGACAAGATGAGCGGCCCAAGAGGGATAATCGTTGCGGCGTTCGCCGCGGCGTCGATCTTGTTCACTGCAACCGCGCAAGCGCAGGAGGTGAAGCATTATCGCTTTGCCTACGACCAGCCGAAGACGACGGGTTACGGAATCCTCGGCGATATTTTCGCCGACAAGCTCAAGGCGCTCAGCAAGGGCACGATGCTGATCGAGCAATTTCCGGGCGCGCAGCTCGGACAGGAGCCGCAGGTCCTGCAGCTCGTGAAATCGGGAGACGTGGAGTTCTGCATTTCCTCGTCGGCCAATGCCGCGACCCTGTCGCCGCAGGCCGGCGTGATGTCGATGCACTTCCTGTTCCGATCCGAGGCGCACCTCATCAAGGCGATCACGGACCCCGAAGTATCGAAGGCGGTCAAGGCGATGATTTCGGAAACCGTGCAGGGCGCCCGTGTCATCGCGCTGGCGACGCTCGGCCTTCGCGACATGTATGCCAGGCGCGAGATCAGGAACGTCGCCGGCATGAAGGGACTGAAAGTGCGGGTGCAGGCAACGCCCACCGAGGACACCATGTTTCCTGCCTACGGCGCCCAGATCGTCCACATGCCGTTCGGCAGCGTCTACACCTCGTTGCAGACCGGCGTGGTGGATGTCGCCGAAAACGGCATCAACGTCTATCTCGCCAACAAGCATTACGAAGTGGCGCCCGTGCTATCGATCACCGAACACGAGGCCAATAACAGCCTGGTGTGGGTGAGCGACAAGTTGTGGAACAGCCTGACGCCGGAGCAGCAGGGATGGGTGCAGGCCGCGGCCGACGAGGTCAACAGGAACCAGCCCGCCAAGGCGATCGAGCTCGAGCATCAATCGCTGGAAAAGCTGAAGTCGATCGGGGTGAAGGTCGTGGCCGACGTCGACAAATCGGGCTTCACCGCCATTGCCGACCCCTATCTCGACAAACTCGCCAAAGAGCTCGGCCCGCACGCCGAGAAGATCAAGAACCTGATCCGGGCAATCAACTAGGTCCGCATCGAACAAATCTAAACGGGGGAAACGGTGAATAGTCCAGCAAGAATTGCAGGCGGGTTGATCGCCGCGGCAACCGTCATGTTCGCGGCCAGTGCCGGCGCGCAAGAGGCAAAACATTACCGCTTCGCGCACGACCAGCAGCTCAATTCCGGCTACAGCATCGCCTACGACATTTTTTCCGCCAAGCTGAAGGAATTAAGCAAGGGCGCGATGCTGGTCGACCAATATCCCGGCGCGCAGCTCGGGCAGGAGTCGCAAATCCTGCAACTGGTCAGATCCGGCGATATCGATTTTGCGATCGTCTCGTCGGCCAATACCTCGACGATCTCGCCGCAGGCCGGCGTAATGTCGCTGCATTTCCTGTTCCGCTCCGACGAACACAACGTCAAGGCGCTCGGTGACCAGAAGGTGTTCGAGGCGGTACGGGACATGATCGACGACACGGTCCAGGGCATTCACGCAATCGGGCTCGGCACCCAGGGCTTCCGGCACATGTACGGCAGGAAGGAAGTGCACAAGGTCGAGGATATCAAGGGCTACAAGGTTCGCGTGCAGGCGACCGCGACCGAGGACACGATGTTCGCCGCCTATGGCGCGCAAACCGTGCACATGCCGTTCGGCAGCGTCTACACCTCGCTGCAGACCGGCGTGATGGATTTCGGCGAGAACGCGGTCAACGTCTACCTCATCAACAAGCACTACGAAGTCGCCCCGGTGCTGTCGATGACCGAGCACGAAGCCAACAACGCGATTCTTTGGATCAGCGACAAGCTCTGGCAAAGCCTCAACGCCGACCAGAGGCACTGGGTGCAGACGGCGGCAAGAGACGTCAGCCTGCAGGAGCCCAAGCGCGCCTTCGACCTGGAGCGTACGGCGGCGGCCAAGCTCGAGAAAATGGGCGTCAAGATCGTCACCGATGTCGACAAGACAGGCTTTCAGAAGATCGCCGATCCTTATCTCGACAAGCTCGCCAAGGAACTTGGACCGCATGCCGACAAGATCAAATCCCTGATCCGGGCGATCAACTGAGGTCCTCATGGCGAGGAGCGCGCTCTTCGCGCGTCTCGAACCGCGAGGGAGGTGATGCACTACTCCTCATCCTTCGAGACGCGGCCAAGAGGCCGCTCCTCAGGATGAGGGCTCTACACATGTCCGGCAATCCTTGGGAATTCTAACGATGTCCATCGCCGACAAACTGGTGCTGCAGCGGCAGCATCACCTGAAGTGGCGGGCGTTCGACAGGCTCGAACTCGTGCTGATGATGCTGTGCGGGTTGTTGTGCTTCGGCTTCTCGCTCTCGGTGACGTTCGACATCGCCACGCGCACCATAGGCCATCCCTGGCTGTGGCTGCAGGAGGTCACCTCCACCCTGTTCGTCTATGCGATCTTCATCGGCGCCGCGGTCGCCACCCGCCGCAACGATCATCTCTATCTGACCGCGATCTCCGAGGCGCTGCACGGGAAAGCGCGGCTGATCGTCGAGATCGTCATCCGCATCGTGGTGCTCGGTGTGGCGTTTTGCCTGATCTGGTTCGGCTATATCAATTATCTCCGCGGCTTCGGCAGTTTCCGCCTGCCGTCGGGCACGCCGATCGCCTCGCTCTACGCAGCGATACCGCTCGCCGGCGTGCTGATCGCGTTGTTCACGATCGAACAGCTGGTCAACGGCATCCGCAACGGATTTGACCATCCGGAGCCGCCGGAGGAAGAGTTTCCGATACCGCCAGTTGAAACCCGCCTCCAGGCGAGGGCCCGTCCGTGAGTGCACCGGTTATCCTGGCGCTGATGTCGTTCTGCTTTCTGTTCTTCGGCTATCTCGGCGTGCCCGTGCCGTTTTCGCTGATGGCGGGCGTCTTCGTCGGGGCGTTGCTGACGGACGTTTCGCTGGCGGCGATCATCCAGAAGATTTTTGACGGCGTGGATTCGGAAGCGTTGCTGGCGATACCGTTTTTCCTTTTGGTCGGCGAGCTCATGAGTTCGGCGAACGTCGTGGTGCGGATCGCCAATCTGTCCTTGTCGCTGGTCGGACATATCAGGGGCGGGCTGTCGCAGGTCGTCGTCGTCTTCAGCATGTTCTTCTCGGAGATGTCGGGATCGACCACGGCCGACGTCGCGGTGATGAGCCGCGCGCTGGGCGGGCCGATGAAGCGCGAGGGCTATAGTCCCGCCTTTATCGCCGCGATCATCGCGTCCGCCTCGACCATCGCAGCATTGGTGCCGCCGAGTATCACGGCCGTGGTCTATGGCGCGGTCGGCAACGTCTCGATCGCGGGGCTGTTCATGGCCGGCGTCGTGCCGGGGTTGATGATCGGCTTCGGTTTGATGATCTATTGCTATTTCTTCGGACCCTCCGGCATGCGCAAGCCGCGGGCGCCCTTTCGCCAGATCGTGTTCGCGGCCGGAGACGCCGCGCTGCCGCTGATGATTCCGGTGATCCTGCTTGGCGGCATTCTCACCGGCTGGTTCACTCCGACGGAGGCCGGCGTGGTCGCGGTGATATGGATCATCGCGGTCGTGATCCCCGCGCTCAATCGCGGGCACATCCGGAAGATTCCCTACGACTTCTGTCTGGCCGGGCTGATCTTTTCGCTGCCGCTGATCACCATCGGCGCGGCCAATGCCTTCGGCTGGATGCTGGCGTATTTGCGCGGCGCCATCGTCATCGCCGACTGGATCACCTCGATCGCCGGCAACGATCCGCAATACATGATGCTGCTGCTGGTGCTGCTGTTCACCGTGGTCGGCGATTTCATCGAACCGGTGCCGACCATCATCATCTTCATGCCGCTCGTGAATGCGCTGACCCAGGCCGGCGACATCAACGGTGTCCATATGGGGGTGGTGCTGATCGCCACCTTGGCGTTCGGCCTGATCACGCCACCCTATGGGCTTGTGTTGTTGATGGCGTCGAAATTCGTCGGCGTCAGTTTCGGCAAGGCGTTGCGCGCTGCGCTGCCGATCTATGTCGTGTTCCTGGTGACCATCACCTTTACGATCTATTACCCCAAGGTGGTGCTGTGGCTGCCGAAGCACGTCATTCCGGAATTGGTCGGCTGCTTCAAGTCGCCGGCGGGCACGGGGTATATCTGCCCGAACTGAAGGTCAGCCGTCATCGCAAGCCTACTTCCCCTTGCTCGTGAACTTCCTGACCGCGACGCGGAACTCATCGGTGTGCATGCAGTCGATGATGGCGTCTCGCTCGGCGTCGAGCTGTTGCTCGATCGGCGTGACATGGGCGCGATGGATCAGCGCCTTGGTCGCCGCCAATGCCGCCGGCGCGTTTTGCGCCAGCCGATGCGCCAGTTCGCGGGTCGCCGCTTTCAGTTCAACCGCGGGGACGACCTTGGCGACCAGGCCCCAGTAAAAGGCTTGCACGGCCGAAAAGCTGTCTTCGGCGAGATAGATCTGCATGGCGCGGCGCGCCCCGACACCGGCCACCACGCCGACGGTGCCGCCGCCATCCGGCGATACGCCGAGCTTGGCATAGGCCGGGGTGAAGCGGGCGTCTTCGGCTGCGATACAGATATCGGCGACAAAGGCGAGCGAGAGCCCGGCGCCAGCGGCCGAGCCATGGACGCTTGCCAGCACGATCTTCGGCATCCGCCGCAGGGTCGTGATGAAGGCGTGGTAATGCTCCAAAAGCTCGCCGACCACCGGCGCAATGGTGTCGGCCGCGGCAGCCGCACCGATGGTCTGAAGATCGCCGCCGGCGCAGAACGCGCGGCCTTCGCCCTCGATCACAAGCACCCTTATTTCGTCCGACGAATCGACTTCGGCGGCGAGCTGCTCGAGCTTTTTCGCGATCGAAAGATCAATCGAGTTGAACGCGGCCGGGCGGTTGAGGGTGATCGTCGCGATCGGGCCTTCGATCCTGAGCAGGGCCGGATCGTCAGGCGAAGAGGCGGTAGCCTGTGCTGAAGTCGGCATGCAATGGCCCCCTGTGTCGAGAAAATCGGCGGCCATTTAAATAGCAGAAGGCGAGAGGTGACAATCCCCGGCGAAGTCTGCAAAATGCGGTCAAATAGCCGGGCGGATAACCGCATTGCAACAACCGGCAACGGGGAATACGCGGGATGAGCGAGCGAGCTACAATGAGCCGTCCGGGCTCGACCGCGTCGTACCGGTCTGACCCATGACACAGGGAACAGTTGTAATCGTCGGCGCCGGTCACGCCGGCTTCCAGCTCGCCGCGTCGTTGCGGCAGCACGGCTACGGCGAGCGCATCTGCCTGATCAACGACGAGGCGCACCTGCCGTATCAGCGGCCGCCTCTGTCCAAGGCCTATCTGAAGGGCGAAGGCCGCCCCGACAGCCTGATGTTCAGGCCGGACAAGTTCTATCGCGACCAGAACATCGAGTTGATCGGCGATCGCGCCGCCTTCGTCGACCGCGCCGCGCGCAGGCTGCTGCTGGCGTCGGGCTCATTTCTGGATTACGGGCATCTGGTGCTCGCCACCGGCGCGCGCAACCGCCTGCTCGATCTCCCCAATGCCAACCTTGGCGACGTTCGCTACTTGCGAATCCTCGATGAGAGCGAGGCGCTGCGGCAACGCATCGGCACGGCAAGGCATGTCGTGGTGATCGGCGCGGGTTTCATCGGCCTCGAATTCGCCGCCACCGCGCGCGCCAAGGGGCTCGAGGTGGATGTGATTGAACTGGGGACGCGCGTCATGGCGCGCGCGGTCACGGCCGAAATCTCGGAATATTTCCAGGCGCGCCACACCGCGGCGGGCATCCGCATCCACCTCGGCGTACAGGCCACCAGCATCGAAAGCGACGGTGCCAACGTTGCCGGCGTCAGTCTCAGCGACGGCCGCCATGTGCCGGCGGATCTGGTGGTGGTCGGCGTCGGTGTCCTGCCCAACGTCGAACTGGCAGCGGAGGCCGGCCTGCCGGTCGCGGCCGGAATCATCGTCAACGAGCAACTGTTGACATCTGATCCCAACATCTCGGCGATCGGCGACTGCGCGCTGTTCGCAAGCCAGCGCTTCGGCGGCTCGCTGCGGCTGGAGTCGGTGCAGAACGCCACCGATCACGCGCGCTGCGTGGCGGCGCGGCTGACCGGCGACGCCAAAACCTATGACGGCCTGCCGTGGTTCTGGAGCGATCAGGGCGACGACAAGCTTCAGATCGCAGGGCTCACCACCGGATACGACCGCGTGGTGGTACGCGGCGATCGGCAGGCGCGATCGTTCTCGGCGTTCTGCTACAAATCCGGTCAGCTGGTCGGCGTCGAGTTGGTCAACCGCGCCGCCGACCATGTTTTTGGCCGCAAAATTCTCGGGCTGAATCGATCGATCGAACCGGAACAGGCCGCGGATTTGAGTTTCGATTTGAAGGCCGCTTTGACGTAAGCCTTCGTCGTCCCGGCCAAGCGAAGTGCGAGCCGGGACCCATACGCCGCGGCCCCTCCATGGGGCAAGCTGGCAGACTTCCCGCAATAACAAACGCTGGTGGTTATGGGTCCCCGCGTTCGCGGGGACGACTCATGGAGGGGGGCGCCTAGTGGTATCGACGAGTCGCCGCCCTGGTTAGGCCCGGACCGCGAACTCCTGCTTAACGGCCTCGATGTCGGCAAGCGTCGGCAATCCCGCTTCATTGCCGAGATGCTGGATCTTGTAGGTCGATGCCGCGCGCGCGAAATCGAAATGGTCCTGCCAGCTTTTGCCGGGACTGGAGAGGTAGGAATAGACGTAGGCGCCGTGGAATACGTCGCCGGCGCCGTTGGTATCCAGCACGCGTTCGCGCGGAATCGGAAGCGCCGGCAGCGAGCGAATGGCGCCGGTCTCGTTATACCAGAGCAGGCCGCGCTCGCCCATGGTGACGCCGCCGACCCGGCAGCCGCGGCTCTTGAGATAATCCAGCATCTTTTCGGGCGTCAGGTCCATCTGCTCGCACAGGCGCTCGGCGACGATGGCGACGTCGATGAATTCCAGCAGTTCGTGGGTGTTGGTGCGCAAGCCGCCGCCGTCCAGCGATGTCAGGATACCGGCCTCGCGGCACAGTTTCGCGTAATGGATCGCAGCGTCCGGCTGGTGACCGTCGACATGCAGCGCGCGGCAGCCGCCGAGGTTCAGCAGCGGAAAGGGATGGATGTGCTCGTCGTCGCGGCAGCGCACGATGGCCCGCTTGCCGTCCTTCGGCATGATGAACGAAAGCGACGAGGAATTGACCTTGCGCGGATGGATCGAGATTCCATACTTCGCGCTCATATCCTGAAACATCCGCCCCAGCCAGTCGTTGGCGACGGTGGCGATCAGGTCCGGCACAATTCCGAGCTTGGCGCAGCAAAATGCCGCGGTGACGGCGTTGCCGCCGAATGAGACCGCATAGGCCGAGGCGACATGTTTCTCGTCGCCGGTTGGCATGTGATCGGTAATGAAGGTGACGTCGATATAGGTTTGTCCGATGAAAAGGGCCTGCATTCGTTATCCGTCGTGGCTGAGGGTGGTCCCGGCCGGCGTCGTACATTAGCACCGGTTAAGCCGGATCATTCGCTGAAATTATTCGCAAGGCCCCCCTCCTTGAAATCGCTTGAGATAGCCATGTGGCCGGACTACGACCGTCCAAGAACCATCTAAAGGGCGTCCACGCTGTCGCGCCGATCCAGCGGCCAGCGGCTGTTCCGGGTTCCCCAGGAGAGATTAAGGGAGGCGACGTTGACCGTCTATTCCGGCCCGGTGTTCGACACGGCGGTGAACCCGATCGGCGTTGAAAAGGTCCGCGCCGGCCGCAAGCCGGGCACGCGGGTGATGAGCGTGCGGGACGGCGCCTGCGGCGTCCACATGCTGTTGCTGGAGCGAACGGGGAAGGCGTGATTCTTTCTTCACCCTCCCCTGGAGGGGGAGGGTCGACGCGAATGAAATGAGCGGCGGGGTGGGGTGGCAGTTTCTCCCCTCGAACGGTGCCCGAGTTGAGAGATCACCCCACCCCGTCTCACATTTCGCTGCGCTCCATGTGAGCCGACCCTCCCCCTCCAGGGGAGGGTGAAGTCGCATTCGTTCTCAAACCGCGCTTTGCGTGCTACAGGCGTTTTCCTGAATGAACGGGCGGCAGTTTTGGCCAAGACAAAGCGAATGCAGAAATGGCAGCGCGATCCGGAAGGCATGCGGCTTCGCATCCTCGAGGCCGCGAAGCAGGAGTTTGCCGCCCACGGGCTCGCCGGCGCGCGCGTCGACCGGATCGCGGCCAAGGCCGGCGCCAACAAGCGCATGCTGTATTACCATGTCGGCAAGAAGGACGAGCTTTATCTCGCGGTGCTGGAAGGCGCCTATGAGAAGATCAGGGTTGAGGAGCGCGGGCTCGATCTCGAGCACCTCGATCCGCCACGCGCGATCGAGCGTCTGATCGACTTCACCTGGAACTATTTCCTGCGCAACCCGGAATTCCTGGCGCTCCTGAACACCGAAAACCTGGTCGGAGCGCGCCATCTCAAGCGCTCCACCAAGGTCAAGTCGATGCATTCGCCGTTCGTCGAGATGATCCGCACCGTGGTGAGACGCGGCGTCGAAAGCGGCGATTTTGTCGTCGCGGTCGATCCGGTGCAGCTCTATATTTCCATCGCCGCTTTGTGCTTCTTCTATCTGTCGAACAGCGCGACCCTGAGCGTGATCTTCGGCCGCGATCTCCTCAAGGAGGAAGCGCGCGACGAACGCCTCCAGCACATGGTGGCACTGGTGCTGGCGGCTTTGACCGGGAAATCATTCGCGGCGTTCGGCAAGAGCAAGGCGGCGGGATCGTGCGCCGCCGAGCAGCAGCCCGCTTGATTCATATTTCACCGTCGTCCCGGCCAAGCGAACAAAGTGAGCGCGAGCCGGGACCCATAACCACAGCTGGTTCTAAACGGTGGAGCTGGAGCAGCTGCCCGGGCACAACAGCAGCAGTTGTGGTTATGGGTCCCTGCTTTCGCAGGGACGACCCGCCGGTTATTCCAGCTTCGGGCTTGCCCGCTTCACCTGTCAAACAGCCCGCCATGTCCAGATACAGCTTCGTCCAGACACAGTATCGCGATCTCGCCGCGCGTTTCGCGCGAGTTTTGCCGGTACGTCCCGCCCTCGGAAATCAGAGGGCGCAGGGAATGCCGGGCGCCCGATGCGCCCGATAGCCGCGCGTGCAATGATAGCGATAGAACGCACACGCGTTAGTCAGGTCACACCGGAATCACCCGGCATTCCCCGCGCAATGGTTTTAACGGTTTCCTTCGCGCTCTCCCCGGTGACCGGGCTTTCTTGCCACCGTCGCCTGCAGGTCACTTCCTGCAAGCTTGACGCCAGCGTCGGGGCGTCAGGACCACACGACTTCGCCGTCCGCAAGAAAGCGCCCTCGTCTATAGCGCCACCTGCGTCCACCGCATCCCGCCCCGCGTTCGTGACGATCGCGAGCCGCCCCTC
>CAVWDY010000023.1:77500-89017 GCA_963753875.1 uncultured Alphaproteobacteria bacterium | reverse complement strand
TGCGGGGATAGGATTTGAACCTATGACCTTCAGGTTATGAGCCTGACGAGCTACCGGGCTGCTCCACCCCGCGATAAACCGTTGCGTGCCTTACCCGAAAAACCGAATGCCGAAACGGTCTGTCCAACGCCATAAGGCGCCGTTTCCGTCTGGAGGCTTCCTGAGAAGGCAACCCTTGGCAAATGCCCCTGGGTCGCGGTGGGTATGTACCAACGCGCATCCGCTTTGGAAAGGGCCGCGAGGCGACTTTTGAGGAATTTATGACGGCAAAAATCGGCCAAATCGCGCTTTTTCGCGGGATAAGCCGGCCCGCCACGGCGCTCTTGCCGGAAGTTCCATAAAGGCCCAGCTTTGAGGCCAAAAAGCCAGGAAAATGGCTCGAGCGCCGGATCAAGGTGCCGCGCCACAAAGCCGATTTGGGGGGATGGGGATGACGGACAGCTTTGATTTCATCGTAGTGGGCGGCGGCTCCGGGGGCAGCGCGGTCGCGAGCCGTCTCTCCGAGGATCCCGCGACGTCGGTGGCGCACGGGCTTGCGAACCGACAATCCGGTGCGCGATATCTAACTGCAGGCCGCGCGCGAGGCCCAATTCCGAATCCGCGAGGATTTCAACGCCGAGGAGCAGGAGGGCCTCGGCTCCTATCAGGTCACGCAGAAAAACGGCGAGCGCTGGAGCGCGGCCCGCGGCTACATTCACCCCTTCATGGCAACGCGCGCCAATTTGGCGCGTCAAGACCAACGCGCACGCCACCCGCATCCTGTTCGAAGGCAAGCGCGCGGTCGGCGTCGAATACCGGCAAGGCAAGGAGACCAGGCAGATTCGCGCCCGCCGCGAAGTGATCCTTTCCTCCGGCGCATTCCAGAGCCCGCAGCTGTTGATGCTTTCAGGGAATCCGCTTTGTCAGTTTTTCGCCCCCCGGTGTCGACCAGAAATCGTGGTTGATTTCGGTATCGATATAGCCCGGCGCCAGCGCATTGACGCGGATACGATTGCCGGCCAGTTCCAGCGCCATCGCTTTGGTGGCCTGGATGATGCCGGCCTTGGAGACCGTATAGGGCGAGAGGAATTTCATCACGCCGAATCCGAGCACGGAAGCGATATTGACGATATTGCCTTCCTGCTGGCGCGCGATCATTCGCCGCGCCATTTCGGTGGCCGCGAAATACGCGCCCTTGAGGTTGGCGTTGATGACGGAATCCCAATCTTCCTCTGTCTGATCCACCGCAAGCTTTTCAATCGCGGTCCCGGCATTGTTGATCAGCACGCTGATCGGGCCGAGCGCGGCCTCGGCGGCGTCGATCGCTTTTCCGATCGAGGTCGTGTCGGTCACGTCCATTTACACGGCGACGGCGCGGCCGCCTTTGGCCGCGGATTTCTTCCTCCAGGCTTTTCAGTTTGGCGGCCTGGCGCGCCGCCAGCGCGACGGCTGCGCCATGCGCGGACAGAACGCGCGCGAATTGCCGCCCCAGCCCTTGCGAGGCGCCGGTGACGAGGATGATTTCTTTACTGACGTCGAATAAACCGGTCATGATCAACTCCGCGAGGTGAGCCCCGCGGAGATATTGATACAGACGATTTCAGGGATCGCAAACCACCAATATCCGGTCTTATCAGAGCCCTCAGGGTTGGCTAAAGTGGCCGGACCGGACTACAAAAAATCATCTGAACTGACGGGAGTGAGAGACAGTGGATCTTGGGATCAAAGGCCGCCGCGCCATCGTTTGCGCATCCAGCAAGGGCCTGGGACGCGCCTGCGCCATGGCGCTCGCCGCCGAGGGCGTGCATGTCACGTTGACCGCGCGCGGCGCCGAAGCGCTCGCCAAAACCGCCGCCGAAATACGTAAACTGCATCCCGGCGTGACGGTGACGGAAGTCGTCGGCGACATCACCACGCCCGCCGGCCGCGAAGCCGCGCTGAAAGCCTGCTCCGATCCGGATATCCTCGTCAACAACGCCGGCGGCCCGCCGCCCGGCGATTTCCGCAACTGGACCCGCGACGACTGGATCAAGGCGCTCGACGCCAACATGCTGACCCCGATCGAGCTGATCAAGGCGACGGTCGACGGCATGATGGCGCGCAAGTTCGGCCGCATCGTCAACATCACCTCCGCCGCGGTAAAGGCGCCGATCGAGGTGCTGGGATTGTCCAACGGCGCGCGCGCCGGCCTCACCGGCTTTGTCGCCGGCGTGGCGCGCAAGACCGTGATCAACAACGTCACCATCAACGCCCTGCTGCCGGGCCCGTTCAATACCGACCGGCTGCGCGGCGCGGTCGCGAAGGCGGAGGCGGAACGGCGCGGCGTAACCGTGGACGCGATGCTGGCGGAACGGGCGAAACTCAATCCCGCCGGCCGCTTCGGCGACCCGGAAGAATTTGGTCAGGCTTGCGCGTTTCTATGCGGCGCCAAGGCAGGCTTCATCACCGGACAGAACATCCTGCTCGACGGCGGCGCATTCCCCGGCACGCTATAGTTCAAGGCGAACGGCGCCGGCGCCGCCGATCCGTTCGGCGCCGGCTCCGCGATCAGTGGAAAAACCCCGCATGCACTGGAATGTGGGCAGCGTCAAAATCACCAAAATCGTCGAACTGGAGACGACCGGCAGCACACGATTCATCCTGCCTTTGGCCAGCAATGAGGAAATCCGGAAACTGCCGTGGCTCATTCCCCGTTTCGCGTCGGAGGAAGGTCGCCTGAGGATGTCGATCCACTCGCTGGTGGTCGAGACTCCCTCGCGCCGCATCGTGGTCGACACCGGGCTTGGCAACGACAAGGAAGGCCGCAATGTGCCGGCCTGGAATAACCGGAATACGCCTTTCCTCGAAACCATGACCGCGGCAGGCTTTCCGCCCGACAGCATCGACACCGTGCTCTGCACGCATCTGCACGTTGATCACGTCGGCTGGAACACGCGGCTCGAGGGTAACCGATGGGTGCCGACCTTCGCGAAGGCGCGTTACGTGTTCGGCAAGACCGAATACGAGTACTGGCGCGACCACAGCGGAGAGCCCAACAAAGCGGCGGTATTTCACGACTCCGTGAAGCCTATCATGGACGCCGGCAAGGCCGATCTCGTGGCCAGCGACGTCAGGCTTTGCGAAGAAATCACCCTGATCCCGACACCCGGCCACAGTCCGGGGCATATGAGCGTTCACATCAAATCCGGGGGCGAAGAAGGCCTGCTCACCGGCGATGTCGCCCACCATCCCTGCCAGATGGCGCATCTCGACTGGTCCTCGACAGCCGATTCCGATCCCGTGCAGTCGATGGTGACCCGGCGCGATTTGTTCTCTCGCTTTGCCGATAGACCCGTCCTGGTCATCGGCGGACATTTCAATGCCGGCCACATCAGGCGCGACGGCGATGCCTTCAAATTCGTCGTTTAGGGCGTGATCTCGAGGCAGCCCCCTCATGGGGGGCTGCCTTGCACCGCCCAGTCAGCAGTTGAATTTCACCGCGCGCTGTTCCATGAAGCATTCAAGCAACGGAACCACCCCAGGGAGTGATCGGAAATGAAGCTTGTTCGTTATGGTGAAATTGGCAAGGAGAAGCCCGGCCTGATCGATAAATCGGGTCAACTCCACGATCTGTCCGCGCATATCCAGGACTTCGTCGGAGATGCTTTTTCACCGGCCTCGCTGGCCAAGATCGCTGGCCTCGACCCCGCCAAGCTTCCCGCCGTCGGCGGCAAACCACGGATCGGCGCGCCGGTCGGCGGCCTGCCCAAATTCATCGCCATCGGCCTCAATTATTCCGACCACGCCGCGGAAGTCGGAATGGCGCTTCCGACCGAGCCCATTATCTTCATGAAGGCCAACAACAGCCTGTGCGGACCCAACGACGCGGTCGAGAAGCCGCGCGGCTCGACCAAGCTCGACTGGGAAGTCGAACTCGCGATCATCATCGGCACGCGCGCCAAATACGTCTCCGAGGCCGACGCCCTCAATTACGTTGCCGGCTACAGCATCTGCAACGACGTATCCGAGCGTTTCTTCCAGCTTGAACGGCTCGGTCAGTGGACCAAGGGCAAGTCGCATGACACGTTTGGTCCGCTCGGCCCCTGGCTCGTGACCAAGGACGAGATCGCAGACGTGCAGAAATTGCCGATGTGGCTCGACGTCAACGGCAAGCGCTGCCAGACCGGATCGACCGCGACCATGATTTTCGGCGTGAAGAAGATCGTTTCCTATGTATCGGAACTCATGACGCTGATGCCGGGCGACGTCATCGCGACGGGCACACCGCCCGGTGTCGGCGCAGGCCAGAAGCCGCCGAAATTCCTCAACGTCGGCGACGTGGTCACGCTCGGCATCGAAGGGCTCGGCGAACAGCGCCAGCAAATCATCGCGGCGTGAGGTGGCATGCGCTGTCAAACGCGTCATGCCCGGCCTCGTGCCGGGCATCCACGTCTTAACGGTCTGATCGCAAGAAAGACGTGGATGGCCGGGGGCATAGGCGAGCGGAAGCGACGCCGTCCTTCGGACGGCTATGACGAAGGAAAAACTGCTTTCGAGGAATATTCAAATGAAACTCACATTCTCCCCGGCCTCGCCTTTCGCCCGCAAGGTCCGCATTGCCGCGATCGAACTCGGCCTGATCGACAAGATTGAATTCATGCCGACGGCGGTGGCGCCGGGCCAGCCCAACGATGAGTATTCGCGGATCACTCCGCTGAAGAAGCTTCCGGTGCTGATCCTCGACAATGGCGACGTCATCATCGATTCCTATGTCATCGTCGAATATCTCGACGAACTCGCCGGCGGCGGCAAACTGATCCCGGCCTCCGGAGCCAACCGGTGGAAGGTCAAGAGCGATCATTCGCTGCTGCAGGGCATGCTCGATTCCATGCTGCTCTGCCGCTACGAGAACATGGTGCGGCCGGAGCCGCTGCGATGGAAGGCGTGGTCCGACGATCACTGGAATCGCGCCTGGGCCGGCATGGCGCGCTTCGAGCAGCAGACAGACATGCTGTCGCGCCCACTCGATATCTCGCAAATCGCGCTGACTTGTGTGCTCGGCTATGCCGATTTCCGCTTTGCCGATTGCGGTTGGCGCAAGGCCTACCCGAAACTCGACGCATTCCATGAGAGAATGCTCGACCGGCCCTCGGTCAAGATCTCGGTGCCACCGCCGGCCTGAGGGCGAAGGAGCTGTCATGAGTCTCAAGCTCGCCGTCGGCGATCTCACCATCCATCGCATCATCGAGCAGGAAACCACGTTCCTGCCGGCGCTGGATGTGTTGCCTGCGCTGACGCCTGATCTGCTCGCTGAGAACAGGCAGTGGATGCGAAAAGCGGGCGCGCTCGATGCCGATGACCTGCTGATCCTGTGCTTCCAGTCCTATGTCGTGAAGACCCCGCATCACACCATCCTGGTCGACAGTTGCATCGGCAACGACAAGCCGCGGCCGCTGCGCCCGAAATGGAATATGAAGACCGACGACACCTACATGCGCGCGCTGGCGCGTGCGGGCATATCGGTCGAGGACATCGATTTCGTGATGTGCACGCATTTGCACGTCGATCATGTCGGATGGAATACGCGGCTGGATGGCGGCCGCTGGGTGCCGACATTTCCCAATGCGCGCTACGTATTCGGTAAGAACGAATTCGACTACTGGACCGAGCAGCACGCGAAGACCCCGGTGCCGCCTTTTGAAGACAGCGTATTGCCCGTGGTCGACGCCAAACGCGCCGAGATTGTGCGCAACGACTACGAAATTGGCGATCATTTGCGTATCCTGCCGACGCCGGGCCATACGCCGGGGCATGTCGCATTCACTTTCGGCCGCGGCAAGGACGACGCGGTTTTCAGCGGCGATTTGATGCATTCGCCGCTGCAAACGCGCTATCCCGACCTATCGCCGAAATTCGATGTCGATCAGGCGCAGGCCGCCGTGACGCGCCGCGACTTCCTGGAACGCTATTGCGACACCGATACGCTGTGCTGCACCGCGCATTTCCCCTCCCCATCGACAGGGAAAATCCGGCGCCTGGGCAGTGGTTTTTCCTGCGAAGCGGTGGCGAGCTAGTCTGGACGCGCGGCTCAGTCGAACAGGCTCGGGGTGTGATTGACCACCGCGCCTTCGATGGCGAGCATTTTCAGCTTGGTGACGACGCCGCCATTGGCGGAAAATCCGCCGGGCTTGCCGCCGGCGGCGAGCACCCGGTGACATGGCACCACGATCGGACAGGGATTGCGCCCGAGCGCCTGACCGACATCGCGCGACAGTTCGACACCGCCGAGCCGCTTGGCGATGTCGCCATAGGTCATCGTCTTGCCCGGCGGAATGGTGCGGGCAATGTCATAGACCCCGCGATGGAATTCCGGAACGCCATCGAGATCGAGCACGATATCTGCGAGATCGTTCGGCTTGCCCTCCAGCAAATCGACGATCCCCTCGATCGCGTGTTGCGCCTCGGCCGGCGGCGGCGCCTCGGCGATGTCGCCATAGCGCTGGACGATGCGGGAACGGGTCTTTGCCTCGCTTCCCATCGGCAGTTGCACCCCGTTGACGCCACGCGCGCCCCACATGATGCCGCAACTGCCGATCGCGGTTTCGAAGATTGCATAATAGTAGCCGGTCATGGCTGGCTCCAGGTCCGATCGCCCCATGTTGCGAACTTGGTTCTTGCGGGAATCTAGGCTTGAAAATTGTTGCGATCCACCCGGATTCCGGGGGAACTTTGCGCCGTCCTACGAAAGGTTGGCTTATCGTTCCGGTGATTTGTCGTCTCCGGGCTTGACCCGGTAATCCCTGTTCCTTGAAAAGTGCTTCTTGCTGAAGAGGATGGATACGCGGGTCAAGCCCGCCTATGACTTCTGTCGTGTGGCAGCACGGGTTGGTAAACCCCTCCTCCAGGTGTTATCCTCTCAGCAACAAAGATACGGGCTTGCCCCGAAATCGCGAGGAGGAACCGCCATGAAGCTGACCCAGCAGCAGATCGACGACTTCAACCGGGAAGGCTGGCTGTTTCTGCCGGAACTGTTCAGCCAGGAAGAGGTCGCCCTGCTGGCACGCGAAGCGGAAGACATCTACGACACCAGGCGGCCGGAGGTATGGCGCGAGAAGAGCGGCGCACCACGCACCGCCTTTGCCGCCCATCTCTACAACGAGGCGTTCCGCCTGCTCGGCGTCCATCCGCGCATGATCGACCCGGTGGAGCAGATCTTCGGCGAGAAGGTCTACATGCACCAGTACAAGATCAACGCCAAATCGGCCTTCACCGGCGACGTCTGGCAGTGGCATCAGGACTACGGCACCTGGAAGCGCGACGACGGCATGCCACAACCGCGCGCGATGAACATCGCGATCTTTCTCGACGAGGTGATGCCGATCAACGGACCCTTGATGCTGGTGCCGCGCAGCCAGCACGCCGGTGACCTCAAGGCCTCGCATGACCTTCAGACCACCTCCTATCCATTGTGGACGCTGGACGAGGAAACCGTGACGCGGCTGGTCAAGGAAGGCGGCATCGTCGCGCCGACCGGCAAGGCCGGCGGCCTTTTGATGTTCCACGGCAACCTGGTGCATGGCTCGGCCGGCAACATCACGCCCTATCCGCGCAAGATCGTCTATCTGACGCTGAACGCGGTCTCGAATTACATCCGCACCCCGACGCGGCCGGAATACATCGCCCATCGCGATTTCACGCCAATCGAGACTGTTGGTGACGACGCGCTGCTCCGGCTCGCGCGCGCCCAGCGCCAGGCCGCGGAGTAGAGTTCGCTCATAATCAGCCGTCATTCCGGGGCGCGTCGGAGACGCGAACCCGGAATCTCGATAACGCTTCTCACCTCGGGATTCCGGGTCCACGCGAAGACGCGTGTCCCGGAATGACTGAAATCGGATCACCCTCCATGAACTTGCACCGTCTGCTCAACGCCCGCCGCGCCGCCGGCAAACCGGTCCGCGTCGCACTGATCGGCGCCGGCAAGTTCGGCTCGATGTTCTTGTCGCAAGTGCCGCATACGCCGGGCATCGAGGTGCCCGTGATCGTCGATCTCGATCCGGAGCGCGCGCGCGAGGCGTGCCGAACCGTCGGCTGGGACACAGCAAGGATCGCGGCGACCACGTTCACGGCCGACGCAGCCAAAGCGACATCGGCAAATGTCGAAGTGATCGTGGAAGCCACCGGTAATCCCGCGGTCGGCATCAAGCATGCGCGCGCGGCGATCGCTGCGGCGAAGCATATCGTCATGGTCAATGTCGAGGCCGACGTGCTGGCGGGGCCACTGCTCGCCGAAGAAGCGCGCAAGGCTGGCGTGGTCTATTCGCTCGCCTATGGCGACCAGCCGGCCTTGACCGCCGAGATGGTCGACTGGGCCCGCGCCACCGGTTTTCGCGTCGTCGCCGCCGGCAAGGGGACGAAATACCTGCCGGCCTATCATGACGTGACGCCGCAAGGGGTCTGGAGCCACTACGGACTGACGGCGGATGAGGCGCAATCGGCTGGAATGAACCCGCAAATGTTCAATTCGTTTCTCGACGGCACCAAATCGGCGATCGAAATGGCGGCGATTGCGAATGCGGCGGGGTTGGAGGTCCCGACCGGCGGGCTAACGTTTCCGCCTTGCGGCGTCGACGATCTGCCGCATGTGATGCGGCCCCGTGACAAGGGCGGCGTACTGGAGAAATCCGGCCTGGTGGAAGTGGTGTCGTCGCTGGAGCGCGACGGCCGTCCGGTGTTCCGCGATCTGCGCTGGGGCGTCTATGTCGTGCTGGAAGCGCCGAACGACTATGCCGCGGATTGTTTCAGGCAATACGGGCTGAAAACCGATTCGAGCGGCCGCCATGCGGCGATGTACAAGCCCTATCATCTGATCGGGCTCGAGCTGAACGTCTCGATTTTATCGGCGGCGCTGCGCAAGGAGCCAACCGGGCAGCCTTTCGATTTTCGCGGCGACGTCGCCTCGGTGGCAAAACGGGGCTTGCGCGCGGGCGAAATGCTCGACGGCGAAGGCGGCTATACGGTTTGGGGCAAACTGATGCCGGCAGCCGCAAGCCTCAAGGCCGGCGCGCTGCCGATTGGGCTCGCACATCGGGTCAAGCTGAAGAACGACATCGCCCACGGCGCGGTGGTGCGCTGGAGCGACGTCGAGATCGACGCAGACAACGACACGGTCAGGACGCGGCGGGCGATGGAAGCGAAATTCGGTGCGGCACAATGAAGCGCGCTTATCGGGCTTCTCGCAACTGCGTAACGGTACGCCGCCCTTGATTCCCCTGACTTGATTGGTCATCCTGACCGCGATCGGAATTGCATTCCGCAACGTCCATTCAAGATCAGCCGTCGGCGAAGCAAAAAGCGACAGTCAAGATCGTTGTCCCTCGTCGAGCTATCGGCGCAAACAGAGGGGAAGCGCATGAAACGTCGTGAATTCCTGAAAGTCGGCGGCATCAGCCTTGCCGCGGGCACCGTTGCCGCGCCCGCGGTCGCGCAATCGATGCCCGAGGTGAAGTGGCGGCTTGCCGCGAGCTGGCCGAAGTCGCTGGATACGCTTTACGGCGGCTGCGAATATTTCTGCAAACGCGTCGCCGAAATCACCGACAACCGTTTTCAGATCCAGCCCTTCGCTGCCGGCGAAATCGTGCCCGGCCTGCAGGTGCTCGACGCGGTGTCGAACGGCACGGTCGAGATGGGCAACACGGCGCTGTATTACTACTGGGGCAAGAACGCCGCCTTCACCTTCGGCACGTCGCTGCCGTTCGGTCTCAACACGCGCCAGCACATTTCCTGGTTGTTGTGGGGCGGCGGCCAGGACCTGCTCAACGACCTTTTGAAGGAACAGAACGTGCTGGGAATTCCGACCGGCAGCACCGGCGCGCAGATGGGCGGCTGGTTCCGGAAGGAAATCAAGTCGATCGAGGATTTCAAGGGATTGAAATTCCGCGTCGGCGGCTTCGCCGGAACCATCATCGCGAAGGTCGGCGGCGTGCCGCAACAAATCGCCGCCGGCGACATCTATCCGGCGCTGGAGAAAGGCACCATCGACGCCGCCGAATGGGTCGGCCCATATGACGACGAAAAGCTCGGCTTCGTGAAGGTCGCGAAATACTACTACTATCCCGGCTGGTGGGAAGGCACCGGCCAGGGCCACAACGTCATCAACCTCAATCGGTGGAACACGCTGCCGAAGGCCTATCAGGCGGCGATCACCGCGGCGTCGAACGATTGCTTTACCTGGGTCACCGGCAAATACGACTACGTCAACCCGCCGGCGCTGAAGCGCCTGATGGTCGCAGGCGCGATCCTGCGCCCGTTCCCGCAGGAGGTGCTGGAGAGCTGCTACAGCGCCGCCAACGAGATCTATGCGGACCTCTCCAAGAGCAATCCGCATTTCGGCAAGATGTACGCAAGCCTGACGGCCTATCGCAGCAATTCGCTGATGTGGATGCAGGTCGCCGAGCTGAGCTTTGACAGCTTCATGATGCGGATGCGCACGCGCACCTGAAATCCGGGCGTGCAGAAATCCGCGCCTGCAATGAAAGGCCCCGGAACACGCTCCGGGGCTTCTGTCGTGTTATGCCAACGGTACCAGACAACGACCGTCATCCTGAGGTGCCCGCGCTCTTGCGCGGGCCTCGAAGGATGGCCGTCAGTCCGTGCATGTTGCCATCCTTCGAGGCTCGCTTCGCTCGCACCTCAGGATGACGCAGTGAGTCGATGACCACCGCCGTTGGTATTATCTGGTCGCGCGATCAGTTCTGGTCGTCGCCCATGATGGCGGCGAGCTTGTCGTAGTATTTGGCAACCAGATCGATGTTGCCCTTGTTCTCGATCGGCGGCTCCGGAGCCTTCAGCGCCTGAGTGAGGTCGGCGAGCGCGTCCTTCTTGTCCTTGGCGGACATCTTCTTGTCGGCCTGGACCAGGGCCATTTGCGCCTTGATGACGGCTTCGGTGCCGACATATTTCTTGGTCACCGGATCGAAGCCGGCGAGCACGATGCTGATGTTGTCGACGACCATGTTGTATTCGTCGTAACTGGCAAAGCCATTCTTCTTCGCCACGCCTTCGAGCTGCGCGGTGACCTTGGGGTCCGGCTTGGCGTTCTGCGACAGCTTTTCGGTGATCGCGTCCATATCCTTGGCTGCTGCTATCACGCCCTCGACCTGCTTATCGGTCAGCGCGATCTGCTTGAGGGCCGGCGGCTGCGCCGGCGCGGCCTGCTGGGCCGGGGCCATTTTGGCCTGCGCCAGGGCGCTGCCGGTTGATACGATGGCGATCGAGACCGCAAGGCAGGCGACGCTCAACGCGGCGGCGACGGGACGAACGAACTCACGCATGGGAGGCTCCTCGGGCTATGGGACGTTTTCGAATTCCGCGGTGAATTCAGTAAGGCCGTTGAAATGAACGGCCAATGAACTCGGAAGTTGTCTTCCCTTCATGGAAGAATATCACCGGGGCCAATTGGCTCAAAAACAAACCGGCCTAAAAACAAAAACGCCGCTCTCCCGTAAGGGAAAGCGGCGTTTTGCTTGTGATCATGACACGTAAAGAGGAATTGCTTTGTCC
>CAVWDY010000023.1:0-75000 GCA_963753875.1 uncultured Alphaproteobacteria bacterium | reverse complement strand
CGTCACCCAGAACGTATCTTGGGCTCCGTCTGTTTGTAGGTGTCCGGTTTCAGGTCTATTTCACTCCCCTCGTCGGGGTGCTTTTCACCTTTCCCTCACGGTACTGGTTCACTATCGGTCGCTGAGGAGTACTTAGGCTTGGAGGGTGGTCCCCCCACGTTCAGACAGAATTGCACGTGTTCCGCCTTACTCAAGGACACATCATTGCATTACCCGTACGGGGCTATCACCCTCTGAGGCCCTGCTTTCCTGACAGGTTCCGGTTGTCTTTGATGTGTCACTGGCCTGGTCCGCGTTCGCTCGCCACTACTAACGGAGTCTCTGTTGATGTCCTTTCCTCCAGGTACTTAGATGTTTCAGTTCCCTGGGTTCGCTTAAAACCTCCTATGAATTCAGAAGTTTCATACCTTCACTTGATAACTGGAAATCCAAAACCTCACGGCTTGGTCCCGCACATCTCTATCTTTAAACAGAGCTGTACGAACCCCAAGACACAAGGCCTTGGAGTTCCAGCTATCGAAGGTGGGTTTCCCCATTCGGAAATCCGTGGATCAAAGCTTCTTCGCAGCTCCCCACGGCTTATCGCAGCGTAGCACGTCCTTCATCGCCTCTCAGCGCCAAGGCATCCACCGAACACCCTTAAGGCACTTGATTGCTCTCATTATCAATGTCCACACACTCGGCAGAATGTACTCCGCACGCTTGCCAGGAAGTCGAAACTTCAAGGCGCGCCCCCTCGATGAAGGCTGCGTGCGGCCGGACACTGATTAGAAAGACCAGCTTGCTTCGTAAGATCGAACCGATAGCGAGGCGGTCAAGCTTCGCTAACAGGATCATTTACAACCCGCTCATCTTGCGATGAACGAGCGCCGAAATGATCTGGAGATAGTGATTGGAAAAAAGCGAATTGCTTCGCAGATCCCAAACTCGGATCGATCTCCTCTTTACGATGTCAGAAATCCCGCAGGCGCATCCCGAAGGACAGCGCATGCGAAGTGATGTTTCGCGGACGATTATCTTTGCCGGCCAGTCAGCCCGTCTTCGCTCTCTCGAGCTTCGCCGGGCACGCTTCGATCGCCATGCCCGGCTGCGCCACGCATAGCCGAAGGCGAAGCGTGGTGGAGCCAGACGGGATCGAACCGACGACCTCATGCTTGCAAAGCACGCGCTCTCCCAGCTGAGCTATGGCCCCGTACCAGAAGACGAATGCTTCTTGTCGCGCATATTGCACTCGCCTTCGCTTAGCGCTACGGCGCAGCAGCCTTCGTTCAAGAGGCCTGCCGAGCCGAAGCTGCAGAGCAGCGAAGGCTGGTGGGCCTGGGAAGACTTGAACTTCCGACCTCACGCTTATCAAGCGCGCGCTCTAACCAACTGAGCTACAAGCCCCTAACGACCAATGTCCTTTAAAGGATTGGAGCCTGCTCGCGCGCATCCAGCCAGCGCCGGATGCATCGCACAGCGCTAAGCCCCTGGCGCGTGTTCGTCCGCGAAGAAAGAGAAACGAAGACGGCGAAATCCCGCCAATGGAGCTCAGCAATCCTGAAATTGCTGGCCCCTGATGTTTCTAAAACGATCCGATAGATGAGCGTAAAGCTGATCTGAAGGATCATCCTTAGAAAGGAGGTGATCCAGCCGCAGGTTCCCCTACGGCTACCTTGTTACGACTTCACCCCAGTCGCTGACCCTACCGTGGCCGGCTGCCCCCTTGCGGTTAGCGCACCGTCTTCAGGTAAAACCAACTCCCATGGTGTGACGGGCGGTGTGTACAAGGCCCGGGAACGTATTCACCGTGGCATGCTGATCCACGATTACTAGCGATTCCAACTTCATGGGCTCGAGTTGCAGAGCCCAATCCGAACTGAGACGGCTTTTTGAGATTTGCGAAGGGTTGCCCCTTAGCGTCCCATTGTCACCGCCATTGTAGCACGTGTGTAGCCCAGCCCGTAAGGGCCATGAGGACTTGACGTCATCCCCACCTTCCTCGCGGCTTATCACCGGCAGTCTCCTTAGAGTGCTCAACTAAATGGTAGCAACTAAGGACGGGGGTTGCGCTCGTTGCGGGACTTAACCCAACATCTCACGACACGAGCTGACGACAGCCATGCAGCACCTGTCTCCGGTCCAGCCGAACTGAAGGACTCCGTCTCTGGAATCCGCGACCGGGATGTCAAGGGCTGGTAAGGTTCTGCGCGTTGCGTCGAATTAAACCACATGCTCCACCGCTTGTGCGGGCCCCCGTCAATTCCTTTGAGTTTTAATCTTGCGACCGTACTCCCCAGGCGGAATGCTTAAAGCGTTAGCTGCGCCACTAGTGAGTAAACCCACTAACGGCTGGCATTCATCGTTTACGGCGTGGACTACCAGGGTATCTAATCCTGTTTGCTCCCCACGCTTTCGTGCCTCAGCGTCAGTATCGGGCCAGTGAGCCGCCTTCGCCACTGGTGTTCTTGCGAATATCTACGAATTTCACCTCTACACTCGCAGTTCCACTCACCTCTCCCGAACTCAAGATCCTCAGTATCAAAGGCAGTTCTGGAGTTGAGCTCCAGGATTTCACCCCTGACTTAAAGACCCGCCTACGCACCCTTTACGCCCAGTGATTCCGAGCAACGCTAGCCCCCTTCGTATTACCGCGGCTGCTGGCACGAAGTTAGCCGGGGCTTATTCTTGCGGTACCGTCATTATCTTCCCGCACAAAAGAGCTTTACAACCCTAGGGCCTTCATCACTCACGCGGCATGGCTGGATCAGGCTTGCGCCCATTGTCCAATATTCCCCACTGCTGCCTCCCGTAGGAGTTTGGGCCGTGTCTCAGTCCCAATGTGGCTGATCATCCTCTCAGACCAGCTACTGATCGTCGCCTTGGTGAGCCGTTACCTCACCAACTAGCTAATCAGACGCGGGCCGATCTTTCGGCGATAAATCTTTCCCCGTAAGGGCTTATCCGGTATTAGCACAAGTTTCCCTGTGTTGTTCCGAACCAAAAGGTACGTTCCCACGCGTTACTCACCCGTCTGCCGCTGACGTATTGCTACGCCCGCTCGACTTGCATGTGTTAAGCCTGCCGCCAGCGTTCGCTCTGAGCCAGGATCAAACTCTCAAGTTGGACTTGAAACTTCAAACCGGCTGATCACAACGTTTGACGAGGTCCCACCATATTTATTGAACGCGATTCACATCGCGAACAACGATGGTGTAACCTATATAAACGTGTACCGCCGAAGTCTTTCGTCCAGCCTCAATACCGGGAAACCCAAGTCCTAAAACTCAGGTCTTCAAGTAATCGAGACTCGCAAGGACTCCGCCGTCCACGTTTCTCTTTCTTCATCTTCACTTGTCAAACAGCCCGGGGTCCGAAAACCCCTCTCCCGTCTCGGGAGCCTTTCTCTGGAAACCCTCCCGAAGGAAGCCTCCCGAAGACCTCACTCGACGGCAAATGACAACCGATTGTCATCGGCTGTTGATTCACTCATCTTAGTGAGGAGCTTCACGGGCACGAAAACATGCCTTGGCCAAGGGCCAAGACAGCGCCGCGCTCAGTGGGCGGTTTATAAGCCCGCCCGATCGACGTTGTCAACGGTTGATGTCAACAAATCGTCGCATCACGCAACAGATTTTCGCAGCGCGAAGAAGTCTCGATCTTTAGGGACTTAACGCCGTACTTGAGCCACAATCCTGCGACGTTCTGGCATACATAAGTATTGAATCGCCGGGTGCCAGTGGGGGCTGCCGGCATTCCAATGCGGGGGGATCGGCGATCATCCATGAACCCATCGCCGTTTCCTTGTGGACGAGTAACATCGAAGAGATCATCTGCAAACCATCAGCGTTCGTGATTCCGGCCAGCCTTTTGGCCCTTCACGAACATCCACGCGGTTCGCCGTACTCCCGAATCTCCCCTTAAGAGGGCGAATGCGGGCCAAGGATGGGCGCAGGTCTCGTCGAATGTCGATGGAATTTGGGGGGACGGCGGTTTGAGCCACAGGACGTCACGCGGGGGCGGCCACGGGCGCGAGACCGGGATCATTGATCTCGGTCACGAGCCGCCGCTTTCCGTTGATGGCTCCGAGGCTGCGGTGATCGATCGCCGCCGTGTCTCGGTGCAGTGGTTTAGCGGCACCATTCTGACTGGTTTATGCGGCGCAGCCCTGATCGGCGGCGCCGTTTTTGCGTCGCTCGACGGCGAAATGACGTTTGCCAAGGTCCCGGAACGGGTCGAGGGCGCGCTACGCGGCGCGTTCGGCGCCAACGACCGCAACGCCTCCCTGAAAAAGAGCGATCGTCTGCCGCCGCCCGGCGAGGCGGCCGCGGCGCGGAACGTGGTGCGGGTTTCGACGGTCACACGTGTGGGCAACCGCGACGTCATGCGGGTGCGGCCGTTCATCCGCATCTCCGGCAATCTGTCGATGACGACCAGCGATCTCAGCGCCAAGATCCCGCCGTTCAACGCCCAGCGCATGCTGACTGACGTCGGCACTGCCGCGCCTGCCGCCGCCGATGCGAATAACGCCGACGCGGTCGAACCCGATGCCGAGGTTTCGTTCGTCACCAAGGACCTCGGGCCGATCCTGCCCAAGGCCAAGCTCGCCGCGGTGATCGCGCTCGACGAGATTGTGATGAGGGTTCGCGATGCCTCCAATTGGCGCGGCAACGGCGGCGTCCGCTACGCAGCCCTTGCCAATGCCACGGCAGACGCCAGCGGCGCGCAACCCGGGCTCAAATTGGCCTACGCCACCGAAGGCGCCGTCTCGGATCCCTACGCGGGATTCGAAACCCGGGTGGTCCCTGAAAACGTCACCTTGCTGCCCAAGACGAAAGACCAGATCACCGGCGGCAATCCCAATGGTGAACGCGTTCACATCGTCAAGAAGGGCGATACCGTCGCCTCGATCCTGCGCGAGCAGGGCGCAACGCCTGAAGAAACCAAATCCATCGCCGCCACGCTCGGCGCCCGCGGCCGCGATGGCGGACTGAAGGAAGGCCAGAAAGTTCGGATCCTGATGGCGCCCGCCGGCCCAGGCCAGCGGCTGCAGCCCTACCGGGTGATCGTCGCCAACGATTCCGCCGTCGAAGCGGTGGCCGCGCTGTCCGATCTCGGCAAATACGTCGCCGTCGACGTGCAGAGCATGAACACCATTACCGAGACGGCCGACAACAGCGACGATGACGATGACGATGGGACCGGCGTACGGCTCTATCAAAGCATCTACGAGACCGCGCTGCGCAACAAGGTACCGGCGGCCGTGATCGAAGACATGGTCCGCATCTACTCCTACGACGTCGACTTCCAGCGCAAGGTGCAGCCCGGAGACTCCTTCGACGTGTTCTTCGCCGGCGAGGACGAAGGCACCACCAGCAGCGAAAAGTCCGAAGTCCTGTTCGCCTCACTGACGGTCGGCGGCGAAACCAAGAAATACTATCGGTTCCAGACGCCGGACGACGCCATCGTGGATTTCTACGATGAGACCGGCAAGAGCGCGAAAAAGTTCCTGGTCCGCAAGCCCGTCAACAACGCCATCATGCGATCGGGTTTCGGCAGCCGCCGCCATCCCATCCTCGGTTATGTCAAGATGCACACCGGCGTCGATTGGGCGACCCCCTACGGCACGCCGATTTTCGCATCAGGCAACGGCATGGTCGAAACCGTCGGCTGGGAAGGCGGCTACGGCAAATATGTCAAGCTGAAGCACAACAACGGTTACGAGACGGCCTACGGACATATGTCGGCCTATGCCAAGGGGCTGGAAGTCGGCAAGCGGGTTCGGCAGGGCCAGATCATCGGCTTTGTTGGTTCGACCGGACAATCGACCGGCGCGCACGTCCATTATGAAATTCTGGTCAACGGCCGCTTCGTCGATCCGATGCGTATCAAACTGCCGCGCGGCCGCTCGCTCGATGGGCCGGTCATGGCAGGCTTCGAGAAGGAACGCGATCGTCTCGACGCCATGATGAGCAACCGCGGCGGCGCGGCGCGGGTATCCGATGCCACGGGCGGCGTGCGGCAGACCAGCAACCGTTAGAAAACAGCCCCCTCCGAAGCTCGGAGAGGGCTGAACATCGCCTCAGTTCAGCTTCCGCTTCGGCACAGGCGCCTCGAACTGCGCGATCTCGGCAGTCTGCGGCGCCTTGCCGTTGAACGTCAGCACGTTGCCTTCGGTCGAAATGGCGACGCGATCGCCATCCAAAACCTCGCCGGCAAGGATCATCTCCGCTAGCGGATCCTGCAGATTGCGCTGGATCACCCGCTTCAGCGGCCGTGCGCCATAGGCGGGATCCCAGCCCTTGGCGGCAAGCCAGTCGCGCGCCGCGGCATCCAGCGTGAGCGTGATCTTGCGCTCCTCCAGGAGCTTCTGCAGCCGGGCGAACTGGATTTCCACGATCCTTCCCATCTCGCTCTTCTGCAACCTGTGGAACAGGATGATCTCGTCAACGCGGTTGAGGAATTCGGGGCGGAAGTGCCCGCGCACCATGCCCATCACCTGCTCGCGCACCGCCGAGGTGTCCTCGCCTTCCGGCTGGTTGACCAGGAATTCCGAACCGAGATTCGACGTCATGATGATCAGCGTGTTGCGGAAATCGACGGTGCGGCCCTGACCATCGGTCAGGCGGCCGTCGTCCAGCACCTGCAGCAGCACGTTGAAGACATCGGGATGGGCCTTTTCGATCTCGTCGAACAGCACCACCTGATAGGGCCGGCGTCGCACCGCTTCGGTGAGCGCGCCGCCCTCCTCATAGCCGACATAGCCCGGAGGCGCGCCGATCAGCCGCGCCACCGAGTGCTTCTCCATGTATTCGGACATGTCGAGGCGCGCCATCGCGGTCTCGTCGTTGAAGAGATATTCGGCGAGCGCCTTGGTGAGCTCGGTCTTGCCGACGCCGGTGGGGCCCAAGAACATGAACGAGCCCATCGGGCGGTTCGGGTCCTGAAGTCCTGCGCGCGAACGGCGCACGGCGGTCGCCACCGCATGTACCGCTTCGGCCTGCCCGACGACGCGGTTGCCGAGGCTTTCTTCCATCTTCAGGAGCTTGTCTTTCTCGCCTTCCAGCATCTTGTCGACGGGCACGCCGGTCCAGCGCGAGACGACTTGCGCGATGTGGTTGGCGGTGACCGCCTCCTCCATCATCTCGCCGGCGTTCTCCTTAGCCTCGATCTCGACGAGCTTCTTCTCGAGCTCAGGGATTCGGCCGTAGGCGAGTTCGCCGGCGCGCTGGAATTCGCCGCGGCGCTGCGCGTTGGCGAGTTCGATGCGAAGCGCGTCGAGTTCGCTCTTCAGCTTCTGCGCATTCGACAGCTTGTTCTTCTCCGCGCTCCAGCGTGAAGTCAGCGCAGCCGACTTCTCCTCGAGGTCGGCGAGTTCCTTTTCCAGCGTCTGCAGGCGGCTCTTCGAGCCGGCGTCGCTCTCCTTTTTCAGGGCTTCCTGCTCGATCTTGAGCCGGATGATTTCCCGGTCCATCGAATTGAGCTCTTCGGGCTTGGAATCGACCTGCATCTTCAGCCGCGCCGCCGCCTCGTCCATCAGGTCGATGGCCTTGTCGGGGAGAAAACGGTCGGTGATGTAGCGGTTCGACAATGTGGTCGCGGCGACAAGCGCGGAATCGGTGATGCGCACGCCGTGGTGCTGTTCGTATTTGTCCTTCAGGCCGCGCAGGATCGAAATGGTATCCTCGACCGTCGGCTCGGAGACGAAGATCGGCTGGAACCGCCGCGCCAGTGCGGCGTCCTTTTCGACGTGCTTGCGATACTCATCCAGCGTGGTCGCGCCGATGCAATGCAATTCTCCCCGCGCCAGCGCGGGTTTCAAGAGATTGGACGCATCCATCGCGCCGTCGGCCTTGCCGGCGCCGATCAGGGTGTGCATCTCGTCGATGAACAGGATGATCGAGCCTTCGGCCGAGGTGACCTCCTGCAGCACGGCTTTCAGCCGCTCCTCGAACTCGCCGCGGTATTTCGCACCCGCGATCAGCGCGCCCATGTCGAGCGACAGCAGTTTCTTGTCCTTGAGGCTCTCCGGCACGTCGCCGTTGAGAATCCGCAACGCCAGACCTTCGACGATCGCGGTCTTGCCGACGCCGGGCTCGCCGATCAGGACGGGATTATTCTTGGTGCGGCGGGAAAGCACCTGGATGGTGCGGCGGATTTCCTCGTCCCGCCCGATCACGGGATCGAGCTTGCCGTCGCGCGCCGCCTGCGTCAGGTCGCGCGCGTATTTCTTCAGCGCGTCATAGGCGTTCTCCGCCGTCGCGCTGTCGGCCGTGCGGCCCTTGCGCAGGGCTTCGATCGCGGTATTGAGATTTTGCGGCGTGACGCCGCCCTTGCGCAGGATGCCGCCGGCCTCGCTGTCCTTCTCGAGCGTCAGCCCGAGCAACAGCCGCTCGACGGTAACAAAGCTGTCGCCGGCCTTCTCGGCGGCTTTTTCCGCGGCATCGAACGCCCGCGCCAGCTCTGGCGCGAGATAAACCTGTCCGGCGCCGCTGCCGGAAACCTTCGGCAGTTTGTTGAGCGCGTCCTCGGTGGCTTTCAGGATCGCGCGGGAGTTGCCCCCGGCCCGGTCGATCAGGCCGCCGGCGAGGCCCTCGCTGTCGTCCAGCAGCACCTTCAGCATATGCAGCGGCGAAAACTGCTGGTGGCCGTCGCGTACGGCCAGCGATTGCGCCGACTGGATGAACCCACGCGCGCGCTCGGTGTATTTTTCGATATTCATTGCTGTTTCCCTCAGCCTGCCGCTCAGCCCCTAAGGCACTGCCACGGCATCTTCATTGGGTTTCCGCTGCGCGCATTGACATTCCTCAACCGGCCGCGGTCGTCACCGACGCTCACGCCGGCTTGAGGCAAATGTGGGAAGGGGTCCGGTGAAACGGAAGAGGCGAATTCACAAATTCGTGTGCGGTGGCGCCCCACCCCGGAATCTCCTAGATCATGATCCGATTAGGTTGAATCGGATCATGATCTCATCTCTTTGTTTGAGCATGATCTTTTCGGAAAACCGGTTTCCACTTTTCCGGATCATGCTCTAAGAAAGCCGGATGTCCGCGAGCCCGTCCGCACAGGTCGCCAGCCTTTACCGCTATCCCGTCAAAGGCCTTTCGCCGGAGCCGCTGCCGCGCGTCGTGCTTGGGGTTGGCCAAACCTTTCCGGCCGACCGGCGCTACGCCATCGAAAACGGCCCGAGCGGCTTTGATCCCGCCGACCCCAAATGGCTGCCGAAAGCGCATTTTTTGATGCTGATGCGGGACGAGTGGCTGGTGCCGCTGCGGACCCAGTTCGACGACGAAAGCCACGTCCTGACCATCCGCAGCGGCGACGAAATCGCCGCCAGGGGAAATCTCGAAAGCCCCGAGGGACGGGCGGCGATCGAGGCGTTTTTCGCCAACCAACATGCCGGCGATATCAAGGGGCCGCCAAAACTGCTTGCGAGCCCCGGCCACAGCTTTTCGGACGTCGCCCGCAAGGTCGTCTCGATCATCAACCTCGCCAGCCTGCGGGCGATCGAGAACATGGTCGGGGCTCCGGTCCATCCGCTGCGCTTCCGTGCCAACCTCTATGTCGAGGGCTGGCCGGCCTGGCACGAGTTCGATCTGGTCGGCCGAACGCTCGCCCTCGGCGATGCGCGGGCGACGGTCGTGAAACGCATCACCCGCTGCGCCGCCGTCAATGTCGACCCCGACACCGGCGCGCGCGACCTCGCGATCCCGCAGGCGCTGATGCGCCGTCTCGGCCACAACGAATGCGGCATCTACGCCGAGGTGACCGCCGCCGGCAGCATTGCCGTCGGCGATGCGATTGCGACGGAGGAGCCAAGGCTGTTGTAGCTGCCGCGTCTTCTCCCTCTCCCCGCTCTTCGCGGGGAGAGGGTCGGGGTGAGGGGCTCTCTCCACGAGAGCAACTCGCGGAAACTCCCCCTCACCCGCCCGACTTCGCTGCGCTTCGCCGGGCGACCTCTCCCCGCAAGCGGGGCGAGGTGAAAAGCCACCAGCCGTCGGCATGACGGCGGCCGCGTCTTCTCCCTCTCCCCGCTCTTCGCGGGGAGAGGGTGGGGTGAGGGGCTCTTCGATCCGCGAATACTGAGCGAGAGGAAGCAGCGTGCCTCGCCCCTCACCCGTCGCGCAAAGGGCGCGCCGACCTCTCCCCGTAAAGAATGGGGAGAGGTTAAGAAGCATCAGCTCGTTGGCATGACGTAGGCGTAGATCCGGCCGCGCGAGATCGGCGCCTCGCGGACCCGGTTGCCGTTATTGCCGGAGATCATGATCGGATTACCCGACGCATCGATGCCGGTGATGATGCCGACATGGCCGCCGCCGCGGCGGCCCATCACCGCAATGGCGCCGACCTGCGGTCCGGACACGCGTTGACCGTAGCTGGCGAACGAGCGTGCCAGATCCGAACCGGTGCCATGATAGCCGGAATGCTCCAGCACCATATTCATAAAGCGTGCGCACCACAGGCTGCCGCGGCCGGTCGGGTTGCCGCCGATGTAACGGCGCGCTTCGGCGACCACGTTCGACGAACCAAGACCGCCTGACGTGCTCGCGCCGCCGGAGGAAGTGCTCGACGGCAGGCTGGCATTGGCGTCGGCAAGGCCGCGCGAATTCATCCGCGCGACGGCTGAATCCCAGCGCGATCGACGCGCCATATGCCGATACTGATGATAGGCGGAGTGCCGCCTTGCATGATGGCCGGCGTCATGCGCATGCGCGGACCGCCTTGCGCCATGGTGGGACCTTGCTGATGCGGGGGTGGCTGAAACGGCGAACGCCGTCGAACACAACGCCAGCGCGACAAGCGACCGGCGGAACGCAGTTAACTGAAGCATACTCAACTTATCCTCTTTAACCCCCCAATCCCGCCGGCCTGTGATGGCCGGCATCCGGGGTCCGTATGCAAGCTGCGGTGCGGCGAGAACAAGGCACAATGCGGCAGCACCCGATCGGGGTCGGGGTGATTCCACGGTTGTTCTGTGGCGAAAAAGAATCGGTTTTGCCTCATTGCAGCCGCAGGAATTAACTGCGATTTTCGCACCGCGCCAGAACAAGAATAGCGGAAGGAAACTCGAATGCCCCACGCCGTGACGAACGACAATGTCCGCCTCTATTTCGAGGAAGCGGGAAGCGGAACGCCCATTATCTTCCTGCACGAATATGCGGCCGATCATACCAATTGGGAGCCGCAGATGCGCTACTTCTCGCGCGGGCATCGCTGCATTGCCTATTCCGCGCGCGGCTATACGCCCTCGGATGTGCCGCCATCGGCGGAGGCCTACACCTACAAGCATTTCTATAGCGACGCGCTGGCCGTGCTCGATCACCTCAAAATCGCGAGAGCGCATTTCATAGGCCTCTCGATGGGCTCCTATTCGTCGCTGCATGTCGGCCTGAACGCGCCCGAGCGCGCTCTGTCGATGACGCTCGCCGCCGTCGGTTCCGGCTCAAACCTCGAAAACCTCGACGCCTTCCGCAAGCAGTGCCGGGCCAATGCCGAGCAATATGACACGATCGGCTCGGTGGAAGTCGCGAAAGCGACGCGCGAGGCGCCGAGCCGGATTCCGTTCCTCCTGAAGGACCCGCGCGGGCACGCGGACTTCTACAACGCGCTGGCCCGCCATGACGCCAAAGGCTCGGCCGACACCATGCGCGGCTTCCAGGGCGGCCGGCCCTCGATCTACACCCTGACCGACGCTATCCGGAAAGTTGCGACCCCGGCGCTGATCATCTGCGGCGACGAGGACGACGCGTGCATCGAGCCGAGCCTGTTCCTGAAGAAGCACCTCCCGGCATCGGGGCTCGCGATGTTTCCCAAATCAGGCCACGTGCTCAATCTGGAAGAGCCGGCGCTGTTCAACGAAATGGTCGAACGCTTCATCGCGCTGGTCGAGGCCGGTCGCTGGCCGGCGCGCGATCCGAGGTCGATGGCGGGATAGGGCTTAAGCCTTCCCGCGGGCACGGTGCGCTCCCTCTCCCGCTTGCGGGGGAGGGGCTGGGGTGGGGGTGCCAATCAGGAATACCCGCGCCTAGAGCATGATCCGGAAAAGTGGAAACCGGTTTTCCGAAAAGATCATGCTCAAACAAAGAGATGAGATCATGATCCGATTCAACCTAATCGGATCATGATCTGATGGAGAGAATGGATGCGGTGAAAGACTGCAAGACGCGGACGCGGTGCGCTGGAGCGGTTTACGGGCGGCGCCGCGAAACCGGCCGCACCGGATGCCGCGGCGCCGCGCCATTCAGGCAGTGGCGGTTGGGGCGGCGAAGGCGAATTGAGGGCTTGCGCTCGGCTCACGCGATGTGTCCCGCTCGTTTTTGCTCGTCGCGGTCCATGAGCGTCGCGAAGGGACTATGCGGAACGGGATATTCCAACACCTAGACCACAGCCACGATTACGTGTGCCTGAATTTTGGCAGCAACCTCGCCGCTGCCATGTCTGTCTGCAATCGCGGATGCGGCGTAGTCGGTTGCAGCTTCCAGTTTTCCCGTGTCTCTGGCCTCGATTTCGTTGCGAAGAAGAGTTCCCTGACAATAAGCAACGGCCGGAAGGCGCGGCGAGGATGCACGGCTTTGTTCGGCTCTCGTCTCGATCACCACATGGGAGAAACCTGCGTCCTCCAGCTCGCTACGGATCAGTGCCGTATCGTGGTAGCCGTGCGGCGTGCGTGCCAGAAAGCGCGGCGGATCGTTCGGAAAAATCTTTGCGAGTGCATTCGTCACATCATCCGCAAATACATTCTCCTCGATGCGATCCCATACGCTGAATAAAAAATGTCCTCCGGGCTTCAGGACTCGCTTTGCTTCGCGGTAGCCAGATGAGCGGTCGGGAAAGAACATCGCGCCGAACTGACAACAAACGAGATCGAAGGCCGCGTTTTCAAACGGTAGCGCCAGAGCATCCGCTTGGCGCCATTTGATGCGACTGTCGGGAGCTTGTCGCGAAGCGGCGTAGTCGAGCATCGGCTGGTTGAGGTCGGTTACGATATAGCTTGCGCCGGGGGACAGTTTTGGCGCCAATGCGCGGGTGACAACCCCGGTGCCCGCGGCGGTTTCCAAAACAACGCTTGGCGACAATGACGCTGCTCGTTGTGCAAAATCTGCGGCGAACGGCTCGAAAATCAACGGCACCATATAGCGGTCGTAGTTTTCCGGAATCGAGCCAGCGAACACCTTGTCCGTTTCCAACATTGCTATCACCCCCGTCCGTTTGATGGCTCGCAAGACTAGCATATAATTGTTCGCTTTGGGTCGTTTTCGACCGAGAGGCGTCCAACAGCATATGCGGCTATGTCGGCTGTAGCCCGTTACAGAAGGGCGGATTAGCGAGAGCGTAATCCGCCATTCGTCGGCAACAAAGAGGTGGGTTACGCCTTCCGCCTTCGCTCGTCGAGCTTCGGCGGACAAGTCGGCTAACCCACCCTACGCGCTCTCAACCAGGGTGACTACCAGGTCCGCTGGGCTGTCCAGGATCCCACGCAGCGCTGTCCTCCGGACCAGCCGATCCAGGTCCCTCGGCCCAGAACGCCCCTTAGCTTGCCGACCCCGGATGCGTGTTTTTCCTGCACGGTAACGGACGCACGAACCGCTCCCGAACTCGTGACATTGCCCCTGAAGGTCCCCACGCCAGGCGACGTTATCACGCCGTTCTCGATGTTGATCGGATAGTTGTAAGTCGGATCGCAATCTCCGCTTTGCGTAACAAAGGTAATGTTCCACTGGCCGTCATACGAAGAGCGAGCCTCAGCAGCCGTGACCACCAGCTGGCAAGCACAACCTGCCAGCATAGCGAGCAGATGTCTTTTCATGACAGACATTCCATGAAGTGTGCATTCGTCGTGAAGCCAGCAGCGGAGCGCGGCGGCATTTGTCCCGCGACTTCGGTTCGGACGGCTTGATACAGATCAAGTTTGGCAAAAGTCGATGTCGGCTTTGGGGTCATTCGCGACCGGGGCGAGTCATCAGCGAGTCCGGCCATGTCCGCCGAAAGCGGAGGTGATTTCAGAGCATTAGAAACCCGTAGGGCGGATTAGCGAGAGCGTAATCCGCGTCGGCAACAAAGAGGTGGGTTACGCCTTCCGCCTTCGCTCTTGAGCTACGGCGGACAAGTCGGCTAACCCACCCTGCGCACCCGTGGACTGATTTGCCCGTCGTGCCAATCTGCCGCGGCCTTGCGCCGTTGATCTCACCCCCAAATCACCGGCATCTTTCCGCGCATCCCGCCTCGATGAAGAGGGGCGTTACGGCCGATCGTCACGAAACGTGAGTGCGGGATGCGATGGACGCGAGAGCGCCGGGCGCAATAGTTGCGCGGACGAGCGGCACTTTCGCGGACGGCGAAGTCGTGTGGTCCTGGCGCCCCGACGCTGGCGTCAAGTTCTTGAGAAGCAAGCTTCTCAGGGACGACGGGGGCAAAAAAGCCCGGTCCCCGGGGAGAGCCCGAAGGAAACCGTTAAAACCATTGCGCGGGGAAGGCCGGATGATTGGCTGAACCTGTGGTGACTGCCGCCTGCTTTTTTGTTTGCAGGCGGGCCATGGGTGCGGCCAGCACCCGGCCTTCCCCGCGCCCTCTTCGGGGCGGTTGGTCCTAGCAAAGCTCGGGTGCATCGCGCCGCGAGAATGTGGATCTATGTCCGACAAATTTTCTGTCGTCGTCCCTGCGAAAGCAGGGACCCATAACCACAGGCCTGCGTTGTTGCGCGAAAGCCGGCGGACAGCATCTCCCCAAACGGGCGCCGCGGCGTATGGGTCCCTGCTTTCGCAGGGACGACAGTGAAGATCGGGTTGTGGCTGTTTGACATTTGAATAGCGAAATTGCGCGCGTAGTCGCGCTGGTCGAGACCGCACGATGGGGCGTGCGCGATCCGAGGTCGGTGATGGTCTGGATCAGTCTCCCGCGACCACGAGTCCTCTTCACCTCTCCCGCTTGCGGGGGAGGTCGACGCGCTCGAAAAGAGCGCGGCGGGTGGGGGAAGGTCTATCCGCTCGATCAGCACGTTTTGCGGAAGCACCCCCACCCCAACCCTCCCCCGCGAAGAGCGGGAGAGGGAGCGCACCAATCGTGCGGCTCTACCGCGCCTTCCCCGCCCGGCTGAGCAGGAACACGCCCTGCTCGCCGAACATGTTCCAGAACCACCAGGGCAAGTTGACCCGCAGCGGCCGGCCGTAGAGATCGAGCGCGACCGCGCGTTCCATCTTGACGTTGATCTCGTCGCAGAGCTGCACGAAATCCTTGATGGTGCAGAAATGAATGTTCGGAGTGTCGTACCAGGTCGCGGGGAGGTTTTCGGTGCGCGGCATATGCCCGCCGACCAGCAATTGCAGCCGCATCCTCCAGAACCCGAAATTCGGGAACGACACGATCGCGCGCCGCCCGATCCGCAGCAAATTCTCCAGCACCGTGCGCGGATGACGCGTCGCCTGCAAGGTCTGCGACAGGATCACGTAATCGAAGGCGTCGTCGGGATAATTGACGAGGTCGGTGTCGGCGTCGCCCTGCACCACCGCGAGACCCTTGGCGACGCAGCGGTTGACGCCCTCGCGCGACAGCTCAATGCCGCGTCCGTCGATGCCCCGGCTTTCCAAGAGCTGCAGCAGGTCGCCGTCGCCGCAGCCGACGTCGAGCACCTTCGAGCCGCGCTCGACCATCTCGGCGACCAGAAGATGATCGCCGCGATAATGCCCGGTGTCCGGCGGGACGGCGTTCAGCGGCAGGACCTGTTGCTGCATGGTGGCCATGTTAGCTGCCCGTCCTGTTGAGACCGCGCGCGGTGGCGCCCGATTGCAGGAAGGCGCGGGAAATGTCGAAGAATTCCGGCACATCCAGCAGGAAGGCGTCGTGCCCGCGGTCGGTCTCGATCTCCGCGAACGACACCCGCGCGCTGGAGGCGTTGAGCGCGTGCACCAGCGCGCGCGATTCCGAGGTGGGGAACAGCCAGTCGCTGGTAAACGACACCACGCAGAACCGGGTCTGGACGCCGCGAAACGCCTGCGCCAGCACGCCGCCGTGATCGGCGGCGATGTCGAAATAATCCATCGCCCGCGTCAGATAGAGATAGCTGTTGGCGTCGAAGCGCTCGACAAAGGACGAGCCCTGATAGCGCAGATAGCTTTCGACCTGGAAGTCGGCGTCGAACGAGAAGGTCGGCAGATCGCGATCCTGCATCCGCCGGCCGAATTTGCGGTGCAAGGCGGCGTCCGACAGATAGGTGATATGCGCGGCCATCCGCGCGACGCCGAGGCCGCGATGCGGATGGGTGCCCTGCTCGAAGTAGCGCCCGTTGTGCCAGTCCGGATCGGCCATCACCGCCTGCCGGCCGAGCTCATGAAAGGCGATGTTCTGCGCCGAATGCCGCGTGCTGCAGGCGATCGCCAGCGTCGAGAACACCCGTTTGGGAAAGGCCGCGGTCCACTGCAGCGCCTGCATGCCGCCCATCGAGCCGCCGACCACACAGAACAGCGTCTCGATCCCCAGTCGATCCAGCAGCATGGCCTGCGCGCGCACCATGTCCGGGATCGTGATGATCGGAAAATCCAGTCCCCACAATTTGCCGGTGGCGGGATTGGTCGACGCCGGCCCGGTCGAGCCCATGCAGCCGCCGATCACATTGGCGCAGATGATGAAGTAACTGTCGGTATCGAGCGGGCGGCCGGGACCGACCATGGTTTCCCACCAGCCAGGTTTCCCGGTCACCGGATGCACATTGGCGACGTGCTGATCGCCGGTCAGCGCATGGCAGACCAGAATGGCGTTGGAGCGGTCGGCGTTGAGTTCGCCGTAGGTCTGGTAGGCGATCTGGAACGGGGCGAGATCGATGCCGCAATCGAGCGCCAGCGGCTGATCCGTGCCGAACTTTGCCAGTTGCGAACTCGGATGGTCCGCCTCCTGCGACCGCTCCTCGGCATGAGTAGCCGGACTTGGTACCGACTTGACGTTTACCATCTTGTGACCTGCCTCCTCGGGCGGCTTTCGACAAGCCACCACGGAAATCAGGCCATAAAAAATCCGGCCTGAACAAAAGGTTCGGCCGGGATCACATCTGTCCCCGGCCTGTTTAGCGAGTTGTTTAACGTGGCTGCAAGCCGGCCGGCTCAAATGACCACGGAACAGGCAAAATGGTAGTCGCTGGCGGCCCCACCGTCAAGGCGAGCCGCCGGTTAACGGAGGCTAAGTGCCCTCATGGTGAGGAGGCGCTCTTGCGCCGTCTCGAACCATGAGGGAGAACAAGGTCCATCCTTCGAGACGCGGCGAAGACGCCGCTCCTCAGGATGAGGAACCCGCTCGCAACGGACGTGAATCCCAATTCCTACCTTTCATCAGGTTTCTTGCATGTCCCAATCGCCCCCCGCTCCGCCCTCGCTCGAAGTGCTGCGTACCGAAATCGACGCCATCGACGCGCAGATGCACAGCCTGTTGATGCAGCGCGGCGATATCATCGATCGCCTGATCCAGGTGAAGCAGACCCAGGAGGTCGGCTCGGCGTTCCGTCCGGCGCGCGAAGCCGATATGATGCGGCGCCTGGTGCAGCGCCACCGCGGCATCCTGCCGCTCGACACCGTCGAGAGCATCTGGCGCGTCATCATCTCGACCTTCACCTACGTACAGGCGCCGTTTTCGGTGCACGCCGACATATCGCTGGGCGAATCCGCGATGCGGGATTCGGCGCGGTTTCATTTCGGGTTTACGGTGCCCTATGTCTCGCATTTCAGCGCACCTGCCGCGGTCGAGGCTGTGGCCAAATCCAAAGGCGATCTCGCGCTGGTCTCCGCCACCGCCAGCCGCACCCCGTGGTGGATCGCGCTCGAAGCCAAAGGCGCGCCGAAGATCATCGCGCGGCTGCCGTTCGTCGAGCGTGCCGACCATCCGGCGGCGCTGCCGGTATTCGTGGTGTCGCGCGTCGCCGACAGCGCCATGGTGACCGAAGTCGAGATGTGGAGCGTGCGCGTGTCCGGCTGGAACGCCGAGATCGCCCGTGCGCTGTCGCCGCAGGCGGAAATCGTCGCGGTGCCGGATACCGCATTCGACGGCGCGGCCCTGCTGGTGTCGGTAGCCGGATCAAGCAGCCTTGAGAGGGTCAAGGCGGCCCTGATCGAGGCCGGCGCATCGGTGCGATCATCGGCTCTCGTCGGCAGCCATGCAACGCGCTATACGGTGCCCCCGAACGGGACGGCAAAATAACCGTCCCGCCATTCCGGAGTTGAAGATGACCCGACCCGTGCCGAATCCCGGCATTCTCGATATTGCGCCCTATACGCCGGGCAAGAGCCCGGTGCCGGAGCCGGGCCGCAAGGTGTTCAAGCTGTCGGCCAACGAGACGCCGTTCGGCCCTTCGCCGAAGGCGATCGATGCCTACAGACACGCGGCGGCGCATCTGGAAGATTATCCGGAAGGCACCTCGCGCGTGCTGCGGGAGGCGATCGGCCGCGCCTTCGGGCTCGATCCCGACCGCATCGTCTGTGGCGCCGGCTCCGACGAAATCCTCAATTTGCTGGCGCATGTCTATCTCGGCCACGGCGACGAGGCGATCTCCACCACCCACGGCTTTCTGGTGTATCCGATCGCGACCAAGGCCAACGGCGCCGTCAATGTGGTTGCGCCCGAGACCAACTTCACCGCCGACGTCGACGCGATCCTTAAATCGGTCACGCCGCGCACCAAGCTCGTGTGGCTCGCCAACCCGAACAATCCGACCGGAACCTATTTGCCGTTCGACGAGGTCAAGCGGCTGCGCGCCGGACTGCCGCCGCACGTGCTCTTGGTGCTCGACGCCGCCTATTCGGATTATGTGTCGCGCAACGACTACGAGATCGGCATCGAACTGGTGGCGACCACGGAGAATACCGTGATGACCCACACCTTCTCGAAGATCCACGGCCTCGCGGCGCTGCGGGTCGGCTGGATGTTCGGGCCGGCCCATATCGTCGATGCGGTGAACCGGATCCGCGGGCCGTTCAACGTCTCGACGCCGGCGATGCTGGCAGCGGTGGCGGCGATCGAGGACACCGCGCATCAGCAGATGTCGAAGACCCACACCGAGAAGTGGCGCAACTGGCTGACCGAAGAACTGACAAAACTCGGCCTCAAGGTGACGCCGAGCGTGGCCAATTTTGTGCTGATCCATTTCCCCCTCGAGAAGGGCAAGACCGCAGCCGACGCCGACGCCTTCCTCACCAAACGCGGCCTTGTGCTGCGCGCGTTGAACAATTACCGCCTGCCCCACGCCTTGCGCCTGACGATCGGCACCGAAGAAGCCAATCGGCTGGTGGTCGACGGCTTGCGCGACTTTATGAGGTTGAAGTGAACGCGGCAGCGTCCTTCAAAAGGATCGCGCTGATCGGTTTCGGGCTGATCGGCGGCTCGATCGCGCGTGCCGCGCGCGAACAGGGACTTGCAGGCGAGATCGTCACCACCGCGCGCTCGGCCAAGACCCGCGCCCGCGTGATGGAGCTCGGCATTGTCGACCGCGTGGTGGAGACCAATGCGGAGGCCGCCAAGGACGCCGATCTCGTCATCCTGTGCATCCCGGTCGGCGCCTGCGGTGAGGTCGCGCAGGAAATCGCAACCCATCTCAAGCCCGGCGCGATCGTTTCCGATGTCGGCTCGGTCAAGGGCGCGGTGGTGCGGGACATGGCGCCGCATCTGCCGGCCGGTGTGCATTTCGTACCGGCGCATCCGGTCGCCGGCACCGAGCACTCCGGGCCGGATTCCGGTTTCGCCGAACTCTTCATCGACCGCTGGTGCATCCTGACCCCGCCCCAGCGCACCGATCCGGACGCGGTGGAGAAATTGCGTGCATTCTGGGCCGCCATCGGCGCCAGGGTCGAGATCATGACGCCCGACCATCATGACCTGGTGCTGGCGATCACCAGCCATTTGCCGCATCTGATCGCCTACACCATTGTCGGCACCGCCGACGAGCTCGCCCAGGTCACTTCGTCGGAAGTGATCAAATTCTCGGCCGGCGGCTTTCGCGATTTCACCCGCATCGCGGCTTCCGATCCGATCATGTGGCGCGACGTGTTTCTGGCCAACAAGGATGCGGTGCTGGAAATGCTCGGCACCTTCAACGAGGATCTCTCCAAGCTCACGCGCGCGATCCGCCGTGGCGACGGCGAGGCGCTGTTCGAACATTTCACGCGCACCCGCGCGATCCGCCGCGGCATCGTCGAGATCGGCCAGGATTCCGCCGCGCCCGATTTCGGCCGCCCGCACGCGCAGCTGGGGAAGAAGGCGGAGTAATCGCGCCTCGCGTCTTCCTGCCGTCGTTGCCTGCGACAAACGCGAAGTGTTTGCGCAAGGGAGCGTAACGGGATTCAATTTTCAAACAGCCGGTTCTTCACCTCGCCCCGCTTGCGGGGAGAGGTCGCGAGCATCTTGCGAGCGGGTGAGGGGGACTCTCGACAGGCTCGGACTCGCGGAGAGTCCCCCTCACCCGGCGCTTCGCGCCGACCTCTCCCCGCAAGCGGGGCGAGGTTAAGATACAGCTACGCGTTCTCGCCGCGCGATGCGCCCGAGGTTTGCTAAAAATTCCCACCCTCAGAACACAGAGGGCGCAGGAAATGCCGGGCGCCCGATGCGCCCGATAGCCGCGTGTGCGATGGTAGAAAGCAAAAAGCACACGCGTTAGTCAGGTCACACCGGAATCACCCGGCATTCCCCGCGCAATGGTTTTAACGGCTTCCTTCGCGCTCTCCCCGGCGACCGGGCTTTCTTGCCACCGTCGCCCGCGAAAGTTGCCTTCCGCGAACTTGACGCCAGCGTCGGGGCGTCAGGACCACACGACTTCTCCGTCCGCAAGTCAGCGCTCTCGTCTTTAGCGCTCCTTGCGTCCACCGCATCCCGCCCCGCGTCCGTGACGATCGCGAACCGCCCCTCTGTGGGACGGGACGGCGAGGGATATAGAATGATTTGTGCCTTCGGAAAATCAGAATATTTTTGCAAAAGGGGCTGGACACGGGGGGCGATAAATTGCCCAGGTGATTTGCCCGTCGGGCAAATGAGAACCGGGCGCGTTGATGCCCGGGGCGACGCCGGCACTGGCGTTTTGCCTGACCACCTTGCCGAGGCCGGGAATCGCCCGGTCCAGCGCGCCAAGCAGATTGCTGACATCCTGTGTCTCCCGCGCCCGGGTCCATCAAGCGGGCATTCCATCATGCTATTTGTCACGCAAATGGAGAACTCGCCTCGCCAAGATACACGGCCTTGACGCGGGTATCGCGCGCCACCTGCTCAGGCGATCCCTCCACCAGCAGCGCTCCGGCGACCAGGACCGAAATGCGATCGGCAAAACTGAACACGAGATCCATGTCGTGTTCGATCAGCAGAACCGTAACATCCCGCGGCAGGCCTGCCACCGCGGCGAGGATGTCGTGCCGCTCGCTTTCGGGAACGCCAGCAGCCGGTTCATCCAGTAGCAGAACGCGCGGCTTTGTCGAAATGGCGAGCGCGATTTCGAGCAGCCGCTGCTTGCCGTAGGGTAGCGTCCCCGTCGGCTCGTTCATCACGTCGAGCAAATGAAACCGCGCGAGGTTGTCAGCGATTTCTCCGTTGATGTCGGCTCGCGTGCCCATTCTGCGCCACCAGTCGCCACCGTGTCCCCTGCGCTCCGAAACCGCCAGACCGATCGTCTCCAACGGAGTCAGATCCGCATACAGCTGATTGATTTGGAACGTCCGTGACAACCCGCGCAGCACGCGCTTGTGCGTCGGCAGCGCGGTGATGTCGCTTCCCCCAGCAGGATATGACCGGCGTTGGGGCGAAGGACTCCGGTCAGGAGATTGATCACGGTCGTCTTGCCGGCGCCGTTCGGGCCGATCAGGGCATGACGCGCGCCGGCCTCGATGCGCAGCGAAAGATTGTTGGTAACAGCTAGCCCGTCGAAGCGCTTTTCAAGCCCGATGGTTTCCAGCGCGATCGTCACAATGGGCCTCGCTAACGGCAGCGGTTACAGAATGTCGCCGTTTCGCGGCGCCCGCAATCGGCAATAGCCGGCATCGCTCCGGCCAACGCTGTCGGCTAAACTATCCGCGCCAATGACGCCTGATCTTAACCCCGCGGTTCCAGCACCATCAGTCCCGAGGCGGTATTCGAGATCGGAATGTGATAGTTGGACTGCTCCTTGTGCACCTTCTCCGGGAGCGTGCCGCGCGCGACCATCCAGTTGAGCAGTTCGACACCCTGGGTGCCCGAAAGCTCGACCAATTCAGTCGTCGAGTATTTCGTCGCCCAGGCCGGGTTGGTGACCATGCTGTCCATGAACTGCAGGTCGAAATCCTTGTTGATGAAACCGGCGCGCTCGCCGTCGAGCTGGTGCGACAGGCCACCGGTGCCCATCACGACCACCCGTTCATCCCCCGGCCACGACGCAATGGCCCGCCCGATCGCCTGGCCGAGCCGGTAGCAGCGCGCCGCCGATGGCAACGGTCCCTGCACGGTGTTCACGCAAATCGGTACGGTGCGGACCGGCCACTTCATGTCGGGCCAGCACAGCGCCATCGGCAAAGTGAAGGCATGGTCGACCACCATCTCCTGGCAGGTCGTGAGGTCGAAATCCTCACCGACCAGCGACTCGATGATATGCCACGACAGCGCCGGGTCGCCCTGGAACGGCGGCAGCGTCGGAATCCCCCAGCCCTCGTCGGCATTGCGGTACTCATTCGCCGCGCCGACGGCGAAAGTGGGCATCTTGTCGAGAAAGAAGTTCAGCCCGTGGTCGTTGTAGACCAGCACGACGACATCCGGCTTGACCCTGGCGAGCCAGTCGCGCACCGGCGGGAAGCCGTCGAAAAAGGGTTTCCAATACGGGTCGTTCTGCAGACCCTTGGCGATGGCGCCACCGATGGCCGGGACATGCGAGGTGGTAATGGTACCGACGATTTTTGCCATACCTATCTCCCCGCGGCCAGAAGCTTGGCCTTGAACTGATCCTTGGTGACGCCGGTCTGCTGGGCGCCGATGTCCTGCATGTCGAGCCCGAAGATCCCGGCGAACTTGGCCAGGTAATAGGCGTTGCCGCCGGCTTCGATCAGCTGCAGCACGTTGCGGTTGCGGATGGCTTCGCGCTGCTGGGCGTTCAGGCCGTACTTGGCGCAGTAGGCGTCTTCATTTTCGACGAAGGCACGGCGGTTGGCCACGTCGTTGAACGAATAGCACATCTTGTTCAGGGCGTAGCCTTTGCGGGCCTGCTCGCCGTCGAAGATGGTGGTGCCGGGCACGGGCTGACGGGACTTGGGGGTAGGCATGGCCTCTCCTCTCATATGATGATTTTTATTCTTGCATGATCGTTGGCCTGCGCGATTTGCTCTGGATCAAATTCGAAGCAAGCCGGACCGGATTGTTAGAACGGCAGCCCCACATAGTTTTCGGCCAGCGAGCGAAGTGCGGCCTCGGACGAGAACAGATACGACATATCCGTTTCCTGCAGCTTGTCGTCATAGGTAATATTGTTCGGGAAGCGGTGCAACAGCATGGTCATCCACCATGAAAACCGCTGCGCCTTCCAGACCCGCGCCAGCGCCTTTTTCGAATAGCCGTCAAGGCCTGCATCGTCGCCCTTTTTGTAGTGATCGACCATGGCGTGATAGAGGTAGTAGATGTCCGATGCGGCGCTGTTGAGCCCCCGGGCGCCGGTCGGCGGCACGATATGTGCGGCGTCGCCGGCGAGGAACAGCCGGCCATAGCGCATCGGCTCGGCCACGAAGCCGCGCAACGGCGCGATGCTTTTCTCGATCGACGGGCCGGTGATCAGCCCGGCGGCAACCTCTGCCGGCAGACGGCGCTTGAGCTCGGCCCAGAAGGCATCGTCGGACCAGTCTTCGGCCGAATCCGTAAGCGGCACCTGGATGTAGTAGCGGCTCAGCACCTGCGAGCGCAGCGAGCAAAGCGCGAACCCGCGCTCGTGCCTGGCATAGATCAGTTCGGGCGAAACCGGCTTGGTGCGCGAAAGTACGCCCAGCCAGCCGAACGGATAGATGCGTTCATATTCCCGCAGAACCTCCTTCGGGATCGATTTGCGGCTGACCCCGTGGAAACCATCGGCGCCGATCACATAGTCGCAATCGAAGCGGATGATCCTGTCGCCGTCGCGATAGGTGACATAGGGCGCATCGGAATTCAGGTCGTGGGGAGTCACGTCCTCAGCGTTGTGGATGACGTTGCCCTTCATCCGGTCACGCGCCTCGTAGAGGTCGCGCGTCAGCTCGGTCTGGCCGTAGATCACCACCGAACTACCGCCGGAATGTTTGAATAGATCGACGCGATCCATCATGCCGTCATGGGCGATATGGAAACCCCTGTGGATTTCGCCCTCGCGGTCCATGCGCTCGCCGCACTGGGCTTCGCGCATCAGCCGGGCGAAGCCGTGCTCCAGTACGCCCGCGCGGATTCGCGCCAGGACATATTCGCGGCTGTACTTTTCGAGCACCACGGTCTCGATGCCCTGCAGATGCAAGAGCTGGGACAGCAGCAGACCTGACGGCCCGCCGCCGACGATGCAGACCTGGACTTTCATGCGGCCCCCTTGATTTTGGACAAATCTACGGGCTTTTTGGGCGCCTAAAATGGATAGACCTGGCTTTGTCTTGGAGGATTCGAACATGACCGAGACCCCGGCGAATCGAACTATTCGGACCTACAACCTGTTCGGCGAGGCGAACGATCTGCCCGACGTCGTGCATTGCGAAACCATCGCGGCGCGTTCGGTGCTGCACGAATGGGAGTTCGCGCCGCACCGGCATGCGCGGCTGCACCAGTTTCTATTGATCGAGCGCGGCGGCGGACAGGCGACGCTTGAGGGACGGCCCCATGCGCTGCGGCCGATGCGCGTCGTCAACGTGCCGGTCGGCGATGTCCACGGCTTCACTTTCAAACCGGGCACCCAGGGCTGGGTCGTCACGGTCGCCGCGGAAATGCTGGAAGAGGTGCTGACGCCATCCGAAGGCTTGCGGCGCGTTCTGGCGCATGCGGCCGTCGTGCGGGCGACCCCGCAAATGCGCGTCACCATGGAACAGATTTTCGCCGAATTCGCCGGGCGGCATTTTGCCAGGGCGCACATCCTGCGGGCTTTGTCCGGAGCCTTGATCGGCCTTGTCGCGCGCGAGCTGGCCGGCAACCGGCGGATGCCGGTCGGCACGGTGAAATCCAACCTGCTCCAGCGGTTCGAGGCGCTGCTTGAACAGCACTTCCTGCAGCACTGGACCGTGTCCGACTATGCGTCCGCGCTGTCGATCACATCAACGCATCTAAGCCGCATGGCCCGTTCGGCGACCGGGCACGCGGCGTCGCATCTGATCCTCGAGCGGGTCATCCGCGAGGCGCGGCGCAATCTCGTCTACACCAACCTGCCGATCTCGACGATCGCCTACGCGCTCGGCTTCAACGACCCGGCCTATTTCAGCCGGGTGTTTTGCGGGGCGACGGGCGTGTCGCCGCGCAGCTTCCGCGACAAGGTGCATAAGGCCGCTTAGGCACGGCGCGCCGGCTTCAGCCGACAGCGAGCTGTTGCTCAAGACCGTGCAGTACCCGATAGCACGGCAACACCTCAGCGACGCTCGCATTGGGTTCGCGGTCCTCGCGGATGGCGGCGAAGAATTCGCGATCCTGCAGCTCGATCCCGTTCATCGACACGTCGACCTTGGATACGTCGATCTTCTCTTCCTTGCCGTTGACGAGGTCGTCGTAGCGCGCGATGTAGGTGCCGGTGTCGCCGATATAGCGGAAGAAAGTCCCGAGGGGGCCGTCGTTGTTGAACGAAAGACTGAGCGTGCAGATCGCACCGTTGGCGGCCTTGAGCTGGATCGACATATCCATCGCGATCCCGAGCGTCGGGTGAATCGGCCCCTGGATCGCGTTGGCCTTCACGATGGACGAGCGCGTTTGGTAGGCGAACAGGTCCACGGTGTGGGCAGCGTGGTGCCAGAGCAGGTGGTCGGTCCAGCTGCGGGGTTGACCGAGCGCATTCATGTTCGAGCGGCGGAAGAAGAACGTCTGCACATCCATCTGCTGGATGTTGAAGTCCCCGGCGACAATCTTCCGGTGCACCCATTGATGGCTGGGGTTGAAACGACGGGTATGCCCGCACATTGCGACCAGTCCGGTCTCTTTCTGCAAATCGACGACAGCCTGCGCATCGCGCCAGGAATTGGCGAGCGGAATCTCGACCTGCACATGCTTGCCGGCCTTCAGGCAGGCGATCGATTGCGCCGCGTGCATCTGGGTGGGCGTGCAGAGGATCACGGCATCGACCTCCTTGAGCGCCAGGCTGTCGGCGAGGTCGGTGGCGGCATGCGCGATGCCATATTTGGCCGCGACTTCCCTGGTTGGCTCGAGCCTGCGGCCGACCAGGGACACCACGTCGACGCCGTCGATGTTTTTGATGCCGTCGAGATGTTTGATGCCGAACGCGCCGGCGCCGGCAACGGCTACTTTGATCGTCTTGGTCACGTCCGTTGTTCTCCAAAATCACCTAACCGCCGCCCTGCCCCGCGCGGGCGCATCATGAGCGTTGTTCGGGCCAGTATAGCCGCATCGGATTATCGATCAGCAGTTTGCTACTGTGGCTAGCCGCGCGCCTGGAGCCCGCATTGATCTGGCTCAATCGGTGGCCATGGCGTCGTACCCCATTTCGTAACGAGCAAAGCAATCGCGACTGGCGCGCCCAGGAATACGCCGGCCGAATTCATCGACAAGCTCACCGCTTCTGTTCCGCGAATTCCCCTAGCCCCATGTCCGCGTCGGGTCAATCGCGACCGGGTCGAGCCAGCAGCAAGTCCGCCATGTCCGCCGTGCCCCGAAGGCGGAAGTAAATTCAGAGCAGTCGCAGCTGGCGCGATCGGCCTTTGCGGGCCGATGGCGCCGCCCTGCCCATGCTTTTCGCATCCGGCTACCTGCTTATGAGTCCACACCCTCAATACAGCGGCGGCGTCTGCCCCACCTTCAGCGGGCCGAGATACACGGCGCCGTCGACAAAGCGCAGCGGAAAGGCCCGCGCCTTCCTGCCTTCCAGCACCGCTTCCTTGCCGAGCGCGTTAATGCCGGCGGCGACGCCGACATTGGCGTTTTGCCTGACCACCTTGCCGAGGCCGGGAATCGCCCGGTCCAGCGCGCCAAGCAGATTGCTGACATCCTGGGTCTTGACGCCCGGCGCGACGCGGTCGAGCGTTGCCTGCGGCACGCCCTCATCGAGCATCTTCTCGATGCCGAGCGCCGGGATCACCTGCTCGATGCCGGCAACCGTCATCTGCAACTCGCCGTCGAGACGTCCCTGCGGGCTGAGCCCGAGCGTACCGGCGGCAACCGCGATCAGATCGCCCTGCTGGATGCGGGATTGCACGATCTCGACATGCCCGCCGCCGGCCTGCAATTCGCGGAATTGGTCGGGCCAGGGCTTTGGCGCGAGATCCTTCAGACCGCTCAGCGTCGTCCGCACCTCCGCATCGAACGGCTGCGCGAGCAGCGGGTGCACCTCCTGCACACTGCCCGCTTCAATCCTCAGAATGGTTTCGATCACGGGATGGTCGAGCGGCGCACCCTCCGCAAGACGGCCGTGCAGTTCGACATGCTTCGCGCGCGCCAGCGGGACCTGTACCGATCCATTGATGCGGTCGATCGATGCGTCATCGAAAACGATGGAGGCCCGCTGTGGAATGGCCGGCAATCCCACCACGCTGGAGCGAGCCTTGCTCCAGTTGACCAGCATCGAAGGCATCCCGCGGGAATTGGAGATCGTCGCAGGCGCCGCGAATTCCGCGATCAGCAATTTCGGATCGTAGACCTGCGCGACCACGAGGATCTCGCCGAGATTGGCCGTGACCGGCCTCTCACCCGCGCCCTGGCCCGCGGTCTGCGATATCAGCGACACGCTGGCGCCGTCGCAGCGTACTTCGAGGCGGAACGGGAAACCGGCCACCGTCCGCCTCGCGCAATCGTAGACCCGGCCCGATTTCGCCTCCTGCGCGCGCCAGGCGTCGGCCTTCACCTCGGCCTGGGAGGCGGCAAAGAACCAGAACGCACTCCATGCCGCGGCGGCGATCAGGAGCAGGACGGGCATCAGGAAAAGGCCCCAAAGCGGGCGTCGGCGGGGTGCGAGGGTCATGTCGGTCATAGAGCGACCATTGGCTGACGATTTTGTCAAATGTAAGCGGTCAGTCAGGGCGGAATTTCCGCTTCGTTTCGCTCCGTTGTTCTGATAGCCGTGCGGAATATGTCAGCTGATATCCTGTCCAAAGCGGAACTGTCCAAAGACGACCTGTGGGTGTTCGGCTATGGGTCGCTGATGTGGCGGCCGGGGTTCGAGTTCGCCGAACAAGTTCCCGCGCGGCTGATTGGCGAACATCGCGCATTGTGCGTCTATTCGTTTGACCATCGCGGGACGCCGGAAAAGCCCGGCCTCGTGCTTGGCCTCGACCGCGGCGGCGCCTGTCGCGGCATCGCCTTCAGGGTCGCGGCCAGGCGGCGCGACGACACCGTGGATTATTTGCGCAGCCGCGAGCAGACCACCAATGTCTATCGCGAAGTGATGCGTTCGGTCTGGCTGGAAAACGAGGCCCGGCAGCGGGTCAGCGCGCTCGCCTATGTGGTCGATCGTGGCCACGTCCAGTATGCCGGACGGCTCTCGCTGGCCGAACAGCTGCGCTACGTCCGGCAGGGACACGGCCGCTCGGGAAACAACCGCGACTATGTTATTTCGACCGTCAAGTCGATCGAGGCGCAAGGCTTCCGCGACCCGCAATTGCATCAGCTCGCGCTCATGCTGCACGATGAAACGTCCCTGCATCGGTGACGTCATCCCCCGGAGGCATGATCCGGAAAAGTGGCAACCGGTTTTCCGAAAAAGATCATGCTCAAACTAAAGTGATGATACCGATGGCACCAGATAATGATCGTCATCCTGAGGTGCCCGCGCTCTTTGCGCGGGCCTCGAAGGATGGTCGCGAGTCTTTGCATGTTGCCATCCTTCGAGGCTCGCTTCGCTCGCACCTCAGGATGACGCAGTGAGTCGATGGCTGCCGCCGTTGTTATGAGATCACGATCCGATTCAATCCAATCGGATCGTGATCCATGGCAAGCAGCAACGATCTTACGCCTTCACCGAAGCCGAACCTGGCGCGCGATCGAACAACTGCGCCTGCTCGCGACGCGCCGTCTCGACCAGCCGGTTGGTGGCGTCCTCGATCACGGTTGAGATTTGCGCGATAAATTCCCGGCGCGACAGGCCGGGCGGCAACGGATCGAGGAACTCGACCACCAGCGTTCCCGGATAGCGCATGAAGGTCCGGCGCGGCCAGAACAGTCCCGAATTGAGCGCCACCGGCACGCAGGCCACGCCGCAATCGACATAGATCTGGGCGACGCCGGTCTTGTAGTGCGGCGGCGCGCCAACGGGCGTTCGCGTGCCCTCCGGAAAGATGATCAACTGACGGCCGCGCCGCACTTGCTCGCCGGCGCGGCGCGCCATCTGCAGCAGCGCGCGGCCGCCGGCAGAGCGATCGACCCCGATCATGTTCGACTTGATCAGGTACCAGCCAAAAAACGGAATCCATCTCAGCTCGCGCTTGAGGATGAACAGCGGCTGATCGAAGAACTGCAGCAGCGCGAAGGTTTCCCACGTCGACTGATGCTTCGACGCGACGATCAGCGGCCCCTTTGGAATTTTCGCGAGCCCGCGATACTCCACCTTGATATTGCAGACCACGCGCATCAGCCAGATGCTGCTGCGCGCCCAATATCGGGCAACGGTCAAGATGCCGGAGCGGGGCATCAGGAAGGTCGGGATTCCGACGATCACCCAAAACACCAGCATCAGATAGAACAACACGTTGTAGATCAGCGAACGCAGGAAAATGGAGACCATCGATAACCCGATCAGTTGGCTTGAGCCGTCGCCGGTTTGCGCGGCGCGAGGGAATTGGTCGGCGGCTCCGCGACCTCGCGCATCATTTCGAGACCGGCATCGGCCAGACGCACCCGCACTTCGGCGGCGACGTATTTGACATATTCCGACAGCAGCAGCCGCACTGTCGCGCCATTCGTCCACCAGGGCTCGTCGCGCCATTTGTCGCCGACCACCGCGAATGGAATGAGGGTGATATCGGGCATCGCATGCGACAATTCGACGATCGCCCGCGGCATATGGTAGTTCGATGTCACCACGATCAGCGACTTGAAGCGCCGCTCGTGCGCCCAGCGCCGCGTCTCCGCCGCGTTGCTGCGGGTATTGACCGCGGAGCGGTCGAGATCGACGCAGCAGCTCAGCAACGACTGATTGTCGGTCAGTGAACGTGAAATGTCGCTTGCGGCATTGGTCGGATGTACGCCGGAGATCAATAGGCGCTTGCCGTAGCCGTCGGCCAGCAACTCCATTGCGTCGGACACGCGCGATGACCCGCCGGTGAGCACCACGATGCCGTCGGCCGTGCGGCTAGGCCTGGTTTCGGCCCCGCGCAACTGCGAAAGAAACCCGACGAAGCCGGTCGCGGCAGCCACGAACGCGGTCGCCAACACCGCGACGATCGTTGCGCGCAGCCCGCTCCGCGGCGCGGTAATCGGCGCGGCGGGCGATTTATCGTCGGGCGGCCGGTTCATGCTGATCTGGTGATCCTTCCCCGTTCAAGTCTAGTGTCCCGAACCCGAAGTTCGCACTCCCTTGCAGCACCCACTTTTGCGAACTTCGGGTTCGAAAGGACACTAGAAATCTATGATTCTAGTGTGGTTTTGGTTCAGAAGTTCTCACGACGGACTCGCCCCACCGATGATGAGAACTTCTGAACCACCACACTAGAGGCTTTTCGGACGAAGTGGAGTCCGGAAGGCACGATCGATGCCGCGTCAATCGATGTCGTCGAGCGTGGCGAACAGCGTTCGCCGCGATGCCCAGGCCGTGATCGCTGCGATCAACACCGCCTGCGCCGCCAGCGCCAGATAACCCGAGGGACGCAGCGAAAATGTCCCCAGTAGCGCGACGAATTGGTCGCCGACCGGGGTGCCCGAGAACCAGCCGGCGATCGATTCGGAGAACCCGAAAAGGAGCATGGCGATGCCACCGCCGATGACCCCGCCTTCCAGACCCAGCCGAAGAAAATGCCGCAGGAACCTGTTGGCGATATAGCGGTCCCCTGCGCCCACGAAGTGCAGAACTTCGACGATCGGGCGATTCGCCGCCATCGCACCGCGTGTCGCGAACGACACCGAAATGATGGTGGCGATAATCACCAGTGCCAGGATCCCGATGCCGGCGATCACGGTAGCGCCGGTCATCGACCGCATCCGCTCGATCCAGGCGCGGTGATCGTCGACGCTGGCCGAGGGCGTCACCCGCGTTACCCGCCGGCGCAGCGCCTCCAGATCGAGCGTGGTTCCCGGTTGCACCCGCGCGACAATCACGCGCGGCACCGGCAGATCGTCGAGCGAAAGCCCGCTGCCGAGCCACGGCTCCAGCAGTTTGGCGGATTCCTCCCTGGTGAAAGGCCGGATCTCGACGATGCCGGACTGCGCCCGTACCGCTTCAGCGACCGCCGCCGCGTCGCGGTCGAGATCGCGCCCCGGCGCGGGGCGCACCTGAATGGTGATTTCGGTCGCGACCTCCGATTGCCACTCCGCCGCCGACGCACTCACCAGCAGCACGGCGCCGGTGGTAATCGATGCGAGGAAGGTCATGATGGCGACGACCGCGACCAGCGCGCGACCGGCGATCGAGGCGCGGGGCACGATCGGCGACATATTGCGCGCCCGCGCCGGCACCTGCGGACGCTCGCGTCCGAGGTCCATCAACGGGCCAAGCTGGTGATCGGTCCTATTCATAGATATGCAGCCGTCCCTGATGCAGCACCAGCCGCCGCGCATCATATTGATCCATCAGGGTCATATCATGGGTCGCGATAATGACCGCGGTCCCGGACCTGTTCAGCTCGATGAAAAGCCGCAGCAATCGCCGCCCCAGGGTCGGATCGACGTTGCCGGTCGGCTCGTCCGCCAATAGCAGATGCGGCCGCGAAATCACCGCGCGTGCGATCGCCGCCCGCTGCTTCTCGCCGCCCGACAGGATCGGCGGCAGCGCGTCCATTCGTTCGCCGAGACCGACCCATTTCAGGAGATCGATCACCTCCTTGCGATAGCTCGACTCCGCCCGGCCCATCACCCGGAACGGCAGCGCGACGTTTTCATAGGTGGTCATGTGGTCGAGCAGCCGGAAGTCCTGCAATACGATTCCCATCCGCTTGCGCAGGTCGGCGATTTCATCCTTTCCGAGCAGCGAGACGTCATGGCCGAACAGGTTGACCAGGCCGCGGGTCGGCCGCAGCGACAAAAACAACAGCTTCAAAAGCGAGGTTTTGCCGGCGCCCGACGGACCGGTGAGAAACTGGAACGAATGGGCGGGAATCAGGAAATTGAGGTCGCGCAAAATCTCCGGGCCCAGCCCGTAACGCAATCCGACATTTTCGAACCGAACCAAGCTCAGCTCCGTTCGATGAGGGGCGCGACCGGAAACCTGAAACCGTTGCCCCAGGGCCGCTGGTTTCGCTGCGGCCGCGAACCAAACAAAGTGGTTTTGCTTCGTTTATGGTTTCCGATTCGTTAACGGTCGCCTTGTAGCATTCTAGTGCCCCGCTTCCGAAGTTCGCAAACCCCGCGGTTCGTTCTGATGCGAACTTCGGAGGCAAAGCGGCACTGGCAGCGTCATTGTGGAGACTGGCTCCATGCACATCATTTGCCCTCATTGTTCAACGTCCTATGCCATTGATTTGGCTACTTTGGGCGCGGCTGGCCGCACCGTGCGGTGTTCCCGCTGCAAGGAGGTCTGGTTGGCGCGGCCGGAGGATGCGACCGAAATCGCAGCGCAGGTGCCTGCGCTGGCGGAGGCCAGCCGACAGGACGCCGATCAGGATGCCGCCGCCGAATGGGAGGCTCTCGCGCGCGAGGAGGGCGAGGCGCAGGAAACCCCGGTCGTCGACAGCCCCTCGATCGCAGGCGACTGGCCGGCCTCGGCCAAGGACGCGGACTGGCCGTCTACTGCCCGAAACGATCTGCACGACGATGCCGGCCGCCAACGCTCCTCGTGGCTCCGAACGCTGTTGAGACCGAAGGCCCTGCTTCGCGGGCCGCGAAAGCCGTCCGTCAGTCTGCCCACGGCCTGCGCCGCCATGGGGGCGCTGGTGCTGGCGCTTTTGATCTGGCGCGTCGACGTGGTGCGGTTGCTGCCGCAGACCGCCGCGTTCTACAAATTGGCCGGCCTCGACGTCAATCTGCGCGGACTGCGGTTCAAGGACGTCAAGATCACTTCCGAGACGGTGGAAGGCAAACCGGTGCTGGTGATCGAGGGTGTCATCACAGGCGAAGCCAGCAAACCCGTGGAATTGCCACGGCTGCGTTTCAGCGTTCGCGACGCGCAGGGCGCCGAGATCTACGCCTGGAATACGGTACTGGAACAGCCGGTGCTGAGACCCGGCGAAAAAGCCTCGTTCAAGTCGCGGCTGGCTTCGCCGCCGCCGGAAGGGCGTAACATCGATGTGCGCTTCTTCAGCAAGCGGGATTTCGCCGGCGGCCATGTATGAGCGAGACCGCCCGATATCTCAGTCACGAAACGAGTGCCTCGATGCCGCGCGTGCTGATCGCCGACGATGAGAATTCCATGCGCATGCTGGTGGCGCGCGCCATTGCAATGGATGGCCATGACGTTGTCACCGCCCAAGACGGCGCCGAAGCGCTGGAGATCCTCGGCAACGAACAGGGCGCGTTCGATCTCCTGCTGACCGATATCCAGATGCCTGTCATGGACGGGATCGCGCTGGCGCTGGCGGCCGCCCGCGACTTTCCCGACCTGACCATTTTGTTGATGACGGGCTTTGCCGACCAGCGCGAACGCGCCTCGGGCCTCAACGCCATCGCCCATGACGTCATCACCAAGCCGTTTTCAGTGGCCGATATCCGCACCGCGGTCGCTGATGCGCTGGCCGCGCGAAAGCACAGCTAGCGGCAGGCGGGACCAACCCGGTGCTGCGGACCCAAACAAGAAAACCCTAATAATCCTTCAGCAGCCGCTCGATGTAATCGAGTTCGATCTGCGGGCGCTGGGGATCGGCGAGGCGGCGGCGGAGCTCTTCCAGGATCCGGCGCACCCGCTGCACGTCGATTTCACCGGGAATCTTCACCGTCAGGTCGTCGCCGAATTCACGCCCGTGCAGGGGGCGACCGAGCGGATCGCTCTGGTTGCCGCCGCTCTGCTGGCGGCCCGCGCGGTTGCCGGGACCGTCGCTCTGGCCTTCGCCGTCGCCCTGCTGCATGGCTTCAGCGAGGCTCTGGGCGCCCTTGCGCAGCGCGTCCAGCGCCTTGCCTTGCGAATCCACCGCGCCATCGGCGTTGCCCTCGCCGAGCTTGCCGCCGGCGTCGCCCATCGCATTGTCGGCTTCGCCGAGACCATCCTCGCCATCGCCTTGTTGCGGCTCGCCGTCCTGACCCTGCTGGCCCTTTTGGCCCTGCTGCCCCTTCTCGCCGCGCTGGCCCTGCCCCATGCCGCGCTTGGCGAGTTCGTCCTGCAATTTCCTGAGCCGGTCGCGCAGGCCCTGCTGATCCTGCTGCAGGTCGCTCATGCCCTGATCGCCCTGCTTGCCGCGCTGCCGGTCGCGCCGTAAATCCTGGCCCTGCTTGAAGGTCTTGTCGCGCAATTGCTGTTGTTTGCGGATCATGTCGCCGAGCTCGTTCAGCGCCTGCTCCATGTCGCCGTCGCCGGACTGGCCGGGCTGCGCGAGTTGCAGGTTCTCCAGCATCTGCTGCAGCTGTTCGAGCAGTCTGCTTGGCGGCGTCCTTGTCGCCGGAGCGCGACAGCCGCTCCATGCGCTCGATCATGTTGTTGAGATCCTGCTGGCGCATCACCCTTGTATTGGGGTCGAGCGGCCGCGCCAGTTGCTGCGGATTGTTGCGCAGCTGTTCGGCGAGCTGGCGCATGAAATTATCCAGCGCCGCGCGCAGGTCCTGGGTGAGTTTCTTGATCTCCTCGTCGCTGGCGCCCCTTTCCAGCGCCTGCTTGAGCGCCTCCTGCGCAGCACGCAGCGCCTTGTCCACATCGGTGATGTTGCCATCCTCGATGGTGACGGCGAGCGCCCAGAGGCTCGCGACCACCTCGCGCATGGCATCGTCGGTCCGCGCCAGTTCGAGCTGCCGCGCGACACTGCGCAGGCCGAGATACTGACCGACCTCGGGCATGAACAATTCCGGCGCGATCATCAGCGCGTCGAGCGCGTCAAAAACCTGCGCATTCCGGTTGGCGTCGAGCGCCAGAATGCGGCGCTGCTCGATCAGCGCCCGCGCCAGGGGCTTGGTGAACAGCCGCTCCGGCAGGCGCATGCTGAACGGCTCGCTGCGTCCCTCATTGCCGGCCTCGTCCTTGGCGGTCAGCGTCAGCGTGACGTCGGCGCCGGCATAGGGATCCTCGCTGAGGTCCTTGACGGTCTGGCCTACGCCATTGCGGGTCCGCGCATTCGGCAGCACCAGCGAAAATTGCGGCGGGTCGAACAACGGCCGCGGCTCGACACCCTTCGCCGCGTCGGCGCGGCGGGCTGCAAGGAGCGCCCGGGCTTCGGTGACGCCGTAATCATCCTCGATCTTGTAGGAAAGCTGCAGCGAGCCGCGGGCCTGGCGCTCTGGGTCTTTCGCGAGCGCGATGGTCGGGGGTCGGTCGGGCGTGGTGCTGAACTTCCACTGCGGCTGACCGGAGGGCGCGCGAACGTGCGCCGTACCGTCGCCTTTGATGGTAAAACGCTTCTCGTTGGTACCCTTGGGCGCCTGCTCGGTGGGCGCCGCTTCGGTCACGCCGCCGCCGGCCACGACATCGAGGGCGCCGCCGCTCGAGCGCACGATCAGCGTGCTGCCTGCCGGGACCGCCAGCGGCCCCGCCATCGGTATGGCGGCTTCCTTGTTCGCCGCCGACAGAATGACCGGCGGCTTGCCGGTATAAAGCGGCGGCGTCACCCATGCATCGACCCTGATATTGGCCGCCGACAGCACGCCGTTCCAGTCGAAGGCGGCGGCGACCCGCATCCTGCGTTCGTCGCCGGCGGCAATATAGGTCGCGACCATCATCACCACGATCAACGCGCGCAGCGCCCAGGGATCGTGGATCGCCAGCCGCGGGGACGGCAGGCCGGCGCGGATGCGCTTGATCGATGCCGATGTGCGCTCGCGCTGCGCACGCCACAGCGCCAGCGCGATCGGATCCTGCGTAGCCAGCGTATCGGTCAGCGCCGTGGCCGGGCGATGGCGGATGCCGGTGCCGCGATCGAGCCTGCCGAGAGCCTCCTGCCGGCTCGGCCAGCGAAACCAGACCAGCGGAAACAGCGCGGCCAGCGCCAAAGCCGCGAACAGGCCGAGCCCGATGGCGCGGGCCAGGAACGGCAGCGCCAGCCAAAGGCCAGCCCAGGAAACCACCAGAAACAACCCGGCTACGGTCAAAAACCGGGCCAAAAGCGGCCAGCTTCGCTCCCACGCGATCGCATATTCGGCCCGCCGCAAGGCCTGCGTCAGCCGCAGCCGCGAGACGGCATCAGGGTTTTGCACTGGCTCCGACGGGTCGGGGGTGGCGCCGCTCAATAAACTCTCCAGGTTGCCCCAACAACATCCTAGCACAACGGCGGCAGTGAGGCACCCACGCAGGACGGGTGACCCACACCCGGAAATACGCATAACACGAAGGCGTGACTGCGCGGCCATGACCTCGTAACGTCGGCCACGGAACCATCAAAACGCGCTCAAGGAAACGACATGGACAAGAAGACGCACGACAAGGGACTGGAGATTCGGAAAGCGGTGCTGGGCGAGGCCTATGTCGCCAACGCGCTGAAAAGCTCCGATGACTTCAACAAGCCATTTCAGGAGCTGGTCACCGAATATTGCTGGGGCGCGGTATGGGGCCGCGAGGAGCTGCCGCGCAAGACCCGCAGCATGCTCAATCTCGCCATGATCTCGATCCTCAACCGGCCGCACGAATTGCGGGCGCACATCAAGGGTGCGCTGACCAACGGCGTCAGCCGCGACGAGATTCGCGAAGTCTTCATGCAGGTGGCGATCTATGCCGGCATTCCCGCGGGCGTCGACAGTTTCCGGATCGCGCGCGAAGTATTCGCCGAACTCGACAAGGGCTAAGGCGGAACACCATGGAAATCGGATTCATCGGCCTGGGCAACATGGGCTTCCCCATGGCCCGCCGCCTGATCGAGGCCAAGCACCGGCTCGTGGTCTTCGACCAGCGCAAGGAAGCCGTGGACAGGCTGGTTACGCTCGGCGCGCGAGCCGCGTCCTCGCCGAAAGACGTCGCCGACCGCGCCGAAACCGTGCTGGCGAGCCTGCCCTCGCTGCAGGCCTCGCTCGAGGTGGCGACCGGAAAGGACGGGGTGATCGAAGGCAAGCGCGTCAAACGCTTCGTCGATCTCTCCACCGTCGGATCGCACATGGCGGTGCGGATTCACGACCTTTTGGCGAAGCGCAACCTCGTGCAGCTCGACAGTCCCGTCAGCGGCGGCGTCGGCGGCGCCGAAAAGGGCACGCTCGCCGTCATGGTCTCAGGCCCCCGCGCCGATTTCGAAGCGGTGAAACCTGCGCTCGACGTGATCGGCAAGGTATTCTTCATCGGCGAGAAGCCCGGCTCGGCGCAGACCATGAAGCTTGCCAACAATCTGTTGTCGGCGACCGCCGTGGTGGCTACTTCCGAGGCCGTCGTGATGGGCGTCAAATCGGGCCTCGATCCCGCCGTGATGATCGACGTGATCAATGCGGGCTCCGGCATGAACACGGCGAGCCGCGACAAGTTTCCCCGTTCAATCCTGCCGCGCAGCTTCGACTACGGCTTTGCCACCGGCCTGATGGTCAAGGACGTGCGGCTTTGCCTCGAAGAGGCGAAATCGCTGGGACTATCGATGGAGGTTGCCGAAGCGGTCGGACGTCTGTGGGAAGTGGTGATCCGCGAAATGGGCGCGGAGTCCGATTTCACGACCGCGATCAAGCCGATCGAAAAGGCGGCCGGCGTGGTAGTCGGAGGCAAAGGCGCTCACGCCGCAAGGTAACGGCGCTCACAACCACGGCGCAAGCTTGTCCATCGCGATCAGGGTCTCGACCTCGACGCGCGGCCGCACCACCGCGTACTGGTCGTCCTTGACCAGGACTTCCGGCACCAGCGCGCGGGTGTTGTAGGTACCCGACTGCACCGCGCCATAGGCGCCGGCGGTCATGATGGCCAGGAGATCGCCGGCCTTCGGCTCAGGCATGTCTCGCCCGAGCGCGAGATAGTCGCCGCTTTCGCAGACCGGCCCGACCACGTCGGCGACGATGGCTGGCGTGCCTGGCGCGGGTGTGCGGATCGGCAGGATGTCGTGATGGGCCTCATACAGAGTGGGGCGGATCAGGTCGTTCATCGCCGCGTCGATGATGACGAAATTCTTGGCGTCGCCGTGCTTCACATAGATTACGCGCGTCACCAGAATCCCGGCATTGCCGACGATCAATCGACCGGGCTCGAACACCAGCGTGCAGCCGAGATTATGCGTCACCCGCTTGACCGCGGCGGCGTAGGCGGAAGGCAGCGGCGGCGCTTCGCGATCCGCATGATAGGGAATGCCAAGGCCGCCGCCGAAATCGACATGCGAAATGGTGTGGCCGTCGGCGCGCAGCGTCTGCACGAGTTCGGCGAGCAGCCTGAAGGCGGCCTCCAGCGGCACGAGATCCGTGATCTGGCTGCCGATATGCATGTCGACGCCGGTCACGCGGATGCCGGGCAGCTTTGCCGCGCGGGCGTAGACCGCACGCGCGCGCTCCAGCGGCACGCCGAACTTGTTCTCGGACTTGCCGGTCGAGATTTTCGCATGCGAGCCGGAATCGACGTCGGGATTGACCCGAACCGAAACCCGCGCCACCCGTCCCTGCTCGCCCGCCAGCCGCGACAGCAGTTCGAGTTCGGGCTCGGATTCGACATTGATGGAGAGGATGTCCGCGGCCAGCGCCGAGCGCAACTCGGCTTCGGTCTTGCCAACGCCGGAGAATAAGATCTTCGCAGGTGGGATGCCCGCGGCCAGCGCGCGCTTCAATTCGCCGCCCGAAACCACGTCCGCGCCGGCGCCGAGTTTTGCCAGCGTGCGCAGCACCGATTGGTTGGAGTTGGCCTTCATGGCGTAGCAGACCAGCGACTTCTCACCGGCGAAGGCGTCGCTGAACACCCGGTAATGGCGCTCCAGGGTCGCGGTCGAATAGCAATAGAACGGCGTGCCGACTGCTTCCGCCAGTGTGATGAGATTCACCGCCTCGGCGTGAAGCACGCCGTTGCGATAGTCGAAGTGATTCATGGCTAGCGTTCCAATTCTAACATTCGCATCCCGTTGCGGCGAGCCCTTTTGCGAATGTTAGAACTAGAGGAACACTAGCAAAATATAATTCTGGTGCGGCTCTGGATTTGACATTCGCCAGGCGGATTCGCGGAAAAACTGTAGCGAATGTCAAATCCACCGCACCAGGCTCAGTTGCTCAGTTGCTCAGTTGCTATTCAGCAGCGGGTCGAGAACGAACGGTTTCTTCGGACCTTTGGGGGCGGTCGGCGGCGCGTTGGCTCCATAGCTTGGATCGAACACGCTTGGCTTGCTCGCCTGAGCGGCCGCGGGATCGCTCTGGACGGCGGCGGCCGGCTGCGACGACGCGGTCGGCGGCAAATCGAGCGGCCCCTTGCGCCCGCAGCCTCCGAGCACAAGCGCGGTCGCGCCCAGCAGAATGAGGGCCCATCCCTGATATTTTGGGCGGTCGTTGCTCGTCACGTCAAAATCCCCAATGCGGCGGCACCTTACAAAGATTGACTTGTTCTGGCGAGAGCTGTGGGTAGCTGAATTTCCTGCGAGAATTGTGGCTCAGCCCAAATTTTGCTCTTTTTCCAGCCGCTTGAGCCAGGCCTTGGCCTGCGCCGCCACGTTCTTCGGGGCGGTGCCGCCAAAGCTTGTGCGGCTCTTCACGGAGGCCTCGACCGACAGCACCGCCAGCGCTTCGGCGGTGATCTTCGGCTCAATCGCCTGCATCGCCTTCAACGGCAACTCATGCAACGCGACGCCATCGCCGGATGCCTTGGCGACGATGCGCCCGGTGACGTGGTGGGCATCGCGGAACGGCATTTTCAGCGTCCGCACCAGCCAGTCTGCCAGATCGGTGGCGGTGGCGTAGCCTTCCCCGGCCGCGGCTTTCATCCGTGCCTCGTCCGGCACCATGTCGGCGACCATTCCGGTCATCGCCCGCACGGCCAGCGAGAGCGCGCCGAACGCCTCCATCGCGCCCTGCTTGTCTTCCTGCATGTCCTTTTGATAGGCGAGCGGCAAGCCCTTCATCACAATCAGCAATGCAGTCAACGCGCCGATCACTCTACCGGTTTTGGCTCGAACCAGTTCGGCCGCGTCCGGGTTGCGCTTCTGCGGCATGATCGAGGAGCCGGTGGTGAACTTGTCGGAAAGCCGCACCAGCCCTACGAGCGGCGAGGTCCAGATCACGATTTCCTCGGCGAAGCGCGACAGATGCACCGACGTGATCGCCGCCGCCGACAGCGTCTCGATCACGAAATCGCGGTCCGAGACCGCATCGAGCGAATTGGCCATCGGCCGGTCGAACCCCAGCGCCTTGGCGGTTGCCGCGCGATCGATCGGGAACGATGTGCCGGCCAGCGCCGCGGCGCCGAGCGGCAATTCATTCAGGCGCTTGCGCGCGTCGGCAAAGCGGCCGCGATCGCGCGCCGCCATCTCGACATAGGCGAGCAGGTGGTGCCCGAAGGTCACCGGCTGCGCGGTCTGCAGATGCGTGAATCCGGGCATCACGGTCGCGGCATGTTCGAGCGCCCGCGCCGCCAGCGCGCGCTGCAAAGAAGCGAGCGCGGCATCCGTCTCGTCGATGGTGTCGCGGACATACAGCCGAAAATCGGTTGCGACCTGGTCGTTGCGCGACCGCGCGGTGTGCAGCCGTCCCGCGGCGGGCCCGATCAGCTCACTGAGCCGGCTTTCGACATTCATGTGAATGTCCTCGAGCGCGCGCTTGAAATCGAACGATCCCTTGCCGATTTCTGACAAAATCGTGTCTAGACCCTTGGCAATATTTTTCGCATCGTTGGCCGTAATAATGCCCTGCGCCGATAGCATCGCGGCATGGGCCTTGGACGCGGCGATGTCCTGGGCGTAAAGGTGGCGATCGACGTCGATGGAGACGTTGATTTCCTCCATGATCGCGTCCGGACGCGCGGTGAACCGGCCGCCCCACATCTTGTTGCTCATGACCCGTTACTCATGACCTATTACTCTTGCCTGCCGCTCATCGCCCGCGCCCGTGAACACGCCGTCTGCCGTCAGTGGCGCAACCGAAGCCCTGCATAGCCGTATCTGATACAGGATGACAAACGATATGCCCGAACGACCCTCGCCTGCCCCGGCCCCCACGCGCCGGATTCCCTATGTCATCGGGGCGGTCCTGGTCGGGACGGCGATTGGATTTGCCGGGATATACGGGATTGGCGGGCTGAAGCGCAACGCGGTGGGCGATTCGGCCTGCGGCGCGGCGGTCGACCTTTCGCGCAAGCTCGCGCCCCTGGCCCATGGCGAGGTTGCCGCCCTCACCATGGCGACCGCGCCGCTGCGGCTGCCGGACCTCGCCTTCGAAGACGGCGACGGCAAGCCCAGGAAGCTCTCGGACTGGCGCGGCCGCACGGTACTGGTGAACCTGTGGGCGACCTGGTGCGTGCCCTGCCGCAAGGAAATGCCCGCCCTGGACCGCCTCCAGACCCGGCTCGGCGGCAAGGGTTTCGAGGTGGTCGCGATCAATATCGATACCCGCGACCCCGAAAAGCCCAGGACTTTCCTGAAAGAGGCCAATCTGAGCCGGCTCAGCTACTTTAGCGACAAAAAAGCCAAGGTTTTTCAGGATCTTAAAGCGATAGGCCGGGCGCTGGGCATGCCGACCTCGGTGCTGGTCGATGGCCAGGGCTGCGAAATCGGCACCATTGCCGGGCCGGCGGAATGGGACAGCGACGACGCGGTCAAGCTGATCACGGCGGCGACGACGCCTTCGGGTTCCTAGGCGAGGGTTGCCGCGTTTCGTCGAACCGATCGGGCGCGCTAGGCTTCGTCGGCGACGCCGTTGCGCAACAGGCCGATCCGGTCGATCTCGACCTCGACGACATCGCCGGGCTTCATCCACAAAGGCGGCGTGCGTCTTGAGCCGACGCCGCCGGGCGTACCGGTCACGATCACGTCGCCCGGCTCCAGCCGCGTGAACGACGAGCAATATTCGATCTGGCGCGGGATATCGAAGATCATCTGGCTGATGGTCGCGTCCTGAACCACCTGGCCGTTGAGGCGGGTCCGCAGCCGCAGCGGCGCCAGATCGCCGGCTTCGTCCGGCGTCACCATCCAGGGGCCGAACGCGCCGGTCTCCGGAAAGTTCTTGCCGGGCGTGAATTGATGGGTGTGACGCTGATAATCGCGGACGCTGCCTTCATTGTAACAGGCATATCCCGCGATGTGGTCCCATGCATCCTTGCGCGAGATATACCGGCCCGGTCTGCCGATGATGACGGCGAGTTCGCCCTCGAAATCGAGATCCTTCGACACGCGCGGGCGGATGATGTTGGCGAGATGCCCGGTCTGGCTGTTGGCGAAGCGGCCGAACACGGTGGGGTTCTCGACCTCGGAGCGGCCGGTTTCCTTGCGGTGCGTCTCGTAATTGAGGCCGATGCAGAGGATCTTGTCGGGATTGGGAATCACCGGCAACCAGGTGATGTTGGCGAGCGGATACCGCGGGGCCTTCGCCGCAAGCGCCGCCATCTCCTTCAGCGCTCCGGCGGCGATGACAGATTTCAGATCGGGAAACCGGTCGCGCGAGAGCGCGCCGAGGTCCACCGCTTCGGCGCCGTCGATGAGGCCCCAGCTGGCGGCGCCGTTGATCTTGAAACTCGCGAACTTCATCGGATGTCCTTGGTGCTTGAGACGAGGTGTTTGAGGGAACATCGCGCCACGCCGGCGACGGGTATCTCGCTATCGCATGCCGCGATGAGGGGCAATGCCGACGAGGCGGCGAATCCGCTGACCGCGTTCCCAAAAAGGACCGCTGATGGATCCTGCAAGATGAGGCGATCTTCCCGGAATTGCGCTGGGAGCAAAGACTCGGCGGCGGCCGGCCCGAGTAAACAGGCGCTTGTCTTATGAGGGAGGTTTAGGCCGTCACGTTGATATTACCGCCGATGCCAGGGCCGACATTGGCAAGCGAGGGGGGTCCAGCGCCCAACAGGGTCTGAACCGCGGATTTCTCCGCATTGGCGTTCGATTTCAGAATCGTAGTCGCGACCTGCAGCTGCGTATTACCCGCCTGAGCAGCGAGGAGACTGCCGACCATACTCGTTATGTCCATACGCATTCCCCAGCCCGGCTGGCACCTTACAAGGCGGTGGTTAAGAAATGCTGGAGATTGGACGTCAGCGCGTCGGAACCGGCTTGTCGCCGCGGTAATCGTAGAAGCCACGCTGGGTCTTGCGGCCAAGCCAGCCCGCCTCGACATATTTCACCAGAAGCGGGCACGGCCGGTATTTGGAGTCGGCCAGACCCTCATGCAGCACCTGCATGATCGACAGGCAGGTATCGAGACCGATGAAATCGGCAAGCTCGAGCGGTCCCATCGGATGATGCGCGCCGAGCTTCATCGCGGCATCGATGGCCTCGACGTTTCCGACCCCCTCATACAGCGTATAGATCGCCTCGTTGATCATCGGCAGCAGGATGCGGTTGACGATGAAGGCCGGGAAATCCTCCGACACCGCGATGTGCTTGCCGAGCCGGGCGACAAAGTCCTTGGACGCGTCGAAGGTCGTGTCATCGGTGGCAATGCCGCGGATCAGTTCGACCAGTTCCATCAACGGCACCGGATTCATGAAGTGAATGCCGATGAAGCGCTCCGGCCGGTCGGTGGACGCGGCAAGCCGCGTGATCGAGATCGACGAGGTATTGGAGGCGACGATGGCGCTCGGCTTCAACACCGCGCAAACGTCGTGAAAAATCTTGCGCTTGACCTCTTCCTTCTCGACCGCGCTCTCGATCACGAGGTCGCAGTCGGACAATCCATCCATGGTCTCGGCGGGAACGATCCGCTCCAGCGCCTGCTTGCGGGCATCCTCGGTGATGATTTTCCTGGCGACCTGACGAGACAGGTTGCCGTTGATGGTCGCCATCCCCGACTTCAGGCGGTCGGCGGATACGTCGTTGAGCACCACGTCGAATCCGGCCAGCGCCGCGACATGTGCGATGCCGTTGCCCATCTGGCCCGAACCGATTACGCCGACCTTTTTGATCATAAACGCCATTTTGTCATCCCACCGGAGCGACGCGCGCCCCGCGCCTCCCCGTCCCTCTGCATCAACACCGGTCGACATGTTTCATCTCGCCAAGTACCGGTCTCCACTCTTCGCGTCATACGCGCCGTTTCAAGTCGTTACTTTCCGAGCTTGCCGATCGCCTCGGTCAGTTCGGGCACCACCTGATACAGATCCGCGACCAGGCCGTAATCGGCGACCTGGAAGATCGGCGCGTCTTCATCCTTGTTGATCGCGACGATGACCTTGGAATCCTTCATGCCGGCGAGATGCTGGATCGCCCCGGAAATGCCGATCGCAACATAGAGCTCCGGCGCCACCACCTTGCCGGTCTGACCGACCTGCCAGTCGTTCGGCGCATAACCGGCATCGACGGCGGCGCGCGACGCACCGACGCCGGCGCCGAGCTTGTCGGCCAGCGGCTCGATATATTTGGCGAAATTCTCGCGGCTCTGCATGGCGCGGCCGCCAGAGACGATGATCTTCGCCGAGGTCAGTTCGGGACGGTCGCTCTTGGCAACTTCCTCGCCGACAAAGCTCGAGAGACCGGGATCGGCCACTGAGGCCGCGTTTTCCACGCCGCGCTGCCGCCCTCTCCGGCCGCCGCGAAGGTCGAGGTCCGCACCGTGATGACCTTCTTGGCGTCCTTCGATCTAACGGTCTGGATGGCGTTGCCGGCATAGATCGGCCGCTCGAAGGTATCGGGCGAAACCACCTTGATGATTTCCGACACCTGCATGACGTCGAGCAGCGCCGCCACGCGCGGCATGACATTCTTGAAACGCGAGGTCGCGGGCGCGACGAAGGCGTCGTAGGAAGGCGCCAGCGCCACGATCAGGGCCGCCAGCGGTTCGGCGAGATCGTGGGCGTAGGCGGCGTTATCCGCCAGCAAGACCTTCTTCACTCCCGCAAGCTTGGCCGCGGCGTCCGCGGCAGCCTTGGCGTTTTCGCCGGCCACCAGCACATGCACTTCGCCGCCGAGCGCGGCGGCGGCGGTCAGCGCCTTGTTGGTGGAGTCCTTGATCGATGCACTATCGTGTTCGGCAATCAACAGCGTGGTCATCTACAGAACCCCGGCTTCGTTCTTCAGCTTCGACACCAACTCGGCGACATCCTTGACCTTGACGCCTCCCTTGCGGCCCGGCGGTTCGGAGGTCTTGAGGATCTCCAGATGGGCCGTGAGATCGACGCCGTAATCGGACGCGCTCTTGTCGGCGATCGGCTTCTTCTTCGCCTTCATGATGTTGGGCAGGCTGGCATAACGCGGCTCGTTCAGCCGCAGATCCGTGGTTACGATGGCCGGTCCCTTCAATTTCACGGTTTGCAAGCCGCCATCGACTTCGCGGGTCACCTTGAAATCGGAACCATCGACCTCAAGCTTGGATGCAAAGGTCGCCTGCGACCATCCGAGCAGGGCCGCCAGCATCTGGCCGGTCTGGTTGCTATCGTCGTCGATCGCCTGCTTGCCGAGAATCACGAGGCCGGGCTTCTCTTCGTCGGCGATGGCCTTGAGAAGTTTTGCCACCGCCAGCGGCTCGACATTGCCATCCGCCTTGACCAGGATACCGCGGTCGGCGCCCATGGCGAGTCCGGTCCGGATGGTTTCGGCCGCCTGCGCGGGCCCGATCGACACGACCACGACCTCGGTTGCCTTGCCGGCCTCTTTCAGGCGCAGGGCCTCCTCGACGGCGATTTCGTCGAACGGATTCATCGACATCTTCACGTTGGACAGCTCGACGCCCGATCCGTCGCTTTTGACTCGGACCTTGACGTTGTAATCGACCACTCGTTTTACCGGTACCAGGACCTTCATCGACCCTCTTTCGCTTGAATTCTAAGGTTTGATCGGCTTGGGCGCGGAACCTAAAGGTCCCGCCAACCCCGGTCAACGCGCGAAGGCCAAAAATCACCGCCAGGAGGCGTGGTGAGGCGCCGTCAGCGGTTCTGGCCGGGCACCCACAACACGTCCCCGGCGCCGTTATTGTTGGCGGCGCGGCTGGCGACGAACAGGAAGTCCGACAACCGGTTCATGTACTGGATCGCGGCGTCGCCGACGGGTTCGTCGGGCTTGGCCGCGAGTTCCACCATCATCCGTTCCGCCCGGCGGCATATTGTGCGCGCCAGATGCAGATGCGCCGCGGCCGGCGTACCGCCGGGCAGCACAAACGAGGTCAAGGGCCTAAGTTGCGCATTCAGGTCATCGATGTCGCGCTCGAGGCGTTCGACCTGGCTCGACAGCATTCGCAACCGTTCCGCCTTGCCCTCACGCTGGGGCACCGCGAGGTCGGCGCCAAGATCGAACAGATCGTTCTGGACCAGGCCCAGCATCGCATCGAGTTCGCGCGCATCCGCCAGACAGAGCCGGACGATGCCAATGGCGGCGTTGGTCTCATCGACGGTTCCGTAGGCAGCGATGCGCAGGTCGTATTTCGGACGGCGCTCGCCGCTGCCGAGCGCGGTGGTGCCGTCATCGCCGGTTCGCGTGTAGATACGATTGAGGACGACCATACCTTTCTCCTCTAACGGCCCATCGCCCAGACCGCGAGCATGGTGATGACAATCGCGACGAATTGCAGCAATACCCGCAACCGCATCAGTTTCTGGGACCGGTCCGGCGATCCGCCCCGCATCATGTTGATAAGACCAAGCAGCAGCACGAGCGCGACGGCAGCGACGGCAACGGGAAGAACGAAAGTACTCAGGAAAGTAGCCATTTGCCGTACATAACACCGCACAAGCCGATCCGCCATCGCCCGCGCCGAACCTTGGCGCAACGATCTGGCTTTTAGCTCAATAGTATCAGAAGGTAGGGTTAGCCGAATAGAATACCTTCTCCAGGCCAAGGTTAATGGTGAGGCAAATTCGCTACATCTTTCACGTCGGCATGGACGCGTTCTACACGTTCCTCGCCGATGACGGCTGGGCGATCGCCAGCCACATCGCGCTGTCGACCTTGATGGCGCTGTTTCCGTTCCTGATCGTGCTGACGTCGCTGGCCGGTTTCTTCGGGTCGAAGGAACTCGCCGACCAGGCCGCGGGGCTGATGCTGCAGGTCTGGCCGAAGCAGGTCGCCGATTCGCTTTCGGGGGAGATCCACGATGTGCTGACGACGACCCGCGGCGACATCCTGACCATCGGCGCCGTGCTCGCGGTCTATTTTGCCTCGAACGGCGTAGAAGCGCTGCGCATCGCGCTCAACCGCGCCTATTCGGTGATCGAAACGCGGCGCTGGTACTGGCTACGGCTGGAATCGATCGGCTATACGCTGATAGCCGCCGTCATGGCGCTGGCGATGGCGTTCCTGATCGTGCTTGGCCCGCTGATGCTGGAGGCGGCGCGGCGGCATATTCCGCTGATCGTCGAGAGCAACGAACAATTTCTCAACGTCTCGCGCTACGGCGTCACCATCACGGCGCTGATCGTCGCGCTGTTCATTCTCCATCTCTGGGTGCCAGCGGGCCGCCGGAGTTTTCTGCAGATCCTGCCCGGCATCATCTTCACCTTGGTGGCCTCGCTGGTGTCGGGCATCGTGTTCGGACAATACCTTGCGCGCTTCGCCAACAACTACGTGACGATGTATGCCGGCCTTGCATCGGTGATCATCGCGCTGGTATTTCTCTATTTTATCGCCGCGATCTTCGTTTACGGCGGCGAGCTGAACGCGGCGATCATCAAGTCGCAACTGCCGCACGGCGTGTCGCTTCAAGCAGCGCAGTCGCTAAAGCCCTCGGAGACACGGGCTTGACCAGAAAGGCGTCCGCGCCGGCCGCCCGCGACGCCGCTTCGTCCTCGCCCCGGCCCGACACCCCGATGATCGCGATGCGGCCGAACGGCGGGCCCAGCGCGCGAATCCGCCTGATGGCCTCGATGCCGTTGATGCCCGGCAACACCATGTCCATCAGCACCGCGTCGAAGCCGCCTTGCGCGATCCGTTCGGTGGCAGCCTCGCCCCGTCCGATGAATTCCGCCTGATGACCGAGTTCGGTAAGCACCGCGTTGAGCACGACGCGGCCGAACGGATTGTCCTCGACGCCGAGGATGCGCAACCCCTGCGCATGATCCGGCGAGATATCGGCATCCAAGCCTGAACTCGCTGCCTTCGATGCTTTGGCGCGGGTCAGCGACACCGTCAACGTGAATGTGGTTCCGCCACCGCGCCGTGATGCGACCACGATGTCGCCCCCCATCGCGCGCGCGAGCTGTTTCACCGACGACAGACCGAGGCCCGCGCCCCCGAAGCGCGAGGCGATACTGACGTTGGCCTGCGAAAACGGGCGGAACAGGCGCTTGATCTCGTTGAGCGTGAGGCCGATGCCGCTGTCTGAAATCGCAAACGCAACCTCGATCCTGCCCTTGGCGCCGCGCATCGGCTTGACCGTGAGCGCGACGCCGCCCTGTTCGGTGAATTTGATGGCGTTGTCGATCAGGTTTTCCAGTGCCGCGCGCAGGCGGACGGGATCGCCGACCACGAATGCCGGAAGTTTCTCCGAAATCTCGACCCGGGATTGCAGGCCCTTGGCCGTTGCCCGGCCGGCCAGCGAATCGCCCGCGTTGCGGGCGAGCGTGCGCAGATCGAAAAAGTCCTGCCGCACATCAAACCCGGCACGCCCGCGTCTCGCGGCATCCACGAACAATGTCGCCAGGCTGGCAAGATGTTCGGCGCCCGCCTTGATGGTGTCGACCCAGCGCCGTTCGCGCTCGTCGAGATCGGACGTCGCCAACAGATCGCTGATGGCAAGAATTCCGGTCAACGGCGTGCGGACCTCGTGCGCGAACGTGGCCAGCGCCGTCTCGACGATGCCGGGAGCGGCCGTCTTGGCGGCGGGCTTGCGCGCCTTGCCGGCGGCAGCATATGCAGCGCGTTGCTTCGGCGGGCCTTTTTTCGACCGCCGCCTGATGCGCCGTGGGCGCGATTTCGACGCCATGATTCCCCCGACCCTGGCCCGCCCCACCATGCCATGGCCACCCTTGCGGAGTCACGCCGAAGCGCGTTTTCAAGGTGCGGAACTCCCACAAAGCCAGGTGGTTCAGGGCAGGCCGACGCGGCGGCGGATTTCGACCGGCGTCACCCCTCCGGCACGGAGTTCGCGCAAGCCCGTGGCCTCGGTCGATTTCGACAGCTTTCGCTCCGAGCCATCAAGGATGAGGCGGTGATGGCGGTAGACCGGCTGCGGCAGCCCGAGCAGCGCTTGCAGCAGCCGATGCACGCTGGTCGACCAGAACAAATCCTGCCCCCGCACCACCTCGGTCACGCCCTGCAGGGCATCGTCGATGACCACCGCGAGGTGATAGCTGGTCGGCGTCTCCTTGCGCGCGAGGACGACGTCGCCCCACGCGCCGGGCCGGGCCGTCACCGTGCCGGTCTCGCCCTCAGGGCCTTCGCCATCTTCGGTCCAGGTCAGATCGCCGGCGCGCGCGCACGCCGCCGCCATGTCGAGCCGCAAGGCATGGGGCATATCAGACTGAAGCAACCGCGCGCGCTCATCTAGCGAAAGCCATCGCGCCGTGCCGGGATAGAGCGGCGCGCCGTCGGGGTCGCGCGGCCATGGCGCCTCGGCGTCCTTCTGTGCGACCAGGCGCGCAATCTCGGCGCGGCTCTCGAAACTCGGATAGACCAGACCCTGCGCGGTGAGCGTTTCGAGCGCATCGCGATAGTCGGCGAGATGCCCGGATTGCCGGCGCACCGGGGTTTCCCAGGCGATACCGAGCCAGCCGAGGTCCTGATAAATCGCGTCCTCGAATTCCGGCTTGCATCGCGTCGCGTCGATATCCTCGATGCGCAGCAGGAACCGGCCGCCGGTCCGGCGCGCCAAACCGAAATTCGAGAGCGCCGAAAATGCGTGGCCGAGATGCAGATAGCCGTTCGGGCTCGGCGCAAAGCGGAAAACGGGTGGCGGCATTGGCTTTTCACACTTGTCATTGCCGGGCTTGACCCGGCAATCCATCCCTTATGAGCATCTTTTACGATATGAGATGGATGCGCGGGTCAAGCCCGCGCATGACGACCTAAGCCAGTTGATCCTTCGAATGACCCTCCACCTCAACACCCAGGCCGACCTCGAAAGCGCCGTCCACGCGCTGGTGAAACAGGATCCGCGGCTCAAGCCCGTATTTGAGCTCGCGGGCATGCCGGCGCTGCGGCGGCGCGAGCCTGGCTATGCCGGCCTCGCGGCGATCATCTGCGGCCAGCAATTATCCACCGCAAGCGCCGCGGCGATCTGGGCCCGCCTGACGGCCGCGTTCGACCCGTTTCACCACGATACGCTGCGCCGCGCCCGTGCCGATCGTCTGGGCCGGCTCGGACTGTCGGCGGCGAAGATCAAAACCCTGAAGAGTCTGGCGCGCGAAATCGCCGCGGAACGGCTCAATCTCGACGTACTGGCGAACGAGGATGCCGACGCCGCGCACAATACACTCACTTCGCTGCACGGTATCGGCCCATGGACCGCCGACGTCTATCTGCTGTTTTGCCTCGGCCATGGCGACGCCTGGCCGGCCGGCGACCTCGCCGTGCAGGAAGCGATGAAGATCGGACTTGGATTGAAGAGGCGCCCGACCGTGAAAGAGATGGCGCCGCTCGCGGAGCCGTGGCGACCGATGCGCGGCGCCGCGGCGCATCTGTGGTGGACCTATTACCGGGCGATCAAGAAGCGCGAGGGCGTGATCGCGGGAACGGAGAAAGCGAACGCTGTTTCAAACAAGGTCCCTGTTGCAAAAGGGTCATCGGCGAAAGCAAAGATCGCGGCAGCCAAACTGCCGGGATCGAAAAAATGAAATCCACCGACTTCATCGTTGCACGCAATGATTTGCAGGATTGCAAATTCATCGAAACCCAACTGCCCGACGCGGCCGCGCTGCCGGACGAAGCGCTGCTGATCGAGGTCGACCGCTTCGCCTTCACCGCCAACAATATCACCTACGCCCAGTTGGGCGATCAGCTGAAATACTGGCGCCTGTTTCCAGCGCCGGAGAATTTCGGCAACATCCCGGTATGGGGATTTGGCGAGGTGATCGCCTCGCGCCATCCCGGTATCGAGGTCGGCGAGCGCCTGTTCGGTTATTTTCCGATGGCGACGCATCTTGCGATCGAAGCCGCCGACGTCAGCAAGCGGTCCTTGCGCGACGCCGCCGCGCATCGCCAAAGCGTGGCGCCGGTCTACAATGCCTACGCGCGCGTCAGCGGCAATCCTGCTTTCGCCGGGCGCGAGGGCGACTATCAGGCCCTGCTGCGGCCGCTGTTCATACTGTCGTTCCTGGTCGACGACTTTCTCAACGAGAATGACTTTTTCGGCGCGCGCAGCGTGCTGCTCTCCAGCGCTTCCAGCAAAACCGCGTTCGGCCTCGCGCATCTCCTGCATACACTGCGCAAGGGTATCCGGGTGATCGGGCTCACCTCGGCGGCGCACGCCGGTTTTGTGCAATCGCTCGGCTGCTATGACGAGGTCCTGACCTATGACCGCGCAACCGCGCTGCCACCGGATTCACCGGTCGCTTTCGTCGACATGGCGGGCAACAGCGAGTTGCGCGCGCGGCTACATCGGCATTTCGGCGACCAGATGAAATACTCCGGACGGATCGGGCTCACGCACCGCCGTTCACTGCCGGACGAGCCGGAATTGCCTGGGGCAAGACCGACCTGGTTCTTCGCGCCCGACCAGATTCGCAAACGCGCCAGGGAATGGGGGCCGGGCGGCATCGATGCGCGATTTGGCGCGGCATGGTCGGGCTTCGCCCCGACGCTTCAGAAGCGGCTCACGGTGGTGGAAGGCCGCGGGCCCGCGGCGGTGCAGCAGGTCTATCTCGACACGCTCAACGGGCGTATTCCGCCGGCGCAGGGCCATATGCTGGCGCTTATGGGCTAAGCCGCTTTCTGCGCGATCTCAAAGGGTATAGCGTTGCGGCAGAGGAAACGCCGCGAAGACGGCCGCCACGAGGTCGCGAATGCTGGACAGGACGGACGACGTCTCGATAACAGCCGAAAACTGGCTGGCGCAATTCGAAAGCGCGCTCGCCAGCCCCGGCGACGACTTGCTGAAGACGCTCTTTCATCCCGACAGCTATTGGCGCGACGTGCTGGCGCTGAGCTGGAACCTGCAAACCCTCAACGGCGCCGGTGCCATCCTGAAAGAGTTGCCGGTCCTTGGCCGTAGCGCCGCGCCTTGCCATTTCAGGATCGATCCCGATCGTGCCGCACCGCGCCGCGTGACCCTCGCCGGCATTGAGACGATTGAGGCAATTTTCAAATTCGAAACCAATCAGGGCCGCGGCAGCGGAATTCTGCGGCTGATCCCCGACTCCGGCGACGGCAACAAGCTCAAAGCCTGGACGCTTCTAACCGCCCTCGACGAATTGAAGGGGTTCGAGGAGCCGCTCGGATCGGCGCGGCCGCGGGGCCAATCCTACTCGCGCGATTTTCGCGGACCCAACTGGCTCGATCTGCGAAAGCAAGCCGCCGCCTATGCCGACCGCGACCCGGCCGTGCTGGTGGTCGGAGGCGGACAGGCCGGACTTTCAATCGCGGCGCGGTGCAAACAACTGCAAATCGATACGCTCATCGTCGACCGGGGCCTGCGCATCGGCGACAATTGGCGCAAGCGTTACCATGCGCTGACCCTGCACAACCAGGTGCAGGTCAACCACCTGCCCTATATGCCGTTCCCGCCGAATTGGCCGGTCTATATCCCCAAGGACAAGCTCGCCAACTGGTTCGAGGCCTATGTCGAGGCCATGGAGCTGAACTACTGGACCGCGACCACCTTCGAGAGCGGCGCTTATGATGAGGCGGAGCAACGCTGGTCGGTGGTGCTGCGCCGCGCCGACGGCAGCCAACGGACGATGCATCCACAGCACGTCGTGATGGCAACGGGCGTCAGCGGCATTCCAAATTTGCCGGACATGCCAACATTGAAGAATTTCGCGGGCACCGTCCTGCATTCCAGCCAATACACCGATGGCGAGGAATGGAGGGGCAGACGCGCCCTTGTGATCGGGACCGGCAACAGCGGCCACGACATTGCGCAGGACCTGTATTCGAGCGGGGCAAAAGTGACGCTGGTTCAGCGCAGCCCGACCCTGATCACCAATATCGAACCGTCGGCGCAACTGGCCTATGCGACGTACAACGAGGGGACGTTGGAGGACAACGACCTGATTGCGACCTCGATGCCGCTGACGCTAGCCAAGCGAAGCCACGTCATGATTACCGAGCAATCGAAAAAGTTCGATCAGGAATTGCTCGATGGCCTCGCGCGCGTCGGCTTCAAACTCGATTTCGGTGACGGCGGCACCGGTTGGCAGTTCAAATACCTCACCCGCGGCGGCGGCTATTATTTCAACGTCGGCTGCTCCGATCTCGTTGTGCGCGGCGAGATCGGACTCAAGGCATTTTCAGATATCGAATCCTTTGTTGCCGAAGGCGTGCGGATGAGGGGCGGCGAGACGCTTGCCGCCGACCTGATCGTGCTGGCGACCGGCTACAAGCCCCAGGAGCATCTGGTGCGCAAGCTGTTTGGCGAGGAGATCGCCGGGCGCGTCGGGCCGATCTGGGGATTTGGCGAGGGGCAGGAATTGCGCAACATGTATACGCGCACCGGCCAGCCCGGCCTCTGGTTCATCGCCGGCAGTCTCGCGCAATGCCGCATCAATTCCAAATATCTGGCGCTGCAGCTCAAGGCGATCGAGGAAGGGCTATTGCCGCGTGGCGCACGCGTTCCACTTCACCGTTCCTCATAGTCCAGGATTTCCCGGGCGATGAAGGATTCCGCGCGGCGCCAGGCCGTGTCGTTGTCGCCGCGGAAGGTGACGAGACGATTGAAAACGACACTCCGCGTTTTCACATCGACAAGGTCGAATTTCGCCCATTGCACGAGCGTGCTCATCTTGTGGACGCTGCCGATCAGGAGAAAGCCCGCGCCGCCCGCCTGCGCCTTGCCGAGCAACTGATCGGCATCAATGTCGCCAACCGAACAGGCGTTTGGCGGACAGTCGAGGACGGCACTTCGCATCTTTCCGCTCGCGGCCAAATCGCTGCGCAACGAAGCTTCGAATTCGCGCAAGCGTCGGAAGTGGTCGGCGCTTTGATCGATTACCTCACCCGACGTGTCGATATATTGTATTTCCGCGACCGCAAGGACGGGCACCTCGCCTTGCGCCTGACTTTGCCGAACCGGACTGGCGGAGGAGATGGCGGCGGCAACCAGGACAAGGCCCACCGATCGTAGTTTCATCGGATTTTCCATGCGAGACGGCTTCCTGTTGGAGATGGGATCTCGCTGCAACGCGTAGCTGACCTGACACTTCGCACTAACCCACTGCGCTGCAATACGGTACAAGGACCAACCGTCGCACTTGGCGCGAGTAGCCAAACCAACCTCGGCCGCCGCGAGCTGCCGACCCCGACACCGACAACTCTTTCAGGATGGCATCGGTCCAAGGCGTTCGCGCCCTTCATTCCGCCCTGATGTTGGAAGCCTTGATGATCGGCCACCACCGTTCCATCTCGGCCTTCTGAAAAGCCCGCAACGCCTCCGGCGATTGTTGGTCGGGCCGCGATATCTGAATGCCGAGATCGTCGAAGCGCTTTTGCACCGAGGAATTGGCGAGCACCTGCCTCAGTGTGGCATTGAGCTTTTCGACAATGTCCTTCGGCGTATTCCTGGGCACCCAAAGTCCGTACCAGAGCGAGGCAACGAACCCCGACAGCCCCGCCTCGTCCGCCGTCGGAATATCGGGTGACGAAGGCAGCCGCGCTGTCCCGGTGACGGCGTAGGGCTTGATGCTGCCAGTACTCATCAGCGATCTGAAATTGGACGCCGGCTCGATCATGAAATCGATCTGTCCCGCCAGGAGATCCTGCATCGCCGGCGCATTGCCGCGATAGGGCACGAATTGGAACTTGGTTGCGGTCTCCTTCCGAAACGAGATTCCGGCAAGATGGCCTGTCGCGCCGACGCCGGCGATTCCGACCGACGCCTTGTCGGGATTGGCCTTGAGATAGGCAATCAATCCCCTCAGATCGTCCGCCGGCAGGCTCTTCCGGCCGGCGATCAAAAGCGGTTCGCTGCCGATCAGGATGACCGGCTCAAGATCCTTCAACAGATCGAAGGCAAGGGCATACAGGCCGCCGGTGAGCATATGCGTGGTCGAAGTGCCGATGCTGAGCGTGTAGCCATCGGCGGGCGAACGAACCGCGCGGCCGACGCCGATGCTGCCGGCGGCGCCTGCGACGTTCTCGATGATGATTGATTGCCCGAGAATTCCCCGCATCTGCTCGGCCAGGTAGCGCGCCAGCGTATCGGTCGCGCCGCCCGCAGGAAACGGCACGATCATGGTAATGGTGCGGGCCGGATAGGGCTGCGCTGCGGCAATCCCGGTCCATCCGAGACCCAACACGGCAGCGACCATCGCCGTCAGCCACCATCTGCGCATGCGGATTCCCCGAGATCGACGGACGCACTGATCAGACATCGCCGATAACCTCGCGCCGCCGTCGTTCGGATTCTTCGGCGTAGCGCCGCATCGCATGGGCCTCCGTCAGAATGCCGATCGGCCGTTGGTCGCCGGCCTCGACCACGGCAAGCAATTCGGCTTCCGCGGCGTCGAAAACGGCAATAGCTTCCCGGATGTTCATGCCGGGATGCAGCACGACCCGCTGGTGATGAAGGATGCCGCGAAGATCTTGTGTCGTATCGATATCCGGCGCATGGGCTTCCGCCACCAGCGCCAGCCCCACATAATGACCCGCCTCATCGACCGCGACCACTTGGGTCTTCGACCCCAGCGGAAATTTGCCGCGGAATGCTGCGATCGGCATGTCGGCGTTCACGGTAGCCACATCCGGGCGCATCAGGCGCCGTACCGTGAGATCGCGGATCCAGCCCACGTCGGCGGCGCTGCGGATGGTCTCGCCGCGCAAGTGCAATCGCCAGGTCGCGAACGAGTAACCGAACAATTCGCGGGTGATCTGGGTCGAGAGGATCACCGCGACCAGCACGACCGTGGTCAGCCAGAGGTCGCCGGTCGATTCCAGCGCGATGAACGACATCGTCAGCGGCCCGCCGATCACGGACGCGGACAGCGCGCTCATGCCGACGATCGCATAGACGTTCGGATCGAGGTTGAGTCCCGGCCAGACCATATCCGCGCCGGCGGCGAACAGGCGGCCGCCGAGCGCGCCCAGAAAAAGCGTGGCGAAAAACAAGCCGCCGCGAAAGCCGGTTCCCAGCGATATCACCGACGCGATCGTCTTGAGGGCGAACACCGCCGCGATGAACGCCAACGGCATGGAAACGATCCCGGCAAAATGCAGTGCGCCGTGCCCCGACGACAACACTTCCGGCGCGCTCAACGCGAGCAGACCCACCGCAAGACCGCCAAGCGCCGGGCCCAATGGCGGCCAGAGACCCGCCTTCGACAACAGCGTCTCCAGGAGCGCGACGCCGCGCATGATTCCGATGCCGAACAGCGCCGCGAGAATCCCGAGCAGTCCGGCGATGACAAGATCGCGCCCGAGCACCTCGCCGACCGGCCCGACGCCGACGCCGAGCGACAGCACCGTAAATGCATGAGCGACAAAATAGCCGACGACCGAGGCAACGCCGACCGGCGTCAGACTGGCGGGCGTATATCCGCCGATGATAAGCTCAAAGGCATAGAAAGCGCCGGCCAGCGGCGCCCCGAACGCGCCGGCGATCGCGGCAGCGGCGCCGCAGCCGACCATGAGGCGCTGATCGGCGCGGCGCAGATGAAATCCGCGGCCCAGTGAGGCCGCAAGACCGCTGGAAAGCTGGGTGAACCCTGCTTCAAGTCCGACCGAGGCGCCGACGCCGCTCGACCAGATCGTCTGCAAGGCAACGATCACGCTGCCGCGGAAAGACATCCGTCCGCCATGCAAGGCATTGGCCTCGATCGGATCGATTTCACGCGCCGGCCGCCAGCGCGCGAGCTGCAGGAAGGCCACCCCCAATAGCAGCCCGCCGAGACTCGGAACCAGTAGCGCCCGCAACGGCTCGATCTTGAGCTGACTGGAAAGACGGTCCCCAGCGTCGAGGTTGAAAAGCGCCACATGGAGCAATTCGACCGCGGTGCCCATGGCCGCCACCACCAATCCGCCAATGGTTCCAACCAGCGCCGCAAGCACCACCAGGCTCGTTTCGTGGGCGCGAACGAATGCCCTGAGCCGGCGCGGCGCCTCGAGGTAGCGGGACTTGGTGATCATTTTGCCGTATCCGTTTGCGGCCAAAAAGTGCCGGCAGCCTCGTTTAGCGGTCTTGACGGCGCTTCGGCAATCGTCCCGCGGACGGATGTTGGGGCGGATAAGGCCGCCAACGCCTCTTCACAATCCCGTCACGCTGCATGTAGTATGTCAACTCATGCTGCTTCGCAGCTATATGGGGGCCGGGAGCGTTAGTTGAACGCACATGTCTCGCAAGGCGGTTGGCCGGTACTGGTGCTGAATGCGGACTTCCGGCCGCTGAGTTATTATCCGCTGTCTCTCTGGTCGTGGCAGGACGCGATCAAGGCGGTGTTTCTCGATCGCGTCAATATCGTCGAGCATTACGACCGCGCGGTGCGCAGCCCCTCGTTCGAAATTCAATTGCCGAGCGTGGTGTCGCTGAAATCCTTCGTCAAGCCGACCACGCACCCCGCCTTCACCCGGTTTAACGTGTTCCTGCGCGACCGTTTCGCCTGCCAGTACTGCTCGGCCAACGACGATCTCACCTTCGATCACATCATCCCGCGCAGCAAAGGCGGCCAGACCACGTGGGAAAACGTGGTCGCCGCATGTTCGCCGTGCAACCTGCGCAAGGGAAACTTGACGCCGCAACAGGCACGGATGTTTCCGAGGCAAACCCCGTTCGCGCCGACGGTGCATCAGCTGCATCGCAACGGCCGGCTGTTCCCGCCGAACTATCTGCACGACAGCTGGCTCGATTATTTATACTGGGATACAGAGCTCGATCCGTAGGCGGCAACACCAAGGCTCGCTCGTAACCGGAAGCGACACGACCCGCCGTATCGGACTAGCGGCCGAGCAGGTCCAGCGTCTTTTGGTCAGGCCTGCCGCCGTAGAATTTGGCAATCGCCGCGGCGAATTCCGGCTCGGAAGATACCGCTGCGAACAACGTCATCGACGAACCGAATTTAAGGTCATCGGGACTTCCAAGAATTTGCAGAATGGTTCGGCCCGCGACGGCGTTTACAAGCGCCGTGCACTCCCGAAGCCGGGGCCCCAGAACGCCATGCCCGAGATAGGCCTCAGCCTCCTCGCGGGAGCGAAGCGCAAATCGCCGGGCCATCGGGCTGTGGCCGAGGCCGGCAAGCTGGGGGAAAATGAACCACATCCAGTGACTTTGCTTCTGCCCGTGGCGAAGTTCCGCGAGCACGCGCGGATAGACCGGCGCTTGCGCGTCGACAAAGCGCCGCAGATCGAAAGGGTCGCCCATGGCGCCAACCTCACTCCAGATCGGTCCAATCGCACGATACACGCTCGCGAACCGCGCTGGAAATCGCATGACGACAGACTTTCAAGACCGGCATTTGCGACATAAGATTGCCTTCGTGTGCCCGGTCCGCTGAAGACTTTGCGGAGCACCCTCTCGCCGATTGGCCAGGAGATTCTCCATGCCCGCTTTGACTGAATGGAAGGTACCGCTGGCGAATCAGCCCCGCGCGGGCGATTACAGTTTCGATCTCGATCATGTGCTTTCGTCGGTGGTCGGCCTGCATTCGATCGTTCCCGCCGACGCCTTCAGCGCCGATACGCTTGGCACGGAGCGCGCCGGCAATGGCGTCGTGATCGACGACGGACTGGTGCTGACCATCGGCTATCTGATCACCGAGGCTGAGGCCGTCTGGCTGCATATCGGCGACGGCCGCGTGGTACAGGGCCACGCGCTCGGCTTCGATTCGGTGACCGGCTTCGGCCTGGTGCAGGCCCTTGGCCGCATCGACCTCGATCCCCTGCCGCTCGGCTCTTCCGCCGCGACCGAGATCGGCGACCGCGTGGTGATGGGCGGCGCCGGCGGGCGCACGCGGTCGGTCGCGAGCCACATCGCCACCAAGCAGGAATTTGCGGGTTACTGGGAATATCTGCTGGACGAAGCGATCTTCACCTATCCCGCCCATCCCAATTGGGGCGGCACCGGGCTGATCTCGACCCGCGGCGAACTGATCGGCATCGGCTCGCTCCAGCTCGAGCGCGAGCGCGACGGCAAGGCCGAGCATGTCAACATGGTGGTGCCGATCGATCTGCTGAAGCCGGTGCTCGACGATTTGCGCAAATTCGGCCGGGTCAACAAGCCGGCCCGGCCCTGGCTCGGGATGTATTCAACCGAGATCGACAACAGGGTCGTGGTGGTCGGCGTCTCCGCGAAAGGCCCGGCGGCGCGCGCCGAGCTCAAGGCCGGCGATGTCATCCTGGCCGTCAACGGCGAAAAAATCTCAAGTCAAACCGGATTCTACCGGAAGCTCTGGGCGCTCGGGCCGGCCGGCGTCGACGTGCCGCTCACCGTCTATCATGAGGGCGTCACCTTCGACGTTGTGCTGGCCTCGACCGACCGTGCGCGGCTGCTCAAGGCGCCGCGGCTGCATTAAGGTAGGGGAACCGCGGCACAGGAGCACCCAATGAGCGACGCCGTGGTGGACGAGATCGTGGCCGTGCTGCCGCCTTTGCTGCAATCGCTCGAAGCGCTCGGCTTCATTGCCCGCCATTTGAATCCGGCGGATTTCGGAAGGGTCATGGAAGCCGCGGGCCAGCCGGACGAGGCCTTGAAGGTTGTCCGTCCGCGGCTCGCCAATTGGCCGGAGCCATTCGCAAACATACAGACGTCCCTTGAAACCGCGAGCGACGCGGCGCTGGCCGCGTTCGAGGGCTTGCGCGCGGTGCAGCTTGGCAATGGCGACCTGATCGCCGTGTTTCGCGCGCTGCGTCACGCCCCACGCGCACAGGAGGCATTGTATCCTCTTGCCGCGAAACTGCCGCCGGTGAGCAACTTCTTCGTCGATCCCGCCTTTCGCGAGGACGCCGATTTGCTGGCGCGCCTTGCGGCAGGCGCAAACGAAAACACCGGAATCATGCATGACCACAACGAACCCGGTAGCCGCGGCGGCTTCTCGCTGTATGTTCCGGAATATTACACGCCCGAACGCGCCTGGCCGCTGGTGATGGCGCTGCATGGCGGCAGCGGCAATGGCCGCGGCTTCCTGTGGAGCTGGCTGCGCGACGCGCGCAGCCTTGGCGCGATCCTGGCCGCCCCCACCGCGACCGGGAGCGCTTCGAACAAGAGCACCTGGGCGCTAATGGGGGAAGACGCCGACACGCCGAACCTGGCCCGCATTCTCGATTCCGTGCGCAGCCGCTGGAACATCGATCCCGCAAGACTGCTGCTGACCGGGATGAGCGACGGCGGCACGTTCTGCTACGTCACCGGGCTCGAAGGCGCGTCCCCCTTCACCCACCTTGCCCCCGTATCCGCGACGTTTCATCCGTTGATGGCCGAGATGGCCGACGCGCAGAGGCTGCGCGGCTTGCCCGTCTACATCGTGCATGGCCGGCTCGACTGGATGTTCCCGGTACAGGTGGCGCGGCAAACCAAAGACGCGCTGGCGGCGGCTGGTGCCGACGTCACCTACCGGGAGCTTGACGATCTCAGCCATTGCTATCCGCGCGAGATGAACGCGCCGATCCTGAAATGGCTGGCCGGCGAAACGTAGCGTTCACACCAGCCCGCCATTGGCGCGCAGCACCTGGCCGTTGACCCATCCGCCGTCGGGACCGACGAGGAAGGAAACGACGGAGGCGATATCCTCTGGCGTGCCGAGGCGCTCCATCGGGCTCATCTTCGCCATGCGCTCGATCAATTCCGGCGATTTGCCGGCGAGGAAGAGTTCGGTGGTGACCGGACCCGGCGCGACAGCATTGACGGTGATGTTACGACCGCGCAATTCCTTCGCAAGAATCGCGGTCATTGTTTCGACCGCCGCTTTGGTCGCGGCATAAACACTGTAGGTCTCGAGCTTGGTCCCGACGACACTGGTCGAGAAATTGACGATCCGTCCTCCGTCGCGCAGGCGCCGGGCTGCCTCACGCATCCCGTTGAAGCTGCCTTTGAGGTTGACCGCGATCTGCTGATCGAACAGCGCGTCATCGCTGTCGGCGATTTTTGCGAGCTTCATGATGCCGGCATTGTTGACGAGCACGTCGACGCCGCCAAATGCCCGCTCAGTCGCGTCGAACATGCCGCGCATCGCGCCCGCGTCGCTCACGTCAGCCTTGGCAGCGAGCGCCCGTCCGCCCCTGGCTTCGATTTCGCGAGCAAGCGTCTCGGCGTGTCCTGCGTTAGCCGAATAGTTGATGACGACGGTGAAACCGTCGCCGGCGAGACGCTCCGCCACCGCCGCACCGATGCCGCGAGATGCCCCGGTCACGATCGCGACCTTGCTGGTCTTGTCGGTCATTTTTTCTCCTTATCCCGATGAAGCGTACTCATACGTCTACACTGATGCGCTGGGAATCGTTGTTTCAAGGCTTCGTGAGGGCCTGCGGCGGATGATTTCCTGTGCACGGAACCATCCCGGCCGGACGACGTTGTATGCCATCACGCTGGAGGGTATGCGATGCGCGTTTTCCTGGGAATGATTTTGGGAGCATTGCTCCTGGTCGCGGGCGTCTATGTCTATGATTCGCAATCGACCTCGACCGTCGCCAGCGGCCAGAATGCATCCGAGAGCCGGACCATCGTCAACTGGGATGTCGCGGCCACTGACTGGCACGCGCTGAAGACACGCGCCCATGACGACTGGATCAAGCTGTCGTCCAAGTAACCGCTAATAAGTAACCGCCAAAATATCCGTCGCGCCAGCGCCTTCGCCTCCCCGGCGAGGGCGCTGTACGTTTGGCAATTCTACTTCTTCACAGCCGCTGCCTTTCGCGCGTCGGCGATGGCCTGGCCGAACTGGGCCATGGTCAGCACGCCCGGCACGCGGAATTTGCCGACGATAAAGGACGGCGTGCCCCTGAAGTCGAACGCGGTGGCCTGATCGTTGTTACGCGCGAGAATGGCGTCAATCGCCGTCGCGTTATTGGCAAGGTCGCGGTCGAGGCGATCGACATCGATACCGGCGCCCGCGAGGACCTCGCGGATCCGCGCCTCCGTCAGCTTCGAGTTGACGCCGATCAGCGCATCGTGGGCCTGAACGAATTTATCCTGATATTTGCTCGCCAGCGCCATTCGCGCCGCCGTCACCGACACCGGCCCCAGGATCGGCCAATCCTTCAACACCAGCCGGACCTTGCCGTCGTCCTGCACCGCCTGCCGCAGTTCGGGTTCGAGCTTGCGGCAATAGGGGCACTGGTAATCGAAATATTCAACGATCGTGATGTCGCCGGCGGGATTTCCGGCTACCGGGATTTCCGGATCGCGCAGCACCAGCGCTTCCGTCAGCACGTCGCCGGCTTGCCCGAGCGCCGGGCCAGGGGCGCTCTCCATGCCAAGCACGACCGCGCTTGCGCCGAGCAAGCCCAACGTTTCACGCCGGGAGCGCGGCCGATGCAGCCGGGCCGGGTCGATCGATTTGGTCATGTCTGGTTCTCCGGCTACACTGGCGCAGGTCTTCACTGCCTACGACAGGAATGAGGATAAGTTACGTGCCAACATATAGAGTGCCACCACAATTATGACAGCGGCGAACACGATATTGAGCCCGCCGCGCGCCGACAGGAGTCGCGCCGAGCGGGTGCCGATCAATCCGCCGACGAGACCGCCTGCAATGAACGATCCCGCGAGCTCCCAGGAGATCAATCCGGACCAGGCGTAACTGGCCGCCGTGGTCAGGCCGAATGCCGTCACCGCCACCAGCGACGAACTGACGGCGTTGATGATCGACATTCCGGTCGCCAGCATCAATGCCGGAACGATCAGGAATCCACCACCGATACCGAAGAATCCCGACAGCGTCCCGGTCGCAAGTCCGAGCCCGACGATGGCGGGCATGTTGTCCCAGCTCATTCGCACGTCGGGCAAGCCGACGCGCGACCGCGTCTTGAGCATCAAGAGCGCGATCACCAGCATCAAGAGCGCGAACAGCGCGAGCAGTTTTTGGCCGTCGAGCATTTTGCCGAAAATCGCGCCTGTGAAGGCGCCGATAATTCCGGCCGCCGCGAAGGTAAGTGCACACAGCCACCGCACCGTGCCCCCGCGCGCGTGATTCCACAGATTGATCGCAGCGTTGGCGGCCACCGCGATGGCGCTGGTTCCGATCGCGACGTGGGGGTCGGAGACGCCGACCACATAGACCATCAGCGGCACCGCCAGGATCGATCCGCCGCCGCCGATCAGGCCAAGTGAAAATCCAACCAGCGCTCCCGATGCCAGTCCGAGCACGCCTTGCATCGTGGAGATTATCAAGAAATTTTACCTCACCCTTACTAGATCATGATCCGATTAGGTTGAATCGGATCATGATCTCATCTCTTTGTTTGAGCATGATCTTTTCGGAAAACCGGTTTCCACTTTTCCGGATCATGCTCTAAGCGACCGTAGAGCGATTTCATCCAAATCGCCATGGCAGACGCATCACAAATTGCAATGAAGATCAGCGCAGCAGTAGCGTCACGGCAAGCGGCACCAGCAACGATGTCACGAGCGCGTTGAGGCTCATGGCAATGCCGGCGAAAACACCTGCGACGGCGTCGACCTGAAACGCGCGTGCGGTGCCGATGCCGTGCGCCGCGATGCCTACCGCGAATCCACGCGCGCGGAAATCCTTAATTCCCATCCGGTTCATCAATGGCGTGACGGTGATCGCGCCCATGATGCCGGTAAGGATGACCGCAACCGCCGTCAGCGACGGATCGGCATGCAGGGATTCGCTGATGCCCATCGCGACGCCGGCGGTCACCGATTTCGGCGCCATCGACAAAATCACCGCGCGCGGCAGGCCCGCGGCTTCGGCCAAAAGCACCACCGAGGCGACCGCGGTGACGGAGCCCGCCGCGAGCGCCACCAGCATCGGCAGGATCGCCGACGCCACTACCTTGCGGTTTTCGTAGAGCGGCACCGCCAGCGCTACGGTCGCCGGCCCGAGCAGGAAGTGCACGAACTGCGCGCCGCCGAAATAGGTTGTGTAGGATGTGCCCGTGAGCAGCAGGAAGGCGCCGATGATCCACATCGAATGCAGCACGGGATTGGCCAGGGGATGCCGTTGGGTCCAGAGCGACACCGCGTCGGCGATCGCGTAAACCAGCAATGTCACCGTCAGCCAGAGCAGCGGCGACTGTGAAAGATAGACCCACAGCGAGAACGGATTTTCATTCATGGCGGCCCCGTCCCCGCGCCATCAGGCGGCTGGCGAGCAGAAACGTCGCCACCGTCACCAACAGGGTCACCATCACCGAGACCGCGAGCACGCCTACGAAGGCGACGCCATGCTCGGCGACAAGATCGAGCTTCTGCACGACGCCGACACCGGCCGGAACAAACAGCAGCGACAGATTGGCAAGCAAACCCCGGCTGGCATTTTCAACGCCATCGCCCTGCAATGGCCCGCGCACGAGCACCGCGAAACGATCCCGCGCCAGCAGCAGCACCAGCAGAAGCATCAGGCCGATCACCGGACCGGGCATCGGCAGGCCGATGCCCCGCACGAAGACCTCGCCGGCTAGCTGGCACAGCAGGATCAGGCTGAGGCTCGCTATCATGCATCATCCACGGACGCCAAGTCTGCCGCATCAGGTGGTCCCGGCGAGCGCTTGTCAATGTCCCATGAGTCAGTCGGCAGTCAGTTGGCCGCGCGAATCCCGGTCTGCAATCCTGCCGGCTTGCGCCGTGGGAGCGCCATGAGCGTACCGGTCATGGTCGCGATCAGGGTTTCAACACCGTCTTGCGTCGCGAAAGCCCGCGCCTCACACACTGTCAGCGTGCGGTCGGTCATGAGAGCCGGCCGCGCTGGTTTGCTAGAGCGTTTTCGAGCGAAGCATGCCCTCGGACTTGATCCGGGGTGGAAGCCGGTTCGCGTGAAGAAAACGCATCAAACAAAAGAGCTTGGAGCGCTCAGCCCTTCAGCTTCTTGTTGCACTCGCTGTAGTAGCCGCCGCCCTTCTCGATCCATTTCAGGCCGCCATTGGCATTCGTTGCCTTGTTGGCGTTGTACTGATCGACGCAGGTATGCATCCGGGCCTTGCCGGCGGTTTCCTTGGCGTATTTCGGATCCACCGCCATCGGGAAGATCGCGGGGCCGCTTGGCTCGGTGCGGCGGCTGGCGCTGCTTCAGGCTTTTTCGGCTTGGCTTCCGCTTCCTTGGGCGTCGCCGGAGCGGCGGGCGCAGCGGCGGCGTCGGCTCCGCATTGGGCCTTGCGGAAATCATTCCACTTCTGGCCGTTGAGCGTCCCGGCGGCCTTGGCGGCCTGGTATTTCGCGCTGCATTCCTGCGTAGTCAGGGCCTGTGCCGGCGCTGTGGCGGCGAATGCGGCAAAACCAGACACCGCAGCTGCGCACAATAATTTGGCTTTAATTGTCATCCTTGGTCTCCTTGGGGCATGGCTGGTCTGATGGGGGCATGGCTGATCCGAAGTGCCCATCCTAACGTAGCGAAGACCCCTGACAACGGCCATCCGTCGTCGCACAAAAATATCGCGCCGCGAAAACATCGGGCGACGGCTTCATTCATCCGCGGTTCAGCATCGCAGCGCGACCGTGCGCCCCTTTCCAACCCGAGGTGCTCCCATGATGAGAATATCTTCCCGCGCGGCCGCGACCGCGTTTGCGTCCCTGCTGCTGATGGGCTCGGCGTTCGCCCAAACCACCGCACCGGCCGCAAAAACAGAAACGAAAGCACCTGTGGTTCACACCGCCGCCTCGCTGGAATGTTCCAAGCAGGCGGACGCCAAGGGGCTTCACGGCAAGGAGCGCAAGAAATTCCGTTCCGAATGCAAGAAGGCCGCGGCCGAAAAGAAGTGATTTAGCTCCGCCGATTCCTGACCCATCCTCCCCCGACAAGGAGGAGGACGGGCCGTCACCTTCGGCTTGGTCCCTGCCGGGTTGAATGGATGCCGGCGAGCGGGCGGCAAACTGATTTTGCCTTTTCAACGCGCATTGCTGCGGTCGCGTTGGCGCATTTGTCCCCTGCCCGCGGATTTGCCATAAGGCGGCGTGAGCCAGATCCTTGCAGCGATGGCCGATGCCATCCCCAGCCGCACCAAGACCCTCAACGTGCTTGAGACGCTCGCCATCGGCGCCGCCGGCGGCATGCTGTTCCTGTGGGCAAATCTTCCGGGAGGACTGATTTCCGGCTCCATGATCGCGGTCGGCGCCGCCGCCCTGGCCGGACGGCCGCTCAGCGTCCCGCCGCACGTCACTCAGGCATTGCTGGTCTTGCTCGGGATTTCGCTGGGCTCGGTGGTGTCCAGGCAATTGATTCAGCACGTCAGCGCCTATCCGCTGACCATCGGCCTCTTGGCGCTGGCGACCTTCTGCTCGACCTTCGGCTCCAGCCTCTATTTGCAGCGCGTCCATGGCTGGGATCGCACCTCGGCATTCCTGGCCGGCAGCCCCGGCGCACTGTCGCAAATCACCATTCTCGCCGTCGAACGTGGCGCGGACTTGCCGGCGATCGCGGTGGTGCAGACTATGCGCGTGATCCTCCTGACCGCGGCGCTACCGCTCATATTGGCAATGACAGGGGTTGCGTCCGCGTCGTCGCCAGCGCTTGCCCTCGTGTCCGCCACGCCGCTTGGGCTGCTCGCGTTGGCCGCCGCCTCGCTGGCGGTTGCGTTGTTGCTGCGGCTCGTCAAATTTCCTGCGAGCTGGATGTTCGGCGCGATGATCGCCTCCAGCGTGCTGCATGGCACGGGATGGGTCGAGGGTGGTTTGCCGGCCTGGGTGCGGGGCGTGGCGCTGGTCGGGATCGGCTCGTTGATCGGAAGCCGTTTCACGCGGATGAAGACAAGAGTCCTGCTCGGCCATATCCATGCGGCGCTGGGATCGTTCGCGATCGCGATTGCGATATCCGCGGTCTTCGTCGCGGTGATCGCGCTGACTACCCCCGTACGCTTCGCCGACATCATCGTCGCGTTCGCGCCGGGTGCGATGGACGCCATGCTGGCGCTGGCGCTGACCCTGCATATCGATCCGATCTTCGTCGGCGCCCATCATTTGTCGCGCTTCATATTCGTCACGATCGCGACGCCGGGCATCGTCCATCTGTTCGGACGCCCGCAGGAGGATGTCGACGATTAGCGAGATGGCTTTTGATTACATCAGTCTGTCAGCAGGTTCACTTCACCTCTCCCCGGCGGGGAGAGGTCGATTTGCGCAGCAAATCGGGTGAGGGGGCGAATGGCCTACGAGAGACCGTAACCCCTCACCCCAACCCTCTCCCTAAGGGAGAGGGAGCGCACTTCCGTTGCCATGACGGATTAATCTATCTCATCAGCTCTAGCTTCGCCTGGCGGATTTCATGCCCCATGCCGCGATGGCGGCCATCGCCAGCGAGATCAGCACATTGTAGCCGGCCAGCGACAGGCCGAGAAAGCGCCACTGCACCTCGTCGCAACGGATCACCTTGACGGTGTCGAGACGCTGCAACAGGCTGCCGGCGCTGCCGAGGTTGCCGATCGGACCGGTGCAATCGGTCGGTCCCTGCCAGAAGCCCCACTCGACGCCCGCGTGATAGGCGCCGAGCACGGCATTGCCGAGGGCGGCAACCCAGAGAATGGCGAGCCCGGCGAGCAGCAAAGTGCGTGGGGCGTCCCTGCCCGCGGCCAGTGCGGTCAACGCACCGAGCGGGATCGCCAGATAATAGGCATAGCGCTGCTCGAGGCAGAGCGGACAGGGGCGGATATCCAGCACCAGCTGGAAGAACCACGCTCCCGCCAGCGTCGCCGCCGCGATGGCGGTGATCGCCAGGGCTGCGATCAGCGCAGGACGGGCGCCGGCGCGCTCGGTCGCGGCGTTTGCGGTGGCCTCAATTGTCACGTGTGCCTCCTGTATGGAAGCCTCCTATCCCGCGGGCGTGGCGCTGTCGAGGCTCGCTTGTTCACAGCGGAGTGTTTTGTCATCGCGGTGAGCGGCAAAAAGCGACTTATCTCCGCCGTTTGCCTGCCGACGGCGGCGACCTGGACCGGGGGTCGAAGGGAGCGCCGGCGCGTCGGCCAAAACCGGCGGCGCGCGGGTTGACCGGCAGTCGCGGCCAGCTATATTCCGCCGGCTTTGCGACGCTGGCCCGCAGGCGGACGTCGTGAGAAGCCCCTGTGGCGGAATTGGTAGACGCGCTCGACTCAAAATCGAGTTCCGCAAGGAGTGCTGGTTCGATTCCGGCCAGGGGCACCACGCTTCGCCCTTGCGGGCTACGCGTGGCGCAGCCACGCAAGACCGCAAGGGCGATGCGTGTCCGGCGTAGCCGAGCGAAGCGAGAGCGAAGACGGACTTCACCGTTCTGCGGGCTACGCGTGGCGCTGCCACGCAAGACCGCAAGGGCGATGCGTGTCCGGCGTAGCCGAGCGAAGCGAGAGCGAAGACGGACTTCACCGTTCGGCGGCTTCGGCCGGCGAGCCAACCACGGCTCGATCATGCGTTCGGATTCGAATTTCAAACAGCCATGAACGCGACCCCACTCGTCATTGCGAGCGTCAGCGAAGCGATTCCATTTCGCCACCGAAAGAAAGAATGGATTGCTTCGCTGACGCTCGCAATGACGCCTGGATACAGCTTCGCGTTCTCGCGGCGCGATGCGCCCGAGCTGTGCTGGAAATCGGTCCCTCGAAAATAGAGGGCGCAGGAAACGCCGGGTGCCGGCCGCACCCGTAGCCGCGCGTGGTGTGTAGAAAGCACGCGCGTTAGTCACCACAGGTTTGGCCGGGATCACCCGGCGTTTCCTGCGCAATGGTTTTAACGGGTTACTTCGGGCTCTCCCCGGTGACCGGGCTCTTTTGCCACCGTCGCCAGGCGGATTTACTCCGCAAGGCTTGATATCAGCGTCGGGATATCAGGACCACACGACTTCGCCGTATGCGGCAGCGCTCTCGTCCGGCTTGATATCAATCGAGCCTGACGCCACCACATCCATCGCATCCCGCGCCCAACGTGTCGTGACGATCGCGATACGCCCCTCTCAGAGGGCACGAGACGGCGGGAGTTCTAAAATTGATTTGCCCGACGGCGAAAGCAGAAAATTTTTGCGAAAAGGGCTGGACTCTGTTGGAGGTGCGTCAGAACGCGGAAGTGATTTGCCCGTCGGGCAAAATTGGCACGCGACGGACGAACAGCTTCGACATCCGATTTTATGGCGTTCGGGAACCCTTTGACGCCACCTAACCAATTGAAATACGACGAAATATCAAAAATGACGAGCGCAAGACCTATTTAAGTGGTCCAATACACCCATAAGATGTGATTCTTTCAAAGCGTATCTTTCATGGCCGACGTTTCTATAGGAAGTCGGAATGTTGTTTTCATTAGCAAAGCAACTCCCGGAGATGACGAGTTTGTATTGTGGCTAGCTCCGCGCCTAGAGGCAGCGGGCTACATCGTCGACGCCGACATTTTAAGGCTCATCCGGGGATGCGCTGGCGCCAAGAATTGACGACGACCCTTCAATCCAAAGCAATCAAAATGCTCCTGTGCTGTCAGGATTCCAGCCTCTCGCGCAATGGCGTTCAGGAGGAAATAGGCATCGCAGAAGACTTAGTGAAAGAGCTGAAGGACCCGCAATTCATCATTCCCCTGCGAATCGCAACCCTACAAGAAAGTGTTCGGCATCGGAGAACTTCAGTATGTCGATTTCTCGGCGAGTTGGGCCGATGGCCTGAATGATCTGCTTGACGCATTGCAAAAGCAAAACGTTCCGCACGATGCGTCGTCAGCTCGTATCAGTTCGAATTGCGAAGCAATACCGGCAACGTAACGCCATTCAGATCAAGGGCGAGCCCGAGGCCTTAACGTCGAATTGGCTGCGCGTCGTAGAGATTCCAGACACTATTCGCTATTTCTCGCCGACCGGCGCCGTAGATCATGCCGCGTTGCAGAAAGCAGCCAGCGAATTCGAATATCACGCCCAGGCGCACGAGCGAGGCTTTTTCTCGTTTGCATCTCTTGACGATGTCAATGCCAGGCTCGCCCATGTCGGCAAGTTTGAAGTCCTCCACGAGATCGACACGCTGTCTTTCGTGAAAGATGGATTTCCCGACCGTTCGATAAAAAGCCGCGAAGCATCCAATTGGGCGCAATCGATCTTTCGGAAGGCTTGGGAAGCTTACGCCAAAAAACGCAAACTACTTAGCTTCGCCTATTCCAGCGACATCGCGTTTCATGTATCCCGCGAGCAAGCCCGAATTGGTCAACGATTTGGTTGGGGAACACAGGGCGAGAAGCGCTCTTCCATGCTGCGTAACATCGCAAAGAAGCATGTGTGGTCGTTCGGCGTAACCGCCATTCCGTCATTCTGGCCTTACTATCACTTCAAGATGAAATCCCGCGTGTTGTTCTCGGAGGTCTCCGGCAACGAGGCGGGCTCGGTGGTTGGCGATAAGGCTGCGCAACACCGCCTGCGCCGCTCTGTCTGCAAGGGTTGGCGTAACCCGCAACGGCACGGACGGTTGCGAGCCTTCCTAGAAATGCTCGTTGGAGACGCCCCCTACATTGATCTCGCCGTAGGCTCAGCCCAGCAAATTAAACTCGAAAGCGTGCCAATTTTCTTCACGTCACCCGTCACCACCGATCTGCCTAATCAAATCGACGATGCGGCCGAAGAAGTCGATGAAACGACAATTATTGGTCCGCCGCCCTACGAGGAGGACGATGAATGAAGCTCAGCGAAACGTCCCTTCCCGTTCTCCATATACCCGAGCCGCCGCTCGAATTTTCGTACGGGCAGAAGAGCCCCTATCCGAAAGACGGCTTGTTTCTCTACGGGCCACATCTTAAGCCACAGAAGACTCCGCAGCTTTCGATCGGCGTGATCGGCAGCGCTCAAGGCGTCGCTCACTTCAAAGACTGGGCCAAAAAGCTCAAGAGCCGCATCGAAGTTCCTCAGCCGAAGCGGGGCGAGAAGAAGAACCGCCTCCATCTCGCTAACTTTCCGGGTATCGAAGAGGCGTTTGGCATCTCCTTCGATCCAGACAAGATTGTTCCCTATGCGATTAATCCCAAGCGAACTCGATGAGGCGACGCGCACCGTTAACTTGCACGAGGCTGTCCGAAAGGCGGTCGAGGTTTACGTCACAAAGGTCAAGCAGCACGACAAAAACGAAGAACGAAAAATAGACGTTTGGCTTTTGATCCTGCCCGAACTCGTATTCGAACGATGCAAGCCGAAGGCAAAACGGACAGGCCTATCGCTCGTCAAGGGCGATTTCGGAAAGAGACAAAAGGAGCGCACTGATTTACCCCTCTTGGGGCTCGTTATCGACCAAACCTCGGAAGATATCTTCGACGATATTCCAGATTTTCATAGGCAGGCTAAAGCCGCGTTCCTGAAACTCAACTACACCTCTCAACTGGTCCGCGAGACCATACTCGCCCCTGAAACCTTTTTGAACAAGGCGGGATGTCCGACCCGGCGCCTACAAGACCCTGCGACGGTCGGATGGAACCTCGCGACCGGCCTTTATTACAAAACGCAAGCGGAGCCTCCTTGGAAACTTGCGTCGGCACGGCCCGGCGTCGCCTATATCGGTCTGGTCTATAAACTCTTGCCCAACGACCCGAATGAATTCGCGTGCTGTCCGACGCGGTCTTTCGATACTTCGCGGAGCGTCGAAATTTTATTGTTCATCAAGAGCCCGAACAAACGAATGCGCAGGTTTCTGTAGAGGTCGAGATATCGGTGAAGATGTCGGTGTCGGTAGACCTGACAGTCATCAGAGCCGACGGAACGGTTGAGCGGCAGGAACCGACCTCTACTCCAACGCCAGATAGTTCTCCAGCAAAGGCGACCGGCAGGACCTTGCAGGTATTTTTGTTTGCAGACGAGGACTGGCGGGGAAAAACGGCCGTCGCCTACGTTGATGAGTTTATCAAGATATGTGAAGGCCTCGTTTCGGAGGCGATCAAGCAATTCAAGTAGAATTTGTGCCCCTCGCCGGGGGCACTCGTTCCCGCGCCCACCGCGAGAGCGGCGCCACTATGCTGGCGCTTCTGCGGGTGCCCTGTTGAACCGGCCTCGGAGCCGCAGTCGATCCCGCGTCCTGGCTACGCCGTCGCTATCCTGACGCTCCCACGGCTGCGACATTGCTTTTTCTCAATTCAAACAATCGCGCTTCGACAACGGGACGAAGTTCGTCCAGCATTGGTTTAATGCGAACCATGACCTCTAGAAATTTCTCGGGGGGCTCATAATCGGGGTTCTTCTCCAGCTCCCCTTTCACAAACTGAACGCAAGCCGTCAGAGTTTTGAAAAATTGTAGAGGGGTTCTGATCTTCCCATATTTCTTGTCTTTGATTTCATCGAAGCCCCAGTGCCAAGGATAGTGACCAAGTCCCCATTCCTTCCAGTCGTCGAACTTGTCTAACAAAATCCTCCTCCGCAAATACCTCAACGTTCCCATTTTCTTTTCCAACATGGCCTCGTGCAACGAGATCACGCGGCAGTCGTAGGCGTAGATATAGCTTTCATACTCGCGATCAGAAATATAACTGGAAGCTTCGTCGAAGCCTCTGTACTCACCGTTCAGGTCTTTCTCGTAGACCATCAGATGCCAATTGCACCGTTGACACACCAACCCTCTAATGTTGTAGACCGTATATCTATCTCCAGTCCCCTGTTCGGGGTAGTGGTCGTGTTCAATGATGAGACGACGCTCTCGCGGGCAATGCACGCATTTGAACTTTTGCTTCTCGGCTAGTTCAACGATCAGTGTTTTGACGTCGTGATCCAGCCGCGCCCACCCCGAGTATCCCTTTTTCAAGAAGCCGTGGGGCAGCTTTTTCCAGAGAGTGAGGCTCATGGCCGTCATCCAGAAGAGTGATTGAAATTGTAGCCACAAATATCTAGGCCGTGTGGCTCAAATGTGAAGTGCCGCTCGGCCCAGTTCTTTATAGCAAATTGTAGCGCGCTCGCTCGCGCGACCGTCAAGGCGACCCGCATTGCGGGCGGCCCTTCGGCCGACTTGACCGCCGGGCACCGCGCGCTGATTTTGATCGTGTCGGCTCCGGGGGCGATGTCGCTTTCGTCTCACCAAGGGAGATGGCCGGGGCCGACGCAATAAGTCGCTATCCCGTTCTTTCCGTAGAAATATTCCTTATCCGAGGTGTCCGGAGTTCGCGCAAGGCTGCCCGCCGAAGCCTTCGGCGAAGGCGGGCCGTTGGCCGCGAGCTTCCGCTGGCGAGCCAGCCACGACATCTCACCCCAACTCGGCCCGCACCAGCGCGGCGCCGTCTGCGAGCGCCTTTAGTTTTGCGAAGGCAAGCTCGCGGGATAGGTATTTCATGCCGCAATCCGGTGCCGGTACCAGCCGTTCCGGCGCAACATGCTTCAAGGCCGCGCGAATGCGATCCGCCACCACTGCAGATGTTTCGGGCGCAGGATCGGCGAGATCAATCACGCCAAGCATGATCGTTTTTGGCGCGAGTTCGTTGAGCACGCCGAGATCCAGCTTCGGCTGGGCCGCTTCGATGGAAATCTGGTCCGCGCTACACGCCCCGAGTTCCCCCAGGAACGAGTAGCCGACCGGTTTTTGACCGGTGACGACCGCGGCATAGCCGAAGCACAGATGCACCACGGTCGTCACCGTGAGGCCTTCGAGGGCGCGGTCGATCGCCCTGACCGCGATCCGCTTCGCGGCGGCGGGATCCTGACGCAACCACGGCTCATCGAGCTGGATGACGTCGGCACCGGCCTTTTCGAGATCGCGCGCCTCCGCGTTCACGGCAGCGGCGTAGTCCATGATCATTTCGTCTTCGTCACGATAGTGCTCGTTGACGGCCTGCCGGCTCATCGTGAACGGACCCGGCAGCGTAATTTTTGCCTTTCGGTCGGTATTGCGGCGGAGAAACTCCATGTCGCGCACCTCGACGGGATGGGTCCGCCGGATGCGGCCGACGACGCGCGGGACAGCGGTGGGAAGACCGGCCTTCGACATGACCTGACCCGGCTTGCCGCACTCGATACCCTCGAGCGAGGTCGCGAAGCGATTGGAATAGCTCTCCCGCCGCATCTCGCCGTCCGTGATGATGTCGATGCCGGCGCGCTCCATGTCGCGGATCGCAAGCAACGTCGCATCGTCCTGGGCCTGTTCCAGCCAGGGCTCGGGCACGCGCCAGAGATCGAGGCGCACGCGCGCCACGCCCTTCGACAGCAAGGCGCGGTCGACCAGCCAATCCGGCTGTGGGTAGCTGCCGACAACCGTCGTGGGCAGAAGCCTCGAAGTCATACCTTCCTCCTGATATGGAATTGGATCATGATCCATCTCTTTCTTTAAGCATGTTCTCCGCGCAAACGCTTCGCGTTTGTTTAAGCATGATGAAATTAGGTTGAGTTGGAGCGGCATCGGAAGTCGTCCACCTCTCCCATTGGGAGAGGTCGGCGCGTAGCGCCGGGTGAGGGGTCACGGTCCCTCGTTAGACCAGCACCCCTTCACCCGATTTGCTCCGCAAATCGACCTCTCCCCGCCGGGGAGAGGTGAACCGAAACCGCCGGCAGATCGATTCAATCAAAATTCATCACGCTCTTGCCAAGGG
>CAVWDY010000022.1:0-90513 GCA_963753875.1 uncultured Alphaproteobacteria bacterium | reverse complement strand
AATCGCCACCTGCTCGCTCGGCTTTGTCTTCGACACGGCCGCCGCCTTCTTCAAGATTTTCACCTGGCGATAAATGCACAGCACTTTGGCCATCTTTTCCGCAAAGTCGGGGTCGCGGCGCTCCAGATAGTACCGCACTTTGTGCGGCTTCACGTCTTCCTGGTCGAGGATTTTGCACACCGTGCCCTGCGCCAGATTGGCAAGGCACGCATGCCCTTCAGCGGGGCCATGCTCGCGGGCGTGCCAGGCGAGAAGCCGCGTCGTCCACAATTCGTGCGGATAGCCCAAGTCCTTCGCCTTGCGGCAGGCCAAATCAACCAGCCATGCCTTGGCCTCGATCGTGATGGTGGGCTCGCGGCCCGGCCGCGGGCGATCATCAAGCGCCGCCAGCGGGCCTTCGGCCACCGCCCGCTCAACGCACCGCTGGACGGTCTGGTGATGCAGTCCGAGCGCTTGGCCCACTGCAAAAAACGAGGGATCTTCCCGATAGGCCAGCAATATCCGCGCCCGCTCTACCCGGCTCGCCGGTTCCGTTCGCGACTGCGCTATCGATCTCAACTTCGCCGTATCCGCATCTGTGAGCGACAATTCAATCGCTCGCCGCCACGCCGCCATCTCGTCAATCCTTCTCTCAAAGCCCCGCTCGCTTATATAGGGTGCCTGACAAGACGGATGAATCCCCCGCTAATGACAACTTTCATAGAATCGATCGTCTAGTTACCCGGTTATTGACGCGCAAACGCACACTGAGTGCCTCGCGCGCGATGCCCTATTCCGGACCGCTGACGGTGTTGCCGCCGGTGTAAATCCGCGTTTTTTTGGCGGCACAAGCTGCCGCGCATGGGTCATGAAGAAGGGGCCGTCTTCGGCCCCTTGTTGATCAGGCATGCGGTGATTTTCAGAACGGCAGGTCGTCGTCGTCGATATGACCGACGGGTGGAGACTGACGCTGCTGGCGCGTCAGATCCTGCAAATTGGTTTGATAGATGGACCAGATCGTTTCGCGTAAGTCATCGAGGAGTTCGAAGACGGCGATCGCCTGATCGGGCGTCCAGTAGATGGGGATCGCGAGCGGGATGGCGTGAGGCAGTCCCGCGGAATGTGGTGCTCTGGCGCGAAGGGACGCTCGGTCTTGGATGGAAGGGTCATGGCGTTGCCGCCGCTTAGTTGTCTTACCGACCGAGACCGCCACTTGCTCCACGACCGGATAGGGATTGTCCGGCAACTTCAGGAGGTGGGGGACCTCCTGGGCAAAGGCTTCGCGGACCGTGATGGCGTCCTGATCCGGGCAGCGCCGATCTGCCGCCGCGCCGCAGCACCAATCGTCGGCCTGCGCATTGAGATCATCGACATCAGCAAACTGGCGGCCGGCAAAGAAGCCATCCCGTACGTACCGCACGGCGCGCTCGACCCGGCCTTTTTCGTTGCCGCGGGCGATGGCGACGGGTCGCGGCTCGTAACGGTAATGCCCAGCGAAGTCGAGCAAGGTGGGATTGAAGCGGATGGCGTCGCCGCGGCGCTCCAGCACGGCACTTCGCAGGTTGTCGTACAAAATGACTCGCGGCACCGCGTTCCAAAACACGAAGGCGCCGACATGGCCGCGCAGGAAGCTCTCCATGCGGGCATCGAGAAAGAAGCGCAGGAAGATCTGGCGCGAGAAGCTCAAGACCGCGACAAAAGCCATCAGCGGCCGGCGAGCCCGGCCGATCACCACATGGCCAAAATGTCCCCAATCGACCTGAGCTTGTTCGCCAGGCAGGGTGCGCAGACGCAAATAAGCTTCCGCCGGCGGCCGTGGTCGGTGACAAGCAATGATATGGCGGAACTGGCTTTGACCGCCGCGATAGCCGCGCTCCTGCACCATCGCGTGCAGGCGGCTCGCCCTCAGCGTCGGGAACTTCGCCAGGGTCTCGTGGATGAATGGCAGATACGGATCGATTTTCGAGGGGCGGCGCAGCATCTCGATGCGCGGTAGGCCGGCCTGGGCCAATACCCGGGCGACCGTGTCACGGTGCACGCGCAACTGCTTGGCAATGGTTCCGATCCGCCAGCGCTCAGCATGGTAATAGCGCAGGATCTGCGCCTCGATGTCAGGGGGGATGGTCACGGCGACGTCCTCTTCGATTACTCCACGGGCCGCGGCTGCGTTGCAGGAAGTTGCGGCGAACAAGCTGCGGATAGCGACGGCCGCAGCAATGACAGTGCCATCGCGGTCGGCTGATGCTGTCCGCAGACATTTGTGCCGTCGCGGCCACAGCCTGGTCCTCGGGCACCAGATCATCCAATCGATCCGGTACGGAACCCTGATGCGTCACGTTATTTTTGCGCACCCGGTGGCGGCGTGCTCGCGCCGCATGGTTGATGCGGCCGCGGCGGCTCGTCTGGTAACGCCGACCGGCGTCGCGTTGCGAGCGTCGGCGCGCTTTCCCAGCGCAGCCGTCGGCGCAGTACATGTGACCGCGATCGCAATGGCTGCAGATAAGCACCTGGACCCGGCAGCCATGGCACAAGAACAGCCGCGCAGGCGTTCCATCAGCTCCGTCGTGGCAGTCGCCGTCCCCATGTGCGGATGCACGCTCGTGCCGTAGACGCAATCCCTCCCGGGTGCGATCATGCCCCTGCATTCGTGCTCCTGCACGGTGTAGGGCACGGCGCCGATGCGAACTGCCACGTTGGGATCGGTGCCGTGCCTGCCTTCCAATATCGACAGGTTCTTATCGCGACAGCCGATCGCAGTCAGGCGCGGCGCGTCCGAGAACGGCCAAAACTCACAGCTACAAGTCTAGAAATTGGAAGAAGGCGGCACCCTTTGCGGCGACGGCGATCGGGCTGGGGCGCGTCAATCAAGATGACAATGCCGGCCATGACCCGGCTATCCGAGCGGCCATCGTTGTCGCTCGTGGGCCCCTCACATCCCGCGGATTGCCCAGGTGGGTCCACAGGCTCCTCCCGCCCCTCCGCTTCGCTGCGCGCGAACCGCGCTCCGCTACGGGGCGGGGCCCTCCTATGGACTACCTGGACAATCCGCTACCGGGGTCAATCGCGGGCATGCAGGTTCACGTGCCGCCAAAAAAGTGCGGATTTCGACCGGCGTTCACAGACGGACCTTATGAGACGCCCGACGCGCCCGGGTCATATTGGCATTTCGCCGAAAGCGCGAATCAGCGTTATCATCCGCAAAACGTCGCCTCGTTGACTTCGAAGGCGAACCGGGGATGACAGAACTAGAAGTTCTAAGCGGCAATATAAACGGACTAAAGCAATTGTTGTGGGTCGCCTGGAGAGACCTTGCGAACCCGTCGTTGCCCCCATTCGAGCGCCGCGAAGCACGCAAGCAAGCCAAGCAGTGCAGCGTCGAATTGCGGCGTTATCTCCGGTTAATGGAAGCAGAGCGCGGCCGCCTCCGAAATCAATCTTTGGTGGAGGGCGCAGGTCATGGTTTTGGTCAGCCAAAGTTCCGAATTCTTGCGTAGTTCACGGACTTGGCAAAGCAGATGTTAGAGCTGTGGTAGAGGGTGAACGGAATGCTCTCCGCGTTGGAATATCCACATTGGTTGATGATAGCCGGAGCGGTCTTGGTCGTGATCAGATCAATCGGCTTTGCAATTAGCCGAAGCGGGAATGTTGTTGAGCGGACCCTTGAAGCGGAGGTGAAGGCGAAGGGGGAATGACGATGAGGTTTTACTCATTCTCGCCGGAATCTACTTTGCAGCAAATGCATTTGCTCTGGATGCTACGCCCAAGGTCGGCAGCTAGCCACTGGTTCAGGTAAAGCCCGAGGAGTTGACGGGATGCAGACTCGTCGGAACGGTCAAAGGCACCAAGCTGTGGGCTGGTGACTGTGTGGGGTTGGAGCTTCGCGGCGCGACACCTACGACGGAGCCGCAGCAGTAAGCCTAGGCTGGAGGGGAAACCAAATGCGAATGTTCATAGCCGCACTGGTCGCTCTATCCGTTCTTTATTTTTGGGACAAAGATTACAACAACGGGCAACTGCTTGCTGGGCTAGAGAGCCTGTGGCGAACCATCTCCCACAGCATGTTTCATTGAAAGAAGCCGAAGAAATAACGGGATGGCAGAAGACAACAGCAAGCCATCGACGGGAGCAGATGGCAGCCAGGAAAGCCAGCCAGTGCGGAGCACTGGGTTCGATAGCTACCGGAGCTTGATTGATTCCAATCTCATGATCTTCGTCGCAAACGATGTCGTCCCGCCCTTTCGTTTCAAGGCTGGCGGCTGGGAGTTGTCGCAATCATCGATCGAACTCGGTTCGGCGATGAAAGCCCGCATTGCTGAACAAGGCTTCTTCATGTTTCGTGCAAATGAGCATCAAACAGGCGGGATCGAACTGACCGATCTCCCATCCCGTCCACAGAGGGGGACCGAAATCGAAAACGAATGAGGGAATGCATGAACCCGGATATGGGATTTGACGCCGATCGCTATCGAAAATTGCTTGTCGAGGCGACAGACGAGAAGAAGAGACTGGCGCTAATCGAACTGCTGGTCGAAGAGCGAGCCAAGGAGCGGCTAGACGCCGAGCGCACCTCGGAACGGGATGTCATGACAGCGGCGACCATCGCCAAAGTCCTCGGCAAACCAGAGGCCTGATTTCGGCAGCCAAGCCCTCGGGGCGGAATTCGCGCGCTTCAGTGGCTCTTGTTCGCAGGGCAACACGACGTCACATGGCCTTGTTCGACAAAGCCAGTTCGAAATCTGTGTCGGCGGACGAGAGTCGCCGCCAGGAACCGATAGAAAAAAGCAGAATACCCTTGGCGGAGAAAATATGGCCGCAGCCGGAGAATTAAGCCGAACCACCGTGTCCTGCTTCATTAAAAGAGCGATATTCTAATTCAAATAATCCTTCAAAGCCCCCACACGGGCGCTCGTTCGATTGCCGGATTTTCGTAGTGAAGAAATTACCTTGATGAACGAGCGGCGCGGCTCGCTCGTGGGTTAGGCTGACCGGCGCCTGCTCGACTGGCGCTCGGCGCGGCTAATCAAAAAGTCATTTTTCTTCTTGCCGGCCTTGAGCTGGGATACCAGCCACCGCGGTTGCTTGCCTCGGCCGGCCCAGGTTTCCGACGGGTTATTTGGGTTCTGGTATTTTGGAAGGACCGGAGGATATTTTCGGCGGAGCGCACGGCGTTGAGTGGTTTTCGAATTCGCACGCGCAATCGACGCCTTTTCGGCGACGGCGCCGTTGAGCCTGGCAAGACGTTCCTCCAACCCGCGTTTTTCTGCCAGGATTTTCTCGGAGAGCACCGTGCCGACTTCTTCATGAAGCGTCCACAACTCATCAATGGATAGCGAATTCAGATCCAAGTTGCCCAACTTCACCTGCATTCCTCCAAAAAACTTTGCCACGTCCATTCTCGAACCAGGTTCCGCCATCGAATTGTCACCGCCCTGCCTCCTACGCACCAGCGATTGCCGGAGACATTTCGATCATCCACTTATTGGAATTCAACACCGATTAACATACATTTTTTTGCCCCGGACTAAAAAAGATTGACCAGGAGCGCGGAACAAATTTCGAAGTCCAGTAAGCCGCAACCAGTATTTCCAGAAGCGACGGATAAACAGGTTCCCAAACCGACAGAGGATTCTCGTTAGTTCGGGTTCCGACATACGCCACTGTCCCACCTGTGCGAACGGAGGGGCGACCTCTCAATTAAAGCGCATCGGCATGTCGGTGTCGGGATAGTCGAAACCGCTCCATCGGAATCTGCGGCAAAATCTCGCGGCGTTGCACCGCGGCGCATCTCGATTCGACGGAGCGGACATCCGCCATGTACCCGATGGAGGCCCGAGCTGGCTAAGTAACGCAATATCGAGAAACGGTGCAACCACACGGCCGATTGAGATTATCGCTACGAAAACTGCCGGCCACGACGAAATCTGGCGGGACGATTTCGCGTACGATGACTCCCGTCGTCCCATCGTGTCGAATTACCCGATCGAGACCGGTCGGTATGTGATCTGGTTGCCAGCAGCCGACCAAGCAGTTTGAATTCCGCAAGTCCTAACGCAAGTCTAAAACGATCTTCATTGATTTTGGAAAGCGCCAAGACATTTTTACGGATGCCCTGCTCAATCCGCGAGCGCTCCGTACGGTTAGTTGCCGAATGTAAATTCATTTCCACAACCCAATCCCTCGAACCAATCCGCCAAGCACGAAATAAGGCTTCGTGGCGGCGTCGATAACGCTATCAGCAAGTGCGCGCTCGGGCGCAAAAAGACAGGTCGCGATCGTGACGACCACGGCAAGCCGCGCAATGCCATAAGTGCGTATCCTGGGCATTTTGATCATTATTTGGATCGCGGTCGCCAGATCCTGCTCGGCGCAGGAAGGATCGCATGACGTGGGTTCTGTCGCAGTAGGCCGTTTCAAGCGGTCTTATTGGACATTCGTTCTTTCGGCATTTGAGTTCCGAAAATGCAAAAGCCCCCTGCACCGGCTTTATATGGTCGGAGCGAGAGGATTTGAACCTCCGACCCCTAGTCTCCCAGACTAGTGCGCTAACCGGGCTGCGCCACGCTCCGATGCCGTTCCCTTAGCTTTGATCAGGCTGGCGCGCAAGGCGCGCGGTTTCCCCCAGATTCCGGAAAATACCGGTTTCGCCGAGGCGACGCGGCTAGCCATCCTTCAGCGCGGCATCCAGCAATTGCCGGCAGGCGATCAGATCCTGCAGCACGCCTTTCAGGCGCGCCACGTCCATCGCCGGTGCCAGGTCGGCCACGCCGGGGATCGGGTCTTCATCAAACTCCTCGAGATTTCTGCCCCTATCGCGTCCGGCCAGGCGGGAAATCCGGCTCTCCTCCCGGCCTTCATAATCGTCGTCGTCGAGGTCGACGCTGGAGGCCGCGTCGTCATCGTACTCCAGAATGCTTTGCCCGATCACCTCTTCGATCGCCCCGAACGAGGCCACCGCGGATGCATCCGCCAGTCGCTGGACCGACCCGATGCCGTGTTCTTTCAAAATGCGCTGCACCCCGCGGATGGTATAGCCCTCGCCATACAAGAGCCGGCGGATGCCCCGGAGCAGATCGACATCATCGGGGCGATAGTAGCGGCGGCCCCCGCTCCGCTTCATCGGCTTGATCTGGGTGAACCGCGTCTCCCAGAACCGCAGGACGTGCTGGGGGATGTCGAGATCGCCGGCGACCTCGCTGATGGTTCGGAACGCATCCGGCGCCTTGTCCAAATGCCAGCTCCTTTTGTGGTCGCCCTGGTTGAACGATTACCCTAGTCGGCCTTGCCCTCGCCGTTGCCGGCGCTGTGACCGTTGATCCGCTGCTTCAGAATGGCCGACGGCTTGAACACCATCACGCGACGTGGCGAAATCGGCACCTCGGTGCCGGTCTTGGGGTTGCGGCCGATCCGCTGGCCCTTCTTGCGCACCATGAACGAGCCAAACGAAGACAGTTTCACCGTCTCGCCCTTCTCGAGGCAATCGGTAATCTCCTTCAAGACCAGTTCGACAAACGCTGAAGACTCCGTGCGCGAGAGCCCCACCTTCTGGTAGACAGCTTCGCACAGATCAACACGTGTGACGGTTTTTCCGGTTCCAGTCATCGCCTGCCCCAACTCCGGCGAACCAAATATTCGTATCTGAAATTAAGAGCTTAACTACCAACGGTCAACAGCGCTCATCAATGCAATAGCATGAAAGAACATTGCAAAGTATATAGATTTTTTAACGTGCCGCCTACCAGCGCAATAGCGCCGAGCCCCAGGTGAAGCCGCCACCCATGGCTTCGAGCAGCACCAGATCGCCCTTCTTCACGCGCCCATCCGCGACCGCAACCGAAAGCGCCAGCGGAATCGAGGCGGCCGAGGTGTTGCCGTGCAGGTCGACCGTGAGTACCACTTTCTGCGGCGCAATATGAAGCTTGTGCGCCGAAGCATCGATGATTCGCTTGTTGGCCTGATGAGGAACGAACCAGTCGATGTCTTCTGCGCTGGTGCCGGTTGCTTCGAAGGCATCGACGATCACGTCGGTTATCATGCCGACGGCATACTTGAAAACTTCACGACCCTCCATCCGGAGGTAGCCCACCGTGCGGGTCGTGGACGGGCCGCCATCGACGTATAGTTTGGACTTGTGCCGCCCGTCGGAGCGCAGATGAGTGGTCAATATGCCCCGATCGGAGGACTTGCCGGGCTGCGGTTGGGCGTCCAGCACGACAGCGCCGGCGCCGTCACCGAACAGCACGCAGGTGCCGCGGTCGTTCCAGTCCAGAATTCGCGAGAAGGTTTCGGCGCCGATCACCAGCGCCCGCTTGAACGCACCGGTGCGCAGGAAGTTGTCCGCGGTGGCGAGCGCAAAAATGAACCCGGAGCACACCGCCTGCAAGTCGAAGGCTGCGCCGTGGTGGATGCCAAGCCCTTCCTGGACCGCGACCGCCGTCGCCGGGAAGGTGTTGTCGGGCGTCGAGGTCGCCAGCACGATCAGGTCGATCGACTGCGCGTCTACCCCGGCGTTGGCGAGCGCCGACCGCGCGGCATGGATCGCCAGATGCGAGGTGAACTCGCCCTCCGCGGCAATATGGCGCTGCCGGATGCCGGTACGCTGCACGATCCACTCGTCGGAGGTGTCTATTCGCGCCGCCAGTTCGGCGTTGGTCAGGATCCTCCGCGGCAGGTAGGAGCCGCAGCCGAGCACGACCGAACGTATCGCAGTCACGAGACAGCCTCCTGCGCGGTCGGCGGCGGGGCGCTGGGGTCGCTGCCGTCACGATTGAGCATTTGATTGATCTTGGTGAGGAGATCGTAGCGGACCATCTCATAGCCAACATCGACCGCATAGGCAAAGCCTTCGGCGTCGGTTCCGCCATGGCTTTTGACGACGATTCCGTTCAGGCCGAGCACCACGCTGCCGTTGGACTTCGAGGGGTCCAACTTGTCGCGCAGCGACTTGAAAGCATTCTTGGCAAACAGATAGCCGATCCGCGAGCGCCAGGTCCGCGACATGGCGCTGCGCAAGAATTCAGTGATCTGCCGCGCGGTGCCTTCGGCAGCTTTCAACGCAATGTTGCCGCTGAACCCTTCGGCGACAATCACGTCGGCGGCCCCCTTGCCGATGCCGTCGCCCTCGACGAAACCGACATATTCGAGCTGGGGAAGGTTCATCGCGCGCAGCAGCTCCGCCGCCTCGCGAATCTCCTCGCGGCCCTTGATCTCCTCGACCCCGATATTGAGCAGGCCGACCGTCGGCCGCTCGAGACCGAACAGCACGCTCGCCATGGCGCTGCCCATCACCGCCAGCGCCACCAGATGATGCGCATCTCCGCCGATGGTGGCGCCGAGGTCGAGCACGACCGAATCGCCCCGGGCCGTGGGCCATATCGCCGCGAGCGCCGGCCTATCGATCCCGGGCAGCATGCGCAGGCAAAACCGCGCCATCGCCGCCAGCGCGCCGGTATTGCCGGCGGACACCGCAACGTCGGCCTCGCCTTTCTTGACGGCTTCGATGGCGAGCCACATCGACGAAGACTTGCGGCCGCGGCGCAACGCCTGACTGGGCTTGTCGTGCATGCTGACGGCGACATCGGTATGAATGACGCGGGAAGCCGCCTTCATCGCCGGATGTTTTGCGAGTTGCGCGTCGATCAGCGCACGATCGCCGAACAACAGGAATTCAGTGTCGGGGTGCCGGGTCAACGAAATCGCAGCGCCGGGAATGACGACCGATGCGCCGACATCGCCACCCATGGCGTCAAGCGCGATTCGAACCTTTTGAGGCATGAACGTCCCGGAAACCTGATCTCTTGCGGACTCGTTGCGCTCGGCCGCGGACTGAAAATCGCCGCGGATAGCGGCGATCGGCGAAGCGCAACGCTGCGCCCCGGCCGGGCCGCGACAATAGCGTTTCCCTGCCCCGACACAACCTCTTGACCGCTTCCTTTTGAAGGCCGAGCCGCAGCGAGGTAGATTCGTAATATGTGAATAACTCCAGTTATTTCAATGCCCTAAAATGAAATGCGGGCTCGGCCATGGGCGGAGATTTGTTGCGCTGCGAGTGCTGCAACCGCCGTTCAACCCCCTTTGCCACCCCGGGGCTTGCCGGGCTGCTTATTGGGAGCCGACGCGTCGGGCCGCAGCGCCTTGAGCGCGGCAAAGGGATGATCGTTGGGATCGGAGGCTTCCGTGGGCGGATGGAAAACAGCGTCCGGTCTGCGTGGGTAGGGATCCACGGCCAGGAACAGCGCATCGGTGGCGAGCCGGCCAAGATCGATTAGGCCATTGATGATCGGCTCCGGCGGATCGGGAATCTCCGTTTCGCTTTCGGCAGCCTCGTCGACCAGATCGGACAATTCCGGAATTTGCTCCGGTGGCGCAAAGATCAGATCGATCGGCTCGTCGATCTCGTTCTCGATCGGATCAAGCGTCACCACGCAGGTCTGTCCAATCCGCGCCCGCACATGGCCTGTGACATGAACGCGGCCTCCGCTTTTGGGCGTCACATCAAGCGAAGCGCTCGCCGACAGGACTTCCCGCAAACCCCCGACCTCGGCCATGGCCTCGCGCGCCGCCTGATCGGCTTCGAGGTCGCGATGCAATCCGGTGTCCGGTATTTGCATCACGGCGATGGGGACGCTCCAGGGATCTGCTGTGTTCATCATGCTGATGTCTTCTGTTTACGGCTGGGCGCCTGCCTCGGCCGGCAAAGGAAAGTTCCACGCCGCACTCCGCAGCGTCGCCTCGTCGAGGCCGGTCAGGCCTGCGATGGCCGTCTCGGCATAAGTGGCAAGCCGCCGTGCTGCTTCGACGCCCTCCCCGTTCAGGATGTTCTTGCAGAGCGCCTGCGCGAGCGGTTCCCTTCCCGAGGCCAAAGCCAGATCATAGGCAGCCGCCCGGCCGTAGAACGCCTCCCCGAAGGCCTGCATGCGCTTCGGGACGGTAAGATCGCCGACACCCATTTCCCTCAAATTGGCATCCATATCGTCGCAGAAGTGATCGAAAAGCGCCTGGGAGAGGTCCGCGCCGCCTTCCGTCGACTTAAATCGCTGCAATACCATCCACAAATGCAGCACCAGCAGATCAAAACGACCGTTAACCGTGTCCGGTACGCCCAAATCACGGTAGAATGACGGTTCTCGCGCTTGCGTCACGATCATGCCATAGATGGCCTCAATGGTGCTTCGCGAGGGTGCCCGGGGTTTCCTGAAGTGGTTGAACGGCCAAAGCATTGTGGGTTCCGCAAGCGAACCCTCCGGGCCCGCGCCTGTTGCAATCCAATGTGCTGCCCGGTACGTCAACGCCTCGCGCGATGCAAGGGGATGGGACCAGTTCCGGAATGATTGAGTCCAGTCGGAATAGCTCGCCGCGCGGCTTCGCGACGCGCTGGCGCAATATGCGCGCCGCCGCCGCGGTCGCATTGGTGTGCGCGGTATTGGGCGGCTGCGGCGAGCAGTTTCAGAAGGGGTACGTCCTGCCACCGGGCGCGCTTGAGCAAATTCCCATCGGGGCGAGCCAGGATCAGGTCTTGATCTTGATGGGGACGCCATCCACGGTCGCGACCCTCAACGGCGAGGTCTTCTATTACATTTCACAGCGCGCCGATCGTCCGCTCGCGTTCATGAGCGACAGGATCATCGACCAGCGCGTGATCGCGATCTATTTCGACAAGAACCGCCAGGTCAGACGGCTCGCCAATTACGGGCTGAAGGACGGCATGATATTCGACTTCATCAGCCGCACCACCCCGACATCGGGCCAGGAGATCAACTACGTGGCGCCGTTGTTCAAGGCGCTCAACGTCGGTCAGGGTCAGTAAGACGATTGCAAGCTTGAAGCGCTGTCTCGTGGGGCGTACAGGCGACGAGCAATCCAGTCTTCGTGGCCCAAATAGAACCCCGCGGCTCACCGCGGGGTCTTTTCTTGATCGTTGGTTGCCGTTCAGTGCGCCAGGATCGCCAACAGCAACAGCGCCACGATGTTGGTGATCTTGATCATCGGGTTCACAGCGGGACCCGCCGTATCCTTGTAGGGATCGCCGACGGTATCGCCGGTCACCGCCGCCTTGTGGGCGTCGGAACCCTTGCCGCCGTAGTGGCCGTCCTCGATGTACTTTTTGGCATTGTCCCAGGCGCCGCCGCCCGAGGTCATCGAGATCGCGACAAACAGACCGGTCACGATGACGCCGAGCAACATCGCTCCGACGGCCGAGAACGCCGCCGACTTGCCCGCCGCGCCGCCGCCCGCAATCCCGAAGATCGCGAAATAGACGAAGATCGGGGACAACACCGGCAGCAGCGACGGGATGATCATTTCCTTGATCGCCGCCTTGGTCAGAAGGTCGACTGCCTTGCCGTAATCCGGCTTGTCGGTGCCCTTCATGATGCCGGGCTTTTCGCGGAACTGACGCCGCACTTCCTCGACGATCGCGCCGGCCGCGCGGCCGACGGCGGTCATGCCCATTGCGCCGAACAGGTACGGCAGCAGGCCGCCGAACAGCAGGCCGACCACAACATAGGGGTTGTTCAGCGAGAAGTCGGGCAGCACGCCCTGGAAGTACGGAAACTTCGCGGCGTTGGCGATGAAGTATTTGAGGTCTTCATTATAGGCCGCGAACAGCACCAGCGCGCCGAGACCGGCCGAGCCGATCGCGTAACCCTTGGTGACCGCCTTGGTGGTGTTGCCGACCGCATCGAGCGCGTCGGTCGCTTTTCGGACTTCCTTGGGCAGACCGGCCATTTCGGCAATGCCGCCGGCATTGTCGGTGACCGGACCGAAGGCGTCGAGCGCCACGATCATGCCGGCCAGCGCCAGCATCGTCGTGGTCGCGATCGCGATGCCGAACAGGCCGGCAAGGCTGTAGGTGACGAGAATGCCGGCGATGATCACCAGCGCCGGACCGGCGGTGGATTCCATCGAGATGGCGAGGCCCTGGATCACGTTGGTGCCGTGGCCGGTTACCGAGGATGCCGCGATCGACTTCACCGGGCGAAAATCGGTGCCGGTGTAGTATTCGGTGATCCAGATGATCAGCCCGGTGACGACCAGGCCGACGATGCCGCATTCGAACAGCGCCATGCCGGTGAACTTGACGCCGGCCAGCGGACCGAAGCCGACCAGCCAGTAGATCACGCCGGCGACACCCGCCAGCGACAGGATGCCGGTTGCGATCAGGCCTTTGTACAGCGCACCCATGATCGACTGGCTGGCGCCGAGCTTGACGAAGAAGGTGCCGGCGATCGAGGTAAGGATGCAGACGCCGCCGATCGCGAGCGGCAGCGTCATCATGTTCATCAGAAGCGGCGAGGTCGCAAAGAAGATCGCGGCCAGAACCATGGTGGCGACCGCGGTCACCGCGTAGGTCTCGAACAGGTCAGCGGCCATGCCGGCGCAATCGCCGACGTTGTCGCCGACGTTGTCGGCGATAGTGGCCGGGTTCCGCGGATCGTCCTCGGGAATGCCGGCCTCGACCTTGCCGACGAGATCGCCGCCGACATCGGCGCCCTTGGTGAAGATGCCGCCGCCGAGACGGGCGAAGATCGAAATCAGAGAGGCGCCGAAGCCGAGCGCCACTAGCGCATCGACTACGGTGCGGCTGTTCGAGGCCAGATGCAGCGAATAAGTCAGGAAGCCGAAATAAAGGGTGACGCCGAGCAGCGCGAGACCGGCGACCAGCAGGCCCGTGATCGCGCCGGCCTTGAAGGCGAGTTCAAGTCCACCGGCCAGCGAGACAGTTGCGGCCTGCGCGGTGCGCACGTTGGCGCGAACCGACACGTTCATGCCGATGAAGCCCGCGGCACCCGAGAGCACCGCGCCGATCAGGAAGCCGACCGCGACCAGCATCCCGAGGAAGTAGGCCAAAAGCGCGAAGATCACGATGCCGACCAGGCCGATCGTCATGTACTGGCGCTTGAGATAGGCCTGCGCGCCTTCGCGCACCGCGGCCGCGATTTCCTGCATGCGCGGACTGCCCGCGTCCGATTTCATAACCGACGCCGTCGCCCAGATGGCGTAAACGATGGAAAGCGCTCCGCAGAGCACAATCACCCATAATGCTGTCATTGAATTTGCCTCGGATCTATCTTGATGCTCACCCCACGCCTGTCGCCGCGAGCGCGGCGGGCGCTTAAAAAGAAGGCCTGCCCTGCCCAAAAGGGCGGCCTCAAATCGGGCGGGACCATGCCAAAATCACATCCCCGGCGCAACGCCGTGGCGCGCCAAAATCGTCGGATTTTGGCAGGTATTTACGATCAAGCCGGCGCTTTTCGGCAAAATCCTAGAAATGGCTGTAGGACAGGCGCGGTAACGGCATGTCCCTGCCCTGCGCATCCAGAAATTTCGGGGCCGAGGCGGCTGCGATCACGGTTCCGATCGAACTCACCGCCACCCCCGCGACATCAGCAGCCCGTGCAAACGGCTCAAAGCCATCCTCAGGGATCGCGCACAGGATCTCGTAGTCGTCGCCACCAGAAACCAGCGCTTCCATGCCGACAGCGCCAGCCTTCAGCGCTGCCACGGCGGCTGCGGACAAAGGGATGCCTGGCACATCGATGACGGCCGACACGCCGGACGCGGCGCAAAGCTTGGCCAGATCGCCTGCAAGACCGTCCGACACATCCATCGCGGCATGGGCATGATCGCGGACCGCTTGCACCAGCGCATTCCGCGGCTGGGGCACCCGGTAGCGCCCGACCAGCATTTCTCGTGCCGCGGCGTCGCCGGCAAGCGCGGCGGCCACCCTGCCCCCTCTGAGGATGTCGAGGCCGAGCGCGGCGTCGCCAATCGTCCCCGTTACGACAACGCGGTCGCCGGGCCTGGCGCCGCTGCGACGGACCATCTTGTCCGGGACGACCCGCCCGAACGCGGTGATCGAGATCATTACCGGACCCGGCGTCGAGACGGTATCGCCACCCAGCAGCGGACATCCAAACCGGCTGGAGTCAGCGCCCAGCCCGCGCGCGAAAGGTTCAAGCCACGCTTCATCGGCGGCGCGTAACGCCAGCGTCAATACAAAGCCCGCCGGCGTCGCGCCTTTCGCCGCAAGGTCGGAAAGGTTCACCCGCAGCGCTTTTTGCGCGATGGTTTCGGGAGGATCGTTCGACAGGAAGTGTACGCCTTCGACGATGGCATCCGTGGTTACGACGATATCCTGGCCCAGCGCCTTCAGGATCGCAGCATCGTCGCCAAGCTCGAACGCACCGGGGTCCACGGCAAGCGGACGAAAGTACCGCGCGATCAGGCAATCCTCTCCGGATGCACCTGACCCGGGGGCAGTCATCTCAGCGGCCCGCCCGCGCAAACTCGTCGGCGCGAAACTGGCGGCCGATCTGGTCAAGCACCGCATTCACCATGCCGGTCTCATCCGCCTCGACAAAGGCGTGCGCGACATCGACATATTCCGAGACCACGACGCGGCCAGGCACGTCCTTGCGATGCTCGAGTTCGTAAGCGCCGGCGCGCAACACCGCGCGCAGGATGGCGTCGATCCTCTTCAGCGGCCAGCCCCGCGAAAGCGCATCGTCGATCAGCGGATCGAGCCTGGCCTGATCGCGCACCACGCCGGACACGATGTCGCGGAAGAATGCCGCTTCAGCCGGCAAATATTTGTCGCCTTCGACCTCGCCGCCGAGCCAATGGCTCTCGAACTCCGCGAAGATATCGTTGATCCCGGCCCCGCCGATGTCCATTTGATACAGCGCCTGCACGGCGGCGAGCCGCGCCGCGCCGCGCCGGTTCGCTTTCCTGTCCGGGCCTTTTGCCTGCTTCTTCTTGTCTTCTGCCATGATCAGGCCCGCGCCAGCCGGCGTTTGATCCGCAGCATGGCGAGCGCCGCGCGCGCAGCGTCACCGCCCTTGTTGAGCTCGCTCGCCCGCGCCCGCGCCCAAGCCTGCGCGTCGGTGTTGACGGTAATGATGCCGTTGCCGAGCGGAATCTTTCTTGCCACCGCAAGATCCATCAGCGCGCGCGAGGATTCCATCGACACGATTTCAAAATGGATGGTGTCGCCCCTGACGACGCAGCCGAGCGCGATCGCCGCGTCATAAGGCTTGCCGTGTTTCTCGGCGGCATCGAGCGCGATCGCGATCGCGGCAGGGATTTCCAGCGCGCCCGGCACCGTGATTACCTCGTGGGTGACGCCCGAAGCCTTCAGTTCGGCGACCGCGCCTTCCAGCAGCGCGTCCTGGATATCGTCATAGAAGCGCGCCTCGACGATCAGCGCGCGTGCGCCGGAAATGTCGGTCTGATCCTTTAACTGTGCGCGCCGCGCCTCTGCCATCTCGTTCCCATTTAACTGATCGGTCGGTGCGGGTTTTAGGCGCAGCAACCTCTAAAGCCAAGGCCCGCTTCTATTTCATTTCCGCAAGCCGCGCCGCGTAGCGCGCCATCAGGTCGACTTCGATATTGACCTCGTCGCCGGCACGCCAGCCGTGTAGCGTCGTCACATTGAGCGTGTGCGGAATGATCAACACCGAAAAGGCGACGTCGTCGACGGTATTCACCGTCAGCGACACGCCATCGAGCGTCACCGAGCCCTTGGGCGCGATGAAACGCGCCAGCTCGCGCGTGGTGCGCAGTTCAAACCGCGCCATGTCAGGCAGATCGTCTCGCCCAGCGATGGTGGCGATCCCATCCGCATGTCCGGCAACGATGTGGCCGCCAAGCTCGTCGCCGATCTTCAGCGCACGCTCCAGATTAAGTTTGGCGCCGACGGTCCAGTGCTTCGCGGTGGTCATGCCGAGCGTTTCGGCGGCGGCATCCACATCGAACCAGGTCTTGCCTTGTTCAACGCCAGAAGCGACCACGGTCAGGCAAACGCCGTTGCAGGCGATCGAGGCGCCGTCCGCGATGGTGGAGCGGTCGTAGCGGCAGGCGATGCGAAGCCGGTGCAACTGCCCTTGCGCCGTTGGCGTCAGGCTGACGATCTCGCCGATGTCGGTGACGATCCCGGTAAACATTAAGCGCGCTCGTACACGGTGAGAGTGTCTTTATCGAGGCTCTCGCTAGCACGAACGCGAAAGCCCGGCGACTGCGTGATTGACGTGAGCGGCAATGCGTCGAGCGCCGCGACGCCGTCGGCGCCGACAGCCTCAGCGCCGCGCAGCAGCCAGAATTCGTCGACAAGGCCTGCCGCAACAAAGGACGCGGCCACACGCGCGCCGCCTTCCACCAGGAGCCGTGTGATGCCCCTTTCCGCCAGCGCGTGCAGCACGGCCAACAGGTCCAGCCCCGGCGGCGGTGTGGTCGTGGTGGCGACGCGGATCACCTGGGCGCCGGCAGCGCCCAGTTTCATGGCCGCCGGCGCCTCGGCAAGGCTGGACGTCATGACCCACAGCGGCGTCGTGCGCGCCGAACGAACGAGCTGGCTGGTGCCCGAAATGCGCAACGCACGATCCAGCACCACGCGCACCGGCGAGCGCGCCTCCATGCCCGGCAGGCGGCAGGTCAACAGCGGGTCGTCGGCCTGCACGGTGCCGATCCCGACCAGGATGGCGTCGCATTGCGCGCGCAACAGGTGCATGCGTGCCTTTGCGGCCTCACCCGAGATCGCCACGGGCTTGTGCCCGGCGGCGGCAATCTTGTCGTCGGTGGAAACCGCGAGCTTGAGGATCACATGCGGACGCTTGTCGCGGACGCGCCTGAAATGCCCGGCGTGATCGCGCGCGGCCTCCGCCGCGCCGAGTCCGATATCGACCGCGATCCCCGCCGCACGCAGCCGGGCGTGGCCCTGCCCGGCCACCTCCGGGTTGGGATCCTCGATCGCCGATACCACGCGCTTGATGCCCGCGGCGATCACGGCATCGGTGCAGGGCGGCGACTTGCCGACATGCGAACATGGCTCCAGCGTCACATAGAGCGTGGCGCCGCGGGCGGCTTCGCCGGCGCGCGCAAGTGCGACCGGCTCGGCGTGCGGCCGGCCGCCAGGCTCGGTCCAGCCGCGCCCGACAATGACACCATCCTTGACCACCACGGCGCCGACGGCGGGGTTGGGCCAGGTGCGGCCCAGCCCGCGCCGTCCAAGCGCCAGCGCCAACTGCATGAAGCGCTGGTCGGCAGCCTTCAAGTCCTTCGATTTTTGCCCGAGTTGCTCTTCCAGGATGCGGAAGATCATTTGCGTAACAGGGCAATCCGCGCGTCGTCGTCGCCGGAGAGTTCGCCGAGCACCGCCTCAAAGTCCTTGGCTTCGCGGAAATTGCGGTAGACCGAGGCGAAACGCACATAGGCGACGTCGTCGAGCTGGCGCAGATGCTCCATCACGATCTCGCCGATCGCTTCCGACGATATCTCCGCCTCGCCACCGCTTTCGAGCTCGCGCACGATGGCGGAGACCATCTTCTCGACCCGCTCCGGATCGACCGGCCGCTTGCGCAAGGAGATCTGCAGCGAGCGCACCAGCTTGTCGCGGTCGAACGGCACCCGGCGGCCGTTGCGCTTGATGACCGTGAGCTCGCGCAGCTGCACCCGCTCGAAAGTGGTGAAACGGAAATTGCACGCGATGCATACCCGCCGCCGCCGGATCACGGCCGAATCCTCGGTCGGACGCGAGTCCTTCACCTGCGTATCGAGACTATTGCAGCTTGGGCAACGCATCCGGCCAGAACCCCATTAATAGATCGGGAAACGATCGGTGAGCGCTTTCACCCGTTCCTTGATGGCGGCCTCCACCATTGGTGCCGTCCCGTCCTGCGACTGCGCAACCGCGTTCAGCACCTCGGCGATCATGCCGCCGACCTGCTTGAATTCGGCGACGCCAAAACCGCGCGTGGTAGCCGCCGGCGTGCCCAGGCGAAGCCCTGACGTGACGAACGGCTTTTCCGGATCGAAGGGAATGCCGTTCTTGTTGCAGGTGATCGCCGCACGCACCAGCGCCTTTTCCGAGACGTTGCCCTTCAGTCCCTTGGGCCTGAGGTCGACCAGCATCAGATGGTTGTCGGTGCCGCCCGAAACGATGTCGAGGCCCTGGGCCCGCAGGCTTTCCGCCAGCGCCTTGGCGTTCTCGACCACATTCTTCGCATAAATCTTGAAATCCGGACGCAGCGCCTCGGCGAACGCGACCGCTTTCGCCGCGATCACATGCATGAGCGGGCCGCCCTGCAGGCCCGGGAAGATCGCCGAATTCAGTTTCTTGGCCAGCGCCTCGTCATTGCACAGGATCAAGCCGCCGCGCGGGCCGCGCAGCGACTTGTGCGTGGTGGTGGTCGTGACATGCGCATGCGGCACCGGCGAGGCATGCACGCCACCGGCCACGAGACCTGCGAAATGCGCCATGTCGACCATCAGATAGGCGCCGACGTGGTCTGCGATCTCGCGGAAGCGCTTGAAGTCCCAGGCGCGCGAATAGGCCGATCCGCCGGCGATGATCAATTTTGGCCGCACCTGCTCGGCCTGTTTTGCGACCGCATCCATATCGATGATCTGGTCCTCGCGCCGCACCGTGTAGTGCTGCGCCTTGAACCATTTGCCTGACATGTTGACCGGCGAGCCATGGGTGAGATGTCCGCCGGCGGCGAGATCGAGGCCCATGAAGGTATCGCCGGGCTGCAACAGCGCCAGAAATACCGCCTGGTTCATCTGGCTGCCGGAATTCGCCTGCACATTGGCGAAGCCCGCGCCGAACAGCTTCTTGGCGCGGTCGATCGCCAGCGTTTCGACCACGTCGACCCATTCGCAGCCGCCGTAATAGCGATTGCCCGGATACCCTTCCGCGTATTTGTTGGTCAGGACCGAGCCTTGGGCTTCCAGCACCGCGCGGCTGACGATGTTTTCCGAGGCGATCAACTCGATCTCGTGACGCTGCCGGCCGAGCTCGCCGCGAATGGCGGCGGCGATGTCCGGGTCGGCCTCGGAAAGCCCTGCGGTGAAGAACGAGTCGGGCGCGGAGGCGGTCTTGGCGCTGGTGGGAGAAGAGCTCATGGGCGAAATATCTCCACCGCCGCAACCAGATAGGGGCGTTGCGGTCGGTCTCATATGGCTATCGAAAGAGTGCTTGCGAGATACCACATCGCCCGGCAATGGCCAAGCGCTTGCGGTACGGGCTTGATATTTATGCAAGATATGGTGGGGATACCACCCCGGCCCGGCAGGTAGCCGACCCGGCCTAGCTGACCCCGTCGCGGTTGTAGATATCCTCGCGGAACTGGACCACGCCATCGGGCGTCGCCCAGGCGGTCACATAGACCCAGTACAACGGCAACGGCTTTGCGACCTTGGCATCCTTGCGCTCGCCGGATTTGATCACCTCGTCGATCTCCGCCTTCGACCAGCCCGGGCTATCGGCCAAAATCCAGTAGACCAGTTCGCGGACGTTCTGCACGCGCATGCAGCCCGAGGAAGCAAAGCGGAAATCCTCGCCGAACAGGTTCTTCGACGGCGTGTCATGCATGTAGACGCCGTGCGGACTGGGGAAATTGATCCGGATCGAGCCCAGCGAATTGAAATCGCCGGCATCCTGCTTGAACTTGTAATTGACGGCCTCCGCCGAATACCAGTCGATCTGCGAAGGCTGCTGCTCGTTGTTCCTGGCGTCGAAGATGCGAATATGATTCTTGGTGAGATAATCCGGCTCGGCCTGCATTTTCGGAATCAGGTCCTTGCGGATGATCGACACCGGCACGGTCCAGAACGGGTTGAAGTTGATCTGCACGATCTTGCTCTGGATATCCGGCGAGGGCCGGTCCGGCTTGCCGGCGACCGCAGTGTGGCGCGTCACCGCGACGCCGTTTTCGATCGCCTCGATCTGGGCGGCTGGAATGTTGGCGACCACGATGCGGCTGCCGAGATTGCCGGTGAGGCTTTTCAGCCTGACCGCATTGGTCCTGAGCTGCGCCAGCCGCCTCTCGGCCGGGACATTGAGCGCACGCAGCGTCGCCTCGTGCACGATACCGTCGGCGTGCAGACCGTGGCGCACCTGGAAGCGGCGCACCGCGGCGTCGACATAGGAATCAAACACCTGCCGGTCGCCGGAATTGAGCTCGAGATCGCCCGCGATCGCCAGCCGCTCGCGCAGCGCCGGCACCACCGGGCTCTTGACGCCGACTCGCAACCCCTCGGCCGGAGGCACTTCCGGCCAGCCGCCCCTGGCGACGATGGCCTCGTATTGCGCGATCGAGGTTTGCGTGGTTTCCGCGGTCGAGGGCGACAGCGTCGGCAGCGATTTTTTCGGCAGTCTGACGTTGCGCGAGGCGTTGTCGAAGCCGCTGCCGATGCCGTTTTCCTGATTTTCCTTGATCAGCTCGTCCAGCATTTCATCGGGCGTCTGCCCCTCGGCCGCGCGCGCCCCGCGCACGAGCGCGCTTGCGGCGAGCCCGGCGCTGGCGGTGGCGAGGAAAGATCGTCGGGTGAGAGAGTTCATTGGGTGGCGATCAGGGTTCCTAATGCGCGTCATTCCGGGGCGTGCGAAGCACGAACTACGATGTGCAATTGCACATCGGAGAATCTCGAGATTCCCCGATGTGCAATTGCACATCTGAGGTCTGGTCCTTCGGACCATCCCGGAATGACATACCAAACACCGTCCTTGCGGATAACCCGCAAATTCCCGCTTCGCAAACACGTGAAGGCTGTTCATCTTCAAAGCGTTAGGCCCCAGCCAACCAACCGTATCCATGGACTACGCGCCGCCGCAGCTCTTGACGTCATTGGCCAGGCTCCAACTCTCCTTCGTCCTCAGATTCGTCGTCTTGTAGACGCGGCCGCGAATGTCCCCGGGCTGGCAGCCCTTGGGAATTTCGACAAGACACATGTTGACCTTGTCAAAGACCTGGGATCGAACGATGGCGCTCTCTTTCACAAGGGAAACCTGGACACCCGAGTTGCTGAATCTGACAAAGGTCCCTTTTTCGGATCCCTTTTTGGATGGCGTCAAATCCGCGCCAAACCGATCCGTAATCGAGGTGATGGTCGTGTCGGCGCACTCACCGACCTTGCTCGGCAGAATAGAAGAAGGCGCCACGGATTCATCGACGATCACTGGATCGGGAGGCGGTTGCCACTGGTCGGCCGAGGCGCTGGCAATCGATCGATTGGCGGTAACGCGATCGGTGGGCGCGGTGGGCGAATTCAAAACGCTCGGCTGTGTGCAAGCCGCTACCACAAAGAGCGGCAGCAAACTCAACCCGGGCAAGCGTTTCATCTTTTCCAGCCTAAGCATCAACACAAAGCCTATTTCGCAAAGCGGTAGGCCCCGCCCTTCTCGATTGAACGCTGGAACGCCGGGCGCGCATGCATCCGCGTGAGCCAGGCGCCGAGACTGGGGTACGGCCCAAGCTTGTTGAACACTTTAGCCATCTCGCCGACAAAGCTCATCTGGAGATCGGCGCCCGTCAGCGAGTTGCCGATGAAGAACTCCCTGCCCTTCAGCGCGCCATCGATATAACCGAGATGGTTGGCGATCTCGCTGTCGATCCGCGGGTGCAACGGCGCGCCGGCCTCCTTCAACCTGGAGACATAGAGGTTCAGCATCAGCGGCAGCATGGCCGAGCCCTCGGAATAATGCAGCCATTCATTATAGGCCTCGTAATCGGGGCTACCCATTGGCGGCATCATCGCTCCCTTGCCGTAGGTGCGGATGACGTAATCGACGATGGCGCCGGATTCGGCGATTCTGATGCCGCCGTCGGTAATCACGGGCGACTTGCCAAGCGGATGCACCGCGGCCAGTTCCGGCGGCGCCAGCCGCGTCGTGGCGTCGCGCTGATAGCGCTTCATCTCATAAGGCGTGCCCAGCTCTTCCAGCAGCCATAAAATCCGCTGCGAGCGGGAGTCGTTGAGGTGATGCAGGGTGAGCATAAGGCTTCCTCGATGGTTCCGGTCCGCTGACGTTTATCAGAGGTCTCTGAAAAAGGGCAGCAAGATGGACAAGCATCCTCGGTCCCGCGGCGCGATGCGCCCGAGTTGTGCATGTATCGTTCGCCCAACAAGAGGGCGTGGGGAATGCCGGGCGCCAGCGCACCCGCAGCCGCGCGTGTAGGGTAGAAAGCACGCGCGTTAGTCACCACGAGTACGCCGAAAACACCCGGCATTCCCGCACGCAATGGTTTTAACGGCTTCCTTCGAGCTCTCCCCGGTGACCGGGCTTTCTTGCCACCGTCATCCCTGAGAAGCTTGCTTCTCAAGAACTTGACGCCAGCGTCGGGGCGTCAGGACCACACGACTTCACCGTCCGCGAGCAGCATCTCTCGTCCACGCGCCGCTGATCGCTCACGGAAAACCCCGCCCTGCCATCACGTTGCGCGCCCGACGCTGCCGCGTCCACCGCATCCCGTTCCCAACGTCCGTGACGATCGCGATACGCCCCTCATGAGGGACGGGATAGGATGCATATACGACTGATTTGGGTCAGATGAAAAGCGATATTTCGGAAATTCCGAAATTAATTTCCGTCAGCGCGCTGAACCGTCGCGGGTGTGGTTTCGCGTTCATGCTTCCATGATCTGATCTACAGGTACCAGCCACGCCAGCGCGACATCGGGGTTCCCCGAAAATACTGTCGCGGGCTTCAATAGCTTCGCCTAGAGTGGAAGCGCGGTTGGGATGTGTCACAGGGCATATACGGTGCGAACCACATCAGGGTTTTGGATGGTCTAAAATGTCGATGCGCTCCAGCCGTTCCATGAAAAGGCTGATGGTCAACACCATGGCCACATGGATGGCGCTTGCGGGCGTGGCGTTGACACCGGCTTCCGGCCAGCAATCCCCGCACGGCGCCCCGCCGAATGGCGTCCCTCTAACGTTTGGCATGAATGCTGACGAGGTTTCGCAGGCTCTGGGCGTACCGCTGAACTACGTTCGCGGCCGTTCCGGTGACGAGCTGTTTCTCGCAACATCGAATGTCAAGGGAAGCGCACTGGCCAGCCGTAGCGACGGGCTCTATCTGCAGTTTCGAAGGGGAAGGCTTACCGGATGGAAAGGCGATTGGGGAACGATCCGACCATGAAGCAAAGCCCGCTCGCGCTGAAAGGGCCAACAAAACGCCTGTTGGTTGCAGCGCTCACGGCATTCGTGGCCATGGCACCCGCATCTGCTCAGAACTACGGCGAACGCACGCTGCGCTACGGCAACACCGGTGGCCACGTCTATGACGGCCGCGACGACCACCGCGACTTTCCGACCGATGGCTTTTTCCCGGGCAATTTCGCAGCAGATCCAATTTACGCCGCGATCGGCGGAGCCGCCGGATTTCTGGAGAGCAATCCCGAACGCTCCGCCGCGCCCTACCCGTCCCAAACCTACTTCGGGTTCGCGCGCGATCGGACCGATTGTCGAAGTTATCGTTTCAATGACCCGTTGAATGTTCGAAAGTGCAGGCGCGGGCCTTAACGAAACAAACGCAGCGCAAGCGGCGCGAGCTTGAGCCGATCAAAGCCCGGTATAGCCAGCCTTGACCGGATCGCTCGAGCCATCCAGTTCGCGCAAATAAGTCAGCCCGCACACGGCGGAGCGGTTCATCAGGAGATCGTAGGTCATCATGATACGGTCGTTGGCGGCTTCCATGACACCTCACGGTTTAGACCAGTTCTTCGGCTTCAAACTTCGCGGTTGCTTTATTCGCGAGCCTGATCTTGTTGAATTCGCGCGCTCGAACATCTCCACGATCATGCCGAGAAGCGCCGCGTTGGCGACAAGACTATCGGCGATGGCACCGGTGCGGCGCAGATAGTTCGAGGCGATGGCGTAGGCATCGCCGACCACCCCGACATTCATGACCCGCAATCCGCGCTCGACCAGCATGGCTGTCCTCCCGATACGGGGATAAACCCGTTGGCGTGCAAAAGTTCCATTTTTGGAACGCCGCTTTTGCATGGCCGGAAAGACAAAACGCACCGGTCCGGAAAGCCGGGCCGATGCGCAGGGGGAAGTCTTCTGTCTTTAGCGAGTGGCTGCCGGTCTTTTTAAGTCGCCGGCTTGTCGAAAGAATCTCAGAGCCGATAAAGGATCTGATCGGTCCAGAACCGCTCGAGACGGTGCAGCGACTTGTTGAGGGTCGCGAACTCCTCGTTCGAGATGCCGCCGACCTGTTCCACGGTCTTGACGTGCTTCTGGTAGAGCGCGTCCACGATGCGGCGGATGTCCTGGCCCTGCGCGGTCAGGCGAATGCGGACCGAACGGCGATCGACGCGCGAGCGCTGATGGTCGAGGAAGCCGAGTTCGACCAGCTTCTTCAGATTATAGGAGACGTTGGAGCCGAGGTAATAGCCGCGCGTACGCAGCTCGCCCGCGGTCAACTCCTTGTCGCCGATGTTATAGAGCAGAAGCGCCTGCACCGAATTGATATCCGCGCGGCCGCGGCGATCGAATTCGTCCTTGATGACATCGAGCAGGCGGCGATGCAGCCGCTCCACCAAGGTCAACGCTTCGAGATAGAGCGGCTGCACCGGAGCCTGGCCGGGAGCGTGTTCAGCGGTTTCCACCGCCGTTGCAACGGCTTTCATCATGACACTTCCCCTGTTGTCGTTTTTATCGACTTATTCGACGAAACTTTTGTCCCGCCTGATAGCAGCAACTTAAGGGGCTCGTTTGAAGATCAGCTTAAATAAGACAATAAAGAGATCATGAATTTAAGACAGTGAATCGCGGATTAAGCCTATGCCACAAGGACTATTCGCAACCTTTCATTGAGGGTGCGAGGCCCTTGTTCACGCTTCGTTGGCAGGCTCTGTCACATATGGGAACAGCATCGTTCAAATTAGAAACGTTGCCGTAACAGGTGTGACCGCCGCGTTAGGGTGACCGAAAAGTTACCGCGGAATCTGCTGAAAATTTTATGCACCGAGCCGGGTTTGAAAACATTTCGCGGCATTCCGCACGTTATGGCGGCCGTTCTCGCGCGGCCATCCAGGCCAGCGCGAGATAGGCGGCGAGCATCAAGGCTTCAAACCCGACGACCATCAGGCTGCCGCCGTAGATTCCCGGAAACATCAGCTCGATCACCGCCATCGACACTACAGTGGTCAGCCACACCACCGCGCCCCATGGCGTCGCCAGCCAAAGCCCGACGGCGGCGACGAGTTCGATGACGGCGAAATAGACGGTGGCGGTTTGCCATGCCAACGGCTGGTTCTCGAAGGCTTCCTCTTCGCCGCCGACGAAGCCGGTGACCTGCGCCCAGTGGTAGAGCCCCTTGGCGACGGAGACGACAGCCATGATGCGCAGGAAAAGCACCAGCCGCCTTGTCCACGCATTATCGTCGGTTTCGATCCGTTCAGACGAAATCGCCGCCACCGACATGGCGTTGTCCCGCGATGGGTCGCGCGTTGGGGTTTCAGACATCGGGGAGTGCTGCTCGTGACCTCAAGAATACGCCTTTGGAACACTCATATAGGACACTCTTGGCCCCTCGGCGCGGCAAAATCAATCGGGCTTGCGACAAGTCAAGGCCGCGGTGACGGACGCCCCGCAACGTGCTAGGAACGGATCAAAATCAGCCTGCCGCCTAAGGAGAGAACATCAAATGGCGATCAAATTCGGGCGTCCGATCGAAATGCGCGACACGCCGCGCCGGGAGACCGCCCTCTCCGCCTCCAGCCTCGATCTGGTGGTCCGGCCACGCCGCAACCGCAAGGCGGAATGGGCGCGCCGTCTGGTGCGCGAAAACGTTCTCACCACGGACGACCTGATCTGGCCCCTGTTCGTGACCGATGGCCATAACAAGCGCACCGCCATCGCCTCGATGCCCGGCGTGGACCGGCTTTCCGTCGATCAGGCGGTGCGCGAAGCCGAGCGCGCGGTGAGGCTTTCCATCCCCTGCATCGCGCTGTTTCCCTATACCGAGCCGAGCTTGCGCGACGAGCACGGCTCCGAGGCGGTCAACCCCAACAATCTGGTGTGCCAATCGGTGCGCGCCATCAAGAAGGAATTTCCGGGCCTTGGCGTGCTCTGCGATGTGGCGCTCGATCCCTTCACCAGCCACGGCCATGACGGGCTGATCGAGGACGGCCAGATCCTCAACGACGCGACGGTAGCGGTGCTGGTGCGGCAGGCGCTGGTGCAGGCGGAAGCCGGATGCGACATCATCGCGCCGTCGGACATGATGGATGGCCGGGTGGGCGCGATCCGCGAAGGACTCGACGCCGCCGGATTCATCGACGTGCAGATCATGTCCTATGCCGCGAAATATGCCTCCGCCTTCTACGGTCCGTTCCGTGACGCCGTAGGTTCCGCCAAGACGCTGACCGGCGACAAGCGCACCTACCAGATGGACAGCGCCAATTCCGACGAGGCGTTGCGCGAGGTCGAACTCGACATCGCCGAGGGCGCCGACATGGTGATGGTGAAGCCGGGCATGCCCTATCTCGACATCGTGCGCCGGGTCAAAGACACGTTCGCCATGCCGACCTTCGTCTATCAGGTGTCCGGCGAATACGCCATGATCATGGCCGCCAGCATCAATGGCTGGATCGACGGCGAGCGGGCGATGATGGAGAGCCTGCTGGCGTTCAAGCGCGCCGGCGCCGATGGCGTTCTCACCTACTTTGCACCGCAGGCGGCGGAGAAGCTGAAGGCGGAAGGCTGATCTGCTCGTCATTCCGGGATGGTGCGTAAGCACCAACCTCAGATGTGCAATTGCACATCGGGGAATCTCGAGATTCTCCGATGTGCAATTGCACATCGTAGTTCGACGCTCTGCGTCGCCCCGGAATGACGGGGCATCCTCCTGCTCTTGCGGAGGCCAGCAGCCATTCCCATGTCCTGCCGGAGGAGGACAGACCATGTCTGACAGCGGTTATCGAAATACCGGCGGCGCCTGGCCCAATGGCGGCGGAGCGAATTTTCAGCCGCATGCCTTCGATCCCCAGTTGCAGCCCGAATTGTTTCGCGGCGTGCTGACGCGGCGGGTGTTGGCGTTCCTGATCGACCTCGTGGTGCTTTCGGTCCCCGTGATCGTCGGCTACCTGTTTATTGCCGTGTTTGGCCTGATCACTCTCGGGCTCGGCTGGGCCCTGTTCTGGCTGGCGTGGCCGGCCTCGGTCATTTGGGCCATCGTTTATTACGGCGCTTCCCTCGGCGGGCCGTATTCAGCAACGCTCGGCATGCGTGTGATGGATCTGGAACTGCGCACCTGGTACGGGGCGCCAGGCTATTTCGTTCTGGGCGCCATGCATGCGGTGCTGTTCTGGATTTCGATATCGTTCCTGTCGCCGCTGGTCCTGCTGGTCGGGCTGTTTAACGGCCGGCGGCGCCTGCTGCACGATATCGTGCTGGGAACCGTGGTCATTAACAGCTCGATCCGCAACCCCGTAGCCCAGCCGGCGCGGACTTTCTGACCCGGCGGCAGTGCCCGCAAACGGTTTGCAAACCAATTGACCGTTAGCCTGCGCGGCGCGATGCTGATGGTTATCTCGCCGTTCGGAGACTGACGACATCCCGTGACCCAGCACTCGCGTGACACCCCGCAATTCTACCTGACGGCGCCCTCGCCCTGCCCCTATCTGCCGGGCCGCCACGAGCGCAAGGTGTTCACGCACCTGGTGGGCGACAAGGCTGGCGATCTCAACGACCTTTTGACCCATGGCGGCTTCCGGCGAAGCCAGTCGATCGCCTATCGGCCGGCCTGCGACCAGTGCCGCGCCTGCGTCTCCATCCGCGTGATCGCCAACGAGTTCCGGCCCTCGCGCGGCTTTCGGAAGATTCTGGCCCGCAACGCCGACATCACCGGCGAGCAGCGCAGCGCCGTGCCGACCTCCGAGCAATATTCGGTGTTCCGCGCCTACCTCGACCAGCGGCACCGCCATGGCGGCATGGCCGACATGACCGTGCTCGATTACGCCATGATGGTGGAGGACAGCCACGTCGAAACCCGCATCATCGAATATCGCCGCCGCGGGACCGATACCGGCGTCACCGGCCGCGGCAATGAACTCGTGGCAGTCGCGCTGACCGACGTGCTCAGCGACGGGCTGTCGATGGTTTATTCGTTCTTCGAACCCTCGGAGGAAAGCCGTTCGCTCGGCACCTTCATGATCCTCGACCACCTCGCCCGCGCCCGCAGGCTGGGGCTGCCTTACGTCTATCTCGGCTACTGGATCGAAGGCTCGAAGAAAATGGACTACAAGGGCCGCTTCCTGCCCCAGCAGCGCCTCGCACCTTCAGGCTGGTTGCGGGTCGATACGTCGGGCGAAGTGCTGACCGAGCCGCAGGATTAGATGAGCATTGGGCGCATCAGGGCGCCCCACATTCGGTCGTCATCACCCGCGAAAGCGGGTGAACCGGTACGCCGCGACTTCTCGATTTTACGCTACCGTCTCTGGAATACTGGGTCGCCCGGTCATAGGCGAGCGGAAGCGACGCCGTCCTTCGGACGGCTATGCCGGGCGATGACAGCGGTGGATGGTGCAAGACCTTTGCACTTCACCCACTTGCATAATCCCACACCAGTTTCGCATTCAGCGCGATGATGACCGCCGCCGTCAAAATTGCCAGCACGGTCAGCCAGCGGGGGGCTACGAACGGCCCCATCTTGCGGCGGCTGGCGGTGAACATCACCAGCGGCACCACGGCGAACGGCAGTTGCAGGCCGAGCACCACCTGGCTCAGGATCAAGAGTTGACCCGTCGCCTTCTCGCCGGCCCAGGCGGTTACGACCACCGCCGGCACGATCGCGATCATCCGCGTCACCAAACGCCGCAGCCACGGCGCGATGCGCAGGTTGAGAAATCCTTCCATCACGATCTGCCCCGACAATGTCGCGGTGATGGTCGAGTTCAGCCCGCAGCATAACAGCGCGATCGCAAACAGCGTCGGCGCCAGCGTCGAGCCGAGCAAGGGCGACAGGAAGGCGTGGGCCCGATCGAGTTCGGCGACGTCGGTTCGGCCTGCCCGATGAAAGGTCGCCGCCGCCAGGATCAGGATCGAGGCATTGATGGTGAGCGCCAGGCAGAGTGCGATCGAGGTATCGATGGTCGCAAGCGTGATCGCCTCGCGCTTTTCATCGTTTCCGGTGCCGTAGCCGCGGGTCTGCACCAGCCCCGAATGCAGATAGAGATTATGCGGCATCACGGTCGCGCCGAGAATGCCGAGCGACAGATACAGCATCTCGCGGTTGGCGAAAATATCCGATGTCGGCGCAAACCCCTTGACTACCGCGGCCCAGTCCGGATCGGCGAGCGCGATCTGCACGGCAAAGCACGCCGCGATCACCCCCAGCATCGCCACGACAAAGGCTTCGATCCAGCGAAAGCCGAACGCCTGCAGCGCCAGGATCAGAAACACGTCGGCCGCGGTGATGATCACGCCGATCTCGAGCGGAATATGGAACAGGAGATTGAGACCGATGGCGGTGCCGATCACCTCGGCCAGGTCGGTGGCGGTGATGGCGACTTCCGCCGACAGCCATAATGGCAGCGACACCCAACGCGGAAAGGAATCGCGGCAGGCCTGCGCGAGGTCGCGCCCGGCGCCGACGCCGAGCCGCGTGCACAGCGACTGCAGCACGATCGCCATGACGTTGGACAACAGCGCGATGCTCAGCAGGGCGTAGCCGAACTTGGAACCGCCGGCGAGCGAGGTCGCCCAGTTGCCGGGATCCATATAGCCGACGGCGACAAGATAGCCCGGGCCGAGAAACGCCAGCAGCTTGCGCCAGAATGGCCCCTGCTTTGCCGTCTTGACCGAGGCGAACATGCCCGCCAGCGACGGCTCACCCCGCTCCCCGCGCCAGCCCGAAACTTCCGGAGAGGCGCCTGAGGCCACCTTCGGCGATGAATCGGGGGGTAAATCAGGGCATTCTGCGTCCATTTTCGTAAGATGGCTGATATCTTATTTTATTCCAACTCATTTGAAACTGCATCTGGGTATTTCGCCCGCGGGATCTCTGGACGGCGCGGCTTAATGAAAAATTAACCACGGCGAATCCTTGATGAGGCACGGCGCGCAACACTGACTCGCCGTCACGATCCGCGTGCAACGGAGACTGCGGCGAGGCGCTTCAAGGTGCGTTGCGACGCCGGCTTGGGGTGTGGCCATGTCTTCCAACCAGTTCGGCCTCAGGCCTGCATCGGCGACGGTGGCATCGTGCAAAATCTGTGAGGGGCCCTCAGAGCTGTACGGCGTCGTCGATCTTCATCGCCCCTGTGAAATTCCGGGCGGTGTGCGCCCGCCCCTGTCGGGTGTGCCGGTCTACTATCGTCGTTGCGCGGCCTGTGGCTTTCTTTTCACCGATGCGTTCGATGACTGGAGCGAGGATCAGTTCAAGACACACATCTACAACGATGGCTACCACGTCTTCGATCCGGAATACCAAACCGTGCGGCCGAACGGCAATGCAAGCTTCGTTGCGAACCTTTGGGCCGGTCATAAGGCCAGTATGCGGGTGCTCGATTTCGGCGGCGGCAACGATGTGTTTTGCACAGCTCTGCGCGCCAGCGGTTTTTCGGAAGCCGTGACATACGATCCGATGGTGCCGGAACATGCCTGCCGCCCGGAGGGGAAGTTCGATCTGGTGACGTGTTTCGAGACGCTGGAACACCTCCCCGACCCCGTCGCCGGCATCGCAGCGATCGTCGACTGTGTTGCCGAGCCCGGCGCCGTGTTTTATTCGACGCTCACGCAGCCGGCGGATTTCGACCGATACGGCGTGTCGTGGTGGTATGTGGGGCCGCGCAACGGCCACATATCGATCTTCACCAAGCAAGCGCTGGCACTGGCCTGGGCCCGTCACGGGTTTAAAACCGCCGCGCTGAACGAAGGCACTCATCTGGCGTTTCGTACGTTGCCGGAGAGTTGGGGTCTGGCGCTATAGAGCTAAAGCCTCCACGTCCTTGAGCTGATCGGAAAGCGGGTGGATTCGGCTCTCGTGCAGCGGGAGTGTTGCGGTCAAATCGGCAATTCAGGAACTTGTCATGACCGTCCTCGAGACCCCCCACCTGCCCCCGACCTTCAACCGGCTCGCCTGGTCGAACCTCGCCGCGCAATCGGCCGAACAGATCGCGCTGGCGGCGGCCCCGATCGTCGCGGTGCTCCTGCTTGGCGTCGGCGAGGGCCAGACCGGTCTGCTACAGACCGCGTTGACGCTGCCGTTCGTCCTGTTCGCGATCCCCGCGGGCCTGCTCGCCGACCGCATCTCGCGGCGCTGGTTGATGGCGGGCGCGGAAGCCTTGCGCGCCGCGGCGCTGCTCGCGATCCTGCTGTTGATCGGGCTCGACCGGCTGACGCTGCCGCTGCTCGCGCTGTCAGGCTTCATCGCCGTGTGCGGAACGGTCGCCTACAGCGTGGCGGCGCCGGCGCTGGTGCCCTCGCTGGTGTCGCCGCAACAATTGCCCGCCGCCAATTCGCGGATAGAACTGGCGCGCACCGTTGCATTCGCCGGCGGCCCGGCGCTCGGCGGCGTACTGGTCGGATGGGTTGGGGCGGCACCGGCTTTTGGATTTGCGGCAGCCCTCTCCGTGATCGCGGTGGTGCTGCTGTCGGGTATCCACGAGCCGGCACGGATACCTGCGCCGCGCCGCCATCCGCTGCGGGAGATCCGGGAAGGCGCCGCTTTCGTGCTGCACCACCCGCTGCTGCGGCCGGTGTTCGTCACGCAGTTCATCTTCAACACCGCATGGTTCGTCATGCTCGCGGTTTTCGTGCCTTATGCGGTGCGTCGTTTCGGTCTCTCGGCATCCGGCATCGGTACGGTGCTTGCGATGTACGGCGCCGGCATGGTGGTCGGCGCGCTGCTGGCCACGCGGGTGATGCGGCGGCTCGCCTTCGGCGCCGTGATCGGGCTTGGGCCGGTAACGGGTTTTGCCGCCGCCGTGGTCATGGCTCTGACCACCTTCATCCCGACGCCGTGGCTTGCAGCCTTAAGCTTCTTCCTGCTTGGCGTCGGTCCCATCCTGTGGGTGATCTCCACCACGACCTTGCGGCAATCGGTGACGCCGCCGCGGCTGTTGGGCCGGGTATCCGCCATCAACATCATGAGCTATGGCGCGCGCCCGCTCGGCTCCGCGCTCGGTGCCATCGTCGGCGGATTGTTTGGCGCTGAAGCATGCCTTTATCTGGCGGTCGCGATTTTCGGCACGCAGGCGCTGGTGATCCTGATGTCCCCGGCGGTGTCGCTGGCGCGCCAGCCGGAGATGGTGAGCGAGGCGGCGAAGGCGTAGTGCGACCTTGCGGCGCGTTCGTGCCGCCGGCCACCACCTCATCCGTGGTCATGTCGGGATCGAGGGAGGCTTAGGCGGGGCGCAAGTTCCATAGCGCTTATGCCGCGCTTATCGCGACTTGTGAAAGTCTCGCTAGGATTTCGCCCGCACAACCACCTCGCCATCTTCCTTCACGAAGCTATCCGCGGGATGATCGAGCAGATCGAGCACCCGCTCCGACGGCCGGCACAATCGTGTGCCCTTCGCCGTCACGACGATCGGCCGGTTGATCAGGATCGGATGCGCCAGCATGAAATCGATCAGCTCGTCGTCGCTCCATTTGGGATCGGCTAGTCCCAACTCCGCATAGGGCGTGCCCTTCTCCCGCAACAGCGCCCGAACGGAAATTCCCATCGCCTTGATCAGCCCGATCAGCCGCGCACGATCCGGCGGATTCTTCAGGTATTCGATCACCTCGGGCTCTTCACCGCTCTGCCGGATCATCGCCAGCGTGTTGCGCGAGGTGCCGCAGGCGGGGTTGTGATAGATCGTCACGCTCATGTCGGCGCTTCCTTGTTGATGGCGGCGGCCGCGCCAGCGCCCGCCTCGTACCAGCCGCGCGACACCTTCACCAGATAGACCACCGAGAGCATCACGGGCACCTCGACCAGCACGCCCACCACGGTGGCCAGCGCCGCCCCGGAGTTGAGGCCGAACAGGCTGATGGCAGCGGCGACCGCGAGTTCGAAAAAGTTGCTGGCCCCAATTAACGCCGCCGGCGCGGCAACGCACCACGCCACGCCAAAGCGCCGGCTCAGCCAATAGGCAAGCCCTGCATTGAGATAGACCTGGATCAGAATCGGCACCGCGAGCAGCACGATCACCAGTGGCTGGGCGATGATCTGTTCGCCCTGAAAGCCGAACAGCATCACCAGCGTGGTCAGCAGCGCGACCAGCGACATCGGCTGCAGCACCTGTAATGTCCGCTGCAAAGCCGCCGGCCCGGTGCGCATCAGCGTACCCCGCCATAGCTGCGCGACGATGACGGGCACCACAATATACAACACCACCGAGATCAGCAGGGTCGCCCAGGGCACGGTGATCGAGGCGACGCCGAGCAGGAGGCCGACCAGCGGCGCAAACGCAAATACCATAATAACATCGTTGAGCGCGACTTGGCTCAGCGTGTAATGCGGCTCACCCTCGCACAGGTTGGACCATACGAACACCATGGCCGTGCAAGGCGCCGCCGCCAGCAGAATGAGCCCAGCGATATAGGACGAAATTTGGGTCGATGGCAGCCATGGCGCGAACAGGTGGCCGATGAACAGCGAGCCCAGTAACGCCATCGAGAACGGTTTGACCGCCCAGTTGATGAACAGCGTGACGCCGACGCCGCGCCAGTGCTCGCGCACCTGGCCGAGCGCACCGAAGTCGATCTTCAGAAGCATTGGAATGATCATCAGCCAGACCAGCCCGGCCACTGGCAGATTGACCCGCGCGATTTCCGCGCTCGCAATGGTCGCGAACAACCCGGGCAAGAGATGCCCGAGTGCAACACCTGCGACGATACAGAGCCCGACCCATAGCGAGAGATAACGTTCGAACAGGCTCATCGCGATTACGCCACGTCCGGGCGCAAATTGGTGGCGCCCTCGCCCCGGCCAATATCGCGCAGCCGTGTCCCTAGTGACAGTTTATCGATGCTGCCCAAAGGCAAGCTCGTGAAGATGGTGATTCGATTTTTGAGGTAGCGCAGCGCTGCGACAAACGCGGCCTCTTTCTGAATGTCCGTGCCGTCGACCTCCGCCGGGTCTTCAATGCCCCAATGCGCCGACATCGGCTGACCCGGCCAAACCGGACAGGACTCGCCGGCAGCGTTGTCGCAAACGGTGAAAACGAAATCCATCACCGGCGCATTCGGCGTGGCGAACTCTTCCCAGCTCTTCGAGCGCAGGTCGTCCGTGGGATAATCGAGACTCCGCAGCACCCTGACCGCGAACGGATTCACCGCCCCCTTCGGCAGACTGCCGGCGGAGAAGGCGCGGAAATGGCCACGGCCATCCTTGCGCAGGATCGCCTCCGCCAGAATCGAGCGCGCACTGTTGCCGGTACACAGGAACAGAACATTGTAGATACGCTCAGAGGCTTTCTCAGACATGGGTTTGGGCTTTCCTCTTCGGCTTCGGCTGACAACAAGGCGTGAGGCTTTCGATCAACGGCGCGCAGATCTCGGGCCGGCCGTCGCAACAATCTCTCAGCATGAACAACACGACCGCCCGAAAACGCGCGAGATCGGCCCGATAGACAATCGAGCGGCTGAACCGCTGCGCCGAAACCAGTCCCGCGCGCGACAGCACCGAAAGATGCGACGACATGGTATTTTGCGGCACCGCAAGCGCCCGGGCGATGTCGCCGGCCGCGAGCCCCTCCGGCGCGTGCTTCACGAGCAGCCGGAACACATCCAGCCGGGTCGATTGGGCAAGCGCCGCCAGCGCCAGAATGACATTGTCCGATTCCATATATCCAGAATTATCGATATTTTGGCGCCTGTCAATGATGCCGAGAGCGGTCGATGATGGCGCTCATTGATAGTGGGTCCGGAAAAAAGCCAGATATCCCGCCGGATCGCGCGGGACAGTAGATAGGCGACGGAATCACAGATATCGCGGGGATCGAGAAAATCCTACTTCGTCCCATGCCGTCTTATTTCCATATTTCTGGAAATATCAATTGACAGGACCGCCGCGCGGTGAAAGATTGTCGCCATGAAACTGGATGACGCCGCCGCACATCTTGAGGCCCTGGGCAACCCCACCCGGCTCAAGATCTACCGTACGCTTATTCGCGCCGGCGCCGCCGGACTGCCCGTCGGCCGTCTTCAGGACAAATTGAAAATAGCGCCCTCAACCCTCTCGCATCACATCAAGGCGTTGGTGGTGGTGGGGCTGGTCGCGCAGGTCCGCGAGGCGACCACGCTCGTCTGTCACGCCAACTACGAGGTGATGCAGGGTCTGGTGGATTTTCTTGTCGCCGAGTGCTGCGCCGATGCCGAAGGCAAGAAGGATGAAAAGAGCGCGGCATAATCTTTTGCGGTCTGAAATTTCGATATTTCTGGTTTGATGGGAGGATACGATGGGTGAAGCGAAGACCGTAGCGATCATCGGAGCCGGCCCGGTTGGCCTCGCCGCAGCCGCGCATGTGCTGGAGCGGGGCCTTCGGCCGATCGTGCTGGAAGCCGGCGCCAGCGCCGGGCATTCGGTGCGCCAATGGGCTCACGTCCAGCTGTTCTCGCCCTGGGAATATAATATCGACCGCGCGGCGGCGCGCCTGCTGGCGCCAACCGGCTGGAATTCTCCCGAGCCCGACCAGTATCCGACCGGCGCCGAATTGTTCGAACGCTATCTTGAACCGCTTGCCACCAAGACCGTTCTCGCGGCCCACATTCACACTTCCAGCCGCGTCACCGATATCAGCCGCGTCGGTTTCGACAAGCTCAAGACCAGGGGCCGGGAAGCCGCGCCGTTCGAAATTCGCTACCAGAACGGGCAAGGCCCCGAAGTTCTGCGCGCAGACGCCGTCATCGACGCATCCGGCACCTGGCATTCGCCGAATCCGGCCGGCGCCAACGGCCTGCGCGCCATCGGCGAGACGCAAGCCGCCGGCAAGATCGCTTACGGCATGCCGGACGTGTTGGGAAAAGATCGCGGACGCTATGCCGGCAAGACGGTCGCGGTACTGGGCGCCGGCCATTCGGCGATCGGCACACTCACCGATCTCGCACGGCTTGCGGAGCAAGCTCCGGACACCAAACCGATCTGGCTGCTGCGCGGCAACGATCCTGCAAAGGCTTTTGGCGGCGGCGCCAATGACAAGCTCGCCGCCCGTGGCGAACTTGGCGCCGCGTTTGCCGCACTGGTCGCGGCGGACCGGGTCAAGCTGGAGAGCGAATTTCGCGTGTCGCATCTCACAATCGACGGCCCTCGCCTCGTCGTCGGCGCCGGCGGCACCTGTTGCGGTCGTCACGTCGTGGTCGATGAACTCATCGTGGCAACCGGCTTCCGGCCGGATCTGGATTTCGTGCGCGAACTTCGTATTCAGCTCGATCCGGCCATCGAGTGCCCGCCGGCGCTGGCGCCGCTGATCGATCCGAACGAGCATAGCTGCGGCACTGTGCGGCCCCACGGGGCGCGGGAATTGGCGCAAGCCGAACCCGGTTTCTATTTCGCGGGCATGAAATCCTACGGGCGCGCGCCGACCTTCCTGATGATCACGGGATACGAACAGGTTCGCTCGATTGCCGCCGATATCGCCGGCGATCGCAAGGCTGCGGAACGGGTGGAACTTGAGCTGCCCGAAACCGGCGTTTGCAATCGGTCGGCCGCGCAGGATGCCAATAATTGCTGTGGTGGACCCGCATTATCGGCTGTTGACGCCTGTTGCGATGCAAACGCCAAACAACAGGGCAAGACGGGGTGCGGGTGCTCGTCCTGAACGCACAAGGAGCGGCATTAGGAGACTCGCAGGAATAAGGGCGTCGCTTCCTTCGTAATGGGCTGTAAATCTGCCAGACAAAACGAGGTCGCACGATTCACTTATCGTTGCAGGTCTCCTTAGGTTGGAACGCAGGCCTTTTATCATCGCGATGTGTGTGGGGGAGCTTGGCACGCCAATTACGATGTGATGCGGGGGCTGGTGGATTTTCTGGTCGCCGAATGCCGCACCGAAGCTAACGAGGGCAAGGACGCAAAGACCGCGGCATGATTTTTTCAGCCGATATTTTTATATTTCTAGAAGGATAGGACGTTCCGGAAACCGACAAACAGGAGGATGTAATGGAAAAGACCGATATTACCGAAGTAGTACGTGAGAAATACGCCCAGGCGGCGCTGCGCGCAGCTGGTACATGCTGCGGCGCGGGTACAAAGGCTGACGTCAGTCCGATTACATCCAATCTCTATGATCAGACCCAAATGGAAGCCCTTCCGGAAGCGGCATTGCTCGCATCCTTGGGCTGCGGCAACCCGACCGCATTGGCCGAACTAAAGCCGGGAGAGAAAGTGCTCGATCTCGGATCCGGTGGTGGAATTGACGTTCTTCTTTCGGCTCGCCGAGCTGGTCCGACAGGCAAGGCCTACGGGCTCGACATGACGGATGAGATGCTGGAACTCGCACGGGAAAATCAGCGCAAGGTGGCCGCGCGCAACGTCGAGTTCCTCAAAGGCCAGATCGAAAATATCCCGCTTCCAGACAACTCCGTCGACGTAATCATATCGAACTGCGTAATCAACCTTTCCGCGGACAAGGATCGCGTCTTGCAAGAAGCCTTCCGGGTACTCCGGCCAGGGGGGCGCTTCGCCGTTTCTGACGTCGTGACGCGCGGCCAGATCCCCGAGAATTTGCGCAAGAACGCGCTCCTCTGGATCGGCTGCATTGCCGGAGCGTTTGATGAAAGCGACTATCGCGCCAAACTCGCCGCTGCGGGCTTCGATCAAATCGGAATCGAGCCGACGCGTGTGTACAACGTCGAGGATGCGCGCGAGTTTCTGACGGAGAAAGGCATCGATGTCGACGCCATTGCACCGCAGGTCGACGGAAAATTCATGAGCGCTTTTGTGCGGGCGACGAAGCCTGCCTCAGCCTCGAAAGGATGAAACATGGAGGGTGGCATGTTGGCGCACATTCCAATCGGACGATGTTGCTCCAGACCTCGCTTCAATGCCGTTGGCGGACTTGATGGGCGCGTTTGGCCATACCAGCTGGGGCCAACGTTGCGCCGAAAGCTGCGCTCGATTGCCGCCGATATCGCCGGCGATCGCAAGGCTGCGAAACGGGTGGAACTTGAGCTGCCCGAAACCGGCGTTTGCAATCGGTCGGCCGCGCAGGATACCAATAATTGCTGTGGTGGACCCGCATTATCGGCTGTTGACGCCTGTTGCGTAGCGGATGCAAATGCCAGGCAGGAAGGCAAGACGGGGTGCGGGTGCGGATGACGCCGGCAAGGGATTTTGATGGCGCCTGAGCGAACCGCCGGCCAGCTTCCGATCATTCTGGCGCTCGGCACAACGCAGACGCTGGCGTGGGCTTCGAGCTACTATCTGCCGGCGATCCTGGCCGATCCGATCGCGCGCGACCTCGGCGTCTCCTCGAACTGGATATTCGCCGCCTTCTCGGCGTCGCTGGTAATCTCGGCGATGCTGGGCCCGCGCGTCGGCCGGCAGATCGACCTCTTTGGCGGCCGGCCGGTGCTGTCGATGTCCAATCTGACGCTGGCCGCGGGACTGGCGCTGCTCGGTGTCTCCTCCTCCATCCCGGTGCTGGTCGGCGCCTGGCTGTTGCTCGGCATCGGCATGGGATGTGGTCTTTATGACGCCGCCTTCGCCGCGCTGGGGCGAATTTACGGCGACGCAGCGCGCCGGCCGATCACCGGCATTACGCTAATGGCGGGGTTCGCCTCTACCGTGGGATGGCCGCTGACCGCCTGGGGATTGGAAAGCATCGGATGGCGCAACACCTGCTTCGCCTGGGCGCTCGCCCATATCCTAATCGGCCTTCCCCTGAATTTCTTCATGTTGCCCGCGGTGAAGGGAGCCAAGGCGATCGCGGCGGCCGCGATAAAACCTCACATCCCGATCGATCGAACCATGATCCTGCTGGCGTTCACCTTCGCGACCGCCTGGACCGTCACCGGCGCGATGGCGGCGCACATGCCCCGAATACTCGAGGCCGCGGGAGCGACGACCGTGCAGGCGGTGGCGGCCGGCGCGCTGTTCGGCCCGGCGCAAGTGGTCGCGCGCATCATCGAGGCAAGTTTTCTCAGCCGCTATCATCCGCTGCTGTCGACGCGGATTGCCTGCCTGACGCACCCCATTGGCGCCGCCATCCTTGCCGTCGCGGGCGGCGCGGCATCAAGCGCGTTCGCGATCTTTTTCGGCCTCGGCAACGGCATCCTGACGATCGCGCGCGGCACGCTGCCGCTGGCGATCTTCGGTCCGAAGAATTATGGCTATCGCTTAGGGCTTGTCGGCGCTCCGGCGCGGATGGCGCAGGCGGCAGCACCGCTGCTGTTCGGCCTGCTGATCGATACCATGGGAAGCCGCGTCCTGATCGTCTCCTCCGCGCTCAGTCTTTCGGCGTTCCTGGCGCTCTGCTTGCTGCGGCAGAGGCCGACTTGAATGCGAAGATCGGACGCACGCATCGTCTGCCTCGCCAGATACACTCGCCCCTTCCCATCGCGCGCCATTTCAAGCAATACCACGCATGGAAAACGAAACCCGCCCCGGTGCTGCCATCCGAAGTTTTGCGCGCTGGGCGACCACGCCGCCGCAGGCCTATGCGGCCTATGTCCTCGCGCTCATACTCGTCGCCGGATTGTCGTTCTACGTCGGTACGCTGCGGCCCAAAAAGGCCGTCAGCATGGGTCCGCCGCCCGTTGCCGTGCCACGGAATTGATACGAGTTCGTCACGCCGTGCAAAGTGAAGCTTTGCGCTTCCTCAGTCGTAGAACTCAGGCGACATTTTGAGGGTGTCGCGCTGCGCCTTGTCGTGGTTGATCCACAGCTGCGCCTTATCCTTCGTCAGCGTGTCCGATATCTTTTGCATCGAGGCCAGCGTCTGTTCCTTGCTGAAATTATTGGACGGCACACCTCGGTTGTCCCAATTGCTCTTGAAGTGGACGGCATCTCCGGACAGCACGACCTCGCCGGTCTTGGGCAGCTTTACCACCAGAGACTGATGACCCGGCGTATGACCGGGCGTGGAGATAACGACGATGCTGCCGTCGCCGAACACGTCACGATCGCCTTCGAGCTTGGTCACGGGATGCTCGGGCTTGAAGCGGGGCGCGTTGTTGGCGCCCGGCCATTCATATTCGGCCTTCTGGACATAGAGCATCGCGGTGGGGAACATCTCGATATTGCCGATGTGATCGGGATGGGTGTGCGAGACCGCCATCGCCTTGACGTCGGCTGGCTTGACCCCAAGCTGCTCGAGCTGGGCGGCGAGCGTTTTCGGGCGGCGCCAGGTGACGGATTTGGGATCGGCCGGTGCAAGGCCATTCGGCATGGCCGCCACCGCATCCGTGACGCCGGTGTCCCACAGGAACCAGCCCTGCGCATGCTTGATGAGATAGCAGTTGTCGACGAAGTCCATCGTTTTGCCTTCGTTGACCCCGGGCGACCACCGTGAAATATCGCCGGCGACGCCTTCACCGCAATTGAGAATGTAAAGTTTCTCGACGCCCGGTTTGCCGGATTGCGCGTGGGCGAAATCGATCAGCACAACAGACAAAATCGCTGCCGCGAAACCAACCGTTCGATTCATTTTGTTCCTCCCCGGACGTCTGCCGCGTTTTTGCTTCGACGGATCGGATACCACTCTATCGTGTCCTTCGCCTTGCAAACAATGGTGAGAACGAGAGCTTTCGCCACGCATTGACAGCCCGCGCCGGTTTCGGCTGTAATAAGATGATGGGGGTTTGCGATCCCCCCACGAGGCGACATGCCCAAGTATCGCGTCCCGTTTGCTTTTACGAGGGCGCATCCATGCCATTTCCGACTTCGATTTCCTCCGACAAGCTTGCCCGGCTGATCGGCACGGCGAACACGCCTGCCCTGATCGACGTGCGCCCCGATGAGGACTTTGCCGCTGACGCGCGGCTCATCCCTGGCGCGGTCAGGCGCAACCCTCAAGAAGCCGCCGAATGGGGCAAGGAGTTCGCCGGGCGTTCGGCCGTCGTTATTTGCCGGCGCGGTCAACAACTCGCCCAGGGCACGGCGGCGTGGCTGAGACACGTCCACGTCAGGGCCGAGGTGCTCGAGGGCGGATTCGAGGGCTGGAAGGCAGCGAAACTTCCGCTGGTGCCCGCTTCCAAACTGCCGGCGCGCGACGCGCAGGGCCGCACCGTCTGGGTGACCCGTGCGCGGCCGAAAGTCGACCGCATCGCCTGTCCCTGGTTGATCAGGCGCTTCGTCGATCCGAACGCGGTGTTTCTGTTCGTCGCGCCTGCCGAGGTGGTCGCGGTCGGCGAGCGGTTCAACGCCGCCCCCTTCGACATCGAAAACGCGTTCTGGAGCCATCGCGGCGAGCTCTGCACGTTCGACGTGATGGTCGAGGAGTTCGCTCTCGCGACGCCGCCGTTGTTGCGGCTGGCAACCATGGTGCGAGGCGCCGATACCGGACGGCTCGACCTCTGCCCGGAAGCGCCGGGACTGCTCGCGGCCTCGCTCGGCCTGTCACGGATGTATGACAACGATCTGGAACAGCTCGAGGCCGGCATCGCGTTCTACGATGCCTTCTATCGCTGGTGCCGCGACGCGACCGGCGAAACCCACGGGCGATAGGACAACGCGCATGCGCCCCGTGTTCGCGGGGACAACGCGTGATAGGCCCCTACTCCATGCCGCGTCCGAACTTGTTCGACTTCGGCAGACCATGCGCGAGACGGCCGGCATCGGCGCGGTTGCCGCGCCAGTCGGACAATTCCTTCCAGGTCAGGCTCTGGTCGCGGCCGGCGGAATCCTTCCAGGTCAGGCCGCTCCTGGAATCGAAGGTGGCGACGTCGGACAGCGCCGCACTGGTGTACTTCTGCAGGCGCACGCCGCGACCGCGCGCCATCTCCGGCACCTGATCGATCGGGAAGATCACCATCTTGTGGTTGGTGCCGATCACGGCGACCGTGTCGCCGGTGACGGTCGTGATCGCGCGGGCCTCGTTCGGCATCTCGACGTTCAAAACCTGCTTGCCCTTGCGGGTGTTGCTGACGCAATCATCCTCGTTGACGATGAAGCCCTGTCCCTCGTGGCTCGCGATCAGGAACTTGCGTCCGCCCTTGTTGACGAACAGCGACACGATCGCGGCGTCCTGCTCCATGTCGATGAACATCCGGATCGGCTCGCCATGGCCGCGCCCGCCCGGCAGTTTTGCGACATCGAGCGAATAGAAGCGACCGTTGGTGGCGAACAGCAGCAGTTTCGAGGTGCTCTCGGCAAAGAACGCATGGTCGAGCTTGTCGTCGGTCTTGAAGGCAAGGCCCGATAGATCGGCGACGTGGCCCTTCAGCGTGCGCACCCAGCCCTTCTCGGAAATGACCACCGTAACCGGCTCGCGCTCCACAAAAGCTTCCTCGATCGCGGCGAGATCGTGCTCGGGCGCGTCGGCGAATTGGGTGCGGCGCTTGCCGAGCGGCGTCTTCGGCCCGAACATGTCGCGAACTTTCCGCACCTGCTCGCCGACCTTGGACCATTGCTCGGCCTCGGAGCCGAGGATGCCCTTGATGCCTTTCAATTCGGCCCGAAGATTCTTGTCCTCGGTGCGGATCTCGAATTCCTCAAGCTTGCGCAAACTGCGCAGGCGCATGTTGAGGATGGCGTCGGCCTGGATCTCCGTCAGCTTGAACGCCTTCATCAAGGCCGGCTTCGGCTCGTCCTCGTTGCGGATGATTTTGATCACCTTGTCGATGTTGAGGTAGGCGATCATATAGCCGCCGAGCACCTCTAGCCGATGCTCGATCTGCTCCTTCCGGTAGTTGGAGCGGCGCAGCAGCACATCGCGCAGATGGTCGAGCCACTCTCTCAGGCACTCGGCAAGGCCGAGCACCTTCGGAATGCGGCCCTTCACCAACACGTTGAGGTTCAACGGAATCCGGCTTTCCAGCTCGGTCAGCCGGAACAGCAATTCCATCAGCAGTTCCGGATCGACCGCGCGGGATTTCGGCTCGATCACGAGGCGGATGTCTTCGGCGGATTCGTCCCTGACGTCGCCGACCAGCGGCAGCTTCTTCTCGTTGAGCAGTTCGGCGATCTTTTCCACCAGGCGCGACTTCTGCACCAGCCAGGGAATTTCGGTGATGACCACGACCCAGGCGCCGCGCGCGCCTTCCTCCTGTTTCCATTTGGCGCGGGTGCGGAACGAGCCGCGCCCGGTCACGTAGGCCTCGGTAATGCTCTCCTTGGAATCGACGATGATGCCGCCGGTCGGAAAATCCGGACCCCTGACCCATTTCAACAGCGTCTTCGACTTCGCTTCGGGTTTGTCGATCAGATGCAGCGCCGCGTCGCAGAGTTCGGCCGCGTTGTGCGGCGGGATCGAGGTCGCCATGCCGACCGCGATGCCCTGCGCGCCGTTGGCAAGCAGGTTCGGGAATCCGCCGGGCAACACGACCGGCTCTTTCGACTGGCCGTCGTAATTGGCGCGGAACTCGACGCCGTCCTCGTCGATGCCTTCGAGCAGCAGCCGCGCGACGTCGGTCATCCGCGCTTCGGTGTAGCGGTAGGCGGCGGGATTATCGCCGTCGATGTTGCCGAAATTGCCTTGGCCATCGACCAGCGGATAACGCGAGGAGAAATCCTGCGCCAGGCGCACCAGCGCGTCGTAGATCGATTGATCGCCATGCGGATGGAACGAGCCCATCACGTCGCCCACGATCTTGGCGGATTTCTTGAACGGCGTGCCGGGGTCGAGCCGCAACAGCCGCATGCCGTAGAGGATGCGCCGGTGCACCGGCTTCAGCCCGTCGCGGGCGTCGGGCAGCGCCCGGTGCATGATGGTCGAGAGGGCATAGGCGAGATAGCGCTCCTCGAGCGCGTCACGCAGCATGACCTCGTGAACTTCGGCCGGATCGGGTGGAATCAGTCGTTTTCCCATGGGGACGGGTTATCCGGTGCAGGCGTGATGAACAAGGCGCGAATCAGCAGCCCAATTTAGGCCGCCCCGTGGCATCACGGAACCGCTGACTTGGCCCGATGCCTAATCACCGCGTTGATAAAACCGTCGCGGGCGTCGGAATGACCCTGCCCGCGCGGCTCCAGCACGTGGCGCAACAGAAACAGTCCCGTGAGCGCGAAACCGTCGCTCAGTTCCTGGTCGGACCAGGCGTTCGCCCCCGCTTCGCCCCGACGCAGGAACCCCGGCAGCCGCAACAGCCGGTCGCGGAAAGGCTCGCCGGCACCCCGCGACACCGCACCGCCGGATTTCGGCGAAACATAGATCAGGTCGGTGGTTTCTCCGGTCGCGGCGCAGCTATCCAGAGCAAGTCCGAAGCCGAGTTCGGCGAGCATCGCGAGTTCGAATTTGATCAGATGCGCCGCGGCTCCGCCGGCATCGTCGAAATCGTCCAGCGTGCGGTCGAGCATCTCGTAGATATCTTCATGCGGATCGCGCTCGGGCAGCAACCGCGCCAATGAGGCGAGATGCGTCACGCCATAAACTGCGTGCGACGAGGCCAGCAGCGTGGCCGCACGCAACCGCGTTCCCTCGATCTGGTAATAGCCGAGATGCTCGTCGAGCCGCGCCCGCCACACCGCGGTGACGCTGTTGCCCGGCTGCAGCAACGGCCGCATCCGCGAACCGGCGCCCCCGCGCACCAGGCCGAGATGGCGGCCGTGGCCGCGCGTCAGGAGCTCGACAATGGCTGAGGATTCGCCATGCCGCCGTACCCCCAGCACGATGCCTTCGTCGGTCCATTCCATGGAGGAGAACTTACAGGATTCCGTTGAGGGGCGCAGCCGTCTCAGAGCCGTCATTCCGGGATGGTGCTTTCGCACCAGACCCGGAATCTCGAGATTCTCCGATGTGCAACTGCACATCGTAGTTCGATGCTTTGCATCGCCCCGGAACGACGGCGATTATCGCTAAGCGTTGAACCAGCCCTTCGCATCGCCGGTGAAGGAGAGATACAGCCCGGCCGCCGTCAGCGCGCAGGACACGACCTCGATGGCGCTGTCAACCTGCAGCCCGTCGTCGCCGACGATCTGGAACAGCGAGATGACGGAAAGCACCAACGAGGCGATCAACACCCAGCGCGGCCAGTTCTTTCGCCGCTGCGCGGCAAGCCAGACGAAGTAGAACAGCAAGAGGATCAGGCAGGCCGCGAGCACGGTCGCAACCATGATCGTCGATTCCGTGATGTCGCCGCTCGGCGTCCGGTCCTGAAACGCGATCGACAGCGCGTCGAGCACGAGCGACATGTACAGCAGCACTTCGAACCACAACACGTTCCTGGGTATCTTCATCGCAACGCCGGTCGTTCCATTATTATTCCTGATTATTCTTTGGGGAACTCCAGTCCCATTTCACGGTAGCGGTCGGGATCATCGCCCCAGTTTTCGCGCACCTTCACGAACAGGAACAAGTGCACGGGGACACCTACGATCTCCGCGATCTCCTTCCGGGATTCCGCGCCGATCGACTTGATGGTGGCGCCGCCCTTGCCGAGCACGATCTTGCGCTGGCTCTCGCGCTCGACGAAGATCGTCTGCTCGATGCGGATGGATTTGTCCTTGCGCTCGGCCCACGAGTTGGTTTCGACGGTGGATTGATAGGGCAATTCCTGATGCAACTGGCGGAAGATCTTTTCCCGCGTGATCTCGGCCGCCAGATGCCGCATCGGCGCGTCCGACATCTGGTCCTCGGGATAATGAAACGGCCCCGGCGGGACCATCTCGGCCAGCGTGCGGCGCAAATCGTCGACGCCATCGCCTGACAGCGCCGAGACCATGAACGTCCTCGCAAAAACAAGACGGTCATTGGCGGCCTTGGCGAGCGCCAGCAGCTTTTCGCGCGGAACCAGATCGATCTTGTTCAGCACCAGAATCTTCTCGTGCTGGACGGTGGCGAGCCTGGTGAGGATCGCGTCGGCTTCCTCGTCGATGCCTTCGCGCGCATCGAGCAGCACGCAGACCAGATCGGCGTCATGCGCCCCGCTCCACGCGGTGGAGACCATGGCGCGGTCGAGCCGCCGTTTGGGCAGGAATATCCCGGGCGTGTCGACCAGAATGATCTGGGCGTTGTTCTCGATCACAATGCCGCGGATCAGCGCGCGGGTGGTCTGCACCTTGCGCGAGACGATCGTGACCTTGGAGCCGACGAGCGCATTGACCAGCGTGGACTTGCCGACATTGGGGGCGCCGATCAGCGCGACAAAGCCGCAGCGGGTCGCGGCCGGCACGGTGTCGTCCGGGGGTTCATCCCTCATTGCTGCCGCCGCCGACGCCTTCGCGCTCGATCATCACGGAGGCGGCGACCTTTTCAGCGGCGCGCTTGCTGCCGCCGAGGCCTTCGGCCGGCGCCAGCCCCGGCAATTCCACGGCAACCCGGAACTGCGGATCGTGATGCGGTCCGGTCCGTTCGATCTCGCGATAGACCGGCGTCGGCAGACCCTTGCCCTGGGCCCATTCCTGCAACACCGTCTTGGGATCGCGCAGCGGCCGCCGCGGCTTGTGCATCCGCTCCGTCCAGTTGCGTTCAACGAACTGCGAAGCCGCCTGGTAACCGCCGTCGAGGAATACCGCGCCGATCACCGCCTCGCAGATGTCGCCGAGCACGGATTTGCGCAGGCGCGCGCCCGCCCCCGCCCCGACCGCGCCGAGCTTGATGTCATCGAGCAGTCCGAGCGACTTCGCGACATCCGCGCAGCTCTCCTTGCGCACGAGATCGGCGAGCCGCTTGGACAGTTCGCCTTCGTCGGCATTGGGAAACGCGCGATACAGCATGTCGGAGACGATCAGTCCCAGAACGTGATCGCCGAGGAATTCGAGGCGCTGGTAGCTGTCGCCACGCTTGCGCGAGGATTTCAGCGCGGAGACATGCGTGAACGCCGTGGTGAGCAGCGTGGAATTGGCGAATTTATGCCCGATGCGCGCCTCGAGCGCGGCCGTTGCGGCCTTCGCGCTTACCTTGGAGCGCTTTTTCTTCGCTGCCGCAGGTTCACGGCCAGCGTCAGGCTGAAGGCTTGCTTCGCCAGATGACGATGAGGTGTGGATGTCCGGTGCGTCGTCGTTCATCGCACAATTGAGAATATGCGATTCCAGCGCACCGCGGTGGGCCAGCGCCAGAACATCCAGGCGTGCTCGCCCTCGGCGATCGAGAAGAAAATCATCTGGGCCCGGCCGACGATATTCTCAAACGGCACGTAACCCACCGCCGACAACACCCGGCTGTCGGTCGAGTTGTCGCGGTTGTCGCCCATCATGAAGAAGTGGCCAGGCGGCACGGTGTAGACAATGGTGTTGTCATAGAAGCCGTTGTCGACGCAATCGAGCGACTCATAACTGACGCCGTTCGGCAACGTCTCTTTCCAGCGCTTCACCCGCGCGGTGGCGTCGGACCCGCAAGGATCCTCGCCGATGAAATCGCTCAACCGCTCGCGTTTCACCGGGACGTCGTTGATATGGAGCAGCCCCTCCTTCATCTGGATGCGATCGCCGGGCAACCCGATCACGCGCTTGATGTAGTCGGTGGAGTCATCCTTCGGCAGGCGAAACACGACGATATCGCCACGCGACGGCTCGGAGCCGAAGATGCGGCCCGAAAACAACGGCGGCGACAGCGGAAGAGAGTAATGGCTGTAGCCATAGGAATATTTCGATACGAAAAGATAGTCGCCGACCAGAAGTGTCGCCTTCATCGATCCGGAAGGGATGTTGAAGGGCTGAAACAGAAAGGTGCGGATCACCAGAGCGATCAAGAGGGCATGGATGACGACACGGATGGTTTCACCCAAGCCGCTTTCGGATTTTGTCCCGGATGTCACGCTCATCGCTTTCCTACTTCCCCGCCGCGATTTCCCGCGCGGCGGCAGAACATTTTCCTCACGCGAATCGCACTTCGCTCCGCGTCAAGGAAATGGTCTTGCTTCTGATGTTGCGAGCGAATTTCGGCGCACGATCCGAATTCGCCCTGCTTCGATATTTCCTGCGGCGTTTTAGACGGTTGTTCGCAACCGCGCAATCAACGGTCCCATCAAAACTTCATAAGATCCTGAAAAGTATCATATTTTAGTTTTGGCGGGTTTGCCGGGGCTGACCGCCCCCAACGCCTCATGGTTTGCCGGGGGCGGCCGCCGAAATTATGACGAAGGCCTGCGCCAGGGGCCAGTCATCGGTAATGCTGAGATCGATCCTCGCCTCAAAGCCCTGCGGCGTCAGCGCCTCCAGCCGCGCCAGCGCCCCGCCGGCCAGTTGCATGGTCGGACGACCGCCCGGCAGATTGACGACTCCCATATCCCGCCACCAGACCCCCCGCCGGATACCGGTGCCAAGCGCCTTGGAACAAGCCTCCTTGGCGGCAAAACGCTTGGCGTAGGTCGCCACCACCATCTTCTCGCTTTTGGCGCGGCGTTCGGCCCTGGCACGTTCGGCGTCGGTAAAAATGCGGTCGAGAAAGCGGTCGCCGTGACGCTCGATGACCTTGGCGACCCTGCGGATGTCGATCAGGTCGGAGCCGATGCCAATGATCATGCCTTGCCCGCCTGTCTCTCGCCGGCAAGGCCGGACCCTCCGGCGTTGTTGCGGCCGCGTTCCATCGCGGCCCGCATCGTGCGTACCGTCTCCTTAAGGCCGACGAACAAAGCCTCCCCGATCATGTAGTAGCCGATATTCAGCTCGACGATCTCAGGCAGCGAGGCGATCTTTTCCGCGGTCGCATAATCGAGGCCATGACCGGCGTGAACCTCGAGGCCGACCGAGCGCGCAAGCCGCGCGCCCGCGACGATACGCTGCCATTCCGATTCCGCCTTTGCCGCGTGGCCGTCGACCACCGCGTCGCACCAGGCGCCGGTATGGATTTCGATGACGGGCGCGCGCAGCTTCGCAGCCATCTCGATCTGGGCGGGATCGGCGGCGATAAACAGCGACACCCGAACGCCGGCGTCGCTCAACCGGCCGATGAAGGGCGCAAGCGCGTTGTGCTGCCCGACCGCATCGAGACCGCCCTCGGTCGTTAGTTCTTCCCGGCGCTCGGGCACCAGGCACACCGCGTGAGGTTTGGTCGCCAGCGCGATGCGCAGCATATCCTCTGTCGCCGCCATCTCGAAATTCAACGGCTTTGAGATTTCCGCCTTCAGCCGCGCCATGTCCTCGTCGCGGATGTGGCGGCGATCCTCGCGCAAGTGAGCGGTAATGCCGTCGGCGCCCGCCTCGATCGCGACCAGCGCGGCGCGAACCGGATCGGGATGGCGCCCGGTTCGCGCGTTGCGAAGGGTTGCGATGTGATCGACGTTGACTCCGAGCCGTAGCGGCGAAGTGGTCATGCGGAACTCGCGGAAGCTAAAAACAGATGTTAGAGACAGCGGAAGCGCGCTCCCTCTCCCTTTGGGAAAGGGTTGGGGTGAGGGGTTACGGTCTAACGATAGCGCGAAACCCCTCACCCGGCGCTACGCGCCGACCTCTCCCAATGGGAGAGGTTAAGACCGAGTTCGTGGTTTCTCATATCACCAGCCTAATCTTTACCCGTTGACGCGCTCGACCCGCGCGACGACGGCTTTGGCACGCAACTGGGCTATGATAGCGCTGAGATGCTTCAGGTCATAGACCTCAAGATCGATGATGAGCTCGGTGAAGTCAGGCGAGCGGCGGGACATGCTGATATTGTCGATATTGCCGTCGTGCTCGGCGATCACGGTAGCGACCTGGGCAAGGCTGCCGGGCTCGTTGACATTGTCGACGAGGATCCTCGCCGGAAAACGCTGCGGGGTTGATTCGTCGACATCCCAGCGCACGTCGAGCCAGCGTTCCGGCTCCTCCTCGAAATCCTTCAGCGCCGGCGATTGGATCGGATAGATCGTGATGCCCTCGCCGGGGGATACGATCCCGACAATGCGGTCACCCGGCACCGCGCCGCCATTCGGCGCGAATTTGACGGGCAAATCCGAATTGATGCCCCGGATCGGGATCGCGGACGGGCTGCGCGCGGGGTCGGGCGGGGATTTCAGCTTCAGCTTGGCTGCAAGGCCATTTTTTTTCGCGCCATATCGCGCGACCCGTTCCTCCTTGTAATCGGGATACATGGCGCGCGCGACGTCGGAGGCCTTCATTTCGCCGCGTCCGACCGCCGCCATGACGTCGTCGATGGAGGCGCGCGCCAGCCGTGGCAGCGCCCCCTTCAATTTATCGTCCGCGTATTCGATTTTGGCGCGGGCGAACAGGCGCTCCACGATGCGGCGGCCGAGGCCGGCATATTGATCGCGCACCGCCGTGCGCGTGGCGCGCCGGATCGCCGCTCGCGCCTTGCCGGTGACGGCGAGCGATTCCCACGCTGACGGCGGCGACGCCTGGGCCTCGGAGGTCAGCACCTCGACTTCGTCGCCGTTCTGCAGCTCGGACGACAGCGGGGCGAACTTGCCGTTGATCTTGCACCCGACCGCGCTGTTGCCGACGTCGGTATGCACGGCGTAGGCGAAGTCGATCACATTGGCCTCTCGCGGCAGTGCGATCAGCTTGCCTTTCGGCGTAAAGCAGAACACCTGGTCGTGAAACAGCTCCAGCTTGGTATGCTCGAGGAACTCCTCCGGATTGGCGCTGTCGGAGAGGATCGCGATCGTATGGCGAAGCCAGGCGAAAGCGTTGGATTCGCGCTTGAGGAGTTCGGTCGGCGAACCCACGCCGTCCTTGTAGAAGGCGTGCGCGGCAATGCCGAACTCCGCGATCTGGTCCATTTCCTCGGTGCGAAGCTGTAGTTCGACGCGCTGTTTGCCGGGACCGATCACGGTGGTGTGGATCGACCGGTAATCGTTTTGCTTCGGCGTCGAGATGTAATCCTTGAACCGGCCGGGCACCACCGGCCAGGTGGTGTGCACGACGCCGAGCGCGCGGTAGCAGGATTCGACATCCTTCAGCACGACGCGGAATCCGAAAATATCGGACAATTGCTCGAAGCCGACCGACTTGCGCTGCATTTTGGTCCAGATCGAAAACGGCTGCTTGCGCCGGCCATAGACATGCGCCGTGACGCCGTTCTTCTGAAGGTTCTTGGAAAGCTGGCTTTCGATCTCGCCAATCAGGTTGCGGTTGCGGTCGGCCAGCGAATCCAGCCGCTGCATCACTACCGAATAGGCCTCCGGGTCGAGCGTGCGGAACGAAAGATCCTCGAGCTCTTCCCGCATCTCCTGCATGCCCATGCGACCGGCGAGCGGGGCATAGATGTCGAGCGTCTCCTCGGCGATCCGCTGGCGTGTCGCGGGCGGCACGAACTCAAGCGTGCGCATATTGTGCAAACGATCCGCGAGTTTGATCAGGAGAACACGCACATCATCTGATATCGCCAGCAACAGCTTGCGCAGGTTTTCGGCCTGCTTGGCCTGGCGCGACACCAGTTCCAGACGCTTCAGCTTGGTAAGCCCCTCCACCAGCGCACCGATCTCCTGTCCGAAGACCTGGTCAATTTCGGCGCGGGTAGCCTCGGTATCCTCGATGGTGTCGTGCAGCAGCGCCGCGACGATGGTCGCGTCGTCAAGCTTGAGGTCGGTCAGGATCGCGGCGACCTCCAGCGGATGGGAAAAATACGGATCGCCGGAGGCGCGGGTTTGCGAGCCGTGCGCCTTCATGGCGTAAACATAGGCGCGGTTCAGCAGGTCTTCGTTGGTGTCCGGATTGTAGGAGCGGACGCGTTCGACGAGATCATATTGGCGCATCATGCGCGAGCGCGGCGACTTGGCGGATTTGGTCTCCGCCGCGGCCGGCACAGTCGAAGGCGATGCCACCGCGACCGAATTGGTCGCGGCTTGCATCTGCTCCAAGCTGCGGCGCCCAAACGCCATCGAATCAATGCCTCCACGGTGCGGGGCCCCGGATGGAACCCGCTTCCCAATATGATTGGGATAATCTAGTGCGTTCCCGGGCGGAGCGGCACCCTTTTGGGCTCGCGGAAACGCCCGATTTCGGGAACCGGGCGCAGTCTAGCGCGAAACCGCCGGCCCTCCGATCAAATCGGAGACAGCCTTCGAAAGAATTCGTCCGCGCCCTCGGCGAATAGTAACCATGAAAACGCCAACAAAAGCCAAAGGCCCGAACCAATGTTCGGGCCTTTGGTAAATCAGACGGCGGGCGAACTTAAACCCTGGGATGCAACGAGGACGATTTACTCGTCCTCTTCGGGCTGTTCTTCCGGGGGCGCCAGGCCTTCGAGACCCTTCAGGAGTTCTTCCTCGGTCATGCGCTCGACGGCCACTTCGGTATCGTCGGCATCGACGCTGGCACCTGCCGAGCCGATCAAGGGAACCGTATCGGGCTCCGGTTCGTCGACCTCGACGAATTTCTGCAGCGAATGAACCAGTTCCTCGCGCAAATCCCCGGGGGAAATCGTCGAGTCCGCGATTTCGCGCAGCGATACGACCGGGTTCTTATCGTTATCGCGGTCGACCGTGAGTTGTGAGCCGGACGAGATCATGCGGGCGCGGTGGGCAGCCAGCAGGACCAGATCGAACCGGTTGTCGACCTTATCAATGCAATCTTCTACGGTGACGCGCGCCATCGACTGTCGCTCCGTTAGATGGGACGGAATATGTTGATTATTTCGGGGTAGTTATAGGGGTGGAGGGCTTTCCGCAAGACAAAATTGTGATTTGGTCTCCGTAATATGCTCTGATAGCCCATCTGGGGGCCAACAGTGGAGCGTTAAGCCGTCACAATCGGCCGTGCGGACAAGAAAACGCTTCATTGCGTCGTCAAAATCCACCTTCGATTGCCCTGACCCTCGTCATTTCCGGCGGCCTCTGTCCGAGCAGATCCGCGGGGGCTTTCGGCAGTTTCGTCATATGAAATGCGCGGACCGCTGCCGCTGCGCCAAAACCGATAACAACCACACGAGAACACTGAATGTCGCCTACTTCCAACAAAATTGCGCTCTTTATCGATGGCGCCAACCTCTACGCTACCGCCAAGACGCTCGGCTTCGACATCGACTACAAGCGCCTTCTGAAGGAGTTCCAGAGCCGCGGAACCCTGGTCCGCGCGTTCTATTACACCGCGATCATTGAAGATCAGGAATATTCGTCGATCCGCCCGCTGATCGATTGGCTCGATTACAACGGCTACACCGTCGTCACCAAGGCGACCAAGGAATTCATCGACGCCAGCGGGCGGCGCAAGGTGAAGGGTAATATGGATATCGAACTCGCGGTCGACGCGATGGAACTCGCCGAGCACGTTGACCAGATCGTGCTGTTTTCCGGTGACGGCGACTTCCGTTCCCTGGTCGAAGCGGTGCAGCGGCGCGGGGTACGCGTCACCGTGGTCTCGACAATTTCGAGCCAGCCGCCGATGATCGCTGACGAATTGCGGCGCCAGGCCGACGTCTTCACCGACCTGGTGGAACTGCAATCCAAGCTCGGCCGCGACCCATCAGAGCGTCCGGCTCCCCGCGAGCCGCGGCATCACGCGCCGCAATTCCTGCAGCGCGCGACCACCATGGCGCCGAGGGGCGATGACGACGATTTCGACGATTGAGAACGATCCCGCGCGCGGCCCGTCCTTGACAGCCGACGCCACCCTCCTCCGTACCGAACCCGACCGCGATTGCCCGCTCTGCCCGAGGCTCGCCGCCTTTCGGGAGGCGACGCGCGCCCGCGAAGCCAAATGGTTCAACTCGCCGGTACCCTCGTTCGGCGATCCCGAGGGGCGGTTGCTGGTTGTTGGCCTCGCACCGGGCTTGCAGGGGGCCAATCGCACCGGGCGGCCGTTTACCGGCGACTTCGCCGGCGACCTGCTCTACGCGACGCTCATCGAATACGGCTTTGCCAAGGGCGTCTATCAGGCGCGGCCCGACGACGGGCTTAAGCTGGTCGATTGCCGGATCAGCAACGCGGTGCGTTGCGTACCGCCGCAGAACAAGCCGCTGCCGGCGGAAATCAAGGCTTGCCGGCCCTTTTTGTCGGCGACCATCGAGACCATGCCAAGGCTGCGCGCGATCGTGGCGCTCGGCCGGGTGGCCCACGAATTGACCCTGAAGGCGGTAGGTCTTCGCAGCTCCGCGGCGCCATTCGCGCACGGCGCGATCCACCAGTCCGGCGCCTTGCGACTTTACGACAGCTATCATTGCTCCCGTTACAACACCAACACGGGGGTGCTGACCCCGAAAATGTTTCGCAACATTTTTGCCAGGGTGCGCGCGGATTTGGCGTGAGTCCGCCGTCGGGCGGGCAAAGGCGCACGCCTTGCCCATCCTACGACATCAAACCCGATTTTCTCTCAGCCAGGCCAGCACGTCGCCGGCATTCCGGTCGGGCGGAAATACCGGATAGAAGACGCGGGTGATGCGTGCGTCATCGATGATCAGCGCCAGCCGCTTGATCAGCGTCAGGCCCGCCACCGCCATGGTCGGCAAATTCAGCGCGCGCGTCAGCGCCAGCTTCTCATCCGACAAAACCGGAAACGGCAGATGCAGCCGCGAAGCCATTTCGGTCTGATAGGCGTTGCTCTGCGTCGACAGGCCGAAGACATGCGCAGCGCCGGCAGCCTTCAGCTCCGCGAACAGATCGCGGAACGCGCAGGTTTGCGGCGTACAGCCCCGCGCGCCCGGAATCATGTCCCAGTCGTCGACCAGCGCGATCTTGCCGGGTTCGCCGGTTCTCGGATAGGCGAACACCACGCTGCGCCCCGGCAACGCCGACAGCGTCACCGACGTATCGTCGGTGGCAACAAGGCTGACCGGCGGGACCGCCATTCCCACCAGATGAGCCGCCGCGCCATCGTCGATCGGTGCCGGAATCTTGCTCCAGTCGACTTCCAGCAGGTTTCTCTGGTTCATCGTACCCTTCTCCATCAGCCGTCATTGCCTGCGACAAACGCGAAGCGTTTGCGCAAGGGAGCACTGGCGCACAAGCAATCCATCGTTTTTGCGGCACCATGGATTGCTTCGCGGAGCCTGTCATCGGGCGCGCATTCGCGCGACCCGTTGGCTCGCAACGACGGAAAGTCATCCGTCTGACCTTCATCCCCGCGCCCGCAGCAGGCGGCCCTTCTCCCTGCCCCAGTCGCGCTTTTTCTCGCTCTCGCGTTTGTCGTGCAGCTTCTTGCCCTTCGCCACCGCCAGCAAGAGCTTGGCGCGGCCGCGTTCATTGAAATAGAGCTTCAGCGGGATCAGCGTCATGCCTTCGCGGTCGACCGCGCCCAGCAGCCTGTTGATCTGCTTCTTGTGCAACAGGAGTTTGCGGGGCCGCTTCGGTTCGTGGTTGAAGCGGTTGGCCTGCAGGTATTCGGGAATATTGGCGTTGATCAGCCAAATCTCGCCGTTCTTGGAATCGGCATAGGATTCCGCGATCGTGGTCTTGCCGCTGCGGATCGACTTGACCTCGGTGCCGGTCAGCGCGATTCCCGCTTCGACCGTGTCTTCGATCGCATAGTTGAAGCGGGCCTTGCGATTTTCAGCGACGACCTTGATTGCGCGCTCGTTCTTCTCGGCCACGTCTGGTGCCCTCTTTTCGAAGTTCGTGAAGTCATCGCGGAGCCCTTAAACGAACTTCGAAAAGCAAGGGCACCAGCAAATCCTGATACGCTAGTGTCGCTTTCGATTTGAGGTTCCTATCGCGGACTCGCGGCAAACGCTGTAGGAACCGCAAATCGGCGGCATTAGCCCTTCTTCATGAGATCGCGAATCTCGGTGAGCAGTTCTTCCTGCCGGGACAGCTTGGGCGGCGGCGGCGCTGCCTCGTCCTTGCGCTTGAGCTGGTTCATGAAACGAATGACCATGAACAGCACGAATGCGACAATGATGAAATTCAGCGTGAGCGTCAGGAAATTGCCCCAGGCCAGCACCGCGCCCTGCTTCTTCGCATCGGCAAGATTGGTTGCGGTGACGGCTTTCGACAGCCCCGTGAAGTAATTGGAAAAGTCCAGGCCACCCGTGATCGCGCCGATCACCGGCATGATGATGTCGCCGACCAGCGAGGTCACGATGCCGCCGAAGGCCGCGCCGATGATGACGCCGACCGCGAGGTCGACGACATTGCCCTTCATCGCAAAATCGCGAAACTCCTTGAGCATCTGCAGGCCCTTTTCTTCAGCTTCACGAACCGGAACAATCATGGCGGCAACGTCGAAGGCTCAGATTTTTTGTTTGAGCATGATTTTTTCGGAAAACCGGTCCCCACTTTTCCGGATCATGCTCTAGTTGATCAGGCCGGCATGCACCATGGCGCTGCGCACCGCCACGCGCGTGGGCTCGGACACCGGCACCATCGGCAGGCGCAGCGTCTCGTCGATCTTGCCGAGCAGCGACAGCGCGTACTTCACCGGCGACGGGTTGGACTCGATGAAGAGATTGGTATGCAGCGGCATCAGCTTGTCGTGCAGCTTCAGCGCGGTTTTGAGATCGCCTTTCTGCCAGGCCAGATGAAACTCCGAACACAGCCGCGGCGCGACGTTGGAGGTCACCGAAATGCAGCCGTGACCGCCATGGGCCATATAACCAAGCACGGTAGCATCCTCGCCCGACAACTGGTTGAAATCCTCGCCCAGCCGCGCGCGCTGCTGCGAAACCCGCACCATGCTCGCGGTCGCGTCCTTGACGCCCGCGATGTTCTTGAGCTCGAACAGCCGCGCCATGGTGTCCACGCTCATGTCGACCACCGACCGCGGCGGGATATTGTAGATCACGATCGGAATTCCGATCGCATCGTTGATCGCCTTGAAGTGCTGGTACATGCCCTCCTGGGTGGGCTTGTTGTAATAGGGCGTCACCACCAGCACCGCGTCCGCGCCCGCCTTCTCGGCGTGCTGGGCGAGCTCGATGGCCTCCCGGGTCGAATTGGACCCAGCGCCCGCGATCACGGGAACCCGGCCCGCCGCTTCGTCGATGCACCATTCGACGATACGCTTGTGCTCGTCATGGCTCACCGTCGGGCTTTCGCCTGTGGTGCCGACCGGCACCAGGCCGTGGGTTCCCTCGGCAATCTGCCAGCTCACCAGTCCGCGAAAAGCGGCTTCATCGAGCGAGCCGTTCTTGAACGGCGTGACCAAGGCGGTGAAAGACCCCCGGAAATTCGTCTTGGCTGCCATGGACTTCCTCCGAACGCGCGGCCTTGCGGCCATCAACCCTACATGAATGACCAATTCATAACGGGTCTGACGCTCAGGCGAAAGGCCTGAACGCCCGGGTCCGGATCATGCTCTAGCCGCGATTTTGCCGCGGTGATGGCGCAGACATCGGAACCGCCAGCGTATTTGGTATTTTTCCACATATTCAATCAAATAGACCCAGGACCACTGCTGTCCGTGATTCGCCGCAAAGGAATGCCGTGACCCAGTCCGCCCGCGCAGCCGCGTTGCAATCGACCGCAATAGCGACAACCCTGGCGCTGGCCGTGGGATTATCGGCCTGGGCGGCGGATGCTTCGACCAAGTCGAAAATTCCGCTGCCGAAGCCGCGGCCGATCGCGCGCAACGTCGTGCCCAAGACGACGCCGAACGCCACGCCCAACACCACTTCCAAGACCACTTCCAAGACCACGCCTGCGGCAAATACCGCGGCGCATGCGGTGCCCGCCCCCGCGATCGCTCCCGCAACGCGCCAGCACGCGGCTTTGCCGCCACCAACCGCGCGCAAACCACCGACCCCGGCGGCCGTCGCCGCGACGTCATCGACCTCGCAGGCCGATACCGAAGCGCTGGAGAACGTCATCGAACTGGTGCGCAAGCACAAACCGGCGGATGCCACCCAGGCTGAAGCAGCTATCTCCGATCCGGTGGCAAGGAAGCTTGCGGAGTGGATTATCCTGCGCAGCGACGACAACGGCGCGTCGGTCGAGCGCTATCGCGCCTTCATATCCGCCAATCCGAGCTGGCCCTCGCAGACATTCCTGCGCAGGCGCCTTGAGGCGGCGCTGTGGGACGACCACCGCGACGATGCGACGGTTTGGGCATGGTTCGAAAACGAATCGCCGTTGTCGGCCAAGGGCAAATTCTCGCTGGCGCGCGTCATGCTCGGGCGCGGCGACCGGACCAATGCGGAGCGTCTGGTGCGGGATGCATGGCGTAACGATTCCATGTCAGAGGATACCGAGAGCACGGCGCTCGATCTGTTCGGGGCCCTGGTGACGCCGGGCGATCACAAGGCCAGGATGGATCTTCTGCTGTACGGCAGCGAGCACGAAGCGGCGATGCGCGCCGCCAAGCGGCTTGGGAGCAATGAGGTCACGCTCGCCAAAGCCCGTCTCGCGGCCTACCGCAAGGCTTCCAATACCCGCGCATTGCTCGAGGCGGTTCCGCGCGAATTGCACGGCGATCCCGGCTTTGTCTTCAGCAGGATCCAGCTCCTGCGCCGGGAAGAGAAATTCACCGAAGCCGCCCAGCTCATGATGAGTGCGCCGAAGGACCCCGGCCGTCTCTACAATCTGGACGAATGGTGGATCGAACGACGGTTGCTGTCGCGCAAGATGATCGACGTCGGCGAGCACCGCACCGCCTACCTGATCGCGCGCGACGCCGCACTGCCCGCGCGCGATATCTACAAGACCGAGCAGGAATTCACCGCGGGCTGGATCGCGCTGCGCTTCCTGAACGACCCCTCGACGGCGGCGCAACATTTCGCACGCATCGGCGTCGGCAGCGTCAACCCGACCACGCTCGCGCGTGCCGGTTACTGGCAGGGCCGGGCCGCCGAAGCCGCGGGCCGTTCTCAGGAGGCCCGCACCGCCTATGCGGCGGCGGCGGAACAATCGACCAGCTATTACGGACAACTCGCGCGCGCCAAACTCGGCCTGCCGCAAATCGAATTGAGTGGCGCGCCCACCGCGCGCGGGCGCGCGATCGAACGGCTCGAGATCGTCCGTGCAGTGCAGCTGCTTTACGAACTCGACGAGCGCGAAATCGCCATCCCGATTTTTGCCGACATGGGTGAAAACGGCGATCCGGATGCGCTGGTGGGGCTTGGCGAGCTGGCCTCCCGCAATGGCGATGCGCGTGGCATGCTGCTGATGGGCAAGTCCGCGCTCAACCGCGGGCTGCCGTTCGACTTCTACGCCTATCCGGTGACGGGAATTCCGCCGTTCAAGTCGATCGGGCCTGATGTCGAGCCGAGTATCGTGTTCGCCATCGCGCGGCAGGAAAGCGCCTTCAATCCATCCGTGGTCTCGCCGGCGCAAGCCTACGGGCTGATGCAGGTGACGCCGGATGCCGGCAAATATGTCTGCAAGAAATACGGCGCCAGCTTCGACCTCGGCCGGCTGAAGACCGATCCGGTCTACAACGCGGCGCTCGGGGCTGCCGAGTTGGGCGGCCTGATCGAGGATTACCGCGGCTCCTACATCATGACCTTTGCCGCCTACAATGCCGGGCGCGGCAGCGTCAAGAAGTGGATCGATCGTTACGGCGACCCCCGCGATCCCAAGGTCGACGCGGTCGACTGGGTCGAGCTGATCCCGTTTTCCGAGACCCGGAACTATGTGCAGCGGATCATGGAGAATTTACAGGTCTATCGCGCACGCTTCGGCGGCGGGACGCGGCTGCAGATCGAGGCCGACCTGCACCGCGGCAGCATCGAATAAATCCGGCCGGCCTGTCGTTCATCAGGCTTGATGCTGGCCAGTGCCGGTTCGCAGACACCTTAACGTAACGCCAAGGTCGGAGCATCGCCTGATCGGGACCGAAGCAGGGACGCCTTATACAGCCCTGCGTTACCGGGATCTGCTGCCACAAAGGAAAATCCCCCTCCCGATAGACGATCAACCGTCTATCGAAAGGGGGACTTGTGTCAGGTAGAACTTACTTGTGGAACATCGCTGGCTTGGCCGGTTCCTCGGGAGCCCAGAGACGATAGCTGAGCGTCGCAAAGACGGTGGCGCCTTGGGCGATCAGAGAAGGATCCACATTGGCTGCAACGGCGGCATTGGAACCCTTCGCATATACCTCTTCCGTCGCCCAAACCGAGAGGCTCGCCGGTCCGAAATCATATCCCAGGAGACCACCGACTGCCCATTTCGAATAATTCTGAACGTGAAACGCGGTGTTGCCAATACAACCGACCCCGCAAGAGTCATTGGTAACCTGGCCGATGTAGTAGGCTACAGGACCAAACGTCCACTTGCCGATGGTCTTGGTAGCGGTGAAGTCCGCGTGGAAGATATCACCCGTCGTGTAGTGAGTGACCGAATTGGCAGTATTGATTTCGTCGTACATAGCGACTGACAGGTTCCATCCATCCTTCAGATACGAAAGGATCAATTCGGGCTGGAACGTATAGTACGGGTTGGCGACGTTGCCGAGGCCATTGATACCCGTTGAACTTCCATCCGCCAGGTAAATACCGAGACCGGTCTTGACGGCAAAGCCGCTAGTCCCGAGCCTCCAGCTCAATTCGACCGGAACGATATAGGTATTGAACATGCCGGCGGCTTGCGCGTTAATGGGACTACCGAGGCTTTGCATCACAAATGGTATCACGATGACAGCATCATAGGTCGCTCCCAGGAAGGTCCAGCCGGGAACGAACAAGAAGCCTTGAGCGTCAACGGCCGCCTGAACTCCGGTGTGTTGGCCAGGGCCATTACCCAGTACAGTTGTGGTCCCTGGTCCAACAAGGTTCGCTTGAATCGTGAAAACCTGGTTGAACATATAGATGCCGGGCGGCGGAACGCCGGCGCTAGATCCGATAAAAGCACCCGGCGGCGTGGCTGTATCGCCCCCCTCGGTTGCGTATGCCGGCGAGAATGCGATCGCCGCAATCCCTGCCGCCGCAACTAGAGCTTTACTGATTAATTTCATGTGTCCCCCTATTGTTGGTCGTGTGAAGCGCGAATCCTTGCCCAAACTTCTGCACACACTAAGTTTCGCCTGCGCAACGTCCCGGGCACGACGAATTCAACATGGCTATTTCTTCAGACTTGCTGCTCACGGACGAAAAAGGCAATTTAAACTTATCTTATAAATCCCTGTCACAATGCTTTTCCCACCAAGTGTTGCAAATATGCACAGATGCCATGACATCCCAAAAACCAACTAAAACACTGTTTTTATGCATATTTCATCGCCTTTGGCCGTTGCGCGGGAAACTCTCACAATTCTTTCAGGTGCGATTTTCGGCGCAACCTTCGGCCTCTTGAAGTCAATTCCGGCGACGCTGTGGATGCTTCGAATCGAAGCAAAGCGGTGCCAACAATTGCCCGATTTTGCGCCGCACGGAATTCAGCTAAGCTGATCGGGGCAAGACACAAAAAGACAGGATAGGTCATCAAAATTCCGCCTCGATGAGTAGCGGAGTTGGCGACCGGCCAAAAAACAAAATCGGCAGCGAGAGCTGCGGATTGATCTGGAGTTGCCGGACCATCGCATGGAAATCACCGTCCGCCTGCCATGATTGATCGTCTCGTGCGCGCGCCGATCTTTCGCTTCAAGGATATTGCACGACAGCCGCCAGCCAACGTAGGTAGTCGGATCGTATCGAACCGTTCGCAGCGACGGGAAAACCGGAGGGAATATGCGTTTTTCAATGCTCCTTGCTGCCTTGGCCACATCGTTGGCACTCTCAGGTCCGGTTCGCGCCGACAGTCAAAGCGATCTCGATCATTGCAAGTTCGTCGGGGAAATCAGCAAGGCCGATGAACGCATTGCGGCATGCGACCGTGTCATCAACGATCCCAAGGTGACGGCAAAAAACCGCGCCGCCGCGTTCAGCAGCCGATGCGGATGGTGGTGGGCCAAGAAGGATCCCGATCGCGCATTGTCGGATTGCAACGAAGCGCTGCGGGCCGACAGCAACAATGCCGCCGCCTACCTCAATCGCGGCAATGCCTACCTGAACAAATCCGACTTCGAACACGCCTTCGCCGACTTCAACGAGGCGATCCGGCTCGATCCGAAAAATGCCTGGGCGTTCGCCGAGCGGGGCAACCTGTACAAGAACAAGGGTGACCGCGAACATGCTTTGGCCGACCTGAACGAGGCGGTCCGGCTCAACCCCGGCTATGCCCTGGCCGTTTTCTTCCGCGGCGACCTCTACAGAAGCATGGGTGATTTGCCCCGCGCCATGACCGACATGAACGAGGCGATCCGGCTCGACCCCAACTATGCCCCGGCCTACTTCACCCGCGGCCGCCTGTCTTACCTGCTGGGCAATAACCCGGCCGCGCTGGAAGACTTCACCAAATCGATCAAGCTCGCCCCCGAGGATGCCAGCGCCTACTTCAACCGGGGCGTCGCCTATTATGTCATTGGCGGACGTACGCCGGACGCGGTGGCCGATTTCAGAAAGGCAACCGAGCTCAACCCGAAGGGTGCCTATGCCGCGCTCTGGCGGGATCTGGCCGAGCGCCGCATCAATGCCCCGGGCCATCTGGCAGAAGCTGTGAAGCAACTGGACATGACCGTGTGGCCCGCGCCGGTGATCCGCCACTTCCTCGGCGAGCTCAACGCCGAACAAACCTTCGGCGCGGCCTTCGATACCGATCCGAAGACGAAACTCGCACAAACCTGCGAGGCCAATTTCTACAGCGGCGAATTTGCGTTGCTGAAAAAAAACAAGAAAGAGGCGCAACGCCTGCTCAAGCTCGCGGCCAATGATTGCCCGCCAAGCTTCGTCGAATCGACAGCCGCGATCGCGGAGGTCATACTCCTCAAGTAGGATCGCACGCCGTGCGCTTCTCCCGCGCTGGAAATGTCGCGCCGAACTGCATTCGGGATTTCAGTGAAACGATGGCGTGCATGGCGCTGCGGGGTCGGGTCGGGCGGCGTGGCGCCCCGCGAACGCCGAGCAGGTTCCCTTTGTCCCCGGACTGTCCCCCGGAACACTGCTCGGCTTCCTAGCGCCCTCGCCCCCTCCCGCCTGAAGGCGGGAAATTTCCGCAAACCACCTGAGAACGGGACGACATCGGGTTGCCCCCCTCCGTCGCAACGTCGAAGTTACCCAAGCGCCTTGCCCGCGCAATATGGAGACAGCGCTCGGGGCGGTGCTCGGCGGACGTTTTTGGAAGGATGTTGCACAAATAGCACGCAGATCCAGCCCGCAAACCAAAACACGATGTCATGACGAGGCTAAAACACAGGGAATCCGGCGATCCGAAATCTGCAGCTTGCGGCTCGCCCCGGTGTCGGGCATATCGGCCCCAACGGAGCTGTGGCCGAGTGGCTGAAGGCGGCGGTTTGCTAAACCGTTATAGGGTTGTAAAGCCCTATCGAGGGTTCGAATCCCTCCGGCTCCGCCACTTCAGAACAGAACTGCGAACGCCGGGCATAGCCGGCGTTACGCCCGAGACGGCGGCAAGGGTTCTGAGCAAATCGCCCCTCGATCCCATGATGCGGACCTCGCGGTCAGCGACCTCAACGCGCTGCGCGAGCGCGCGCAGATGATCGCGCCGATAGCCGCCGCCGTCGATCCTGATCCGCTCTCGTGCCGTCCTGGCGAACTTCTGGACCATCTGCGGCGTGATTGCCTGCTGGGCTGAGGACTCCAGCATTGCGGCGGCACGTTCGGAGTCTGCCCGCGCCTGGTCGCGGATCGCCTTCAGGCTCGTGATGCGCTCTTTCAGCGCCGGGTCGTCGAGATCGGTGACGCCGGCCTCGATCGCGTCATAGAGCCGCTTCAGCCGCAGGTCGGTTTCGGTTGCCCGCTTGTTCAGTTCGGCGATGTGCTCGCGGCGACGCTCGGCCCGCTCCTGGCGGCGGTCAAGGACGGACGCCAGAATCTCCTCGAGCCGCTCCGGCTGGAGCAAGCGATCGGCAAGGTGTTCCGCGACGAGGCTGTCGAGCTTCTCCATCGGGATCGAGCGGCCTTTGCAGCCGGTCTCGCCCTGCCGTGCTTTGATCGAGCAGGTGTAGTAGCGATACCGCCCTCCCTTCCCGGTCCGGAGCGTCATCGCGCCGCCGCAATCGGCGCAAAAACAGATGCCGGTAAGGAGGGTCGGGCCACTGACGACGCGCGCCGGCGTGAGCTTTGGATTGTGGGCGCGCAAATGCGCCTGTACCGCGTCGAAGGTCGCCTGATCGATTAGCGGCGGCACGTCGACGGCGACGATCTCGCTAGCGGGTTTCAGCGCCTTGTTCTTGGCGCGCTTGTTGGACTCATGCCGGCCGATATAGGTCGGCCGCGTCAGAATGCGATGAACTTGGCCGATGCCCCAGCGCCCGCCATCGCGGGTGAAGATGCGGTGCTGGTTGAGATAGGCCGCAATATTCTTGACGCCCATCGGCCCGATCATTCCGTCACCTTCCAAAGCAAGTCGATAGATCAGCCGCACCGTGTCGGCGTGCAGCGGGTCGATCTCCAGCTTCTTCTTGACCTTGGCTCCGCGCTGTTCCGCCGCGACGACGCGATAGCCCATGGGCGGCAACGAGCCATTCCAGAAGCCTTGCCGTGCGTTCTCGTTCAAGGCGCGGAGGACGTGCTTGGCGTTTTCCTTGGACTGGTACTCGTCGAACAGCGCCATGATCTGCCGCATCATGACGTGCATTGGATCGTCGCCCATCTCCTGCGTGATGGAGACGAGCTTGACACCGTTCTTCGCGAGCTTGCGGACGTAGAACTCCAGCTCAAAATGATCGCGGAAGAAGCGCGAGAAGCTGTGGACGATGACGATATCGAACGGCGCAGGCTTGCTCGTGCCCGCTTCGATCATGCGCTGGAACTCGGGGCGTCGGTCGTTCGTGGCGGACGCGCCGGGCTCGACATAGGTCTCGACAAGCTGGTAGCCGCGCGCTTCGCAGTAGGCTTCGCCCTGACGCTTCTGATCCGGAATCGAGACATCGTGCTCGGCCTGCCGCGCCGTCGAGACGCGCAGATAGAGGGCGGCGCGCAACGGCACGGTCATCGCGAATGTCTCCTCAGATCATCGGCACGACCCGAACAGTTCATCGAAGAGGTCGCCGAACCAGGCCTCGAACACGTTGAGTTCGGCGTCGGTAACCGGCACGCGCTCGGGCCAATCGTCCGTGACTTTCCACGTCTCAAGGTCGTGCTTGGGCGGCCGGCCAATGCGAGGCCAAGGCTCCGGCTCGATGTAAGGATCGTTGGGCACAACGCGCAAGCTAGCGCGCGGTCGGGACATCCCGACAGCATCGCATCGCGGGGCACCCGAACGAAGAGCCTGTCTCTATCCCACAGCACCCTTCTCCTTCCCGGCCAACCGGTGCTGAAGGGAGCGCTCGCGCTCATTTCGAACCTTGATCGCTTGGCAAGCCGTCGCCGGACCGGCGGCAGGCGGTCAAGGCCGAAGCCGCGAAGCGGTGGCGCGAAACGCGCCAGCCTTGACGGGCTGGCGGCGGTCCGGCCTGCTCGCGCCAAAGCGGTCACGGCTCAACTTGCCTTCCGCGACAGTGTGAGGGGCAGGTCCAGTTCTACGCGGTCATGCATCACCTTCGGCGTGATGCGGCCTCGCTCGCCACGTTCGAGGCGGACCAGGCCGTAACCTTCCATCGTCCGCAGCGTGCGTGACAGATTGGACTTGGCCTTGCCGGTGATCCGCGCCAGCTCGTCAAGCGAGCCCGGCGCCTTCTCGGCGATAACGCGCAGTAGGTCGCGATTGCCGGCCGACAGGACCTTGGCGAAAAACTCCGTCGAGGTGAACCAGACCTTCGGCTCGTTCGGCGCGACACGCCGCTCGCCGCGCGACGCAGCCATGGTGCGAGCCTTCATTTCCTCGTAGCTGGCGATGCCGACCTTCAGCGTCGTCATGGGATCACTCCTCTCTCGCGCAATACCGCGTCCACGGTCGTCCAAAAATCGGCGACCAAGGTCGCCGCGTCCCGGTACTCGTAGGCTCTGATCGTCCGCAGCCGGTGGCGATGATCCTGCGGCTCGCCGCGCTTCTGCCGCGCCGCCGGATGGGCGTTGTCGAAGCCGACCAACCGCTCGCCATCCGGCCCGTGCAGCGTCAGCGAGTAGTCCAGCCCGTGCGGCTTCTCCGGCGACGTCGGCACCCGCGTCACGACGAAGCGGACCCAGTGGCCGCCCTCAGGGTCCACGACGAGCACCTGCCCGTCGAGGTCGAGAAGCACATCGAGGGGTCGCGTGGCTCCGCACGGCATATTGTTATCACACTGAAGAACATACGCAAGGAGGCTTTCATCAGCGCGCTCGAACGTCGCCTCCTGCCCCTCATCTATCCGCCGCGTCCGACGGAGCGTCTCGTGATCCCGACGCTTCCGTTGCCCTTTTTCGAAGTCGTGTACCCGCTCGGATAACTGGGCGTTTCGGTCGGGATGTTTCGAGCCTTCATCCGCTTTGCGATTGGACTGACGCGAGAAGCCGAGTTTCACCAACTCCGTGCATACCGTGTCGGCACTAATCGGATGCCCCATCTGCGTCAGGGTCGCGGCAATCTTCTCCATGCTTTTCGACACCCAGATCAACGGTCGCATGGGATCGCCCAGCGTCGCGGGCTCGACCAGACGCTTAAGCGCGGGGACGAGCCCTGGATCGTTCTCGCAAACCGAGCGGCGACCGCCGCCGCCGCGGCGAACCCGCCCCTTCGGCAGCGGTTGTGCATCGATATCCTGCTTGCCGCGATTGATCGTCGAGCGGGCGAGCCCGGTGATCTTCGAGACGATCACCAGACCACCTCGACCCGCGCTCCGCACCTCCGCCGCCGCAAACAACCGGCGCCCTCGCTCGTCGAGCCGCGAGCCCACCGCATCCCATCGCAGCCGAATGGCACCCTCGTCGATCATGCGACCGGCTTACCCCGGTATGCCAAAACTAATCCCTGCATCTCCACCCTTCGCCCTGGCGCGCTGCGCTATCCCAGCGCCCTCAGACGTTCGATGAACTTTCCCTTTCGGGCATGGCGCTCGTGGACCGCGCGAAGTCGACGATGGAAGGCCTCGATTGCGCCTCGCTCCTCGGCGACCGCCTGAAGGTCGAGGAGAAGGCCCGCCGCCTTGTCATAAGCGGCGGTGTTGCGCCGTTCGATTTCGGCCTCGACCTCGCGCCAGACGCTTTCCCCCCGCCGAGCTATCGCCAATAGTCGGGCTTGGCGCACTTTCTCGGCCTCTTCTGCGCGCCGCTTAGCTTCTGCGGCGAGTTTCTCGGCGGTGGCCTGTTGGCGGGAGAGGCCTATCGCATTGGCGCGCGCGCGCAGTTCGCCGACGGTTCGGGCAACGACCGGCGGGGCGCCAGCGTTGTCCGCCATACGCTCCCTGACCTTGGCCCGTAATTCTGCGACGACGTGCGGATCGCCGTCGAACAGTCGCGATAGCATCGCGGTCTTGTCGGGGTCGGATATCGCCGAAATGATCTCCCGGGCAGCGTCGGCGGACATGGCATTCGCTGTTGCGACCGCAGGGCGTTCGGCCGCCGCTTGCACAAGGTCGGAATCGATGCCGAAGAATTCCGCGAAAGCTTCCAGCGTCGCCGACATCGGCCCGATCCCAGGCATGGGCTCTGGCTCGTCCGCCTCAAAAACGTCGGCGTCGACAGCCGTTAGCCAGAGAAGATAGAAAATTCGCAGGTCGCCTCCGAGCACCTCGGCGCGGAGCGGAGCGAGCGCGGCGAGCCAGCCCGAGCCGTCATCCCAATCCTCGAATTCCACCTCGTCGCAATTGATGTCCAAAATCAGGTTCTCACCCCAAACCGTCAACTCGGCGCAATCGACCTCTGCAAGGAAGACATCGAGAAAACGCCGATCGACGAGCCGCTTTGGCAGCCGGATCATCAAGCGGCGCGAGCCCCAATTCGCCAAATAGAGATGGAGATCGAACCAGCGCTCCATGAGTTTGGCTGGATCGCCCTTGAAGTTGCCCCATTCATACGAGTTCGTGAAGCTGGTCGCCGTGATCCGTGCCCGCGTCGATAAATCCCGAAGCGCTTGGCGATCCCCCTCGCTTAGCGGACGGTCGATCGCTTGGAATTCATAGTATTGGTATTCACTCATGGCTGTGCGTGCGGCTACGGTTATGTCGATGACGAAAACGACGCCCACTCGCGACCGGGCGCCGGGATCAGCAAGGATGCAGAACCTCATCGGTTTCCAGGATTTGAAGCGCCTCGGCAAGCGTCACGCCGACGTGGACGCGCCACCATTTGCCCGTGTGCCGCATCCAGTAGATATCGAAACGGTCCGGTCCCGTGCGGTCGATGCGGGCGAAGGGCGCATCGAACTCCTCGCCGAGATTGTGCTCCATGCCTGACCTGTAGCGCTGCACGAAGCGATATCGCCCGGCAGCCCATGCGCCGTGGATGTCAATCACGTAGTTCCATTGGGTCGGCCTGATCTCCGGCAGGAAGCGCGGTTTCAGAACGTTGCCAATAAAGGCCTCGCAAGCGGTGATAATGGCTTGCTTCTCCACCTCGTCAGGAAGCTCCGGCCTGAGCGCAAGGGTTTTCAGCATCCACTGCTTCTTCCGGGCCATTCCTCCGATTCGTTCTCCGTTGCCTGTTTTCAATCGACGCTCTGTCCAGAGTAGAGCACTGGCGACCACCTAGGCCGATTTCTTGCCGACTGCTTCGGCTAGCACGCTCGTCACGAAGGCGTTGAGGGAAACGCCCTCGCGGGCGGCTATGATTTTCAGCTTTTCGTGCAAGCTGCGCGGCGCCCGCTGCCGCCATTGCCCCAACGCCGCAGGGCTTGGAACATCGCGTCCCAATTGGCGGGCTGCGTCCTTCCATTCAGCGATGGCGTTCTGCACGTCCGCCAGCGCCGCCTCGCGGGTTTCGCCGTCGCCCATGCACCCGGGCAAGGCTGGCACAGACGCCAGCCAGCCGCCGCCATCAGCGTCCGCCAACGGCTCTACAAGAATTGCGTATTCAGTCTGCTTCGCCATCGCCTCGCCTCTCGATCATCGCCAGCAGTTTGCGAATGTAGACCGGCTTGATCGGCCGCTTTGCCGGGATGGTGAGGATAGCCTCCTCATCTGGCGCCGTGACCTTCCAATGTGAGCCGCCGCCCGTAGGCGGCAAGCACGGCCAGCCCAATCCGCCGCAAAGCCGCTCGATGTCCCGAATGGTCCAGTCCCCTGCCGGGTTCTGCCGCATGCGGGTCAGCAGCTTGTCAGCCTTGGTCATAAATATAGATACCGTATATGGTATCAGATTTCAAGATTGCCGGATTTCAGAAATCTCATGGAGCGTCTGAAGCCCCCTCCGGGTTACTCAGAGTAATATGGCGTAGGCATAGTGCTCATCATCGTCGGGCATGGCCCGCCAATTAGATTGAAATTAAAAAACATTTTCTTGTTTTCTGCAGTACGGACACCGCTGAGCCGGCGGCCGCAGGATGAGATCGACGATGGCGTGACGTACTGCGGGCATGGTTGGCTGAGGCGGAGGCCCGTTGATTCTTTTTTTCCGCCCCGCGTGTGCGAGGCGACGGTGTTGCAAGAAGGCGTAGGCAATCATAGTCATTAGGGCGTGACGATGAAGACCTTGCCATGATCGCCCTTCGAAGTGATCAAGTCCAAGCTCCTCTTTCAACTGCTGATGCGCCTGCTCGCAGATCCATCGTGCCTTGGACGCCGGCCGTCGGTGCGCGGGGATAGCTTCGTCATCCCGGCGTCCGAAAACCTGCACATGAGCAGAAGTCGCCTTTTCATTCGATCACCTCGTCGGCGCTCGCCAGCAATGTCTGAGGTACACTAAGCCCGAGCGCCTTTGCGGTTTTGAGATTGATGACCAACTCAAACTTGATCGGTGTCTGAACTGGAAGGTCTGCTGGCTTGGCCCCCCGCAGAATGCGATCTACGTATGATGAGGCTCTTCTATAAAGATCGGATCGATCTACGCCATAGCACAGCAATCCACCCGAATTGACGAAGTCGCGATAGGGATAGACAGCGGGAGCTCTCACCTTCGCCGCCAATTCCACGATCAGTTTGCTGTACTGAGTGGTGGAGGTATCCGGCAAAATCAGCAATCCCTGGACATTGTCGCGATTTACTGAGCCGAACGCTTCTCGAATTTCGTCGGCATCATGAAATGGCATCCTGGAAAGCGACATGCCAAGAGTGTTGGCAGCCGCTTCGATTGCACGCACATGTGAACTGTTGAAGCCGCCAGGAAACGTCTTGGGATTTAGGATCACTCCCACTTTGGAGCAGGCCGGAGTAAGCTCTTTAAGCAATTCGAGCCATTTTCCACCCATTGCTGGCTCGAAATTTGTGAAACCGGTGGAATTGCCGCCGGGGTGAGAGATACTGGCCACAAACCCGCTTGCAATGGGATCGACAACCGCCACGAAAACGTTCGCGGTGGCTGGTGCGACTTCTCTGAAAGCTACGGTGGCGGGACTTGCGTGGGTAACAACAACCTCGCATTGCCGCTCCAATAGTTCGACCGCCTGCGCATGCATTAAATTTGTATCGGCAGCGGGCCACCGCAGTTCGAGTTGAAGGTTGCCGCCTTCGATCCAGCCCGCGTCTTCCATCCCTTTTCGAAACGAAGACACCCAAATCTGTCCTTCGGGGTTGTCCAGAGCGATCCCGAGAAGCGCGCCAACAATTCGCTGTTGTTTTAAGCGCTGCGCCCGCGCCTCAAGCGGCCACGCCGCCGCACCGCTCACAAGGCCAATAAATTCACGTCGCCGCATTCCAGCCCCCAAGATCAGAATGCGGCAGTGTAACTGTCCAAACTCGACATCTGGAAGACGTCCGAGACCAATCCGACGAAAATGTTTGATGTCGCCAATGTCGCATATTGTAGGGTAAAGTGCACCTTGCGACTGCGCGGGTCCGAAAGTGACCCGGAGCGACAGCCCGACACTCGTTGATCTGTGTCAAGTACGACGCACCTCGACGGGAACAGGTTCAAGAGCGCGAGCCGACGGTCTCACGCATGCCCGCCTTTGCGGTGTGAGCCCGTCGAGGATGAGCGTATCGTACATTGTCGCTTTTGTTTGTGGCCTCGTACCTATTACTCACGCCTAGTAAATATCCCCCGGCAGAGCCGGGGGCTTTAGTTCAGGAGCCGCTCAAAGCGGCTATAACTCGGTGACGCTCTTTGTCTAAAGCTCCCCTACAGCACAATCTGAAATGACCAAAACTGAAGGCCCCGATGAAACAAACGCCACGTGATACACTCGTCACCTTGGAAAGGTCATCAGAAATTGCCGTGTCATCGCACCTGTGTTTTTGATTGATGGGCCGTGCTCCATCAATCACTGCGGTAAATGTCAAACTCTTGCTGCCACCCCGGCAGAGCCGGGGAACTCTCATCAGGGCTTAGTTGTGACCGCGATGGACTTTGTTACGACCGAGCAACCCCAACCGTCCGTTGTTACCGATGGCAACGTAGTCGCTGCTGGTCAGGCGGGTACGGTGTGGGGGCTGTTCTGCGAGTGTGTCCGGCGCTGTCCGACCGGCATTGCTTACCGAGTCTACGATCCTGTCGCCGCGAATTGGTGCGACCACACCTGGCACACGATTGCCGCGCGCGTTGAAAGGTTCCGCGCTGCACTCGCACAGGAGGAACTCGAGGCCGGAGACCGTGTGGCGATTCTGCTACCCAACGGAATCGATTGGGTGTGTCTCGACATGGCTGCGCATGCGTCCGGCTTGGTTGTCGTCGGGCTTTACCCACAAGACACCGCAGCAAGGAACGCCTACATCCTCGGCCATTCCGAGGCCCGCCTGGTTCTTCTCGATAACGAGGCGCGCCGGCAATCACTCTGGCCGCTTCGTTCAGAATTCCCATCGCTCGAACGCATGTGGATCCGCGACGTCGGCGCAGGCTCTGCTATGCCAACTTCCGAACCCATCGTGCGCAAACTCGCCGATGTCCTCGCAAACGCCTCCGAGCCGCCGTTGCCACATCCGGCAGCACCGAGCGATCTCGCTTCACTGGTCTACACCTCCGGCACCACCGGCAGGCCCAAAGGCGTGATGCTGTCGCACTTCGCCCTGCTGTGGAACGCCCAGGCTTCTGCCGCGATCATCCCGCTACGGCGGGACGACGTATTTCTGTCGGTTCTTCCACTTGCCCATGCATTCGAGCGCACCGTGGGCTACTACCTTCCCATGACGTTAGGCTGCGCCGTCGCGTACGCGCGCTCGGCACAAGACTTGCGCGACGATCTCATCGCGGTCCGCCCAACGGTGATGCTCGGCGTTCCTCTTCTCTACGAGCGGATGTCTGCCGCGATCCGGACAAATGTCGCAGGGAGCCTCGCAAAGCGGACCCTGTTGCGAATCGCCGCGTTTCTCGGCTGGCGCCGCTTTGAGGCCGAGCAGCATCGGGCCAGTCCGGGTCTTGCTGCGCGATTGCTCGGGCCCATCCTTAAGCACTACGTCGCGGCGCCGGTGCTGGCGGCCTTCGGCGGACGGCTTCGTGTCGCGGTCAGCGGAGGGGCACCGCTGGATCAAGACGTCGCTCGGCTATTGATTAGTTTGGGGCTGCCGTTGGTCGAGGGATACGGTCTCACCGAGGCAGCGCCGGTGGTTGCGGCGAACAGCCTCGACGACAACCTGCCTGGCTCGGTCGGGCGTCCTTTGCAAGGGGTTGAAGTGAAGCTCACTCCGGAAGGCGAACTGCTGGTGCGCTCGCCTTCCATGATGACAGGCTATTGGAAGGATGATGGCGCGACGGCGCGCACGCTCGATCCGATGGGCTGGCTCTCGACCGGCGACGCCGCCGAGCTGAAGGACGGACGCATCTTCATCCGCGCCCGCCTCAAGGAGATGATCGTTCTATCCATCGGCGAGAAGATCAATCCGAACACCGTGGAAACAGAGCTGACCCGCGATTGGTTGTTCAAGCAGGCCGTGGTGGTCGGCGATCGACGCCCGTTCCTGGTTGCCGTCATCGTCTTGAACGCTGACGCGTGGAAACGTTTCGCCGCCGAAAAAGGCCTTGATCCGGAGCGGCCCAATCACGCCCTTAGCAAGATCGAGTTGCTTGCAAGAGTCACACCGCTTCTCACCGCCTTGCCACGGTATGCGCAGGTTCGCGCCGTGCACTTGACATCGGAGTCGTGGACGATCGAGGCTGGGCTACTGACGCCAACTCTCAAGGTGAAAAGGGACGTCGTGCAGAGAATGTTCGCACAAGAGATCGAGGCTTTGTATGCCGAGTATGCCGAGCCGCCCCGAAGCCGGTTCCGGCCCAACTGAATCTGGAGGATGTATGCATCGGCATCTGATCCCGACTGACGGTTCCACAGTGGTTGCAGGGGGACGGATTTTGCTACGAGCGCGCTGACGCCAAGTACCGCAATTCAAAGAGCGAATTTTGTCATTGCAATTCCTCCCCCTACGATGTGCCGGGAGGCTCGACGACGTTCACTTTCCCGTTGGCGGCGTCGGCCACGATCCGGATCGAGACGTGCGTGGAGTTGTACCAGTTCATCAGCGCGCTGACCCCGACCATCACCGCGATGCCGGCGACGGCCACCAGGAATCGAATGATGGCGCTGCCCGGCGTTCCGACCACGGCGACGTGTCCGGCGAAGGCCAGCGTCACCCCCAGGCAGAAGACCTCCAGCGAATGCTGCCCGCAAAGAATGGGCGGGCGCAGGACCCGCCAGGTCAGCGGCGGCCAGTCCCGCGGAATCAGCCGGTTGACGACGATCGCGATCGCCAGGAAGTGCACCAGGCGCAGCACGCCGAGATTGGTCTTGCCGAACGCATGGGTGGTCCAGTCTGGAACGAAGGCGCCGAGGTTCAGGCGATCCAAGGCGATAAACACCGCAAAGACGGACAGCGCATAGACGGCCGCCAGGATCAGCACCAGCCGCGATCGCACCAGCGACCACACCCAGTCGGCCGCGCCCAGGCCGCACCACGCGCCGAGCACGAACAACAGCTGCCAGGCCAGCGGATTGAAGTACCAGGATCCGTGCGGAAAGGAGGGGAAGTTGAGCCCCAGCAGGTTGGCGGCGGCATAAACGGCGGCGGCCACCGCCAGCGCCAGCGCGGGCGCCTTCCGCAACAGCCACAGGATCGCCGGTGAGGCGGCCAGCACCACGATAAAGAGCGGCAGCACATTCATGTTGACCGGCATGAACTTCAGCTGCAGCACGGCCAGAATGCTTTCGTCGGGCCGTTCGTGGAGGATGCGGATGTTCATCGCGTCGTCGAACGCATCCGAGCCGTGCGACAGCCAGGCGACCTCGCCGATGAAGACGACGAACAGGAACATCTGGGCGACGTAGGTCTCGAAGGTACGCCGCACGATCTGCGCGCCGGCCACCACGAAGCCGCGCTGCTCCATCACGCGCCCATAGACATAGGCGTTGGCGTAGCCGGAGACGAAGATGAAGACCTCGGCCGGGTCGCTGAAGCCGTAATTCCACGGCGTGATCTTGTTGAGAATGGTGCCGGGAACGTGGGCCAGGAAAATCAGCCAGAGCGCGAACCCCCGGTAGAGGTCGAGCCGGAAGTCGCGCGGTATTTCGACTGGATTGACCTTGACCCTGTGCGTCGGCATGTGCGTCCCGTTCCCCGATCGCCCGCTGGCGTCACGAGCTGGCACGCGCGTTGACTTGATCCGGCAAAAGCCGGCCGCGCGCCTTGACAAAGGTCAACGATCTTACCATCGGAAAGCACTGCAATCTTACCGGCGGAAAATGCCGCCACGACCTTGTGCCAGAACCGTCCGCAACCATCTATAATCATTAGATGGGCGGGGAGGTGGCTCGCATGCGTACTGTTTTGAGAATCACCTGGAAATTGACCAAATGGGCCGGCGTCGCCGCGCTGTTGGTCTACGGTGCGGTGTGCACGGGAATGTACGTGACCCAGCGGACGCTGGTGTTTCCGAAGCTGGCGGACCACGTGACCGCCGCGGCCGCGGGCTTCGGGGAGGCGCAGGAGGTCGCGCTGCATACGTCCGACGGCGAGCATCTGGTCGCGTGGTATGTGGCGCCCAAGCCCGACAAGCCTCTTTTCATCTATTTCCATGGCAACGGCGATACCCTTAACTGGCGGGTCGGCCGGGACCGCGGTATCGTGGCCGACGGTAGCGGGTTGCTCGCGGTTTCGTACCGGGGCTACGAGGGATCGACTGGAAGCCCATCTGAAGACGGCCTGCATCTCGACGCCGAGGCGGCTTACGCGTTCGCAGCCGATCATCAGATTGCACCTGACCGTATCGTGCTGTGGGGACATTCGCTTGGTACCGGCGTCGCCGTCTGGCTCGCGGCCGAACGGAAAATCAAAGCGCTGGTGCTGGAAGCGCCCTATACCTCGGTTGCGGACGTCGCGGCCATGAATTACCCGCTCCTGCCCGTGCGGTGGCTGCTCAAGGATCAATTCCATTCGGATTGGCACATCGGCAAGGTGACCGCGCCGGTGCTGGTCATGCATGGGGACAATGACACCACGATCCCGATCTCGTTCGGGCAGCGTCTCTACAGCCTCATCAAGGCGCCCAAGTGCTTCATCCGCTTTCCCCTTGGCGGCCATGGCGATCTCGATGACGGCAAGATCCTCGCGAGCATTCGCGACTTCATCGCCAGGCCATGGCGTCGCTCCGCCGAACCGGATGGCGCGCACGGCTGCGAGCGCGGCGGCGTGGCGAGCTAGCCGGGCGTGCGACGGGGCGTAACTCGACGAGGAGGAAATCGGCTTCCCGCTCTTGGCACGCCCCCTCGCGGGCATCGAGGTGACCGATCGGGGGTGCACGTCACCTACGAGGCCGAGCGGGTAACCTCAGTGCGCCGTCATCCAGTCGCGGGCCTCGCGCTGGGCGGTGGCGATCTCGACCTCCGACATCAGCTCGGCGACCTCGCGGCGCATCTGGATGGCGTCGGTGCGGCCTTTCACGGCCGCGAGATTGAACCACTTGTGCGCGGCGACCAGGTTCACCACGCCGGAACGGCCGCTCGCCCAGTAGAGGCCGCGCTCGAACAGCACGTCCGGGATCGCGCTTGCTTCCACCGGCGTCGCTGTATCGATATCGAAGTGCCCATGAAACATCTGTCATCTCCCTTTTGTTTTTCTTGGCCAGCCCTGCCCCGAGCGCGGCCCCCGTCCACTTGCAAAACGTCCCGTTATTCCAGAGCGCGATTGATGCGCTCGCGGTTTGCCGGCTTGTTGGAATGATCATGACCGATCAAATTTGAAGGACAGTTTAAGTATCGCGATGAATCCGGCGTAAACGCTTTGCCGGCGCGAACGCCAGTGAAATCAAGGAATCGCTTATTTAAAAGGGGTTTTGATGGGTTCGCGGAATTCGGTTTACCCTGCGATTTCGCGAAACGATAACCATTGGGAGCAATGGGCAAGACGCATTGCGGCGCCCCATGGTTGTTGGTCATACCCCGCGAAAGCGGCGTATTCAGTCATTATCGATGTGTCAGCTATGTCTCCGAACACCCGTCACTGAACTGTCCGCGACGACGGCGGAGACTGTTGCGAATACCCGTCACAGCTCACGCAGAACAAGCCCCCGGCCCTCGCGCGCCGTGGATGGTCGAGACAATGATCTTGAGATTTTGAGGGATTGGGGAGGATAGCACGCCGGGCGCTAGCGGCACCGGCTTGGAACGAGGGCGTCGGCGAACACGTCAGGACCAGATTTCACTTTGAGCTTGGAGCCAGTTGGAACTCCGGAGCCCGTGAAACTGCGGACCGTTGAGATCCGCACCGAACGAAGAAAAACCTGTTTCTTCTGCCGGACCGTGTTTCGAGCGAGCGAACTCTTTCGAAATTACGATCCAGCCGTTTGACCTGATGTCTCGCCGACACCCTCTTTCGTCGACAAGAGCCAATCTTTCAAAATCTGCTTTCAGGAAGCAAACCGTCGGGAAGGCTCGTGTGACGTGCCGGCATCAAGCCGCCGGCAATTCTCTCCAAGCGAGATTTACTTCTTCTTCTTGGCGACCTTGCGGGTCTTCTTCGCAGTCTTCTTCACTGCGCTCTTCGCCTTCTTTGCCTTCTTAGCTTTCTTGGCCATGTTGCCCTCCTAATGTAGTGAGATGGCTTAATCGCTGCGTGCACTCGGGAATTGAAATGCACTGCATCCCGAATACACCAACACATTGAAAAAAACAGCGTCCCGCTTAAGGAAGTGTTTACGCGGCGACGCGGGAGCGTGCGACGCGCGTTCATCGGCAACACCAGAAACCGTTCGCGCGACGACGCAGATGATGCGCGAAAACCCGCGACGGCAATTGTCAATGTTGCAAGAAGCGGCTGTGCCACAGTGGTTTTCGCAACACATGTATTCGACGATCGGCGTGACGCCGAAGTCATCGCACATCGCCGATGCCGCTCCAATACGCGTTGCGCGGACTCTGAGTCGCGATTTTTGGCAATAAAAAAATTTTCATGCTCACCGGCTTTGCGTCTCATCGTCGCTCGCCAAAACCGGTTTTTTGCGCGAATCGATTGCGGCTGATTCGCGGCCGCACGCGATGCTTCGTCCACTTATGGTGAATGAATGATGCACACTCACCGCTTCCGGGAGCGGACCGAGCGATGATGCCGGCGGTCGCGAGGCGCGAGATTCAGATGCCGAGCTTCGACTTCAGGAGATCGTTCACGGCTTGCGGATTGGCCTTGCCGCCGGATGACTTCATCACCTGGCCGACGAACCAGCCGATCAACGCCGGCTTGGCTTTCGCCTGCGCGACCTTGTCGGGATTGGCGGCGATGATGTCATCGACCACCTTTTCGATCGCGCCCAGGTCGGTGACCTGCTTCATGCCGCGCGCCTCGACGATCGCGCGCGGGTCGCCGCCCTCTGCCAGACGATCTCGAACATGTCTTTCGCAATTGTGCCGGTGATGCCCTCGCCGATCAAATCATGAGCCCCAGGAGAACGGCCATCTGCTCTGGGGAGACGGGCGAGCGCGATTTCGACTCCTTCTTTGTTCATAGCCCCGAATAATTCGTCTGAACCCACTTGCGGACCTCACCAGCGACCCTCGGCCGCCGTAATTTTTGTGCCTTCTCGTCAAGCCCCGCCAAGGTTGCTTCAAAGAAATCAGCGCATCCGTTCGGCCACCAGCACGCGGCGTCATAGGGCGAGAGGCCGAACTCGGCGATGAAGCGCGCCTTCTTCTGGTCCGGCAGCTCCGGCAAACTCGCCTTCAGCTCATCGACATAGGCCTGGGTAAACTCCAGCGGCAGCAGATCGGGGTCCGGGAAATAACGGTAGTCGTGCGCCTCTTCCTTGGAGCGCATCGATCGGGTCTCGCCCTTGTTGGCATCGAACAGCCGGGTTTCCTGGTCGATGACGCCGCCATCTTCGAGAATGCCGATCTGGCGCCGCGCCTCGTATTCGATGGCCTGACCGATGAAGGCGATCGAGTTCATGTTCTTGATCTCGCAGCGGGTGCCGAGCGCTTCTCCCGGCTTGCGGACGCTGACGTTGACGTCCGCGCGCAGCGACCCCTTCTCCATGTCGCCGTCGCAGGTGCCGAGATAGCGCAGGATCGAGCGCAATTTCGTCACATAGGCCTTCGCCTGCTCCGACGAGCGGATGTCCGGCTTGGAGACGATTTCCATCAGGGCGACGCCGGAGCGGTTGAGATCCACGAACGACATGGTCGGGCTCTGGTCGTGCAGCGACTTGCCGGCATCCTGCTCCAGATGCAGCCGCTCGATGCCTACGGTGACGCTGTCGCCGCCCGCCAGCTCGACCACAATCTCGCCTTCGCCGACAACAGGCGATTTGTACTGGCTGATCTGGTAGCCCTGCGGCAAATCCGGATAGAAATAGTTCTTGCGGTCGAACACCGAGCGCAGATTGATCTGCGCGTTCAGGCCAAGACCAGTGCGCACCGCCTGCCTGATGCAGGCTTCGTTGATCACCGGCAGCATGCCCGGCATCGCCGCATCGACCAGCGAAACATGGCTGTTAGGCTCGCCGCCGAATTCCGTCGAGGCTCCGGAAAAAAGCTTCGAATTCGAGGTGACCTGGGCATGGACCTCCATGCCGATCACCATCTCCCAGTCGCCGGTGGCGCCCTTGATCAGTTTTGCGTTCGTCGCACTCATGCTCTTCCACTCCCGAGCAGTGCGGAAGCAATCCGCTCCCATTCGGATTCGAGCGAACCGGTTGCAACCGGCATGCCGGCCTCGCGGTACCAGTAGCCGGCGTTGCCGAGGTCGCCTTCGACGCGGTGCAGATAGGCGTGGACCCAGGCTGCATCGGCGGTCGCTTCATCCTGGACGAGCTTGTGTGCCGCGTCCCACCCGCCCTTTGCCACCCACCACAGCGCGGCAAGCGGCGCGTTCAACTGCGGCGCGGGTGCTGCGCCCGAGAGGCTCGATTTGAACTCCGCCATGTTCACCACCACCTCGCCGGCGTGAACCGTCCCGCCGCCTGCTCGATCACCTCGCCGAGCGAGAACAGCGTCTCTTCATCGAATGGACGGCCGATCAGCTGCAGGCCGAGCGGCAAGCCCTGCGAATCCTTGCCGGCGGGAACCGCGATTCCCGGCAGTCCCGCCATGTTCACGGTGACCGTGAAGATGTCGTTGAGATACATCTCCACGGGGTCGGCGCCCTTTTCGCCGACGCCGAATGCCGCCGACGGCGTCGCCGGCGTCAGGATCGCATTCACGCCTTTGGCGAAACAATCCTCGAAATCCTTCTTGATCAGGGTGCGGACCTTCTGCGCGCGCAAATAATAGGCGTCGTAGTAACCGGCCGAGAGCACATAGGTGCCGATCATGACGCGGCGGCGGACTTCGGCGCCAAAACCTTCGGCACGGGTGTTCTCATACATTTCGCCGATGCAGCGGCCGGGCACGCGCAGGCCGTAGCGCACGCCGTCGTAGCGCGCCAGGTTCGAGGAGGCTTCGGCGGGCGCCACGATGTAATAGGCCGGAAGCGCGTATTTGGTGTGCGGCAGCGACACCTCGACCAGTTCGGCCCCTGCGGCCTTCAGCCAGGCCGCGCCTTCGCTCCAGAGCTTTTCGATTTCCGCCGGCATGCCGTCGAGGCGATACTCTTTGGGGATGCCGATCCTCATGCCCTGTACGGACTTTCCGACCGCAGCCTCGTAATCGGGCACCGCGCGATCGACCGAGGTGGTATCCTTCGGATCGTGGCCTGCCATCGAGCGCATCAGGATCGCGGTATCGCGCACGGTGCGCCCGATCGGCCCGGCCTGATCGAGCGAGGACGCAAAGGCGACGATGCCCCAGCGCGAACAGCGCCCGTAGGTCGGCTTCATGCCGACGGTCGCGGTGAACGCCGCCGGCTGGCGGATCGATCCGCCGGTGTCGGTTGCGGTCGCGCCCATGCACAACAGCGCCGCCACCGCCGACGCCGAGCCGCCGGACGAGCCGCCGGGCACCAGCGCGGTATTGGCGCCGTCGCGCCGCCACGGATTGACCACGGGGCCAAAGCACGAGGTCTCGTTCGACGAGCCCATCGCGAATTCGTCGTTGTTGAGCTTGCCCAACATGACGGCGCCGTCGCGCCAGAGTTGCGAGGTCACCGTGGACTCGTAGGTCGGCACGAAGTTGCCGAGAATCTTCGAGCATGCGGTGGTGCGCACATCCTTGGTCGCGAACAGATCCTTGATACCCAAGGGAATACCGGCGAGCGGACCGCCCTCGCCTTTTGCGATCTTCGCGTCAACCTCGCGCGCCATGGCCCGGGCCAAATCCGGTGTCGGCAACACAAAGGCGTTGAGCGCGCGCGCGGCCTCGATCGCCGAAAGATGCGCCTCGGTCAGTTCAAGCGACGTGAATGATTTCTTCGCGAGGCCACTTCTAGCCTCCGCGAGGGTCAGCGATGTCAAATCGGTCATTTATTAACCGGGCTGCAGAAGAACGGAGACAATGTCTTGTCGTTGGCCGGGTCGTCGCGCGATGCCTTGTTGCTCGCCTTGTCGGCCGCCTCCAGCGCGTCGAGCACGGCGTCAACCGCCTTGTCGGGATCGGCGGCCTTGCCCTGGCGCGCCATGGCGTCGAGATAATTCATGTAGGCCTGATAGGCCTTTTCATCGTCGCAGAGCATACACATCGCAAAACTCTTATATTTGGAAGACTCTTTTTATTTGACGCGTTTTCTTCACGCGAACCGGTACCCACTTCGCTCGAAAACGCTATGACCTATTCGACGACTTTCGGCACCAGAAAGAAATGTCCCTGGGTTTCCGGCGCATTCCTGACGATATCGTCGGCGATCTCGCCATCATCGACCACGTCGGGGCGCTTCTTCATTTCCATCGGTGTAACGGAGGTCATCGGCTCGACCCCCTCGACATCGACTTCGGACAACTGCTCGACGAAGGCCAGCATCGCGTTCAACTCGCCCTGCAGATGCGGAACTTCTGTCTCCTTGACCGCGATCCGCGCCAGATGCGCGATACGGCGAACGGTGGCGGCATCGACCGACATTATATAGGGCCTTTCACGGCAAAACTCAGTCCGCCGTATAGCAGAGGGTGGTTTTGCGCCGCAACCGCGGGAGATGCCTCTTAACCCGCCAATCGGCTCAACCGCGCCAGCGCCGCACCCGCCACCGCCCGGGTCAGCTCGGCCGCCGGCATCTCGCGGCCGAGCCGTACCGCCTGCCCGGCCCAAAGATTGGTGAAATCAAGCTTGCCGAGCTTTTCCGAAGCCGCCTTCAGGGGTGCCAGGCCCGTCGCGGCGTGCGGAAAGGCCGGCGCATCCGGCGAAATCGGGCCGACCTCTCGCATCACGCGGTTGGCGATCCCGCGCGCGGGGCGACCGGTCAAGACGTTGGTGATGACGGTAGAATCATCCCGCGCCTGGGCGAGCGCGGTCCGCGCCACTGCGGTGACCTTCGATTCCGGGCAGCGCAGATAGGCGCTGCCGATCTGCACGCCGGCCGCTCCCAGCGCGAAAGCCGCCGCGACGCCCCTTCCGTCGGCGATGCCGCCCGCCGCGATCACCGGGACCCCCACCGCATCGACCACCTGCGGCACCAGCGCCAAGGTGCCGGGTTGTTCCGCAATATTTTCGGTCAGGAACATGCCGCGATGGCCGCCGGCTTCGGCGCCTTGCGCGATGATGACGTCGGCGCCGTGCTCCTCGAGCCAGACCGCCTCTCGCACGATGGTTGCGGACGACATTACGATGCAGCCGGCGGTCTTGACGCGACTGAGCAGCGCCCGATCCGGCAACCCGAAATGGAAACTGACGATTTCGGGCTTGAGCTCCTCGACGAGTTCGCACATCGCCGCATCGAACGGCGCGCGGTTGGCGGCATTGATCGGCGCCGCCGGGTCGAGCCCCAACTCCTTATAATAAGGTGCGAGCCGCCCCTTCCAGGTGGCCTCGCGCGCGGAATCGGCATCGACAGGCCGGTGACAGAAGAAATTCATATTGACCGGCGCGGAGACGCGCTGGCGGATGATGTTGATCTGCTCGCGCGCCTTCTCGACCGACAACATGGCGCATGGTAGCGAACCGAGCGCCCCGCCTTGCGCCGCCGCGATCACGAGGTCCGCGTCCATCACCCCCGCCATCGGCGCCAGCACGATCGGGAATTCGGTCTTGAAAAGGTCGATCAATCGGCGGTCCGGCCACATGGTTTGCTCATTCAAAAGAAAAGAGGGAATTGGCGCGGGCGTCGTTGCCGGGGCCTCAAGCCAAGATTAGCACCCACAGCTGACATGAGCTATGCGTCCACGGGCCGCCTTTGACCAAAGCGCCGCAGCGCGACCACGGCCCAGATGGCCTCGACCAGCCCGAACGGCCAGGCGCCCTGCAGAAATCCGTAAATTGAACCCAGCGCGCAGGCGACCGCGAAAGCGAGGATGAACCAGCGGCTGCGATCCTCCAGCGCGTAGCTCACCAGCATCGCGGTGACCGCGAACAAACCGAAAAGCGTCAACCCGTCCATCGTGATTTTGTCACCTCCGCTTTGCAAGGATCGCAGCTTGCGTGTTATGCGAACCCCATGCCTGCCCTCATTCTACCGCTGATCGACGCCGCCGCGCACTGGCCAGAACGCGGCGCGCTGATCGGCCTTGATCTCGGCACCAAGACCATCGGGGTCGCGGCGTCCGACCCCGACCGCCGGCTTGCCACCGGGGTCGAGACCATCCAGCGCAAGGCGTTCAAGGCCGACGCCGCGCGCCTGCTCGCCATCGCGGGCGAGCGCGCCGCCGCGGGCTTCGTGCTTGGTCTGCCGATCAACATGGATGGCAGCGAGGGACCGCGCGCGCAATCCACCCGCGCCTTCGCGCGCAATTTTTCCAAGCTCACCGACCTCGCCATCGCGCTGTGGGACGAGCGGCTCTCCACCGCTGCCGTCGAGCGCGAATTGATCGGAATGGACATGAGCCGCGCCCGGCGCGCGGAGGTGATCGACGAGCACGCCGCGATCTTCATCCTGCAGGGCGCGCTCGATCGGCTGGCAAACGCGCGCGACATCCGCTGACAAAGTTTTAAAACCCTAGCCCGACGAGACGAGCATGATGGTCTGCACCACCGCGGCCAGATTATTGACGCCGTGCACGAATATCGTCAGCCAGGTCGAATTGAAGCGGTATCGCAGATAGCCAAGCAGGAGACCGATCGAAAACACTTCGCCGAAGAAGAACCAGTCGTACTGCAGGTGCAGCGCGGTCCAGACCAGCGACGACAGGATGATGGCGCCGACGGGGCCGAGAAACGACTCCGACCAGCCACGATAAAGAAAGCCGCGTGCGAATAATTCCTCCGACATTGGCGCCGCGGCGCAGAAGGCGATCACCAGCAGCCAAAGCGCCCCGTCGGCCCGCGCCGATTTCAGTACGTCCATCATGAAACCGGGGGCGGATTCGCGTCCCGTCGCGCGCGACAACAGCTCCCATACGCCAACCAGGACAATGAGCGCGCCGACACCGATCGCCACGTTTTTCCACGAGGTCCAGCGCAATGCGAGATAATCCGCGAACGGCGTGCGCGACAGGTGGATGGCAAGCCACAGCGAGCCCAGAACGCCAGGCAGACCTGTGATCACGGAGAGCGAGATCGTTAGCCCCCCGCCCAGAACATGGATCGCGGCGGCCATATCGAGCGGCCCCTCCTGCCGCAATACGAACCAGGCCACAACCGCCATTTGCCCTGCGAACATCGCGCCGAAGACGACAAGTCCCCACAGCGCGGTGCCCCAAAACTTCCAGATGCGGGGCGGACGCTGGATGGGAATGACCGGCGCGAGCGGACTTGCGGGATCGAGGGAATCCATCAACTGGCTTTCATGAGGGTAACACCCGGTCGAGTAACCGGCTTACGTCGTCGCGCGGAAGATCGACGGCGCCGTACATGCTGGCGTGATTCCCGGCAAGCCGGGTAGCCGCGAACAATTCGGCGTGACGCGGCGATACCTGGTTCAGCGCCGCCGCGGCGGCGAGTAGCGAAAGCTTCTCCACCGCCAGCCGCGCCACGCGCTCGGAATCCGGTCGGCGGAATGCCGTCGCGATGAAGGCCACCGCATCGCCGGCGCCAGGCAGGCCCGCGGTTTCCTCAGCGAGCTCTTGCAGGATCGCTGCGGCCGCCTCGGCCTCGCGCGACAACGCGCGCAGCACATCCAGGCACATTACATTGCCCGAGCCCTCCCAGATCGCATTGACGGGCGACTCGCGATAGTGCCGCGCCAAAATCCCCTCCTCGACATAGCCGTTGCCGCCGAGACACTCCATCGCCTCGTAGAGAAACCCGGGCGCGCTCTTGCAGACCCAGTATTTGACCGCGGGCGTCAAGAGCCGCATATAGGCCGCCTCGCCCTGATCGAGCGGCGCGCGGTCGAACGAACGGCATAGCCGCATGACCAGCGCAATCGAGGCCTCGACATGCAGCGCCATGTCCGAGAGTACCGCCTGCATCAGCGGCTGGTCGGCGAGGTGTTTCTGGAACACGCTGCGATGTCTGGCGTGATGCAGCGCATGGGCCAGGCCCGACCGCATCAGGCCGGCGGACGCGATCGCGCAGTCCTGCCGCGTCAATTGCACCATCTGGATGATGGTGCGGATGCCCTTGCCCTCGTCGCCGACGCGCGTGGCGTAAGCCCCGACAAATTCGACCTCGGACGATGCGTTGGAGCGGTTGCCGAGTTTTTCTTTCAGCCGCTGGAACTGGATCGCGTTGACGGTTCCGTCCGGCCTGAAGCGCGGCATGAAGAAACAGGTCAGCCCTTCGTCAGCCTGCGCCAGCACCAGGAACGCGTCGCACATCGGCGCCGACATGAACCATTTGTGGCCGGTGATGCGACAGGCATCGCCGTCGCGTTCCGCGCGCGTCATATTGCTTCGCACGTCGGTACCGCCCTGCTTCTCGGTCATGCCCATGCCGAGCGTCATGCCGCGTTTTGTCGGCCACGGCGCGAAGGTTGGATCGTAAGAACGCGTGCCGATGACAGGCATCGCCTTCGCCAGCAGGTCGGGCTGCGCCGCGAGCGCCGCCACCGACGCGCGCGTCATGGTGACGGGGCACAAATGTCCGGTCTCGACCCCTGCTGCCATATAGAATTTCGCCGCGCGCACGACTTCGGCAGCGCCGCCGGCCGGCCGGCCGTCGGCGGTCCAGGTCGAATTGTGCACCCCGGCATGGGCGCTGCGCGCCATCAATTCATGATAGGCCGGGTGAAACTCGACTTCGTCGCGCCGGTTACCCCTGGAATCGAATGTCCGCAGTTTTGGCGTGTTCTCGTTGGCGAGCCGTCCCCGCTCCGCCATGGCCGCCGAACCCCAGTGCTGCCCGAACTCCGACAATTCCGTCTTCGCGGAGGCCCCGCCATTGGCGGCGACCGCGTCCGAAAGCGCGCGGTCCAGCGCGAACAAATCGACATCGACAAACGGCGGCGACTGGTTGAGCACCTCGTGGGTCGCGAATGAGACTAGCGTCATGGCCGCCCTCCCCGTCGGAGATTTCGAAAAGCGAGTTTACGCTGGAATGCGCCTGCCGGCAGACTCACCTGCCGCGCGCCGTTATCGGAAAATCATACGCGGGACCGGCTGCGCCCGGCAGCGAAAAATGCCACCACTCCTTGGCATAATTTACAAAACCTTGCTTCGCCATTGCCGTAACCAGCAGGTTTCGCCAGCGGCGCTGGCCCTCGGTGATGGACCGCGCCGCGGTATGCGCCTTGAGGTCGGAACAGTCATAGCCGGTGCCCATATCGACGCTGGCTTCGGGGGCGCGGGCGGCGGCGGGCGCGGTGCAATCGGCGTAAGCCTTGTTGGGATCGAAGGCGCTGGCATCGTCGGCTTTCAGATCGACCAGAGTAAGATCCACCGCAGCGCCGGTGGAATGGCCGGAGTGCTCGGCGATATAGCCGAGCCGGAACAGATCTTTCTTGGAGAACGCGGGATTATAGCGCCGCTCGGCCGGCGTCTCCTGCCCGTTCTCGGCCCACACCGCCATGTCATGCACCGCGCGCGCCGGGCGGTAGCAATCCAGCACCTTCAATAACAGGTGTTGGGAGCCAAGTTCCGCCTGAACGCGCTTCAGCGCCAGCCCGACGTCTCGCTTCACCACGCATTCGGCGGCACCATAGCCGGCGAGCGGCCGGCCGACGAAGTTATTCGCCCCAGCGTAGCGGATGTCCTGCGGAATCGTCGTGTCGATGTCACCCAGGTACGCAAAACCGCCGGGCAAACTCTGCGCGCGGACCGGACCTACCAGCTCCATCACCGCCGCCAGGACTGGGGCAAACCATTTCAAATTGCGCATGCTCAATGGTTGGCGATCCAATCGCGGCTACTTTGCGACATGTCCGTTTACCCTACAGATCGGGGGATAACTTTTTGGCGCCCTATTGGCCCTTGCCCCCCGTTTGATCTCTGCCTATAGCTCTCGTTTTAATGACCCCTGCATCGAAATCGACCTTCGTCCTCGGTCACCGGCATCTGCTGGGAATCGAGGGCCTTTCCGCTGCCGATATCAACGGCCTGCTCGACCTCTCCGAGGAATATGTCGAGCTCAACCGGCAGGTCGACAAGAAGCGAACCTCGCTGCGCGGCCGCACCCAGGTCAATCTGTTCTTCGAGGCCTCGACCCGCACCCAGTCCTCATTCGAATTGGCCGGCAAGCGCCTCGGCGCCGACGTCATGAACATGTCGGTGTCCTCGTCCTCGATTCGCAAGGGCGAGACCTTGATGGATACGGCGGTCACGCTGAATGCCATGCACCCGGACATCCTGGTGGTCAGGCACCACGCGTCGGGCGCGGTGGAACTCCTGGCGCGCAAGGTCGACGGCTCCGTCGTCAATGCCGGCGACGGCGCCCACGAACATCCGACGCAAGCGCTGCTCGATGCGCTCACCATCCGCCGCAACAAAGGCCGGCTCGAGGGCCTCGTGATCGCGATCTGCGGCGATGTGATGCATTCGCGCGTGGCGCGTTCCAATATCCTTCTTCTCAACACCATGGGCGCGCGCGTCCGCGTCGTCGCGCCCTCCACGCTGTTGCCGCGCGGCATCGAGCGGATGGGCGTCGAGGTCGCCCGCGACATGCGCGAGGGGCTCCACGGCGCCGATATTGTGATGATGCTGCGGCTGCAGCGCGAGCGCATGAACGGCTCGTTCGTGCCATCGAGCCAGGAATACTTTCACTACTTCGGCCTCGACCAGAAGAAGCTGGCCTACGCCAAGCCCGACGCGCTGGTGATGCATCCCGGGCCGATGAATCGCGGCGTCGAAATCGACTCCATCGTGGCCGACGGCGCGCAATCGCTGATCCGCGAACAGGTGGAAATGGGAGTGGCGGTGCGGATGGCGGTGCTCGAAGCGCTCGCCCGCAACCTGCCGAACGCGTGACACCATGCTGACCGACCGCCGCCCGATCCTGCTCGCCAACGCCCGCGTGGTCGATCCCTCGCGCGATTTCGACGGTCCCGGCGATGTCCTGATCGCCGACGGGGCGATCCGCGACGCCAAGCGCGGCATTGGCGCCGCCGGCGTGCCCGAGGGCACCGACATCATCAATTGCGCCGGCAAGGTCGTCGCCCCCGGCCTGATCGACATGCGCGCCTTTGTCGGCGAGCCCGGCGCCAGCCACCGCGAAACCTTCGCGTCCGCGAGCCAGGCGGCGGCGACCGGCGGCATCACCACCATCATCTGCCAGCCAGATACGTCGCCGGTGATCGACAATTCCGCGACCGTGGATTTCATCCTGCGCCGCGCCCGCGACACTGCGATCGTCAACATCCACCCGATGGCGGCGCTGACAAAAGGCCTGCTCGGCCTGGAGATGACCGAGATCGGGCTGTTGAAGGCCGCGGGCGCCGTGGCCTTCACCGACGCCGACAAGAGCGTCACCAACGCGCAGGTGATGCGCAGGGCCCTCACCTATGCCCGCGATTTCGACGCGCTCATCGTCCACCACACCGAAGACCCGTATCTGGTCGGCGAAGGCGTCATGAACGAGGGCGAATTCGCCACACGACTGGGACTGGTCGGCATTCCCAACGCCGCGGAAGCCGTGATGCTGGAGCGCGACATGCGCCTCGTCGCGCTTACCGGCGGCCGCTATCATGCGGGATCGCTGACCTGCGTCGAGTCGCTGGAAATCCTCAAACGCGCCCGCGAAGCAGGCCTGGAGGTCTCGGCGTCGGTTTCGATCAACCACCTGACGCTGAACGAGAACGACATCGGTCCCTACCGGACCTTCCTGAAGCTGTCGCCGCCGCTGCGCACCGAGGAGGACCGCCTCGCGTTGGTCGCAGCCGTCGCCTCCGGACTGATCGACGTGATCATGTCCGATCACAATCCGCAGGACGTCGAGGTCAAGCGGCTGCCGTTCGCGGAAGCAGCCTCCGGCGCGATCGGGCTCGAGACCATGCTGCCGGCAGCCCTTCGGCTGATCCACAATGGCGAGACGGATTTCAAGACGCTGATCCGCGCGATGTCGACGCGCCCCGCCGAACTGTTGGGCCTGCCGGGCGGATCGCTGCGGCCGGGCTCACCGGCCGACGTGATCGTGATCGATACCGAGACGCCCTGGATACTTGACCCCGACGATCTCAAATCGCAATGCAAGAACACGCCGTTCGACGAGGCCCGCTTCTCGGGGCGCGTCGTGCGCACCATTGTTGGCGGACGGACCGTCTATGAGCATGTCTAAAGCGTTTTCAAGCGAAAGCCTGCCCCGGACTCGATCCGGGGTAGACAGCGGTTCGCGTCAGGAAAACGCGTCAAAAAGAGACTCCGATGCGCGCGAAATTTTCCGTCGAGGGGGGCGCGGAGATGTCAGCTAGTGCATGGCTGCCGGTGGCGTTCGTCCTCGGCTATCTGCTCGGCTCTATTCCGTTTGGGCTGATCCTGACGAAATTGGCGGGAACGCAGGACCTGCGCGCGATCGGCTCGGGCAATATCGGCGCCACCAATGTGCTGCGCACCGGGCATAAGGGCCTGGCTGCGGCGACCCTGCTGCTCGACATGCTCAAAGGCACTGTCGCCGTGATTATTGCCGGCTATTTCGGCGGCCCCAACGCCGCGATGCTAGCGGCGCTGGGCGCCTTTCTCGGCCACCTGTTTCCGGTGTGGCTGAAATTCAAGGGCGGCAAGGGCGTCGCGGTCTATATCGGCGTGCTGATCGGCCTGTTCTGGCCAGCCGCGGTGGTGTTCTGCGTGTTGTGGCTCGCCACCGCCGTGACTTCGCGCTACTCCTCGCTCTCGGCGCTGGTGGCGAGTTTCGTCACGCCGATCTTCCTGTGGTGGTTCGGCCACCCCGCGCTTGCCTCCCTGTTCGCCGTGCTGACGCTATTGCTGTTCTACATGCACCGCGAAAACATCAGGCGGTTGCAAGCGGGGAACGAGGGGCGGATCGGGGCGAAATAGGAGCGACGGCTCTTTAACCGTCGTGGCCGGGCATGACGCCGAGGAGCCCGCGCTCAACCCCCCTTCCCCACGCCCCCAGGTTGATCCATGCTCACCCATGAGGGACGCATGGATACCAGAACACCCAGCACGACCCACCTGACCGACGCCCAGCGCGTCGACTGGCTGCGGCTGATCC
>CAVWDY010000021.1:0-200155 GCA_963753875.1 uncultured Alphaproteobacteria bacterium | reverse complement strand
GCTCTCTGACCTGAGCCATGACATCGGCGACAAACGCATCGAGATCGCCGCCCGAAAACAGAAAGCCCGGCAGGCCTGCGGCGGTTGCCGCCTCGATATCGCTCGGGCGGTCGCCGACGACAAAACTGCCTTCGCGCCGCACCGGCCAATGCTCCATCAGGTCATGGATCATTCCGGGACTTGGCTTTCGCCAGTGATGATCTTCGAGATAACCCTCAACCGATCCGTCGGGATGATGCGGGCAATAGCGGATATCGTCGATGCGCGCACCTTGCGCCGCGAGTTCAGTGCACATCCAGTCGTGCAAGGTGTTGAGATCGTCCTCGGTGAAGAAGCCGCGCGCCACGCCGGATTGATTGGTGAAGAAAAATACAAGATATCCGGCCTCGTTGAGCCTGCGGATCGCCTTCGCCGCGTTCGGCATCCAGCGGATCCGTTCCCGCGTGCCCATGTAGCCGTCGTCGTGATTGATGACGCCGTCGCGGTCGAGGAAAGCGGCGGGCTTTAATGCGGAGCGGGCGGAACCAGTCCCGCTCATTTGCCCTTGCCCTCGCGCATCAGCGCCTGTTCGACCTCGTCGCAGATACCGTGCGCCACCGCGAGGTGAATCTGCTGGATGACCGCCGTGTCGTCGCTGGGCGCGACCAAAAGATGATCGCAGAGCGCGCCGAGGGTTTCGCCCTTGCTGCCGGTGAAGCCGATGGTGGCAAGCCCGCGCTCCCGCGCGATGCGCAGCGCCGCCAGAATGTTCGGCGAACGCCCGGAGGTGGACAGTGCGAGCAATACGTCACCGTGCCGGCCGAGACCCGCGACCTGGCGCGCGAACACCTGCTCGAAGCCGTAATCATTGGCGATCGCCGTCAGTGCCGAGGTGTCGGTGGTCAGCGCCATTGCCGCGTAAGCCGGCCGGTCCTGTTTGTAGCGGCCGACAATTTCGGCGGCGATATGCTGGGCGTCGGCGGCGCTGCCGCCATTGCCGACGATCAGGAGCTTGTTGCCCGCGTTGAGCGCGCCGACGATGACGTCAGCGATTTTCCCCGCGGCGGTGAGCAGGCTTGCGTCCTGCGTCGCGCGCTCGAGCGCTGCGAGCGAAAGCGCTAAATGGGTTTTGATCGGGTCTTGTGAATTTTGGCTCAAGACGCACCCTGGAAGGTAGCAGTTCTATCTTTGGTAATCACCCCGCCGAGGCTGCGCAAGCTCAGGGCGCAGTGCCGGCCCCGGCCTCCGCCAGCACCCGCCGGGCGACATCAACCACATCGGATGCGGGAATATCCCGCATGCAGCGATGCTCGTTCATGGTGCAGACCGGGCGGTGGCATGGCTGGCACGGGACGACCGTTTTGGTCTGAACCGTCGCCGCCAGGCCGTTGAGCGGTGCCCAGTGATAGGGGCTGGTGGGGCCGAAAATGCCCATGGTCGGCGTCCCCAGCGCGGCGGCGATATGCATCAGGCCGGAATCGTTTGAAATCGCGAGTTTGGCCGCCGCCATGGCCAGGATGCCGTTGCGCAGGTCGGTTCCGGTGAGATCGCGGACGCGCGGTCCGCCGGCGGCCACGATCTCCGCGGCAAGCGCCTTTTCGCCGGGCCCGCCGACCACCCATACATCAAGCCCACGCTCGGCCAGCAGACGCGCGGCTTGCGGATAATAGCTCCAGCGCTTGGACGCCCCGACCGAGCCCGGCGCCAGCGCCACGGCGGTGCCTCGGCCGAGCCCCTGGGCCTGCCGAAAGCGGCTCACCTCTGCGGCCGGAACCCTGAGCTGGGGCACCGGCCATTCCGGCGGCAAGGGGGCGCCATCGGGCAGCGCCAGCGCGGCATTCTTGTCGATGAAGCGGGGCAGGGCCTTCTCGCCCCAGCGCCATTGGTTGATCAGGCCAAACCTCGCCTCGCCGACGAAGCCGACACGTTCCGGGATGCCGGCGAGCGCTGGCGCTATGGCCGACTTCCAGGTGCGGGGCAGGACGATGGCGGTGCCGTAGTTCCTCGCACGGAGCCGGGCGGCCAGCCCCCATTGTTTGGCCACCGCCAGCCGGCTGCGCGGCAGGTCCCAGACGATGCCGGAGCGCACCCCCGGCATGTAATCCACCAAGGGCGCGCACAGGGTGGTGGTGAGCAGATCGACCGGCCGGTTGGGCCAGCGCGCCTTCAGCACCCGCACCACGCTATGGCCGCGCACGAAGTCGCCGATCCACATATAGGGAACGATCAGGATCGGGCGGGCGTCTGCCGCGTCCTCGATCGTCCCAATATGTTCTGAATCTTTGTTCATATTTTAGTGGCTGGCCGGCTTTTGATTTGGAGCCAGTCGGTAACCGCTCCTCGCGGCGGGGTAAAGTCGGCAAAACACAGTGCGGCCGTCTTCACCAAGCGGTGTGACCGAAGCTGCTTGCCGGTCAGGGCGCGCGATCAGCAAAAGTGGACGCCGGTTTTGCCGGACAAACGTCTTCGTTTGTCCAGAGATCGCGCGCTAAATTATTGAGTGAGCGCATGATCTCTTGGCCAAACCGCTTACACTTTGGCGGATCATGCGCTAGGCAAAGCTGACGCCGCACAATCTGGGCAGGGTACGTCATGTTACTGGTGACCGGTGGCGCCGGTTTTATCGGATCGAATATCGTGGCCGCGCTCAATGACGCGGGCCGCGCCGATGTTGCCGTGTGCGACGTGCTCGGGCATGACGGCAAATGGCGCAACCTCGCCAAGCGCCGGCTCGCCGACATTGTGCCGCCGGCGGAGTTGCCGGGCTGGCTGAGCGGTCGCCGGCTGGACGCCGTCATCCATCTCGGCGCTATCTCCGAGACCACGGCCACCGATGGCGATCTCGTGATCGAGACCAATTTTCGTCTCTCGATGCGGCTCTTGGACTGGTGCACCGCGAATGCGACGCCGTTCATTTACGCCTCCTCGGCCTCGACCTATGGCGACGGCGCGCAGGGGTTCCGCGACGACCAGTCGATATCCGCGCTGAAGGCGTTGCGGCCGATGAATTTGTACGGCTGGAGCAAGCATCTGTTCGACATGGCGGTGGCCGAGCGCGCGGCCCGGTCCGAGAAGCTGCCGCCACAATGGGCCGGCCTGAAATTCTTCAACGTGTTCGGCCCCAATGAATATCACAAGGGCGCGATGATGAGCGTGCTGGCGCGGCGCTTCAACGACATCAGGGCTGGCCGGGTTGTGGAATTGTTCAAGTCGCATCGCGAAGGCATCGCCGACGGCGATCAGCGCCGCGATTTCATCTATGTCGACGACGTCGTGCGGGTGACGATGTGGCTGCTCTCGACGCCGTCGGTCTCAGGCATCTTCAACGTCGGCACCGGCAAGGCCCGCAGCTTCAAGGACCTGATGTTGTCGGCCTATGCCGCGCTCGGCACGGTTCCGAATATCCGCTACGTCGATATGCCCCAATCGATCCGCGACAGCTACCAGTATTTCACCCAAAGCGAAGTCGGTCGGTTGCGGCGCGCCGGTTATAACGGCGGCTTCACGGAGCTGGAGGAGGCGGTCGACCTCTACGTCAAGGGTTACCTCGACCGTGCCGATCGCTTCCGCTGATCGCACAACAGATAACGAGAAGAGATGTTCGACTTTGAAGCCCTGACGCTTGCGATTGCCCGCCAGACCGTGCTCTGCGTCGGCGACCTCATGCTTGACGAGTTCGTCTATGGCGAGGTGTCGCGGATTTCGCCGGAAGCGCCGGCGCCGGTGATTGCCGCGCAGCGGAGCGAAACCAATATCGGCGGCGCCGGCAACGTGGCGCGCAATGTCGCGTCCCTCGGCGCGCGCTGCATCTTCGTCGGCCTGATCGGCGCGGACGACGCGGGAACGCAACTCAAGGCCGCGCTTTCGAAGGAAGACGGAATCGAAAGCGTTCTGGTTTGCGATCCCGCGCGGCCGACGACGCGAAAGGTGCGTTTCGTCTCCGAGCATTTTTCCACCCACATGCTGCGCGCGGACTGGGAGCTGGCCCTGCCGGCCGCGGCCGACGTCGAACAGAAACTGATCGACGCCATTTTGCCGCAGCTCGCCCGCGCCGACATCGTGCTGCTGTCCGACTATGCCAAGGGCGTGTTGACGGCGCGCGTGATCCGCAATGTCATCGATGCCGCCCGCAAACTCGGAAAGCGCGTGATCGTCGATCCCAAGAGCGCCAATTTCGCGATCTATCGCGGCGCGACGCTGCTCACGCCCAACCGCAAGGAGTTCGCGGAAGCGACCCGAAGCCGCGCGGATTCGCAACAGAGCATCGCGGATGCCGCGCGCGACGCGATGCAGCTTGCGGACTGCGAGGCCATCCTGGTGACGCAAAGCGAGCACGGCATGACGCTGGTGCCGCGCAAGGGCGAGGCCATCCATGTACCCGCCCATCCGGTGAAGGTGCGCGACGTCTCAGGCGCCGGCGACACCGTTGCGGCGGTGCTTGCAGTCGTGCTTGCGGCAGGAGCTGACTGGGAAACCGCCCTGCGGATGGCGAACGCGGCGGCGGCGGTCGCGGTCGGCAAGAAGGGCACGGCCAGCGTGACGTCGGCGGAATTGCGCCGAAGAATCCTGCCGCATGCCTTTCTCGCGGCGGAAGAAAAGATTGTCGCCGATGGCGGCGACCTCGACGCGCGGCTTCTGGATTGGCGCAAGCAAGGCTTGAGGGTCGGCTTCACCAATGGCTGTTTCGACATCCTGCATCCCGGCCACGTCAAGGTCCTGACCGCGGCACGTGCCGCCTGCGATCGGCTGATCGTCGGCTTGAACAGCGACGCATCGGTGAAACGGCTGAAGGGCGAGGGACGTCCGGTCCAGGATGAGCGCGCGCGGGCGGAAGTGCTGGCGGCGCTGGAGGCGGTCGATCTCGTCGCGATCTTCGGGGAAGACACGCCGATCGAACTCATCACCGCGATCAAGCCGAGCGTCCTGGTGAAGGGCGGCGACTATACCCGCGAGCAGGTCGTCGGCCGCGAGATCGTCGAAGCGCAGGGCGGCGAGGTGGTCCTGGTAGATATCCTGCCGGGTTTCAGCACGACCTCGCTGGTCGATCGCGCGCGCGGTGGCAAGGCGTGAGCGCCGTGGCGGGGGAATCGGTGAGAGCGCTGTTGTGGAGGCCGTGGCGGGATCCGGCCGCCTGGATCACGACCACGGATATTTTCATTATCCTGATCGCGCTTTCGCTGCCCTGGTCGACGTCGCTGGTCGCGATTTTCGCGGTCGCAGCGCTCGTTACGATGGCGCCTTTCTTCGATGCGAAAGCTTTCCTGCAATCGCTGAAGCGTCCGATTTCCGTTTTCCCGGTCGCGCTGTTTGCCCTCGCGCTCGTCGCAACGCTGTGGTCGGACGCGCCATGGGGGGCACGGCTGTATGCGGTCGGCCCGGCCGCGAAACTGCTGATGTTGCCGGTACTGTTCTATCATTTCGAACGTTCGACGCGCGGCGTGTGGGTGTTCATCGCGTTTTTGGTGTCGTGCATCCTGTTGATGGCGATGTCGTGGCTCGTGGCGTTCGATCCACGGCTCGCGTTGAAATCCGGCGCAGGTTACGGCGTGCCGGTCAAAAACTATATCGATCAGAGCCAGGAATTCGCCCTGTGCGCCGTGGTGCTCGCTTATCCGGTCATCGCATTGCTGCGCGCGGGAAGAATTGCTCCTGCGTTGGCGCTGAGCGCGATCGCACTGAGCTTCGTGGTCAATATGGCGTTCGTCGTGGTTTCGCGCACCGCGCTGGTGACCATTCCGGTCATGCTCGCGGTGTTCGCGCTACTTCATCTGAGATGGCGAAGTATCGTCATCGTTGCATGCGCGGTGGCTGTTTTGGGCGGGACCGCGTGGGCGATGTCGCCCCAGTTGCGTGTGACGACCGCGAGGTTCCTGCGGGATTACCAACTCTATAAGGAGAGCGACGAACCGACGTCGATCGGCTTGCGGCTGGAATTCTGGAAGAAGTCGCTGCGGTTCTTCGCCGAAGCGCCGGTCATCGGGCACGGCAGCGGCTCGATCCAGGGACTATTCGAGCAGGCTTCCACCGGCCCGAAGGCCCTAGCCGGTGGCCAGGTCGTCGCAAACCCTCATAACCAGACCCTGAACGTCGCGGTTCAATGGGGCGCGCTCGGCGTGGTCGTGTTGTATGCGATGTGGCTCTCGCACCTGCTGCTGTTTCGCGGCGACGGCCTGATGGCCTGGATCGGGTTGATGGTGGTGGTGCAGAACTTTTTCACCTCGCTTTTCAATTCCCACATATTCGATTTTAACGAGGGGTGGATGTATGTTCTCGGCGTGGGTATCGCGGGTGGGATGATGTTGAAATCAGGCCTGTGTGAAACCCCGCCGGAGACGCGAAATTCCGTTGAACCATGACCGCTGGCATGCTCTCGCCAGATCAGCTATCAGCAACCTCGCAACGGGCGAGGCCCGACATCTTTTGGTAACCGGTCAGCGACATGATGCGCCTCCCGAATCTGACCCTGCGCAACGCCTTGATTGCCACGCACGATGCACTGGCGACTGCATTGGCGGTGCTGGCGAGCTTCTATCTGCGTTTCGAGGGCGATCTTTTTACCGATCGCCTGCCGCTGTTGTTTCGTATCCTGCCCTATTTCGTCGCGTTCAGCGTGGTGGTTTGTTATCTCTTCAATCTGACTACGACGAAGTGGCGTTTCATTTCCCTGCCGGACGCGCTGAACATTTTGCGCGCGGCCACCGTGCTGGCCCTCGCGCTGCTGGTGCTGGACTATATTTTTGTCGCACCCAACGTTCAGGGCGCGTTCTTTTTCGGTAAGGTGACGATCATCCTATTCTGGTTTCTCGAGGTGTCCTTTCTCAGCGCCTCGCGTTTCGCCTACCGATATTTTCGCTATACGCGCGTGCGGCACCACGCCAGGGCGGAGGACGCGGCGGCGACGCTGCTGGTCGGCCGCGCCGCGGACGCTGAGATCCTGCTGCGTGGAATCGAAAGTGGCGCCGTCAAGCGGATCTGGCCGGTTGGTCTGTTGTCGCCGTCTCCGGCCGACCGCGGCCAGTTGATCCGCAACATTCCGGTGCTCGGCGGCATCGACGATCTCGAGGAGGTGATCGCTGATTTCGCAAGGCGCAACAAGCCGATCGCGCGGGTCGTGATGACGCCATCGGCATTCGACCCCGAGGCGCGGCCGGAATCCGTGCTGATGCGGGCGCGCCGGCTGGGGTTGATTGTCAGCCGCCTGCCGTCGCTGGAGAGCGGGGATGCGCCGCGATTGACGACGGTTGCCGTCGAGGATCTGTTGCTGCGCCCCAGCGAAAAGATCGACTATGCGCGTCTCGAAGCCCTGGTGAAAGACAAGGCGGTTATTGTCACCGGCGGCGGCGGTTCGATCGGCTCGGAGATTTGCGACCGCGTCGTGACATTCGGGGCTGCGCGACTGCTGGTGATCGAGAATTCGGAACCGGCGCTCTATGCCATCACCGAAGCGCTTGCGGCACACGACACCGGCGCTGCGATCGATGGGCGGGTGGCGGATATCCGCGATCGCGAGCGCATCCTGCGGCTGATGAATGAATTCAAGCCGGATATCGTCTTTCATGCCGCGGCCCTCAAGCATGTTCCGATTCTCGAACGCGACTGGAGCGAAGGCGTCAAAACCAATATTTTCGGGTCGGTGAATGTTGCCGATGCGGCGTTGGCGGCGGGCGCCGAGGCGATGGTGATGATTTCGACCGACAAGGCGATCGAGCCGGTGTCGATGCTGGGTCTGACCAAGCGGTTCGCCGAGATGTATTGCCAGGCGCTCGATCATGATCTCGCGGCCCAACCGGATGGCCAGCCGAGGATGCGGCTTATTTCCGTGAGATTCGGCAACGTGCTGGCGTCCAACGGATCGGTGGTGCCGAAGTTCAAGGCCCAGATCGAGGCGGGTGGCCCGGTGACGGTCACCCATCCCGAGATGGTCAGGTATTTCATGACCATCCGCGAAGCCTGCGACCTGGTGATTACGGCCGCCGCGCACGCGCTGGCGCCGCAGCGTCCTGATGTTTCGGTCTATGTGCTCAACATGGGGCAGCCGGTCAAAATCGTCGATCTTGCCGAGCGCATGATCCGGCTTTCCGGCCTGCAGCCGGGCCACGATATCGATATCGTTTTCACGGGAATGCGGCCGGGAGAGCGGTTGAACGAAATCCTGTTCGCGAACGAGGAGCCGGCGGTCGAGATCGGCGTCGCCGGCATCATGGCGGCCAAGCCCAACGAACCGCCGATGCAGTCGCTGCGGAAGTGGATCGCAGCGCTTGACCAGGCGATTGCCAGGGATGATCTGGCCACCATCAAGGCCGTATTGAAGGATGCCGTCCCGGAATTCGGTTCGAACGCCGCTTAGAAAATATCGTCGCCGTCAACGCTGGCCATGCGGCACCGTTTCGAAAGCTATCGATGCAGAAGCCCGGAAAAATCGTCGTTGCCAGCCAGCATTACCCCCCCGACCAGAGCACGACCGCGGCCATTATGTCTGCGATCGCCAACCATCTCGCGCGGGACATTCCGGTATTGGTGCTTTCAGGCTCCGCTGGTGCGGCATCGGGCAAACCCGATCGATTGGGCCAACCGGGTGTCATTGAGATCAAGAACCGGATCCCGGGAAAGGCTGCCCTGATCAGGCGCGCGATCGCCGAAATCCTCTTTGCGGTCCGGGTATTTCTGGCGCTCCTGAGGAGATTGCAGCGCGGCGACGTGGCGATCACGGTGACCGCTCCCTTCATGTTGCCTTACGCGGTTGTCGCCGCCGCCAGATTGAAGCGCGCCCGATCGGCGCTGATCATGCACGACCTTTATCCCGACGTGCTCGTGATGGCGGGCCTCTTGAAGCCGGCATCGGTTCTGACCAAAGCGATACGCGCCGTGAACGCGCTGATGTTTCGCGGGCTTGATGCCGTCATCACCATTGGCCGCGACACCGAGCAACTTCTGCTGGGTTATCGGGGGGTGACGCCCGACAAGATCCGGTTTATCCCGAACTGGGCCACGCTCGCGCCGGCCGTCAGACCGATTGAGCCCGACAATCCCTATCGTCGCCCGCATGCCGCCCGCTTCATGGTCGGCCTTTCCGGCAATCTTGGCTTCACCCACGATCCCGTCATCGTGTTCGAGGCGGCCCGATTACTGCGGAATGACGCTGATATTCATTTCCTGCTGTCGGGTTGGGGGATCGGCTACGAGCGCCTGAAGGAGATGCAAGCCGAAGCGGGTATTCCGAACGTTAGTCTGGTCGACCGCGTGGCGGATGAAAATCTCGAAGCGTTTCTATCGGCCGCCGACATCTGGCTCATTCCCTATCGCAGGAATGTCGCAGGGATATCCATCCCCAGCCGGTTCTATAATTTGCTCGCGGTGGGCCGGCCCGTGCTTATCGTGTCCGAGCCCGGCGCCGAGGCGGCCCTGACCGTCACCGAACATGATGTCGGCTGGGTTGTGGCCCCTGGCGATGCCGGCGAGCTTGCAAGAACCATACGTCTGGCCGCTTTGGCCGAGGATCCCTTGCGGGCCGAACGCGCCGCCGCCATCGCCCGGCGCTACAATTTTGACGACGCCATGGCGGGGTATTCTGCACTGGCCCAAAAACTGTTGCACGAAGGCTGAGGGCAGCGAGCGGCGGGCGATCAGGAACGCCGCTGCGAGAACCGGTACATCGAAAATGCCACGGCAGCGCCGCCGGCGATGATGATGAGCACGACTCCGATCGCAGATGATTGCAATTTGGTCGACGCGATCGCCAGCGCCGCGAGGGCGAGGTTGAGAACGAACACCTCGCTCACCACCTGCGATACCGTAAAGCCGTTATCGGTTGCGCGCTGATAAAAATGCGAGCGATGCGCCGCCCAGAACGGTTCGCCCCGAACCATCCGGCGCAACAACGTCACGGTGGCATCCGATAGATAATAAAGCGGCAACAGCAACGCGGCGGCGAAATGCTGATGCCAGGCCAGTTGCAGCAGGCACCAGCCGAGCAGCAAGCCAATCGGCAGGCTGCCGACGTCTCCCAGAAAGATCGTTGCCACCGGGCGGTTGAAGGGTGCGAAGCCTATCATCGCGCCGAACAGCGCCGCGGCGACGATCGCGGAGGAGGCCGGAAACCCGCCAAGCGAACCCAGTACGACCATCGCGCCAGTGATCGGCACGACCTCGGCGACCGTCATCCAGTCCAGCCCGTCCATGAAATTGACCAGATTGACGAACCAGAGGCCTGCGAGCAGAAGCAGGCCGCGTTCGATCCAGAACGGAACTGCTGGAGCGATCCGAAGATCGCTTGGGCTTGCGAACAGGATCACGCCGACGGCAATTGCCTGCAGCACCAGTCGCGTCAGTACCGGGATCGATTTGAGATCATCCGCGAAACCCACGACCGCGATGAACAGTGTGGCCCCGAAAACAGCGATCGGGAAATTGGAACCCGGCGTATCGGTGCCGGCAACGATGGATACTGCGACCGCAAGCGTCGCCGCGATCACCGCGATACCGGCCCCTTGTGGTGTCGGGATACGATGTGAAGAGCGCGCATTCGGCTTTGCAAGCGCGTGCTTCAAAAGCAGCGGCCGGATCGCCCAGGTGACACCGGCCGATAGCATCGCCGCCGCAACGATCGCTAAGAGCGCAAGCCACAATTCGGAAATGGTCATCCTATCCAATGTCGCCCTTACTCCGGCACCTCGATCGGCACCGCGCCTTGCGCGGCCTTTTCGGCGGAGAAAATCCACACCAGTCCGCCGAAGGCGCCGACAATGAACGACACCGCGCCATACAGCAGTGAAATATTGATGCCTTCATTCGTCATCAATCCGGCATATCCGAAGGCCAGTCCCATCGTGGCCTCGCGGACGCCCCAGCCTGCGATCGAGATCGGCAGCATGGTGATCAGCATCACCGGCGGAATCAGCTGAAAAATCTGACCGAACGCCACCGGTGCGGCGATCGATTGAACGACGCACCAGGCGATGACCACGGCAAGAACGTGAACAAGCAATGACAGCGCCGCGATCATTGGCCCGCTCCGCCGGCTGAAAATGACCCGGTTCGCGATCACCGCGCAGGCGTGAATATGATGCGTTCCCCACCAGCGCTTCAGCCAGGGCCAGGGCAGCACGCCTAGCAGGAGAAATCCCGCCCCGCCGGCGAGCGCGGCGAGATCGACCAACAGTAACGCCGATCGGCCGTAGGGATCGCCGATGAGGTTGTAGCTCCAGGGCAGGCTGGCGACGATGATGACCGCAAGCGCGATCAGGCCGATGGCGCGGTCGACGAAGATGGAATAAGTCGCCGCGCGCCATCCGGCGCCGCCGCGCGCGACCAGCCAGAGCCGTACCGCGTCGCCGCCGATCGAGGACGGCAGCGTCTGATTGAAGAACGTCCCGATCACATTGAAGCGCATCGCCTGCCGGGTCGCGAGCGGCGCCCCGCATTCGGTGCTGACAATGCGCCATCGCAAAACGCCGACGAAGATCTGAAGGAATGTCACCCCGATCGCAAGGCCAATCCAGCCGAGGCTCGCGACGTCGATGCGCGAGGCAAGGTCGGAAAAATTCGCCTTGCGGAGCGCGATAAAAAGCAGCGCCGCGGAGACCAATACCTTTATCGCTGAAAGCAGGATCCGGCGCATTTCGCCCGCGCTCGTCAAGTCTGGAGGACGTCAAGAAACGGCGCAACTCGATGCCGCGCGCCGAACTTCGGCGCCTTGGTATGGTTTTAAAGCCGATCTGGCAATAGCCGCTCAACCGGGTATTGCCGCCCCCGCAACAGGGCGGCTAAACAGGCGCGTCCGGCGCGGCGCAGCCAAATTCCTGCCGGTCGGAGACGGTGAACGGGCGGCGCGGGCGCGGGCCTCCCGTGTCGGTAACCATCAACCGAGAGAATTAACCCCAGGCGTAAGCTCCCCGCGGCAGGAGTTGGGTGGGGCGGCGGTAAAGGATATGTTGCCGATCAAGCCGGCTGCGTCATGGAGCCCCCCCGTCAATGTCGGAGATTTGATGCACGGCGTCGGTTTTCGGTCTGAAAGCTCGTGAAGGACGATATGCCCGATTCTCGCGTAACATCGTGGCCACAGGAACGTGTGAGGCGTTGATGGACAGAAGAATTGTTCCACTGATCATGTGCGGCGGCGCCGGGACGCGGCTGTGGCCGGCCTCGCGCGAGGTTCGTCCGAAGCAGTTCCTGCCGCTGTTCGGCACGCGCTCGACCTTTCAGGATACGATCCTGCGGGTGTCGGACCCGACGCTGTTCGAGCGTCCCATCGTCATTACCAACACCGCGTATCGCTTCATGGTTCTGGAGCAACTGGCCGAGATCGGGTTTGAGGCCGATATCCTGCTGGAGCCGATGCGGCGGGATTCCGGCCCTGCCATTGCGGCGGGCGCGGCGTTTGCACAAATGCGCGGCAATGATGCGGTGGTTCTGGCGCTCGCCGCCGACCACGTCGTCCGCGACACCGAGGCCTTTGTCGCGGCCTGCCGCGAGGGGCTTGTCGCGGCGGATGCGGGGCGCATCGTCACGTTTGGCGTTGAGCCCGAGCGCGCCGCCACCGAATACGGCTATATCAGCCCGGGCGAAGTGGTGTCCGGCAAAGTCCATGCGGTCAAGAAATTCGTCGAGAAGCCGGATCCGGCAACCGCCGCCGCATACATCAAGGCCGGTTATCTCTGGAACAGCGGCAACTTCATGTTTCGCGCCGCCGTGCTGCTCGATGAATACCGCAACGTCGATGCCGAGAGCGTGCAGGCCGTCAGCGACGCCGTCGCCAAGGCGGGCCGCGATCTCGGATTTGTGACGCTTGATGCGAGCGCATTCGGATCGGCAAAGGCCATTTCGATCGACTATGCCGTGATGGAAAAGACCTCGCGCGCCGCCGTCGTGCCGGTTGCGTGCGGATGGTCCGATGTCGGCTCCTGGCACGCGGTTTGGGAATTGTCGGGCAAGGACAGTCAGGGCAATGCCGCGCAGGGCACGGCCGTGTTCGAGGATTCCCGCAACTGCAACGTTTTGACCGACAAGGCGCTGGTGGCGCTGGAAGGCGTCGACGATCTGGTCGTGGTCGCGACGCAGGACGCCGTGCTGGTGTCGCGTCAAAAGGATGCCAACGGATTGAAGCGGCTGGTGGCGAAGCTGAAGACGGTCGCGCCCCAGGTGACGGAAGATCACCTCAAGGTGCATCGCCCCTGGGGTTCGTATCAGTCGGTCGACATGGGCGAGCGTCACCAGGTCAAGCGTATCGTCGTGAAGCCCGGCGGCCGGCTCTCGCTGCAGAAGCATCACCACCGCTCCGAGCACTGGATCGTGGTGCGCGGCGCCGCGCGCGTGACGGTCAACGAAACCGTCAAGGTCGTGCACGAGAACGAATTGATCTATATCCCGATCGGCGCCGTTCACCGCCTGGAAAATCCGGGCAAGATCCTGCTGGAACTGATCGAGGTTCAGACCGGCAGCTACCTCGGCGAGGACGATATCATCCGCATCGAGGATGATTATCAGCGCTCGTGAACCTTCCGGAGCGTCCGGGGAGTGAGTTGGATTGGCTGGCCGGCCTTTGGCGTAATTTAACGGGAATCGATATTTCCGATCCGGCGCGGCCCGTGTAATTCTTTGAATCAAAACGTGTTTGGGTTCGTTGCCCAACCATTCGCCACGCCTCAGGCGGCGTGCTAGAGAAACTCACGGCGCAACGGGGTGGTTCGGGCGCCTGTGGGGATGTTGGGGTTGAATAATATGGTTTCCAAAGAGTTGGCGTCGGGTCTGAAAACCGAGGCAGGACGCGCGCTTCGTATCGGCGTGATCGGCGCCGGCATCATGGGCAGCAATCACGCCCGCGTGCTGGCCGGCCTGCCCGATACCACGCTGGTCGGGATCGTCGATCCGTTGCCGGAGCATCGCTCGCGCGCCACCGAGCTTGCGGGCTGCCGCGCCTTTGCAGGCCTCGATGAGCTGATCGCCGAAGGCGTCGATGCCGTGACCATCGCAGCCCCGACGCATCTCCACCACGATATCGCGCTCGCCTGCATCGCGCACAACGTTCACATCCTGGTTGAAAAGCCGATCGCGTCCTCGGTGGAGGAGGGGCATGCGATCGTCGCCGCCGCCCGCCGTGCCGGCGTGACGCTGATGGTGGGGCATGTCGAACGGTTCAATCCGGCCGTCGCCGCCATCAAGCAGGCGATCTCGGGCGAAGACATTCTTTCGATCGCGATCACGCGCGTCGGACCGTTCCCGCCGCGCATGTCGAATGTCGGCGTGGTCATCGATCTCGCCGTGCATGACATCGATCTGATCCGCTGGTTCACGGAATCGGACATCGTCGAAGTGCAGCCGCAGCTCTCCAGCGCCGTGGCCGAACGCGAGGACATCGCGCTGCTGCAGTTTAGAACCGCCTCCGGCGTGCTCGCCCACATCAACACCAACTGGCTGACGCCGTTCAAGGCGCGCAACGTCACGGTTGCGACCCGCGGCAAATATGTGATGGGCGATCTGCTGACCCGTCAGGTGACCGAGTGCTTCGGCTTCAAGCCGGACGGCAGCTATTCGATGCGCCATCTGCCGGTCGGCCATGACGAGCCGCTGCGCGCCGAGTTGATCGCGTTCCTCCATGCCGTGCGGAGCGGCGGCGTGCCCGCGGTGACCGGCGGCGAGGGCGTGGCCAGCCTCGAAATTGCGATCCGCTGCCTCGAAAATCCCGCCAAGCCGGCCGCGGCTTCTCCCGCCCGCAAGGGACCGCGGCGCGTCGTCGGCTAGGCTGATCGTCCGCCGATGTCCCGCTCCCAATCCTCGCAAGGCTCCATGAACCAGCATCTTCGTCCAGATCCCGTTCCCTTCATCGATATCGCCGCGCAGCGCCGCCGGCTCGGCCATGCCGTCGACGAGGCGGTTTCCCGCGTGCTCGCCCATTGCCAGTTCATCAACGGTCCGGAAGTGAGCCAGCTCGAGGCCGCGCTCGCCGCCTTCAGCGGGGCAAAGCATGTGGTGAGCTGCGCAAGCGGCACCGATGCGCTGCTGATGGTGCTGATGGCGAAAGGCGTCGGCCGCGGCGATGCGGTGCTGTGTCCGTCGTTTACATTTTGTGCGACCGGCGAGGCCGTGGCGCTGACCGGCGCTGTGCCGGTGTTCGTCGACGTCGATGAAGCGACCTTCAACATGGACGTGGCTTCGCTCAAGCGCGGCCTCGCGACCGCGAAGCGGCTCGGCCTCAAGCCGAAAGGGGTGATCCCGGTCGACCTGTTCGGGCAAAGCGCCGACCACGACGCCATCGGGGAGGTCGCCGCGGCCGAGGGCCTGTTCGTGCTGGATGACGCGGCGCAGGCGTTTGGCGCAAGCTACAAGGGCCGCCGCCTCGGCGGCCTCGGCCACATCACCGCGACCAGCTTCTTTCCGGCAAAACCGCTCGGCTGCTTTGGCGACGGCGGGGCGATTTTCACCGATGACGCCGAATTTGCCGAAACCCTGCGCAGCGTCCGCGTTCATGGTCAGGGTTCGGACAAGTACGACAATGTTCGTCTCGGCATGACAGGGCGGCTCGACACCATTCAGGCGGCGGTGCTGATCGAGAAACTGAAAATCTTCGAGGATGAAATCGCGGCGCGAAACAGGGTCGCGGAGCGCTACGCGCGGGGTCTCGGCAATGTCGTGACCGTTCCGCATCTCGAAAGCTGGGCCATGTCGGTCTGGGCGCAATACACCATCCGACTGCCGGAGGGCACCGACCGCAATGAATTCGCTCTAGCCCTGAAAGCACAGGGCATTCCGACCGCGGTCTACTATCCGAAATCGATGCATCAGCAGGCCGCGTATCGGGATTTTCCGGTTGCCGACGGCGGCTTGCCGGCAAGCGAACGCCTGTCCTTCGACGTCATCAGCCTGCCGATGCATGCCTATCTCGACGAGCCGACGCAGGAGCGGATCATCAAGGCTGTGCGTGGCACGCTTTCAACCTGATTTCGCCGTTTTGAAGTGCCGCCGCGATAGCGTTTTCGAGCGAAGCATGCCCTCGGACTTGATCCGGGGGTGGATATCGGTTCGCATAGCAATCAAGTTTACGCAGATTGCGTAGACTTATCTGCGGTAGAAAACGCGTCAAAACAAAAGAATAGTGCTTCGGTTCTGATGCAATCGGAACCGAATATGCGCTAGAAGCGGCGGATGCTCGGTCGTATCTTCACCGTCGGCGGCTATACGCTTCTTTCGCGGCTGACCGGATTTGCGCGCGACATCATGCTCGCGGCCATTCTCGGCGCCGGGCCGGTGGCGGATGCGTTCTTCGTGGCGCTGCGCCTGCCCAACCATTTTCGCGCCATCTTCGCCGAAGGGGCCTTCAACGCGGCGTTCGTGCCGGCCTATGCGCATGTCCATGGCGAACGCGGCGAAAAATCGGCCTCCTTGTTCGCCGATCGTATCTTCACCCTTCTGTTTGTCTCGCAGCTCATCCTGCTCGCGCTCGCCTGGCTGTTCATGCCGCAGGCCATGAGCCTGCTCGCGCCAGGCTTCACGGAAGACGCCGAGCAGCGGCGGCTGGCGATCGAACTGACGCGGATCACCTTTCCCTATCTGCTGCTGATCACGCTGGTAACGCTGTATGGCGGCATGCTCAACGTGATGCATCGCTTTGCCTCTGCCGCGGCAGCGTCGATCTTCCTCAACATCTCGATGATGGCGACCCTGGCGCTGGCGGTCTTGTTTCCGACGCCCGGCCACGCCGCGGCCTGGGGCGTGTTGATCTCCGGCTTTCTGCAATATTTCCTGCTCGCCGGCGACCTTGCCACCCATGGCGGTTTGCCCCGCTTCGCAGCGCTGAAGCTCGACGAAGACGTCCGCGCCTTCTTCCGGGCGCTGGGACCGGCGACGGTCGGTTCGATGGGCACGCAGGTCGCATTGTTCGCCGATACCATCATCGCGACCTTCCTCCCCGCGGGCGCGCTTTCGGCGCTTTATTACGCCGACCGGCTCAACCAGCTTCCGATCGGGGTGATCGGTATCGCGGTCGGCACGGTGCTGCTGCCGGAAATGTCGCGGCGCCTGACGTCGGAAGATCACGACGGCGCGCTTGCCGCGCAGCGGCGGGCCTTCGACTTTACGTTACTCTTTTCGGTGCCGTTCGTGACCGCGTTCCTGACCGTTCCCGATGTCATCATGCGGGCGATGTTTGCGCGCGGCGCCTTCTCGAAGGGCGATGCCGCGGCCGCCGGCGCGACGCTTGCGGCCTATGCGGTCGGATTGATTCCGTTTGTCCTGATTCGTAGCGCCGTCGCCACTTTCTACGCCCGCAAGGATACCGCGACGCCGGTGAAGGCGGCATTGATCGGTGTTGCCGCCAACGTCGGATTGAAGATTGCGCTTGTCGGATCTCTCGCGCAGGTCGGTCTCGCGTTCGCGACCGCGGTCGGCGCCTGGATCAATCTTTTGTTGGTCATCGCCTTTGCCGTGCGGGCCGGCTATTTCCATCTCGATCGCGCATTGCTGCGGTCGCTGACGAAGTTTCTCGTCTCCGCAGCCCTGTTGGGCGCAGCCCTTTGGCTGGCTGCGAGGTTCGCAGGTTCACAGTTTTCCGGCTTAAGCGCGTGGCGTGACGAGGCTGCATTCTTGTTGCTGATCGTCGTCGGCACGCTGGTCTATGCAGGGTCGATATTGCTGCTGTTCGGCAGACGCTGGCTGAGCTCGCTGGTGCGCAGCTAAAGCGTTTTCGAGCGAGCATGCGCGCGAACTTGATCCGGGGGTGGGGTGCCGCTTCGCGTCAAGAAAAAACGTCAGGAAAACGCGTCAAGTCAAAGAGGCGTTTGCGCTGTCTTGCGATCCGCTGCAATATGGATCGAAATCATTGGCGCTTGATCGGCCGAGGCGTCTGGGCTGGCGAGAAGATCGTGCGCTATTTCAATAGTTTAGAGCGCGGTCGTCAACCAGCCGCGTGAGGCGGAAATGGAGATACGATGGCTCCCATCAAATTCGGCGTCGGTCAGAGCGTGCTTCGCAAGGAAGACGATGCGCTCATTCGCGGCAAGGGCCGCTACACCGACGACTTCGCGCCACAGCCTTCGCTGCACGCGCTGGTATTGCGCTCACCGCATGCCCACGCGAAGTTCACCATCAACGCCACCCGCGCCCGCGGCCTGCCCGGCGTGGCGGCGGTCCTGACCGCCGAGGATGTCAAGGATCTCGGCAACTTGCCGTGCCTCTTTAATCTGGAAGTCAATCCTTTCACCGGTCCGCCCTATCCGATCCTTGCGAAGGATGTGGTGCGTCACGTCGGCGACGCCATTGCGTTTGTCGTCGCCGATACTGTCGACCGGGCGCGCGATGCGATCGAGGCCATTGAAGTGAACTGGACGGCGCTGCCGGCCGCGGTCGGCGTCGTCCATGCGGTCAAGCAGGGCGCGCCGCAGGTCTGGGCCCAGCATCCCGGCAATGTGCTGTTCGACGTGTCGCTCGGCGACAAGAAGGCGACCGAGGCGGCGTTCGCGAAAGCGCATGCGGTGGCCGAAATATCGATCGTCAATCCGCGCGTCGTCGCCAATTTCATGGAAACGCGCGCGGTGGTTTGCGAGTACGATGCGAGGCGCGATCATCTGACGCTGACGGTCGGCAGCCAGGGCAGCCATCGCTTGCGCGAAATCATCGCCGGCATGGTGCTGAAGATCCCGCTGGAAAAGATGCGGGTGATCTGTCCGGATGTCGGCGGCGGGTTCGGCACCAAGCTGTTTCCCTATCGAGAATACGCGTTGGCCGCCTTCGCCGCGCGCAAGCTGCGCAAGACGGTGAAGTGGACCGCCGACCGTGCCGATCATTTCATCGGCGACGCGCAAGGGCGCGACAATGCCACCACGGCGCGGATGGCGTTGGCCTCCGATGGCAGGTTCCTCGGCATGGATGTCGATCTGCTCGGCGATATGGGCGCCTACCTGTCGACCTTCGGCCCTTACATTCCGCATGGCGGCGCCGGCATGCTGCCCGGCCTCTACGACATCCAGGCCTTTCATTGCCGGGTCCGCACGGTCTTCACCAACACCGTGCCGGTCGATGCCTATCGGGGCGCCGGACGCCCCGAGGCGGCTTACGTGCTCGAACGGCTGGTCGATGCAGCCGCGCGAAAACTCGGCATGACGCCGGATGCGATCCGGCGCAAGAATTTTATCCCGCCGCGGGCGATGCCTTACAAAACAGCGACCGGCAAGGTCTACGATTCCGGCGACTTCGCCGCGCATATGAAGCGCGCGATGGAGATCGCCAACTGGAAGGAATTTCCCAGGCGCGCCAAGGCCGCGAAGAAACAGGGTCTCGTGCGCGGCATCGGGCTTGCGACATATGTCGAGGTTTGCGGCACGATGGGCGAGGAGACCGCCAAGGTGCGTCTCGATCCCGATGGCGACGTTTCGATCCTGATCGGCACGCAGTCGACCGGGCAGGGCCACCAGACCGCCTACGCGCAACTCGTCGCCGAGCAGTTCGGGCTGCCGCCCGAGCGCGTCAACGTCCTGCAGGGCGACACCGACATGATCGCCACTGGGCTTGGCACCGGCGGGTCGGCTTCAATTCCGACCGGCGGCGTCAGTGTCGAACGCGCGACACGCGAACTCGGCAAGAATCTGCGCGAGATCGCCGCCGAAGCGCTGGAAGCGAGCCCCGGCGACCTTGAGATATCAGAGGGAACGATCCGGGTTGCGGGCACCGACCGCTCGATCGGCTTTGCCGATTTGGCGAAACGGCCGGGCGTCGATCCGGCGAAGCTCAACGCGAGCGCGACGTTCACCCAGGCCGACGGCACCTTTCCGAACGGCACCCACCTTGCCGAGGTCGAGATCGATCCCGCCACCGGGATCATCGGAATCCTCAACTACGTCATCGTCGACGATTTCGGGGTGACGCTGAATCCGCTGCTGCTGGCCGGACAGGTGCATGGCGGCGCGATGCAGGGGATCGGTCAGGCCCTGATGGAGCAGGCGGTCTATAGTCCGAAGGACGGCCAGCTCGTCACCGGGACGCTCATGGACTATGCGCTGCCGCGGGCGGCCGACGCTCCGTCCTTCGTGTTCGAGACGCATAACATCCCGTGCAAGACCAATCCGCTGGGCGTCAAGGGCGCGGGCGAGGCCGGAGCGATCGGCTCCTGCCCGGCGGTGGTCAATGCCATCATCGAGGGGTTGTGGCGTGAATACAAGATCGATCATATTGACATGCCGGCCACACCCGAGCGGGTCTGGATCGCGATCCGCGAGCACCAGCGCCGGCACAGCCTGTGAAATTTTACGAACGCGCGTCTCATAACCTAAACAAGGAGATCGGACTGATGATGCGAACTGTATTGGTCGTTGGAACGTTATTGCTCGGCGTTGGCGTGGTGGCGGCGCAGCAGGATCAGGTCAAGCAGACCCAGGCCGTGATGAAGGGCAACGGAAAGAACGCGGGCGCCCTGGCGGCGATGGTCAAGGGCGAAAAGCCCTATGATCAGGCCACCGTCGATGCCGCGCTGGCCCAGTTCGAAGACACCATCAAGAAGTTTCCAACCCTGTTTCCCGACAGCATCAAGGGTCTGAAGCCGGAGGGGGATTACTTCGCATCGCCAAAAGTCTGGGAAGACAGGGCCGGCTTCGACGAGCACATCAAAAGCTTCGCCAAGGCCGTAGCGGACGTCAAGGGCAAGATCACGGATCTGGAGGCGCTGAAGACCGCGCTGCCCACGATCGGCAAGCAATGCGGCGGTTGTCACGAGACCTACCGCGTCAAGAACGGCTAAATCCGGCTGATCAAACAGAAAGGCGGACGCTTGATACGTCCACCTTTTTTGTTTTTCCTATTTCATTCTCGCGTGCGGAAGTTACTTCGTCACCTGACCGCGGATTTCGCCGCCCGGATTGGCCGCGGTGTGGACGTTGATATAGTACTTGCCGGCCGTCAGGTCGGCGGCCTGGGCGTCCGTCAGAACCGCGCTGCCTTCGGCGGGGCTTGACGTGGCGCCGGGGATCGCAACTGCAACGCCGGCGTTCTTGCCGGGTTCGGCCGGGCCATGGAAGTGGGCCGCGGTCGCGGGGCCGGAGAGCCCCGAATAGGTCAGCTTCCAGCTCAGCTTCTTGGTGGCGGCATCGTAGTCGATATCGGCGGTGCCCGTGCCGGCGCTGGCGTTCGGGGGTACTTCGGATTTGCCGTCCAGCGTCGCTTTCATCTTCTCGGCGAAAGCAGGCACCGCGAACGCAACGGCCGCTCCCAGCGCGAGCGTAGCAAGCATGATCCTGGTATTCGACATGGTTCTCTCCCTGTGGGCGTCAATTAACGGTGCCGATTTCAAAACAATGGGATTCCGGCTTTATTCCCGGAACCGGCTACGACGCTTCAAATTTTCAGGCAGCCTATGGCTGAATTCGCCGGCATACTAGGCGTTAGAGCGTTTTCGAGCGAAACATGCCCTCGGACTTGATCCGGGGGTGGATACCGGTTCGCGTGAAGAAAACGCGTCAAAACAAAAGATTAGAGCGTCGGTTCTGATTCAATCAGAACCGATCTTGCTCTGGTTGAAGATGATTGATGACGGGTTGGTGAATGCTGCGACGAATGCTCCTGGGTGCCGCGCTGGCTGGCGTTGCAGCGTTTGGCGTTTTCTGGTGGCTGACGGCTCCTCCGTTGGTGTTGGCGGTTACCGAGCGCGCCCATACGCCCGATCTCGCCAACGGCCAGACAACCTTCAACGCCGGAGGATGTTCCTCCTGCCACGCCGTGCCCGGCCAGCCTGATCGCTTGAAGCTCGGCGGCGGCCTCGCCATCCCGTCACCGTTCGGAACGTTTTACGCGCCGAACATCTCTTCCGATCCCGTCGACGGCATCGGGCGATGGAGCGAGGCTGAGTTTGTCAACGCGGTGACCAAGGGGGTTTCGCCGGCCGGATATCACTACTTTCCGGCGTTTCCCTATGCCTCCTATCAGCACGCGAAAGTCGAAGACGTGCGGGACCTGTTCGCGTATCTGAAAACGCTGGCCCCGGTATCCGGCAAGGTGCGCGATCACGACGTGCCGTTTCCGTTCGATATCCGGCGCAATATCGGCATCTGGAAATGGCTGTTCGTGGACGGCAAGCCTTTTGTGCCGGACGCCACGCGCTCAGGGCGGTGGAATCGCGGCGCGTATCTCGTCAATAGCCTTGGCCATTGCGCCGAGTGTCACTCTCCGCGAAATTTCCTCGGCGGCATCATTGCCGCGCAGCGCTTCGCCGGCGGCCCCAATCCTGAGGGCGAAGGTTGGGTGCCGAACATCACCCAAAAGGGACTGGGCGAATGGAGCGTCAAGGACATCGCCTGGTTCCTGGAGACCGGGCAAACGCCCGATGGCGACAACACCGGCGGCCCGATGGCGCGCGTGATCAGGAACACGTCGCAATTGCCGGCGGAGGATCGCGCGGCGATCGCGGAATATCTCAAATCGCTGCCGCCGGTGGACGGACCGCCGCGGCCCAAGACAGCGGCGAAGGGCGGCGATAAATCCTGATCCCGTGCTGCTATTCGCCGCGGAGATCCAAGCGGGATGAGTTTTGATTGAATCGGTCCTTCCGCGTGTTCGGTCCACCTCTCCCCAGCGGGGAGAGGTCGATTTGCTCCTGGCGATGCGAAGCATCGTCCAGTGCAAATCGGGTGAGGGGGCGCAGCTCTCACGAGAGACCGTAATCCCTCACCCGGCGCTACGCGCCGACCTCTCCCTATGGGAGAGGTGGCCGGGCCGGCGGACAAGTCGATCGAACTAAAACTCATCTTGCCCTATCCCGTGCCGAACGCCTTGAAAGTGATGATGGTGTGGGTGTCCTGGATGCCCGGAATGGTCTGCACCTTCTCGTTGACGAAGTGACCGATGTCGGTGTCGTTATCGACGTAGAATTTGACCAGGAGATCGTAATCGCCCGCGGTGGAATAGATCTCGGAGGCGATCTCGGCCTCGGCGAGCGCGTTGGCGACGGCGTAGGACTGGCCGAGCTTGCATTTGAACTGGACGAAGAAGGGAACCATCGCTGTCGTCTCCGGAAGGCCTCTTGTTGGGTTCAATATAGCGCTTTCAGGCGAAGTGGATACCGGTTCGCGTTAACAAAGCGCGTCAATATATAAACAAGCAAAAAAACCGGCGCTGTGGCAAGCAAACTTGCTGGCAATAACAGGCCGCGCTAGGACAAAACATGGCCCCGGCACAAAAGCTGAAATCCCCGCGAGCCGAGCGATGACGATACCGATCGCGCTCACCATCGCCGGCTCGGATTCCTCGGGTGGCGCCGGCATCCAGGCGGACCTCAAGACCTTCGCGGCGCTCGGCGTCTATGGCGCCTCCGTCATCACCGCCCTGACCGCCCAGAACACGCGCGGCGTGAGCGGCATTCATCCGGTGCCCGCCGCGTTCGTGACCGCGCAGATGGATGCGGTGTTCGGCGATCTCGACGTCAAGGCCGTCAAGATCGGGATGGTGGCGCAGCTTGCGATCATCGAGGCCATCGCGGCTGCGCTCACGCGATGGAAGCCTTCGCCTGTCGTGCTCGATCCCGTGATGGTCGCGACCTCGGGCGACCCTTTGCTGTCGGTCGACGCCGTTGCCGGCCTGCGCACAAAGCTCATTCCGCTCGCCGCGCTGATCACCCCGAACCTGCCGGAGGCCGCGGCGCTTCTGGGCGAGCCGGTCGCCTCCACTGAGGCCGCGATCGCCGACCAGGGCAAGCGGCTGCTGGCCTTGGGCTGTCCGGCGGTATTGATCAAGGGCGGCCACGGGCAGGGCGCCGAGAGCATCGACTACCTCTTCAGCGCCGGCGGCGTCATCGCGCTGCCGGCGCCGCGCATTGCCACCCGCAATACCCACGGCACCGGATGCTCGATGTCATCCGCCATCGCCGCCCTCCTTGCCAAAGGCGAGGCGCTGGAAACCGCTATTCGCAACGCCAAGGCCTGGATCACCGCGGCAATCGCGGCGGCCGACCGCCTCGATGTCGGGCACGGTCATGGCCCGATCCATCATTTTCACCGGTATTACTGACTTGCCGGTTTCCATCGATCGATAGGCCGGCGACCAACCTGACGTGTCCCGTGATCGCGGGCGAAGACGCCTCCCCAAGGTGATTTGCCCGGCGGGCAAATCAGGCGATCGTTTTTCCGCGCGACGCCTCGCTTGCCCGGCCTGAAGCTCCGAAAATCGCATGCGCGTAAACTGCAATTTGCTGAAACGATTCAATCTGATTTGGGCTGTCCAGTCCTTAGCTGTAAAAATATATCGCTTTCATCGACCCTCAATCGGTGGCTACTTCCGCGTTGTTCCGGCCCGCCAGAGGGGCGTATCGCGATCGTCACGGACGTTGGGCACGGAATGCGGTGGACGCTTTGGCGCTTCAAGACGAAGGGCGCGTGAAGCGGACGGCGAAGTCGTGTGGTCCTGACGCCCCGACGCTGGCGTCAAGTTGGCGGAGATATCCGCCGATGACGGTGGCAACAAAGCCCGGTCACCGGGGAGAGCGCGAAGGAAACCGTTAAAACCATTGCGCGGGGAATGCCGGGTGTTCTCCGGCGTACTCGTGGTGACTAACGCGCGTGTTTTCTACACACCACGCGCGGCTACGGGTGCGGCGGGCACCTGGCATTCCCTGCGCCCTCTGTTTTGAGAGCGGCCGTTCTTCCAGCACAACTCGGGCGCTTCACGCCGCGGGAACACGGACGTGCGCCTCTCAACTGCCTCGTCGATGTCGCCTGATTGTCGCAAGCTGCTGTTATCGCGAGTGCGAAGCGAGATGCGTCTGATTCGTGGTGAAAGGCAGCGCGAAGCAGCGATTTCAGCCCTTTGGGGTCCGTCAGCGTGACCAGTCATCGCACTGTCATGGGAATCTGTTAGGTGCGCGCATGGGAAGTGACTCGATGAGTGAAGAGTTGCCGGAACGGCGATTTCGCACTTTGTTTATCTCCGACGTCCATCTCGGAGCCCGCGGTTCGCAAGCCGACCGATTGCTGGACTTTCTCCGCAGCCATGACGCCGATACGATCTACCTCGTCGGAGATATCGTCGACGGCTGGGCGCTGCAGTCCAACTGGTACTGGCCGCAATCGCATAACGATGTCGTGCAAAAAATGCTCCGCAAGGCGCGCAAGGGCGCCAAGGTCATCTACGTGCCGGGCAATCACGACGAATTCCTGAGGAACTATTACGGCACGCATTTCGGCGGCATCGACGTCGTGGAAAACACCGTCCATGACGGCGTCGACGGCCGGCGTTACCTCGTCATTCACGGCGATATCTTCGACCTCGTGGTCCAGAACGCGCGCTGGCTCGCCCATCTCGGCGACAAGGCCTATGACTTCGCCATCCAGATGAACAGGCTGGTCAACTTCTTCCGCCGCGCGTTCGGCGTGCCCTATTGGTCGCTGTCGCAATGGGCGAAGCTGAAGGTCAAGAACGCGGTGAACTACATCGGCGCCTTTGAAGCGACGCTCGCCGCCGAGGCGCGGCGCCATGGCGCCGACGGGGTGATCTGCGGCCACATCCATTACGCCACGATCCGCGACGAACACGGCGTTCGCTATATGAACTGCGGCGACTGGGTGGAGAGCTGCACCGCGCTTGTCGAGCACGAAGACGGCCGCTTTGAAATCATCACCTGGACCGATCCGCTGCGCCGGGTGGCCCCTGTCGCCTCGGTCACAGCGCGTGCCGCTTGATGCATATCCTGGTCGCGACCGATGCGTGGCATCCTCAGGTAAACGGGGTGGTGCGGACGCTGGCCATGACGGCGGAAGCGGCAAAGGCGCTCGGCGTCGATGTCAGTTTTCTCACGCCGCTGTCGTTCCGCACCTTCGCGATGCCAAGCTACCCGGACCTGCGGCTGGCTTTGCCGAACGGTGCGAAAATCGCCCGCCTGATAAGAGAAGCGCGGCCTGACAGCATTCATATCGCGACCGAGGGCCCGATCGGACTGTCGGTGCGGCGCTATTGCCGCAAACATGGCGTGCCGTTCACCACCAGCTTTCACACCCGCTTTCCCGAATACGTCTCGGCGCGCCTGCCGGTTCGCGAGTCATGGATCTGGGCCGCGCTGCGCAGCTTTCCATAGAGGCAGCCAGGCGGTGATGGCGGCGACGCCGGCTCTCGCCAACGAATTGCGCGCGCGCGGCTTTCGCAATGTCGTGTTGTGGCCGCGCGGGGTCGATGCAGGCCTGTTTCATCCGCGCACCGCCGACCTCGGCCTGCCGCGTCCGGTCTTTCTCTGCGTCGGCCGTGTCGCGGTGGAAAAGAATCTCGAGGCGTTTCTCGATCTTGAATTGCCCGGAACCAAAGTCATCGTCGGCGACGGGCCGGCGCGCGCGGCCTTGGTGCGAAAATATCCGCAAGCCGTATTCCTCGGCGCGCGGCAGGGCGAGGAATTGGCGAAGACCTATGCCGCTGCCGACGTCTTCGTGTTTCCGAGCAGGACCGACACCTTCGGCCTGGTGCTGCTGGAGGCCCTCGCCAGCGGCGTGCCGGTTGCCGCCTTTCCCGTGACCGGTCCCCGCGACGTGCTCGGCCCGGCGCCGGTCGGAGCGTTGAACGACGACTTGCGGCTGGCGTGTCTCTCCGCGCTGCGGATCTCGCCGCAGGCCTGCCTCGAATTTGCCGCAAGCCATACCTGGGAGGCTTCGGCCCGCGCTTTCATCGAGAACATGGCCGATGCCCGCACTGTCGAATCGAGATGCGGCGCGGTGCCATTTTCGGCCGAGCACCCGCGCTTCGTCGCCTGAGGAACCTTGCCCGCCTGTCGGGATACGCGATACAAGTCGCCCATGACGCTCTTGCCCTTGCCTGTCAGTTCCGCGGATATCGATGCAGCGGCGCGCGTGCTCGCATCGTTCGCAGTACGAACGCCGCTCTTGTCGCCTCCGGTTCTCAGCGACCGCGTCGGCGCGAAAGTTTTCCTCAAACCGGAGGTGCTGCAGCGGACCGGATCGTTCAAGTTCCGCGGCGCCTTCAACAAGCTGTCGTCGATCCCGGCAAGCGCGCGGGGCGGCGGCGTGGTCGCATTCTCCTCGGGCAACCACGCCCAGGGCGTGGCGGCGGCGGCCAAAATCCTCAACATGCCGGCGACGATCGTGATGCCTGCCGACGCACCGCTCTCCAAGCGCGAGCGCACCAAGGCCTATGGCGCCGAGGTGGTGCTGTACGATCGCGACCGCGAGGACCGCGAAGCGATCGCCCGCGACATCGCCGGCAAACGCGGCGCGACGCTGGTGCCGCCTTATGACGACCCGATGGTGATCGCGGGCCAGGGCACGGTGGGCAAGGAAATCGCCGAAGACATGGCGGCGCTTGGCGTCACCCCTGACATCGTGGTGGCGCCCGTTTCCGGCGGCGGCCTGATCGCCGGCGTCGCGACCGCGGTCAAGGCACGCTTTCCGCAGGCCATGCTGATGTCCGCCGAACCGGAAGCCTTCGACGACCACGCGCGTTCGCTGCGAGCCGGCAAACGCGAGCGGCACAGCTCCAGGGGCCGCACCATCTGCGACGCGCTGATGGCCGCGATCCCCGGCGAAATCACATTCGCCATCAACAGCCGGCTGCTCACAAAGGGCGTCACCGCGTCGGATGCCGAAGTGGGCACCGCGGTCGATTTTGCGTTCCGCGAGCTGAAGCTCGTGGTCGAGCCGGGCGGGGCGGTTGGTCTTGCAGCACTTCTGGCCGGTCACATCGATATCAGCGGCAAGAACGTCGTGATCGTGCTGTCCGGCGGCAATGTCGACGCGGATCTGTATGCGAGATTGATCGGCTGATCCAATTGGCTTGCGCGATAGGCGCGAACTCAGGAGAAGAACGCGATCTTCTCGGTCTGGCTCATGCGGCGGATGGGGGCCAGCGGATCGGGCTTTGAGGCCCGGGGCCTTTGCACGATCCCGTTCGCGATCAGGCTCGAACCAAGCGAAGGTTCGGGCGAAGGTTCAAGCGAAGGTGCGACGGAAGGTTCGGGCGATTGTTGATCGGCCGGCGCCGCCATCGGAGCCGGCTTCTCGGCGACGATGATAGGCTCGGCCGGCGGCAACCCGGCGGCCTCGACTTCGCAGGTCTCGCTTTCGGGCGGATCGTAGGCTTGGTCAGGATCTGGCGCGGCCATCTCAAGCGCGACCAATTCCAGGATCGCCTCGTCATAGGCGTCGGCGGTCTCAGCCGGCAGGTCGGCCGGTTCGGACATTGCCTCCGCGGCCTCTGCCATTGCTGCGATGGGTTCAGCCGGCATCGCCGGGCTGCTCATCGCGGCTTCAGCCTCGCTTTCGGTGCTCGACGCTTGCTCCGTCTCGACCGCACCGGCCATCGCCTCGTCGTACGCAGCCGGGGAGGGTGATGCGACCGCCTCTCCAGCGGCGCGCGCAGAAGAAGGGACTTCTTCAGCGGCTGGCGGCGAAGACGCCACGGCCTCCTCGGCCGGCAGTGCGGCCGGGGCTGATGCATCGCTGGCATCGAAGGCCGCGATCCGTCCTTCGATCAGGTCGAATGCGGCGCCCAAGGCGGTTTCGGGGTCGATCCCGGCCATTTTTCCGCAAGCACCTTCAATGGCGCCGACCTGGGAATCGATCAGATCGCAAATCCGGCCGTCGGCGCCGATCTCCCGCAGCCGCCATGAAATTTCCCGGATCACGCGGGCGCCCTTGCGCACCGGCGCCAGATTTTCCTCCAGCGCGAGATCGCCAAGCGCTGCCGCTGCGACGGTTCTTGCCTCGGCCAGCGCCGCCCTGATCGCGATCAGCGCCTCGGCGAGCCCGGGATCGGGAGGCGGCTTCTTCTGCGCGGCAAGGGTTTCTTCGATCCGCGCCACCGCATCGAGCACCATCCTGGTGTCCGCATTGCGGTTGCGTTTGGCATACTCGCCGAGGAACCAGCGGCCCCGCGAGGTCTCCATGAACGCTTCCCTGATCGCGTCGTAATCCCCCTCGCTCGGCTGTGCCGCGCGCGCGGAGATCGGTGACAGGGCGAATGCTTCGTCGGCCATGGCAAACTCATCGCGCAAATCATCGCGCGTTACGCTAACGATCACCACGATATCGAGCGAATCGCAATTGAATTGATGCCATCCGAATCACAAATCCCCATCGCATCCGCAGACGCGCCGAGGCGATTCGCGAGCCGGCTGGCGCTGTTTTACGGCGCGGTGTTCACATTGATCGGCAGCCATCTGCCGTTTTTCCCGATGTGGCTGAGGGCGATCGGGATCGACGCATCCTGGATCGGGGTCATCGCGGCGGTTCCAGCGGTGACGCGATTTACGGTCCTGCCGTTCGTGACAAGCCTGGCCGAGAGGCGCGGGGCGCTGCGCGGCGCCATCATCGTCACGGCCGTCATGACGACGCTCGGTTTTTCGGCGGTCGGAACCCAGCACTGGCCGATCCCGGTGTTCCTCGCCTATGCCGTCACCGCCTCGATGTGGACGCCGATAGTCCCGCTGACGGATGCCTATGCGTTGCACGCCGTGTCGCGATACGGCCTCAGATACGGGCCGCTGCGGTTATGGGGCTCGGCGGCCTTCGTGGTGGGAGCGCTTCTGTGCGGGCTACTGGTCGATGTCATCGCCGCCCGGCACCTGATCTGGATCATCGTTGCCATGGCAGCGCTCGGTGCCGTGGCAAGCCTCGGGCTTCAGCCGCTGGACCATCCAGGGGCGCCGCCGGCGATGTTGCGTGGCGCGACCGCGTTGCTGCGCCAGGGCGGCTTCCTTGCCATCATCGCCGCCTCGGCGCTGATCCAGGGCAGCCACGCCGCCTACTACACCTTCGCATCGATCACCTGGCAGCTGTCCGGCCTCGGCGGACTGACGATTGCCGGGCTGTGGGCCTTGGGCGTCATGGCCGAGATTGCGGTGTTCGCGTTGTCGCCGCGCTTCACGCTGCAGCCTTCGGTGCTGGTGGTGATCGGGGCGCTCAGCGCGGCCGCCCGCTGGCTGATCACCGCGCAGGAGCCCCCGGTTGCCGTGCTCGCGGTGGTCCAGCTGGCGCATGGACTGAGCTTTGGGCTCACTCAAGTGGGCACCATGGGACTTCTGGTGCGCCACGTGCCGATCCATGCCATGGCGAGAGGGCAAGGTTATCTCGCCGCCTGTGCCGGCATCGTCGCTTCAAGCGCATCGATCTTGTCGGGCGCGATCTATGCCCGCCACGGGCAGGGCGTCTATTACGTCATGGCCGCCATGGCGCTGTCGGGCGCGGTCGTGATGTGGTCCGCGAAGCATTACATAGCGTTTTCGAGCGAAGTGGGGACCGGTTCGCGTGAAGAAAACGCGTCAAAAAAGATAGATACCAGGTTCTGATCCCGTCAGAACCTGGTTCAAGGATCATCCCCAAAATGCGGCGTCCGGCGGATAGATCAGGCTGCCGTCGTAGCGCAACCCGCCGTCGCGGTCGCGCGCCAGCAAGAGCGGACCGTCGAGATCGACGAAGCGGGCCTGTGCCGTGAGCAGCATCGCCGGCGCCATGGCCAGCGAGGTCGCGACCATGCAGCCGACCATGATTTCGAATCCTTGCGCGTGCGCCGCGTCCGCCATGGCCAGCGCCTCCGTCAAGCCGCCGGTCTTGTCGAGCTTGATATTGACGGCATCGTAGCGTTCGCGAAGTCCCTCCAGCGAGGCGCGGTCATGCACGCTCTCGTCGGCGCAAACGGCGAGCGGCCGCTTGATGCGCTTGAGCGCTTCATCCTGGCCGGCCGGCAGCGGCTGCTCGACCAGGGTAACGCCGACCTCAGCACATGCTGCGAGATTTTGCTCCAGATTTCGCGATGTCCATGCCTCGTTGGCATCGACGATGAGCTCGGATTCGGGCGCCGACTTGCGCACGGCGGCGATCCGCTTGCCGTCGCCTTCGCCGCCGAGCTTGATCTTGAGCAGCGGCCTGTGGGCGGCCTTGGCGGTCGCCGCTGCCATCGCTTTCGGAGACCCAAGCGAGATCGTGAAGGCGGTGGTGCAGGGGCGTGGGGCGGGGCGTCCGAGCAGATTCCACGCCCGCCGGCCGCTGGCCTTGGCCTCGAGGTCGAGCAACGCGCAATCCAGCGCGTTGCGGCCGGCACAGGGAGGCATCGCGGCCTGGAGGGCTTCCCTGTCTAGTCCTCCCCCAACAGCCTCCCGCATCGACAAGACAGCGGCGAGGGTGGCTTCCGGGGTCTCGCCATAGCGGGGATAGGGGACGCATTCGCCGCGCCCGGTACGGCCGCCTTGGCTGACCTCCGCCACGACCGTCACCGCCTCGGTTTTGGCGCCCCGGCTTATGGTAAAGCTGCCTGCGATCGGCCAGCGCTCGATTCGCGCCGCAAGCGTTGGAGATTTGCTGGAAGTCATTTTAATATCGGGCAATTTCTGAACGGCCGGCTTGCCCGGCGCGACCAAGTATGGCTGGTTAGAAACGTGTTCTACAAGGTTATCGCAGCGCTGTTGGATTTTCCTCTTCGACAACCAGGGGGAGAACCGGCGCAGGAGTTGGCATCGTGAACGGCGACCCGACATTGGAGCGGATTGCAAGGGGCAACGGGCTTGCGCTGTGCGCCGCGGGGACGTGGACCGCCCGCTTTGCGCCGGTGCTTGAAGAGATGGTGGCCGATGCCGAGAAGTTGACCGGAAGCCGGCCTAACATCTTCATCGATGTGTCGCAGGTCTCCAAGCTCGACACCTTCGGCGCCTGGCTGATCGAGCGGCTTCGCCGCACCCTGACCCAGGGCGGCGTGGAGGCGAGGATCGCCGGGCTTTCGGCGAATTATTCGAGCCTGGTCGACGAGGTGCGCCGTGTGAAGGCAACGCCGGCGATCGACACCACATCGGTGACGATTACGGGCATGCTGGACCAGGTTGGCCGCACCATGGTCGGCATCTCCGGCACCGTGATCGGCCTGGTCGACATGCTCGGGGCCGTGCTGGCCGCGAGCGGGAGGGTCTTGATTCACCCGCGGGCCTTCCGGTTGACCTCCACCGTGCATCATCTGGAACAGGTATGCTGGCGCGCGGTGCCGATCGTCGTGCTGATTACCTTTCTGATCGGCTGCATCATCTCCCAGCAGGGCATCTTTCACTTCCGCAAATTCGGCGCGGATATCTTTGTGGTCGATATGCTCGGCGTGCTGGTGCTGCGCGAAATCGGCGTGCTGCTGGTGGCGATCATGGTGGCGGGCCGCTCGGGGAGCGCCTACACCGCCGAGCTCGGCTCCATGAAGATGCGGGAAGAGATCGACGCGCTCCGCACCATGGGGTTCGATCCGATCGAGGTGCTGATCCTGCCGCGGATGCTGGCGCTGATCATCGCGCTGCCGATCCTGGCCTTCCTTGGGGCCATCGCGGCGCTCTATGGCGGCGGGCTGGTGGCCTGGCTTTATGGCGGCGTCGACCCCGAGGCATTCCTGCTTCGTCTGCGCGATGCGATCTCGATCGATCACTTCACCGTCGGCATCATCAAGGCGCCGGTCATGGCGGCGGTGATCGGGATCGTCGCCTGCGTCGAGGGGCTCGCGGTGCAGGGCAGCGCGGAATCGCTCGGCCAACACACCACGTCCTCGGTCGTGAAGGGAATTTTCTTCGTCATCGTGATGGACGGCGTGTTTGCGATCTTCTTCGCCTCGATCGGAATGTGACGATGGCACCTGAAGTGCAAAACGCGATCATCCGGGTGCGCGATATCTCGGTGCAGTTCGGCTCCACCAAGGTTCTGGACGGCCTCAATCTCGACGTGAAGCGCGGCGAAATCCTGGGCTTCGTCGGGCCGTCCGGCGCGGGCAAATCGGTGCTGACGCGCACCATCATCGGATTGGTTCCCAAGATCTCGGGACGCATCGAGGTATTCGGGATCGATCTCGACGCGGCAAGTGCCGCGGAACGGCGCGGGGTCGAGCGGCGCTGGGGAATCCTGTTTCAGCAGGGCGCGCTGTTTTCCTCGCTGACGGTGCGGCAGAACATCCAGTTTCCGGTGCGCGAATATCTCAACGTCACCCAGCGGCTGCTCGACGAGATCACGGTGGCCAAGCTCGGCATGGTGGGATTGCGCCCGGAAGTCGCCGACCGCTTCCCTTCCGAACTGTCCGGCGGCATGATCAAGCGTGTGGCGCTGGCGCGCGCGCTCGCGCTCGATCCGGAACTGGTGTTCCTGGACGAGCCGACCTCTGGCCTCGATCCGATCGGCGCCGGCGACTTCGATGAGCTGGTTCGGACCCTCCAGCGCACTTTGGGCCTGACCGTTTTCATGGTAACCCACGACTTGGACAGCCTTTATACTGCATGTGACCGTATTGCCGTTTTAGGGAACGGTAAGATCATTGCCGCAGGATCGATGGCCGACATGCAGGCCTCGCAGCATCCCTGGTTGAGGGCTTACTTCCACGGCAAGCGCGCCCGCGCAGTCATGGGCTAGCTGATTTAGTCGGTACCGGAGTTGGTTTGAATGGAAACGCGGGCGAATTTCGTTCTGATCGGATCCTTCACCTTGGCGGTGATTGCCGCCGCTTTCGGCTTTGTGCTGTGGTTCCAGAGCCTCCACACCACCAAGGCGCGCAGCCCGCTGCGCATCATTTTCGAAGGTCCGGCTGCGGGCCTGCGCAACGGTGGCAGCGTGAATTTTAACGGTATCCGGGTGGGGGAAGTGGTCTCCGTGAAGCTCGACAACCCGCGTCGTGTGGTCGCACTCGCCATGGTCGAGAACAACGCGCCGCTGCGCAAGGACACCCTGGTCGGGCTCGAATTTCAGGGGCTGACCGGGGTTGCCGCGATTTCGCTGAAGGGCGGCGAGGAGGCCGCGCCCGCGGTTCCCCTGGATGAGGATGGCGTTCCCGTGCTGACGGCCGATCCGAACGCGCTGCAGGACGTCACCGAGGCCATCCGCGGCACGCTGCAGAACATCAACAGGGTGGTCGCCGACAACCAGGAGGCGGTCAAGAACTCGCTGCATAACCTCGAGACCTTCACCGCGTCGCTGGCGCGCAACGCCCAGAAGATCGACGACGTCATGCTGCAGGTCAATGGCGTGATGGGGAAGGCCGACAACCTGATGGTCGGCCTCAATACGCTGGCCGGCGGCAAGGACGGCGGCGAGCTGTTCCTGACGGTGAAATCGATCCGCGAACTGGCGGAAGATTTCGACAAGCGTTCCGGCGCCCTGATGGCCGACGGCCGCCGTACGCTCGGCGATATCAGCCGCGCGGTGAACAATCTCGACCGCAACCCGACGCGGCTGTTGTTCGGCGCGGGCAATTCAAGCGCGCCGGCGGCGGCTTCCGCATCGGCGCCCACACCGGCGCCGGCGCCGGCATCCGCGACGACAGAGAGGAAGCCGCCCGCGCCTGCACCGGCGCCCGCGGCGCCTAAGCGGCAATAGGGTCGTTACCCGTCAACTCTGCCGTCAATCTTACTTCGCTGTTGGGCGCATGAACGGTGCTGCGCCGCATTGGCGACTACCGTCGGACTACACAGCCCGTCACTACTATTGAAACTCCACGTCCACCACTCTGGACACATCGAAGTGTACCTCAGGCTTTTGATCGACCTTCACGATTTCCTTTCCCCAGGCAACATGGACGTCGGGAATTCGGGTGCCATCGTCAAGGACCACTACCACGCAAGTGGTTCCGTAGCTGGACTCCGGCATGTCCCGGACCTTCTCCCACAGATGCTCAGGCAGAAACCTGGATGCGGTGCCCGAATCCCCCTCTACCTCGAGAGCACGCTCCTTTCCCGCTTCCACAAGATTATTAGGATCGGTACCGGTCAGATCGATGCTTGCGGCTGACGAATGTGTCCCACGCAATCGATACAAACCTGTAGAGACCTCCTCGATCTCAAATTCCCAATTGGGAACGCCGTCGACGCTTACCTTCATGGTCTACTCGCATCATAGAATTTAAAACCGTCGTAGACGACGTTTACCCCAAAACAAAAACGGAGGCATCGCTGCCTCCGTTTTTCATGTGGTGCGTTCGGCTTAAGTTTTAGCCGAGCCGTCCCGCCGCGTGCGCGAGCAGGGTATAGACGAGGCCCGTCTCGGAGGTGAGGTGGCCGCGCAGCGCCGCAGGCCCGCGATCCTCGCGCGCGACTTCGTCGAGCAGGCGTTCGAACTCGGCGATGTAGCGGTCGACCGTCTGCTTGAAGTTGCGGTCGGCGCGGTATTTGCGCGCGACTTCGTCGAAGGCCTTCTGGCCGGCCGGCGTATAGAGCCGCTTGGAGAAGGCCTTGCTCTCGCCGCGCTGATAGCGATCCCACATTTCGGCGGCGAGGTTGCGGTCCATCAGCCGGCCGATGTCGAGCGACAGCGTCTCCAGCGGGTTGCCGCCGGTGGCCTGCTGGGCAGGGCGGCGCGGGACCTCGCGATTGGCCGCGCCGGCTCCCGCGCCGCCATCGGTGCGGCTCAGGAGATCGGAAAGCCAGCCATCGCGTCCCTGGTCGGAACTCGCCGGCGAAACCGGCGGAGCCTCCGTGCGTCGCGAGGCAGGCAGCCCGAGATCCGGCGGCGGCAGGTTCGATGCGCTGCCGCCGTCGCGCATGCGCGGCGCGGAGCGCTGCTCACCGCGTCCGCCGCCGGTGGCCAGCATCGGCTCTTCCTCGCGGTGCACGCTGGTGCGGGTGGTGGCTACGACGTCTAGTCCGTGGCCGTGGCGTGCGACGATCCGGTTCAGTTCGGCCAGCGCCTCGATCTGGTCGACGATGACCTTGCGCATCTGAGCGGTATTCTCGGCAGCCTCCTGCGGCATTTCCAGCACGCCACGGCGAAGCTCGTTGCGGGTGGCCTCAAGTTCCTGATGCATCTCCGCGGCCATCTGCTTCATGCTTGTGACCATCGCAGAGAAGCGCTCCGCGGACTGCTTGAACATCGCGTCCGCTTCCTGCGTGCTCTGCTGGTAGATTTCGCTCATGGCGTCCGATGTCAGGCGGCGTTCCTCTTCGGCCGCCGCGCGAACCGACTCGAACTGCCGGCTGATCGCGGCTGAACCCGCGCCCGCCGTTTCCGCCACCACGCGAGCGATATCGCGCGCGCGTTCTTCCGCGGCCGCCAGCGATTCATCGAGCAAGACCGTGAAGCGCGACAACCGCTGGTCAAGATCGGTGGTTCGCAGGTCGATCGTGGTCACCAGCGATTCCAGCACCCCCTTGCGTTCGGCGACCGACGCGGTGGTGCTGCGGTTGCTTTGTTCGACCATGGCTGCGGCATCGACGAGTGTCTTGCCGTGAATCTCGAACTGGCTGGAAAGCGAGCCGAGGTCCTCCAGCGCCATCGAGGTCTTCGAATTGAAGACGCTCAACTGATCTTCAAGCGCCCGGGTGGCGGCTCCGTTGCGCGAGGTGACGTCGTTCATGGCAGACACGAAGTCGGCCACGCGGGTGACCAGCGCGCGCTCGAGCGAATTGAGGTTGTCGTGGGCGCCGGTAAGCACTTCCTGCAGCAGGATATTGCCTTCGCGCAGGCGTTCGAACAGGGCGACCGTATCGGTGCGCAGGATCTTGCTGGTTTCCTGCATCTCGGTCACCGCCGCCATCGAAACCTGGCGCGACTGGTCAATGGCCGTTCGCGAAGCCTGCTCCAGCTCCTTCAGCGACTTGTTGACGGCATTGGTGGCGAGTTCGCCGGCGGAGGTGATGGTCCGTGCCACCTCGGCGCCGTTGCCCAGCATGGATTGCGAGAAGCTTTGCCCGCGGCTTTCGATCGATTTCAGCGCCTCCGAGGTGACGCGGTCGATATCGACCGTGAGCTGGTTGGTCTTCGAGCCGATGGCCTCGACGAGTGCTCCGCGCTTGCCGTCGATGATCTGCGAGAGACGGTCCGTCTGCTGTTGCACATAGGTGACGATTTCGCCGGTCTTGCCGGTCATGGCGGAGCCGAAGGCGCTGCTGGCAGCGAGAACCGAACGCTCGACCTCGACCGTGGTCGATTTGACCTTCGAGCTGACTTCGTTGGACGCGGCCACCAGCGTGTTCTGCGCGTTTTGGGCGCTGGTCATGATATTGTCGGTGGTGCTGGCGGTAACCGTGCTGAGCGACCGCTCGATATCCGTCGAGATCGCCTTGATCTTGCTGGCGGCGTCGGCCGACGTCGCCGTCAGCGAACTCTGGGCCTCGCGTGCGCTGTTCAGAATGGAGGCGGCGGTGTCCGCGCCGACCGCCGTCAGCGTACGTTCCAGGTCGGTCGCCAGCGACTTGACGTGGCTGGCCGCATCCGTGGAAGCCGCGATCAATGTGGTCTGCGCCTCGCGCGCACCCGTGATGATCGAACCGGCGGTTGTCGAGCCGGCCGCCGAGAGCGTTCGCTCGACGTCGGCGGACAGCGATTTGACCTGGCTGGCGGCCTCCGAGGAGGCCGACATAAGGCTGGCCTGCGCATCGCGGGCGCTGGTCACGATCGAGTTGGCGGTAGAGCTGCCGACGGCGGTGAGGGCGCGCTCGACTTCCGACGAGGTCAGCTTCAGCTGGGCGCCGACATCCGAGGAAACCGTAAGCAACGCCTGCTGCGCGGCGCGTGCGCCGGTCTGGATGGTCTCGCTTGTATTGACGACAAGGTTGGTCAGCGAGCGCTCCGCGTCCTCGACATGGGACCTGATCCCTTGCGACAATTCCTCGGCGCGAGCCATGAGACCCTCGCTGGCTTGCCGCCCGCTGCTCTCGATGCGGCCGGCCACGGCTTCGACGCGCGAGCCCAAGAGGTCTTCGAACTGCGCGACGCGCGTATCGATATCGGAGGCGACCGCGCCGACACGGGTCTCGATGCCCTGATGAATTTCCTGGAAGCGCGCTGTGATCGTGTCGGTCAGCTGGGCGCTGCGACCGTCGATGGTCTGGGTGACGTTGGCAATACGCCGATCGACCGCTTCGATGGCCTGGCTGGCGCCATCCGTCAGCGACGTCGTCAGCAGGGTGAGGCGCGAGTTGATCGAGTGGATTGCCTGCGCGGCGCCGTCGGTCAGCGAGGAAGCCAGCGAACCGAGCCGGCTGTCGATGGTTTCGGTGACCGATTTCGCCCGTGTATCGAAGGTCAGCTCGAGCGATTTGAGACGGCCGTCGATGGAGTTGTCGAAGGATTTGATCTTGTTGTCGAGCGAGGTGTCGAGATTGGCGACGCGGGTTCCGAGCGTCGTTTCGAATTGCATGAGGCGCTGGTCGAGCGAGGCGGTGATCTCGCCGCCATTCGATGTCAGCCGGGTATCGAACGTGTCGACATAGCTCTTAAGGGTTTCGGCGATGTGCTGCGTGCGCTGACCCATGCGGTCGACGATTTCGCCCCCGAAGGTCTTGACGGTGCGATCGAACTCGGAAATGTGGCGGGTGATCAGGGCACCGAGGGTGCCGCTGTCGCGGGCGAATTTTTCCGCAAGTTCCCCGCCCTGGTTCTTCACCAATTCATCGAAGGCACTCATTTGCAGACTGAGCGAGTCGTGCGCGGTTTCCGTCTGGCTGACGACCTTCGCCACCAGCGAGTTCACCGTCACATCAAGCGCTTCGCTCGCCTTGTCGCCGGAGGTGAGGACGCTCGCCGCCAGGCGGTTGCCGGCGTCGTCGATCTTGTTCACCAGATCGCCGCTGCGCAGTTCAAGCTCGAGCAGGAGCGAGTCGCTCGAGTTCTTCAGCGAGTCGTGAACCTGTTCGGTGCGTTCGGAGATTCCATCCACGATGGTGGAGGAGCGCTGCTCGAATTCGGATGTGATGCGGTCGATCCGCTCGTTCAGCATCTCGTGGACGCGGTCGGCCAGTTCGACGAACTCGTCGTGGACGTGCCCGGTCTTGAAATTGAGGCTGGTGGTCAGCCGCTCGCTGGCGTCAAGCACGGCCCGCGTCGTCTCGGCGCTCGCTTCCTCGAGCCGGTCGAGCAGGTCGCCGCCGCGCTCGCCGAGCGCCAGGATCATGTTGTCGCCGGCATTGCCGAGAGCGCTGGTGATGTGGGCGCCGCGTTCCTCCAGCGCGCCGGTGATGCTCTTGGCAACCTCGTCGACGCGCGAAGCGATCGCGTCCGAGATCAGCGCGATGTCGTGGCGAAGGTCGATCTGCACGCCGGAGATGGCGCTGCGAACCTGCTCGGCCTGTCCGACCAGATTGTCGCGCTGATGGGCGATGTCCTGCAGAAGTGCGCGGATCCGCACCTCGTTGTCGCTGTAGGCGCGCTCAAGTGCTGCGACTTCATTGGCAACGAGGGTTTCAAGTTCGCCGGCGCGCGCGATGGCGCGTTCGACGCCGTCGCCCATCGCCGCGACTTCGCGGCGGATCGCCTGACCGACCGTCACCATCGAGTCGCTGGCGGCGACCTCGGGCTCGGAAAAACGGATGGCAACCTGTGCCATCGACTGCGCGATCATCCGCATTTCCTGGCCGCGCCAGGACAGGTTCGCCAGGAAATAAAACAGCAAGACCGGCGCGAAGAATAACGCCGCCAGACCCGCCAGCGCCAATGTGCCGCCGCTGCCCTGGCCGATGGCCGCCTGCAAGGACGGCAGAAAACCGACGGTCAGAAAGATGCAGCCCAGAATCCAGATCCCGGCAAAAAGCGTGGCCACCGTATAGACGTTGCGGGCGGGGCGGCCTTTCTGAATGGCCTGCAGAATCTGGCCAATGGTTTCGCGGTCGTCATTGGCGGCGCGACGGGTCGCGCGCGGCTCTTCGATTGCGTCGAACATCGCCCGGTCGTTGCTAGGCCGGGTATCGAATGAAGGCTCGCTGTAAGCGGGCGAGGCGGAAGGGCTTGCCGGCGCCGCCTCGCTGCGGACCGATCCCCTGTCGTTATCGGTCACGGAAGCATCGCCGATGTTCAAGGCTTCCTGAATGGCAGAAAGCGCGATTTCGGTAGGGTCTTTGACCTTCTTGGGATTGTTCGCCATGTTCAGTCTGAGCCCTCGTTTTATCTTTTACGCATCCCGGAAAAGCCTTGCGCGAACGCCCTCGCAAGCTCGAAACCGGCGTCATCCTTCGTGCGGCGCCACAGCGCGGCCATGGAGGTCGGCTTGTCCGCGAGTCCGGCAAACATCCTATTGGCTAGGCGACGCGAATGAAATGGCTGCATTAATACAATCTTAATCATCGTTAACAGCCTCATGCCGTAAGGCCTTACAAGTCTTCGAAATTCTCGTGCGTGATGGTTAACTGGGGTGACTTTTCGCCGGAAACAAGGCGAACTTGCGGCGGGTATGCCATACGTTCCGTTAACCATTTCCGTGATTGGCTGACGAACTTCGCTGCCTGATCGCTCAGGCGGGAATATCTCGGATTATCGCCATGCCGCTTCATCTGGATCGGATTGACTGGATGCCATCGCCGCCACTTGCACCCGATGACGGTCCAATCGATATCGTCCATCTTCGGCGGATGACGCTTGGCGATGTCGGCCTCGAGCGCGAGGTGCTGGCGATGTTTTCGGCCCAGGCGGTCGGTCTGGCCGGCGCTCTCGCCGCCTTACCCTCCGACGCCCGCGCGCTGGCGCATACGCTCAAGGGTTCGGCGCGCGCAATCGGCGCGTTCGGCGTGGCCGATGCCGCAGCCTGCCTCGAGGCCCTGATCCAGAACGGCGGCAATCCGGCCCAGGCGCTGGCCGAGCTCGACGATGCCGTGTCGCAGGCCCGCGCGGCGATCGATGCGATCCTGCACCGGTCCTGATCCCGAACGATCAGACGCGCGTTGCAAATGTGCGAGGGCCCAAGGGGCTTCTGCAAATCTTGGAATCCGTGAGGTTTTCGGATTAGACATTCGCTTCCGCGGACTCGGAAGACCCGTTGACGGGAATGCCAAATCCCCTGCACTAGCGCAGAGCGGATCGACCCGTTATAGGACAGCCCGGACCTCCCTCATCCGGCAGCACGAGCGAACATGGCCAAGATTCACTTTGTCGACCATACCGGCGAAACCCGCACAATCGATGTCGAAAACGGTGCCACCGTCATGGAAGCGGCGATCCGCAATGGGATCCCGGGCATCGAAGCCGAGTGCGGCGGCGCCTGCGCCTGCGCCACCTGCCACGTCTATGTCGATGAGGCCTGGCGCGAAAAGGTCGGCGCGCCTTCGCCGATGGAAGAGGACATGCTGGATTTCGGGTTCGACGTGCGGCCGAATTCGCGGCTGTCGTGCCAGATCAAGGTGACCGACGAACTCGATGGCCTCGTGGTCTCGACGCCGGAGCGGCAGGCCTAGCGCCCGATCGGTTCTGATTGAATCAGAACCGAGCTCATATCTTTCGATCTGACGCATTTTCTTTGCGCGAACCGGAATCCACCCCGGATCAAGTCCGAGGGCATGCTTCGCCCGAAAACGCTTTAGAACTTCGGCTGCGCTACTTCCACGCCGCGGCGCAGCCAGGGTTGAAAATTCCTGATGATCTCCGGCGTCAGCGGCGTCGGCTTGCGCGTGGCCTCGTCGATCAGCACCGTCACCCCTTGCGCCGAAGCCACGCATCGGCCTTGCGAAAACACCACCTGATCGAAAGTGACGGAGGTTCGGCCGAATTTCGAGACGCCGAGCCCCATCTCGATGGTGCCTGGCCAGCGCAGTTCGGCGCGGAAGTGGATATCGAGCCGCACCATGATCCAGGCGAGGCCTTCGGGTATCAGTCCGTAACTGCGGTGCTTCATCAGCGTGACACGGCCGGTCTCGAAATAGGTCGCATAAACCGCGTTGTTGACGTGCTGATTGGGATCGAGATCGGCAAAGCGCACATTGTCGGTCAAACGGTAGGGAAAATCCTCAAGGCGCAGCGTTGGATCGAGACGGGCAGGGGCGTTCACGGGGACGATCTCCGAAATTCGTTGCCCTTACACCGCAGTTGTCGAACGCCGGCAAGGGGTTGCCGTCGTCCCCGCCACCATATTATGGCTTTCCTCCCTCTTCCGTGTTGGCTAGACAGGCGCAGCCAAACGGCGCCTGCCGGCCCTGTCCAACCGAAAAGAAGCGATATGAGCGAAGCGATCAAAACCGACGTGCTGATTATCGGCGCGGGCCCGTGCGGGCTGTTTGCCGTTTTCGAACTGGGCCTGCTCGATATGAAGACACATCTTGTCGACATCCTCGACAAGATCGGCGGCCAATGCGCCGAACTCTATCCGGAAAAGCCGATCTACGACATCCCGGGAATCCCCTTCGTCACCGGCCAGGGGCTGACGGATGCGCTGATGGAGCAGATCAAACCGTTCAATCCGACCTTCCATCTCAACGAGATGGTGGAGACGATCGAGAAGATCGGCGATCCCGCCTTTCGGGTCACGACCGATGCCGGCAAGGTATTCGAGTGCAAGGTGGTGGTGATATCCGCCGGCGGCGGCTCATTCCAGCCCAAGCGCCCGCCGGTGCCGGGTATCGAGGCCTATGAAGGCACCTCGGTGTTTTATTCGGTGCGCAAGATGGAACAGTTCCGCGACAAGGATATCTTGATCGTCGGCGGCGGCGATTCCGCGCTGGACTGGACGCTCAATCTGCATCCGATCGCAAAGCGGGTGACGCTGCTGCACCGGCGTGATGAATTCCGCGCGGCGCCTCACAGCGTCGAACAGATGCGCGCGCTGGTGGCTTCCGGGAAGCTGGACTTGAAGATCGGTCAGGTCACGGCGCTGGAAGGCGAGCGCGGCATGCTCGCCGGCGCCACGATGAAGGGCAACGACAACGTCGTCTCAAGGATCGCGTGCGATACCATGCTGCCGTTCTTCGGCCTGACCATGAAGCTTGGGCCGGTTGCGAACTGGGGCATCGCGCTTGAGCACAACCTCGTGCCGGTCGAGACCTCGGCCTTTGAGACCAGCGTGCCCGGAATCTTTGCGATCGGCGACATCAACACCTATCCCGGCAAGCTCAAGCTCATCCTCTGCGGTTTCCATGAGGGATCGCTGATGGCCCAGAAGGCGCACCGTTACGTCTATCCGGACAAGCGCCTTGTTTTCCAGTACACGACGTCCTCATCGAGCCTGCAGAAAAAGCTCGGCGTCAATTAAGCGGCGGAACGCGGCTTCCGCGCTGATGTTGCGACATATTTGTGGCGGGTTGGATCGCCGCGAAGCGTGCCCGATCTACGACGCCTCGGCACTGGAACGCTCGGCGAAATAGCCGTAATCTCCGGTGTCGTCCGACAGGCTGATCAGGTGATGACGATGTGGAATGTTTTATCCAGATTGCGACCGCCGCTTCCGATCGTGACCGGCCTCGCCGTGCTGTTCGCGGCCGTGCTTCCGGGACGGGCCGCCGAGCCAACCGCCGCAGGGCTGTGGCAGAAGATCGAGGGTGGCAAGTCGGTGGTGTGGGTTCTCATGGTTGACCATCACGACGGCTTCTTCGAAGGCGTGATCGCCAAGACATTTCCGACGCCAGGCGAACCTGTACACGATATCTGCTCGAAATGCACCGACGATCGCAAGAATGCGCCGGTGCTTGGAATCTCCTTTATCCGGAACATGAAGCGCAACGGCCTCGAATACGAAGGCGGCAACATTCTGGATCCGCGCGATGGCGAGGTCTGGAAGGCGAAGATGACTGTCAGCGCCGACGGACAGGAGCTCATACTGCGTGGTTATGTCCTCACGCCGATGTTTGGCAAAAATGAAACCTGGCACCGTTTGCCGGACACCGAACTCGCTTCGGTCGATCCCGCCATCGTGGCCAAATACCTGCCGGCCCCGGCCCCGGTCCCGGCCATGAAGCCGCCGCCCGCCGCCGCTAAAAAATCCGCCGCGCCCGCGCCTGCGCGCTGAGACGGATCGGCGCGTCGCGTTTGGATTTATTGACGTGAGCGCCGGCGAGAGCGTTGAGCGAAAGGTAACGTGGCGTTCACCTCGGCGACCTCACGCCTTTCGCCGGGCGAAACCTCGCTCAGTCTGCGGCGTTCCTGCCAGGGCAGCACCACATTGAGCCAGAGTTCGCGGGTGCCCATGATCGAGATGGCGATGCCGAAGGGGATCATGAAGTAAAGGATGCGAAACACCACCAGCGTCGCCAGCAATTGTTCCCTGCCAAATTGAGGCAGCGCCACCAGCATCGCGGCATCGAATACGCCGATTGAACCCGGCGCATGGCTGGCGAAGCCGAGCAGGGTGGCCAGAATGAAAACCACCGCCAGCGAGATAAAGTCGATACCCGGCTGCGCCGGCATCAGCAAATACATGGCCAGCGCGCAGAATCCGAGATCGAGCACCCCGATCAGGATCTGCACCAGCGTCAGCGGCGCCGAGGGCAACCTCACTTTCCAGCCATTCTGCCCGAGCTCGCGCCGCTCCTCGCCGAGGCCAAGCCAGACAAAATAGGCGACGATGGCGCTGATGACGCCGACCGCGATCAGCCGGTTGATCGCAGGCGGCAGTTGGTCCATCGCGGATGCTGCCCAGGGGTGCCAGGCCATGCCGATGCCGAGCACGAAGGCGTTTCCGAGCCAGAATGTCAGGCCGGAGAGAAAGCAGATCTTGGCGACGTCAACGGCGCTTAAGGCGTAGTCCGAATAGATCCGGAAACGTATCGCGCCGCCGGTAAACACGGTGGCGCCGATGTTGTGGCCGATCGAATAGCTGGTGAAGCTGGATAGCGCCGCGATCCGGTAGGGCACGTGTTTCTTGCCGATCGTCCGCAACGCAAAGAAGTCATAGAGCGTTAACGTGCAGAACGCGCCGACTACGCACATCGCGGCGAGGGCGATGTGATGCGGAGGTATTTCGGTCAGCGCAACCAGCATCACGCCGGTATCGATGCCCTTGAGGGTACGGACCAGCGTCGTGATCGCAAATGCGATGATGACCAGGCTCGCGGCGATCCCAAGCCGTTTCCAGCCGATCCGTTCCTTGAAACCACGCCCGAGCGTGGTCAACAGTCGGTACATTCGTCCTCCCGGCAGGGCGGCAACAAGTTGCGGCCTTTCGAAGCGATCGTCGGCAAGCGGCGCAGATCGCCTTGGATGCGAAGACCCATAAGCCAAAAACGTTCCGTTGTGCAGTCCTTGACAAGGCGAGCTTCGGTCCCGGATCGGCGCCGCTGTCACATGCCATACATATGGCGCAGCGCACAGGAATCGAGCCCTTGAGTCGCGGCCTGCCGGTTGGCGCTGGTATCGGCAATCGAACATATCGGCGTGCCCGCGACAACTCGGGCGCATCGGTGATCGCATGGGCGAAAACAGCCCGGCCGCAACGATTGCGCCTGTGTCTTGCAGCATTCGCTCGATGAGTAAAGGGCGCGCCCGACAAGAAGTTGAAGATGTTGGCGAAGACCAGGTCAATCTTCACGCCGCGAGCTGATCTTTCAGATGGTTGAGACAAAACGTCGCGCTGGCAGCGTCCGCGCGACGTTTCGCATGGGCGTGATGATCACCAGTTGAAAGGTGAAATCGTTCCAAAACCGTCCCCTTGTCCGGTAATTCCGCAACATTCCGTTCCGTGATCGGTCGCGGATCGTGTACAAAGCGGCTCCTATTGCGGGCAGGGCTTTTTAATGAAGGAATTTGGCAACGCCGAAACGGGATTTGTTGCGTCGCGGGCGCAGGCCCTGCCGCTTCCGATCGGCGTATGCGAAGGACGGATCAATTGGCGATACGCGTTCGCGGTCGGGACCCATCACCTGCTTGCGTTGTTGGCATTCGTCCCCTGGTTCTACAGCGCGGCAGGCGTGACGCTTGCGGTAATCGGGGTCTATGTCTTCGGCGCCGCCGGAATCAATCTTTGCTACCACCGGCTGCTCACTCACCGGAGCTTCAAGTGCCCGCTCTGGCTTGAGCACGCCTTTGCCCTCATCGCGGTCTGCTGCGTGGAAGACACGCCCGCCCGATGGGTGGCCGCGCATCGCATGCACCATCACCGTTCGGATGAACGGGCGGACCCGCACTCTCCGCTGGTCAATGTATTCTGGTCCCACATGGGCTGGTTGTTTCTGGAAAATACCGACCTCGGCCGCAACGCGGCCTATGACCGGTATGCGCGCGACATCATCCGCGACAAGTTCTATCGGTGGATCGAACGCTACGTCGTTTGGATCACGCTGGCCCAGTCGGCGGTGTATTTCGCGGCGGGCTTTTTGATCGAACTTGCTCCTGGCGGCTCGACCATTGAGGCGGTTCAGTTCGGCGCGAGCGTCTGGCTCTGGGGCGTCGTCGTCAGAACTATTTTTGTCTGGCATATTACCTGGAGCGTAAACTCGTTTTCTCATGTGTTCGGTTACCAGAACTACGAGACCAACGATAACAGCCGCAACAACGCATTTGTCGCCATCATCACCAGCGGCGAAGGTTGGCACAACAATCACCACGCCGAACCCAACTCCGCCTCCAATCAACGGCACTGGTGGGAGATCGATCTGACTTTCTTGCTGTTGCGTTTGCTGGTTCTGTTAGGTCTCGCCTGGGACGTCCAACTGCCGCAACGCCCTGTTTCGGCGGAATAGTTGAGCCTTGCGGACCGTACGCGGGGATCAAGCCTTGCGCAGCGCAAAATGCGCGCCGCAGAATGCCATCGCGGCGCCAAGGCCAAGCGCCGCCAGCCCGGCGAGGATGCCTGAGACCGTCGGAATCGGACTTGGCGCCGAGGCGGCCTGGCCGGCGCTCGCCAGCACGAGCACACCGACCGCGATCAGGAACTGCCGCATCCGCTGCGGAATTTGGCCCGATGCCGCGCTGTCCATCAGCGTCGCCGTGAAATAGCCGCCGCAGAAGCCGACGGATGCGATCAGCCACCACGCCAGCGCCGCGCCGGCGGGCATGAATTCGCGTGTATCGGATCGCCACAGGCCACCGAGATCGAGTCCGAAGCGCGCGCCGAGCATGTGCACGGCCAGCGCCAGCAGCACTCCCGAAATCGCGGCGCCGGCGAGGATCAGGCGGCGCGGAAAATAGTTCGTTTCGGCCATGCGCTGCTTGTAAGATAAAGTCGGCGATGCGCGCAAGCCGGCGCGAGAGTGCGATCCGCTGGGTTGATCGTGCGCCGCCGTGACCGGGAAGCATCGGATTGCCAGAGCAGTCACAAGACCAGGCGACGATCCCGGCGCAGGGCGCGCCCGCCACCCGCTACGCCTACAAGGCGTCGCTGATCGGCGCGGCGCATCAATTCGAACTGACGGAGCAGGGGCTGTCGTGGCGCATGGCCGGCCGGTCCGGGGTGTGGCCTTACGCTGACATCGCAACCGTTCGCCTGTCGTACCGTCCGGTGTCGATGCAGTCGCGCCGGTTTCGCGCCGATATCGAAAATGCCGACGGCGCACACCTCGTCATCCTTTCGACCAGCTGGCAGACCGCGGCCCTGATGGCGCCGCAGGACCAGGATTACCGCGCCTTCATGACGCAGTTGCACGCGCGAATGGCAAGCGCCGGAAGCCAGGCGTTGCTGGTCGGTGGGCTCGGGCCGCGGGTCCATGCTGCGGCGATTATCTGCGTGACGCTGGTGGCCATTGCGATGGCCGGACTTTTTGTGCGGTCCATCGCAACCGGCGAATGGGCGGGCGCGCTGTTTTTGGTCGGCTTCACGGCCTTGTTTGCCTGGCAGGTGGGCGGCTTTATCACGCGCAACCGGCCGCTCGCCTACACCTTCGAGCGCTTGCCGAAGGCGTTGTTGCCCTGAACCGTATTCCATCCCGTCGCTTATGTCGGCGGCATCTAATGCCGCACCACCAGCACCGAGCATCTGGCGTAACGCACGACATGGCCGGCGTTGGAGCCGAGAAAATAGGTCCGCATCGCCGGCCGGTGCGACGTCATGACGATCAGGTCGGCCTTGATCGCGGCGGCCTCTTCGAGGATCTCGTGATAGATGCCGCCCTGCCGCACCGCGGTGGAGATGCGCTGGGCGTCGATGCCCGATTCACGCGCCACGATAGCGAGCGCCTCCTCCGAGGTCTGGCGCTGCTGGGCATCGAAATCGGCGGGCACATATTCGGCCAGCATCACCGGCGTCATCGGCAACACATTGAGAAGGCGCACCGTGCCGTTCCAGGTCTGCGAAAGCGTCGCCGCCGTGGCAATCGCGGGTTTCGCCAGGTCGGTATCGGCAAGGTCAAGCGGCACGAGAATGGAGTTGAACATCTGCGCCTCCGCGTTGGTGATCACCCTGGAGCCTGTTCGGTTCAGATTGAATCAGAACCGAGCGCTCCAATCTTTTGTTTTGACTCGTTTTCCTTACTTCGCTCGAAAACGCTTTAACACAATTTTGGTCCGATGACCGCCAGAGATCAGTCGCCCGAAATTTGCTTCAACAGTTTGGGGCTGACGAACAGCACCAGACGCCCGCGGCGGAATGCCACGTCGGCCCAGTCGTCGATCTCAAAGTCGAATACGGCAAGACCGGAGGTCGGCAGATTGTCGGTGAGCGCCTTGCGTCCCGCGGGATCGCCGCTACCGGCAAGCGCGAGCGCCAGCTCGTGCATTCCCGGATTGTGCCCGACGATCATCAGCCGTTTCGGATCGGCCGAAGATGCGTCGCGGACGGTTTCAAGCAGCTGCGACACGTCGGCGCCATAGAGTTCCGGCATCAGCTCGACCTGCGGCTCAGGAACCAGCTCCTTCATCGCCTCCCAGGCGATTTCCCAGGTCTGGTGGGCCCGCACCGCGTGCGAAACCAGCACCAGATCGGGAAAAGGCGGATGCCTGCCGATCCAGCCGCCGATCTCGGTGGCGTCTCTGTGGCCGCGGTTGTCGAGCCGGCGGTCCTGATCGCGGCCGCTCGGGGCGTCGTTTTCGGTCTTGGCGTGCCGCAGCAGCATTAAACGGCGCATGGCGCATCTCGATTCGGTTCAAGCCTCCCGGATTAATGTACAGACTGACGCTCAGGACAAGGTGACAAGCGCCAGATCGATCCGTAAGAAAACGATATGAGCGAGATTTCTACACGCACGACCCGCGGGCCGGACACCGGAGCGACGCGCGCGCAAGCACGGCTTTCGTTCGATCTGGACGTCGACATCTGCGTCGTCGGCGCGGGGCTTGCCGGCCTCACGGTCGCTCTGGAGGCTGCGCGCCTCGGCGCGAGCGTCGCCGTGCTCGAAGGCCGGAACGTCGGCTGGGGCGCATCCGGCCACCAGCTCGGCACGGTGATGCCGGGCTACGGTCTTCCAATCAAAGACCTGATCGCACGCGTCGGCATCGAAGACGCCAGGGAACTCTGGGCGCTGTCGAAGGAGGGCGCCGATTTTGTGCGGGCCAATGCGTCGGAGCAATTGATGCCGGGGATTGCGCTCAGCGACGGCGCGCTTGAGGTCTCCAACGTCGATGCCGGCGACCGGCTGATCAGCGAGCTGCAGATGCTGGCTGAGGATTTCGAAACGGAAGTCGAGGGTTGGCAGATCGACCGCGTTCGCGATCACCTCAAGACCGATCGTTATTTCCATGGCGTGTATTTTCCGAAGGCATTCCAGGTCGATGGCCGCAAATACGTCCATGGTCTGGCGGCGCTGGCGAGGCGAGCGGGGGCGCGGATATTCGAGGACACGCCGGTGGTCAGTATCGACGCATCCGGCATACGCAAGCGTATCGTCACGCCCTCGGCGCGGTTGCGCGCGTCGCACATCGTGCTCGCCGGCAACGTCCATCTCGGTGCGCCCTCGCGGCGGTTGTCGGAAACGCTGCTGCCGGTCTGGCGCTACGCCGCGATCACCGCGCCGCTCGGCGAGCGTCTGGCCGAGACGATCGCGTTCAAGGGATCGGTGACCGACACCGATGGCATCGATCACTTCCGGATCGTGAACGACGACCGGTTGATGTGGGCGAGCCCCGAAACCACCTGGGATGCCCGGCCAGCGCGTTTCTCGTCCGCGATCGCGCGCCGGATCCGCACGATCTTTCCCCGGCTCGGACGGGTCGAGATCGCGGAGGTGTGGGGTGGCGCCGTCGGCCAGACCGTGCATGGCATGCCGCAGATCGGCCAGCTGCGTAAGGGCTTGTGGGTCGCGAGCGGCTTCGGCCGCCAGGGGATGAACACAACGGCGATGGCCGGGCAGTTGATTGCCCGCAGCATTCTCTGGGGCGATGAGCGTTGGCGGCTGTTTTCGCCGTTCGAATTGGTATGGGCGGGTGGCACGACCGGCCGGGTCGCTGGACATGCGGTCGGGATGTGGCGGCGGGGGAGCTCTGCTGCCGCCGGCGCCTTGGCCCGTTACCGGGAGAGGGTGCGGACTCAGGAGCGCATGCGCGATGCGCGTGTGGCCGAGGCAAACCGGCAGGCCGGAACCCGGCCGCCGCGGCCCCGCCCGCCGCCGCGCCGGCCGAATCCTGAACTTGCTCGTCCGGAACGTTCTCGCCTGGAGCATCCTCGACCTCCTGCCGCGGCGAACCCCGGCGAAAGTGATGGCCTTTCCTGACCTTGCGGCCCGCTTGCGAGGAGCTGGATGAAGCATTGCCGCTGCTATGATTGCTCGCAAGAAAGTGAGAAGTTTCCTCAAGGATCCGTGTAACTTTCACCCCCGCGCCCCGTATTTGACAGCGAACCACCCGCAGTTTGCTTCGCACGGAGACCATCATGATCGACCGCCGTATCCTTCTCGCGTCTACTGCCGGCTTGCTTGGCTTTGCGGCCCTCCGCTGGCTGCGAGGCGCACCTGCAAGGGCGGCCGGGAAATTCGAGATCGAAAAGACCGATGCCGAATGGCGCGCCCAGCTCACCCCGCAGCAGTATGAAATACTGCGCAAGGAAGGCACCGAGCGCCCGTGGTCGAGCGCACTGCTCAAGGAGCACCGCAAGGGTACCTTTGCCTGTGCGGGCTGCGATCTGCCGCTGTTCTCCTCGGAGACGAAATTCGAGAGCGGCACCGGCTGGCCGAGTTTTTATCAGCCGCTCGAGAATGCCGTCGGCAAGACCGAGGACCGCACCTTCGGAATGCTGCGGACCGAAGTTCATTGCCGCCGCTGCGGCGGTCATCTCGGCCACGTGTTCGACGACGGGCCGAAGCCGACCGGCCTGCGCTATTGCATGGACGGCTACGCCCTGGTGTTCCATCCGGCGGCGCCATCGGCGAGCTGATTTTGGACTTTGCTCCCCGGCAATTGTTGCCCGCCCGGCAATTGTGCCCCGGTCCCCGGACCGGGGCATTTTCATTTAAGTATTTGAAATAACTCGATTCTCGAATTTGGCACGACGATTGCGACGTCTCCCTCGATGACGGCCATGCGTGGCAATGCGCCCTGGCCGCCCGGATCGAATGTGGAGACAACGTTATGGGTATCTTCGACGCGCTTAACACCTCGGTTGGCGGCCTGCAGGCTCAATCCTTCGCGTTGCAGAACATTTCGGGCAACATCGCGAATGCCTCCACCACTGGTTACAAAGGCATCGGCACCAGTTTCGAGGATCTCATCCCGGACGCCACGACGCCTAACAAGCAAGTTGCCGGCGGCGTGACCGCCCACTCGCAAGCGACGATCACCACGCAAGGCACCGTCTCGTCCTCGACGGTAGCGACCAATATGGCGATCAATGGCGACGGATTTTTCTCGGTGCAAAAGGCAACCGGAATCACCGACAATGTGCCGGTCTTCGACGGTGTCACCGATTATACGCGCCGCGGCGATTTCCAGGTCAACGCCAACGGCAATCTGGTCAACGGCGCCGGTTACTACCTGATGGGCGTGGCGGTCGATCCGAAGACCGGAAACCCGCTCGGAAACGTTCCGCAGGTCCTGCAGTTCCAGAACAATTTCATTCCGGCGCAGGCGACCACCGCGATTCAATATGCCGCGAATCTTCCGACCGTACCGGTCACGACGGCAAGTCCGTCCGCGCTTCCCGGCACGATCACGGCCGCGGGCGGCCTCAACCCCGCCGATTTCAGCCAGAACCCGGAAGTGGCGGGCACTCCGGCAACGCCTTACGGCGACGCTACCGTGACCGGCGCAGCCGCCCTGAACCAGGCCTCACCGGCGGCTCCGATCTCCGCCGCAACGACACTGTCCGGAGCCGCTCCGAGCAACTCGCTGACCCAGCCCTTTTCGATAGGCGACTCCATGACAGTCGACGGCAAGGTCATTAATTTTTCGGCTGCCGCGACGTCAGGTTCCTTCGCCGGTGCTGGACCTTTTAACATCAACGTCGGTGACACCGTTGGAACCCTGCTTGGGGCGATCGGTACGATCACCGGCGTCGCGCCCACTATCAACGCCACCAACGGCGCGATCACGCTGCACACGGGTGTGGCGCAGAATCTTTCGGTCTCCAGCTCCTCGCCTGGGTTCGGAGCGCTCGGTTTCGCAACCACCGAGACGGCAGCCCGAACCGGCGGCGGCACGGCCGGCACCGGCTTCGTGGTCGGCAATGACGTCGCGACCTTCGACAATGAGAGCATCAGCGGCGGTGCGGTAACGGTTTTCAACTCGGCGGGAACGCCGATCAACATCCAGCTGCGATGGGCCAAAACCGACAGCGCCAGTTTAGGCAGTCCGCACGTGGACAACTGGAACCTTTTCTACCAGACCAATCCCAACGCCACCGGTGCGCAGGTCGGCTGGGTCAATGCCGGCCAGAACTTCACATTCAACACCAACGGAGCCCTGTCGAGTCCAACGGGCTCTTCCATCTCGATCCCGGGTGTCACGGTGGGCGGTCAATCGCTCGGGACCCTCTCGCTCAACATCAGCTCCGGCGCACTGACCCAATTCGCCAGCGCGGGCGGCACCGCCACCATCGGCAGCATCACGCAGAACGGTTTTGCCGCCGGCCAGCTTCAGTCGGTGGCCATCAACAACAGCGGACTTGTGGTCGGAACGTTCTCCAACGGGCAGAACATCGATCTTGCCTCCGTCACGCTGTCGCACTTCAACGGCACCAACTACCTGAAGGCGCTCGACGGCGGCGCCTATGCGGTTACCGATCTGTCCGGTCCGGCGATCACCGGCGCCTCCGGATCGATCAGCGGTTCGTCGCTGGAGGGGTCGAACACCGACATTGCCGACGAATTCACCAAGCTGATCGTGACCCAGCAGGCCTATTCGGCGAACACCAAGGTGATCACCACGGCCAACGACATGGTGCAGAGTTTGCTGAACGTGCTGCGCTGACCGGCGCCGGCAAGAGTCAGTGTGACCTAATTCGAGGCGGGCAATAAAGATGGGTTTGAGTTCAGCCCTTGCCAGTGCGATGTCCGGCCTGCGCGCCAACCAGGTCGCGCTTTCGATCACGTCGGCGAACGTCGCCAACGCCAACACGCCTGGCTACGTCACCGAGAACGTCAACCAGATTGAGTTGCCCAGTGGCGGGCCCGGTGCGTCCGTCCAGGTCACCGGTGTCAACCGCGAGCTGGATCTGTTTATCCAGGGCCAGTTGCGCACCGAAATCGCCGGCGGCGGCTTTGCGGACCAGACCTCGAATATTCTGGGTCAGCTGCAAAGCCTCTATGGCACGCCTGGAAGCACCGGGACGTTAGAGACCGCGTTCAACAATCTTACGACGTCGCTCCAGGCGCTCTCGACAAGTGCGGGCGGTCTGACCACGCAGACGACGGCGCTGGGGGCGGCGCAGGCGCTGGCGCAACAGCTCAATTCAACGTCTCAAGGTATCCAGACGCTGCGCTCGAACGCCGAACAGGATATCGGCTCGTCCGTGAACCAGGCCAACACGGATTTGAACCGGATTGCGTCCATCAACACCCAGCTGCAGAGTTTTACTCCGACCGATCCCGCCGCCGCTTCGCTGATGGATCAGCGCGATAACGCGATCAACGATCTCGCGAAACTGATGGATGTTCGGACGATCACCGACGGCGCCAACCAGACCAGCGTGTTCACCAATGCCGGCATTCAGCTCGTGGGTGCCGGCCAGGCCTCCCAGTTCGCATTCTCGTCAGCGGGGACGCTGAACCCCACCGCGCTCTACAACGCCGATCCGACCAAATCCGGGGTGGGGTCGCTGACGATCAAGCTTCCGAATGGCGGCAGCATGGATGTGGTCGCGAACAGGGTGATCACCTCGGGTCGGATCGCCGCCGACCTGACGCTGCGCGACCAGACTTTGGTGCAGGCGCAGACCCAGGTCGATCAGCTGGCCGCGACGCTCGCCAGTTCGCTTTCCGATCAAACCACTTCAGGCACGGCCGTGACTTCGGGGTCGCAATCCGGCTTCGACCTCAACGTGGCCAACCTGCAGCCGGGCAATACCATCAACCTTACCTATACGGACAATACGACCGGCGCCAAGCAGCAGGTGTCGATCGTGCGCGTCGATGATCCGACCGCGCTGCCGCTGCCGAGTTCGCCGAACGTCAGCCCAAGGGTGATCGGGATCAATTTCTCCGGCGGTCTGGCCTCGGTGGTGACGCAGCTGAACGCGGCGCTCGGCCTGAACCATCTGCAATTCTCCAATCCGTCCGGCTCGACGCTGCGCGTGGTCAATGACTTGACCACCGGCGCAACCGTTAACGCGGCCTCCGTCACTGCCACGGTGTCGTCGCTGACAAGCGGCAGCCCCCAGCTGCCAATGTTCACCGATGCCGGCGCGCTCTATACGGGCGCGATCACCGGCAGCGGTTCGCAAATGACCGGCCTTGCCGGACGCATCACGGTCAATTCCGCGCTGCTCAACAGTCCGTCGAACCTGATGGTCTACAGCAATTCGCCGCCGACGCCAGCCGGCGACACCACGCGTTCGGACTTTCTCTTCTCCCAGCTGACCACGGGCACGTTCACCTACTCGCCGAAAACCGGACTGGGTTCAGCTACCGCGCCGTTCAGCGGCACGGTCGGCAACTACCTGCAGCAGTTCCTGAGCCAGCAGGCCGACGCGGCCACGTCGGCGACGCAGTTGCAGCAAGGCCAGGACGTCGTGGTCAGCACGTTGCAGCAGAAATTCGATTCCACAGCCAAGGTCAGCATCGACAACGAGATGTCGAACCTGATCGCGTTGCAGAATTCCTATGCCGCCAATGCCCACGTGATGTCGGTCGTTCAAAGCATGATGACGACCTTGATGCAGATCCAGTTGTAAGGCGAGTGACATGGCAATCAATGGTATCATAGGCCCTGGAGGTTCGCTGTTCGGTCAGGCCGTACAGAATCTCAACACCCAGCTCACGGACCTGTCGACGCAGCTCGCGACCGGCGAGAAATCGAGCACCTATTCCGGCATGGGCGTCGGTGAGGGCTTCGCGATCGCCGCGCGATCCCAGCTCGCCAGCATTTCCGCGTTCACCGATACGATCACCAACGTCAATACCACCATCAACGCCGCCAATACCGCGCTGCAGTCGCTTTCGAAGATCGCGGGGCAGGTGCAGAGCGATGCGGCCTCTACGCCGCAGGGCCTCAGCAGTTCCGGACAAACCATCGCGCAGCAGAACGCTCAGGCCGAGCTGACTTCGCTCGTGGGAATCCTCAACACCCAGGCCGGCGATCGCTTCATCTTTTCCGGCAGCGCGATCAACACGCCGTCGGTTGCTACCGTCGACAACATCCTGAACGGCAACGGCACCCAGGCCGGTTTGAAGCAGGTAATTGCCGAGCGTGCGCAGGCGGACGGCACCGCGGGCCTCGGCCGTCTGGTGATCACGCAGCCGATCCCGACGTCGGTGTCGGTCGCCGAGGATGTCGCCGGCTCGCCGTTCGGCCTGAAATTGAGTTCGGTCTCCTCCTCGCTGACCGGTGCGACAGTGACGGGTCCGTCGGGCTCGCCGGCGGGCGTTTCGATCAGCCTTGGCGCCACCAATCCCAACCCGGGCGACCAGGTGAGCCTCATCTTCAATCTCCCTGATGGCACCACCGCCTCCGTTCAGTTGACGGCATCGAGTGCGACGCCGCCGCCGACCGGCAGCTTTGCCATCGGCGCGACACCGACGTTGACTGCCGGCAATCTGACCGCGGCGCTGAACACGGCGATCGGGACGCTCGCCAATACAACGCTGGTGGCGGCTTCCGCGGTTGCCGCGGGGCACAACTTCTTCGATCCCGCCGGAACGGCCACGGGAAGCGTGGTCAACAACCAGGCTGCGCCGCCCGCGCCGATCACCGGCGCGACCGCCTTGTCCGGTGTCGCAGGCACGGATTCGCTCTCCACCAGTTTCGCGCCCAACGACACCATCACCGTCAACGGCACGCCGATCACGTTTGTCGCCTCCGGCGCGACCGGCAACCAGCTCAACGTCACCGACAGCATCCAGACGCTGTTGTCCAAGATCGATTCGATCACGGGCACCTCGACGCCCTCGACCATCAGCGGCGGCGTGATCACGTTGCACACCGACAACGCCGCGAGCTTGTCTGTCACGAGTTCGAACGCGCCCGCGTTGGCAGCGCTCGGCTTTGGCCCGACCGTGACCGCGACCCAGCCGCCGCTGCGGGTCTCGGGCTTGCCTTTGAATACCGCCACTGCGCTGGTGAACGGCTCGGCCAATACCGTGTCCTGGTATACCGGCAATTCCGGGCCCTCGCCGCGGGGATCGTCGACGGCCCGAATCGATTCATCGATATCAGTTCAATATGGCGCGCAGGCCAACGAGCAGGCGATCCGTGCGGCGCTCGAGGGGGTTGCGGTATTCGCCGCCGTCACGACGTCTCCGACGGGCGCCAATTCGGCAGCCCAGGTCTCAGCGCTCAGTGAGCGCACCGCGACAAACCTGACGCCCCAACCAGGTCAGCAGACCATCTCGGAGATTCAGACCGATTTTGCCGTCGCCCAGAACACGATGAAGGAGGCGAGCGCCCGGCAATCCCAGACCCAGACCATGCTGCAGAACATCGTCGACCAGACCGAAACCGTTTCGACGCAGCAAGTGGCCAGCGAGATTCTGGCGCTGCAGACAACCTTGCAGGCATCCTACCAAACCACCTCCATGCTGGCCGGGTTGACGCTGACCAAATTCCTTCTGCCGGGCGGTTAAGCCGCGGCCATGCCCGGAGGCGGAACGGGCGATCCCGCGCATCGCCCGGAATAAAGCTTTCGTTAACCATACCTGTTTACTTCTCGGAAAGCGGGTTAACGCCGCGTTAGCTGCCATTGGGGCCTTTATGCCGCACCGGCCAGGCATAGCGGTTTGGGCGTGGGGTCTTTGCAATGCTTGAGGGTGGCGTTCGATTCCAGATAGCCGAGAAGGCGATCTCCGGGGAACAATCCCGTTCCGCTTCCGCCATGGCCAAGCTGTTCGCGCCGCTGGATAAGCTGCTCAGCGGCGGCGGCGACCCGCGGCTGACCATCAATCCGGCAAGCGGGTTCAATGAATATGGCTGCCAGCCATTTCCTTGTCCGGACACGCTGAGCTTCTCCTCAAGCACGGCGACGTCGATATCGCAGCGCGCTTACGATCGCGCGCGACGTGCGCGGGAAACGCTGATGCAGTCCGCCATTGCGGTTGGCATCGAAGCCGCGTTCGATGCGCGCATCGAGGCGATGCGGGACGAATTGAAGGCCTGTCTCGGCCTGTCCCGAACAAAGGCCGATGTTGTCTTTTCGCCGTCGGGCACGGACTCGCAGCTTCAGGCGCTGTTCCTCGCACGCGCGCTGCTCGGCCCCGCTTTGACGACGGTCGTCGTGGCGGCCGATCAAACCGGTAGCGGAACCGTCAATACGGCGCGCGGATATCACTTCAGCGCCGCGACCGCGAATGGAGGCCAGGTTCGGAAGGGCGAGCCCATCGCGGGGCTCGCACGTTCCGTCGACAGCGTCGCGCTGCGGCTGTTCGACGAGGCAGGACAAGCGCGCCCGCAAACGGCCAGCGATTCCCAGGTTCTCGGCGCGGTCGAAAGATCGGTCGCCAACGGAAGCAAGGTGCTTCTTCAAGTCATGGATTCCTCGAAGTTCGGCTGGCGGGCCCCGAGCGAGCGATGCCTCGACGAAATCTCGGCGCGCTGGCCCGGCCAGGTTCAGATCGTCGTCGACGCCTGCCAAATGCGGCTCGGCCGCGCGCGGCTGCGAAAATATCTCGATCGCGGATATATGGTCCTCATCACCGGGTCGAAGTTCTTTACCGGCCCGCCCTTCAGCGGTGCGCTGCTGGTGCCCTCGGTGCTCGCCGATGATCTCGATGCGGCCACCGACATCGCGCCGGGACTTCTCGAATATAACAGCCGCGGCGACTGGCCGCGAAACTGGCCGAACCTGCGGTCGCGTTTCCCGGTACGGGCCAATTTCGGCCAATGGCTCCGCTGGGAAGCTGCGCTCGAGGAAATCGGGGCCTATTATCGTGTGCCCGACGAATTTCGCGGGATGGCGCTGACGACCTTCGGCAAGGGGGTCGAGCGGATCATCGCATCCTCGCCGTCGCTTCGGCTGTTGCCGCCGCAGCAACGGCAAGGCGACACCGGCATCGACGATGAAGAACTGGCTCAGCGGACGATCTTTTCGTTCGTGATCCGGCAGGGGGCTGGCGTCCTCTCCCTGGAAGGTTGCAGGACGCTGTACCGCGCGCTTGCCCTTGGCCCGGCAAGTGCGGCGTCCGCCGATGATCCGGAGAATGCCGCGAAACCTTGCCTGATCGGCCAGCCCGTCGCGTTGGGGTGCGACGAGAGGTATCCGGCCGCGGCGCTTCGCATCAGCGCGAGCGCGCGCCTCGTCTCGGAAGCGTGGTCATCCGACGAAGACACCGCGCGCGGGAATTTGCAGCGCGCACTTGATGATGTCGGCACCGCCGTTGCGAAGCTTGAGGGGTTGCTCGCTCGTAGCGGCGGCCTTGAAGCGGGGGTTTCCCATGGAGCCTGAGGGCGGCGCGGCGACCGGTCTTGCGCGCTACCCGAGCGCCGACCGGATCGGGTTCGCCAGATTGACGACGATGGCGTTCGAGGGCGCCGATCTTCGCCCATTGCGGGACGAATTGATTTCGAAGCTTGCCGCCGGCACGGCCGGCGCGGGCGAGGGGCTCGATCTGTCGCTGATCACGCAGCTCCTCGGTGACAGGCAGGCGGGAATTGCCATTCAGGCGGAAGTGCTCGCCTTTCATCAATTGTATCGGTCGCCATGTTCGTCGGAAAAGCCGAAACTGCGCGTTCTTGCGCTCGCGGCGGCCATCGACATGGGTGGCAACACGCCGATCGAGTTCTTGCTGGAGAATTCCGGGATCGAGCTGCAGACGCTCTACGTCGTCGCAGGGATTGAATTGCCCGAACCGCTGCCCGAGCACGACGTTGCGATCGTGATCGCTTCCGATTCCGAGGAATGTCTTGAGGCGCTGCGCAAGATCGATGTGGTGGCGTCGCGCTGGCCGCGGCCGCTGCTGAACCCGCCGCGCCTTGTCCGCAATCTGGATCGCGACAAGCTGCATGGCCTGCTTTCCGGCATCGAAGGATTGGATATCCCCGCCACCGCTTGCGTGACGCGCGCGCAGCTATCCGAGATCGCCCGTTCGAATACGGGTCTCGCAGACGTGGCGGCGGAGCTGAAATTTCCGATCATCGTTCGGCCGCGCGGCTCGCATGCGGGCGTCGGGCTCGCCAGGGTCAACGATGGCGCCATGGTCGAGCGATATCTGGCCGACCGGACGGAGCAGGAATTCTTCGTCGCGCGCTTCGTCGATTATGCCGGCGAGGACGGCCTGTTCCGCAAATACCGGATCGTGTTCGTCGATGGCCGGGCCTTTGCCTGTCACATGGCGATCGCCGACCGTTGGGACATCTGGTACCTCAACGCCGGCATGGCATTCAATGCGGAGAAGCGCCTCGAAGAGGAAAGCTTCATGCGCGACTTCGACCGCGATTTTGCGGTCCGCCATGGAAGCGCACTCGCCGCCATCGCCGACCGGGTAGGTCTCGACTATTTCACGATCGACTGCGCGGAAAACAAGAACGGCGCGTTGCTGATTTTCGAGGCCGACAACACCGCGGTCGTCCACAACATGGATTCACCTGAGGTATTTCCCTACAAGCCGCCGCAGATGCGCAAGATCTTCGAAGCCTTCGCGGCGATGCTGCATCGCCACGCCCGGCTCTCCCAGGAGCACGCGGCGTAGCGATAGGCCGACAGGGCTGACAACGTTTCGCGCGCTTCAGCCGGCGGGGCTCCCGCGACATTGCAGAGGACGCGACCGGCGCTCTCAATCCAAATCCCTACATAAAGCGTGCCCTTGGCGGCCGGAATTTTTCGTTTGATAAAATGAACGGAAAACTGAACACTCGCCCGACAAGACGCCAAAAAGAAAAGGACGGGGAAATGGCCGAGCCGGTCGAGCAGGACGGTATGCTGATCGAGTGGGACGTCGGGATCGTCATGGACGACGGCGTGGCGGTGCGGGCGGACGTGTTCCGGCCGAAGGTGCAGGGGAAATGGCCGGTACTCCTGACCTATGGTCCCTACGCCAAGGGGCTCGCTTTTCAGAAGGGCTATCCGAGCGCCTGGCAGGCCATGATCGCACACCACCCGGACGTGGCTTACGGATCGACCAACAAGTATCAGAATTGGGAAGTGGTCGATCCGGAAAAATGGGTACCCCACGGCTATGTCTGCGTGCGCGTCGACTCGCGCGGGACCGGACGATCGCCCGGCCATGTCGATCATTTTTCGCCGCGGGAGACGCGCGATTTTTATCAATGCATCGAATGGGCCGGCGTCCAGAGCTGGTCGAACGGCAAGGTCGGTCTCAACGGCATCTCCTATTACGCCATCAACCAGTGGCAGGTGGCTTCGCTGCAACCGCCGCATTTGAAGGCGATGTGCATCTGGGAGGGCGCGGCCGACTGGTATCGCGACATGACGCACCACGGCGGCATTCTGTCGACGTTCTGGGCCAACTGGTACGACATGCAGGTCAAGACGGTGCAGTTCGGGCTGGGGGAGCGGGGACCCCGTAGTGTCGTCAACGGCGCCCTGGTGTGCGGCGACGAAACCATGTCGGATGATAAACTGGCGCGTAACCGGTCGAGTTTCGGCGACGATATTCTCGCCCATCCGCTCGACGATGATTACCACAAAGCGCGCTCGCCGAACTGGGACAAGGTCACCGTGCCGTTTCTGTCGGCGGCAAACTGGGGCGGTCAGGGTCTGCACACGCGGGGAAATTTTGAAGGCTTTGTCCGCGCGGCGTCCAAGGAGAAGTGGCTGGAATGCCACGGCCTCGAGCACTGGACGCATTTCTACACCGACTATGGACGAAACTTGCAGAAACGGTTCTTCGATTTCTACCTCAAGGGCGAAGCCAATGGTTGGGCGGAGCAGCCGAAAGTGCGGTTGCAGGTCCGCCACGTCGATCGCTTCGTCGAACGGCACGAGGCCGACTGGCCGCTGCCGTCGACGGCTTGGACCAGGTTCTACCTCGATCCCAGGGATCAGACGCTTTCCTTGGCCCCGCCCGCAGAGGATGCGGCGGTCAGTTTTGCGGCGATGGGCGACGGGCTGACCTTCATGTCGCGGCCCCTGACGGAGGAAACCGAGATCACAGGACCGCTGGCGGCGAATTTGCGGATTTCGTCCAGCACCGAGGACGCCGATATCTTTGTCGTCTTCCGCGTCTTCAGTTCCGATTTGCGCGAGGTGACTTTTGCTGGCGCGATCGATCCGCACACGCCCGTCGCGCAAGGCTGGCTGCGCGCGTCGCATCGCAAGCTCGATGAAACCTTGTCGCGGCCGTACCGTCCCTACCACAGCCATGACGAGGTGCAGCGGTTGCAGCCGGGCAAGCCGGTTGATCTCGCCATTGAAATATGGCCGACTTCGATCGTCGTGCCCAAAGGGCATCGCATTGCGTTGAGCGTTCGCGGAAAGGATTATGCGTGGCAGGCAACGACGGGTGCGAAACTCTCCAATTTCAAGAACGAATTGCTGGGATGCGGACCATTTCTACACGATGATCCGCGCGACCGGCCGCAGGGGCTGTTCGCAGGAACGACCACGCTCCATATCGACCAAAAAGGTTTTTGCCACGTCGTGGTTCCGGTTGTCAGAAGTCGCTAAGAAAAATCAAATCAACCGGTCGATCGGAATCAAAGAAAATATCAGGGAGGACATTATGAAAATTTCACGCCGTGAATTTATATCGGGTGTTGCGGGAATTGGCCTGTCGAGCGTCATGGCGCCCCACAAAGCGCGCGCCGCCGCCGGCCCGATCCGGATCGGCCTTTTGACGGTCAAGACCGGAGCGCTTGCTTCCGGCGGCATCGATATGGAGCGCGCGCTGATCATGTATTTGAAGGAGCGCGACTACATGATGGCGGGCCGAAAGGTCGAGCTGGTGACCGGGGATACCGCGGGCGTTCCGGCGACGGCGCGCAGCAAGACCCAGGAAATGGTCGAGAAGAACGATGTCCATTGCCTGATCGGACCGCTCGCGGCGTTCGAGGCATTGGCGATCGACGACTATATCCGTCAGAACAGGATCCCGACGCTTTCGGTTGCCGCGGCGGAGGACATGACCCAGCGCAGCGCAAATCCATGGTTCGTCCGCGCAACCTCCACTTCTTCCCAATGCGCGCATCCGCTCGGCGAATATGCCGCCAAGGAACTCAAGTTCAAAAAGATGATCACCATTGCCGACGACATCGCTTATGGCCAGGAGATGTGCGCCGGCTTTCAGCGCGTCTTTGAGGACAATGGCGGCCAGATCGTTCAAAAGCTGTTTCCGCCGCTGACCGTGCCCGACTACGGCAGCTACGTGGCGCAATTGAAGAGTGCGGACGCGATCTTTCTGGGCTTTGCCGGTTCGAACGGCTTCCGTTTCTTGCGGCAATTCGTCGACTACGGCCTGAAGGACAAGATGCAGGTGATCGGCGGAATGACCGCGCTCGACGAAGCGGTGCTGCGCAACATGGGTGACGAAGCGCTCGATATCATCACCACCTGCTGGTATTCGGCCGAACTCGACGCCAAGCCGAACCAGACCTTCGCGCCGGCATTCCGAAAAGAATTCAAATACGATCCGGGATTCTATGCGGCGAGCACTTACGTCAACGGCGCGGTGCTTGAAGCCGCCGTCAAGGCCGTCAATGGCCAGGTTGAAGACAAGCCTGCATTGATGGCCGCGCTTCGCGCGACCAACGTCGAAACGGCGCGGGGACCGGTGAAGTTTGACGATCTCGGCAACGTCGTTGGCAACGTCTACTTGCGCAAGGTGACGCGAAAGGACGGACGGCTCGTCAATTCGGTCTTCAAGACCTATCCCGACGTCAGTCAGTTCTGGACCTACGGCAAGCAAGCCTTCCTGGCCAATCCGGTTTACTCGCGCGACTTTCCGCCGGCGAGGTATCTGGAGAAGTAGAGCTAACGAGGTTTCATTGCATGCTGACAAGCGTCAAATCGATGAACCATGACTGCGGCGAGACAAAACCCTTGATCTTCGGGCTCATCGCGCGCGGGTTCAGGTCGTGGACGATATAAAGCCAGGGCGGGTTGTCGACGAGCCGTTCATGCGCCTTGCGCAGCGCGCCTGAAATCACCGCGGGGTCGCTCGCTTCCGAAAGGGCCGTCAGCGCATTGTCGAACGAGTCATCCTTCCACTGCTCGAAATTGAAGCCGTTGGGCGAAAAATTCGCGGAGGAAAAATAGCGGGCCATGACGCCGACGTCGGAAGACGGCGAACTGATATTGAGCACCATCGCTCCCTTGAGATTCGGACTGTCAGGCGTGGCGCGGGCCGCGTTCAGGAGGATCTGCCATTCGACCACATCGAATTCGACATCCACGCCACAGGCCTCTTTCAGATTCTGCTGGAGGAATTCGTTCATCGGCAAGGGCAGCATCTGCCCGGAGCCGGAAGTCGAAATCATCGCCTTGAAGACAAGCGGTTTTTCGGGCGTGAAGCTGGCCTCGGCGAGCAGTTTCTTGCCCTTGGCGGGATCGAATTTGTAGCGGTTTTCCGGAGAGCCGAAATTCGGGTCACTGGCTTTGAGCCAGCCTGCGGATGGCTCCGCCGTCCCGTTGAGCAAGGTCACCAATCCCTCGCGATCGATGCAATAATTCAAAGCCTGGCGGACTTTGACGTCCTTGAAGGGGCTGCCTGTCGCGCCGATGTTGTAAAACCAGGGCCAGACATGCGGGTAGGAGCCCGTGGTGATGGTGAAGCCTGCCGCTTTCAGGGAAGCAATGCCGTCGGGTGGCGGCACTTCGATCCAGTCGACCTGGCCCGAACGCAAGGCCGCGAGCCTGGTATTGGCTTCGGGGATCGGCATCAGCACCACATTGTCCACTTTTGCTTTCTTCGCAGCGTCCCAGTAGCCGTCCCATCGAACGAGATCGACTTCCTGGCGCGGGATGACTTTCGAAATGCGGAAAGGCCCGGTGCCGGCAGCGGGCAGCGTCGCCACCTTTGCCCAATCGCGTCCTGCCTTCTCGAAGGAAGCGGGCGAGGTGAATAGCATGTAGACGGCCATGAAGGGGAAGTATGAAGCGGGCTTGGTCGTTGAGATCGCAACCGTATAATCGTCGACCTTCTTGTAAGCGCCGACCAAAGGCGCCCGCGCCCGCGTCATCGCGGAACTGGCAACCTCGTATTGCGGGCTGTCGCTCTTGAAGTAGCGGTCGAGATTCCAGACCACCGCGTCGGCGTTGAAGTCAGTCCAGTCGTGGAATTTGACGCCGTGGCGCAGGTGAAAAATCCAGGTCTTGTTGTCGTCAGGCGCCTGCTCCCATTTCTCGGCCAATCCCGGACGCAGGTCGGCGAGATGATCCGTGCTGGTCAGGTCCCACAGCACGAGCCCCTCGAAAATCGGATAGCCGAGAAAACGCATGCCTTCGAAGCCGTTATTGGGAAGGCCGGTCGTCGTCGGGATATCGGACGCGGTCATCGCGATACGAAGGGTGGTCTCGGCGCAGACGGGCTGCTGCGACCAAAGCAAGCAACCAGGGCCGAGGCGCGGGAAATCAGGCGAAATCGCATGGGGATCACCTCTGTCATGAAGGCGTTATCGATTTTCAATGCAAATTACGGACCAAGCGCGCTTGCGTATGAGGTGAAAATCGCGGCACCGCGGGCGGATTCCAGGCGGAAATGATAGCCTGCCGGCAGCAATTGATTCGAAAGCGGTCTGCTGACCCGCGTGTTCCGGGCGAGGCCATCGGGCTTTCGAAACGGTCTGTGCTTCGGAGAGATGCCAGTTTGTCGGCGAAGTGGAAAAATGCCTCCGTGCCGAACCTGTCTCGCATGCAGCGGCAGGCCACCAATTCGTTTCGAGAGGGCAATCTCGACAAGGCCGAGAGGCTGTGTGCCGGGATTCTGGAATACCGGCCCGACGATTTCGATGCGCTCCAATTGCTTGGCCTTCTCAACTTGCAACGCCGTCGCGCGGTCGAGGCGCTGCGCTTCCTGTCGCAGGCGCTCAGGGTCAATTCCGGTTCCGCGGACGCGATGTCGAACCTTGGGCTCGCGCTTCATGCGACGGGACGCTTTGAGGAGGCCGTCGCGAGCTATCGCAACGCCTTGCTGCTTGCGCCGGACCATCCGGAAATCCTCTACAACCTCGCAAACGCCTGTCTCGAACTCGGCCGCATCGATGAAGCGCTCGCCGGCTTCGATGACGTGCTTGCGAAAAATCCGTCCCATGTCGGCGCGCTCGTCAACCGAGGCAATACGCTTCTGCGGTTCAACCGGCCAGCGGACGCGATCTTAAGCTACGACAAGGCGCATGCGGCGATGCCCGGTCATCCGCGGATCCTGACCAATCGCGGTCATGCCCTTCGCCGCCTCGACCGGCCGCTCGAGGCGCTTGCCGATTTCGAAGCCGCGCTCGTGAGGGGAGCCGAATTTCCTGAAGCCCATTTCGAGGCCGCCATGACACGGCTGTCACTAAGCGATTTCGATGCCGGCTGGAAAGGGTATGAGTGGCGCTGGAAGACCGGCGCGTTTGCCTCGCAGCGCCGGCAGCTTCGAGCCCCGTTATGGCTCGGAGATGCGCCGGTTTCCGGCAAGACCATTCTGCTTCACGCCGAGCAGGGGTTGGGCGACACCATCCAGTTCATCCGCTACGCGCCATTGCTTGCCGGCCGTGGTGCGAAGGTCGTCTGCGAGGTTCAGCCGGAATTGCAGTCCTTGCTGTCGCGGTTCGAAGGCATCGACATCTTTTCAAAGGGCGAGCCGCTTCCCCCGTTCGACCTGCACTGTCCCTTGCTCAGTCTTCCGCTCGCCTTCGCAACGAAGCCCGAGACGATCCCGGCGTCTGTTCCCTATCTCGCGCCTCCCGCTGAGCGGTTGGCGCACTGGCGCGATCGCCTGCCGCGGGAGCGGCCACGCGCCGGATTTGTCTGGTCCGGGTCGGCGTCGCACAAGAATGACAGCAACCGCTCGATCCCGCTCGCTCGGCTTGCCGGGTTATTTGAAGACCCGCAACTGCGATGTTTCAGTCTTCAGAGCGAAGTGCGCGACACGGACGGCGAAGTGCTGCGTGAGCTGCCGAACCTTGTCCATCTCGGCGGCGCGTTGCGCGATTTCGCCGATACGGCGGCCGTCATCTCATTGCTCGACGTCGTCGTTTCCGTCGATACGTCGGTTGCGCATCTGGCCGGCGCGCTGGGCAAGCCCGTCGTGATCCTGCTTCCCTATGCGGCCGATTTTCGCTGGATGCGGGGCTAGCGACGACACCCCGTGGTATCCGACTGCAAAACTGTTCCGGCAACCGGCCTTCGGCGACTGGGACAGCGTGATCGTCCGCCTGGGCGATGAATTGCGGCAATGGAACCGGTCCGCCGTGACCGGGCAGGGGGCGTAGCCACCGCCGTTAGGATTTCGTTAACCACGTCTATTTACTGTTTGGTGACGATCGCGGCCGACGGCCCGCCGGAGCCCTTCATGACCGAGCAAATTCACCTTGTGGTGGCCACACCCTGCTTCGGCGGACAGGTCTCCAGCATCTATGCCAGCGCCATCTTCCAGTTGCAGCGCGCCGTGCGTTCCATGTCCAACATGGACCTCAAGGTCGAGCTGCGCGATGGCGATGCGCTGATCACGCGTGCGCGCGCCAATCTGATGACGTTGTTTCTCGACGACCCCGCGGCCACCCACTTGCTTTTCGTGGACGCCGATATCGGCTTTACCCCCGATCGGGTGTTTCGGCTGATCGAGTCCGGTGCGGACGTGGTGGCCGGTGTCTATCCCATCAAGCGCGTCAACTGGGACAAGGCGAGGCGCGCCATCGAAGGCAAACGGCCGAACGTGCCGGCGGCCGCGCTCGACTACGTGCTGGAGATCAACGATCCCGATCACGTCGCTGTCGTGAATGGCTTCACGCGGGTGCGCTATGCCGGGACCGGATTTTTGATGATCCGCCGCCACGTATTCGAGAAAATGTGCGCGCATCCCGCTTACGCCTCGCTGCAATTCTTTCGCGAGCACTCGCTCGACAAGCTTGCGGGAAGTCCCAACCGGTTTGCGCTGTTCGAATGCATGATCGATCCGGCGACCGGTACCTATCTCAGCGAGGATTTCGCATTCTGCAAACGCTGGACCGATATCGGCGGAGAAATATGGGCCGACCTTGAGAGCCGGCTCGACCATGTCGGCCCGTCAGTTTTCTACGGCGATATCTCGTCGCAGTTTGCCGCGCCCGCGCGTGCGACCGATGCTGCGTGAGATGGCGGCTGTTTCCCCGTGGCGAGCCGGTTCACCTTGCGCGGAGCGAATCGGCCTTGCCAGACTGACGAGAATGGCAGCCAAGGGAATCGATCTTCGCCCGCTGTGGCAGGAACTGATCGCCAGGCTGATCGACGGCACCATCGAAGCGGGTGAGGGGCTCGATCTGGCGCTGATCGCGCAATTGCTGGGCGACAAACCGGCGGGTCTCGCGATTCAGCACGAGATCCTCGTATCCCACCGATTGTTCCGTTCACCGTGCGCGGTGCGAGAGCCCCGTTTGCGCGTGCTTGCGCTGGCGGCGGCGACCGACATGGGCAGCAACACGCCGATCGAATTCCTGCTGGAGGATAGCGGAATCGAGCAGCTGACACTCTATGTCATCCCGGAAGCCGAATTGCCCGAACCGTTGCCCGACCATGACATCGCCATCGTGGTCGCGTCAGGCTCCGAAGATTGCCGCGACGCGCTGCGCAAGATCGGCCTGATGATGCCGAACTGGCCGCGGCCGCTTCTCAATCCGCCGCACCTCATCGGCAATCTGGATCGCGACAAGTTGCACGGCTGGCTTCAGGGAATCGCGGGCCTCGCGATCCCGGCGACGGCGGCGGTGACCCGCGCGCGGCTATCCGGCCTGTCGCAGTCAGCCGCGGCACCCTTTGATATCGCGACCGATTTCGCTTTTCCCGTCATCGTCAGACCGCGCGGGTCGCATGCGGGGGCGGGTCTTGCGAAGATCGACGACCCCGCGGCGATGGAGCGCTATCTCGGCGAGCGGCAGGAACAGGAGTTCTTCATCTCGCGCTTTGTCGATTACGCAGGCCACGATGGCCTGTTTCGCAAGTACCGGATTGTCGTCGTCGATGGCCGGCCCTATGCGTGTCATCTCGCAGTCGCCGACCGCTGGGACATCTGGTATCTCAACGCAGGAATGTCGCTGAGCGCGAGCAAGCGTCTCGAGGAAGAGACATTCATGCGGACGTTCGACGCCGGCTTCGCGCGGCGGCATCGCACTGCGCTGGCTGGCATGATCGATAGAATTGGGCTCGATTACTTCACGGTGGATTGCGCGGAAACAAGAGACGGAGCGCTGTTGATATTCGAGGCCGACAACACCGCTATCGTCCACAACATGGATCCACCCGAAATCTTTCCGTACAAGGCGCCTCAGATGCGAAAGGTGTTCGATGCATTCGTGGCCATGCTGCGCCGTCGCGCTGGGCACACCCGGGAGAGGGCGGCATGACACCGGCGCGGCGTGAGGGATCTCCGGCATCCGGCTCGAGCGAGACGCTCGATCCGAAAGACTGGGGCGAGATCCGTGCGCTGGGCCACCGCATGCTCGATGACATGATCGACTATGTCGCCACCATCCGGGAGCGCCCGGTGTGGCGTCCGATACCGGATGAGGTTCGCGCGCGGTTTCGGGCCGAGCTTCCGCGTCAGCCGTCCGACCTCGGCGATGTCTACCGGGAGTTTTCCGATTTCATCGCGCCCTATGCGACGGGCAACGTTCACCCCGGCTTCATGGGATGGGTGCATGGCGGCGGCACCGCCGTTGGCATGCTGGCGGAAATGCTGGCGGCTGGATTGAACGCCAATCTCGGCGGCCGCGATCATATTCCGATCGAGGTCGAACGTCAGATCGTCGAATGGACGCGTGCGATGTTCCGCTTGCCGCGCGAGGCGAGCGGGATCTTCGTCACGGGAACGTCGATGGCGAACCTGATGGCGGTATTGGTGGCGCGAACGGCGGCGCTGGGGCAAATCGTCAGGCAGCACGGCGTCGGCGGCGAAGGTGCGCTGCTCGCGGCCTATACGTCGACGGCCGCTCACGGCTGCGTCAAGAAGGCGATGGACCTCGCCGGCTTCGGCAGCGATGCGTTGCGAAGCGTGGAGGTCGATCGATCGCACCGCGTCGACGTGGCGGCGCTGCGCGCCCAGATCGCCAGGGATCGCGAGATCGGCCTGAAACCGTTTCTCGTGGTCGGCTCGGCCGGGACGGTGGATATCGGCGCCATCGATGATCTCCCGGCGCTGAGCGCGCTGTGCCGCGAGGAGAAGCTCTGGTTTCACGTCGACGGCGCCTATGGCGCGCTCGGGGTTCTTTCGCCGGTGCTGGCGCCGCGGCTCGCGGGGTTGGAAAACGCCGATTCAATCGCGCTTGATTTTCACAAATGGGGACAGGTGCCCTACGATGCCGGCTTCCTGATCGTTCGCGATGGTAAGCGGCACCGCGAGGCATTTTCCGCGCCGGCTGCGTATCTGCGCCGGGAAACCAGAGGCCTCGCCGCGGGCTCGCCCTGGCCATGCGATCTCGGGCCCGATTTGTCGCGTGGGTTCAGGGCGCTCAAGACGTGGTTCACGTTGAAAGCCTACGGCGCCGAAAAGCTGGGAGCGATGATCGAGCGCACCTGCGCGCTCGCCGGATATCTGGAGGCGCGAATTCTGGCGGAGCCGCGGCTGGAGTTGCTGGCGCCGGTTCAGCTCAATATTGTCTGCTTTCGCTATCGCGCTGACGACGCCCACTCCGACACGCTGAACGGCGACATTGTCGCCGACATCCAGGAATCCGGAATCTCGGCGCCATCGACGACGGTGCTGGATGGCCGGCTCGCAATCCGCGCGGCGATCGTCAATCACCGCACCGATGTCGTCGATATCGATGCGCTCGTCTCCGCGGTGCTTGACTTCGGAGCCCGGCGCTCGTCCGGCGGCCCCGTGCCCGGTGCCGGGCGGTGTCCGCGCCCGGCGGCTTAGAGCCTGATCGGTTCTGATTGAATCAGAACCGGGGCTCCAATTTTTTGTTTTGACGCGTTTTCTTCACGCGAACCGGTATCCACCCCCGGATCACGTCCGAGGGCATGCTTCGCTCGAAAACGCTTCGGGCGATCCGGTCAGGCGGAGCGCCGCGCTTCAAGTTCGTCTTGCTTGTAGCGGGCTGCGTCCAGGAGCTTCTTCTCGTAAGCAACGAGCTTCCGGGCTTCCTTCAGCGCCTGATAGAGGTCGCCACTGAGGATATTGGTGTTGATACCCTCGATGATGGGCCACATGCTTGGCGCGGTGGTGACGAGATCGCGCAAGAGATTGAAGTAAGTGCCGTGATTGACCTGCGGGTCCGGCGAAATATACATCAACTGCACGGCGAGATAGACCAGCTTGGCCGGCGTATCGGCGGTCTCCGGTGTCAGGATATCTTTCTCGCGCAAAATCGGAATCATGTCGCCGTCGATCAACAGGCGTGCGCGCTGATCGGTGTTGGTGATCACGCAGGAGCCGATGATGATCCGTTCGTGTGGCTTGAGCTCGACTTTTAACGCCATGCCTGTTCTCCGTTGCCGCCTTTTATGTCGGACATCCTGTGGGAATTCACGCACTACTGGCTTTGGTGGCGCTGGCGACGCAAAGATGCTGTCCGCGCGGATGCCATCCTTTCCCAATGTGGTTAACACTCCGTAAACGCGGGATGGCGCGGCAAAAATGCGCTGTCCTTTCAACGCCTTTATCCATATCGCGTGACGACGGGAGTGCCGCCGGCGGGCCGCCGGCGCGATCAATGGATCGGAAGTGCACCTTTCAATTCATGCTTTCTTAGAAACTTGCTTCCAGCGTGCCCCGTCTCCTGATCAGAAAAAGGTCGGGGTAACGCTTGCTCACAGTTTCACACCAGAAAGGTATGAAAAATGTCCGGTATTGTTCTCTCGGCATCAGTCCGCCAAAACCTCCTCTCCTTGCAGTCGACAGCTTCGCTGCTTGCGACCACCCAGAACGACCTCGCCACCGGCAACAAGGTCAACTCGGCCCTCGACAACCCCACCAACTTCTTCACCGCCCAGGGCCTCAACAACCGCGCCAGCGACATCGGCAACCTGCTCGACGGCATCGGCAACGGCGTGCAGGTGCTGCAGGCCGCCAACACCGGCATCACCTCGCTGCAAAGCCTGGTCGCAAGCGCCCAGTCGATCGCCAACCAGGTGCTGCAGAGCCCGGTCGGCTATTCGACCAAGTCGAACGTGACCTCGACTGCCATCACCGGCGCCACGGCGAACAACCTGCTCGGTCCGTCGACCAACGCCCTCGTTACCGGTACGGTCGTTACGGGCGCGGCTGCGACGGGCACCTTGCTTTCGGCGATTACCTCGGCCCCCGTCGCCGGCACGGACAACCTCGTGATCGACGGCAAGACGATCACGTTCACCAGCTCCGGCGGCAACACGGTCACCTCGAACGGCGGAGCGCTCGATCTGACCACCGCGACCGTCGGCAACCTGCTTTCGGCCATTGACACCATCACCGGCGCAACCGTCGCCTCAACGCTCAGTGGCACCAAGCTTATCCTCAGCACCGGCACCACGACGCCTCTGGTGATCGGCGGCCTCGCGGGCACACTGACGAAGTTCGGTCTTACGGCCGGCACGACGGCGCTCACCCCTCCGACGCTCCAGGGCGAAACGCTCACGATCGGCGCCACCGGCGGCGGTACGGCGACCAACATCACCTTCGGAACCGGCGCCGGGCAAATCTCGACGCTCAACGACCTCAACACCGCGCTGGCGGCGAATAACCTGCAGGCCAGCATCAGCACGGCCGGGGCCATCAACATCGTGACCTCGAACAATGCGGCTTCGTCGACGATCGGCGCGATCGGCGGCACGGCCACGCCTTTCAGCAGCTTGACGGCGGCGGCCCCCACCTCCGATCCGACCTCGCAGTCCACACGCGCCAGCCTGGTCGCCCAGTACAACAACGTGCTGGCGCAGATCAACACCACCGCCCAGGACTCATCCTTCAACGGTATCAACCTTTTGAACGGCGATACCCTGAAGCTGACGTTCAACGAGACCGGAAAGTCGACGCTGAGCATCACCGGCGTCACCTTCAACACTGCCGGCCTCAGCCTCTCGACCCTCACCGCGGGCACCGACTTCCTGGACAGCAACTCGGCCAACACCGTGTTGACCACGCTGACCAGCGCCAGCACCACGCTGCGCGGGGAAGCTTCGAGCCTCGGTTCGAACCTGTCGATCGTGCAGATCCGCCAGGACTTCAACAAGAACCTGATCAACGTGCTGCAGACCGGCTCGTCCAACCTGACCCTGGCCGACACCAACCAGGAAGCGGCCAACAGCCAGGCGCTGTCGACCCGTCAGTCGATCGCGGTCTCCGCGCTGGCGCTCGCCAACCAGTCCCAGCAGAGCGTGCTTCAGCTCCTGCGCTGATCTCGGCGGCGAAAAACGGAAAGCGAAACGGCGGGGGAAACCCCGCCGTTTTTTCGTTTTGGGGCCCCGACGAGGCCGATCTCCCGTGGGTCTTGCGGGCGCGCGTCAGGTAACAAAGCGTTAATCAAACAATTTAAGCGCGCGTTAACTCTAATTTAAAGGAGTGCCGATAAACCTGTCACCACAACACTAGGAAGGCTTGACACATGTCTGGTATCGTTCTCTCGGCAGCGGTTCGCCAAAATCTTCTCTCGTTGCAATCGACAGCGGCGCTGCTTGCGACGACCCAGAATAACCTTGCCACCGGCAACAAGGTCAACACGGCGCTCGACAACCCGACCGAATTCTTTACCGCACAGGGCCTCAACAACCGCGCCAGCGACATCGGCAACCTGCTCGACAGCATCGGCAACGGCGTGCAGGTGCTGCAGGCCGCCAATACCGGCATCACCTCGCTGTCAGCCCTGGTCGCAAACGCGCAGTCGATCGCCAACCAGGTGCTGCAGAGCCCGGTCGGCTATTCGACCAAGTCCAATGTGACCTCGGCTGCCATCTCCGGCGCCACGGCGAACAACCTGCTCGGCCCAAATACCAACGCCCTCGTTACCGGTACGGTCGTTACGGGCGCGGCTACGACGGGCACCTTGCTTTCGGCGATTACCTCGGCCCCCGTCGCCGGCACGGACAACCTCGTGATCGACGGCAAGACGATTTCGTTCACCAGCTCCGGCGGCAACACGTTCACCGCGAACGGCGAAGCGCTCGATCTCACCACCGCGACCGTCGGCGACTTGCTCGCGGCTGTCGACGGCATCACCGGCGCCACCACCCCCTCGACGCTCAATGGCACCAAGCTTGTCCTGAGCACCGGCACCACGACGCCTCTGGTGATCGGCGGCCTCGCGGGCACACTGACGAAGTTCGGTCTTACGGCCGGAACGACTCAGCTCATTGCTCCGGCGCTCCAGGGTCAGACGCTCACCATCGGCGCCACCGGGGGCGGTACGGCGACCAGCATCACCTTCGGAACCGGCTCCGGGCAAATCTCGTCGCTCAATGCGCTCAATACGGCGCTGGCAGCGAACAACCTGCAGGCCAGCATCAGCACGTCCGGCGCCATCAACATCGTGACCTCGAACAATGCGGCTTCGGCAACGATCGGCACGATCGGCGGCACGGCCACACCGTTCGCCGCCTTGGCGGCTGGAGCTCCCGTCGCCGATCCGAACTCGCAGGCAACGCGCGTCGGTCTGGTCGCGCAGTACAACAACGTGCTGCAGCAGATCAACACCACCGCCCAGGACTCGTCTTTCAACGGCATCAACCTTTTGAACGGCGATACCCTCAACCTGACGTTCGACGAGACCGGCGCGTCAAAGCTGGCAATTACCGGCGTCACCTTCAATGACGCGGGCCTTGGCCTTTCGACACTGACGGCGAACGTCGACTTCCTGGACAGCAATTCGGCCAATAAAGTGCTGTCGCAGTTGACCGCCGCCAGCACCACGCTGCGCGGGGAAGCCTCTAACCTCGGTTCGAACCTGTCGATCGTGCAGATCCGCCAGGACTTCAACAAGAACCTGATCAACGTGCTGCAGACCGGCGCCTCGAACCTGACCTTGGCCGACGCCAACCAGGAGGCGGCCAACAGCCAGGCGCTGTCGACCCGCCAGTCGATCGCGGTATCCGCGCTGGCGCTCGCCAACCAGTCCCAGCAGAGCGTGCTTCAGCTCCTGCGCTGATCGCGGCGGCAAAAACAAAAACAAAACGGCGAGGGAAACCCCGCCGTTTTGCTGTGGCGTTTGTGCCGGTGGCTAGTCGAAGCGCAGCTTGGTTGCCCGGTTCATGACACATTTGGTAATCGCCGCTAACCATATTTTAAAGGCAGGGACGTATAAAACGTGGGCAGTTCCGGAGCCCGTGTCCGCGTAACCCCCAGTTGGAGTGATGGATGTCTCATGCCGCTCAAGCCTACTCACGCACGTCACACGCCACCGGGACTGCCAGGGAAATCGAGGCGCAGGCGCTGCTGAAGGCGGCAAAACAGTTACGGGACGTCCAGACGAACTGGGCGGGTCCTGACACGAACATGCACAAGGCGCTGCTTTTCAACCGCCGCCTGTGGACGATCTTCATCAGCGCGGCCGAGTCCAGCGAAAATCCGCAGCCGATCGAAATTCGTCAGAACATCGCCAATATCGGTATGTTCGTCATGAAGCAGACGGTCGAGATGCAGATGGCTCCGGATCCGTCAAAGCTGAAGCCGCTGATCGACATCAACTGCAATCTCGCAGCCGGCCTGGCGGGCAAGGCCTGAAGGCTTGCTGCCATCGCTGCTCGTGGCCGTGACTTCAGGCCTTGAGATCGGTGGCGAGAAGCCGCGTGGGCGCGTCCTTGGCCAGATCCAGGGCGTGGAAATAGGCGCGGCGGCGTAGCACAGCTTCGTCCGGAAATTGCTGCACGACCTGGTCGGTTCTGCCGTCGACGACCTGAAACACGACCGACGCCGCGGCGCGGTCGAAAAATGCCTGACGCGAGACGAAATCGCTTGAGCTCTGTGAATCATTGCGGTTGCCCGCGCTCGCGTCGACAGCGGTGACACTTTGACTTGGCGGCAGTTGCGGCGCGACGGCGCCGCTGGCTGCGCTGCCAGCGGCTGATACGATAAGCGTTGCGACCGGCGTCCCCACCGGCTTGATGCTGAAATCCGTACTCATGGCAGCCTCCTGGCTCTCCTCGAGTCAAATCCCAACCCCTCTCTGCCGGCAATTATGAACTACGCTCCTCAACGATTTGTTAGAGAACGCGCTGAATGCTGTGCTGATATCGGCGCAACAATTTGATGAAAATTGTCTGTAAAAAAAGGCCGACGCGGCTCAGAGCGAGCGGCTGACTGCGAGCGGCGTGATGTGCCGCGGTCCCGGCGCGACGCGCCGCCCGGCTGATGTGTAGGTGTTGGGGATATTGCGGCGCTGAATCTCGGTGTTGACGCCGCGTACGATGCTTTCGGATACCGCATGTGCCGTGGCGAGCACGGTGAGGTTGACCTGCAACATGGCGCGAAACACGTCGTGATGACGGTGCAGCGTGGTCAGAAGCTCCGGCGCTGTCGCGCTCAGATATTTGTGGCTTGCTTTCAGTTGCGTGACCGCGCTGACATAGCGGCGGGACAGCTCCGACTTCTTTGCTTCGGAAGCCATCGCCTCGCGAATTTTGCCGGCGCGAACCAGCTCGGTTTCCCGCTCGATGACGCCGAGCAGGGCGCTCATCGCATCCATCAGGTTCTCGGCAAGCTTGCGCGCCTCGGCGGGCGTTGATGCCATCGCAATCGGCGCGGGCGCCGTTTGCCGCTGAGAATGCTGGTTCATGCCTGTTTTCCCTGGGTCTGGCCGACGCGGTTGGCTTGCTGCAAAATCAACGTGCGATACACATCGTTCGAAATTCCGACGCCGCCGGCTTTCGCGAAAGACTTCGAATATTGTTCAGTCAGCATGGAGCGCCACACGCCGGTGCCCGGCGTATTGCCGAACGGGCCTTCACCGTTGAGGCCGCTCGTCATCTGCGAGAACATCGAACTGAGAAACATCGCCTCGAAATCCTGTGCCGTGGCCTTGGCTTTGGCCTGCACCTGCGGCGAGACCTTCGTCAGGGCGGCGGCGAAGTCGTAGTCGGGCCGGCCGTTGATGTAGGGGATCGGTGCCTTGGCGAGGGCGCCGCTGTGGATGCCGCTGACCGGGCCCGCTTGCATCACATCACCTCGATGTCGGCCTGGATCGCGCCGGCGGCCTTGATCGCCTGCAGGATGCTGATCAGATCGCGCGGGCCGATGCCGAGCCCGTTGAGTCCGTCGACGAGTTGCTGCAGCGATACGCCGTCTTTCACCAGTGCCAGTTTCTTGCCGTCTTCGGAAACCTTGACGTTGGTGTTCGGCGTCACCACGGTTCGACCGCGGGCCAGCGGATTGGGCTGGCTTACCTGCGGGCTTTCGGAAATCGAGACGGTAAGGTTGCCCTGCGCGACCGCGACGGTGGCGACGCGGACGTCGCGGCCCATCACGATGATCCCGGAGCGTTCGTCGATGATGATCTTGGCGGCGAGGTCAGGCTCGACCTGCAATTGCTCGATCTCGGTCAGGAAGGCAACGACATTGCCCTTGAATTCCGCGGGGATGGAAAGCTGCACGGTCGAGGGATCGATCGGTTCCGCGGTCTTGGCGCCCAGAAAGTCGTTGACCGCGGCGGCGATCCGCTTGGCGGTGGTGAAATCGGCATTGCGCAGCGCCAGCCGCACATTGGGCATCCGGTTGAGCGCGAATTCGATCTCGCGTTCGATGATGGCGCCGTTGGGGAGACGGCCGACGGTCGGCACGCCGCGGGTGACACTGGCGGCGGCGCCTTCGGCCGCAAAACCGGCGACCGCGACCGAGCCCTGCGCCACCGCATAGACGTTACCATCAGCGCCGAGCAGCGGGGTGACGAGCAGGGTGCCGCCTTGCAGGTTCTTGGAATCGCCGAGCGCCGACACCGTGACGTCCATGCGGGTGCCCTGGGTGCCGAACGGGGGCAGGTTGCCCGTGACCATCACGGCGGCGACATTGCCGGTGCGGATGGTGGCGCCACGGATGTTGACGCCCATGCGCTCGAGCATCGCCTGCAGCGATTGCTTGGTGAAGGGAATATTGTTGAGGGTGTCGCCGGTGCCGTTGAGGCCGACGACGAGGCCGTAGCCAACCAGCTGATTTTGCCGCACGCCTTCGATGTTGGCGAGATCCTTGATCCGGGACGTCGCGCCTGCGGGAAGCACAGCCAGCACCAGCACCACCAGCGCGGCGCAGGCCAGCTGCAACACTTTTCCCGAGTATACGCTTGGCATCCTCTGCTCCCCGCTGAGGTATTGGCTGGATCCGCCCATCACTCCCATGACGGCGATCCGGCATTAACTATGCGAGCGCCGTGCCACGCCTGTTCTTGAGTTTAAGAGTATGATTTTATTAGTAAAGTTCTCAACGCCGCCCGCCGGCCCAGGTCGCCGGCGCGGGCGAAACTGCCTCCCGGCGGCAGATTTTGCCGGGTCATTTACGTTGCATTAACCACGGGCGGCGATGCTGCGCCCGACACCGGCGAGGACCCACGATGCGCATCTACGGACCGAACGGCACCACTCTCGGGACTCAGGCGGGCAACGTCCGGCGAACCGGCTCGAGCAGCTTTGCGCTGCCGGATGCGGCATCCGCCCCCGACACCCGCCCCGCCGTGGCGCCCAAGGCGACCGCGGGCATCGACGCGCTCCTGGCCATGCAGGGCATCGAGGACCCGGTTGAACGGCGCAAGCGTTCAGTACAGCGCGGCAAGAGCGCGCTCGAGGTGCTGGATGACCTCAAGATCGGCCTGTTATCAGGCAATTTCGATGCTTCGACGGTAAGCCGGCTACGCGACGCAGCCGCCAACCTCAAATCCTCCTCAGGCGACCCTGGTCTGGATTCGGTCTTGTCCGAGATCGAGTTAAGGGTCGAAGTCGAACTGGCCAAGGCTGGACAGTTCTGAGTCTTGGGCTTTGCTTAAGGGGGATCCTGTGGGGGAAATCCCCGGGTTGCGCCGTTTCCCATCGGGGGGGCGATATTGTCTGTCACAACATGCCGCTATATAAGGCGCGCGCGGGCGGAACTTTTCTGCTTGGCTGGCGCCGTCGATTCGAGTTTCCTGCGGTATTTCCGCGAGTTCGAGCTGGAACCTCAGATAGAAGAGCGGTACTGGAAACTTAAATTTGTAGTGCCCCTTCGTCTGCGAAGTTCGTGTAAGAGGATGCCGCAAGGGGATCAAGGGATTCGGAAACGGGCACTCGAACGCACAGATGGGCTGGCCTTGGAAAAGTTGAAGAACTATCGACCCTCCGAAAAAGAGCCTTTCATGAACGATCGCCAGCGCGACTATTTTCGCGCCAAGCTGCTGGCGTGGAAGGACGAGATTTTGCGGGAATCGCGGATCACATTGCAGACGCTGCAGGAGGAGAACGTCAATCATCCCGATCTCGCCGACCGCGCATCGTCGGAGACCGACCGCGCGATCGAGCTGCGCGCCCGTGACCGGCAGCGCAAGCTGATCTCCAAGATCGATGCGGCGCTGCAGCGCATCGAAGACAACACCTACGGCTATTGCGAGGAGACCGGCGAGCCGATCTCGCTGAAGCGGCTGGAAGCCCGCCCGATCGCAACGCTGTCGGTGGAGGCGCAGGAACGCCACGAGAAGCGCGAGAAGGTCTATCGCGACGAGTAGGGGAGGTGGTCAGCCGCCGTGCGGCGCCGACCTGAGCGCTGCCGCAAGACCTTCCGGATCATCGGTCCGATGCGGCGGATATCGCCGGACTTCGGCTGAGGCTCGACGGCGTCGAGGCCGGAGGCATTATAGAGCCGGAAACCCGGTGCGGTCCTGATGCCAAATCCATTCCACCAATGGTTACGCACAACCGCAACGTTTCGGATTTCGTCGCGCGCAAGCCGATAGGTCCAGAACCCCGGGCCGAAGTGCCAGCGCACCTCGTCGTCGTCGACTTCCACCGTGAGCGAGTGGAAGACCACAGCGACGGCGATGCCGATGATCAACGTGAAGATCAGCGTCATCTGTTCAGTTCGCCAGGTGATCGCGGCACTCAGCGCGCCGATGGCCAGACAGACAGACCACTGGGATCACCAATCCGGACTGCGTATGACGGTAGGACATAACCGTTCTTTCGGCCGTCTTCGCTGCATGTAATCATGCAGCGAAGCGAGCGATGTCCTTGAGGCGCTGTCGGATTTGCTTCACGCCTCAGTTAGCCAGCGGGTCCGGACGCACCTGCACCTTGAAGACCTTGGGTAGAACCCCCTTGCCACCTTCGCTGTGGAAATTGGTACGGGTGCCGGACGTCGTCCAAAGAGCGCGGCCCTTCCAACCCCCGTTCGGATCGTCGATCCGGCCATCGGCGTTCTTGCTGAAGAATCCTAGCGGGTAGGGGATCCGAATGTCGACGAACTTGCCATTGACCAGGGCAAGGAGCGACTCGCTGCCATTGGCCATTGCAATCGGCACGTCCTTTCCGAGGCCAAGCGTATTGTAGACGTCCACCCAGATATAATAGGCGTGGTTGGCGCTTCCCTTTGGATCGACTCCTTTGAATTGAGGTCCGGGCATCCGGTAGAGCGTCCAGCCCTCGGCGCACTGCTTGCCGGTCGCCGCGTCCGGTCCCGAGAGCGGCGATTTGCATTTGGACCGATCGAAGCTGGCCAAATGTCCGCTCGCGAGCACCGTCCAGGCGACCCCATTCGAATCGACGTCCACGCCACGCGAGCCAAATCCACCCTCCGGCGCCTGGAAAATCTCGGAGATCGCTGTCTTGGTGGGATCGCTTCCCGGGATCAGGCGGACGAGGAAGCTCGGCTGGGCAATGCGCGAGAAGCCTGTACCCATCGCCTGGCCCCAGATCACGTCGCCCTTCGGACTCGGCATGATTCCGTAGAACGCCGCCTTCACCCACTTATCCTTGGCGGGATCGGTCGGTTGATCCGGAGCAACGAAAGCCTCGCGTTTGCCGGTACCGTTCACATCGGTAATGACAGGCGTCCAGCCCTGCGATTTCATCGCATCACCGGTCGCATCGAACTGCTTGGTATTCAGCCAACCGACGACGCCGCTGAAAGGCTGCCCCTGGCTGAGCCAGAGCGTGTTGTTTGCATCGCGATCGAAGACCAGATGATGCGTGTTGAAACACGTATCGATCAGGGTCCATTTGTCGGTCTTTGGATCATAGACCGAAAGTTGCCGGCCCGATTCAGCCAACGGCACAACCTGGGCCGAGGGAAGGTCTGATCCGGCCTTGCAACTGGCGGGATTGGGAGCGCGGCGAATCCTCGCCGTGAACCAGACGCGACCCTTCTCATCCATCATCGGATTGTGGATGCTGGTATGGCCGTCCCAGATCGGCTCGTCGCCCCAGAACACTGATGTACCCTTCGGGTCATCCTTGGAGGTCGGCGTGTCCGCATCGCGATAGGGATGCTTGATGAGCTTCGCAGTGTGGTGAACGGGATCCAGCACCGGGACGAAATCCGAGCTCTCTTCCGGCGAACCGTAGATCAGGCCATTGGCATTTACCGTCGGGTTGCGCTTGTCGGTCGAAACCTCGTCATGCAGATACAATTTTGGCGTGCCCCAGTCCCAGGACGTGATCACGACGTTGCGCTCGATGCCTTGCGGACGTTGCGGCTTGTCGAAGGGGAGTTCGCCCTTTGCGACGCGATCGGTCCAGTCTGCGAACATTTTATAGGCGCGATCCGGCCCAAGATGGTTGAAGCCAAGCGCCATGTTGTTCATCGCCTGGCCGGATTGCACGCGGCGCGCCCACATGTCTTCCGAATTCTTGAATTCGCCGAGCTCCCCCACATGGGGGGAACGGATATTCTTGCTGCCAAGCGCGTGGCATGACTGGCAGGAATTCTTGATCGTATCGATCCAGTCGGCCTGCGTATTCATATTGGCAGACATTTTGGTGGGGCTCTTGTCCGAACCCGGAAACTCGCTTTCGGGCGGGATGTTGAGCATCGAGTACCAGTACATCCCCGGGTAATACTCCGCCGCCGCGGCCGCGTTCGGCGCAGGTCTTGCCGTCAGATCGATGGTCTTTCCCGGAACGACATCCTGCTTGTCGGAATCGACGAGCCCGTAGCCGCGCGCCCAGATCTTGTATTTTGCCGAGGGCAGCTGCGGAATAACGAACTGGCCCTGATCGTTGGTGACGACCATCTTGGCGAATTTGGTCGGAAGATCGGTGGTTTCCGCGATCACCCAGACGCCGGCCTCCGGCCCGTTGGCGCCGGTGACCTTGCCACCTATCGCATCGGCGGCAACAACCAGTGCCGCCTTCTGCTGAGCGCTTAGCGGACCGCAGCATCCCATCACGAATGAAGCAATCAAGAGCGCGTAGAAACCGGCGCGCCGATGGCGATGAAAGATCATCCTTTTCGCTCCCATTGACTGTGGAACTTTGGCGTTCCAGCGTATTGCGACCATGTGAGATGACGTCTTGTAGTCTCAAATAGCATCCGATGAATGCGGCTTGCTGTCAACGTGGCTTCCGGCGTCCGGTCGACGCTCCGGCGCAGGCGCAGCAGGGTCGTCGCGCTTGGCAAATTCGCGCTGGATTTCTATTCCAAAAATTCACAACCCATACGCGATTGGCCCGACCAAACTGAAACCCGGTGCAAAGCGCGTGAGTGCAGGGAGCGTCGACTTTTCGCCGGGTTGCCGACGCTATTCGGTCGAGCACTCAAGCCTTAGCGGTCGGAATTCAACTCGATTGCGGCGCAGTTTCTGCTGCGTGACAGCATGCAGTCCTCCTGACGCGAAATATCGACCAGCTTGTTCAGAAAGAGATAGCCAAGCACGAGTGCCGTCGCGAGCGCGGCGATGAAAATCGCCCGCGCAGCATCGGAGAGCGGCCGCAAATTCCGGTCATCGCTGTGATCCGGCGGCTCTTCCGATGGCGCTGCACTGTTGCTTCGATCCTTCGTCGCCATTGCCTTCAGCCTTCAATCACAATGGTCTGACGCTATGGCAGAGGCTGCTGATTTCCGCCGGCATCGATCAAATTTCACGGCGAGCCAGCTGCGACGATATGTCGTGGCGCGTGGCCGGAGCCCAGATCGATCGAACCAGTGGTGAACGGGTATTCGGTTCGCTGTGTCAGCCGTGTGTCAATATATCTGCATGTTCGCTTCCCGTTCGTGCCCGAACTGACACGATCCTGCACGGACCCAAGTGCAAAAGCCTTTGTTTCGTTGGATTTCCTGACATCCGGCCAAACGACCACGGCCTCCGCCAGGGGAGCTGACGGAGGCCGCGTAGAACATCTCACCGCGCCTAGGTTCGCGATGCGATGTGGGAGCTCATTTTATCCGGGCATCGACTGCGTCCGAAGTCCGAAAAATCCGGGTTCTCGATGGCTAGAACGGCAGCAGCACGTCCATCACCTGGGTACCGTACCGGGGCTGCTGCACGTCGGTGATCTGGCCGTGGCCGCCATAGGCGATGCGGGCCTGCGCGATCTTGCTCGAATCGATGGTGTTGTCGCTCTGGATGTCTTCCGGCCGCACGATCCCGGCGACGATCAGCTCGCGCTTTTCGAAATTGACGCGGATCTCCTGCTTGCCCTCGACCACGAGATTGCCGTTCGGCAACAGCTGCGTGACGACGGCGGCGATGTTGGTCTGCAGCGTTTCCTGCCGCACGATCATACCCTTGCCGTCGGTCGACGTGTTGGAATCCGCGGTCAGGAAGCGGCCGGGGAGGACGGATGCGGCCGCTCCGGACAGCAGCTTGCTGCCGAAGAAGGCGGTAACCCCGGAGTCTTCGGTCTGGATGCGGCTGCGCTGGGTTTCGTTGGCGAAGTTGGCCTGATCGGTGATGTTGACGGTGACGGTCAGAAGATCGCCGATCTGATGCGCGCGCTGATCCTTGAAGAACGACCGCGAGCCGTTTCGCCACAGCGAATTGGCGTTGTACGAGACCGTTTCCGGTTTGGGCATCGGCATCTGCACCGGCTTGTAGCCGGGCGCCGCCGTCGGATTGTCGATCGACGACAGTTTCGGCTGCTCACCGATCTGGGAAAATCGATCGATCGATGAACAGCCGCCTGCGACGCTGACGATCGTCAGGAAGGTGCTCGCGAGCGCGATACGATTGAAACTGGAGGTGGACATATACGGTTACTCGGTTTTTGGAGCCGTCTGCGCGTTACTGGTGGCGGCGACCGAAACCGGCGCAGCCGTTTCAGTTGCTCCGATCGTGGAGGATGTGCCCGTGGCGGCGGGAAGCCGCGGCGTGGCGATCGAGATCGCGACCTGTCCGCGGCCGATGACGACGCCGAACACGTTGCGCTTCGATTGCAGGTTGAGAACGCTGACCGTGTCGCCCTCGGTGCCGCTCTCCAGCGCCTTGCCGCGCATGGTGAGATAGAGACCGGTGGCTTCGTAGACCAGCGTGACGTTGTCGTCGCGCTGCACCAGATCCGGCTTGGCGAGATCGGCAACCCTTAGCGCCTGACCGGCGCGGAGCTGCCGTCGCATCTGCATTCCGACAGCGCGATCACGGGCCGCGACGTCACTGCCGACTTCGGCTTTCGGGCGCCGCTCGGTTATCACGTCGGAGGCTTTCAGGACTTCATTGCGCTCGACGCCGCGCGCCAGTACTGCCGCTGCCACGGTTTCGACCGCGACGCCGGTAAAGCGCAGCTTTGTCCGCGCGCTATTGGTCTCGTTGGCGATCTCGAAGCTGACATCGAAGCGGCCGGTGCGCGGCTCGAACCAGACGGAGGCCGGCTGCAGGGCGCCGGTGTTCCACGCCTCCAGCCTGACATCCTGCACATCGCGGTCGAATGTCAGGCTCAGGTTGGCGGCGTCGCCGAGGCCCTTGCGATGTTCGAGTGCATGGGCGACCTGAGACTCGATCTCCTTGCTCTCCAGCGTGCGGGCCAGCCGGGTGACCGATACGGTCTTGATGTCCCTGGTGTCGACGCCGATCACCTTGTGCGCTTGCAGCGCGGCGATCACCTGCGCGGTCGGCAGCGAGCCGGTGGTGCCGAGATCGGGCGCGCGATAGATCGCAATCAGCGCCGCGGTGCCGGCGTTGTCGATTACGTCGCCGATCCGCACCACGTCGCTTTCGACGGTGACGTTGGCGCGAAGCACGGGGACCGCGATGGCGTCCTCGCTGGCCTGCGCGAATGCCGTCGCGGAAGCGGCGGCAAGCAGGGCGGCGGCAAGGAGAAGCGATCGGGCTGTCATCATCAGCTCCCTCAGCGGAACAGCGCGGTGGTGGATTGCATCATCTGGTCGGCGGCGGTGATCACCTTCGCATTCATTTCGTAGGCGCGTTGCGCGGCGATCAGGTCGGACATTTCCGAGACGACGTCGACATTTGCCTGCTCGAGGCTGCCTTGCGTGATGGCTCCGTAGCCCAGGAGGTTGGCGAGACCGTCCTGCGGCGGACCGGATGCCGGCGTATCGATGAATAGGTTGTTTCCGACCGGCTGCAGGCCGGCCTTGTTGACGAATCGCGTGAGGCCGATCTGGCCGATGATCGTGGACGTAATTGTCGACGCTCCCGGCAAGATGACCGAAACCTGGCCCTGGGCGTTGACCGTCAGGCCCGAAGCGTTTTGCGGTATCGTGATTGTCGGCTGAACCGGATTTCCCTGGGCGTTCACGATGCGCCCGGTGTTGTCCATCTGGAACGTGCCGTCCCTGGTGTATTGAAAGGTGCCGTCAGGCATCTGGATCTTGAAGAAACCTTCGCCGGTGATCGCGAGATCGAGATCGTTTCCGGTCTGCGAGAGCGTTCCCTGGGTCATCATTCGCGGCGTCCCGACGGTCTGGACGCCGCCGCCGATGTCGATGCCCACCGGCAGGATGGTGCCCTGCTCCGAAGACTGCGCGCCGATCCGGCGGATGTGCTGGTAGATCAAATCCTGGAAGGAAGCGGTCTGTTTCTTGTAGCCGGTGGTGCGCAGGTTCGCGATGTTGTTGGAGATGACCTGGACGTTGAGTTCCTGGGCCGCCATTCCTGTCGCAGCGGTATGAAGAGCTTGCATGGATCGTCTCCTAATTGGCCGTTAGGCCGGAACGTCGGCGAGTTGCTGGATTGCGGTTTTGTGCAGGTCGTGCTCCTGCTGCAGCAGTGTCGAGATTTGCGTGTACGCTCGCGTGACCTCGATCATGCGGCTCATCTCGGCAACGGCGTTGACGTTGGACTTCTCGATGAAACCCTGGCGGATTACGGACTTGGCGTCGGGCTGGGCCGAGCCTTCGCCGGCGGTGTAGAGGTTGAGGCCCTCCTTCAGCAGTTTCTGAGCGTCGGGGAAGCTGACCAGGCGGAGCTTGCCGCGGATCGAATCTGTCCTGCCACTGCCTTCGACCACCGTGATGGTGCCATCGGGCGTGATGTTGATGTCGTGATCGGTCTGCTGGAAGACGATGGGGCCGCCGGTGCCGAGCACCGGATTGCCCGCGACCGTCACGAGTTGACCCTGGTTGTTGAGTTGCAGACCGCCGTCGCGGGTGTAGCGTTCGCCGGCCGGCGTCTGCACCACCAGAAAGGCGGAGCCGTCGATGGCAACGTCCAGGGGATTCTTGGTCTGCTCGGCGGGACCTTGCGAGAAATTGCGGAAGGTGCCGCGGTCCTGGACGTAGCTGAGGCGGCGGTCGCCTCCCACGAAGTTGTCTTCGTGCGCGACCGGCATCAGGTATTGCTCAAACAGCGAGCTGTCCGCCTTGTAGCCTGCCGTGTTGACGTTCGCGATGTTGTTGGCGACGACATCCAGCTGCCGCTCCAGCGCTGTTTGGCGCGAAAGTCCGATGAGAAGTGCATTCTCCATCGCCCGTTCTCCCCTGAACGATCCGCGGCTTGCCCTCCCAGGCTGACTGCGGATCCTGCAAACCGCCAGGCTCTCCCAAGCCGCGGTTCGCCTGCACCACAGCGAAAGCCGTGCCAGTTTGGAAATTTTATATTTTACAATGGCTTAGATGTCTGGAAGGGGTGCCGCCCAGGGCGGCAATAAGGTCTTGTTGACCATGTTTGCCCGGCAACTTTTTCCTAGTGGGGGGACAAACGAAAGATTCCATTAACCATTATTACCTTAGCGTCCGGATTGAGAGCGCAGTGCTGGCGGCATTTGTTTCGCGTCATGGGCCGCCTGCCGGCATCGAGTTCATTTCCAAACCGGACCGGGCGGGCGATGGCAGACAACGATCAGGCGGAAGGCGTCGCGGAAGGTACGGAAGCCGTCGCGCCCAAGGGCAAGCTCAAGCTGATCATCGCCGCGGTCGCCGTGCTCGCCATCATAGGCGGCGGGGCAGCCTGGTTCTTTTTTCTGCGGCATCACGGCGAGGAAATGCACGCGGAGGCGGCGCCGCCGAAACCGCCGTCCTATGTCGAGGTGCCGGACATGCTGGTCAATCTGGTCAGCTTGCCAGGCGAGCGCGTGCAGTACCTCAAGGTCAGGATCGTGCTTGAGGTCAAGGAAGAAAAGCAGATCGAAGCGATCAAGCCGACGCTGCCGCGCGTCACCGACATTTTTCAAACCTATCTGCGCGAGCTGCGCGTGAGCGACCTCAACGGTTCTGCCGGATTGTTTCGCCTGAAGGAAGAATTGACCCGGCGCGTCAATGTGGCGGTATCGCCAAGTCAGGTCAGCGCCGTGCTGTTCAAGGAAGTCGTCGTTCAGTGACGAGGCGGATTTAGAATCATGGCGGGCAACGATCCAGTCGACCAGGACGCAATTGCAGCCCAATGGGAAGCGTCGCTGGATTCCGAGGATCCGGCGGAAGCCGCGGAAGCGGCTGCGGCCAACGAACTCTCCGGCACGATGGCGCTGCAGTGGGCCGCGATGGTCGAAGACGGCAGTCGCGACTTCGGCGGCGGCAAGAACGGCGGCGAGCGGGTTCTATCGCAGGAAGAGATCGACAACCTGCTCGGATTCAATGTCGGCGAAGTCAACCTCGACGACAATTCCGGCATTCGCGCGATCATCGATTCGGCGATGGTCTCCTACGAGCGTCTGCCGATGCTCGAAATCGTTTTCGACCGGCTGGTGCGGCTGATGACCACCAGTCTGCGCAATTTCACCTCCGATAACGTCGAAGTCTCGCTCGATCGCATCACCTCGGTGCGGTTCGGCGACTACATGAATTCGATCCCGCTGCCCGCGGTGCTGTGCGTGTTCAAGGCCGAGGAGTGGGAAAATTTCGGCCTGGCGACGGTGGATTCGAGCCTGATCTATTCGATGATCGACGTTCTCCTGGGCGGCCGCCGCGGGCAGACCTCGATGCGCATCGAGGGCCGCCCCTACACGACCATCGAAACCAATCTCGTGAAACGGCTGGTCGAGGTGGTGATGGCGGATGCCGAGCAGGCCTTCCGGCCATTGTCGCCGGTGACATTCTCGATCGATCGTTTGGAAACCAATCCGCGCTTTGCCGCCATCAGCCGGCCTGCCAACGCTGCGATCCTGGTGCGGTTGCGCATCGACATGGAGGATCGCGGCGGCAACATCGAGTTGCTGCTGCCCTACGCGACCATCGAACCGATCCGCAACGTGCTGTTGCAGATGTTCATGGGCGAGAAATTCGGCCGCGATCTGATCTGGGAAGGCCATTTCGCGACCGAGGTCGCGCAGGCCGAGATTTCCGTCGATGCCGTCCTCTACGAAGCCGACATCCCGCTCAAGCAATTGATGAAGCTGAAGGTAGGCGACACCCTGCCGCTTGAGATGCGGGCCGACGCGCTGGTGGCGGTGCGTTGCGGCAGCGTGACCCTGACCGAAGGACGGATGGGCCGGGTCGGTGACCGCGTCGCCATCCGCGTCACCAAGCAGCTGCGCAAGCCGAACACCACCTTCGCGATGTTCGAGAAGGCCGATGAGCAAACCAAATTGATGGAGGCCCAATGAGTCACTCATTCGGAGTTGCGATCGAGAGCCTCGTAGCGATATTGCTCATGCTCACAATAGGTTATTGCATGCTGTTGAACGCCCGGCTGAAGCGTCTGAAGGCCGACGAGCATTCGCTGAAGGCGACGATCGCCGAGTTGATCACAGCCACCGAGATCGCCGAACGTGCCATCGGCGGCCTCAAACATGCCGTACGCGACGTCAACGAGAATCTCGGCAACCAGCTGACGACCGCGCACCAGATGTCATCGCAGCTGAAGAAGCAATTGCAGGAAAGTGACAATGTGATTCGGCGGCTGTCCAAGATAGCGATCGCCGCGCGGCCGCCCGAGCCGGAGCCGGAGGCCGCAACCTCCCGGGTATCGGCGGCCAAGGCCGTCGCCGCGGCGGCTCAGGCGTTTTCCGAACGCAGAAGGTCCGATGGCCTCGCCGCATGAAATCCTTCCGTAACATTCGCGTGCTTCCGGTCGTCCTGATTGCGATCTTCGGCCTTGCCGTGCTGAAGATCGCCGGGCTCGTGATCGATGGCGGCTATGTGTTCGACTATCGGCCGGACTCGACCGAACCATCCTGGGCGCGGGAAGTCTTGAACTTTCCCGGCCGAAACGGAATCGACAGATCGGACATCACGGGTTCGGTCAAGGAGAAGCCCAAGGAGGAGAAAGAAGGAGGAGGAGGAGGCCGCCAAACCGGCCGCATCCCCCGAGGTAGGGAAGGCCGACACCGTCGTGCATCCCGAGCAGGGTCAGTCGGTGTCGCCGTCCGAGCGCGCGATCCTCGAGCGGCTGCAGTCACGGCGACAGGAACTCGAAGCCCGGGCGCGCGAAATCGATATTCGCGAGAGCCTTCTGAAGGCGGCCGAAAAGCGGGTCGAGGCGCGTGTCGAGGAGTTGAAGGCGATCGAATCGCGGATCACGACGGTGAACCAGCAGAAAAGCGAAACCGACGCGGCGCGCTTCAAGGGGATCATTACCATGTATGAGGGCATGAAGCCAAAGGACGCCGCCAAGGTGTTCGACCGGCTCGAAATGCCGGTGCTGTTCGAAATCGCCTCCCAGATCGCCCCGCGCAAGATGGCCGATATTCTCGGCCTGATGTCGGCGGAAGCGGCCGAGCGGCTCACCGTCGAAATGGCGCGCCGCGCCGGGACGGACAAATCTGCCTCCGCACCCGATCTTCCCAAAATCGAGGGCAAGATGCTTCTGCCGCAAAAGCTCAATTAGCGGGGATATTTAACAAGTCCTTAAACCGCCAATTCTAAATTCGAATGGGTGAGGTGCGCGTGCGGCGCCCCGCCGGCGATCGGATCGTTGAACTGAAAGACTAGATTGGAATGGCGCGAACGGCTGCCGCTGGATCTTGGTCGCGAGTGTGCGCTTGCGCGCAGGTAGTCCGGCGCCGCCTCGGCCGGCCCTTGCGGTTTGCGGCCGGACCGTCTTGGCGCGCCGCCGCAAGATCATGGCTCGCCATCGGGTTTGCCCTGATCGTCGTCGCTTTTCCCGGCGCTGGCCGGGCGGAGTCCGTCAAGGGCGAAGCGACGTTGTCGGCGGCAGGCGGCTACGCCCGGCTGGTCCTCAAATTCGGCGAGGACGTCGGAACTGAAGTGACAGCGGCCGGCTCTATTGTCGTGATCCGGTTCAAGCGTCCGATCGACATTCCCGTCGATAGACTGGCCGACGCTGTGCCCGATTATGTTGGATCGGCGCGCCGCGATCCGGATGGCTCGGCGATCCGGCTGTCACTGGCGCGCAGGGTGACCGTCAACACCATGAGCGCCGGCGAAAGGGTGTTCGTCGATTTGTTGCCGGACTCCTGGACCGGCCCGCCTCCCGGTCTTCCCCCCGAAGTGGTTCGCGAACTGGCCGAGCGCGCACGGATCGCCGAACGCGAATTGCGCGAGCAGCGGGCGCTTTCCGAAGCAAAGAAGCGTCCCCCGATCCGCGTCCGCGCCTCCGTCCAGCCAACCTTCGTGCGTTTTGTTTTCGAAATGCCTGACGGCGTTGGTGTCGCTTCGGTGCTGAACGAACAGAAGCTCAGGCTGCAGTTCAACGCCTTGCTGGTGTTCGATCTGGCGGACGCCAAGCTGGCGGCGCCGTCGAACATTGCGTCGATCAACCAGAAAGTCGAAGGCGAATCTTCGGTGGTGGAAATCACCATGGTTGGCGATATCGATGTCCACTCCTTCCGCGAGGAGAAGAACTACGTCATCGATGTCGCGTTCCAGCAGGCCGAAAAGGCCTCGGTGTTGCCGTCGATGTCGGATGCCTCATATCCTCCGACGCCAGCCGCGCCAGCGGTAACCGCGCCGGCCACGTCCGACAAGGCTACGTCCGACAAGGTTACATCTGACAAGGCTACATCTGACAGGGCCGCCGCCGACAAGGCCCCCGCCGTGGCTGCGGCGCCGCCGCAGCCTGGCGAGATTGTGCCGCCGACGTCGGAGATGTTCGCCCAGCAAGCCAAGATCGAGATCAACCCCGAACGGGCACCGCAGACGCCTCCCGCGCCCGAAGCGCAAATGTCTGCACAGCCATCAAAGGAGCCGCTGGCTCCCTTGATGGCTGCCGCAGCCGAGGCCCCGCCGAAAATGCCGCTCGCTGCGCCCGCGCCGCCGGCGGAAATCAAGCCCGGTGGCAGCCCGGCCAGCGTGAGCGCCAGGCGGGACAGCGACGGCCTGCGCCTGACATTTTCATTTCCGGCGGCCACGCCCGCGGCACTGTTCCGTCGCGCCGATACGGTGTGGCTGCTGTTCGATTCCACAAAGCCGATCGATGTCGAGCCCATCCGCGGCCAGGGTGGGGCCGTCGTTGCCGACGTCAGCGTCATGCCGCTGGAAAAGGGGCAGGCGATCCGCATTCGTCTCAACCGTCCACAATTGCCTTCGCTCACGGGCGAGGATCAACCGGGCGGCACGAACTGGACGGTCGCTTTCGCCGATGCGATGCTAACGCCGACGCAACCGCTCGCGGTGATACGAAACATCGCCGATCCCGCGCTTGCCAATGTCAGTGTGCCGTTGCCCAAGGCCGGCCTTCTGCACCGGCTGGTCGATCCGGACGCGGGCGACAACCTCATGGTGGTCACGGCGATGCCGCCGTCGCGCGGCTTCATCAGGCGGCAGGATTTTGTTGAGGTGTCGCTGCTTGAGTCGATTCACGGCGTGGCGATCCATCCGAACTCCGACGACGTCACGGCCGAAATTGCTTCCGACAAGGTCATCCTGGGCAGACCCGGGGGCTTGACGCTGTCACCGGCCGACACCGGGGTGGAGCGCGCGTCAACCCTGGTCCGGCCGATTCTCGATCTTGGCGAGTGGCGCAAGAATCAAGAAGGCAGCTTTATCGCGCGAGAGGATGCGCTTATCGAGGCCGCGGCGACGGCCGCGCCCGATCAGCGTACGCCGGCCCGGATCGATCTTGCACGTTTCTATTTGTCGCGCGGGCTGTTTGCGGAAGCCAAGGGCATCCTCGACCTCGCACTCGCCGACGCCAAGCCGGGTGCTGAAGACCCGGCCGCCCTGATCGTGCACTCGGTCGCGAGCATCCTGATGGGACGCCCGGACCGGGGGCTGAAGGACCTCGCCAATCCGGCGATCGGAACCAATTACGATTCGCAGCTTTGGAAGGCGATGGCCAATGCGCGGTTGGGGAGGTGGGTGGAGGCGCGCGAGAAATTCAAGAGCGTCGAATTCGCCATCACCTCGCTGCCGATCGAGCTGCAGCGCATTGTGATCGTCGATGCGATGCGTGCGTCGCTCGAGGTCAGGGATTACCCGGGCACCGCAAAACGCTCCACTGAACTCGAAGTCATCGGTCCGCCGCCCAAATTGAAACCCGCGATTGCGGTGCTGCGCGGCAGGCTCGCCGAAGGGCTCGGGCACGACAAGGACGCGCTGGACGAATACAAGAGAGCGGAGGAATCCCCGGATCGCGCCGCGGCGACCGAGGCCAAGCTGCTCGAAGTTGCGCTAAGGCAGAGACGCGACGAAATCAGCCAGGCCGATGCCTTGCGCGAACTTGAGACGCTCGCGGTGACGTGGCGCGGCGACGCGCTCGAGGTGCGGACGCTGGAGATGCTGGCGCGCATCTATGCCGATATCGGACGCTACGGGGAGGCGTTTGGGGCGGTGCGGATCGCGAACAGGCTGGAGCCCAATTCGGAAATTGCGCGGCAGGGTCAGGACGCGGCGTCGGCGCTGTTCGCGCAACTCTTTCTGGGGCAGAAGGGCGACGATCTTCCGCCCATCGACGCGCTCGGAATGTTCTACGAATATCGCGAGTTGACGCCGATCGGGCGGCGCGGCGACGAAATGATCCGCCGCCTCGCGGACCGGCTGGTCGCGGTCGATCTGCTCGATCAGGCCAGCGAACTCCTGCAGTACCAGGTTGACAAGCGGCTGGAAGGCGCGGCGCGCGCGCAGGTCGCGGCACGCCTGGCGATGGTCTACCTGACCAATCGCAAGCCCGATCGCGCCATCGCGGCACTTCGCTCCACCCGCATCGCCGATCTCTCCGGTGAACTGCGCCAGCAAAGGCTGTTGCTGGAGGCGCGCGCGCAAAGCGATATCGGGCGTCACGACCTTGCGCTCGACATCATCTCGAACCTCTCCGGGCGCGAAGCGATCCGCTTGCGCTCCGATATCCATTGGGCGGCGCGGCATTGGCGCGAGGCGTCCGAACAGATCGAATTATATTACGCCGATCGCTGGCGCGACTTCAAACCGCTCAATCCGGTGGAGAAGGGCGATGTGATCCGCGCGGTGGTGGGATATGCGCTGGCCGACGATGCCATCGGTCTGGCGCGGTTCCGCGAGAAATATGCGCCGCTGATGAGCGGCGATGCCGACCGTATCGCCTTCGAGATCGCGAGCAAGCCGACGGGCTCCAGCAGCGCCGATTTCGCCCAGATCGCCAAGATTGCGGCCAGTGTCGATACGCTTGACGGGTTCCTGCGCGACATGAAGACGCGTTTCCCTGACGCGACCGCGCGCGCGACGATGCCGCCGGAAATGCCGAAGGCCGATCCGGTCCCGACCGGTTCGCTGCCGGCGATCGTCGGACTGAGGCCGGCCCGCGCGGCGAAATAGCTGGTGTCCCGAATCCCAAGTTCGCACTACCAGTGAAATGTTGGCGTCATCGGCGTCAAACCATTGCGCGGGCAAGGCCGGGTGTTTGCACCCGGCTTTCCCGTGTGCCCTCTATTCTCGGAGGGCAGAAGGTCGCGCATCACTCGGGCGCCTCGCGCCGCGGGATTGCAGTGTCATGTCTTGGCTGTTTGAATCTTGGCTGTTTGAAAACCGAATCCGTCTTTGGAAATTTCTGGCACTCTCAACTCGAGACTGCGAACTTGAGTCATTTGAATCACTTGAGTCCGTTCCCCGGACAGCCCTGCGCAAGCGGGGAGAGGGAGCAGTGGTCGAACGCCGCTAAACTCATCCCGCTCTAGCCGCCGTAGCTCTGCACCAGGCTGCCGGCGACCAGCGACCAGCCGTCGACCAGCACGAAGAAGATCAGCTTGAACGGCAGCGACACCACCACCGGCGGCAGCATCATCATGCCCATCGACATCAGCACCGAGGCGACCACGAGGTCGATGATCAGGAACGGCAGGAACAAGAGGAAGCCGATTTCAAAGGCACGTTTCAGCTCGGAGATCATGAACGCCGGCACCAGGATCCGCAGCGAGATGTCGTCCGGCGTCGCCGGCGGCGGCTCGCCCGACAGATCCATGAAAAGCTTCACGTCTTTTTCGCGCACGTTCTTCAGCATGAAGCCGCGCAGCGGCACCGACGCACGCTGCAGCGCGTCCTCGACGCTGATCTGGTTGGCGACCAGCGGCTTGATGCCGTCGTCGTAGGACTTCTGCAACACAGGACCCATCACGAACGCGGTCAGAAACATCGCCAGTGCGATGATGACGGAGTTCGGCGGCGCGGTCGCGGTGCCGAGCGCGGTGCGGAGCAGCGACAGCACGACGACGATCCGGGTGAACGACGTCATCATGATCAGGATCGAGGGCGCAACCGACAGCACCGTCAACAGCGCGATCAGCTGGATCGCGCGCTCGGTGACGCCGCCATTGCCCTGGCCGAGATTGATGCTGATATCCTGCGCGAACGCAGGCGCCGCCAGCGATCCGGCGGCTATCAGGGTGGCAAAAAATAAAACTCTACGCGGGAAAGCCGCCGGCCTCACGAAGGGTTCTTTGGGCGGCCCAGCAGTGACGCCATCTCGTCCTCAAGATTCTCAAACCCGCTCTTGGTCGATGGCGCCGCAACCGGCGGGGCCATCGGGGGCTCATTGCGCGACGCGGCGCGGCCAGGCGGCGGTTCGGGGGCGACGGGCGGCGCAACCGTGTCGCCAGCCGGCCGGCGAAGGGCTGCTTCCAGCCGTTGCGCCATCTCGGCGAGATTTTGGTCCGCTGATGAAACCGGCGGGGCCGGGGGTGGGGGCGGCGCGACGGCGCGCTCCGGCGCACGAATCGGAGGCGGCTTGGGCGCTTCGCTCGGGCGCGGGGCGCGGGGCATCAAGGGAGGCTCGTTGCGCGATGTCACCCGCGACGGCATCGGTTCGCCGCGGAGTTCCGGGCGGGGCTCGGGGCGGCCACCCATGGGCTCGGGCGCAAATCCCGTCAGGGGGTCGCGATCGATGCGCCTTTCCGGCGCCGCCGGCCGGCGCATTTCGTCGGCAAAGGACGGCCGGGCCGCGCGCGGAGGTGGTTCAGGCATCTGCGGTTCGGCATGATCGAAGGCCTCGGCGCGAGGGCTCTCGATATCGCCCCAGCCGCCGGCGTCGGGGAGGGGCGCGATGCGGGCCTGCGGCTCCGGGCTGCCGACGGCCGGCCGCTGCGGTAGCTGATCCCGTCCGGGCATGGCGCGCACGATATTGGATTCCACCACGATGTCGGTCGGCCCGCCGATCATCAGGAGATGCTCGATGTTGTCACGCCGCACCAGCACGAGCCGCCTGCGACCGTCGACGGCGGCCGCATCGATCACCGCCAGGCGGGGCATCCGGCTGCGATTGGTATTGGCACCCAGCCGGTTGCTCGCGAATCGGCGTACCAGCCAGGCGGCGACGCCGATCAGCGCCAGAACCGCCACAAACGCGAAGAAAAATGTAAGTGCCTGCATGCTCTATCCCCGGCAAATAGCGTTTTCTTCAAGTCTCTGTTCGTCGAACGTGGATCGGAAGCGACACCCCGAACGGCAAACGAAGCCTGATTCTGGCCCAAACTCTTAATTCCCCGCGGCAGAAACTGCCGCCCCCATAACCTAATAACCTATGAATCGGCTGGACCAAAACGACTTCTCGTGGACCCGACCGCAATGATTTCGTTGGTTAACGCAGCATTCGTGGCGAAAATGCGCTCGGATTGATTCCTGGAGGGCAAATCCGCTGCCCAAGATGAAATGCCTTGCCGCCACGATTTTAACCAGCCGTTAACCATACACGCGGCAAATTCTGCCCACCTGAAGCGGCGTCGTGCCGTGGAAGCGGGGGAGAGCGGCGCGATGGCCATCAACGATCTTCCGGCCCTGTCGGTGTTACGCACCAAGATGCAGTGGCACCAGGAGCGCCAGCGCGTCCTTTCCGAAAACGTCTCCAACTCCGACACCCCCAATTTCAAGCCGCGCGACCTGGTCGAACCGAAATTCGACAGCACGGGCGCCAGCGCTTCGGGAGCGGCGGGTGCGGCGGGATCGCTGGCGATGGCGCGCACCACCCAGGGCGATGTCTTTGCGTCGGCTGCCGAACCGGCCTTCGACCAGAACCGCAGGGCAGGGTTTCAAACCAGGCCCGCCGGCAATGCCGTCAGCCTGGAAGACGAGATGCTGAAAGTCTCCGCCAACCAGATGGACTACGCGGCGGTGACCTCGCTCTACAGCAAAAGCCTGCATCTTCTGAAGGTGGCGATCGGCAAGGCATGATCCGGCTCGATCAAGCGGTCGGATAGCGAAAAAGGAACGGCATCATGGCAAGCGATGCGAATGACTTTGTCCGCTCGATGGGCATTGCGACCTCGGGCCTGCGGGCGCAGGCGGGGCGGATGCGGGTGATCTCGGAAAACATCGCCAACGCGGATTCCACGGCGCCGACCGCCGGCGGCGACCCCTACCGCCGCAAGGTGCCGACCTTTTCCTCCGCACTCGATCGCACCCTGGACGCGAAGGTGGTGACGCTGGGCAAGATCCGGCCCGATCAAACTGCGTTTCACATCAAGCACGAGCCGAGCAATCCGGCGGCGGACCCTGCTGGCAATGTCAAATATCCCAACGTCAATCCGCTGGTCGAAATGACCGACATGCGCGACGCGCAGCGATCCTACGAGGCCAATCTCAACATCATCGGCGCCACGCGCCGGATGATCCAACGCACGCTCGACATCCTCAAGGCCTGAAAAGGAAACTTCACACCATGGCTTCACCCACAGTCGCTGCAAATGCCTACGCCGCACTCGCCCGTATCATGGACAGCGGCGGCGCCGGCAAGGGACCCGACGCCGGCGGGCAATCCTTCAGCTCGGTGCTCAAGGAGGCGATCGGAAGCGTCCTCGACGTCGGGCGCAAATCCGACGCCCAGACGGTCGCGATGGCGTCGGGCAAGGCCAACGTCATGGACGTGGTGACGGCGGTCGCCGAAACCGACGTCGCGGTCTCGACGCTGGTGTCGGTGCGCGACAAGGTCATCCAGTCCTACGAAGACATCATGAAGATGGCGATCTGAGGTTTTTAGTTCTCGTCATTCCGGGGCGCGCGAAGCGCGAACCCGGAATCTCGAGATTCCGGGTCTGGTCCTTCGGACCATCCCGGAATGACAAGGTTACCCGAATGGAAAGTGTGTCATGACCGGTGCTGAAACCCTCGACGTGGCGCGCGATGCGATCTGGACCATCGTCGTGGTGTCGTCGCCGCTGATGATCGTGGGTCTCGTCGTCGGCGTCGTGGTGTCGCTGTTTCAGGCGCTCACGCAGATCCAGGAGCAGACGCTGATATTCGTGCCGAAAATCCTCGCGATCTTCATCACATTGCTGCTGGCGCTGCCGTTCATGGCGGATTCGCTGCACGGCCACATGATGCGGATATCGTCGCGAATCATAGGCGGTTGATGGCACTATGTCCGGGACATGCGCATCGATATTTCACTGCTGCCCGCGCTCGCCGCCGCCTTCATGCTGGTGTTTGCCCGTGTCGGCGCGATGGTGATGCTGTTGCCGGGACTGGGCGAGTCCAATATTCCGGTCCGCATCAAGCTCGCGATCGCGCTCTTGCTGACGCTGATCATCCTGCCGCTGCATCGCGCCGCCTATCATATCGACATGGGCTCGCTGACGCCGCTCCTGGTCCTGATGCTCTACGAGATCATCATCGGTATCGTGCTCGGCGCCACCGCGCGGGTGACGCTTGCGGCGTTGCAGGTCGCGGGATCGGTGATCGCCCAGCAGCTCGGCCTCGGATTTGTCACCGCGATCGACCCGACCCAGGGGCAGCAGGGCCTGTTGATCGGAAATTTCCTCACCTTGCTCGGCGTCACCATGCTGTTTGCGACCGACAGCCATCATCTCGTCATCGCCGCGCTGAACGACAGCTACTCGATCTTTTCGCCGGGCGAGCCGATGCCGAGCGGCGATGTCGCCGCACTCGCCACCCGTGCCTTTGCCGCGGCCTTCAAGATCGGCATGCAATTGTCGGCGCCGTTTTTGGTGTTCGGCCTGGTCTTCAACATCGGCCTCGGCGTGCTGGCGCGGCTGATGCCGCAGATGCAGGTCTATTTCGTCGGCGTGCCGCTGTCGATTCTCGCCGGTTTCCTGATCTTCGCCGTCGTCATCGCGGCGATGATGGGAACCTTCCTCGATTATTTCATCGCCGTCATGCACGACATGATACTGCTCAAGTGAAAGCCTTAAACGATGGCGGACGAAGACGACACAACAGAACGCACAGAAGACCCCACGCAAAAGCGTCTCGACGACGCCCACGACCGCGGCGACGTTGCCAAAAGCCAGGAGGTCAATACCTGGTTCATGATCGCCGGCGCCACGCTGGTATTCTCGACATTTTCCGGATCGATCGGCGGTATTCAGACGCCGCTGCGCAATCTGATCGCCAATTCATGGATGATTCGCACCGATGGGCCCGGCTTGCTGCAGCTGGCCCAGCATCTCGAATACGCGCTGATTGCGGCGCTCGGCGTGCCGTTGCTGATGCTGGTGCTGGCGGCGATCGCCGGCAATATGCTGCAGCACCGGCTGGTCTGGTCGGGTGAATCCCTCAAGCCCAAGCTCAGCAAGATCTCGCCGGCGGCCGGAGCCAAGCGGATATTCGGCAAGCAGGCGGCGGCGAACTTTGCCAAGGGCATCTTCAAGCTGGTGGCGCTCGGCGCCGTGATGACGGCGATCCTGTGGCCGGAGCGGCACCGCCTGGAAGCGATGCCGCGGTTCGATCCGGCCGCGATCTTCGGCGTCGTCATGAGCCTGACGATGCATTTGATGGGCGCCGTCGTGGCGATGCTCGCGGTCGTCGCGATCGCCGACTATTTCTTCCAGTACCGGCAGTGGTACGAGCGGCAGAAGATGTCGCTGCGGGAGATGAAGGAAGAGTTCAAGCAATCCGAAGGCGACCCGCACATCAAAGGCCGGATCCGGCAATTGCGGAATGCGCGCATGAAGAAGCGGATGATGGCCGCGGTTCCCAAGGCCTCCGTCATCATCACCAACCCGACCCACTATTCCGTTGCTCTTTCCTACGAACGCGGCATGTCGGCGCCGGTCTGCGTGGCCAAGGGCGCCGACAGGATCGCGCTCAAGATCAGGGAAGTCGCGCGCGAGCACGACATCCCCATCGTCGAGAACGTGCCGCTGGCGAGGGCATTGTACGCGACCGTGGAAATCGACGACGAGATCCCGGTGGAGCACTATCATGCGGTCGCCGAAATTATCGGCTATGTGATGGGTCTGAGGCGCGGGCTTTCCGGCCGGCGGGTATGATGCCCGGAACGGTCTGCCTTAATGTGCCGGAATGAGCGCGATGGACGAAATAACCGCCTGGTGGACTTGCGCTAGCGGGTCCGATTCAGGCACTCAGGAGCGGGCGCGCGGACAGCGCGTCAAATCCAGCGCGCGCAAGCGCGTCACATCCATGTCGACAGGCCGCGTCCCTTGGTATGACCGCCGAACTTGACAATGATCCGTCACGAGAGCCGATGACCGCCCACGAGCCGGCGCGGCGAAGCGGCAGCATCGTCCTGGTGCTGCTGGTGGCCGGGGCGATCGTCGCCGTCGCGATCGCGCTCACGACCATCGGCCGCGCGGAGGCGCAGCCTTATATTCTCGGGCTGCTGGCGCTGCTGGCGATGGTCGGCCTGTTCAATCTGTTCGCTTTCGCGGCCGGAATCATTCGCTTCACCGACCGCTCAACCGACGATCCGGTGGTCCGCCGGATCGCGGATCTCGCCTATGACGGCCTCGCGGTCACCGACCCCCGCGGTCACGTGGCCTATTCCAACGCGGCCTATCTCGCGCTCACGGGGGCGGCGAGCCCGCACGATGTCCGCCCGGTGGAGCGGGTCTTCATCGGCAATCCCGACGTATCTGAAGCGGTGTTCCGCCTCCTCAAGGCGGCGCGCGAAGGCAAGCGGCAGCAGGAAGAAGTCCGTATCGCCGGCGCCGATGGCACCCACGGCCGCTGGCTGCGGATGCGGGTTAGGCCGCTCGGCCAGGGCAAGCGCGAGGCGAAATACGCGGTGTGGTCGATTGCCGACATCACCCGCGACCGCGAACGGCAGGAGGACGTGTTCCAGGAGCTGCGGCATGCGATCGAATACCTCGATCATGCGCCTTGCGGCTTCTTCTCGGTCAATGCCGCCGGAGACATCGCCTATGTCAACGCGACGCTCGCCAACTGGCTGGACTACGATCTGGCGGAGATAGGGTCGGGCGGTTTGAAGCTGACCGACATCGTGTCGGGCGACGGCGCGTCGCTGCTGACATCGATTCCGCCGGCGCCGGGCGAGGTCAAGACCGAGGTATTCGACATCGACCTGCGCATGCGAGGCGGCAAGACCATGCCGGTCCGTCTCTATCACAAACTCGCCTTCGGGGCCGATGGGGCGCCCGGCGCCTCGCGCACGCTGGTGATCAGCCGCGCGCGGGACGAGCGCTCCGATCCGCAGCGGGCGGCCGAGGTCCGCTTCATGCGCTTCTTCGACCATACCCCGATGGCGATTGCGACGGTGGACCGGTCGGGCGCGGTGGTCCGCGCCAATGCGCGTTTCGCCAAGCTGGCGCAAAGCCTGAGCCCTGACGGCGCGGCCAGCAAGTCGATTTTCGGGACCGTCAACGCGCGCGATCGCCACCTCCTGATCGCGGCCATCAACCAGGCGGCGGAGGGGCAGGGCGATATCCCGCCGGTCGAGGCCATGCTCGACGGCGCCAGGGAGCGCTGGGGGCAGTTCTTCGTCACCGCGGTCGAGGAAGAGGAGCGCGAGGCCGAGGCCGCCATCGTCTATATGCTGGAGACGACCGAACGGCGGGCGCTGGAGAACCAGATCAACCAGTCGCAGAAAATGGACATGGTCGGCCAGCTCGCCGGCGGCATCGCGCACGATTTCAACAACGTGCTATCCGCCATCATGATGGCGAACGACTTCCTTTTGAACGCGCACAAGCCGACCGATCCCTCGTTCCAGGATATCATGCAGATCAAGCAGAACGCGACCCGCGCGGCGACGCTGGTGCGCCAGCTGCTCGCGTTCTCGCGCCGCCAGACCCTGCGGCCCCAGGTGCTCGATCTCGGCGACGCGCTGTCGGATCTCACCATGCTGCTGCGCCGCCTGATCGGCGAGAAGGTCAAGCTCGACCTGGTGCATGGCCGCGATCTCTGGCCGGTGAAGGTCGACGTGTCGCAGTTCGAACAGGTAATCGTCAATCTCGCCGTCAACGCCCGTGACGCGATGCCCGACGGCGGGAGACTGACGGTGCGAACGGCCAACCTCACCACTGAGGAGTCCGGCCATCTCGCCTACAAGGGCATGCCGGCGGCGGACTATGTCCGGATCGACATCTCGGATACCGGCACCGGCATTCCCCCCGAGATTGTCGACAAGATTTTCGAGCCGTTCTTTTCGACCAAGGAAGTCGGCAAAGGTACCGGGCTCGGCCTTTCGACGGTGTATGGCATCGTCAAGCAGACCGGCGGCTTCATCTATGTGGACTCCGAACCCGGCACGGGCACCTCATTCCGTATTTTTCTGCCGCGGCATCATCCCGAGCAGGACGTCCAGCCCGACACCGTGGCTGCGAATGGCGCGGCCAAGGAGCCGCCGGCGGATGCCAGGCCGCGCGCCGATCTCACGGGCCAGGGCACCATTCTCCTGGTCGAGGACGAGGAGGGCCTGCGCTCGCTGAACGCGCGGGGCTTGCGCTCGCGCGGCTACAGCGTGATTGAGGCGTCGAACGGGATCGAGGCGCTGGAAGCGCTGGAGGAAAAGAACGGCGCGGTTGATCTCGTCGTTTCCGACGTGGTGATGCCGGAAATGGACGGCCCGACCCTGCTCAAGACGATGCGCACCCGCAATCCCGACCTCAAGATCATCTTCGTGTCGGGCTATGCGGAAGATGCCTTCGAGAAGAGTTTGCCGGAGAACCAGCAATTCGCGTTCCTGCCGAAACCCTTCACGCTGAGCCAGCTGGTGGCGGCGGTGAAGGAAACCATGGCGCCGTCGTGAGGCCTCGCCCCCGCGACCGAGCGCCGCAGCCGTGCGTCCCTATGGCGGCTTCACTTTTGGACAACGCTGACCATGTTAGGGGCGTTCCCCCTGTCGGGGATTTGAGGAAATTGACATGAAATCTACGCAACGCGCCCGCGGCATCGTACAGGCGGTCGCCGTCGTCCTGTCGCTCGCGTTACCCCTGATATCGGCGGTCTCGCCGGCCGACGCCCGGATCGGCGGCGGCGTCAGTTCGGGTTCCCGGGGAGCGCGAACGTTTTCCGCGCCGCCGAGCACTTCGACCGCGCCAAATGCGGCGCAGCCGTTCAACCGCACCATCACCCAGCCGGCCAGCCCGGGTCTGGGGACGCCGGCCGGCGGCGGGTTCTTCAACCGGCCCGGCATGGGCATGCTGGGCGGCCTCGCGGCGGGCTTCCTCGGCGCCGGCCTCCTGGGCATGCTGTTCGGCGGCGGAATGTTCGGTGGTCTCGGCGGATTGTCGTCGATCATCGGCCTGATGCTGCAAATCGGCCTGATCATCATCGTGGTCCGGCTCGCGATGTCCTGGTGGCAGCGCCGTCATGAAACCGCCTCCGCCTATGCCGGGGGGCCGGCCGGGCCCGGCGCTTCGCCGAGCTTCCGGACGGCGACCGGCTTCGGACTGGGATCGGGCAGCGCGCCGCTTGAGATTGTTCCGAGCGACTATGAAGCCTTTGAGCGGCTGCTCGGCGAGATTCAGGCCGCGTGGTCGAACGAAGACGTCGCCCGGCTGCACACCATGGCCACGCCGGAAATGGTGTCGTATTTCGCAGGCGACCTCGAGAAGAACAAGGCCCGCAACGTCGTCAACAAGGTTTCCGGCACCAAGCTGTTGCAGGGCGACCTCGCGGAAGCCTGGCGCGAAGGCGATACCGACTACGCCAGCGTGGCGCTGCGGTTCTCGATGGTCGACCAGACCGTCGATCGCGCCACCGGCCGGCTGGTCGAAGGCAGCGAGCAGCCCACCGAAGCCACCGAAGTCTGGACCTTCCTGCGCCCGCGCGGCGGCAACTGGGAACTCTCGGCGATCCAGCAAACCTGATCGCCCGCAAGGTGACAACAAGGCAAGGCGCCGCGGTTCATTCCGCGGCGCCTTTTCATTTCGGCGTCGCGCAGCCGGAATAATATCGGTTAGGATGTGTCGATCTCGGACCGGCCGGCTCATGCGTGAGCCGTTTAAATCAAGAACAAATCGGAGGAATAGATGTCCACTCTCGTCCAAATCATTTCGCGTGTGAGCCTCATGGTCGCCGTCACAGCGTTCGCGGTTGCCGCGGCTCGACCCGCGCAGGCGCAATCGGCCAATACCACCTTCTTCGTGACCTCCGTTGGTCCCGGCAACGGGGCCAACCTCGGCGGTCTCGCCGGCGCCGACGCTTACTGCCAGACGCTGGCGCAGGCCGCGGGCGCCGGCGCCAATGCTTCCGGAGTCAAGATTTGGCGCGCCTATCTCTCGACGCAAGCCGCCGACGGCAAGCCGGCCGTGAATGCCCGCGACCGCATCGGCAAGGGACCGTGGCAGAACTCCAAGGGCGTCGTGATCGCAAAAGATGTCGCCGAGCTGCACGGCGCCAACAATCTGACCAAGCAGACCGCGCTGAGCGAGAAGGGCGACGTCATCAACGGCCGCGGCGATACGCCGAACCGCCACGACGCGCTGACGGGGTCGCAGCCGGATGGCACGGCTTTCCCCGCGGGCGAGGACCGCACCTGCAAGAACTGGACGAGCAGCACGCAGGGCGCGGCGATGGTCGGACACATCGATCGCATCGGGTTGCGCGACGATGACGCGTCGAAATCCTGGAACAGTTCGCACCCCTCGCGCGGGCCGGATGGCGGCTGCTCGCAGGCCGACCTCAAGAGCACCGGCGGCGACGGCTTGATGTACTGCTTCGCGGCGAACTGACATTTTGTCGTTCCGGGGCGATGCGTCAGCATCGAACTACGATGTGCAACGGCACATCGGAGAATCCGGAGATTCCGGATATGGTGCTGAGGCGCCATTCCGGAATGACGAAGGGGATCGAGCCCGCTCATGCGCTACGAACTCTATTATTGGCCGGGCATTCAGGGCCGCGGCGAATATGTCCGCCTGGTGCTGGAAGAGGCCGGCGCCGACTACGTCGATGTCGCACGTACCGAGCGCGGCATGGCGGCGATGATGCGGATGATGGAGGCGAGGGGCGGCACGCCGCCGTTCGCGCCGCCCTTTCTGAAGGCCGGCAAGCTCGTGATCGGGCAGACCGCCAATATCCTGTTCTACCTGGGATCGCGCCATGGTCTGGCGCCGAAGACGGAAGCAGCAAAGCTCTGGCTGCACCAGCTGCAGCTGACGATTACCGATTTCGTGCTGGAAATTCACGACACCCATCATCCGCTTGGGCCCACGCTCTATTACGAGGACCAGCGGACCGAAGCGAAAAAGCGCACCAGCGAATTCTGGAACGAGCGCGTGCCGAAGTATCTCGGCTATTTCGAAGGCCTGGTGAAGGACAATGGCGGCTTCTATGTCACCGGCCGCAGGGTCACCTATGTCGACCTTTCGCTGTTCCAGATCGTGGAAGGGCTGCGCTACGCTTTCCCGAAGCGGATGAAGGCCTTCGAACGCCGGATTCCCGGACTGGTCGACCTGCGCGACCGCGTGGCGAGCCGTCCGAACATAAAAGCCTATCTCTCGAGCGACCGCCGCATCGCCTTCAACGAGGACGGCATTTTCAGGCATTACAAGGAGCTCGATCTGTAAGACTCGGAGCGTGCAGCGAACTCCGCTTCACCTCTCCCCGCGCGCGGGGAGAGGTCGGATCGCGCAGCGATCCGGGTGAGGGGGGCTCTCCCCGCGTCTGGTTATGCCGAGAGTTCCCCTCACCCCGACCCTCTCCCCGCAAGCGGGGAGAGGGGGCGAGACAACCCTACCTGTTCCGCCCATCGATCGGCGTCATCGTCAGTTTGGCCAATTCAATCCCGTCGACGCAGCTGACATTGAGCGCCACCACCTCGGTGCCGTCGGGCTTCTTTCCGCGCGCGAACACTTCGACCCCGCAGTCGATGCAGAACTGATGCCGGATCGCGTGCTTGTTGAACAGATATTCCCGAAGGTTGTCCTCGCCGGCGCGCAGTTGAAAACTCTTCGGCGAAACGAACGCGAAATGCAGGCCCTTCTTGGTGCAAATCGAGCAGTTGCACGCGGTCACCATGGCGAGATCCGTGGTGCATTCGAAGCGCACCAGGCCGCAGTGGCAGCCGCCGGTCAGGGTCTTGGCGTGGGGCATCGGTCCGCTCCGTGCGTGGCTGTCGTCAGCAGACGAGCCATTTCGGGCGAACTTGCGGCAGCTTTTCTTCGGAGGTCGGGTGGAGCAGCTAGAGTCCCGCCACCTCCGGTCTTACTCAGACGAGCTGATCGACCCGCGTTCCCTGTCCCGGCGGCAGCGGGGCCTGAACCGGCGGCTGGGCCGCACCGGCGTCGTTGGCATTAGCGCCGGCCTGCACAACGGGCGCTTGGGGCGCGCTGGTGGCAGGAGGGGTTACGGGGGCTGACGCCGGAATGCTGGAAATGCTCATTGGACAGGATCCTCTTACGCTTGTCGTCCGATTGTGACGAGGCGAATGCAAATGCTTGATGAATCCAATCCGTAAATCAGGATGTATCCCGGCTGCTGCCGTCACATGGTGAACGGTAGACTCAATGTCTCGGCTAAAATTGCAACGATTGCGTAAGCCGCCCCTTTAGTTACTCGTCCCTGCCGCGCGAGATCGCGATCGAGATTTCGGTTTTCGTCCGCGAGCAATTCATGTCGAGGCGGCGGTAACGCGATTTGACATCGTCGCCGCGAAAGATGCCCATTTGCGAAAGGCAGCGGGAAGCACCCTTTTGCATGTCGTCCTTCGGCAGCGTGAAGACGAGCGCGGCGGCTCTGGCGACGAGATCGACGAATTCCGGCTTCGCCTTGCGGCCATCGGCCTTGGCATAGAGTTCGTTGCTGTAGTTGCGGCTGGCACAGCCGAGCGACAGCTCCTTGGCCAGCGGATGCGACAGGTAGATGACGTTGGCGGCGGTGATCCCGACCTTCAGGCCGTCGATCTGGCTCTTGAGCTGGCTCGCGATGTCGTCACAGCGGTCGGCGCGCGCCGGCGTCGCACCGGATACTGTCAGCGCTATTGCCGCCAACGGCGCAAGCGCCGCGGCGAGCATGGTCGATCTCCGGAACTTCTACTTTCAATGTCATTGTGTATGCCCCTTTGCGCCATTGAAGCGTCCGAGGGCGTTTCGCGCAAGGGTGGGGTATCTCGTCATGGCCGGGCATAGCCGTCCGAAGAACGGCGTCGCTTCCGCTCGCCTATGACCCGGCCATCCGCGCCCTTGGGTTGAGATTAAAAAGGACGTGGATGCCCGCGACAAGCGCGGGCATGACGGGTAAATTGACTAGCGTCGCGCGAAATCGAGGGAAGGGCGGCGATCCATGAAAAAGCCAACGGTTAAATACAGCAAGGGCGAGATCGGCCGGGTCAGGATCGTCGAAGACTTTTTGCCTTCGCCGGACAGGCTGGTGCTGCGCGAGGACAATGTGAAGGTGACGCTGAGCCTGTCGCAGCGCTCGGTGGCGTTTTTCAAGCGCGCCGCCCGCCAACGCCGCGTGCCGTATCAGCGCATGATCCGCGCGCTGGTGGATGCCTATGCGGAGAAGCCGGAAGGGAAGGGGTAGGGAAGTTTTGAACGTAGCAAACGGCCTTACAGCGCCTGCTTGTCTGCCAGGCGGCTGCCGTCCCGTTTTGACGGATGACGCCGTATCTAGAATTGTTTAGAACCACTCCGATTTGTTGGAGCATCCCCATGAACGCCCCCACCGCTTTCCCCGATCCAAAGCCCGTTCCGCCCTATAGGCACACGCCGCTGTTTCCGTTGGGGCCGGATACCACGCCCTACAAGAAGATCACGACCGAGGGCGTGCGGGTGGAGAAGGTGCTCGGTAAGGACATGCTGGTGGTCTCGCGCGAGGCGCTGCGGGCGCTGTCGGAGGCCGCGTTCGGCGACATCAATCATTATTTGCGCCCCGGTCATCTGAAGCAGTTGCGGGCGATCCTCGACGACAACGAGGCCAGCGACAACGACAAGTTCGTCGCCTTCGATTTTTTGAAGAACGCCAATATCGCCGCCGGCGGCGTGTTGCCGATGTGCCAGGACACCGGCACCGCGATCATCATGGGCAAGAAGGGCGCGCGCGTGCTCACCGATGGCGACGACGAGGCGGCGCTCTCGGAAGGCGCGCGCGACGCCTACTTGCGCCGTAATTTGCGCTATTCGCAAGTGGCGCCGTTGTCGATGTATGAGGAAAAAAACACCGCCAACAACATGCCGGCGCAGTGCGAGATCTATGCCGAGGGCGGCTCCTTGGAATCAGACTTGGCCTACAAGTTCATGTTCATGGCGAAGGGCGGCGGGTCCGCCAACAAGAGTTTCCTGTTCCAGGCAACGCCTTCGGTACTGACAAAAGATCGCCTGCTGGCGTTCCTGAAGGAAAAGGTGCTCACCCTCGGCACCGCGGCGTGCCCGCCCTATCACCTGGCGATCGTGATCGGCGGCACCTCGGCCGAACTCTGCATGAAGACGGTCAAGCTCGCCTCGGCGCGCTATCTCGACGCGCTGCCGACCCATGGCTCGGCCGACGGCAACGCCTTCCGCGATCTCGAGATGGAGCAGGAAATCCTTGCCATGACGCAGTCGCTCGGCGTCGGCGCGCAGTTCGGCGGCAAATACTTTTGTCACGACGTCCGCGTGATCCGCCTGCCGCGCCACGGCGCCTCGCTGCCGATCGGGCTTGGCGTGTCCTGCTCGGCCGATCGCCAGGTGCTGGGCAAAATCACAAAAGACGGCGTCTATCTCGAAGAACTCGAGCATAACCCGGCGCAATATCTGCCGACGGTGGAGCAGGCGCTCGGCGGCGAAGTTGTAAAAATCGATCTCAACCAGCCGATGAAGGACATTCTAGCGACGCTTTCAAAGCATCCGATCAAGACCCGGCTGTCGTTGACGGGCGCCATGATCGTGGCGCGGGATTCGGCGCATGCCAAGCTGCGCGAGCGGCTGGAGAAGGGCGAACCGCTGCCGGACTATTTCAGGAACCATCCGGTCTATTACGCCGGTCCCGCCAAGACGCCGGAAGGCTATGCCTCCGGCGCGTTCGGCCCGACCACCGCGGGACGGATGGATTCCTTCGTCGACCAGTTCCAGGCGGCGGGCGGATCGATGGTGATGGTGGCCAAGGGCAACCGCGCGGTCGCGGTGCGCGAGGCCTGCAAGAAGCACGGCGGGTTTTATCTGGGTTCGATCGGCGGAGCGGCGGCGAACCTCGCCGAGCACTGCATCAAGAAGGTCGAGGTGGTGGAATATCCCGAACTCGGCATGGAAGCGATCTGGCGCATCGAGGTCGAGGATTTTCCGGCCTTCATCATCATCGACGACAAGGGCAACGACTTCTTCAAGGAATTGAATCTGGGGTAGGCATGGCCCAACCGTCGTGCCCGCGAACGCGAACGTAACTCTTTGAAATCACATGGGGAGAGAAACCTATTTTCCCAAGTTAGCAATACTTGTGCCATAACGCCAAAGTTGTGCACGTATTCGAGGCCGAGGTTCTTCGAAAATCCCCCGGCTACGAAATCGAAATTACGTGTGACACTCAACTTTCCATAGGTCACGCCGCACCGTCTGACGTATCCCTTCCAGCGGTTTCCTCCTTTGGAGATTTGCGGATGCCGGCCCCGGCGTGCGCGGCACCACTTTCATGGGGCCGGCATCCGAAAACCTTCACACTTCCGGACTTACCAGCCACAGATTTCAACGGCGGTCCAACAAACGCGCTGCCGCGCACTGAAGCTGAAGACGGCACAGTTCCGTCAACCGGTGTTCTCCTTGATCAGTCAGGTAACCCGAGCTTCCGAAGATTGTTTGTCACACGGTCCATTGTGGCACTTGAAAAAACCATTGCCTGTCTGAATTTTGAAATCGTCAAATCTGGATAGTAACGCATCATCTCCACAAGTGCCTGGTTGGCCTCTTCGATCCGGCCGGCTCCCGATAGGGATGATGCTAAATGACGGTAGATCCAACTGGCGTTTGGCCGTTCCTCGAGAGCGCGTCGATAGAACAGCGCGGCCTTGTCGTATTCTTCCGCTACTTCATGCGCCGAGCCAATACCTACGTAATTGTTGAAATTCATTGGATCGATTGGGCTCAGGCGGAGCGCGCGTTCAAAATTTTCGATCGCCTTTTGGGGCTGGTCGGTATAGTTCTCGATCCATCCGAGCCGACTCCAGGCCCATGCGGCATTGGGATCGAGCGTGACGGCGCGCTCAAGCAGCACTCGGGCAGTTCCATGGTTGCGTACAAAAGTATGCACCGCGCCGAGCACTGCCAGAATGGTTGGGTCATCGCCGCTAATCTCTGCTGCACGCTCGGCGAGCGATCGCGCCATTGCCTGGCTTCCCGCGATGTCCTCAGCCCAATTGTAGACAGAGCGCTGGGCGTAGCACCAGCCGGCAAGCGACAAGGCCAGCGGGTATGCGGGATCGATCGCGAGCGCCTTTTCCAGAAGTTCTATCGCCTTTGCGCTTTCGACCTTTTCGAACGCCCAAACGTGGGGCATTGCCCTCATGGTAAAGTCGTAGCTGCCCAGGTCCTGCGGCCGCTTGCGTCTTGATCGCTCAATCTCGGCAATGCGGATGGAGGGTTGCAGAGCGCCAGCCACCTGCTCCGTTATTCGATCTTCGAGATCAAAGAACTCGTCGATTGCGCCGTCGAAGCGCGAACTCCAGACGTGTGCACCCCCCTCGGTCTCGATCAGCTGAACGATAATGCGAAGGCGGTTGCCGGCTTTCTGCACGCTACCCTCAAGCAAATAGGCGACACCCAACTCCTTGCCGATGTCGCGCGCATTTGTGGCGCGACCCTTATAGGTGAATGCAGAACTACGGGCGATGACGAAAAACGAGCGGATGCATGACAGCGCCGCGGTAATCGCCTCGACGATTCCATCAGCGAGGTAATCCTGACCCGGCTCGGCGGACATGTTGTCGAACGGCAGCACGACGATCGACGGTTTGTCGGGCAACGCGAGATCTTGAACCCGTATGGGAGACGAGCCTGATCGGACTGCAGAAGCGACCTCGCCGGCAAGCCGTATGTGCCATGCGTGCATCGGTTCGACAATATTCTTTAAAGTCTGCTCCCCGATGTCCTTGAAGGCGACATCGATCTTGCCTCGAATTTGCCTGTGCGCATCATCGGAGATACAGACGCCACCCGGCTCGGCGATGCCCTCAAGGCGCGCGGCTATATTTACTCCGTCGCCGAAGATATCGTTGTCGTCGATGATGATGTCGCCGACGTGAATGCCGATGCGAAATTCGATCCTGAGATCCTGCGGGACGTTGACGTTTTGCGCGCCCATGTCGCGCTGGACTTCGACTGCGCATCGTGCGGCGTCGACGGCGCTGGCGAACTCCACCAGCATACCGTCGCCTGTGGTCTTGACGATGCGACCGTGATGCGCGACGATTGCGGGATCGACAAGTGTCTTCCGAAACGACTTCAGCTTAGCAAGCGTGAGTTCTTCATTACACCCCATCAAACGGCTGTAGCCGGCGACATCCGCCGCCAACACAGCCGCCAGTCGCCGTTCGACACGCTCGCCGGGCAAAAAGGCCCCCTAGTTGGAATATCCGCCCCATCAAAGCATAGGCGACAGGTCTTCCGCTAGGAAAATGTCCGGAAATGGGTCATTATACGAATAACCCGACACGCCCTGAAAGCCGAGTTCTTGCACGCGTGATGGTCGTCCTCAGGAATGGATGAGTGTGACCATGCAACAAATCCGGAATACCTTTAGAAAACACTGCGAAAGCGAGACAGAAATATACGGCGCGCGGCAATTCCAGTTAGCGTCACCGATCGCTGAATCCGAGTAGCGTCTGCTCAATACTGCGTTTGCCGACGGGACGCGCAATATCTTGGTCACCAACAACGCAATGTCGGGAGGGCAGAATGGCGCGGAAATACCAAAGTATCGTCGATACAATCGGCAATACGCCGGTGGTGCGGATCAATCGTTTGGCGCCGCAGGGCGTGAACCTCTTCGTAAAGGTTGAAGCCTTCAACCCCCTTGGTTCAGTGAAGGACCGATTGGCTCTCGGGGTGATCGAGGCGGCCGAAAAGTCGGGAGAACTCAAGCCTGGCCAGACCGTCATAGAGGCGACAAGCGGAAATACGGGAATTGGCCTTGCCATGGTTTGCGCAGCCAAGGGATACCCGCTTGTGATCACAATGGCAGAGCCATTTAGCGTCGAGCGGCGCAAGCTCATGCGCTTCCTTGGAGCCAAGGTCGTTATAACTCCCGCCGCGGAGCGCGCTGTCGGCATGATCAATAAGACCATCGAGCTTGCCAAAGCGCATGGCTGGTACATGACGCGGCAGTTTGAGAATGAAGCCAATCCCGATATTCATTCACGCACAACAGCGCGTGAGATACTCGACGATTTCTCCGGACAACGGTTGGACTATTGGGTTACGGGCTATGGAACCGGCGGAACATTAAAGGGCGTCGCGCGGGTGCTTGCCAAGGAGCGTCCTGAAACGAAGATTGTCGTTTGCGAGCCACAGGATGCACAGCTGTTGGCCAGCGGCATCGCACAGTCGCGGAACTCAGACGGTACTCCGGCGGCAGCGCATCCGACGTTCAAGCCGCATCCGATGCAGGGCTGGACGCCGGATTTCATCCCCAAACTCACCGACGATGCCGTCTCAATGAAGATCATCGATCGCATCCTGCCGATCTCCGGCCCCGACGCCATTCGCTGCGCCAAGGACCTTGCTACCCGGGAGGGCATCTTTGTCGGCATTACCTCAGGCGCGACCTTTGCCGGCGCGCTCAAGGTTGCAGCCGAAGCGGAGAAAGGAGCAAACATTCTCTGCATGCTTCCTGACACCGGCGAGCGATATTTGAGTACGCCTCTCTTCGCTGATGTATCCGCAGACATGAATGAGGAAGAGCTTAAAATTTCACGCTCTACGCCAAGCGCACAACTCAATCCTTGAGCGGTTCGCACTGATTGATCGGGCAACGGATGTCAGCTATTTCGGCTCGGATGATAGCGACGGACGCGGCGTTCGAAGTGGTGAAGACCTTCTTTTTTAGCTCACGTTACGCTGAACGGAGGCTTGAGCCCGGCATATGTGACTTCACCTTCGGCAATCCACACGAAATGCCAATTGAAGGTATCGTCACCGCGATCAGAGAACGGGCAATTCCACACGACAAGAACTGGTTCGCCTATAAGACGAGCGAGCAAGACCCACAGGCCTTTGTCGCAGAGCGACTCGGCCGTGAGCTGGGCCTTATCTTTGAACTGGGAGACATAGCGCTAACGGCCGGTGCGTTCGCTGCCATCATGGTCGCCTTTCGGCTTGTGGTCGACGCCGGTGATGAGGTGATCTATTCGGAACCGGCCTGGTTCTGCTATGAGCCGATGCTGCTGGCGGCCAATGCCGTACCAAGGAAGGTTAAGCTGCTGGCGCCCACGTTTGATCTCGATCTTGCTGCGATTGAAGCTGCAATCGGACCCAAGACCCGGCTCGTGATCGTCAACACGCCTCACAACCCGACTGGACGGATCTATGGCCGTGCGTCACTTGAGGCTCTGGCCGATCTGCTTGAGCGCGCCTCGACCAGAATTGGCCATCGAATCTTTCTCCTGTCGGACGAGCCTTATCGAAAATTGCGTTTCGACGGGCGGGATTTCACGAGCCCGGCGGCGCTCTATCCGTGGACACTTATCTCCTACAGTTATGGCAAGGTGCTGCTCGCACCGGGACAGCGGCTCGGTTATCTCGCAATATCGCCCTTGATGCCAACTGCGGATCGGCACGCTCTTCGGAGTGTTATGTTTTCCGCCCAGATGGCCCTTGGCTGGTGTTTTCCCAATGCCGTGATGCAATACGCGGTGCCGGACCTTGACAAGCTCTCGATCGATCAAGTCGCGCTCACGCGGCGGCGCGACCGGCTTATGGCGGTGCTCTTAAGCGCCGGATATTCAGTTCTTGCACCAGAAGGTACCTTCTACCTGTGGAGCAAATGGGTCGATAGCGATCCGCAGAGGCAATGGAACGCGCTCGCCGATCGTGATGTCTTCGTCCTGCCCGGTAGTATGATGAATGCGCCCGACTACTTCCGAATCAGTCTGACGGCATCCGATGAGATGGTTGAACAAGCGCTGCCAGCATTTGGCGAAGTGGCAGGACGGGCACGGTAACGAGTTCGCGTTGGCCGCGTGCTTTGATCTGCAGAACAGCCCGTGGAGTCCGTTCAGGGTCAACGGACTAAACCGCTCGCGCGGTAGAGCGCTGCGGCAGGCGGCTGGGCCAGTATCGGGATGGGCGCGTCCTGTCTGAAGATGAGGGGTTTCCAACCTTACATCAGACAGGAGCATCCCTCATGACCGATAAGGCCATAAGCCCGCTGCGCCGGCGCATGATCGAAGACATGACGATCCGCAAATTGGCGCCGAAGACCCAACATGACTACGTGCAAAGGGTCAAGAACTTCGCTGCGTTCCTCGGGCGCTCACCGGATACGGCGAGCTTCGAGGACGTGCGTCGCTACCAGCTCCATCTGGCGGCGAGCGGTGTTGGTGCGCCGACCCTCAATCAGACGGTATCGACGTTGCGGTTCTTTTTCCGGGTCACGCTCAGGCGTCACGATATCGTCGAGTACACCCATTTCATTCACGAGCCGCGCAAGATGCCGGTGGTTCTCAGTCCCGAGGAAGTGGCGCGGCTGCTCGATGCGGCGCCCGGGCTCAAGTACAGGGCGGCGCTGAGCGTGGCCTATGGCGCCGGCCTGCGCGCCGCCGAGGTGGTCTCGCTCAAGATCTCCGACATTGACAGCAACCGAATGATCATCCGCGTGGAGCAGGGCAAAGGCGGCAAGGACCGTAACGTCATGCTCTCGCCTGTTCTGCTCGACCTGCTGCGGACCTGGTGGCGGGCGGCGCGGCCTCGGGGTTGGCTATTTCCAGGCCGCGATCCGGCGCAGCCGATGACCACGCGCCAGCTCAATCGCGCCTGCCACGCCGCCGCCCAGATGGCCGAGATCAACAAGTCCGTCTCGCTGCACACTCTACGGCACAGCTTTGCCACCCACCTGCTTGAGCAGAATATCGATGTCCGCGTGATCCAGGTGCTGCTCGGTCACGCCAAGCTCGACACCACGGCGCTCTATACGCGGGTCGCCACCAAGACCATCAGCGAGGTCATGAGCCCGCTGGAGCATATCGCGGTCAAGTTCAAGGAGATCCGACCGCCCGGCTGAGGCTAAGGCGCGCGTGCCGCGCCCGGCGTTGGAGGTCGCGGATATCTTCCGCGACCGTGGTTCGGCATGGCGTCAAGCCCATGCCGGCCATGTCAGCCTCGAACAGCTGAAGGTGATGTCGGCAATCGAGAACTGCCGCACGGCAGCCCTCGGCGGCCACGTCGCGCGCTGCGAGGACTGCGCCTATACGACCATCGCCTACAACTCCTGCCGCAACCGGCACTGTCCGAAGTGCCAAGGAGCCGCCGCGAAGCAATGGCTCGCCGAGCGCGAGGCCGACCTGTTGCCGGTGCCGTACTATCACGTGGTGTTCACGCTCCCGGCGGCCATCGCCGATATCGCCTACCAGAACAAGGCCGTCATCTACGATTTCTTGTTCAAGGCCTCGGCCGAGACCCTGACCACGATCGCGGCCGATCCCAAGCACCTCGGCGCGCGGGTCGGCGTGACTTCCGTCCTGCACACCTGGGGCTCGGCTCTCACCCATCATCCGCACATCCACATGATCGTGCCGGGCGGCGGCATCTCGCTCGACGGCACGCGCTGGGTATCGTGCCGCCCCGGCTTCTTCCTGCCGGTGCGCGTGCTCTCGCGGCTCTTTCGACGGCTGTTCCTGGAGAAGCTGATGGCGTCGCACGCGGCCGGCCGCCTGTACTTCTTCGGCAATCACACGCCACTTGCCGATGCGCAAGCCTTCGCGGCCTATCTGGCACCGCTGCGCAAGACCGAATGGGTGGTCTATGCCAAGAGGCCGTTCGGCGGACCCGAAGCGGTGCTCGCCTATCTGTCGCGCTATACCCACCGCGTCGCCATCTCCAACAGCCGATTGATCGCAGTCGGCGACAACGGCGTCGCCTTCCGATGGAAGGACTATCGTGCCGATGGTCGCGACCGCCAGAAGGTCATGACACTCGCCACCGCCGAGTTCATCCGCCGCTTCCTGATCCATGTCCTGCCCCAAGGCTTCCACCGCATCCGTCACTACGGCCTGTTCGCCAGCGGCACGCGCGCCGACAACATCGCCCGGGCCCGCGAACGGCTCGCCGTGCTGGCGGCACAGTCCGAGGCCGCAGATACCAACCGCGCCGAAGCAAACGAGCCCAAGCCGCCCGCGCGCCCGTGTCCGTGTTGCGGCGGCCACATGGTCATCATCGAGACGTTCGAGCGCGGCGCCTCGCCGCGCCGTCGGCCGGCGGCATCCACCACCGCGATCAGGATCGACACCTCATGATCGCAGCGGTGGGCGGCAACATCACAAACCTGCGTGTCAATTTTGCTGGCTCTCGACCAGCCACCAAATTGCTCGCCGCCGCGGCAACTTGGGCCACAAACTCCTCAACAAATCTCCGCTCAATGCCGGTTCTGCCCGTCATGGTCGTGCGATCAAGCCTGCCAACCTTCTTGGTCGCATCCGCAAACTGCGTTCAACGAACAGCCGATACACACCCCCAGCGACGAAATCCCCATAGCGTCTGACGCCCCGTCTCACCCAACCTCCCGCGGTTTCCTCCCTTGGAGGTTTGCGTACGCTGGCCCCGGTGTGCGCGGCGCCACCTTCATGGGGCCGGCATCCGAGAACCTTCACATCAGCAGACATCGCGCCAATAGTCGGAATGGTTGAGTTTTGAAACAGCTAAGCAGCTCAACTTGACCACCTGCTCTTGATGCCGTCTGGCGCATTCGCGCTCGGCAAGTTTTTTCCACCTCGCTGTGATCCAATTCCTGGTTGGCCTCGTATCAGCTGAACCGAAATCCCCTCAGGTCCGGATCCCGGCAACGAGGCCCCGGTCAGCTTCTCACGCCTTTCGAAAGCCCGACAGGCTATTTTATTCTTTGGGATATCACATCTTCTGCGGGTCCACCTTGCGACGGACTGGGCTGAGTAAATTTAAGCTCGTCTCCGATAATAGACAGATTAATGCGTTTTTGATTTGTCCCGATCCAATTTGGAAACGTACTTCCCACAATGTGGAGGTTGAGATCGGTTCCGCTGACCGAATACGTGCCAAAGAATCCGATACTTCCTTCCACCGTCGCCTTGTACTCCGCTGCCGTTCCTTGAGTACGAATGTTGGACGCATACTTGGGCAGATCAGGTCTCTCTAAGTTCGCTGAGAAATGACCGTTACCGTCGAACATGAACATGCCAATAGGATTAGGGCCATATGAGTTTGTCTTAACGAGCGCCCAAGCCCCAACGATGTCCTTGGCTAATGATTGCGCAAATCCTTCAGTGGCGCAGAGTGTCACGACTAAGGCGATTACGAGAGATAGAAATGTGGTTTTGCGTTCGGGCATTGTATCCTCCGTAATTTCCCATTTTGGGGGCTACCAAGAATGCTTTGATTCCAGAGATGCTTCTGAACCTGACGGCGGACGAGGAGGTGTTGGGTCGCCTTCATGAAAACTCCGAGCGACGGATTTGTCCTCACAGAACGCTAGCAGACGCCACCAAGGTTACTTTATTTGCAGGCGGTAGACGTACTCGGTCAATGCGAGGATACGAGCACGCGCGAAAGCTTCGGCATCGGCCCGATAATCGTCGTAGAAATTCTCTCCAACTTCACTCTTATATCGAGGGCCCCAAATGGGCATCTCTCGCGGTCCGTGCGCCATCACGCTCTGCCTGCCATCAATGATTTGATATATGCGCATGAACGGAAAAACGCCGTTGTTCCGTTTGGAAAGCTCGGTGAGGTTGGGCACAACGGTGCCTGATTTGAGCTGCTGAGCAAAAAATCCATCACCCATACCATTCAAGCCATGACACATAGCGCAGTGCGCCTCGTACTCATATTTTCCCCTATCGAAATTTTGCGCTGCGAGGCCACTCTGTTGCGCATGTGCCATTGTGATGGCGATTGCGCTAACCATCAACACTCCGATTAGTTTGGAGCCCATTGTTTCCTCCTGTCGGAATGGTGCCCAGGACGATGAAAATCAAATGAGATCACGTAAATCACGGAGCGAATTGACGTAGGTCAACCGACATTCCCCAGACGAACCCTGGAACGGCTTGGACGATTGGCAGACATGGGGTTCGCTGCGTCCGAGTGGGGTCATCGCGTCGATTTTGGCGTGTCCGCGTCATGTCCGGTTAGCGGGTGATTTCGGAAATGCCAGTTGTCGGTCTTGCCGCTAAACGCGTCGGCGTGTCGCGATCCGATATGACAAGCTCGCGGCCAACCATCTGGCCTCATCAAGCTCGCATCAAGCCGCATTTGGCTGTCTGCCAATAAGTCCGCGCCTTGGTAAAATTTCTGATTTTCAGAAATTTCCCTTGACGGCCTGGTAGAAACAGCAATAGACCGAATCATCCCGTCTCTTTCGAGGGGCGTTTCGCGATCGTCACGGACGTAAGACGGGATGCGGTGGACGCTGATGGCGCGCTGACGAAGGCGCTATCTCGCGGACGGCGAAGTCGTGTGGTCCTGACGCCTCGACGCCGGCGTCAAGTCGGCGGAAGTTTTCGCCGGCGACGGTGACAAACAAGCCCGATCACCGGGGAGAGCACGAAGGAAACCGTTAAAACCATTGCGCGGGGAATGCCGGGTGTTCCGGTGTGACCGTGGTGACTAACGCGTGTGCTTTCTACACTACACACGCGGCTGCGGGCGCACCAGGCGCCCGGCATTCCCGTGCCCTCTGATATCGGGGGCGAACGATTGTTGCATAGCTCGGGCGCTATCCGCGCCGCGAGATCGCGAAGTTGTACCCGGACGTCATTGCAATGACGGTCAAATTGCGTCCCGGCTGTTTGAAATTCGAATCTGTCGCAATTCAGAGCGTCGGAACTACGTCCTGGTCCCCTTGAATGGAAAGCTGCCCATCGGGCCGATGCCCATTTCGCCGGAAATGCTGTCGCCCGAAACCTTGCCGGTGAACTCGAGCGTCAGCGGCATCGGGTTGGTGATGGAGACTTTCCATGAGACGTCGTCGCCATTGGCTTTGCCGTCGAAGATCTCCGCCGAATTGCCTTCGGCGGCCATCGTCCCCGTCAGCGCGCCGCCGGCATTCTTCAGCGTCAACGGTGCGTTGCGCTCGCCCATCGGCGTCGACATGGTGATGTTCCAGTTTCCGTCCACGGCCATTCTCGCATCTCCTCGTATCGACTTTCGCAAAACCGGGAATGGTTCCGGGTTCCGCTTAAGCTTCCGGCGGCGGTATAGCGCATCTTGCAGCCGATGCCCAATGGCAGGACCTGCGGCTTTTTGGCGGAAGGACGACTGGTCAGGCGTTGACGGCGCGAATCCGGTTGGTGACGAGAATCCGGAACACGACGTATTGCAAGGTGAAGGCCGCGACCTTGGCCCCGACTGCGACTACCGACACATAGATCGCCCACAGCTTCATATCGCCGGTCAGCGCCACCGCGATGGTGCCGAGGCCGAGCGCAAACATCAGCGCCGCCCAGGCGTAGCCCGCAAGGGTAACGTAGTGCGGAATGGTCTCTGCCACGATCGGCGGCATGTAACGCAGCATCCAGCCGCGCTTGAGCATGATCGCGCCGATCGCAAAATGCGCGATCGAGGGTTTGGCGAGCACGAAGCGCGGATCGTTGGTCAGAAGCGTCGCGCTGCCGAGTACGATCACCAGCGCCAGGCTGGCATAGGCCATGAAACCGAGGGGCTCACCTTTGACGCGGGCATGGATCACCTGGGCCACAGCGCCCGCGATCGCCACGCCCGTCGCCAGCACCACATTGCCGGTGGTCAGGTACAAAGCGAGGAACACGAGGGTGGAGAGGAAGTCAGTGCCGAGTTTTACGAGGATGTCCCGCATGGTCGTGCTCTCCGGTTCGCTTCGATGTCATCGGCTTATTCAGGAACCCGACAGCGTCGCGGCCGGTGCCGAGAACTTCGCCTTGCGGTATTCGGGATACCACCTGGTGAAATAGAGCGCCGTGTTACGGGCGGCGAATGCGATAGCGAGCCCGGTCCACAGCGGCAGGCCCGGCAGATAGATCAGAAGCGCGTTGGCCGTCATCATCAGCAGGAAAGCCAAAACCCACGCCCAGGTGACAACATAGTCCGCGGTCAGGAAGCCCGGCAATCGAGCCGTCTCGGCATCGACCACTTCGCGGGCATATTGCATGGTGAAGGGTTTGCCGATGGCGAGTGAAACAAGCGCGATCGCGAGCACGTCGGCATCCACCGCGAGCTTCACGGCCGAACTGCTCCAGACCGAATCGGTCAGCGCGAGGGTGCAGGCCAGGGCAGTGAACAGGATGGCGGAGCCCGTGCCGAGCATTTTGATCGCGCGGCCGCGAAGCATGTCGTAGGCGATCATCATCAGGCATACCGCCGCCGCCACAAACAGGCTTACCGTGGCCGAGCTTACCAACATCAGCGTCGCGAACGCGCCATAAGGGGCAAGGATCAAAAAGATCGTCATGGCAGCCTCGTCGGGCTAATCTTTACATCGTAAAGATACATTTAGCCTTGAGCGGAAAGGACGTCAAGCCAAATCTTTACAGTGTCAAAATCGTGATCTATACGAGCAGGATGGCCAGAAAACCCGGCAGCCCCCGAACCCGCACCCGGCACGCGGTTGCCGGCGTGGCGTCGGCGCGGATTATTCGGAAACCGGGCGGGCATCGGACCAGCCGCGGCGGAGAAGATGCGCCGTACCATCACGGCGCCCTGCGCGACGCCTTGCTCGGGGCCGCCGAAAGGCTGCTTGAGCGCGAGGGGCTGGCGGGACTGACGCTGCGGGCGGTGGCGCGCGAGGCCGGCGTCTCCCATGCCGCGCCGACCCATCACTTTGGCGATCTCACGGGTCTTGTCAGCGAACTCGCCGCGATCGGGTTCCGGCAGTTCAACGCCGCGATGGCGGCGGCCGGTGCTGCCGGCAACTCACCCATGGAGAAGGCGATGGCGCGGGCCAAGGCCTATGTCGCCTATGCGCAGGCCCATCCCGGCATGTACGGTCTCATGTTCCGCACCGAGCGCCTCGATATGTCGCGGCCGTCGCTGCGTGAGGCCGCCAGAGCCTCGTTCGCTGGATTGGCCGGCGCGATCGGCGCCAACCGCCAGGAGCAAATTTCGGAAGAGGCGCTGTCGCTCGATCAGGGCGCGGCGATCGCGCGCGCCTGGTCGCTGGTCCACGGGTTCACCATGCTGCTGCTCGATGGCCGGCTTTCCGATATTCTTCGGCGCCTGCCGGAGGGCACCGACGCCGAAACCCTGTTGGACGCGATGCTCAGAACGGCCGTCGCCCGGCCGCCCGGATCATAAATCGCGAAAACCACGTCTTCGACGTGGGCAATCTGGGGAAGGTTCGTGCAAACCGCGCGAAAGGCCTGACATTTGCGCGGAATTGTCTTAGAACACTGCCTTCGCGATCCGTCGCCTTCACCAGCGTGTCAGTTGCCTCATCCTCATGCCTGCCATTTCGTCGAAGAAACCCTATCGCGTCGGCCGTTCCCGCACCGGACTTGGCCTCTTCGCCACCAAACCGATCAAGAAGGGCGCCAAAATCATCCGCTATTTTGGTCCTTTCTGGATTCCAGGAAGAAGAAAGACGATGCGATCGAGAACAAATATCTGTTCGAACTGAACAACCGCTGGACCATCGATGGCTCGGTGCGCAAGAACATCGCGCGCTATATCAATCACGCCTGCAAGCCGAACGCGGAATCCGACGTCAAGCCGCGCAAGCGCAAGGTCGTCATCCGCGCGATCAAGAACATCGAGCCGGCGAAGAGATCAACTACGATTACGGCACCGATTATTTCAAGGCGTATCTGAAGCCGATCGGGTGCAAGTGCGAGGCCTGCGAGAAAAAGCGCAAGAAGAAGCGCGCCGAGGCGAGGGCCGAACGCTTGCGGCTGAAAGCCAAGGCTGAGAGAAAGGCCTTGAAAAAGGCCGAGAAGCAGGCGGCGAAGGCCCAAGAAAAGCTGAAGCAAAGGCTGAAGGAAGAGCTGAAGCTGGAACTCAAGCAAAAGCTGAACGGCAAGACCGCCATTGCCGGAACGAACGGCAAGCTCGCCAACGGCAAGCACTTTAACGGCATTCTTTCAAACGGGCACGGCCGATCCAGGGCCACCGCAACAAGATCGGACGCCGCGAGGCCCAAAGCTTCCATGAAGCTCAGGACCCCTGCGACGGTCATCGGTGTGGAACAGCAAGCCCCAAGCCTAGATCGAGCTTTGGACGAGAGCCTAGGCCGCCAGCGTCCCGCCGCTCCGGCGCAATCCGATATATTGCAGCTCGGCGAGAGCGCCGGGTACGATCGCTTGTGTGGCGACAAAGACTTGGCCCAGCAAGTTCGGCGTCACCACGCTGGAGAACAATAGCCCGATGCTGGCAACGGTCCATGCCGCGTTCCCCTTCAAGCTGCGGTTTGGCGGCGAAGTCCTGAGCTTTATGTCGGCCACGATGATCTTCGGCACGCCGGTCGATATCACGCTGTCGGAACTGGCGCTGGAGACGTTCTTTCCCGCCGACGAACTCACCGCCGAGCGCATGCGGGCAATGGCGGGCGGTCTGCCATAGGTCCCTTGTCCGGGCGCGGCTTGCGGCTTATCTCTGGAATTTCCGGAAAGCGAGGACGCCCGATGAGCACCCTAAAACCGCTTCAGATCGATATCGTCTCCGACGTGGTGTGCCCGTGGTGTTATATCGGCAAGCGCCGGATCGAGAACGCGTTGGCGCTTGTAGCGGATGTTCCAGTCGAGGTTCACTGGCGGCCGTTCTTTCTCAATCCCTGGGTGCCGCGCGATGGCATCGGCCGCGAGGAGTATCTCACCGCCAAATTCGGTTCGGTCGAGGCCTATAAGGGCATCGCCGGTCGCGTCGTCACCGCCGCGGGCGAAGAGGGCCTCACGTATCGGCCTGATCTCGTCAAGCGCCAGCCGAACACGATCGACTGCCATCGCCTGATTCACTGGGCCGACGCACAAGGCAAATCGGCCGAGATGAAACAGCGGCTGATGGAATTGTATTTCCGCGATGGCGGCGACCTTACCGATACCAACGTGCTGGTGCAGGCGGCGGCCGATTGCGGGCTCGATGCCGAGGACGTGCGCCGGCGTCTGGCGACCGACGAAGATGTGGCGCTGATCTCGGCCCAGGCCAAGGACGCTTCCGACAAGGGCATCTCGGGCGTGCCGACATTTGTGTTCGCTCAGAAATACGCGGTGTCCGGCGCGCAGCCGGCCGAGCAGCTCGCCCGCGCCATCCGCCAGGTCTCGGCGGAAGTGAACGCGCAGGCCGCGGAGTAGTGGCGTCCTTTAACGGCCGCGGACGAAATGAACCGCGCGTCGCGCGAGTTCGCGCGCCAGCCGGCGCATCGTCATCGCCGCATGGATCAGCGACACCACGGGATCGTGGGGGCGTAGCGGAATCAGCACGTCGCCGATCTTGAGCCGTCCCCGCCAGATCGGATTGATCATCGGATGATCGGCGCTCGCGGTGGAGTTGGCGGTGGCCAGCACGGCATCGGCGCACAGATGCCGCGTCAGGTCGAGCGTCAGCTGCACGCCCGGCGAAAACTTCGAAAAGCGCTCGTCGATGCCGAGCTTGAAATAGAACGCGCGGTCCTGATGCCGCAGCACGATGGCGGCGGCGACCGGCGTATCGCCGGCGTGCAGCGTCACGATTTCACATTGGCCGGTCTCGGCGAGTCCTTGGGTGGCGCGCCGGATGAAACCGGCATCGCCTTCGTCCTGCCTGAGCGCGGTGCCGCGCTTGGCTTTCCAGCCGCTCGCTTCAAGCGCCAGGAATATCTCGATTCCCGCAGCCACCGCTTCCGGCGTTCGCGCCGCGTCAAAACGCACCGCGCCATGCTCGCCAAGCCGGCTGCGTTGCCGACGCAGTTCCTTCAGCTTCCTTCCGCCGAGCGCGTCACGCAGCAATTCATCGGCCTCGCGCCTTGCGTCCAGACAGGCGCGGAAATGCGAATGCAGGATCCGTGGGCGCATGCCGTCCTGCCGCAACACTTCCGCGAAAGTTCTCATGGCGGCGCCGTTGAGCGAGACGTCGCGCAGGATCAACGCATGCGCACCTTGCGCGCGCGCTTGCGCCATCAATCGGCTCGCGGCTTCGCCCGCGATGTCGCGGTCGAGCAGCGGCGTGCAAAGCGTGCCGTAGGGGCTGGCGCTGACCAAAGCGGGCAGGGGAATTTTGCAGTCGCGCCACATTGAAACCACAGGCAACAGTCCGATCAGCCTCGCCGGTTCCTCTTGCGCCGGCGACGCGTCGCTCCACGCGCTCAGCGCGGAGACGCCGGTGCGGCCGCGCGCAGAGGCGTTCACCGCCAATTCCCACGCGGGCAGATAATAGCCATTCGGCTCGACGGCGCGCTCGGCGAGCGCGCGCCATTCATCCGCGGGAATTTCCACGAGCGGCGCGAATGCAATGTCATGCGGGGAACTCGCCGAGGTCGGCGCACGCTTGCCGGTGGCATCGTTAACCGATGCGCGACGGACTACCGCTGTATCCGCAATAACGACCACGGCCCCGTTTCCCCGTTCGCGAGTGTCGGCGCAGCCTTAAGCCGCGCTCCACCCGCCTTCTCGGAAAAATGGTAGCTGAAAGTTTGGAAAATACCGTTGGCGCAGCGAATCAATTTAAGCGGTAATATTAATCCTGCGTTTACGCTACCAGAGCCTGAGCCCGTGCCCCCAGCCGAGAGATCACTGATTGGGCGGAACGAAATGGTCGGCAACAACAGCTTTTTGTCCGGTGGCGGTGTCGGTCGCCTCGATCTCGATGCCGACGGGGCTTTGAGGCACCAGCGCGCTTTTCACCTGCACGGACAGGCGGATTTCACGCGTCTGATCCTGTCCGACCTCGACGACGAGCCTGCCATCGGCGCCGCGCCCGGTGCCGGGGACGTGCAGGTCCGCGCCCTTTAGGCCGGACACTTCCAACGCGAAGGTACGCTCGGGACCCTTGTTCAGAATGCGCACGGTGTAGTCGTTCCGGACCCCACCATCCGACAGCTGGACAAAAAGCGGATTGCGGTCGTGGAGCACGTTGACGCTCATGGAGCTTCGGGTCGCCAGCGCATAGAGCATGATGCTGCCGACCAGCGCGATGATGGCAGCGTAAAGGATGGTCCGCGCCCGGATCAAATGATAGACCGGCGGCTTGCCTTCCTTCCGGCGCTGGCCGTTGATGTCGGTATCGTAGGCGATCAAGCCCGTCGGGCGGCCGATCTCGCTCATGACGGTGTCGCAGGCATCGATGCACAGGCCGCACTGGATACAGCCGAGCTGGATGCCGTCGCGAATATCAACCCCCGTCGGGCAGACATTGATGCATTGGTGGCAATCGATGCAGTCGCCGGCCGGCTCGCCATGCTGGCGCAGTTGTTCCGCCTTCTTGACAGACACGCGCGGCTCGCCGCGATCGAGGCGATAAGTGACATTGAGCGCCCATTCATCGGTCAGCGCGGCCTGGATCCGCGGCCACGGGCACATGTAGATGCAGACCTGCTCGCGGGCATGGCCCGCGAAGGTGTAGGTGGTGGCGGTCAGGATCGCGATCCACAGATAGGCGACGAACGGCGCCTGAAATGTCGCGAGATCCTTCACCAGCGTCGGCGCATCGGCGAAGTAGAGAACCCAGGCGCCGCCGGTCCACCATGCGATCATCAGCCAGATGAAATGCTTGGTGACGGCCTGGCGAATGTGCGTCAACGTCCATCCGCGCTTGTCGCTCAAGATCCGCTCGCGGCGGTCGCCCTCGACGAAGCGCTCCACCGCGTAGAACAGATCGGTCCAGATGGTCTGCGGACACATGTAACCGCACCACACCCGGCCGGCCACGGCATTCATCAGAAACAGCGTCATCGCCGCGATGATCAACAGGCCGGTAAAATAATAGACCTCCTGCGGCCACAGCTCGATGAAAAAGAAATAGAACCGGCGATGCGGGAAATCGATGAGGACGGCCTGGCCAGGCAGGCCAGGTCCGCGATTCCAGCGGACGAACGGCAGCAGATAATAGACTGCGAGTACCACACCGAGGATCGCCCATTTGATCCGGCGAAACCTTCCGTGAACGGCCTGCGGATAGACCTTCTTGCGGGCTTCGTAGAGCGGGCCTTCGATGATGGTTTCGTTCATGGTTGCCGGCAATCCAGAATGTTCACGCAGAAAAGCGAGAGCGAGGGAATAGCTTTTGGTAACCCTCACTCACGGCCTTCGCCTTGCGGCGGCTCAAGAGGACCGCACGGCCTGCGCGGCCGATCACGAAAACGCGTTGCCGTTTCGCAAGCCGAGTTTCTTGAAGACAATCGCCGCTGGACAGAATCCAGTGAACGAGGACTGGATCATGTTCAACCCGGCGAACGCCGAGAGCAGGTACCAGTACGGGTTGACCAGCCAGCCGAGCGTAAGGCCGAGCAGCACCACAAACCCTGCGAATCTGAGAACAGCTTTATCGATATTCATGGCAAGTTCCTTTGGTTGGTTAGAAAATTACCGGGATCGGGCGAGCCCGGCCGTCGTCCATGCGACAATGTTCTGCGTATCCATCGCGCCTGACGTCCGCGCAATCTCACGGCCGCCCTGCATCAGTAGAAGTGTCGGGATGCCGCTGATCCCCAGGCGCGAAGAGACGGAGGGCGCGGTATCGGAGTTGAGCTTCAGCAGCCGAACCCTCGGTTCAAGCTCCTGGGCGGCCCGCTCAAACATCGGCGCCATCGCGCGGCAGGGGCCGCACCACGGCGCCCAAACGTCGACGAGAACCGGGATATCGCTGTGCGCCACATGGCGGCCGAAACCCGCTTCGTCGACCTCGATGGGATGGCCGCTGAAGATGGGCTGGTGGCAGGATCCGCAGCGCGCGCCGGTCAAAGACCGTTCGGCGGGCAGCCGGTTGATCTTCCCGCAATGTCCACAGACGATTTGCCGGCTTGCATCACTCATGTCCCTGTCTTGACCTCCTTGATTTTCCCGATGTTGAGCCGGTCGAGCAGGAAGCGCTCATAGAACGGTTCGCTTTCGCCGCGGCGTATCTTGCGCAGGAAGTATTTTTCGAAGGCGACCTTGGCCAGATGAACCCACTCGCCCTTGGAGGACCAATTGACGTTGCGGGGAGGGATCTGCGGCTGCGCCAGGAAGGCGACGCCGGTATCGCCGAAATCGGCGAGGCAGATCGCATTCCAGGTCGGTTGTGCTGAGGGCGTCTGGCCGCGCAGCAGCGAGCCGATGTTCATCGCGGTCGCCGTCACCATCGATTCGATCATGAATCCGGTCTTTGGCACGCCGACCGGAACCGGGGTTGCGCCGACGGGAGCAATCGCCACGCAAACCCCGATCGCAAAGATATTTGGAAACGCCGGATTGCGCTGGTGCTTGTCGACGATGACAAAACCACGCGGATTGGTCAGCTTCTCGATGCCGCGGACAGCGCCGACGCCGCGGAACGCGGGCAGCATCATCGAATAGGAGAACGGCAGCTCGTGGGTCTTGCGGATCGAGCCATCCTCCGAGAGCTCTTCGACCGACATCTTTCCTGGCTCGACATTCTTGACGCGGGCGTTGGTAATCCACTTGACGTGCTTCTCGCGCATCTCGCTTTCGAGCAGGCCTTTGGTGTCGCCGACCCCATCGAGGCCGAGGTGCCCGATATAGGGTTCGGAAGTGACGAAGGTCATCGGCACACGGTCGCGGAGCTTGCGCCGCCGCAACTCGGTTTCCAAGATGAACAGGAACTCGTAGGCCGGGCCGAAGCAGGAGGCACCCTGCACGGCGCCGATCACGACCGGTCCCGGATTTGCAGCGAGCCTTTCAAACGCTTCCTTGGCGTGCGTGGCGTGATCGACATGGCAGATCGATTGCGTATGGCCATCCGGCCCGAGCCCCGGAATTTCGTCGAAGGCAAGCTCCGGACCGGTGGCGACGACCAGATAATCGTAATCGATCGACATGCCGTCGGCGAGTTCGACGCGGTTTTCCGCCGGATGCACCCGCTGCGCGCCTTGCGTCAGCAGGCGGATGCCCTTGCGCTTCATGATATCGACAAGGTCGATTTCGATGTCGCGACGCTGGCGCCAGCCGATCGCCACCCAGGGGTTGGAGGGGACGAAGTGATAGACCGGCCCTTGAGAGATCACCGTCAGGCGGTCGTCCTTTCTCAATTGCGGCAGTAATTCATAGGCCATCAGCGTTCCGCCGAGACCGGCGCCGATAACGACAACTTCCGCCATGATAGCCTCCGTTTGCTGCGTTCCTTGGGTACGGTTGCGCCAATTTGGCCTTGGCTTGTTCTACCGTGCGTGTTGACTATATATTCGCATCATCGTATATACGCAAGTATGAAAATAGATAGTGTGGCCATGGAATCTGCAGCCGACCGGGCGAGCGACCTGTTGAAGTCGCTCTCCAATCGCCATCGATTGCTGATCATCTGCCAGCTGATCGACGGCGAACGATCGGTCGGCGATCTTGCTGAGTTTTTGGAGCTTCGCGATTCCACGGTGTCCCAGCATCTTGCTCTCCTCCGCAAGGATGGCCTGGTGTCCGCGCGACGCGATGCCCAGACGATCTACTACTCGATCGCAAGCGACCCTGCGCGCGAACTTCTGAAGACGCTCTATCAAGTGTATTGCGCGCCCCCGAAGATCCTGAAGGCGAAACGTAAGCTATGAGGACGCGCGCGGCGGCACCTTGAGGCAGGTCAATGTCCTCGCAATGAATTTGAATGAGATGTCACAACAAATGCCGCGGGCGCGGCTTGGAATGAGCACACCGATGCGCAGATTGATTGTATTGAGCTTCGTCGCGGTTGCGGCATTGGGCGCGGCCCCAGCGAATGCGGAAACCCTCACCGTCGCCTCGCGGTCGGTTGCCGACGAGAAGGCGGTGTTCGCCACCGTCGAGAGCGTCAGCGTGGTGCCGGCGCGCGGGCGGATCGGCGGCATCATTGTCCAGCTCAATGTCAGGGAAGGCGATCCGGTCACGAGCGGCCAGGCGATCGCAGCCATTGGGGACGAGAAACTCGCCCTGCAGATGAAGGCGCTCGATGCGCAGATCGGTGCGCTGCAGGCGCAGTCAGACCAGGCGCAAACCGATTTTACGCGAATCGAGGGGCTGGTGGACCGCGGCATACTCCCGCGCGTCAAACTGGACGAAGCGCGGACTGCGCTCAATGTCGCGGAAAACGGGCTGCGGGCGCGCACCGCCGAACGCGCGGTGATCCAGCAACAGCTCAGTGAAGGGCAGGTGCTTGCACCCGCCGGCGGACGCGTGCTGAAGAAACTGGTGGCGGTCGGTTCCGTAGTGCTGCCCGGCGACCCCATCGCGATGATCGCGCAACAGGATTTCAAACTGCGTCTGCGGGTGCCGGAACGTCACGCCCGCTTTCTGAAAGCCGGTGACAGGATCCGCGTCGACGGCGCCGAATTCGGCGACCATGCCTCCAAGTCGGGCGTGATCGATCTGGTTTATCCGCAAATCGAGGACGGCCGCGTCATCGCCGATGCCACGGTTGAGGGGCTAGGGGAGTATTTCGTCGGCGATCGGCTCAGGGTCTGGATTTCAGGCGGGACGCGGACGGCCTTCGTGATCCCGTCGAGCTATGTGACGACGCGCTTCGGAATCGACTACGTTCACATCCGACAGGGCGATCAGACCATCGATGTGCCGATACAGCGCGGGCGCGATCTGCCCTCTCCCGATCTTCCCAACGGCCTTGAAATTCTCTCCGGCCTTCGCGTTGGTGACCAACTGGTGCAACCGTGAATCTTGGCCTGTCGGGGCGGCTCACCCGGGCGACTATCAATTCGCCGCTAACACCGCTGTTTCTGCTCGCCTCGCTCGTCGTCGGCCTGATCGCGATCGCCGTCATTCCGCGTGAGGAAGAGCCGCAGATCAGCGTTCCCATGGTCGATATCCGCGTCAACGCCGACGGGCTGCGCGGGCCCGATGCGGTCGAACTCGTCACCAAACCTCTGGAAGCGATCGTCAAGGGCATCGATGGCGTGGAACACGTCTACAGTCAGACCGAAGACGATCGCGTGATGGTGACGGCGCGTTTTCTGGTCGGAACGAAATCCGACGAGGCGATCCTGCGCGTTCACGAGAAGATGCGCGCCAATATGGACCGGATTCCCGTCGGCATTCCCGAGCCCTTGATCGTCGGGCGCGGCATCAACGACGTCGCCGTCACCGTGCTCACGCTTTCACCCAAGCCTGCGGCCGCCGGTCGCTGGACCGACAAGGATCTCTACGAGCTTGCAGACAAGCTTCGCGCCGAACTGACGAAGGTCGACAGCATCGGACTGACCTACATCTCAGGCGGCGCCGCACAAGAGATCAGGGTCGAGCCGGACCCCGAGAAGCTGTCACTTTTTGGCGTCACGCTGCAGCAGCTCGTCGCCAAGGTTAAGGACGCCAATCGTTCGTTCCTCGCGGGCCAGGTCCGCGACGCCGGGATCGTCCGCGGCGTTGCGGCCGGCCAGACCCTGTCGGGCATTCCCGACATCGGCCTGCTCTTGATTTCGACGCGGGACGGCCGGCCGGTTTATGTCAAGGATGTCGCCGCGGTGGTGATCGGGCCGAATGCCCTTGAGCACAGGGTCTGGAACGACGCGCGCGACGGCAAGGGCGATTGGCAGCGGGCTCCCGCGGTCAGCCTGGCGCTGGCCAAGCGGGCCGGCGCCAACGCGGTGGTCGTCTCGGAGGATATCGCGCACAGGCTTGAGGGGCTGAAGTCACGGCTGATTCCGGATGATGTCGAGGTCACGGTCACCCGCGACTATGGGGAAACTGCCAACGAAAAGGCCAACGAGTTGCTGTTTCACCTCGGTCTGGCAACGATCTCGATCGTCGTTCTGATCGCGATCGCGATCGGTTGGCGCGAGGCGTTGGTCACGCTGGTCGTGATCCCCACCACGATTCTGTTGACGCTGTTTGCCGCCAACCTGATGGGCTACACCATCAATCGGGTCAGCCTGTTCGCGCTGATCTTCTCGATCGGCATCCTGGTCGACGACGCCATCGTCGTGGTCGAGAACATCGCCCGCCATTGGGCGATGAAGGATGGGCGGCCACGCGTGCAGGCCACGATCGAGGCCGTCGCCGAAGTCGGCAATCCGACCGTCGTCGCCACCCTGACCGTTGTCGCAGCCCTGTTGCCGATGCTGTTCGTATCGGGGCTGATGGGCCCCTATATGGCGCCGATCCCGGCGAACGCTTCCGCGGCCATGCTGTTTTCGTTCTTCGTCGCGATGGTGGTGGCGCCCTGGCTGATGCTGCGGCTGGCGCCGAAAGAGGGCGCCGCGGGTGCAGGTCATGCCGCGCATGATGAAGGTGTGCTTGGGCGCATCTACCGGCGCTTCGCGGCCCCGATTGTCCGCAGCAAGCGCTCGTCCTGGATCTTCCTGATCGGGGTCGGCGTCGCCACGCTGCTGTCGATGCTGCTGTTCGCGACCAAATCAGTGACCGTCAAATTGCTGCCGTTCGACAACAAATCCGAGATCGCGGTCGTGGTCGATTTGCCGGAAGGCGCGAGCCTCGAAGACACCGAGCGCACATTATTTGCGGCCGCCGACATCGCGCACGGATTGCCGGAGATCACCTCGGTGCAGTCCTATGCCGGTACGCCTGCGCCATTCAATTTCAACGGTCTCGTCCGTCACTACTATTTGCGCGAAAGGCCCGAGCTGGGCGAGCTGCAGGTCAATCTGGCCGCGCGCGGCAACCGCAAGCGGGCGAGCCACGACATCGCGCTCGATCTGCGGCAGCGGCTAAAGGCCGTGGCCGTTTCCGCCGGCACCAGCATCAAGGTGGTCGAAGTGCCGCCTGGGCCGCCCGTGCTGGCGACGCTCTTGGCTGAAGTCTACGGGCCCGATGCGGCGACGCGCCGCGCGGTCACCGGTGAGTTGAAGAAGATCTTCACCGAGGTGCCGTTCATCGTCGATGTCGATGATTCCATCGGCGAGAAGCGGCCGCGGCTGCGGCTTTCGATCGACCAGGACCGGCTGGAGTTTTTCGGCGTCGAGCAGCGCGACGTGTACGACACCATCCAGACGCTGTTCGGCGGCGTATCGGTCGGCTATTCCCACCGCGGCGAAGACCGCAATCCGATCGAGATCGCAGTCAAGTTGCCGAAGCGGGATCTCGCCTGGACCGAGGCGCTGGCGTCGACGCCCGTGCCCGCGAACACGTTGCCCGGCAGTAAAACGGTTGTCGAACTCGGACAGGTGGTCAAAGCTGCCACCGAGGAAGGCTCTCCAATCATCTTTCGGCGCGACGGCCGCTTCGCCGATATGGTGATGGCCGAGCTCGCAGGCCGCTTCGAGGCGCCGCTCTACGGCATGCTCGAAGTGGCAAAACGCGTCGACGCCCACGACTGGGGCGCGCTGCCAAAACCCGTCATCGGCCTGCACGGACAGCCGGCCGACGAGTCCCATCCGACGCTATTGTGGGACGGCGAATGGGAAATCACCTATGTGACCTTCCGCGACATGGGGGCCGCATTCGGGGCGGCAATCCTCGGCATTTACGTGCTCGTCGTAGCCCAGTTTCGCAGCTTCCGTTTGCCGCTTGTGATTCTGACGCCCATACCGCTAACGCTGATCGGCATCCTGATCGGCCACTGGCTATTAGGCGCGCCGTTCACGGCGACCTCGATGATTGGTTTCATCGCGCTTGCCGGCATCATCGTGCGCAACTCGATCCTGCTGGTTGACTTCATTCGTCACAGCGGCGGACAGGGCAAGTCGCTGCGCGAGGTGGTGCTGGAAGCCGGCGCCGTGCGCTTCAAGCCCATCCTGCTTACCGCGCTCGCGGCCATGATCGGCGCCGCCACCATTCTGCTCGATCCGATCTTCCAGGGCCTGGCGATTTCGCTGCTGTTTGGCCTCGCGTCCTCAACGCTGCTGACCGTCCTCGTCATCCCCGCCATTTATATCGCGCTGCGGCAACCGTCGCCGCCGATATCCTCTGGCACCTAAGGAGTCTTCTCATGGAAAAGAGCTACTACGATATCACAAAACGCATTTCCGGCGACTTGCGGAAATTGCGTCAGGACATTCCCGATACCATGAAGGCTTTTTCGGCGCTGGCGCAGGCCGCGACCCGCGAGGGCGCGCTGGACAAGAAAACCAAGGAACTGATCGCGCTTGCGATCGGCATTGCAACCCGCTGCGACGGCTGCATCGGTTTCCATACCGAGACCCTGGTCAAGCTCGGCGCCACGCGTCAGGAAGTGGAGGAGACGCTTGGCATGGCCGTCTATATGGGCGGCGGTCCATCGCTGATGTACGCAGCCGACGCCATCTCCGCGTATGAGGAATTCGAGAAGCAGATGAACGTGGCTGCCTGAGTTAGCTGGCCTGTGACGTCCGATTCCAGGGCGAGTGCGTCTTCGATTTGATCTAGATCAAGAATGCAGATCAAGTCGAGGCGCGAGAGGTTAACTCAAACATTCCAAGAAACGGAAATCGGGGACGGGTCCGACGAATCGGTCGGCGCATCAATGCAATTTTAAACAAGCGCATGGTGAGATGAGTTTCATCAAGAAGATCGTGCGATGAAACCGTTGAACAGGCATTTGAGAGGTTGGCGGAGGCATGGCTTCGGCCAGCGCCGGCCCAGTATCGTTGCGGGCGCGGAATCGGTGCAGACGCAGCCGGAGATGCTGTTAAAGACGGCGATCGAAAGCACGCCGCACGGTCTGTGTATTTTCGATGCAGACCTCAGGGTCTTGGTCAGCAATAGCCACTTTGCCGAAATGTATGGACTTACGCCGGCTCAGACGCGACCCGGGACGCCGCTGCGCGAAATTCTCAACAGCCGCGTGGCCGCGTCTTACAGTCCGCCGGATGCGGCGCGATACATCGCCGATTGTCTGAGCAATGCCGGTTCCGGGGAGACACATCATGCCACCGACGAACTCAGGAACGGCACGATCATCGCGGTCAGCCGCCATCCCATGCTCGAAGGAGGATTGATAGAGATTCACAGCGACGTCACCGATGCGCGGCTTGCAGAAGCCCGTGCCGAAGCCGCCAGGCAAGAACTGATAGAGAATCAATATGCAATCGATCAAGCCGTCATCGTCGGGGTGACCGATCTGCGCGGCGTCATCACTTATGCAAACGATAATTTCTGCAAGATCAGTGGATATTCCCGCGCGGAATTGCTGGGGCAGAATCACCGCATTCTGAAGTCCGGCATGCATTCGAAAGCATTCTTCCGAAAGATGTATCGTTGCATCGCAAATGGTGAGGTCTGGCGCGGTGAACTGTGCAACAAGGCCAAGAGCGGGGCGCTCTATTGGGTCGACACGGTCATCACCCCGCAGCTCGGCGCTGACGGCAAGCCGATCGGGTATATGGCAATCCGGATCGATATCACCGCGCGGAAACATGCCGAAGCCCAGATTTCCTATGCCGCCACGCATGACGCGTTGACCGGCCTGTTGAACCGGGCGGCCTTGCTGGAGAGGATGAACCAAACGCTGGCTCACATGCGCCAGCAGCAGCGAGGCACGCTAACCGTTCAGATACTCGATCTCGATGGATTCAAGCACGTCAACGATACACTAGGGCACGCCGCAGGAGACAACCTGCTCAGGGAGCTGGCTGGCCGTTTGAAATCGTCGCTTCGTGAGACGGACATCATCGCGCGTCTTGGCGGTGATGAATTCGCGATTATCCAGACCGATGCCACGGATCAGAGGGAAGATGCCATCGCGCTGGCGGTCAGGACGCTGGAAATGGTGGCAAAGCCGTCTATTCTTGACGGGCAGGAAGTGTGCGTCGGAACCAGCATCGGCATCGCGCTTGCCCCCGTGAACGGCACCGATGCCGCGGAGTTGCTCAAGAAGGCCGACCTTGCGCTGTATCGCGTGAAGTCGGAGGGACGTAACAGCTTCAGTTTCTTTGACGAGGATTTGAGCGAGAAGGCCATCACGCGGCTCCAACTGGTAAACGACATGCGGGCGGCGCTGTCGCGCAACGAATTTGAACTGCATTACCAGCCGCTGTTCGATACCAGGACGTCACGGCCCTGTGGAATGGAAGCATTGGTCAGATGGCGCCATCCCGTTGCCGGTCTGTTGTATCCGGACCGATTCATCGGCATTGCTGAAGAAACCGGGCTTATGGAGCCGCTGGGTCAATGGGTTCTGCAAAGAGCGTGCGCAGATGCGGTTTCCTGGCCGGAGAGTATCAAGGTTGCGGTCAATCTATCGGCCGGCCAATTCCGGTCGGGTGCGTTATTTGACGTTATCCTGTGCGCGTTGGTGGAGTCAGGGTTGCCACCGGAACGGCTGGAACTGGAAATCACCGAATTGTTGCTCTTGCAGGGAAAGGAAAGCAACGTTCTGGTCATCCAGCAGCTCAAGAACATCGGCATCACGATTGCCCTTGACGACTTCGGAACCGGATACGCGTCGCTCAGCTATCTGCTGATGTTTCCATTCGACAAGATAAAAATCGACAAATCCTTTACGCAAGGGCTGCTGACGCGAACGGATTGCATGGCCGTGGTGGCGTCGATCCTTACGCTGGCCCGCGGGCTGGAAATTGCCGTGACCGCCGAGGGCGTGGAAACAAACTCTCAGTTTGAGTTGCTCCGGGCCCAGGGCGTCAATTACGTTCAGGGTTACCTGTTTGGCCGGCCGCGCCCGTTGGCGGAGCTCGACTTTTCTGCGCTCGAACTGATCTTGCGGGCAGATGACGCGGCCTGAGCAAAATTCGTTTTCGTTCGGGATGCGATCGAGTGGGTTCGTCCGGAGACACGAGCCGTGATCGCGAGCCAATCACTGGCCGACGAGCTCGAGGCGGCGGTCGCAAGTAGCGATATCGGACGCCGGGCCTTGATATTGCGGCGCGTCGCCGATCTCTTCGTGTCGACGTCCGCACATCTTTCGAACGAACAGACCGCGCTGTTCGACGACGTCATGCATCAGCTCGTCGACGAAATCGAAACATCCGCGCGCGTTCGTTTCGCGGAGTATCTGGCGAAAAGCTCCGCCGCGCCGCCCCGAACATTGCGCCAGTTAGCGCTCGACGACGTTATCGACGTTGCCCGTCCAATACTTTCGCACTCGGAGCATTTGGACGAGATGACGCTTGCGGAAGGTGCAAGAAGCAAGAGCCAGGCTCATTTACTTGCCATATCGACCCGCAAGGCGATTCCGGAACCCGTGACCGACATACTCCTCGAGCGGGGAAGCCGGGAGGTCGTCCTGAGCGCGGCAGGAAATCCGGGCGCTTCGTTCTCTGAATTTGGCTATTCCTCGCTGGTCCGGCGGTCGTCGAGCGACGATGATCTGGCCGCTTGCACCTGGTCCAGGAGCGAAATTCCGCGGCGGCATCTTCTAAAGCTTTTCGCCGATGCCTCCGACTCGGTGAGACGCAGGCTCTCGAAAGAGGACCCGCGCAAGGCCGCTCTGATGGCCGAAATCGTCACGCGGGCGGCCAGTCATCTGCAGACGCAGACCCGGGAAATGTCGGCGGAGTTCGCAAAGGCAAGCGATCTGGTTCAGTCTCTCAGCGATGCCGGCAAACTGGACGAAACCGTGCTTTTTGATTTTGCCAACTCGGAGAAGTTCGCTGGAACGGCGCTTGCGCTATCGGTCATCAGCGACCTTCCCGTCGGCCTTGTGGAGCGCGCGCTCGTTGAAGAAAGGTCGGAGCAGATTCTCGTACTGGCGAAGGCCGTCGGTTTGACCTGGAAAACGACCAAGGCGATCCTCCTGCTGCAGGCGCGGGCAGATAGATCGGCGGACGATCTCGACCGGCTGCTTGAAACCTTCCTGCGGCTCAAGCCGGAGACGGCCAGGAAGGCCGTCCAGTTCTATCGGTTGCGCGAGCGGTCCTTGACGCCGCGCCCCAATTGACTGTCTTCGAGATTACTTCGGGCGGAGCAGTCATCTCAGCGACCCGATCCTTTCCAGTTCCGGAGGGTTGGAAACCTGCAGGACGCCCTCTGACAATGTGAGAATGCGACGATCGCGAAAGAGACTGAAGACCCGGCTTACATGGACCGAAGTCAGTCCGACCGCGTCAGCAATGTGCTGCTGGCGCAACGGAAAAGGGTATCGTTGTTCACGGATCACATTCCGGGTCGCAACGCGTTGCATCAAATGTAGAAGCAGGTAGGCAATGCGTTGTTCAGCCGAGAGTTGGCCCAATGCGGTTAGAAGCTCGGTCGCGTCGCGGTTGTCGGCGATACAGGAATTCGCGATGGCCGATTGAACGTTGGGATTGGCGAGGCACTTCGCGCCGATCTCGGAACGCGCGAATCCGCTTACCTGGGCGTCAGTCAATGCCTTGACCGAAAAATGGAACGTCCCTTCGAAGATGGCGATCGGGGAAAAGAGATCTCCTGGCAGCAGGAATTTCAGGATTTGCCTGCGGCCATCGGAAAGCTGGAAGTAGCGAAACGCCCAGCCCGTGCAAAGTACGAATACGTCGTCGTATGCCTGATTTCGAACTACGATTTGCTCATCGGCGCGGGCCGTAACGAAGTGCTGCCAGCCGGGCTGGCGGCCTGCTTTCGAATCTCCGGAAGACGACTCCAACAGCGTCCCGCAAAACCCGGTTTCGCGGTGAGGGCAGGTTACGCAAGTTGAAGCGAAAGTTGTTTCCGAATGTTTTGCCAAACGAACTCGCAAGGGTTTTCTTTGTTTTTTCGTCCTCTGCCGGGAAGTTGCAACCCTATCATCAGAACCGGCCAATATAGCAAAGTTAAAATGCAAGATTGCTGCCAGTTTTCGGCAGCCACTGCCTATTAGTAGTTTAGCAGCTCCAAAGCCTGCAACTTGAACAAGATCGGCGGCGCCTCAGCGGGCCTTAACACAGATCAACAACCTGTATCAAGTTATGGGGCTCGGAACTTAACGAAGAATTGATTTAACCTTTAACAGTGCTCCAGTGGCGTTGCGTATCGGGGACGAACAATCGTCCGACCAAACTTCTTTCGAATTTCATTTTAAGGGATCGTACATGGCAGAACCAATTGTCGCCGACAGCACTCAGGATCGTGAAATCCGGATGCGCTTCATGCGCATCGACGCCAGGACCGGCGAACTGCTGCGCGAGTTCTGGAAGGCCGTGGAGCCGGAGCTGCCGGAAGTTCTCGAAGGCTTCTATCAGCATGTTGGCAAGGAGCCTCAGCTCGCGCGCATGGTCGGCAGCGATATTCCGCGCCTCAAGGCGGCGCAGGGATCGCATTGGGGCCGCCTGTTCAACGGCCGTTTCGATCACGAGTACATGCAGGGCGTGCGCGCGATCGGTCTCATCCACAACAAGATCGGACTGGAGCCGCGCTGGTATATCGGCGGCTACAATTTTGTGCTGAGCCGGCTCGCGATCATCGCTGTTCGCCAATACCGTTGGAAACCAGGCCATCTCTCGGCTGTGCTTACGGCGGTAAACAGCGCCGTTATGCTGGACATGGACATCGCGATTTCCGTCTATCAGGAAGCGATGCTGGCCGATCGTCAGAAGCAGCAGGACAAGATTGCTGCCGCGATCCAGGATTTCGACGGCCAGATGAAGATCGTGCTGAAGACTGTCGGCGACTCGGCGGCGAACCTGCAAAGCGCCGCCAACAGCCTGGCCGCCAGCGCCGAAGAGTCGACCCAGCAATCGACCGCCGTCGCCGCGGCCTCGGAAGAGGCATCCACCAATGTGCAGGCGGTCGCGGCTTCGACCGAGGAACTGACATCGTCGGTCAGGGAAATCGGCCGTCAGGTCACGGAGTTGACCCGAATTACAGGAATGGCAGTAGAGCAGGCCAGCCGATCCGGCACCACCGTCCAGGGCCTCGCCAAAGCGGCGCAGAGAATCGGCGATGTGGTCGAGCTCATCAACAGCATCGCCGGACAGACCAACCTGCTCGCCTTGAATGCTACCATCGAGGCGGCACGGGCCGGCGAAGCCGGCAGGGGTTTTGCCGTGGTGGCCTCCGAAGTGAAGGCGCTGGCGGAGCAAACCGCGAGGGCGACCGGTGAAATCGGCCAGCAGATCCTTGCGATCCAGGAGGCGACCAAGGAGTCCGTCGGATCGATCCAGGAAATCGGGGCGACGATCGCTTCGGTGAACGAGATTGCCACGGCCATCGCTGCGGCGGTTGAAGAACAGGGCATGGCGACGGCTGAGATCGCGCGCAACGTCCAGGAGGCTGCCCGGGGCACCCAGGAGGTTTCGAGCAACATCAGCGGCGTTAGTCAGACTGCGAGCGAAACCGGCCAGACCGCCACGCGGCTGCTGTCTTCGGCCAATGAACTCTCGCAGCAGTCGGAGACGCTCCGCACCCAGGTTGAAGGTTTCTTCGCAGCTATCCGGGCCTCTTGATGCCGGCGCAATCGCGCGCCCGAAAATGCGGCTTGGCGGCCACGATGGCTATCGCGATGAAACTTGGGCCTTGGGTTTAGCCGCCGGTCGCGGCGGCCATACTCGCCTCAAATCGGCTGGTAGCTTTCGAGGGCGCAGGTGTCCTCGGGTTCGGCGCGCCGCCGGTCGATGATGACCCCGCTGTTGATCGTGATGCGATAGGTTTCCTCACCGAGCGGTTTGCCCGTGGCGGAGGTCAGTTCAGCCCGGACGCACGCCGTCCAGCCAAGGCCGCGGAGATCGTGGCGCGGCGGCGAGACCCGCACCTTTTGCGGATTGGACGAGGCGACGAATATCGAATCCAGTCCCGCACGGACGAGTTGCTCTACGTCGGGGGGCGGTTCGGCCGGCGGCGGATCGCCGCCTTTGGCGCGCATGAACTCCGGTACCGGCGAACGGCTGTCGGCAATGCCGCAGCCCGCCAGCGCGAGCGCTACGCCTGCCATCAAAGCCATCTGAACAACGATCCGCCGCATCCACCCATCTTATCCCGGCCCGGTTAAGAATGGGCGCGGTGAGGCATCAACAATCGCTGAAAAAGGCCTTGCCGGTGCGGTCCGCGAAATTGAAGAAAGGCGATGCGGTTCAGGGTAACGCCGATATCGCGGCGGCCAAGGCGATTCAGGCCGACATTGCGGAAGCTTTGGCGCCTTACGGACTTAAGTGATCTTGAACAGGCAGGGGTGCGCCGATCTCCTTGTTCCTGCACGCCCTAGTTGAACGCGACGCCGATCCGGCTGTCGCTGCACCAGACCGGACGGCAGCGGCGCATGAAGCGATCGCTCTCGATGACGAGCGTGAAGGATTGCGGCAGGCGGAAGGGATTGGCGACCTCGAGCCGCGCTCCACCTGAAGAAATGTTGCGCACCATGCAGTCGACGCCACCGCCGCCGCCAAAGGCGAGGGTGCCGTGTTTGAGCACTCTGTGTCTGGGCGCCGTTCGCCTCTCGCTCATTGCCGCAAATCCCGAAGCGGGTCGATCGTTCTCTGGTTTGGGATAGCAAACCGGAATTACGAGTAATTGAATCGAATGTGCCCCGTATTTGGGCCCGGATCAAGGTTTCGTTAACGACTTCGTTTCAGGCCCGTTGTCCTGGGCGTTCTCACAGCATCGCGAAGGCGCTTGATACCATCGCCACCGGCTTGTTGTCGGCGGCGCTGAACAGGGTGACGCGGCCAAAGCTAATGGTGCGCCCGAGCCGGACCACCCTTGCATCGGCCAGCACGTCCGACTGCGCAACCGCACGCATGAAATGGGTGGTCTGATCGACGGTCGTCATCGGCCGATAACCGCGGTTCGCGGCAAGGATCGCGATCACCATGGAGGTGTCGGCGAGCGCCATCAGCGCCTGGCCGCAGACGATGCCACCGTGCCGGCACAGACGCTGCGAGAAGGCCATGCGCAGGACGGCGCCCGGCTGCCAGTCGGCCGCGGCGCCCGGCGGCGGAGCGCACTGGACGCTGTCGATCGACAGCCCAAGGTCCTGTACCCAGGGTGCGAATACGTCGCCAAGGACGCGCCTGGCTTCCTCGATGTCGAATGCTTCAGACTTGGGTTCGCTTTGCATGCAGCGTAGTTCCTGGCCACGGGATAGCCGATGATGCCTGTTCCAGGGCGCACCCGGCAAATCGGCCCGCGCCCCGTGCGGCTTGAAAATGCCAGACTTTGGACCTTATGATAGGCCGTGTCCGGGGAGTGCGTAGATCATGTTCAGGCGATTGGCACTGATTTTCAGCGTTGTCGCCATGAGCCTTCTCCTCAATGGCTGCACCAAATGCGGTCCGATCTGGGATGATTGGTTGCAGTCGCCGAAATCCTGCAAGTCGGACCATTTTTAGCGCGCATGGCGATGCGTTTGGCGTCACCAAGCGCGCTTGGCGCCGCCGCCCGCGCGATGCTATATTGTCGAAAAATACAGGGGGTATCCCATGAGAATTCTTAGCGTCGCGGCCGTCATCATGCTGCTGGCCTCGCCCGCTTTTGCCCAGATCCCCCAGATGAACTTGCTGGCGGACAAACCCTCCAAGACGCAAGAGGAAAAGGACGCCGACGCGGCGCGAGAAAAAGCCTACCAGGATACGCTCAAGAAAATACCTGACGGCAAGCCGCCTGCCGATCCCTGGGGCAACGTGCGCACCACGGATACGCCGAAGGCCCCCGCCAAGGCGGCTGCTTCGGCGAAGCCGAAGACCAAGACCGGCAGCACCGCCAACTAGAGCGCGTGGCTTGCGCCTCGCGCAGCCGAACGCTCGCGGCTCTTCGGTGTAGCGTGGGCGGTCATTTCAATGCGGCCGATTGGTCCAGCAGGTTTTGGTAGCACTCGCACGACATCCGCATCAAGGCGGGACGATCCAGGATCCTGATCACGCCGCGCGAATAGGTGATCACGCCGGCGTTTTGCACCCTGCTTGCGACTTCCGTTACCGAAGTGCGCCTCACCCCCAGCATCTCGGCGAGAAATTCCTGCGTCAGCGCCACGGTGTCGCCGCCCGCCCGGTCCGCGCATTGCAGCAGCCAGCGGCAAAATCGCGCCTCGATCGCGTGCAGTGCGTTGCAGGCGGCGGTGACCCGCGCCTGCGACAGCAGCACCTCGTTGTAGCGGATGCAGAGATCGCGAAGGGGGTCGCTGGCGCCGACGGCGGTCCTGAAGTGCTTCGCCGCATCGCAAACAGCCCGCGGGCAAGAAGGTCCGGGTCGATCTGCAACAGCCCGGATTTGTGGTACCGGCGCCTGACGCGCCATGGATCGCGTGCACCATCATCGAGGTTTCCGATGAAGGCGTTTGCCTGGAAGTCGGTGCGCTGGCGGTGCCGCAAATATTCGGCCCGCCTTTACCGCGGGCGGCGAGGTCTTTCGCGTCTGTCGGCTGACCTGGCGCAAGGGCGAACTGGTGGGGGCCCGTTTCGTGTCGGCCAAGGAACTCCGGCAGGGTTCTGAACCCGATGACGTCGACCTGGGACTTCAGGGGGCTGCCGCCGGCTGAGGCGGGTTCGATCAATCGGCGGCGCGATTATTGCTGCTGCTGCTGCTGCTGCTGCTGCTGTTGTTGTTCGCCGAGCAGCTTGCCGTTCGATCGATTGATGAAATGAATCCGGCTACAGGCCTGGCAGACCACGGTTTCGTAAGAGTACTGCGGATCGCCCGGCGCTAGTCCCTCCGCCAACCTGTGCTGCACGTTCATTCCGGTTTCGGGGACACTCGAAGATGATATGATTCATGGCCAAATAAGCTGACGGCTCGGCGGCCGCTCGCCTTGATCCAAATCAAAACGGTCGAGCAAAGGCCGGTGCAGCAGGCGTGCCGGGCGGTCTGGAGCCTCGCTTCCGATCAAGCCAGAACGGAGACCCTCATCCTTTCTTCGACCCGTTTTCCTGGCGCGGACCCGTGTCCGCCCCGGACCGGGTCCGGGGCCGGCTTTCGCCCGAAAACGCCTTGTCCAGCGATTCCGCCACGAGGCGGATTCGAAAAACCGGCCGCTTGGACTCGTCCAGAAGCTCCATTTCCCATTCGGAATCTTCTTTGAGCTTGCGGGAAATTCCGCCGACGATATCGGCGCAAACGCTGGTCAGCTCGTTCCAGGCAGCATCGCGATCAGCAAGCTCGGTGCCTTGATCGGAAGCGCCGGAATAGCGGCCATTTCGGATGCGAAAGAAATAGAGCGGCATGGCATTACCCGATGCGTAAAGACCGCTCACGGTGCGTGAGACCCCCCGGATCTGTTGTCAGTTGATTCCCAATCCAGGGATTGATCAACACCGGGTGTTTACGGGCTTAAGTACGGCCACCACGGTATCCGCGGCGGACCAGGCGCGTTCGTGCCTACTCGCTCTCCGTGATCCGGATCAGGCCGTCCCCGGTGACGACGGGACCCTTCGCAGTCACGATGACGTAGCCAACGCTGATCAGCTTGGCCAGGTGAAACGCCGGTACCGTCGGGCTGGGAGAGGTGATCGCGATTTCGATCAGCGAGGCGAACTCTTCGGGTGTCAAGAGCTTGGGTGCATGAACGGTCATCTACAACTCGCGATCACATCGGGCTGGGCCCGTCATCCCGGAAGGCGGCAGCGCTCAAGAACGGTGCCGCAAAAATCATATCATCTATTTCGGAAAATTTGACAGGCAGAGCCAATTACTTTTGCTGCCGGCAGGATCGGCGAAGCGGCACCTCGAGTTGCCGAGACGCAGCGGGGTTCGGTCGATGCCGACGGGCAAGAAGACCGTGGCGGAAAACCACCGCGGGTGATGCTCGCGGCGGACTATGGCCGAACAAGAGGAAATTCGCTCAAGCGATCGCCGGTTGGAAGCGGGTTCGCCGCAAAACTACGAAGGTACGCGCGCCGCCAGCTTCAGCGCGCGATCGATCCGCAGCTGAACGCGGCGGATGGCCAACAGGCCGATCCTCGTTTCCGTCTTGCCGGCCTTGAACTCGTCTCCGATTCGGAACTGCCATTTCCAGATACCTGGCGTTGTGGTCATGGCAACCGAGTAGTCTATACCCCGGTAATTCATGGGAATTCTCCCACTGCGATTCGCGCAGCCCAAAATTCTGAGCACAGAGTCCAAATTCCCTCTGCTCAATATTGAACATCCTTTGAAAAAAGTAACGGGAGGATAGGGGACCGGCGGGCGCGAGGCGCAGCCGGGGCGGCAGCATGAAAGAGCCTCCAGACCCGGGAATCCGGAGGCTCGATGTCAACGTCGCAGCTTCCTTGTAGGGCAGTTCGGCAATGACAAAATAATCAATAGAGCAGATCGCCGCCGGCCATGTTGAGTGAGATCAAAGGCCGCGCGCTTCCCACATCAAATCAGGTCGGGCGTGAAATCGACGTGGCCGCGCGCCGTTATTCCGAACGGCGGCGATTGGCGCTCCTGATTGCCCGCGCCGTCGGCGGCCCCATCTCGCTTCCCCGCGAGGCGGGGCCGTTTGGGGCGATCAAGGGGTTTCCGCCTGATAAAGATCGATCGCTTGACGCGTCGTCCGCGAACCGCCGGTTCGGTTGGGGCCGCCGACCCGGATAAAACAAGCCGACGACCCCTGCCGCGCAATTGAAATTGTGGCCCTTGCGGGTCAGCTTTACGCGACGGCAGGAGACGCCTCTATCGCGACCGCACGCGCTACTCAAAAAGTGCCTGTGCGAATTATAGGGATGAAAAAATCGGCCGCTACGGGCTCGCCTCAAGCCAGCTCGATATCCTCGGCGATCGATTGATCAAACTCCAACTGTCTCCGCCAACTGAGTTGTCCCCGCGGAACTCCCTTCACGGCCGGAGAACAACGGGGCCGGCGGGCCATTTCACGATTTGTCCGTTAGCCGGTTTGGGGCGAGGATTGGTAACAAGCTCAAATCGTTACGGATTTTTCCGAAACACATTAGCTAAATCATTGTTAGTATTGACATTTTTACGGAACTTTATACATTGTATGATGGTTGTCGACCTTGTCATGGTTGACATGGTTGAGACATAGGAGGGTGGAATGCTTGCCCGACAACAGGCGGAAACGGCTGCCATCCTAATCAGGGCTGCTTACGATGATGAGGCCAATGTTTGGGTAGCACAGAGCGATGAAATCCCGCTCGTCACCGAGGCCGCTACCTTTGAAGTTCTTTGCCAAAAGCTGCCATCGCTTATCCAAGATGTCTTGGGTGAGAATGGTGATTCGCGTGCAGGTCAAGAAGTGCCATTTGAACTAGTTACCCAGTCTCACTCAGCACCGCGAGCCAAAGTCGCCTGAATGAGCGACTTCACTTCCGAAGTAAAAAGAATACTTCGGGAGAACAAGTGCGAATTTGTAAGAAAGGGAAATGGGGACCACGAAATGTGGAAAAGCCCCATTGGCGGTAAGAGCTTCCCTGTCGATTCCAAAATCAAATCCAGACACACCGCAAACGGCATAATGAAGCAAGCCGGTTTGCCAAAGGCATTCTAGCCCGTCTATTTGCCGGACTTCCCGCCCTCAATTACCACGAATTTGCATCGCCGATCCGGTGGTGTCTCGGTGGGCATAACGGCCGCAACGGCGAGCGCGGCGTCCACAAGCTGCGCAATGGGTCCAAGCTCGCGCTTCGCTGGAGAAGTGGAGGCTTCAAGCACCCCCAGATATGCCGCCTTTCCGATTCCCGCCGTCACCAACCTTCAGGGATGCTCAAGATTATAGTGTGCGACACAGGCGACCGCCGCAACGTGGTTGTCCAGCTTCTTTGAAAAGCCGTTGGTCAGGCGGGTAAAACGGCGGCTGCCCATGCGGAGCGAAAGGTTCTGCCGTTCAACGTAGCTGGTTGAGACGTATTGATCGGGGTCGCCTGATACTACCTCGCGGCTTACCGCTAGATGAGTTGAAAAAACTCAATCCAAAAGACGAAAGGGGGCGGCGCAAAAAGCGTCATCACCAGTTCCTTACCGACGATATCGGTAATCCACATTTGGAGAAGCACGTCGCCTCCGCGATAACGCTGATGAAAATTTCAGCCACCTATAAGGGCTTCAAAAAGCATCTCGACAAGGCGCTGCCAATCCCGAAGGCGCAATTAACTCTCGATCTAAATGACACGGATAATGAGGACGACGAATGAAAGAGGCCGCCAACTGTGGCGGCCTCGATTTTCGTCAGCGCAGAGAATTAAGCACACGCCAACGGGGATGATCCGGAAGCTTTACTTCCCAGAAATCCCAGCCATTGACGCTGTTTCCGGTGATTACATTGGCGGCGGCTGAAGGGCTGCTTTGCGGATGCCCATTCTGAATCCACTCACCGTCAACGATCTTAGCAACGTGCGTCGCGCCCTTGTAGTTGGCGCGAAGATCAGTGCCGTGAGGCAAGCTCACCCCCTTATATGACCACGCGGGGCGTTTGATTGTATGTATATATCTGAGCAACCATGCTTGCCACTATATGCTTGCCAAAGGGTATGGCAAGCATTATTTTCGGGATGCTTGCCACCAAAAGGGAGCTACCGAATGGACGACGGACAGGAATCAGACAAGGCGAAAGCTGCCTCCTTGGGAGGGCGGGCTCGCGCGGCAAAACTATCGCGCGAGGAAAAATCTGCCATCGCTAAAGGGGCTGCCCGGAAGCGATGGGGCGCACGCACTCCTACGCTTGAACAGCCAGAGGTGCTGGAAAGCTTCAAGAGCGTTGTGGATATAGCTGGCACGAAATTGCCGTGCGCGGTTATCCAAGGGCCAAGCGGCATTCAACGTGTGTTGTCTGAGTTTGGGATCACGAACGCCATTCTCGGCAACCGTAGTGGTGCTTCAAAGAGATTGAAGAAAGCCGCATCTGAGGAGGGGGCCCTTCTGCCCCTTTTTGTGCCCCAGTCAGCTTGATCCCTTTTTGACAAGGAGTTATTGGACGGGCCCCTAAAGCCGATTGACTACCTTGATGGCGGTAGGATTGTGCGGGGTTATGACGCCGCAGTGCTAGTAGCCGTGTGCGATATCTGGCTGCGGGCGCGAGAGGCTGGAGCACTGCAAAAACAGCAGCTAGCTAAAGCACAGAAAGCTGAAATTCTAACTCGGGCTCTCGCTCACACCGCTGTCGTGGCGCTGATCGACGAGGCGACCGGCTATGAGAAAATTCGCCCGCAGAACGCGCTGCAGGAATATCTTGCTCTTATCGTTCGAAAAGAACTTGCCGCGTGGGTGAAGAAATTCCCCGATGAATTTTATGAGAACATCTACAAGCTAAAGGGTTGGACGTGGCCGGGGATGTCAAAGAACAGGTACAGCGTTGTCGGGCACTACACGAACAATCTCGTGTTTGAGCGACTGGCACCCGGTCTCTTGCGCGATCTGCGCGCCAAGACACCAAGGAAGGAGAATGGGCATCGCCCAAACAAGTTGCATCAATGGCTGACCGAAGATGTGGGTGATCCGATGCTTGCTCAGCATCTTCACAGTCTGATGATGTTCCAGCGCCTCGCGATAGCGAACGGCTACGGATGGCAACGGTTTCTACATATGGTCGATCAGGTATTGCCTAGGAGGGGTGACACTTTGCAATTACCTTTTGATGACCCGAACCTAGATAAAGAGGCCGCCAACTGAGGCGGCCTATTGTTGAAATAGCCAAAGCAAGAAAAGCGGGATCGCGATCACGGCAAACGCAATCCTTATTCGCCCCATCATGCGCTCATGTCTCTCTTCCTCTGGCGTGAGTTTGTATGGCATCTGGCCCCCGACCAGCGGTGTTCCTAGTGTGACATTTTTGCCAAGTAAAATACTTGGCAAATTTATCACAGGTGGCTGGTATCAAAACAGGCCACTGACATTTTCAAACTAGGCCACTGAGGGTCGGAAACAGGCCAGTACCAGCCCTCAAAAAAGAACATATTGCGAACTTGGAACAAATAGGGTACATTGTTTTTCAATTGATCCAACTCTTGCCGCCCGTTTGTCCCGCTAGCGAATCCCCGCCATAAGGAGCACCACCCATGTCCGCCACTGCCCTGCGTATCGTCGAAGGATCCTCCATGGACAAGACCAAGGCCCTGTCCGCCGCGCTCTCCCAGATCGAGCGTCAGTTCGGCAAGGGCTCAGTGATGAGGCTGGGCAAGAACGACCGCTCGATGGATATCGAGACCATTTCCTCGGGCTCGCTGGGGCTCGACATCGCGCTCGGCGTCGGCGGGTTGCCGAGGGGCCGGGTGGTTGAAATTTACGGCCCGGAATCGTCGGGCAAAACCACGCTGGCGCTGCACACGGTCGCCGAGGGCCAGAAGAAGGGCGGCATCTGCGCCTTCATCGACGCCGAACACGCGCTTGATCCGGTCTATGCCAGGAAGCTCGGCGTCAATATCGATGAGCTCCTGATCTCGCAGCCCGACACCGGCGAGCAGGCGCTGGAAATCTGCGACACGCTGGTGCGCTCCGGCGCGGTCGATGTGCTGGTGATCGATTCGGTGGCGGCGCTGGTGCCGAAGGCCGAGCTCGAAGGCGAGATGGGCGATGCGCTGCCCGGCCTGCAGGCGCGGTTGATGAGCCAGGCGCTGCGCAAGCTCACCGCCTCGATCAACAAATCCAACACCATGGTGATCTTCATCAACCAGATCCGGATGAAGATCGGCGTGATGTACGGCTCGCCGGAAACCACCACCGGCGGCAACGCGCTGAAATTCTACGCCTCCGTCCGCCTCGACATCCGCCGCATCGGCGCGATCAAGGAACGCGACGAAGTGGTCGGCAACACCACCCGCGTCAAGGTTGTGAAGAACAAGCTGGCGCCGCCGTTCAAGCAGGTCGAATTCGACATCATGTATGGCGAAGGCGTCTCCAAGATGGGCGAAATCCTCGATCTCGGCGTCAAGGCCGGCATCGTCGAGAAGTCCGGCGCCTGGTTCTCCTATGACAGCCAGCGGCTCGGTCAGGGCCGCGAGAATTCAAAGGCGTTCCTCAAGGCCAATCCCGACATGACTGCGAAGATCGAGATGGCGATCCGCCAGAACTCCGGCCTGATCGCCGAACAGATCCTTGCCGGTACCCCCGAGCGCGACGCCGACGGCGATGAGCCGGAGGCTGCGGCGGATTGATCCGTCGTTCGTGTCCCGGAGCGGTGGCAGCGTTCTTGACGCTGCGCCGCAGAGCCGGGACACGAGGATTTGTGCTTCGATCACTCCGCCGCCGCTGCGTATTCAGTGACCGGCGGACACGAGCAGACCAGATTGCGGTCGCCATAGACATTGTCGACCCGCCCCACGGGACACCAGTATTTGTCGACCCGCGAGGTGCCGGCGGGGAAGCAGCCCTCGGCGCGGCTGTAGGGCCGCTGCCACGCATCATCCGCGATGTCGTGCACGGTGTGCGGCGCGTGACGCAGGGGCGAGGCCTCGACCTTCCAGCGCCCGTTCTCGATTTCGGCGACTTCGCGCCGGATCGCGATCATCGCGTCGCAGAAGCGATCAAGCTCGGCCCTGGATTCGGATTCGGTCGGCTCGATCATCAGTGTACCCGGCACCGGAAAACTCATGGTCGGCGCATGGAAGCCGTAATCGATCAGCCGTTTGGCGATATCGTCGACGGTGACGCCGCTTGAGGTCTTCAGCGCCCTGGGATCGACGATGCATTCGTGCGCGACACGCCCTTTTTCATTCCGGTAGAGCACCGGGAAATGCGGGTCTAACTTGACCGCGATGTAGTTGGCGTTGAGGATCGCGGTCTCGGTGGCGCGCGTAAGGCCTTCGCCCCCCATCATCAGAATGTAGATATACGAGATCGTCAGGATCGACGCCGAACCGAACGGGGCGGCCGAAACCGGACCGACCGGCGGCCTGCCGCTGCTTGCGGGATGCCCCGGCAGGAATGGCGCCAGATGCGCTCTGACGCCGATCGGTCCCATGCCGGGACCGCCGCCGCCGTGCGGAATGCAGAAGGTCTTGTGCAGGTTGAGATGGCTGACATCGGCGCCGTAATCGCCGGGCCGCGACAGCCCGACCTGCGCATTCAGGTTGGCGCCGTCGAGATAGACCTGTCCGCCATGGCCGTGAACGATGTCGCAGATCTCGCTTATGTGCTCCTCGAACACGCCGTGGGTCGACGGATAGGTGATCATCACGGCCGCGAGGTTGTTGGCGTGTTGCCCGGCTTTGGCTCTGAGATCGCCGACATCGACATCGCCGCGCGCGTTACATGCCACCACCACGACTTCCATGCCGGCCATATGGGCGGACGCCGGATTGGTGCCGTGCGCCGAGGAGGGGATCAGGCACACCTTGCGATGCGGCTCATGGCGCGCGGCGTGATAGCCGCGGATCGCGAGCAACCCGGCATATTCGCCTTGCGCGCCGGAATTCGGCTGCAGCGAGATCGCGTCATAACCCGTGATATCGCACAGCCAGCGTTCGAGCCGCGCAAACAGCGCGTGATAGCCCGCGGCCTGCTCGCGCGGCGCGAATGGATGCAGGTCGCCGAATTCGGGCCAGGTCAGCGGGATCATTTCCGATGTCGCGTTGAGCTTCATGGTGCACGAGCCCAGCGGAATCATCGCGCGGTCGAGCGCCAGATCGCGATCGCTGAGCTTGCGCATGTAGCGCAAAAGCTCGGTCTCCGAGCGATGGGCGTGAAACACCGGATGGGTGAGGAAGGCGCTTGCCCGCTTCAAACTCGCGGGCAGCGCCTCGCCTGTTTCGGCTTCGACCTCCGCGTAGGCGAGCTTGCCGCCGAAGGCGCGCCATGCCGCTTCCACAATGGCCGGCGTCGTGGTCTCGTCGAGCGCGATGCCGAGCGTGCCTTGTTCGATACGCAGGTTGATCCTCTCGGCGCGCGCGCGGGCGACAATTTCGCCCTGCTTCTCGGGCGTATTCACCGTCACGGTATCGAAAAACGCGTCTGACCTTGGCGCGAACCCAAGCCTGCGCAGGCCCGCCGCCAGCACGGCGGTGCGGCGATGCACCGAGCGCGCGATGTGGGTCAATCCTTCCGGCCCGTGATAGACCGCGTACATCGAGGCGATGACGGCCAGCAGCACCTGCGCGGTGCAAATGTTGGAAGTCGCTTTCTCGCGGCGGATATGCTGCTCGCGGGTCTGCAGCGCCAGCCGATAGGCCGGCTGTTTCCGGGAATCGATCGATAGACCGACGATGCGCCCTGGCAGCGAGCGTTTCAGCGCATCGCGCACCGCCATATAGGCCGCATGCGGCCCGCCAAATCCCATGGGCACCCCAAAACGTTGCGCCGATCCGATCGCAATGTCCGCGCCGAGTTCGCCCGGCGAGGCCAGCAGCGTCAGCGCCAATAGATCGGCGGCGACGATGGCGAGCGCGCCTTTGGCGTGCAGCATGGCGATCGCCGGGCGCAGGTCGCGCACCGCACCCGAGGAAGCCGGATATTGCAGCAATCCGCCAAACACGTCGGCCTTGTCGAGATCGCTTGCGGGATCGCCAATGACAAGATTCCACCCCAACGGCTCGGCGCGGGTGCGCAGCACGGCCAGCGTCTGCGGATGCACTTCGGCGTCGACGAAGAACGATTTTGTCTTGGCCTGCGCTGAGCGTTCCGCCAGCGCCATCGCTTCGGCCGCCGCGGTCGCCTCGTCGAGCAGCGAGGCGTTGGCGACATCAAGGCCCGTGAGATCGCAGATCATGGTCTGGAAATTGAACAGGGCTTCCAGCCGGCCCTGGCTGATCTCCGGCTGGTAGGGCGTATAGGCCGTGTACCAGGCCGGATTCTCCAGGATGTTGCGCTGGATCACCGCCGGCAAAATCGTGCCGGAATAGCCTTGGCCGATCAGCGAGGTGAAGAGCTGATTTTTCGCGGCCAGTTCGCGCATATGCGCGAGCGCTTCGGTCTCGCTAAGCGGCACCCCGAGATCAAGCGGCGCCTTCTGCCGGATCGATGAGGGCAGCGTCTCGGCCATCAGCGTACTGATGCTGGCGGTGCCCACAGTCTCCAGCATCGCTGCGACGTCGCGGGGGGAGGGGCCGATATGGCGGCGCACGAAGGTGGTGGCTGGCTCAACGGCGGGTTTGAGATGCGCGGTCATGAGTTTTTCCCTTATTCCTCGTCATGCCCCGCGAAGGCGGGGCATCCAGTAACCACTGGCGGCAGTGATTGAACCGGGACAGCACGGCGTACTGGATCGTCCGCTTTCGCGGACGATGACACTGAGTGTGTGGTCTGCTGGGTCATCTCACGCGATATGTTTCTGATACGCGGCCTCATCCATCAGGCCGCCGAGTTCGCTTTTGTCGGCGATCTTCACCTTGAAAAACCAGGCCTTGCCGGCGGCGTCGGAATTGACCAGCGCGGGTTCGGCTGAGAGCGCGCCGTTGACCTCGGTCACTTCGCCCGAAATCGGCGCGTAGACGTCGGAGGCGGCCTTGACGGATTCGACCACGGCGGCGGCCTCCGCCTTCTTCAGGCTGCGGCCGACCTTCGGCAATTCGACGAACACGACGTCGCCGAGTTGCGACTGCGCGTAGTCGGTAACGCCGATAGTGGCAACGTCGCCCTCGATCCGGAGCCATTCGTGATCGGCGGTGTAAAGCGTCGTCATGACAAATCCTTCAGCGTTTGCGAGTTCAGCGTTTGTAAGTGTTGGGAACGAAAGGCATCGGCGATATCCGCAGCGGCAGGCGCTGGCCGCGCAGTTCGGCGAACACGAGCCCGCCGGGCGTGGCCTGTAGCGAGGGCAGATAGCCCATCGCAACGGGCGCGTTGAGGCTGGGGCCAAAGCCGCCGGAGGTCACCCTGCCGATAGGCTCTGACGACGCAGCGTCCGCGAATACCGGCGCGCCCTCGCGCACCGGCGCGCGGCCCTCGGGCTTGAAGCCGACGCGGCGGCGCGGCGCGCCCTGTTCAAGTTGCGCCAGGATCACATCCGCGCCGGGGAATCCGCCGGCGCGCGCGCCCCCCTTGCGGCGGCTCTTCTGGATCGACCATTCCAGCGCGCCCTCGACCGGCGTCGTCGACGGGTCGATGTCGTGGCCATAGAGGCAAAGCCCGGCTTCTAACCTGAGACTATCGCGCGCCCCAAGTCCGACCGGCAGCACGTCGCTATCGGCAAGCAAATCCCGGGCAAGCCGCTCGGCCTGTTCAGCCGGGACTGAAATTTCAAAGCCGTCTTCGCCGGTATAGCCCGAGCGCGAGAGGAAGCATTCGACGCCGCCAACGCGGCGCGGACCGGCGTCCATGAATCGCATCGCGGGAATTTCCGGGCAGAATTTTGCCAGCACCGCTTCCGCCTTCGGTCCCTGCAGCGCGATCAGCGCGCGGCCGGGCAGGGGCTCGATGATGCACGCATCCGAAAGGCGGGCGCGCAGATGCGCCTCGTCCCCGGTCTTGCAGGCGGCGTTGACGACGAGAAACAGATGGTCGCCGAAATTCGCCACCATCAGGTCGTCGAGAATGCCGCCTGAATCGTTTGTAAACTGGGCATAGCGCTGCCGCCCTGGCGCAACCGCTAGCATGTCCTGCGGCACCAGCCGCTCCAGCGCTAAGCTTGCGTCCTCGAGCTTTCCGGATTTCGGCCGCAGGACGATCTGGCCCATATGCGAGACGTCGAACAGGCCGGCGCTCGATCGGGTATGCAGATGTTCCCTGAGCACGCCGGTGGCGTATTGCACCGGCATCTCATAGCCGGCAAAGGGAACCATTTTGCCGCCGCTTGCGACATGGAGCGCATGCAAAGGCGTGCGTTTCAGGTCGGATGGCTGGGAAGGTTGATTATCGCGTACGAGCATCACAGGGCCCTCGCGGTATTTCGGGGGTAATTCCCCAAAAAACCCGGAAAGCCCCATCTGTCGCTGTGCCTGAGAGTATTATCCCGTCGGCGGGCACATTCGGGCTTTTGGCCCTCGGTGCCTCTTTCCAGATGCTGTCATGTCACGCGGTCCATTTGCCTGAGAGTTTCCGGGGCGGTTGCTCCTTCGGCGCCGGCATATAGCCGATCTCTCCCGACGTGACAGTCTTGAACAGATAGGAAGAAAACACAGCCACGCCAAGGCTGTCAACGCAGCTGCGGCATCTGTCAACGGCCTTTGTGCTGGTGCGGCAAGCCCCTGATCTCCTGCACACTTTCTGGACACCGCCATCCCCCTTGTCTAAAAGCGTGGCTACAGAGCGCGGTCCGACCGTGCTCCAATTATTCAATGGGCGCATGATCTCTTCGCCAAACCGCTTCACACTTTGGCGGATCAGGCGCTGAAAACGCGCCTTCGTGGGCTAATTCCGGGCGATTTGCGATTGGACCAAAATGAGCGGCGTTAACGAAATCAGGTCGACATTCCTCAAATTCTTCGCCGACAACGGCCACGAGATCGTGCCGTCGTCGCCGCTGGTGCCGCGCAACGACCCGACCCTGATGTTCACCAATGCCGGCATGGTGCAGTTCAAGAACGTCTTCACCGGCGTTGAGAAGCGCCCCTATGTGCGCGCCACCACCTCGCAGAAATGCGTGCGTGCCGGCGGCAAGCACAACGACCTCGACAATGTCGGCTATACCGCGCGGCACCACACGTTTTTCGAGATGCTCGGCAATTTCTCGTTCGGCGATTATTTCAAGGACCGCGCCATCGAACTGGCGTGGAATCTGGTGACAAAAGAATTCGGCCTGCCGAAGGACAAGCTCACGGCCACCGTCTACATCGACGACGACGAGGCCTTCAATCTCTGGAAGAAGATCGCTGGTCTCCCCGAATCGCGGATCATCCGCATCGCAGGCTCCGACAATTTCTGGCAGATGGGCGATACCGGCCCGTGCGGGCCCTGCTCGGAAATTTTCTACGACCACGGCGACAAGATCTGGGGCGGCCCGCCGGGTTCGCCGGAGGCCGATGGCGACCGCTTCATCGAGATCTGGAATCTCGTGTTCATGCAGTACGAGCAGGTCGCGCCGGGGGTCCGCAACCCCTTGCCGAAGCCGTCGATCGATACCGGGGCGGGCCTGGAGCGCGTCGCGGCGGTCCTGCAGGGCAAGCACGACAATTACGACATCGACCTGTTCGTCGCGCTGATCCGCGCCATCGCCGAATTGACCGGGGCCGATCCGCAAGGCGAGCAGAAGGCCTCGCTGCGCGTCATCGCCGATCACTTGCGCGCGTCGTCGTTCCTGATCGCCGACGGCGTGTTGCCCTCGAATGAGGGCCGCGGCTACGTGTTGCGCCGGATCATGCGCCGCGCGATGCGCCATGCGCAATTGCTCGGCGCCAAGGACCCGCTGATGTACCGGCTGGTGTGGGCGCTGGTGCGCGAAATGGGCCAGGCCTATCCGGAGCTGGTACGCGCCGAGAATTTGATCGAGGAAACCTTGCGGCTGGAAGAAACGCGGTTTCGCAAGACGCTGGAGCGCGGGCTTTCGATCCTCGACGAAAAGAGCGCATCCCTGAAAAAGGGCGACATGTTCGACGGCGACACGGCTTTCACGCTGTACGACACCTATGGCTTTCCGCTCGATCTCACCCAGGATGCGCTACGCAACCGCGGGATCGGCGTCGATATCGCCTCCTTCACCGACGCGATGGACCGGCAGCGCGCGAAAGCGCGGGCGGCCTGGGCAGGCTCCGGGGATACCGCCAGCGAAAGCGTCTGGTTTCCGCTGCGCGAGAAACTCGGCGCCACGGAATTTCTCGGCTACGAGACCGAAACCGCCGAAGGCGTGGTGGGCGCGCTGGTGAAAGACGGCAAGGATGTCGAGCGCCTCACGGCGGGCGAGAGCGGCGCCATCGTTCTGAACCAGACGCCGTTTTACGCGGAGTCCGGTGGTCAGGTCGGCGATACCGGCGTCATGACCGGCGAGGGGGTGCGGTTCCGCGTCACCGAAACCCAGAAGAAGGCAGGCGACCTCTTTGTCCATCTGGGCACCGTGGAGCAGGGCACGCTGACGTCGGGCACGGCGCTTCAGCTCGAAGTCGATCATGCCAGGCGCTCGTCGATCCGGGCCAATCACTCGGCGACGCATTTGTTGCATGAGGCGCTGCGCCAGGTGCTCGGCGATCATATCGCCCAGCGCGGCTCGCTGGTGGCGCCGGACCGCCTGCGTTTCGACTTCGTGCATCAGAAGCCGATCACGCCGGAAGAGCTGAGCCGGATCGAGGATATCGCCAATGAGGTGGTGCTCGAGAATGATGAGGTCACCACGCGGCTGATGGCGGTGGACGATGCGCGCGAGGCCGGCGCACGCGCGCTGTTCGGCGAGAAATATGGCGACGAGGTACGCGTGGTGTCGATGGGAAAGACCGCCCGCGAGCATGGGGCCAACGCCCTCGGCTGGTCGGTGGAATTGTGTGGCGGCACCCATGTCAGGCGGACCGGCGATATCGGTCTGATCTCGGTCACCGGCGAAAGCGCGGTGTCGTCGGGCGTTCGCCGCATCGAGGCGCTGACCGGAAACTATGCGCGGCATCACGCCAACGGCACCATCCAGATCGCGAAGAGTGCCGCTGCGGAATTGCGCACGCCGCTCGAGGAGATGCCGGCGCGGATCGCTTCGCTGATGGAAGAGCGCAAGAAGCTCGAGCGCGATCTGTCTGACGCGCGCAAGAAACTGGCAATGGGCGGTGGCGCGGCGGCCTCGAACGGATCGGCGGCGGGGGCCGCGGGCGTTCGCGAAATCGGCAACGTCAAGCTGATGGCGCGCGCCGTCGAAGGCATCGAGATGAAGGACCTCAAGAGCCTCGCCGATGACGGCAAGAAGCAACTTGGCTCCGGCGTGGTGGCGATCGTCGGCATCACCGGGGACGGCAAGGCGGGCGTGGTGGTCGGCGTCACCTCCGATCTCACCTCGCGCTACAACGCGGTCGATCTGGTGCGCGTGGCGTCCGAAGCGCTCGGCGGCAAGGGCGGCGGCGGACGGCCCGACATGGCGCAGGCCGGCGGGCCCGACGGCGCCAAGGCGAACGCGGCGCTTTCGGCCATCGAAAAGGCGATGGCCGGCGCGTAGAGTCGTTCGATCGGGCGCGCGGCGCTTGAGGAACATCAAGCCTGCTCGCGGCGTAAGGGGCTATATATAGCGTCCCTTTGATTCCAGGTTCGCATCAGAGGGCACCAGCGAAGGCACGCGAACTTCGGAAAAACGGGACACTGGCAGTGGCGATCCTTCCGCGCACAAGGCGGCTCAGCGACCCCGATCTGCGGGATCGCCTTTACGAATTGCTTGAATACAATCACCTGTCTTACTCAGCCGGCTCACGCTTCGTCCGGCTGATCGTCTCCATCGTCATCATCGACGTGCTGGCGATGATCCTTGCGTCGGTGCCGGAGTTCGACGCGCGTTTCGGATGGCTTTTCACCGGCGTCGAGATCGGCGCGGTGGTGGTGTTTGGGCTGGAATACCTGGCCCGGCTTTGGAGCGTGGCCGGCCATTCGCCGCGGAAGAAATCGCCAACGCAGGACCGCATCGAATATGCGCTCTCGAGCCTTGGCATCATCGATCTCCTGGCGTTCCTGCCGGCGACGATCGCGTTCCTCGTTGGCAGTCGCTCGACAGTCGTGCTGCTCGGTGTGCTGCCGTTTTTCAAGCTGGTGCGTTATTCGCCGGCGATGCGGTCGCTGCTGGCAGCGCTTCATGCCGAGCGGCGAACGCTGTTCGGCTGCCTCGTGATCCTGGCGGGCGCGGTGCTGGTGTTCGCTTCGCTGCTCTATGCAATCGAACGCGATGCGCAGCCCGACAAATTGGGCACCATTCCACAGGCGATGTGGTGGGCGATCGTGACGCTGGGTACGGTCGGTTATGGCGACGTCGTGCCGGTCACGCCCTTGGGCAAGTTCGTGTCGGTGTTCGCCATCGTCGGTGGCCTGACGATGATTGCGCTGCCGGTCGCGATCATCTCCACCGCGTTTGCCGACGAGGTCAGACGGCGCGATTTCGTGGTGACCTGGGGAATGCTGGCGCGGGTGCCGCTGTTCTCGCATCTTTCCGCCACCGAAATCGCCGACATCATGCGGCTGTTGCGAGCGCAGACCATCGAGTCAGGCGAGATTCTGGTGCGGCGCGGCGATGTCGCCTCCTCGATGTATTTCATCACCGCGGGCGAGGTCGAGATCGAATTGCCGAACCGGCGTGTTCGGCTTTCGGACGGCACGTTCTTCGGAGAAATCGCGTTGCTGCACCGTACCAAACGAAGCGGCACGGTGACGGCGATGCGCAAGACCAGGCTGCTGGCGCTCGATGCGCAGGATTTCCACGCATTGATCGAACGCATGCCCACGCTCGCCGCGCACGTGCACAAGACCGCGAAGGCGCGGCTCGCCGATAGCGGCGATATCGCCACCGCCGAGCTCGCGCAGGTCGCGCATGATGACCAGCCGGCGGAGAAATAGATTGGGTGAGCGGGCGAATTTCAGACTTTCCAAATCCACGAGCAACGTTCGACCTATGTTTCGCCTTGCGACGCATCGCGGACCTAATGTGGAGCTACTGTGAGCAAGAAGAGCCTCCGAATAGCCACGTGGAATATTGCATCGAATAAGGATTACAATGCGATTGCTGCAAAAGTTGCGCAGTTGGACGTCGATATATGTGCGGTGCAGGAGGTCTCGCTCGACCCGGCGGTTGACCTTCCGGTCATGTTTGGTCACGGGCCAGGAAATGCATCCGGTTATCATTGGTACTTCACACCTGCCCTTGCGCCGGAGGAGTTGGGCGGTGGGAAATACGAATATTATGGGCTCGGTATGGTAACCAGAATTCCACTGTGTCGAATGGCCGCGTTCCAATTGGGGCCAGGGCATACGGGTTCGGTTGTCGATGCTGAAAATGAGCCCCGCATCCTGCAGGTCGCGGCGCTGCCGCTGGAGGAGCCGGTATTTGTCGGCAATACCCATCTGGCCGCTACCGCGGATTGGTCGGCATCCGCGGTGCGGCGATCGCAAGCCGGGAAGATTGCCAGCGTTTTGCGACCGCTCGCAACGCAGGGGCCGTTGATCCTGTGCGGTGACTTCAACGCAGAACCGTCAAGCAGCGATCTTGCGGAGATACGGCAGGCGCTGCCCTACTTCTATTCGAGCCATGAAAGGACCTACGTCGAAGACCATGGCCGACCGCCGATCGATTTTTTCTGCTCGTCCGTCGCGCTAGAAGTGAATATTTCCGTTTGCCCCGCGGACGGCCTCTCGGATCACAGTATCGTTATCGCGACACTTCACGGTATTGGGAGTCGTGCATAAGGCCGGTCTTTCGGCCCGCGCATCCGTTGGTCAAATACCGCTCAACGACTGTCGAGCCACGTTGCGAATTCGGCCGGTGAGGCGAGGAGCGCGTCGGCATGGGGTGCAAGAATTGCAAATGGCGTAGGGCCCGTCAGCACGCCGATGGCGATAGCGCCGGCCGCGCGGGCGGCGGCGAGGTCAAGGACCGTGTCGCCGACGACGGCCGTTTCTGAAGGCGGCACACCAACGGCCTGCGCGAAGGCGAGGACTGGTCCGGGGTCCGGTTTAGCGCCAAAGCCGGAATCATATCCGGCAACGAACTCCAGATATTTATCCAGACCGAGCTTGCGCGCGTGAGCGCGCGCAGTGATTTCGGTGTCATTGGTGAACATTCCGAGTCGATAGCCCCGGGCGGCGAGAAAAGACAGTAGCGTCTTCGGATCGCCGATCGCTGCCAGATGCTGGGTCGTCGCATCGCACAGAAGTTGATCGATCTCGGCAAAGAACTCTGCATTCGCAGGCCGCCCAAGCGCCGTGGCCCAAAGCGCACCATAAACGCTGGTCGGCTCGGCCACGAGGGGAGAATCCGGCAGGAAACGCTGGCCGGCTTCGACAAAACGGCTCGCAGCCACGAGGCGATCGTAGGCGGCGCGGTTGCCGCTTGCGAGATGCAGCATCACCGCCCGAGCCGCCGGACCCCAGGTGCGTTGGAAGTCAACCAGGGTACCATCCTTGTCGAATAGGATCGCACGGATTGGCCCGACCTTCGCCAACTGCACCATGTTCGAGGGTGTGGCAGGATGCTTTCCGGGAAATGCGGAGTTTGGTCCGGATTCTGTGATTGCGGGTGATTGCGATTTCGGTCGGTCCATCGCTCACTTCACGCGATACATTTTCGGATATAGGGCCGGTTTACCTCCCATAGCTCGTCAAGCAATTGGACGGCAGCGGTCGTGGAGTTGACAACGGGATCGATCAAAAGCGCCTGCAAAGCCAAGTCCTTGGAAGCATGCATGGCAGCCTCGACGGCCAGCTGCTGGACGCTCGTTTGCATGGACATCAACTTCGCGACCGGGCCGGGCAGTGGCCCGAGCGACATCGGGTGAACGCCGCCATCGATCAGCACCGGCACCTCCACCGCTGACTCAGCCGGGAGGTTGGGTATCGCTTTCTGATTGTAGACGACGCCGGATTCGATGCGTTGTTTGCGGTGATGAAGCACCGCCGAAATGATGGTGACGGCGCGTTCGCCCGATGGGGTCAGCCACCACCATGGAATCTCCGCCTTTCCTGAAAGTACCTCGTTGATTGTCTGTTCCGTCTTCGCCCGCTCGCTTTCGTCCCATTCGAAATTGTATCCGCCTTCGCCGGCTTCCCAGCCAAATGACAGGTATTCACCAACATGGGCGTCGCCGCAGCCGAGCCAATAACCGAAGGCTCGAAACAGATTCCGCGTAAGCGGAGAAACCGACGGACCGTGGGTTTTTTCCTTTTCGCGCAACAGCGGATAGAGGTCGGCGCCTGTCTCCCGATCGCGAATCTGCATCAGGCATTGGAAATGATTCAGGCCCGCGCCCCACACCTCCACCTGTTCGGCAGGCAATCCAAGGATGGAGGCGACTTGGTTTCGCGCCAGAAAAATTCCGTGGCACAGACCAATGGTGCGAATCCTGCTGTATTGCCCCAAGGCTAAAACGATACGGCTTTCCGGATTGGAAAAGTTGATGAACAGCGCCTGCGGACAACGCCGCTCCATCTCGCGCACAAAATCGAAAACGACAGGCAATGTGCGCAAGGTAAAGAACAACCCACCTGGGCCGCCGTTCTCTCCCAATGTGTGACGAATGCCGAATTTGCGCGGCACCTCGAAATCGAGCTTCCAGAGCCGGTTCCGATCAATGGCCGTCGAATTGATGACAAATTCCGCGCCGTCGAAGGCCGCCCGCCAATCGGTGGTGCATTCGATCTTCAACCCCGCGCCCGACTTTTCGTTGAGCAGCTTTGCGAGGCGCTCGGCACGCACGAGCCTGTCGATGTTCCTGCCGACCAGGATCAGGGTGCTGCCAGTCAGATCATGGCTGGAGAAGAGATCCCGGAACATGTTGATGCCGAACGATGCACTGCTTGCGCCAAGAAAGACGATTTTGGTGACCGGCGTCATTTCGGCTCCCTGGCGCGGCTTGGCCCGGCCGTTCAGACTCGAATACTATACCGGATCGCCGTATCGACTGGAGTACTCTTTAGCCGATATTCCCTGGATGCCCCCCGGAACTCGAGGGACGATTCGATGCTGCGGGGTTTACGGGAAGCCTCGAGATTCTTCTGAATTCAATCTGGTGGCTGCACCCACGGGCTTTGGTCGAAAATCAACAGAACGGCCACCGGTGGATTGGTCAGCGGTCGGCGCGACCATACCTCGTCACTCAACCCCTGCGCAGGAACACGTAGTCCGCGGAGTAGGGCGCGCCGCGGAAAGTGCCGACAGTATCGCAACTCCCCTCAAGCTTTCCGCCCTGGGTATGGATCCGCTGCACGGTCGTAACGCCGTCGAGGACGCCGCTGCCGCGACGCGACACCACCTCAAGCCGCAGCCATGGGACATCGTTCGGCGTCGCGCCCGGCGTGTTACCGACGACGGCGCTGCCGTGTCGCTATGTTCCCAGTTCGGTCCGGCGTAGCGCCGCCCGACGGTCTTGCCATCGACCAGCAGCGTCGCGATCGGTTCCCTAAACGCCCAGGCACCGATTTGCCGTCGGCGCCGGCCTTGCATTCATAGACCTGCGCGCCTTCGGCGTGCACGCTGAGCACGACAGCTTCTCCCGGCGCCGCGATGGCGCCGGGAAGCGGTGCTTCATAGGCAGGTGCGCTCATCGGACGCCGCCATCTATAACAAGGCGAGAGCAGCGCTCCTGATTGGCGGCATGGTCATTTTGCCGCCATCGCCCTGGTGAGGTTCTCCGCGACTTTGTCGAGGAAGCCGGTGGTCGACAGCCAGCGCTGGTCGGCGCCGACCAACAACGCAAGATCCTTGGTCATGAAGCCGGCTTCGACGGTCTCGACGCAGACCCTCTCCAGCGTGGCCGCGAATTTCTCCAGCTCCGCATTGTCGTCGAGCTTGGCGCGATGCGACAGCCCGCGGGTCCAGGCGAAGATCGAGGCGATCGAATTGGTCGAGGTCTCCTTGCCCTTCTGATGCTCGCGGTAATGCCGGGTCACGGTGCCGTGGGCGGCCTCGGCCTCCACCGTCTTGCCGTCCGGCGTCATCAGGACCGAGGTCATCAGGCCGAGCGAGCCGTAGCCCTGTGCAACCGTGTCGGACTGCACGTCGCCGTCATAGTTCTTGCAGGCCCAGACGTAGCCGCCGGACCACTTCATCGCAGCCGCGACCATGTCGTCGATCAGGCGATGTTCGTAGGTGATGTGCTTCGCGTCGAATTTCGATTTGAATTCCTTGTCGAAAATCTCCTGGAAAATGTCCTTGAACCGTCCGTCATAGACCTTGAGGATGGTGTTCTTGGTCGAGAGATAGACCGAATAACCCTTCGACAGGCCCATGTTCAGCGAGGCGCGGGCGAAATCGGCGATGGAATCGTCGAGATTGTACATCGCCAGCGCCACGCCGGCGCTCGGGGACTTGTAGACTTCCCGCTCGATCACCTTGCCGTCCTCGCCGACGAACTTCATCGTCAGCGTGCCCTTGCCGGGGAATTTGAAGTCTGTGGCGCGGTACTGGTCGCCAAAGGCGTGGCGGCCGATGATGATCGGCTTGGTCCAGCCGGGAACCAGGCGCGGCACGTTCTTGCAGATGATCGGCTCGCGGAAAACCACGCCGCCCAGAATGTTGCGGATGGTGCCGTTCGGCGATTTCCACATTTCCTTCAGGCCGAATTCCTTCACCCGCGCCTCGTCCGGGGTGATGGTGGCGCATTTGACGCCGACGCCGACCTTCTTGATGGCATTGGCGGCATCGATCGTGACCTGGTCGTTGGTCTTGTCGCGGTATTCCATCCCGAGGTCGAAATACATCAGGTTGATATCGAGGAACGGGTTGATCAGCTTGTCCTTGATGTATTGCCAGATGATCCGGGTCATCTCGTCGCCATCGAGTTCGACGACGGGGTTGGTCACCTTGATTTTTGCCATGGAGATCGGGCCTTTTGGAATAGCGCGTTTCGGGGTGGGTGGGGTGATATGCGCGCTATAGCACCGCAAACGCTGTGGCGAAAGCCAAGGCGGTATGCAGATTCAGCCCATCTTTTGGCCTGGAGCCTCGGTTCTGATTGATCAGAACCGAGGCTCTATCTCTTCAATCTTGACGCGTTTTCCTCACGCGAACCGGTGCCCTCTTCGCTCGAAAACGCTGTAGAACGCGGCCTGGGTGGCCGTGCCCGCGACGAGAGCGGCACGAAGCCGGGATAGGGCACCGGGCTGAACAGTTTTCCCGACAGCTAAAGCGTGCCGTATTGCAAGCCCATGGGCACGATGAGGCCCGGTGTCAGCGCCAGGAGGGTTGCGACGGGCGTAGTCCGGTTTCGACCCCATGTCAGAAAAAAGTAAGAGGGGCAAAACCTGTGGCGGTATGAATTTACGATTCACGGGAAGGCACGAGTCAGATTCATTCTGGGGATGTCGCTGCCCGAGGATCTTGACCGTCTATCGCACGCCGAGCTGAAGGGCTTGGTTGTGAAACAGTGGGAGCAGATGGTCGAACTGCGGCGAATGGTTATGGCGCTGCGCGATGAGGTTGCCCGATTGAAGGGCGGTCCGGGCCGGCCGAACATCAAGCCGAGTGGCATGGAGCGGGGGACCGAGCCGAAGCGGCCGGGGAGCTCGGGCAGCCATAAACGCCCGAGAGGCAGCACGCGGTCGAAGCTTTCGATCGACGAGGAGCAGGCGGTCAAGGTTGCGGCGCCGCCGCGCGGCTCCCGCTTCAAGGGCTACACGAGCTTCGTGGTGCAGGATCTGGTGATCCGTCCGCATGTGGTGAATTTCCGCTGCGAGCGCTGGCAGACGCCGGATGGCGCCATGATGACGGCGCCGCTGCCGGCCGGCATCGATGGTCACTTCGGACCGCAATTGCGCCGCTTCGTGCTCGCCCAATACCATCAGGGGCAGATGACCGTGCCGCGGCTGGTGACGCTGTTGCGCAGCCTCGGCATCTTGATCTCGAAGCCGCCAGGTGGTGCGTCTGCTGATTTACCGAGGGCCGGGAGGCCGCGGCTGACCCGATCGACGTGCCGTGCCGGGCTTTCCAGCGCCGCCTGGATCACGGTGGACGACACCCACGCCAGCAGCATGGCTGCACGACAGATGGGCAACGCCCCTCGCGAGGTTCGGCACCGCCTCCAAGTAGCCTGGCGCTATTGCTGCGCGCCGGCCACGGCCCGATTCGTCATAATGAGTGAGGCGCTCACCTACATGCGAGCGCGCGCGCTGGCCGCTTCAGCCGTGATCGCTCGTCTGGTGCCGAGCATCCCGACCGCTGCTTCGCCAGTGAGAAGGTCCGTGGACGCGCATCTCGAAAAGCGGATCTCGGGTCAAGGACATCGCCCTCGGATCCGCGTGAGCTGGCGCCACCGAGGGGGCGTGGGGGGGAGCAAGGAGACGGCTGTCCTCCCGGTTCGATACGGTCATGTTGTCAGCGACGATGAGCCCGGTCAGTTCAACGTCGGCCGGCACGGCCTATGCTGGGTTCATTCCGAGCGCCTGGTTCACAAGCTCGACGCCTTCACGGACCAGAGCCGCGCCGCCCAGGCCAGCGTCCGCAACCTGATCTGGCAGTTCTACGGCGATCTGAAAAATTATCGCAGCGATCCCGGCAAACAGCGCAAGGCCGCCTTGCGGGCGCGGTTTGATCGCATCTTCCAGCGCAAGACCGGCTTCGTCACCCTCGACCGTCTGCTTGCGCGGCTGCACGCCAACAAGCCCGAACTGCTGATGGTACTCGACCGACCCGAGATCCCGCTGCACACCAATGGATCGGAAAATGACGTCCGCTGCCAAGTGACCCGGCGCAAGGTCAGCGGCGGCACGCGTAGCGACGCAGGTCGCGACTGCCGCGACGCGTTCCTTGGCATCGCAAAGACCTGCGCCAAGCTCGAAATTGCGTTTTGGGACTACCTCGGTGCACGACTGAACGTCCCGGGCGCCCCGGTCATTCCATACCTGCCCAACTTGGTCCTTGCCCGGTCCCGATCACCTTGATCGCCGCGACTTTCGCCCCTCTTACAGAAAAAATCACTAAGCCAATTAAATTGCTTGAGAAATTCTGCCGGACAGGCAAACGAAGGGGTTCTATCGCTTGAGGTGTTGAATCAAATTCTTCGGAGATTGATTCAAAGCCTTGAGCCTTGATCGGAAAGTGAAGTGAGATGTCCGGTTCGGGCACCGACAAGACCAAATCAGGCTTTGACCTCGCCGGCCCCATCGTCATTCTGGTCGAGCCCCAGCTCGGCGAGAACATCGGCATGGCGGCGCGCGCGATGGGAAATTTCGCCCTGACGCGCTTGCGCATCGTCAACCCGCGCGACGGCTGGCCGAATGTCAGTGCGCAGCGCGCCGCCGCCGGCGCTGACCACATTCTGGATCAGGTCGAGTTGTTCGACACGGTCGAGCAGGCGGTCGCCGACTGCACGCTGCTGTTCGCGACCACCGCCCGCGCCCATGACCAGGCCAAGCCGGTGGTCGGGCCGGAGGCCGCCGCTGTCGAGATGGCGGGCCAGATCAAGGGCGGCGGCACGGTCGGCATCCTGTTTGGCCGCGAACGCTACGGGTTGCAGAACGAGGAGGTCGGGCTCGCCAACCGCATCATCACCTTTCCGGTCAATCCCGGCTTTGCCTCGCTGAACCTGGCGCAGGCGGTGCTCCTGATCGGCTACGAATGGTTCAAACTCTCGACCGCGGCCGCCTTGCCGTTTTCGATGCCCGAACGTTCCGAGCCTGCCTCGCAGCACCAGATGCAGGCCTTCTTCGACAATCTGGTTCGCGAACTCGACAAGGTCGAATTCCTCCGCCCGGCGGAGAAGCGCGAGACCATGCTGGTCAACCTGCGCAACATCTTCACCCGGATGGATCCGACCAAGCAGGACATGCACACCCTGCACGGCGTGGTGATGGCGATCGCGGAGGGACGCAAGGGGCCGGCCAAGGGTGGCGTGCTCGATGGCGCGCAGGCCACGCGGCTGCGGGCGCTGCTGGCCGAGCACGGGCAGGGTGCCATGGCCTCGGAAAGCGGCACGGTGCGCGGATTGGCGCGCCTGTTGCGGCGCAATCCGACCGACGCCGAGCGCATCCTGTGGCAGGCGCTGACCCGCGACCGCCGCTTCGCCGGCCAATTCAAACGGCAGACGCCGGTCGGGCGGCATATTCCTGATTTTGTCTCCTTCGTGCACAGGATCGCGATCGAATTGATCAATCCGAACGAGACCGACGTCATTGCCGGGGATCGCACCGCGCGGCAGGCCTGGCTGGAGGCGCGTGGCTACCGGGTCGTCAAAATGGGCGTAGCAGACGTCGAGGGTGATCTGGCGGCCGAACTCGATCGGCTCGCATCCCATCTGCCGGGACGTTCCTGACGGTTGGGACAACCAGGGCGTGCGCGAATTTCTGTGCGGGGATGTCGCACGCGCATTACATCCGCGACATCCGCGACGACACCGCGCCGGAGTCGAAGGAAGCATTCGAGGAGATCGCAGGCTTCTTCGACAAGCATCTCGGAAAATAAGCCGGCGGGGACAGCATCGCGCAGTCCGCGCGATCAAACCGCCATCAGCTGTTCCGGCGTGCTGCCCGCGCGCCGCTGTTTCCTTGGCTTCGAAGGCACGAATAGCGAGCATGCCGCAAGTCCCGCTGTGTCGGCGACGCCGGGATCGCGTGACACCATGGCGGCGACGATGGCGCCGTCCATCAGCAATGCGAGCTGATGGGCCAGCACCTCGGGTTCCGCCGCGCCCATTTCACCGGCGAGCTTCTCGATATAGGCGAGGACGATCTTCTTGTGCCGCATCGCGATCGCGCGAAGCTGCTTCTGATCCTTGTCGTGTTCGCCGACGGCGTTGATGAAGGGGCAGCCGTAGAAACGCTCCTGGCGGAACCAATCCTTCAGCGCCGGAAAAATTCGCGTCAGTTTTGCCTGCGCGGTGCCGCCGCCGAATTCGATGGCCGCGATGAACCATTCGCGCCACTGCTTGCCTTCGGTCTCGAGCACAACGTGCACCAGGTTGGTTTTCGATCCGAACAGCTTGTAGAGCGTTGTCTTTGCCGTGCCGGCCTCATTGATGATGGCGTCGATGCCGGTGGCGTTGATGCCGTTCTTGCAGAACAGCCGCGTCGCGGCACTCAGCAAGCGCCCGCGCGCAGACTCGTCATCGCCAGCGGCGACACTCGCCGCGACGGAACGTTCCTTCGAAGATGCTTTGCCCATGTCCCCAGTTAATCCAACTGTGCCGCAATCATCAAGTCGCATCTTTCTGCGCGCAAAATGATCGCTGTCCTCAGCAATTGCATCACGATTGAGCAGCGCGCCGCTGGTCGATTCGAAAGCAGGGCGGGCTAAGCGGCTTTGGGACTTTGCGTTTTCTCCCGCGCGGCGTCTGGCACGCTTCATGCAGGATACAGACCGTTCGGTATCCTGCCCCTAGGGAGAAAATCAATGACCGCGGTCGCTCAGAAAACAGTGCTTACAGGCTGCCTTGCCCCGATCGATAGAGACGGGCTGGAACAGCTCATCGCCAACGGCAAGGCCAATCCGAAGGTCATCAAGACCTTGAAATGCAAAACGGTGGCCGAAGGCAAGTTCCGCCACGCCAACTACATCCGCAACCTCGCGCCCTACATCGTCGACGAGCCGCCGGGTCTTCTGGGCGACGACACCGCGCCCAACCCTTCCGAGGCGTCGCTCGCGGCCTTGGGCTCCTGCCTTGCGGTGGGGCTCCACGCCAACGCGGTGCATCGCGGCTGGATCGTCAACAAGCTCGAACTCCAGCTGGAGGGCGACCTCAATATCACCGCGGTCTGGGGCACCGGGGACGTCAGCGAGAAGCCGGTCGGCTTCACCGATGTCCGGGTCAAGGTCGACATGGAATGCGAGGGCGTTCCGCAAAGCGAGATCGACGCGCTGGTGGCCCACGTCAAGAAGTGGTCGCCGGTGGCTAACACTTTCACGCGCCCCGTCAATCTCGAGGTCAGCGCTTAAAGGCCAGGAAAAAGCGGTTGCAAAACCGGGTGGTTCGCGGAGGGTGTCATGGGTTCATTGGCGGTATCTCGGCTGGCGGTTGAAGACGATCTTCCTTCGGCATCGATTGCCGATCAGGTCGCGACCATCGCCCGTAAAAACCTCGCTCCCATGGCGGCCGCGATCGATGCCGGGAACGTATATCCCGACGAGCTGCTCCGGCGCCTTGGCGATGTTGGCGCGTGGGGAAGCCATCAACCGAAGAATGGCGCAGCCGATCTGCGCTGCGCCATTCAGTCGATCGCAGCCCTCGGCGAAGTCTGCGGCGCGACCGCCTTCATGGCGTGGTGCCAGAACACGCTGGTCTGGTACGCCGCGAATTCGAGCAATCCAAAACTTGTTGCCAGATTCGGCGACAAATTCGCGACCGGGCAAATCCTCGGCGGCACCGGTTTGTCCAATCCGATGAAGAGCTTCTTCGGTATCGAGAAGCTGAAACTGAACGGCCGCAAGGTCGATGGCGGCTACATCGTCAGGGGCGCGCTGCCCTGGGTGTCGAATCTCGGGCCCGGCCATTTCTTCGGCACCATTTTTGAGCGCGAGGACGAGCCCGGCGGCGCCGTGATGTTTCTCGCCGATTGTTCCGATCCCGCGGTCAGCTTGCAGCCCTGCAAGCCGTTCCTCGCGATGGACGGCACGGGTACTTACGGCGTGCAGTTCCGCGACGTCTTTGTGCCTGACGATCTCATCCTGGCGGACCCCGCAGGCCCCTTCGTCAAGAAAATCCGCGCAGGCTTCATCCTGCTGCAGGCCGGCATGGCCACGGGCCTTATCAGGGACTGCATCAACATCATGAACGAGGTCGATGCGCCGCTCGGCCACGTCAACCGCTATCTGCCGCAACAGCCGGTGAACTTCCGCGAACTGCTTTCCGAGCTTGAAACGGAAGCGATGGCGCTGGCGTCCGATCCGTTCAATGCGGAGGACAGCTATTGGCGCAAGGTCGTCGAGCTTCGGCTGCGCGCGGGCGATGCCAGCGTCGCGGCGGCGCATGCGGCGATGCTCCATTGCGGCGCGCGCGGTTACCTCATGAGCCATCGCGCCCAGCGACGGCTTCGCGAAGCCTATTTCGTCGCCATCGTCACGCCGGCCACCAAGCAACTGCGCAAGATGTTGGCGGACATGTGAATCTTCAGAAGGACTTCAGATCGACCCCAACTTCCACACCAAGACAGGAGAGGCTGCCATGACGGACGTTCTGATTTCTGCCGGCGAACTCGCCGAATTCGCATCCAAGGAGCCGTGTGTCATCATCGACACGCGTAATCCGGATGCTTACGGCGCGGGACACATCCCGAATGCCGTGAACGTGCATGAGATCTTCACTTACCTCGCCACATCCACGCCGGAAGGCATTCACGAGCTGAAGACGAAGTTCGCCGACGCCTTCGGGAAGGCCGGACTGTCGGGCAAGGAAACCGCCGTCATTTACGAGCAGTCGATGAATTCCGGTTTCGGCCAGTCCTGCCGGGGCTATTACCTGCTGACCATGCTCGGCTATCCCAAGATCAAGGTCTTGCATGGCGGGTACGACGTCTGGGTGGCCAAGGGATTGCCGGTCACGACAGCCGTGCCGACGCCCAAGCCGGCATCGTTCTCGATCGTGCCTGAGGCCAGTGACATCCTGATCGACGCAAAGACCATGCTGGCTGCCGTCGGCAAGCCGGGCATCGCCTTGCTCGACGTGCGCGACGTCGATGAATGGATCGGCGACAGCTCCTCGCCCTATGGCAAGGACTTCTGCCCGCGCAAGGGGCGGATCCCAGGCGCCGTCTGGCTTGAATGGTACCGGATGATGAAGCCGACGGCAGAAGGCCCGCGTTTCAAGTCCAAGGACGAAATCCTGGCCGAATGCGCGACCGTCGGCATCTCGCAGAATACCCCGGTCTATCTCTATTGCTTCAAGGGCGCGCGCGCGTCGAACACCTTCCTCGCGCTGAAGAATGCGGGTGTGAAGGATGTCCGGATGTATTTCGGCTCCTGGAACGAATGGTCGCGCGATCCGTCGCTGCCGATCGAGGAAGGCCTGCCCACGGAGGCCAAGCTGACCGAAAAAGCGGCATAAAAAGTGCATGTTTTTTCATCGCCCGGCCGGGCTTTTCGCGGCCGGGCGGTGAATCTCCGGGGCGTGGCGGGATTTGCCTCCCGATCGCTTGGCACCACGTGAGGAAATGTAGGCATGTCCACCTTTGATAACCCCTTCGATGCTGATCGCGAACTTTCGCGGGCGGGCTGCGTGTGCGGCCAGCATGGGTCCGCGGCCGAACACGATTCTGCGGCTTTGGCGCTGCGATGCGAGCCAGTTGCAAGCAGCGAGGAGCGTTACGAGGGCGTCGTTGCTTCGGCGGTGATGCGCGCGATGTTTCCGAAGGACGCCGCGCGCCGGGCGTTTCTTAAATCGGTCGGGGCCTCGACCGCGCTTGCCGCCATCTCTCAATTCTTCCCGCTCAAGACGGCAACCGAGGCGTTTGCGGAAGCAGGCGCCCCGGAGAAAAAGGATCTGAAAGTCGGCTTCATCCCGATCACCTGCGCGACGCCGATCATCATGGGGGCGCCGCTCGGCTTCTACGCCAAGCACGGCCTGAACGTCGAGGTGGTCAAGACGGCCGGCTGGGCGGTGATCCGCGACAAGACCATCAACAAGGAATACGACGCCGCCCACATGCTGGCGCCGATGCCGATCGCGATTTCGCTGGGCTTGGGCGCACAGGCGATTCCATTCGCGGTGCCCGCGATCGAGAACATCAACGGCCAGGGCATCACGCTGGCGATGAAGCACAAGGACAAGCGCGATCCGAAGGACTGGAAAGGCATGAAGTTCGCCATTCCGTTCGACTATTCCATGCACAATTATTTGCTGCGCTATTACCTCGCCGAGCATGGCCTCGACCCGGACACCGATGTGCAGCTGCGCTCGGTGCCGCCGCCGGAGATGGTCGCCAATCTCCGCGCCGAGAACATCGACGGCTTCCTCGCGCCCGACAATATCTGCCAGCGCGCGATCTATGACGGCGTCGGCTTCATGCACCTCCTGTCCAAGGAAATCTGGGACGGCCATCCCTGCTGCAGCTTCGCGGCGAGCCGCGAGTTCATCGCGGGTTCGCCCAACAGCTTCGCCGCGCTGACGCGGGCGATCCTCGACGCCACCGCCTACGCCTCGAAAGCGGAGAACCGCAAGCAGATCGCGGAAGCCATTGCGCCGGCGAACTACATCAACGCCCCGGTCACGGTGTTGGAGCAGGTTCTCACCGGGACCTATGCGGACGGACTGGGCGGCGTCAAAACCGATGCCAAGCGTGTCGACTTCGACCCGTTCCCCTGGCAATCCTTCGCGGTCTGGATGCTCACGCAGATGAAGCGCTGGGGTCAGGTCAAGGGCGAGGTGGATTACAGGTCGATCGCCGAGCAGGTCTACCTCGCGACCGACACGCGCAAGGCCATGACCGAGATGGGGCTGGCGCCGCCGGCGACCTCGTACAAGTCGTTCTCGGTGATGGGCAAGACCTTCGATCCGGCGGCACCTGAGGACTATCTCAACAGCTTCAAGATCAGGAAGTCGTCGTGAGAGATAAGGCAGTATCGCGCTTCTTCTTCCCTCCCTCCACGAGCTCTTGCGAGTGGCGGGGAGGGTCGGCGACGAAGACGCCGGGGTGGGGGGTGTTTCAGCAGAAAGATTCACCCCACCCCCGACCCGGAAGAGCGAGCTTCGCTCGTCGCGACCCCGCCGCTTCGCTGCGCTGCGCGGGAGGAGGGGAGAAAACAAGACCATGACCTCTTCCCTTCGTCTCCGCGCGGCAATCGTCTCGATCGCGCTGTTTGCAGCCTTCAACGGCGTCTGGCACATCGCCACGCGCGGCACCGGCGCGGTCGCCAGCATGAGCCCGGAATATGCCAAGCTGATGGGCGCAACCGCGACGGCCGGAAAATCGGCGATGCCCGGTCCGCTCGATGTCGGCGCGAAATTGTGGGAGCATCTGAAGCGGCCGTTCTACGATAACGGGCCGAACGACAAGGGACTGGGCATCCAGCTCGGCTATTCGATCGCGCGCGTCGGGCTCGGTTATCTTCTTGCCGTGATTGTCGCCATCCCGCTCGGTTTCCTGATCGGGATGTCGCCCCTGATCAACCGGGCGCTCGACCCCTTCATTCAGGTTTTGAAGCCGATCTCGCCGCTCGCCTGGATGCCGCTCGCGCTCTACACCATCAAGGATTCCGGGCTGTCCGCGATCTTCGTGATCTTCATATGTTCGGTATGGCCGATGCTGCTCAACACCGCGTTCGGCGTCGCCGCCGTGCGCAAGGAGTGGATCAACGTCGCGCGCACGCTGGAAGTCGGCACGCTGCGACGCGCCTTCACCGTGATCCTGCCCGCGGCGGCGCCGACCATTCTCACGGGGATGCGGATCTCGATCGGCATCGCCTGGCTCGTCATCGTCGCCGCCGAAATGCTGGTCGGCGGCACCGGCATCGGCTATTTCGTCTGGAACGAGTGGAACAACCTCTCGATCACCAATGTCATCATCGCGATTCTGTTGATCGGCGTCGTCGGCATGCTGCTCGATCAGATTCTGGCGCGCTTCACCCGCATGGTCACGTTCCCGGAGTGATGCGCATGGCGACAAGCGAAACACCAGCCTCCTTCACCTCCCCCTGGAGGGGGGAGGTCGGCGCGCTCGGCCGCGCTCTTGAGCGGTTGAGTGCGACGGGTGGGGGTGATCTTTGTGTCGATGCATTCACCCCACCCCGATCGGTCTTCGGCCGCTCGACCCTCCCCCTCCAGGGGAGGGTGAAGAAAGCGTCGGACGGGCAAGAGCCATGATCGAAAAATTCATTTCCATCGAAGCCATCGCAAAGCGCTATCCGGGCGCCGGTGGCGGCGAAATCGCGGTATTCGAAGATCTCTGGCTATCGATGCAGCGCGGCGAATTCGCCTGCGTGATCGGCCACTCCGGCTGCGGCAAGACCACGGTGCTGAACATCCTCGCCGGGCTGGATGCGCCGAGCGAAGGCGCCGTGATCGTGGACGGACAGGCGATCGACGGCACCAGCCTCGACCGCGCCGTGATTTTCCAGAGCCACGCGCTGCTGCCGTGGCGCACCGTGCTCGGCAACGTCGCCTATGCCGTGACATCGAAATGGCGTCACTGGGACCGCGCCAAGGTCAGGGCGCACGCGCAGACCTTCATCGATCTCGTCGGCCTCACCGGTGCCGAGCACAAGCGTCCGTCGGAACTTTCCGGCGGCATGAAACAGCGCGTCGGCATTGCGCGCGCTCTCTCGATTACGCCGAAGATCATGCTGATGGACGAGCCGTTCTCGGCGCTGGATGCGCTGACGCGCGGCACGCTGCAGGATGAGGTCCGCCGCATCTGTCTGGAGACCGGGCAGACCGCGTTCATGATTACCCACGACGTCGACGAAGCGATCTATCTCGCCGACAAGATTTTCCTGATGACCAACGGCCCCGGTGCCGTATTGGCCGAGATTGTGGAGAATCCGCTGCCGAAGGACCGCGGCCGCACCGATCTGCACCGCCATCCCTATTACTACGCGGTCCGAAACCACATTGTCGATTTCCTGGTCAGCCGCAGCAAGAGTTTCGCGACCGATACGCCCGATCACGATCCGCGCAACGTCCCGGTGGTGCGGATCGGCAAGTCCGAACTGGTGATCGCGTCGGTGTCGGATGCACCGCATCAGGAAACAAAGCAGGCGTCGTGGCCGGGCTTGCCCGCCTACGCCAAAGCTTCGGCGGACAGGCAGTCAAAGCCCGTCGAAGCCTCTGGCGTAGACGGGTCCCGGCCATCCACCTCTTCGTAACGTGAAAAAAGACGTGGATTGCCGGCATCGCAAACAAGCTTACGCAATCTGCGCGAGGCAGTATGTTTTGGCCCGCCATGATGAGATTTGAACAAGGAGGAGACCCATGAAACGATCCGACCTCACCGAAAAGCTGCTCGACATCAAGCGCGAGAAGGGCTGGAGCTGGAAATACATCTGCGAAAAGATCGGCGGCTATTCCGAAGTGCTGATCGTTGGCGCCTGCCTTGGCCAGATGAAGCTGACCAAGCCGCAGGCCGCGAACGCCGCCGAGCTGTTCGGGTTGTCCAAATCCGAAACCGCGATGCTCAACGAGACGCCAATGCGCGGCATACCGATGCCGCCGACCGATCCCTTGATTTACCGGTTCTACGAACTGGTGATGGTCAACGGCCCGGCCTGGAAGGCGCTGATCGAGGAGGAATATGGCGACGGCATCATGTCGGCGATCGATTTCGACATGGTGATGGAGCGGCTGCCCAATCCGAAGGGCGACCGGGTCAAGATCACGATGTCGGGCAAATTCCTGCCCTACAAATATTACGGCGCCAGCGGCAACGTGCCGGAATATGGCTTCAAGGAAGGGTGAGGTTGTAGTCGCGATGCGACGAAAACGTCATTCCGGACGGCGCCAACGGGTCCGCGCGAAGCGCGGCCCGATGACAGGCTCCGCGGCGATCCCGGATGCGCAATTGCACATCGGGGAATCTCGAGATTCTCCGATGTGCAATTGCACATCGTAGTTCGTGCTTCGCACGCCCCGGAATAACGGCGAGGGCAGGGCTTACTTCCCGGCCTTCACCTGTGCCACCGCCTGCGCCATCAGTTCGGTCATCTCTTTGCGGACCTGCGCTTCCGTGATGGCCATGCCCTTGGCCGAAAGGTCCCCCGTCACCTTGCGGACCACGGCGGCGTCGCCGCCCTCGCCGAACTCGGCTGCGACCACTTCCTTGGCGTAGATATTGGCGGCATCGCCTGATATTCCGAGCTTCTCGGCCGCCCATAATCCGAGCAGCCGGTTGCGGCGCGCTTCTGCCTTGAACTTCTGCTCCTCATCGAGCGCGAACTTCTTCTCGAAGCCTTCCTCGCGCTTGTCGAATGTGGTCATGACCAAAGGTTCCTTCTGGTGCCGATTTGGGCCGCAGGCCGCCTCGTTGCGGCAAGGCGCCCGCATGCCTAGATAATAGAGCGAATCGTTAAGACAACGAGCCTTAAAGCCGCAGGTAAAGCGGTAAAACTGTGTCCGGTGGGACCGGATCGATTGTGCTGGATAGGTCAATCGGATAGGTTGGATTCTAGGCTCGGTTCTTGTTCTGTTTCCTGTCCCTGGCCTTCGCGGCAGCTCCGTCGTGGGTCTCACTTCTTGTCATCCGGAGCACACCAAATTCATGGATTTCAACAACACACGGTACATCCCAATGAGCCGTCGACGCCGCATTTATGAAGGCAAGGCCAAAGTCCTTTACGAAGGGCCGGAGCCGGGAACCCTGATCCAGCACTTCAAGGACGATGCGACCGCGTTCAATAAGCAAAAACACCAGGTGATCGAGGGCAAGGGCGTCCTCAACAACCGGATTTCAGAATTCCTGTTTCAGCACCTCAACGACATCGGGGTGCCCACCCACTTCATTCGCCGCCTCAACATGCGCGAGCAACTGATTCGCGAGGTCGAGATCGTGCCGCTGGAGGTGGTGGTGCGGAACGTGGCGGCGGGATCGCTGTCGCAACGCCTCGGAATCGAGGAGGGCACCCAGCTGCCGCGCTCGATCATCGAGTTCTACTACAAGAACGATCAGCTCAACGACCCCATGGTTTCCGAAGAGCACATCACGGCGTTCGGCTGGGCCACGCCGCAGGAGATCGACGACATCATGGCGCTGGCCATCCGCGTCAACGACTTCCTCACCGGGCTGTTTCTCGGCATCGGCATCCGCCTGGTGGATTTCAAGATGGAATGCGGCCGCCTCTTTGAAAATGAAATGATGCGGATCATCGTTGCCGACGAAATCTCGCCCGATTCATGCCGGCTGTGGGACATCAAGTCGAACGAGAAGCTCGACAAGGATCGCTTTCGCCGCGATCTCGGCGGCCTGCTCGAGGCCTATACCGAGGTCGCCAAGCGGTTAGGGATCCTGATGGAAAACGAACGGCCGGCGGGCTCCGGTCCGGTGCTGGTCAAGAGCTAAAGGTTGTCGTCCGTGAAAGCACGTGTCACCGTCACCCTGAAATCAGGCATCCTTGACCCGCAGGGCAAGGCCATCGAAGGCGCGCTGAAATCGCTCGGCGTCGATGGCGTCGCCAGCGTGCGCCAGGGCAAGGTATTCGACATCGAGCTGTCGGGCTCCGACAAGGCCAAGGCCGAGGCGGCGTTGAAGGACGCCGCCGACAAGTTGTTGGCCAACACGGTGATCGAAAATTATGCTATAGAGGTCCAGGTTTAAGGACAGACGAAGATGGCCGACGTCACGCTGGAACTGATGTTTGGAGTGCTAAAATCGGTCCAGGCGCGACTTGCGCAAGTCGATGGCAAGGTCGATGAGCTCAAGCAGGAGATGCAGGCATCCCGAACCTCGCAAAATGGCATTCGTCAAGAGATCACGAGCGTCTTCCAGGAGATTTCAGGAATTCATGCGACGCTCGTTCGGCATGAAGGTCGTTTGGACCGCATCGAGAAACGCCTCGAACTCACTGACGCACCGACCTTATGAAATCCGCCGTTCTCGTCTTTCCCGGAATCAATCGCGAGCGCGACATGGCCCGCGCGCTCAAGCTCGTATCCGGCCGCGAGACCGCGATGGTCTGGCACGCCGAGACGTCGCTGCCCGCGGGGACCGATCTCGTGGTGATGCCCGGCGGGTTTTCCTATGGCGACTATTTGCGTTGCGGCGCGATCGCCGCGCGGGCGCCCGTGATGGATGCGGTGCGGGCCTTCGCGGCCAATGGCGGTCTCGTGCTCGGCGTCTGCAACGGGTTCCAGATACTCTGCGAGGCCGGCCTCTTGCCCGGCGTCCTCATGCGCAATGCGCGGCTGAAATTCATCTGCCATGACGTGCATCTGCGGGTGGAACGATCCGACTCACCGTTCACGCGCGGCTACAATGCCGGGCAGATCATCCGCGTGCCGATCGCCCATGGCGAGGGCAATTACGAGGCCGACGACGAGACGCTGAAGCGGCTCGAGGGCGAGGGGCGGGTGCTCTATCGTTATTGCTCGCCCGAAGGGGCGGTCGACGAGGCCTCCAACATCAACGGCGCGGCGCATTCGATCGCCGGCATCGTCAACGAGCGCGGCAACGTGCTCGGCATGATGCCGCATCCGGAAAACCACGTCGAAGACATCATGGGCTGCACCGACGGCCGCGGCCTGTTCGCAGGCCTGGCGGCGCATCTGGAGCGCGCGGCGTAAGCGTGAGAGCAAGCCGCCGTCGTCCGCCCGCAAATCTCTGGACAGCCGGAAATTGCCCCATAAAAGGCCTTTTCCAGCCCTTCCGATCTCCCTAATAAGGCCTCATGAACCAGCCGCAAATCACCCCCGAACTCGTCGCCAGCCACGGGCTGAAGCCGGACGAGTATGAGCGCATCCTGAAACTGATCGGCCGGGTGCCGAGCTTCACGGAACTCGGAATCTTCTCGGCGATGTGGAACGAGCACTGCTCGTACAAGTCCTCGCGCATCCACCTGCGCGGCCTGCCGACGAAAGCGCCCTGGGTGATCCAGGGGCCGGGCGAAAACGCGGGCGTCATCGACATCGGCGACGGCCAGGCGGTGGTGTTCAAGATGGAAAGCCACAACCATCCAAGTTACATCGAGCCCTATCAGGGCGCGACCACCGGCGTCGGCGGCATCCTCCGCGATGTGTTCACGATGGGCGCGCGTCCCATCGCCTGCCTCAATGCGCTCTCCTTCGGGGCGCCCGAACATCTCAGGACGCGCCATCTCGTCTCGGGCGTCGTCGCCGGCGTCGGCGGCTACGGCAATTCGTTCGGGGTGCCGACCGTCGGCGGGCAGGTGCGTTTCCACACCCGTTATGACGGCAACATCCTGGTCAACGCGATGGCGGTCGGCCTCGCCGATACCGACAAGATTTTCTACGCGGCGGCCTCCGGCGTAAACATGCCGATCGTCTATCTCGGTTCCAAGACCGGCCGCGACGGCATCCATGGCGCCTCGATGGCATCGGCCGAATTCGACGGCGACTCGGCCGAGAAGCGCCCGACCGTGCAGGTCGGCGATCCCTTCGCAGAAAAACTGCTGCTGGAAGCCTGTCTCGAAATCATGCAGGCCGATTGCGTGATCGCGATCCAGGACATGGGCGCCGCCGGCCTGACCTGCTCGGCGGTGGAGATGGGCGCCAAGGGCGATCTCGGCGTCGACCTCAATCTCGATAGCGTCCCGACGCGCGAAACAGGCATGAGCGCCTACGAGATGATGCTCTCGGAAAGCCAGGAGCGCATGCTCATGGTGCTCAAGCCCGAGAAGGAAAAACAGGCGGAGGCGATCTTCCGCAAATGGGGCCTGGATTTCGCGGTTGTCGGCTACACCACGCCGACCAAGCGCTTTGTCGTGAAGCACGGCGGCGACGTGATGGCCGATCTGCCGATCAAGGAACTCGGCGACGAAGCGCCGGTCTACGATCGGCCGCATGTGGCCTCACCGCCGCTGCCGGTGATCCATGCGCGCGACGTGAAGCCGCCGGTCGGCATCGGGCCGGCGCTGCAAAAACTGATCGCGATGCCCGAGCTGTGCTCGAAGCGCTGGGTGTGGGAGCAATACGATCACATTATCTTGGGCAATACCGTGCAACGGCCCGGCGGCGATGCCGCGGTGGTGCGGGTGCAGGACGGACCGAAGGGACTGGCGCTTACCGTCGACGTCACGCCGCGTTATTGCGAGGCCGATCCGGTGGAAGGCGGCAAGCAGGCGGTGGCGGAAGCCTGGCGCAATATCACCGCCGTCGGCGGACGACCGCTTGCCGTCACCGACAATCTTAATTTCGGCAATCCGGAGCGGCCGGAGATCATGGGCCAGTTCGTCGGCTGCCTGAAGGGCATCTCGGAAGCCTGCCGCGCGCTCGACTTCCCCGTCGTGTCAGGCAATGTCTCGCTCTACAACGAGACTAACGGCCGCGGCATCCTGCCGACGCCCTCGATCGGCGGCGTCGGGTTGCTCGACGATTTCACCAAATCCGCCACGCTTGCGTTCAAGGCCGAAGGCGAGGCGATCCTGTTGATCGGCGAAACCCACGGCTGGCTCGGCCAGTCCGTCTATCTGCGCGACCTCTGCGGCCGCGAAGAGGGCGCGCCGCCGCCGGTCGATCTCGCGGCTGAAAAACGTAACGGCGATGTGGTGCGCGGCATGATCCGCGCCGGCACCGCGACCGCGGCGCATGACGTTTCCGATGGTGGCCTGTTGATTGCGCTGGCCGAGATGGCGATGGCCGGCGGGATAGGCGCGCAATTGCTCGTGGCGCCGGGATCGATCGTGCCGCATGCGTACTGGTTCGGCGAGGATCAGGCGCGCTACGTCGTCACCGTGCCCGCCGAGCAGGCGGAACTCGTACTGGCGAAGATGAAGGGCGCTGGCGTACCGTGCGCGCGGATCGGCGCCACCGGCGGCGATGCGCTTGCCGTCGCCGGCGAGGAGTCGGTTTCGGTAGCTTCCCTGAAGACCGGTTTCGAGAGCTGGTTTCCGGCCTACATGAACGGCAAGGCGTAACGTCTCGCTCGCGCTCGCAATGACGTAGTGAGGTCTCGGTTCGTCGACTCTCAGACCACTTCCTCGATGGTGACCTTGTCGGGATAGAACGCCAGATGGCCGGAGATTTCCGTCATCGCCGGGAACGGCGTCTCGTAGGTCCAGATCGCATTCTCGATTGTCTTGCCGTCGGCGACGATGCTGAAATAATTCGCATCCCCCTTGTAGGGGCAGTGCGTCGTCCGGTCGGTGCGCGCCAATAGCGCCATATTGGCGTCCTTGCGCGGCACATAGTTCACCGCCGGGTAGCTCGCTTCCTTCAGTTTCAGGGCACTGGTGGAATCGGCGATCACGACGCCGCCCAGGGAGACGCGGACGCGCCTGGGGTTTGCGCTGATGGTGATCGGGTGGTCGGGGCCAGGTAGTTTCATGGTTGTCAGCCTTCTGGTCAGCCCGTTGTGATCGTCTGGTGCGATCCTTTCGGCTTTGCAATGATCGGATCGGGAATATAGTGGGACAAAGCGTGACCCAGAAGGGCCCCCACGCTAAGTTGAGGCGCTGCGGCAGCGAGGCCGGGCGCGATTCGAAAGCCGGATGGGAGAAATTTGGGATGCCGATGGACGCCCGCGATATCGAATCGATGATCAAGGCAGCTATACCGGACGCCGAGGTGACGATCCGCGATCTGGCCGGCGATGGCGACCATTACGCGGCGACCGTGATCTCGGAATCCTTCCGAGGAAAATCCCGCGTCCAGCAGCACCAGATCGTCTATCGGTCGCTGCAGGGACAGATGGGCGGGGTGCTTCACGCGCTGGCGCTGCAGACCGGGGTACCTGACGAACCCGGGGTGCCGGGCTGACTGGACGCCCTGACCGATATGGGGATACCCGACGGATCCGGGACGCCGGAGTCCCGGAATAGAGCGTTGCTGATTTCAGTCCGAGGCTACCAGCGCGTGAACCGAAAACATTCCGGCCGGATCGGTCCAGGATTCCAGCGGGGTCCAGCCCGAACCCTTGGCAAGCGCGGTGAAGCGCTCGAGGCTGTATTTGTAGCTATTCTCGGTATGGATGCTTTCACCGGGGCGGAATGAAAACTTCTTGCCGAGCACCCGCGCGGTCAGCGCCTTCTTGCTGATCAGGTGCATTTCGATGCGATGGCGATCGCGGTTGTAGATCGCACGATGAACGAACGCGCCAACGTCGAAATCACCGCCCAATTCGCGGTTGATGCGATGGAGCACGTTGAGATTGAAGCGCGCGGTGATACCAGCGGCATCGTTATAGGCGTCATACAGCACGCGCTCGTCCTTCTCGAGATCGACGCCGATCACCATCCGCGCGCCTTTCCCCAGGATGCCGCGGGCGCTGCGCAGGAAGGCGCTGGCCTCGTGCGGCTCGAAATTTCCAAGCGTCGACCCCGGGAAAAATCCAACCCTCGGCATCGCGCCGATGGAATCTGGCAATTCGAACGGCGCGGTGAAATCCGCCGTGACCGGGTGAACCTGAAGGCCTGGGAAATCCGCGCCCAAGGCGTCGGCCTGCGCTTGCAGGAAGTCGCCGGAAATATCCACGGGAACGTAGGCGCCGAGGGCGCATTCGTTCAACAACAGCCGCACCTTGGTGGTGGCGCCCGCGCCGAATTCCACCAACGCCGCGCCCTTCGGGATGAAGGCCGATATCGCGCGGCTGCGGTCGCGCAGGATCGTCAGTTCGGTGCGGGTCGGGTAGTATTCCGGCAACAGCGTGATCTGCTCGAACAGTTCCGAGCCCGCGGCGTCGTAGAAATATTTTGGCGACAGCCGTTTCGGGTGTTGCGACAGATCGTCGATCACGTCGCGGGCAAATGCCGAGGTCTGCTCATCGAAATGATGCGCGTCGGCCAAAGCGGGGGCGTGCACATTCATGACAGTCTCCGAAAACGCGCTTTCCGGCGCGGTTTGAATTCGAAAAAGTTCAGCCGGCGTAATCGGCGAGGCGCAATCCCGTGAATTGCCAGCGGTGGTGGGGATAAAAGAAGTTGCGATAGGTGATGCGGCTATGTCCGGCCGGGGTTGCAAGCGAAGAGCCGCGCAGCACCAGCTGGTTGACCATGAACTTGCCGTTATATTCGCCGAGCGCGCCGTCGATCGCCCGGTAGCCCGGATAGGGAGCGTAAGCGCTGCGGGTCCACTGCCACACGATCCCGAAGGCATCGTTGAGATGGCCGGCTCTCGCAGCTACTTCCCATTCCATTTCGGTTGGCAAATGCTTGCCGCTCCAGCGCGCGAACGCGTCGGCCTCGTAATAGCTGACGTGGCAGACCGGGCTTGAGGGATCGACCGGCTTCAATCCCGCCAGCGTCATGACATGCCATTCGCCGTCGATCTGGCGCCAGTGGCCGGGCGCCTGCCATTGTTCGTTGTTGACGGTTGCAAAACCGTCCATCAGCCAGAGCGTCGGCGTCGAATAGCCGCCGTCTGCCATGAAGGCGAGCCAGTCGGCGTTGGTGACGAGGTTGCGCGCCAACCTGACCGGACCCACCAGCGCGCGGTGCGCGGGTTTTTCGTTGTCGAAATGAAAGGTATCGTCGGTGTGCCCGATGGTGTGAATGCCCTCGTTGAGTGCAACCCACTTGTCGCCGGCGCGAGACTCGTCGGCCACGCGCGTTGAGGCGGGGAAGCGCCATGACGAATCGTAGGCCGGGGGAATCGGGTTCTGGGCAAAGGCGTGCAGGATGTCGGTCAACATCAATTCCTGATGCTGCTGCTCATGGTTGAGGCCGACCTCCACCAGTGGTGCGATCGCGGCCAGCTTGTCTTCGGTGGTCTCGTGAAAAAACTTCACGGTCGCCGCGTCGACATGCGCCCGGTAGGCGGTGATTTCATCGGCGCATGGTCGGGTCAGGAGGCCGCGCTGGTGGCGGGCATGCCGGGGGCCGGCGCTGACATAGTAGGAATTGAACAGGAAGGCATAGTCGGGATGAAATGGCTTATATCCGGGGCAGTGTTCGCCGAGCAGGAATTGCTCGAAGAACCAGGTGGTATGGGCGCGGTGCCATTTCGCCGGGCTTGCGTCCGGCATCGACTGGATTTGCTGATCCTCCGGCGTCAGCGGGGCGGCGCGGCGTTCGGTTTCGTTTCGCACCGCAAGGAAAGCTTCCGTCAAACCTTGGGCCGGGCTGCCGGAATCGGAGAATAATGACGGGCAAGGGGCGGCGAGCGCGGCGGATGCTGGTTTCGTCACTGGTGTCTCCGGTTCGGGGGAGAACGTTGGTCTGGAACAGGGGTTCCCCGAGAACAGCCTGTCCTAGATAGGGGTTCCCGTCCGGGAAAAAAGCCTCCCAAGGTACGTTCCAAGCCATGATGTTGTTACCCGGGCGGGGCGGTTTTGCCCGGTAGGCCCGGGGGTCAGGCAGGCCCGTGCATGTCAGCTTCTCGCCAATTTACTTTGGATGCACAAAGCTTTGGGGTACATATATAGCAGTCACGGGTTCAAACGGGCGGGTCGTCCGGAGGCCCAAGCGGTGAGGGCATGCGCAGCGTGCGCCCCAAAAGGAATTGGATATGAGCATCGAACAATTCATCGACAACGAAGTGAAGTCGAACGACGTCGTACTGTTCATGAAGGGGACGCCACAGTTTCCGCAGTGCGGTTTCTCCGGGCAGGTGGTGCAAATTCTCGATCACGTCGGCGTCGGCTACAAGGGTCTCAATGTCCTTGAGTCCGCCGAACTGCGTAACGGCATCAAGACCTACTCCAACTGGCCGACTATTCCGCAGCTTTACGTCAAGGGCGAATTCGTCGGCGGCTGCGACATCATCCGCGAGATGTTCCAGGCCGGCGAATTGCAGAAGCTCTTTGCCGACAAGGGCGTGACGGTCAGCGCACCTGCCGCCTGAGCTTGGTTTCTGAGCTGAGCTTGGCTTCGCGACAGCTAGGTGCGGCGCGGCTGGAAGTCATCGTCGCCGACATCACGACATTGCGCGTTGATGCCATTGTCAACGCGGCCAACACGTCCTTGCTCGGTGGCGGTGGGGTCGATGGTGCGATCCATCGGGCCGCCGGCCCGGGGCTTCTCGATGAATGCCGCACGCTCTGTGGCTGCGAGACGGGCGGCGCCAAAATCACCAAAGCCTATCGGTTGCCGGCCCGGCATGTGATCCATGCCGTCGGTCCGGTCTGGAACGGGGGGCCTGGGCGAAGATGAGGCGCTCGCCTCGTGCTATGCCCGCGCCATCGAGCTTTGCCAGAGCCACGGCCTTGCCTCGGTCGCCTTTCCCGCCATCTCCACCGGCGTCTACCGTTTTCCAGCCGATCGCGCGGCGCGGATCGCGGTCTCGACTACGGTGGAGGCGCTGCAAGGAGCGCCCGCGATCAGCCGCGTGATCTTCTGCTGCTTTTCAGACGCGAGCGCCGCCCTTCATGTGCAGGCGATGGCCGGGTTTGGCGACCCTTGTGCCGATTGAGCCGGCCGCTAAACTCTGCCCATCTACCGGTCGGTGCAGAAAATGATGAAGCGATGGAGAACTGATGGCTCCGCGCCGAACAACGTTGCGGCGGCGCTTGCGCTTCTACTGGCGGTAATCGCCGTCAACACCGGCCGCGCGGAAGCGCTGCTTCCCGTTGCCAAGGGTTTTTTGCCGGAAGGGCTGGCGCGCATCGGCGATTACGTCCGCAACGAGATCACGAGTGGCAAGATTCCAGGCGCGGTGCTCCTGATCCAGCAGCACGGTCAACCCGTCCTCTTCGAAAGTCTTGGCGTGCGCGATGTCGACACCAAGCGTCCGATGACCACAGATACGATCTTTCGGCTCTATTCGATGTCGAAGGCGATTACATCCGCTGCCGCCATGATGCTGGTCGATGACGGAAAACTGTCGCTGGACGATCCCGTTTCGAAATACATTCCACCCTTTGCCGAGGTGAAGGTCGCCGTCGAGAAGCGCGATGGGAACGGAAAGCCCGCACTCGTTACCGAACCGGTTAGCCGCCCGATCAGGATTGAAGACCTGCTGCGCCACACCTCTGGCTTAACGTACGGATTCTACGGCGACACTCCCGTGCGAAAGCTCTATGCGAGTTCGGGCCTGTTCGACGGCGATTTCGACAATGCCCTGTTCGCCGAGCGCATCGCGAAACTCCCGCTCGCCGAACAGCCGGGAGCGCTGTGGGATTATGGCCACTCCACCGATGTGCTCGGCCGGGTCATCGAAGTCGTGTCGGGACAGTCGCTCTTTCAGTTCGAGAAAGAGCGGCTGCTCGATCCGCTCGGCATGACCGAGACCGCCTTCTACCTCGCCGACAACGCGAAGCGGCCAAGGGTCGCCGAGCCGCTGCCCGCCGATCGCTTCACCGGCCCGATCGCTGGAATCAAGGATCCGATAGTGCCGCGGCGCTGGGAATCCGGCGGGGCGGGGATGGTCGGAACGATCGGGGACTACGCACGCTTCGCGCAAATGCTGCTCAATGGCGGCACGTTAGATGGCCGGCGCTACCTCAAGCCCGAGACCATCGCGCTGATGACATCGGATCACATCGGGCGGGAGACAAGGATCGCCCGCGACGATTACTACTTTCCCGGCGAAACCAGCGGCTTCGGCCTCGGCTTCGCCGTGCGCACGGCGGTGCCTGCGAATACGTCGTGGCCGTTGGGCGAGTACCGCTGGGACGGCGTCGCCGGCACCTTCTTTTTCATCGATCCGAAGCACGACATGTTCGCGATCTGCATGATGCAGTCGCCGTCGCAGCGCGAACGGATTCAGACGGAGCTGAAGGCGCTGATCTACCAGGCGCTGAGGAAGTGAGAGCGGAGCAAGCCATGTCCGTGCAGGAAACACTGAAGGCCGCCAGCGGTCGTTCCTTTCCGCCGTTAGAGACGGCTTTCTGGATTGTCCTCGCCGTCTATCTGGCGCTGCTTGTCGGTTTCGCCTGGAATCCGACGCCGCGCGCGCAAGGATTGGCGGCTATCGGAATCGTGGCTGCCTGCGCCCACGCGGCTCTGTCTTATAGCTGGAAGGATGCGCTCGTCCTTCTGGCGATCTGTGTCGCCATCACATTCGCGATGGAGAATATTGGCGCCGCCACGGGGTTTCCGTTCGGCCATTATCATTTCGAAGTCGGATCGAACCTGCCGCATGTCGGAGCCATCCCGGTCATTGTCGGTCCGCTCTGGTTCGGCATGGGATATTTTTCGTGGGTCGTGGCCGGGACCCTGCTCGGCGGCGCGCAGGGGCGGCTGAACCGGAAACTCGAACTCACGGCATTGCCGATCGTCGCCGCATTCGTGATGACGCAATGGGATGTGGTGATGGACCCGCCTGTATCAACCATTTCGAAAGCCTGGATATGGCACGACGGCGGGGCGCATTTCGGCGTCCCGCTTTCGAATTATCTCGGCTGGTTACTGACGTCGTGGCTATTCTATCAGGCGTTCGCCCTCTATCTCAGCCGCCGGCGCTATGTGTCTGTACAGTCAGCCGAACAGGGGCGCGCGCTCAGGCTTGTGGCAATTTTGCTGTATCTGGGTTCCGGTCTCACCCATGTGACGCCGTTTGTCATGGACCAGAGCGGCGAGGTCGCTGACGCTGCCAACCATGTCTGGCGCATCGGGGATTTGCGCGAGACCACCGTCGTGATCCTGTTGTTCACGATGGTTTTCACTTCAATGCTCGCGGCGTTGCGGCTTGCGACGGATACCGCCGACCGCTGAGGGCAGGGTGCTCTTTACGCCCCCCGCACGATCTCGCGCACCAGTCCGACCGTTTGCTCGATCATGCCGGCTGTGACGTCGAGGTGGGTGCAGGCGCGGATTCGGCCGTCCATCATGGCGAGCAGCACGCCGCGTTGGCGCAAGGCGCTGACCATGTCGTCGCCGCTGACCCCGGCGCCGTCAGGCTTGAAGAAAACCAGGTTGGTTTCGGGCTGCTGCACCTCGATGCCGGCGATCTGCGCCAGCCCCCGCGCCAACGCGCGCGCGTTGGCGTGATCCTCCGCAAGCCGGTCGACATGGTGGTCGAGCGCATAGGTACAGGCCGCGGCACAAATGCCGGCCTGGCGCATCGAGCCGCCCAGCCGCTGCTTCCAGCGCCAGACCTCATCGATGAAGTCGCGCCTGCCGGCGATGACGGCGCCGATGGGCGCGCCCAATCCCTTCGAGAAATCGATCCAGGCGGAATCCCACCCGGCCGCCATGCCGCGCGCGCTGATGCCGGTAGCGACGCAGGCGTTCAGGAGCCGCGCGCCGTCCATGTGGGTGGCAAGCCCGTTGGCCCTGGCGATTTTCACGACCTCATCGAGAGCGGCCTTCTTCCAGATGGTGCCGCCGCCGATATTGGCGGTTTGTTCGACACTGACCACCGTCTGCGGCGGCTGGTAGCGGGTGCGCGGGTGGAGCGCCGACCGGAACGTGCCGGGCGTGAACTGCCCGTCGGGTCCCGGCAGCGCCGTGATCTGGAATCCGCCGAGCGCCGCATGGGCGCCGCCCTCGCGGGCGATGACATGGGCTGAGGCATGCGCCAGGATTTCATCGCCCGGCCGGCAATGGACCAACGTCGCCGCGACATTGCACATGGTGCCGGATGGCATGAACACGGCGGCTTCCTTGCCGAGCAGATCGGCCACGCGGTCGCACAGTACATTCACCGAAGGATCGTCGCCGACCTGCTCGTCGCCCACTTCGGCGCGCGCCATCGCCTCGCGCATCCCTTGCGTCGGACGGGTCTGGGTGTCCGACAACAGGTTGATGCGGACGGCTGGCGCCTTGGGATCAGGACGGGCAGGGGTGTAGGTCATGGCGGGGTTCTCTCAAGCACGGTCATTCCGGAATGGTCCGAAGGACCAGACCGCAGATGTGCAATTGCACATCGGGGAATCTCGAGATTCCGGGTTCGCGTCTTCGACGCGCCCCGGAATGACTGCAAATAATGATCCTATCCAACAAAAAAGGCCCCGGCAAAACCGGGGCCTTCGATCTCGGTAAATGCAGCCGATCAAATCAGCGCGAATAGAATTCGACGATCAGATGCGGCTCCATCTGCACCGCGAACGGCACGTCGGTCAGCGCCGGGATGCGGACGAACTTCGCCGTCATCTTGGAGTGATCGACCTCGAGGAAGTCGGGCACGTCGCGCTCGCCGAGCTGGCTCGCTTCGAGGACATGCGTGAGCTGCTTTGAGGATTCCTTGACCTCGACCACGTCGCCGACTTTCACCTTGTAACTTGAGATGTTGACGCGGCGGCCGTTGACCTTGACGTGGCCGTGATTGATGAACTGGCGCGCGGCGAACATGGTGGCGACGAATTTGGCGCGATAGACCACGGTATCGAGGCGGCGCTCGAGGAGACCGATCAGGTTTTCGCCGGTATCGCCCTTCATCCGGCCGGCCTCGACATAAATGCCGTGGAACTGGCGCTCGCTGATGTTGGCGTAATAACCTTTAAGCTTCTGCTTGGCGCGCAGCTGCACGCCGAAGTCGGAGAGCTTGCCCTTGCGGCGCTGGCCGTGCTGGCCGGGGCCGTATTCCCTGCGGTTCACGGGGCTCTTCGGGCGGCCCCAGATATTCTGGCCCATCCGGCGATCGATCTTGTATTTCGCCTCACTGCGCTTTGTCATCGCGTCCTCTTCGGTAAGTTTGAGTTTTGAGGAAACGCGCCCTCCTGTGCGCCGGGAATTTCCCGGTGCCGACAGGTCCAGCCCTTAAAGCTTGAGAAGGGATAGACCACGGGTCGCGAAACGCATCGCGGGCCGAAAGCGGCCCGCGAGCAGGCGGTTTCTAGGCAGAAACCGCTGTCCTGTCAATTAGAACGCCCCAGGTTTTGAGGCGGCGTTGAAACCCTCAGGTCGCGGCCGCCGGGGCCGGTTTTGCCTCCGCAGGCTGCGGGATTCCGCGCAATTCGGCCGATATTTCGGTGTTCAGCACCTGTTCCAGCCTTGTCAGGGCCCTGGCCATGAAGGCGCCGTCGGTAACCCGGTGATCCCAGCGGATGATGACGTCGATGGTCTGGTCCGGCCTCACCACGCCGTAAGTCACGATAAACGGACCGGGACTTAGCGCATGGAGCTCGCCGGGACCGTAAGCGGCGACCGAAGTCACCCCGAAGCTGCCGAAATTGTTGGCGTACATCCGCCCGACATTGAGGCCGACCAGCCAGCTCAGGCGGCGCAGCAGCAGCGGCAGCCGCGTGGCCATCATGATTTTCCGAAACGCCGGGATTTCCATGAGCGGCGCATCCTTGGCGCGCCGGATCTGTGCGTCGATCTCGGTCAGTGGCCGCTCGTCGGCCGCGGGGACTTTCTCGGGCAGAATGCAATCCTCCCCCTCTTCGACGCGCGCGATGGCAACCATGGCGACACTGCGCGGCAGTTCAAAAAAATGCGGCCATGGCAATTTGATATAGAGCGTGCGCAGGACCGGCTCGTCCTTGGCCACCAGCGCGAACGCCTTGACGAAGATCGCTGCCCAGCCGGGCCGTTGGGCAGCCTGCGCGCGCGCCTCGATCAATGGGCTGACATCGAGGGTCCGCGAGAGCGATATGAACGGCACGCGCATCGACGCATGCATGAGGTCGATGATGAACCGGCGCGGCAATGAGATTTTTCTGTTCGTTCCGCGCATCGCTCCGCTCAAGTTCCCGAAACTCACCATTGGCGGGTTGCTCCCGTCCGAGGTCCTGATCTAGCACGGACCCGCAGGCGTGACGCCAGATGGTTCGGTCCATGGTTGCCGCCGAGGCCAGCGGCCCGGTTGCGGTGGCTGCACAAATCGCAAGCGATTTCAGTAGCTTCAAGCCGGAACGCGGCCGCCGAAAAACGGCGCCAGGGCCTGGCTCAGCGCGTGCGGCCGGCCGGATGTGAAAATCATCTTGGCCCCGGCGTGATGGGCCTCGCCCCCCGGAGCCTCCAGCAAATTCGCAACCCGCCTTGCAATCGCGGGCGCGGGGTCGATCCATGCGACCGGCCATGGCGCGAGCCTGGCCAGCCGGTCCATCAGCAGGGGATAATGGGTGCAGGCGAGCACAATCGTGTCGGTGCGTGTCGAAATGTCTTCGCCGGCGCCGACAAAACATGGCGCCAGCTCCGCGGATATCGCGGGGTCGCTCACCCCATCGCCGCTCAGCGCCGCTTCGGCCAGTGAGGCGAGATCCGCCGAGCCGACCAGCGTGACTTCGCAGCCTTGCGAAAAATCGCGGATCAGCGCCTTGGTGTATTCGCGCTTGACGGTGCCTTTTGTGCCGAGCACCGAAACGCGCCTGGTTTTCGAACCCGTGCAGGCCGGCTTGATCGCGGGCACGGTGCCGACGAACGGAACACCGTATCGCTCGCGAAGATGCGACATCACCAGCGTGGATGCGGTGTTGCAGGCGATCACGACCAGTTCCGGGCGATGCGCTGATATCAATTCGCCAATCAGGGGCACCACGCGGGCGATGATCTGCTCCTCGCTGTGACGGCCGTAGGGAAAGAACGCGTCATCGGCGACGTACACGTAATGCGCGTCGGGTCGCGCCCGGACGATCTCGCGCAAGACGGTGAGGCCGCCAAGGCCGGAATTGAAAACGAAGAATCGTCGGAGGTGATGCCACGGAAACGATCTTAGCCGATCGGAGGTTATCATTCAGTTGTTTTCATGGCCGCCGCCGTCATGGCCGGGACAAGCCCGGGCATGACGAGCCAAATGTCGACCATCGGAGTGCGCTCCAAAATTCGGATTCGATTTTCATAGAGCCAGACACGCCTCACGTTCTCGCGGCGCGATACGCCCGAGTTTTGACCTTGAACATCACCCTCAGAGATCAAGAGGGCGCGGGGAATGCCGGGCGCCCGATGCGCCCGATAGCCGCGTGTGCGAGGATAGAAAGCGAAAAGCACACGCGTTAGTCAGGTCACACCGGAATCACCCGGCATTCCCCGCGCAATGGTTTTACGGCTTATAACGCGCTCTCCCCGGTGACCGGGCTTTCTTGCCACCGTCATAGATGGAGTTGCCTCCACCAACTTGATGCCAGCGTCGGGGCATCAGGACCACACGACTTCACCGTCCGCGTTAGCGGCGCTCGTCCTGCGTCACCATCGCGTCCACCGCATCCCGCCCCGCGTTCGTGACGATCGCGAAACGCCCCTCTATCGGGACGGGATGCGCGGAAAGATGCCGATGATTTGGGGATGAGATCAATGACGTCGGGTTGCGGCAGATTGGCACGACGGGCAAATCAGTCCGCATCCGTAGGCGGTCGCATCACGGAAATCGCCGGTGTCTGGATCGCCGCTGCGGCTAAACGCGACCGCGCCTGTATGGCCCGACACTTTCCAAAGACCCTGAGCGCGCTCTATCACGACTGCGGGGGCTTGGACATTCGATAACCGCCTGCTGGCGTGACAGCCAAAGCTGGATAAACTCAGCGGAAAACACTGTCGAGGAACGCGCACACAACACCGGCTTTCAGGATCGTAAAGAAGTCCCGTCCACCTCGGACGATGATGCCGGCGAAATATGCGTGTGGTTTCCCATGCTCAAGGCGGATAACGAATGCTGAACCACCGCTCATACCGTCAGGATGCTTCGCAAGAGGTCGCACGACACGCAAGGCAAGCATCGCATCGTCGCTCGGCTGCGAGTGGGGTTGGCAGACGACGTTGCGACGGGTGAGACCGAGATGATTATTTTCGTGGATATCATATATCTGGTCATCTGCGGGGTAACCACTCAGCAGCATCGCTACGACGTCGGAATCTAGGACTTCGGGTGGCACCCTCGATAATTCGAAGAAACACTTCTTAAGTTCAGGCCGGTCCTTGCAAGGCTCGGTAAAATCGAAGGCGACTATGTCGTGGGCATCTGTGTCAGGGTGAGGCAGAAAACCACGGTACCCCCAGGGCGACGGGGTCAGGTTAACGCGGTTTTCGGGTTGACCCGGAAGGGATGGGGCTCTTCCGCGGGTTTGGCGGAACTGATTCCCTCGGATCTTCTGATTCGGGAGGAGACGATGGAAGCCTCGTCAGGCAAACCGCAGTTGCGCCTGTTGCTCGACCACCTGGCGACGATCAAGGATACGCGGCAATCGTGGAAAGTCGCCTATCCGCTGCGCGAGGTGCTGTTTCTGGTGGTATGCGGCACGATCGCGAGCGGCGACGACTATGACGACATCGTCGATTGGGGTGAAGCTCATCTGTCGTTCTTGCGGCGGTTCTCCGAGTTCCACTATGGCATCCCTTGTGCCGACTGGCTGCGGACGGTCATGAACCGGATCGATCCCGAGCTGTTTGCGGCCTGCTTTTCGTCGTGGGTGGCTGAATGCTGGCCGGGTCAGCCCGACCTCGTGGCCATCGACGGCAAGACCTCGCGGCGCAGCCACGACCGTAAGCGCGGGCAGAAGGCCCTGCATCTGGTTTCTGCGTTCGCCACCACTCGCCAGCTCGTGCTGGGCCAAGAGGCGACCGACGAAAAATCCAACGAGATCACCGCCATCCCGGCGCTCGTGGAACGCCTCGACCTCGAAGGCGCCCTGGTCTCGATTGATGCCATGGGATGCAATCCGAACATCGCGCAGAGCATCCTTGATGCCAAGGCCGACTACCTTTTGGCCGTGAAGGACAACCAGCCGACCCTTCATGCCGACATCAAGAGTTATTTCGATACAGCACCGTCCGATCAGCTTAAGCGCTCGCAGACCACCGAGAAGGGCCATGGCAGGCTCGAAATCCGAACCCATACGGTCTCCCACGAGGTCGACTGGATGACCCCTGAGCGCTCCTATCCGGGAGCATTCCGTTTCCCCAAGCTCACCACTATCGCGATGGTCGAGAGCCGGATCGAGCGTGGCGACAAGATCGAGACCGAGCGGCGCTCCTACATTTCGTCCCGCATCCTCCCGGCTAAGGCCTTCGCGGACGCCGTGCGCAGCCACTGGGCCATCGAGAATAACCTTCACTGGACCCTCGACATGACGTTCAAGGAAGACCAATCGCGTCTGAGGGTCGGCCATGGCGCCAAAAACATGGCCATCGTCCGCCATTTCGCGCTCAACATGGTCCGGCAAATGCTCGACAAGCGATCCATCAAGCGGCGGCGCAAACGAGCCTCCTGGGATCCGCAGTACCTGCTCCAAATCCTCGGACCGCTCCGCTGTTAACCTCGACTCGTTGCCCTGACGGTACCCCCCAGAAGTAATGACATGGCTTCCGGTATCAGTCAGCATCGCTACTTGCGACGGTTCGATTCCGCGGAGTTGGTGATGCGTCGAGAGCAGAATTTCGCGGCCGCCACGGCGAACGGCTGTCGCGGAGCCAATGAGCGAAACCTTGAATGTCTCGTCGTTGTTGTTGACGACGAGGTTGAAGGCATGGCGCGCGAGAACGCCCTCAATCGCACGACCGGGGACGATCAAGCCGTTGACATCAACGCCATGGCCAGCGAACTGGTCGAAAATAGTGATGTCGGTATGCTTCGTGCGGTCCAATCGAGACCCGCCTAGTTATGGAATTACGGTGCACTCAATTAAGTAAAGCACTTGCCGCGCCTCGTCGATCGCGACGGAGCGCTCGACCAAGGGAGCCTCACCGGCGCAGAAGCCCAACCGAGCCCGGTCAGCTCTCCCCGAATACGCGCTTGAAAATCGTGTCGACGTGCTTGAAGTGATAGCCGAGGTCAAATTGCTCCTCGATTTCGGCATCCGTCAGATACTTCTTCACGTCGGCGTCTTTTTTCAGGAGTGACCGGAAGTCGCCTTCGCCGCGCCACACCGGCATTGCGTTGCGCTGCACGAGCTTGTAGGCGTCCTCGCGGCTGGCGCCTTTTTGCGTCAGTGCAATCAGGATCCGCTGTGAGTGAACGAGGCCGCCGAGGCGGTCCAGATTCTTCTGCATGTTGGCAGGGTAGATCAGGAGCTTCTCGATCAGTCCCGCGAGACGGATCAGGGCAAAATCGAGCGTCACGGTGGCGTCGGGCGCGATCATGCGCTCGGCCGAGGAGTGCGAGATATCGCGCTCGTGCCACAAGACGACATTCTCCATCGCCGGCGTCACATAGGCGCGCACCATGCGCGACAGGCCGGTGAGATTTTCCGACAGCACCGGGTTGCGCTTGTGCGGCATCGCCGAGGAGCCCTTCTGGCCCTCGGAGAAGAATTCCTCGGCCTCCAGCACTTCGGTGCGCTGCAGGTGGCGGATTTCGGTGGCGAGCCGTTCGACCGAGGAGGCGATCACCCCCAGCGTTGCAAAATACATCGCGTGGCGGTCGCGCGGGATCACCTGCGTGGAGATTGGCTCCGGCTTCAGCCCCATCGCCTTGGCGACGTGTTCCTCGACGCGCGGGTCGATCTGGGCGAAGGTGCCGACGGCGCCCGAGATCGCGCAGGTCGCGACTTCCTGGCGGGCGATGACCAGCCGCTCGCGGGCGCGGGTGAATTCGGCATAGGCGTAAGCGAGCTTCAGTCCGAACGTTACGGGTTCGGCGTGGATGCCGTGCGAGCGTCCGATGGTCGGCGTCATCTTGTGCTCGAAGGCGCGCTTCTTCAGCGCCGCCAGCACCTTGTCGATATCGGATATCAAGAGGTCCGCCGCTCGCGTCAGCTGCACGTTGAGGCAGGTGTCGAGCACGTCGGACGAAGTCATGCCCTGGTGCACGAAGCGCGCCTCGGGGCCGACGATTTCCGCCAGATGGGTCAGGAAGGCGATGACGTCGTGCTTGGTTTCGCGCTCGATCTCGTCGATCCGCGCTACGTCGAAAATGACGTCGCGGGCCTTGGTCCAGACCGCTTTCGCGGCCTCTTTCGGAATCACCCCAATTTCCGCCAGCGCATCAGCCGCATGCGCCTCGATCTCGAACCAGATCTTGAAGCGCGTCTGGGCCTCCCAGATGGCGGCCATTTCCGGGCGGGTATAGCGGGATATCATCGACGACTCTGAGGTTTTAAGGGTTATGCGGCGCTTTAGCAGAGCAGGCCAAGGGAGACAAACTGAGACAAACACCGGCCGGGCGGGGGGGCCAGCGACCGCCCCAAGGCCATCACAGCCCTAATCACAGCCCTAATCACAGAATATTGAATAACAGATATTGAAATCTGTCAGCGAGATACCCTATATTGCTTCTGATGCCGATGTTGGGGCGTCACTGGCTAGCCGCACCGGCAGCGGGCCAGGCAATGCACGAGGACTTCGCCATGACGATCGAGATCTTTTATCTGACCGCACAAATCCAGCGCTGGCTCAATGCCCGCGTCGCCCGTCACCTTGCCGCGCAGGCCGAACGGCTGGCCCGCTAAAAGGGAACGACGATGACAAACCACGAGATCGGTTCGCGAAAGCAGAAGGTGCGCGCATGAACGAGACAGTGGTTTTGACGCCGGAGCGCATTCTTGAAGTGACCGAGGACGTGCTGCGCCGCTTCGGGCTGGCCAAAGCGACCGTGGTGGATGTGGCCCGTGCGCTCGATGTGAGCCACGGCAGCGTCTACCGTCATTTTCCGAGCAAGGCTTCGCTGCGCGAGGCGGTGGCCAAGCGCTGGCTCGACCGCGTCAGTGCGCCGCTTGCGAAAATCGCCGAAGGGTCCGGGCCGGCGCCTGCAAGGCTCGATCGCTGGCTGCGGACACTGTTCGCGGCCAAGCAGAAGAGGGTTTGCGAGGATCCCGAGATGTTCGCGACCTATCTGACGCTGGCGCGGGAGGCGTGCAAGACGGTAAAGGCGCATAAAGAGAGCCTCACCGAGCAGGTTGCGCGTATCCTTGCCGACGGCGCGAAGCAGGGCGCCTTCCAGGTTACCGACGCCAAAGCCACCGCGTATGCGATTTTCGACGCCACCAGCCGCTTCCATCATCCCGCCCATTCCGAGGAATGGAGCGATCCGCAGCTTGCCGCGCGGATCGACGCTCTGCTGGCGCTGTTGCTGAGAGGTCTCGAAGCACCGCGCAAGCGCTAGCCCGACTTCACGGGCAAAGCTCCCGACTTGATTGCGCGCCTCCCGCACCCTGTTGTTTGATATCCGTCAACTCCGGCCGAGCGCCGGATGGTAGCGTTGGTCGCGGAGGAAAGCGTGCTGTTGGCACTTTTTGCGGATATTCACGCCAACCGGCAAGCGTTCAGTGCGTGCCTTGATTTCGCGCGGTCGCACGGCGCGGAGCGGATCATTTGCCTCGGCGACTACGTCGGCTATGGCGCCGATCCCGAGTGGACGGTCGAGACCGTGATGGATCTCGTCGAGAAGGGCGCCTTGGCCGTGCGCGGTAACCACGACACTGCGATCGGCGCTTCTTCGGAAAGCATGAATGCCGAAGCCCAGGCAGTGATCGAATGGACGCGCGGCAGACTGAGCGCACCTCAGCGGCGTTTCCTGGCAGAATTGCCGCTGACGTTGCAGGAGGAGGACCGGCTCTACGTTCATTCCGAGGCCAGCAGTCCCGCAAGATGGCGTTATGTTCAATCGACGGCGGATGCCGGACGGAGCCTTATGGCGACGGCCGCCCATGTCACCTTCTGCGGCCACATCCATCGGCCGGCGCTCTATTCGATCTCGGTGACCGGGAAGATGACGAATTTCGTCCCGACATCAGGCGTCACGGTGCAATTGCTTCAGGGTCGGCGCTGGCTGACCGTTCTCGGCTCGGTCGGGCAGCCCCGCGACGGCGATCCGGCGGCATCCTTTGCCATGTTCGATACCAAATCCCGGGAAATCACCTATTGTCGCGTGCCATATGATGTCGATGCGGCCGCGCAGCGAATTCGCGAAAATGGCCTGCCGATCTGGCTCGCCGACCGCCTCTCGGTCGGGAGGTAAGCGATGGCGAAGGTTTCGGTCCAGCCCGGCGCCGTCATCGACGGCTTCACCGTCGGGGAGTGTATCCATCGCGGCGGCATGGCGACGCTGTGGAGCGTGACCCGTCCCGACATCGCCTCGCCGCTGTTGATGAAAATTCCAAGGGTGTCCGAGGGCGAGGATCCCGCCGCCATCGTCAGCTTCGAGATGGAGCAGATGATTCTGCCGCGGCTGTCGGGGCCGCACGTGCCGGTCTGTTACGCGACCGGCGATTTCGCCCACCAGGCCTATGTCGTGATCGAGCCCATTGCAGGCAAGACGCTTTATAGCCGGCTTGGCGATCTGCCCCTGGCCTATGAAGGGGCGCGCGTCATCGGTTGGAAGATTGCGACCGCGTTGGCCGATCTGCATCGGCAGAACGTCATCCATCACGATATCAAGCCGAGCAGCATCATGTTTCGCCCGTCGGGCGAGGCCGTGCTGATCGATTTCGGCCTGTCGCATCACAATCAGCTGCCTGATCTGCTGCAGGAGGAATTCCGCTTGCCCTATGGCACCGCGCCCTACATGGCGCCCGAGCGGTTGCTCGGGGTGCGGGACGATCCGCGCAGCGACCTGTTTTCGCTCGGGGTGCTGCTGTATTTCTTCACGACCGGTGTGCGCCCGTTCGGAGAAAGCGAAACCATCCGCGGCATGCGGCGACGGCTATGGCGCGATCCCTTTCCTCCGCGCAAACTGAGGGCGGACTATCCGCCTTGGCTGCAGGAAGTGGTGCTGCGGTGTCTGGAGATCGAGCCGGTCTGGCGCTACCCCACGGCTTCGCAGCTGGCGTTCGAGCTTGCACATCCCGACCAGATCAAGCTGACCGCGCGATCGGAGCGGCTCAACCGCGATCCCATCAGCACGGTCTGGCGCCGCCGCTTCAATGGCAACCTGACGCCGCCGCGCGGCAAGTCCGGTGTTGCCGCCCAACTGGCGTCAGGCCCGATCGTGGCGATCGCGCTCGACATCACGGAGGGATCGGCCGCGTTGAATGACGCGCTGCGGGTCACCGCCGAACGAATCCTGAAAACGCTGCCCTCGGCGCGGCTTGCCTGCCTGAACGTGCTGAAGCTCGGCCGCGTCACGCTCGACAAGACGCTCGACGAAGAGGGCAACAACAAGCATGTCGACCGGCTCGTTACGCTCAAGCACTGGGCGTCGCCATTGAAGCTCGATGAGAGCCGATTGACCGCGCATGTTCTCGAGGCCGTCGATCCGGCGTCGGCGATCCTGGAATTCGCCGAAGCCAACCACGTCGATCACATCGTCATCGGCGCGCGGCAGAATTCGCTGGTGCGTACGCTGCTTGGCAGCGTCTCCGCCAGAGTGGCGGCCGAAGCGCCCTGTACCGTGACCGTGGTGCGGCCGCCCCGGCTGGCCTCGCTACAGGACGAGGCGCCGCAGGACCGTTCCGATGATCGGTCGATGCCGGCCCTGTAGCTCGGAGTATCGACTGCTGCCGTGCCCCGGCAAAGCAGAACGCTAGATCGCCTCGCCGCGCGCCAACGCCGCCGCGTTGCGGATCGCGGAAATATTGGCCTTGTAGGCTTCCGTGCTGCCGCCCTTGAACACCGCGGAGCCCGCGACAAACGCGTTGGCGCCGGCGGCGGCGAGTTGGCCGGAAACATCCGGGCCGACGCCGCCATCGACTTCAATGTCAATCGGCCGTCCCGCCGTCATCGCGCGCAAATCCTGGATCTTGCCGAGCGCGGAGGGAATGAAGGCCTGACCGCCGAAGCCGGGATTGACCGACATCACCAGCACCAGGTCGATCATGTCGATGACATATTCGATCGCCGAGATCGGCGTGCCCGGATTGAGCGACACGCCGGCCTTCTTGCCCAGCGCGCGGATCGCCTGCAGCGAGCGATGCAGATGCGGACCTGCCTCGGCATGCACCGTGATGTGATCGCAGCCGGCCTTGGCGAAGGCATCGAGATACGGATCGCACGGCGAGATCATCAGATGCGCGTCGAAGATCTTTTTGGTATGCGGACGGATCGCCTTGATGACGTCTGGGCCATAGGAAATGTTGGGGACGAAATGGCCGTCCATCACGTCGAGATGGATCCAGTCGGCGCCCGCCGCATCGATGGCGCAAACCTCTTCGCCGAGCCTGGCGAAATCGGAGGCCAGGATCGACGGCGCGATGACGAGGGGGCGTGACGCAAATTGCTGGGACATGTGCGCTTTCCCGAACCACTTTCGAAGCCTTAAAGATGGTTTCCGCGTAACACGCGCGAGGCCTGCGGGCAATGCGGGGCGGCGGGGGCGGAAAATTCTGCCGCGGCGGCATCAATTGCCGGGGGTACCCGGCCGGTTCGAGATACAGTGAACCCTCATTTCATTGGGTTTTTCACAATGGCACGCGGTTTGCTGATCTTTGCTTTCAAGGAGAGGCCGCGCTTTGCGGCAATTCTCGGAGTTCTGCCATGCTGTTTGCTCTTGGCGCCGCGTCGGCCGCACTGGATACGATCAAATCGCTGACCTCTTCGACCTCGTCGTCGGCGCAATCCAGCGGCTTTAGCCAGGCCTCGGCGGACCTGTTCGGTCTCTCCAGTGGCGCTTCGGCTCCAGGCAGCACGGGGGCGGTTCCCGGGTTCAGCGGGGGCGGGCAGATATCGCCAACGACCTTGAGCGCGCTGCTTGACGCGCAAAGCCAGTCGTCGACGGGGGCAGCCACATCGGCATCGGGGAGCACGCTGCAAAACCTGTTCTCGCCGATCGACGCCAACGGTGACGGCACAAGCAGCACAAGCGGCGCCTCTACCACGTCGGCAACCAACAGCGACGGTTCGACCACGACGTCACTGACCTATGCCAACGGATCAAAGGTCACGACGACATCGCCGGCACCTACGACGTCATCCAGCGCCGTGTCTTCATCGTATAACCTGATCGACCAGTTGATTCAGCGCGAGACGAACGCGATTTCATTCTCGGCTCCCGCGCTTTCAGTCAACGTCTGAGACGGTCCTGCACGCCATCTACCTGCGCTGTCCGCGCGTGAGCTGGCGGCAGGTGCAAAAGCGTCGCCAACTTCTATCCAAAACGATCCCGCCACGCCGGCAACGCGCCGGGGAAGGGCAGGGCGGTCGCCGCAAAGACGCCGCGCGCGATGGCGCGGGACACGACATTGGCCGCGACCATGCCGAGCTCGGTGAGGCCCACCAGCGGATCGATGGGTTTTTCGCCAGTCGCCGCGGCGAACACCACATCGCCATCCATCGGCGCGTGCACCGGATAGATCGCGCGGGCAAATCCGGTCTGCGCGATCATGGCAAGCCGCATGGCCTGCGGTTTGGTCAGGTTGGCGTCGGTCACGACGACGGCCAGTGTCGTGCTCTCCACGGATGTCGCGGCAGGACCCCCCTTGATACGCATCTTCAGCATGTCCGGGGTGAACGAGCCCGGCAATCCGCGGCCGCCATATTCGCCGTCGATTTCAAAAGGCGCGGCCCAGAACCATGGTCCGTCACCGACCGTGACGGTGCCGACCGCATTGACCACGGCGAGCGCGGCGACCTTGACGCCATTATCGGTTCTGGCCGAAGCGGAACCCAGGCCGCCCTTCAGATTTGCCGTCAAAGCACCGAGGCCCGCTCCCACACTGCCGAGCGCGAAAGTCGTACTGGCTGCGGCGGCCGCAACAAAGCCGAGATCGCGATATGGCGCGAAGCGGCCCCATTTTTTGTTGCCTCCGTTCAGCAGATCGAAACAGATCGCGCCGGGCACGATCGGAATGATGGCGCCACGCACCGCAAAGCCGCGGCCCTGTTCGGCAAGCCAGGCCTGTACGCCGCCGCCGGCTTCCAGCCCGAACGCCGAGCCGCCGGCAAGTGCGATCGCGTCGATCTTCTCCACCGTGTTGGCAAGGTCGAGCAGCGCGCCCTCGCGGGTGCCGGGGCCGCCGCCGCGCACGTCCATGGCCGCCACCGCAGGCCGATCGAAGATCACGGCCGTGACGCCTGACGCCAACGCGGCGTCGTCGGCGTGACCGACGCGGACGCCGGCAATGTCGGTGAGGAGATTGTTCATGGTGCGGATCCGTCAGGGCCTGGTCTCGTCGGCCCCCGATATGGCGTCATTGTCTTGAACAATGCTTCAACTGTCGAGGGCCATTCTGATCATTTTCGCCAGATCAGACTTGCGATACGGCTTGGCAAGCAGCAGCACGCCGGCGTCGAGTTGCCCGTGATGAACGATGGCGTTCTCGGTATAGCCTGACGTGAACAACGTCTTCAGCGCGGGTCGCCGCTTCAGCGCCACATCGAGCGCTTTTGTGATGATGGCGTCATTGGAGGATTCCACCACCGCGCTGAACAGGCGCTCCCGTTCGCTGTAGCGATCCCGTTCGGAGGCGGCCTGCTGGCGTAACGTCTCGAGCAGGCGGGACAACCGGGCTTGCATCGCGGTGTTGTGGATCAGCAGTACCGCGAGAACGAAACTTGCCGCGCAGATATGACGACGATCGGCATCTCGGGCCGCGACCGGCGAACCAGCCTCATCGTTTCGAAACCATCTATCCCCGGCATAAAGATATCGACGATGAGCAAGTCGAACTGGCGGGTTCCAAGCAATTGCAAGCCGGCCTGGCTGTTGTCGACGGCTTCAACCGCGTGCGCGGCGCGTTCAAGCAATACCTTGATCGTGCCCAGGACCGCTCGATCGTCATCAATGACGAGAATGCTCGCCATGGCTTTTCCCCCGCGATTT
>CAVWDY010000020.1:0-11937 GCA_963753875.1 uncultured Alphaproteobacteria bacterium | reverse complement strand
CACGGAGAAGCCGATCCGGTATGTCATCAATACGCACGGCCACCCGGACCATATCTTTGGCAATGCAGCATTCATGGGAAATGGAACCCGCTTCGTCGGCCACAAGAATTTGCCGAGGGCGCTGGCGGTGCGCGGGCAATTCTATATCGATGCTTTTCGCCGGATCATGGGCGACGAGTTGATTAACGAAGTTCGTATTTTGCCGCCCACGATTCTGGTCGACGGCACACTCAAGCTCGATCTTGGGCACCGGAACCTTACTTTGCGGGCGTGGCCGACAGCGCACAGCGACAGCGATCTCACCGTGCTCGATGAGCAAACCGGCACGCTGTTCGGCGGTGATCTCGTCTTTCTCGATCACGTGCCTGTGGTCGACGGCAGCATTCGTGGCTGGCTTGCGGCAATCGACGAGCTCAGCGCGATTTCCGCGCGACGCGTGGTTCCCGGTCACGGATTCGTGAGTAACTGGCCCGAGGCCGTGTCCGACGAACGCCGTTATCTGGAGAAGCTGGCGGCCGACGTCCGTACGCTGGTCGCCGATGGCAAACCTATAACGGCGGCGGCCGAGACCGCCGCGGCGTCCGAACGATCGCGATGGAAGCTGTTCGACGACTACAATGCGCGAAACGCGACCGCCGCTTTCTCGGAAATTGAATGGGAATAGACCGCCAAGGGGACTATATTGAGCTTGTCCCGCTCGTCGAAAGGACCGCGCCTATGCTGGGTCGTCATTCTCGCTTGCTCCTGGTCGCCGGTCTCCTGGCGGCAATGCCGTTTGGCGCAGGTCCGACACATGCCGCCACGCCGGATACGTATGATCCATGGCCCGGTCTCGTTCAGGACATCTTCAACAATCGCCCGATGGACGATGGTGCAGGGATTGTCTCCATCGAGATGCCATACCGCGCCGAGGACGCCGCCATCGTTCCGGTTACGCTGCGCGTCAAGATGCCGCCAGCCGATACTCGCCGCGTCGTCGCGATCACGCTGGTCATCGACCAGAATCCGGCGCCGATGGCGGCGCGTTTTGAGCTTGGACAGGATTCCTCGGTATCCGAGATATCCACCCGGGTGCGCGTCAATAATTACACCGACGTCCATGCGGTCGCCGAACTGAGCGACGGCAAGCTCTACATGACGAAAACTTTCGTGAAAGCCTCTGGCGGATGTTCGGCTCCAGCGGCCAAAAACGCCGACGAAGCAAAAGCAAGACTGGGCCAGATACGATTCAGACAATTCGCAAAGCCCACCGACGGCCCTCAAAGCGGCGCCCGCGAGGCCCAGATCATGATCGGCCACCCCAACAATTCCGGCCTGCAGATGGACCAGGTCACGCGGCTCTATATTCCGGCGTTCTTCATCGATGAACTGCGGATATGGCAGGACGACAGTTTGGTTCTGGCGATGCGAGGTGGAATTTCCATTTCAGAAGATCCCAACATTCGTTTCTCCTATGTGCCGAATGGCGCAAAGCGCATCCGTGTCGAGGCCAAAGACACCGAGGGCCATGTGTTCCAGAACGAATGGAAAGTCGAGAACCCAGGCATTTGATGCGGCGCGATATTGCCTGAACCGGCAGGGCGCGGCAGGGACAAAGCGCCCCTAGAAACATCTCACTTCGGCTTCGGCCTGAGCTCGCCGCAATTCGTTGAGCGCGCCTGTCGCCTGTTCGGAAGATCGGAATTGTCCGCCAAGGTTTCCACGCACCTGAGACATGCTTAAGACGGTTTCGGCCGTCACGTACCGGTCATAGGGCAACAGCGACGCGATGACGTCGATGGAGCAGGAGCATTGACTGATCGCCTGCCGCGTTTCGCCGTTTGCCTTCAGGCAGCCGAACACATATTCCGACCGCGCCACCGTGGGGTAGTCGTTGACCTCGTCGGCGCGCGTGGCAAGGCCCATGCCCCCCAGCACGACCAGCGTACAGACAATAAGTCGCATCGATCCGGCAAGCGTCATCGCGTCCCTCCTGCTGGTGAGGCGGTGAACTCGCGCTATTATAGGGAAAAGAAACGCGTCAAGGAAACGACCCGTCGGAAATTTGTCGACCCAATTGCATTGGCCCGCTGGGTGTGCGAGTTCGATAACAAGGGCAAAATGAAAAATTTCATCCGCATCCTGTTGGCCGTTGCCGTTCTTGCCGGGGTGTCGGGCGTTCCTTGCCGCGCCGCGGAAACCATCCGGCTTGCAGTGCAGAAAACCGGAACATTCGCCTGGGAACTTGCGGTGATCCGCGCCCACGGCCTCGACAACAAGGCGAACCTTGCGCTCCAGGTTGATGAGCTTGCCAGTCCGGAGGCCGGCAAGGTCGCGTTGCGTGGCGGCGCCGCCGACGTCATTGTCTCCGACTGGCTGTGGGTGGCGCGGGAACGCGGGTTTGGCGCCAAACTCGTGTTCTATCCGTATTCGAGCGCGTTGGGCGCAGTGATGGTATCGAATGCGTCTTCGATCCGCACATTGGCGGACCTCAAGGGCCGCAAATTGGCCGTCGCCGGCGGGCCGATCGACAAGAGTTGGCTGTTGCTGCAGGCGTCGATGAAACAGGACGGCATTGACCTGAAGTCGGAGTCCACGATTATCTACGGTTCGCCGCCGCTGCTGGCGGCGAAGACGCTCAGCGGCGAAATGGACGCCACAGTGAATTACTGGAATTTCTGCGCCGCATTGGAAGCGAAAGGCTTCCGACGCATCGCCGCGCTCGAGGATCTCCTGCCGAAGCTTGGCGCCAAGGGCCGCACGGCAATGGTCGGCTACGTCTTCGACGAGGGCTGGGGGAGCGCCAACCGCGATGTGGTAGCCCGATTCATCGCAATGACTCGCGCTGCGAAGGAGATCTTGATGACCTCGGACGCGGAGTGGGAAAAGATTGCACCGCTGACGGGCGCCGCCGACGCCGCAACTCTGCAGGCCTACCGCGATCGCTATCGGGAGGGAATTCCCCACCGCCCGATCGCAGACGAAGAAGCCGATGCACGCGTTCTCTACCGCGTGCTGGCCGAAGTCGGGGGCCGCGAACTCGTGGGATCGGTCAAGGAACTCGACCCCGGCACGTTCTATCACGCGATCCCCGGGGATTAAGATGCTCCGTCTTCTGTCCTTCGCCATGTTTCTCGCCACCTGGTGGATCGCCGCGCTGTTCGCTGGCGGAGAGAAACTGCCGGCTCCACCCGCCGTGCTGGCGGCGATCGTTGCCGCGGCGGAATCCGGCGCGCTGTTCATCAATCTCGGCGTGACATTGGCCCGCGTGGCCCTGGCCTTCACCTTGGCGATGACGCTCGGCACTGCGATCGGTTACCTGATGGGTCGGGTGCGCCTTGCCAATCGACTGGGCGATCCCTGGCTGATCCTGCTGCTCAACCTTCCAGCGCTCGTCGTCATCGTGCTTGCCTATATCTGGGCAGGACTGACGGAGGTCGCTGCGATCGCAGCGATTGCCATCAACAAACTGCCTACCGCCGTCGTCACGGTGCGCGAGGGGACCCGCGCACTCGACGCGTCGCTTGACGAAATGGCGAGGGTGTTTGCGATTCCGCCCTGGAAGGCGTTCCGGCACGTCATATTGCCGCAACTGGCGCCCTACGTTGCGGCCGCCGCGCGATCCGGTCTCTCCCTGGTATGGAAGATCGTGCTGGTTGCCGAATTGCTCGGACGCTCGAACGGCGTCGGCTTCGAGATCGGCGTCGCCTTCCAGCTCTTCGATATTCCCCGTCTGCTCGCCTATTCGCTTACCTTCGTGGCGGTTGTGCTCGCCATCGAAACCGCCTTGGTGCAACCATTTGAAACCCGGCTATCGAGGTGGCGCCCCCGTGCAGCTTGAGGTCAATATCGCACGCAAGGCGTTTACAAACGCGGCGGGCGAGCGGCACGACGTGCTCGTCGATTTCAATTTTGTGCTCGGCGCCGGAGAGGTTGGCGTGTTCGTCGGCCCATCCGGCTGCGGCAAAAGCACTTTGCTGAAGATCCTCGTCGGTCTCGACCATGACTATACGGGTCGTGTTGCCCGTCCGGCCGACGCACGGATCGGCATGGTGTTTCAGGAGCCGCGGCTCCTGCCTTGGCGGTCGGTCGAGGAAAATGTACGTCTTGCCGCACCGCAAGCGGACGACGCAAAGCTTTCAATGCTGTTTGCCGTTCTGGAATTGAACGCCCATCGCAACCATTTTCCCGGCGAACTGTCGCTCGGCCTCGCCCGGCGGGTCGCGCTCGCCCGTGCGTTCGCGGTCGAGCCGGATCTCCTCATCCTGGACGAGCCGCTGGCCTCGTTGGATGACACCCTTGCAGGTCGGCTGCGCGACGAGATCGCCACACTGGTGGACAGCCGATCCGTAACGACACTGCTTGTTACCCACAGCATCGATGACGCGATCCGCCTCGGTGACCGCGTATTTCTGCTGTCGCCGCGCCCGGCACGGATTCTCGCCGAACAGCCAATTCGCACACCCCGCAACGCGCGCAGCCAGGCCGAAATCGCTGCGATCAGGGCCGGCATTGAGAACTTGATCAACGGCGACCGCGCGAAGAGAAATGGCATATAGCAGCGCTCGCAGCGCATGCTAGAATGCGTCGGCAGAGGAGCTGGCAATGAAGCGTAGTCTTGCAGGTGCGGCGCTTGGCCTTGGTCTCCTCGCGGTAACCGCAACGGCGCAGGATATGATGCGCGGCATCGATCTGTCGTCACCCGACATGGTCTCGGCCGAAATGACCCGCACCCAGGTCGAGACCGCGATCGCGACGGCAACCGCCGCGCCGGCCGATTTCACCGGAAGGAGATTGTCCAATCTCGACCTGTCCGGGCTCGACCTGTCCCGCGCGATTTTTCGCGCAGCGCGGCTCAACAAAACCAAGCTTGTGGGCGCGAATCTCGATCATGCCGTCCTCGACCAGGCATGGCTCATCGAAGCGGATCTGACGAACGCCAACCTGAAAGGTGCAAACATATTCGCCGCGCAGATGGCCCGCGCACATCTTGACGGCGCGGACCTCTCGAAGGCGCGTGTTGCCGCCGACCTTACCGGCGCGAGCCTTGTCGGAGCCTCGATCGCAGACGCGCGGTTGGGCGCCGACATGCGCAACCAGTCGATGGGCCTCATGCGCGCGGTGCTCAAATCCGCGAATCTGGAACGCTTGAACGCACGCGGCGCCGATCTGTCGCGTGTCGATCTCGAATTTGCTTCGCTGAAGGGCGCCGATCTGACCGGCGCTTCGCTCAAAGGCGCCCAACTCGGGGGAGCCGACTTGACCGGCGCCACGTTGGTCCGGGCCGATTTTGAAGGCGCGGATCTCGCATCGGCGAAATTGATCGCCCCAATCGGCCTGGACCAGGCGAGGAATTTCGACAAGGCGAAAAATCTCGATCGTCTGATCCGGGACTGACGGTCAAGCGCAGCACGGGAGGATTGACAATGATACGATGGATGCTGGCGGCCGCCGCGCTTTCGCTGGCGAGCGCCGGCCAACTCGCGGCTCAGGGCAAGGGTATCAGGTTCTGGAATCTGACCACGGCGACCGTCTCAAGCCTGCAGCTCTCCCCGGCCGGCAAGGACAGCTGGGGACCGAACCAGACCCTGAACGACAAGGACGGGGAAGTCGATCACGACGAACGACTGCGCATTACCGGCGTTGAGCCGGGGCACTATGATGCAAGGGTCAGCTATCGCGACAAGCGGCAATGCATGGCGCGGAATATCGAGATCAAGGCTGATTCGGTGTTCTCGATCGCCGACAAGGATTTGACGGACTGCCGCAAGTGAGGCTCACCAGGACCGGTATGCGTTACGAGGTCATCCGGCGGAGGTCGCGCCCGCCGCGTCGGCCTTGTCTCTGGTATGAGGATATTCGCAGCGCCAGCTCACGGCGTTCCATTTCGGGTGCTCGCCAACCCACTGGGCGATGTAGGGCGGCGCGCCCATGGCGCACTGCCGCAGTGAAGCGGTTCCAGAAAACATCAGATGAGTTTCTTCGCAAGTCGCCGGCGACAACACCGCGCAGACCGTCACAATCAGATCGATTGCATTCATGCCGAACATCCTTTGCTTCGCAGCGACACCCATTTAACCACAGATAGACACGGCCGTGCCGGGACGAAGTTTCAAATCTCTGAGAGATTCCGGCTCATGATACCGCCAGCGCAGGAAATCAGAAGTTAACCCCGAATATCACCCGCGCCTGGTGGCGTTCGAAATTGACGAGTTCCAACGTTGCGATGGAACCGGCTGGACGTCCCCAAAGCTGGGGGCTCCAAGCGACCGTGAGCCTCGAGCGCTCGGACAATTGCCAATATGCCGTCGGCCCGGCGAACAGCGCCTGCCCGGCAAAATCGTCGAAACCGATGCCGCCGTATTTCCTGAGATAGCGCACCTCACCTCCGATCAGGAAACCGGCGCGGATTTGCGCCATCACAGCGACCGCGACCCCGGCCGTCGATTCCTGTTCGGCCACTGCCGTTCCGAAGAGATGGGTCCATTCCGGCTCGTACAACAGATTGAACGCTGCCACGACGCGGTTCGGGATCAATTCCCGATCGAGTGCCATGGTCAACTCGGTGCCGTATTTCCGCGCAGGTGCCGCGGTGATGTCATCGAACCGGTCGGCGTGGGTCTCCAGCGCGAATGTCAGACCAAACGGCGCTGATTTCCGGTCGAACAACTTGTAGCGCAAATCGACGGACGCACCCTGCCAATCCAATTGACTGCGATCCTCAAATCCAGGGACGCCGTTGATGTCGTAAGACGCAAAGGAGCCACCCACCTCGATCCTGAAGTTATTGATAGGCACGAATTCCAATTCGAGTTCCTGGTTGACCGCCCCGTAGTTGCCTGCCGTCTTTGAAAATCGTCCGGTCGTCTGGCTCTGGAACTCGCGCTCGCCGACGCTGCCGACATCGGTGCCGATGGTGAAGCCGAACAGATGCTCGGTATCGATTTCTTCGGCATGCACGCAGGCCGGCACAAGCGTCGAGAAACACAGGATCGCAGTCCGAAACGCTGCAGCGCCAAAAGACATCCACAATCCGAAAGCCGCTGAGGAATGAAAAACGACAGCATCACTGACCGAGAGGAAATCCTAACACGATGCAAAGATCGATGGCGAGGCGCAGAAATATTCCATGCGCGGCAAAAGCTGATTAACCGGGTCCCACGTCGGATCTGGTTGCTGGTTCAGTCCACTAGCGATAATCGTTTGTAGAGATCAAATGGCGAAGAGAAACGGAGAAGCCGGGCTGGTGTCACCCCAAGGGCACGCCGGTGCGGCGGATCTCGCCAATTTGGCGGTCGGTGGTGCCGAACTCTGTTTCAAATTCGCCTGATTCAAATACGACTGAAGCCCCGCGGAGGGGCTCGACAAGAGCAAAGCGTTACGATTCAAGCTCGGAACATTGGCTCGGAACACAGGCCTGTGTCCCGGGCGCCTGCCGCGGCTCGATCGCAATATCCCTTTCGAGCCGGGCAGATCGTCCCAATGCGGCCTATTTGCGCGCTGCGCAGGCGTACATGTTGATTTCCATGCCCACCGGCACTTCGACAATCTTCGGAGTTTTCCAGGTCATTCAAGCCTCCCAAGGATGGTGTTGACGCGTCAGTCGCGCGCCCCTCAAAGTAAAACCAGCTCGGACATAACGCAAGCATTCACAGCTTAAGCCGGGAAGTTCATGTGGCCCATGGCACCCTTGCATAGACATCTGGTTCTCCTGCTCGCGATCTCGCCCGCCTTGCCGACGTCTGCCCAAGACACGCCGCGCGAGTTGGCGGCATCGGGCGCCGCAACCCGGCCCTCAAATTCGGCGGCGGTACTGACCGGTAAAGAGCGGCTCGGCAGGAAATGGATGGATGAGCAGCGGATCGACAACTGCGATGTGCCAATTGATAAACGCGGAACCAAACCCCGACCCAGCACCTGTCGCAACGCCCCGGCCAGCTAAATTGGACTGAAGACGCTCCGGCGAAACGCATGGTGCCGGCAGGATGCGGAGAATTGCATGTGCGATATCAGCGGGGTCTGTCCCAAATGCCGGTCCTGGCTGATAGCGGCATTGCTCATCGCGCTCCCCTGCCCCGCAGAGCTCGCGGGAGGCCCATCCGTCACGCCTGCGAGCATGGCTCGTATCGGCACGGTCGACGAACGTTTCCAATCCTATAACGTCGAAATGGTCGAAGTGACCGGCGGAGCATTCTGGAAGCCGTATGGATCCGACAGGTCGGCCGGACATTCGGAACTCTACGCATACCGCCCGCCGATCGATCTGACCAACCCGCGGCTGCGAAAGCTGGCTGCTGCGCTCGCGCCGGCATACCTGCGTGTCAGCGGAAGCTGGGCCAATGCCACCTATTTTGCCGATTTGGATTCGGCGCCGTCCGCGCCGCCGCCCGGATTTAACGGCGTCCTGAGCCGTCAGCAATGGCGGGGGGTCGTCGATTTCTCGCAAGCGGTCGGGGCGCAGATCGTGACTTCATTCGCCGTCAGTCCGGGCACCCGCGATGCGGCCGGCGTTTGGTTGCCGGACCAGGCTCGCCGCTTTCTCGCCTACACCTACTCGGCCGGAGGACGCATTGCCGCGGCAGAATTCATCAACGAGCCGAACCTTTCCGTGACCGGAGGTGCGCCGGCCGGAGACAACGCGGCGGCCTATGCACGCGATTTCAGGGCATTCCGCTTGCTTGTGAAAGAAAATTTTCCGGAAATACTCCTCCTCGGTCCTGGCACGGTCGGTGAGGCGGCCTCCGCTTCGGACATGCTCGCAGCATCCGGCCCCGGCAGCCTGGATGGGATCTCGTATCATCACTATGGAACGCTGTCGGAGCGATGCAGCGGTACGAGCACCCCCGAGGAAGCCCTTTCCGAAGAATGGCTTGCCCGGACGGATCGGACACTCGCCTTTTACCGGTCGCTCCGGGACAAGTTCGAGCCCGGCAAGCCGATCTGGCTGACCGAAACCGCGGAAGCGGCGTGCGGCGGAAACCGGTGGGACGCGTCCTTCCTGGATACGTTCAGATACCTCGATCAACTCGGCCGCCTCGCGAAGGCCGGCGTTCAGGTGGTGATGCATAATACGCTCGCGGCAAGCAACTACGGGCTGCTCAACGAGAGAACGCTGGCACCCACACCAAGTTACTGGGGCGCGTTGCTATGGCGACTGTTGATGGGAAGCGTCGTCCTCGACCCGGGCGTGCCGGCGCAAGCGGGGCTCCATGTCTATGCCCATTGCCAGCGCGGAACACCCGGTGGTGTAAGCCTTCTGATCCTGAACGTCGACCGCAGCGCGCCCCACACGCTGACGTTACCCGTGGCCTCCGAGCGCTATGCGCTGGATACCGCAAGCTTGCAGGACACCACGGTGCGGCTGAATGGCCTTCCGCTTCGACTGGGGCCGCAGGATGATTTGCCGCGCACCGCGGGCGTGCCGACGGATGCGGGCGCCCTGACGTTCGCGCCAGCCACCATCACATTCTTGACCATGCCCGCGGCGGGAAACCAGGCCTGTCACCAGGGCATGGGACGCGCCGTGCGGCGCGTGCGGCGAATGTGATCAGACCCCACCAGGCTGAACGTAACAAAATACGTAACCGGTGCGACTCAGGAATACGATGCCGTGGCCGGTGGGATTCGATCTGTCCCATTTGAGTTTGTGGTTCGGGATTTCTATTTCCGTTCCGATGTCGACATGAGGCCGGCCGCGCGGTTCGTCGGGCCGGTCATCGGTGATGATTGCGTAGGTTTTGCCATCTCTGACGTGAATTTCATCAGTCCAATAGGCATCCGCCTCCCCGCAACACGAGGCATTTGGCACGTCCGGCTGCATGAGCGCTTGGTACCATTGCCGGATTTGCGGATCTACGGCCTCCCATTGCCCGAGATCACGGGCGTTCGCATCGGCAGCCAGGCAACTGAAAATACCGAGGTAAAGGATGACACGCCTCATCCGTCTCGCTCTCCCGCATCTTCCGGCAAGATGGGGAAAGCAATGTTCGTGCCGATCACCGGCAGCCGCCGGCACACGTATAACTACGTGTCCGGCACCGGCGCGAGCCCTAACGGCGGCGTATCACAAGTACCCCTACGTCATCTCGGTTCACCGCTTTTCGAAGCCGTGTCACATCGATTTGGTGGCGGAGATGCCGCCACCAAATTTCATAGGGTCACGCGGCCTTCTTAGATTTCGCCACGTGGGTGGCGATCACATCCATCAGCGCCGGGGACAGGCAGTCATAAGGCTCCAGTCCGAGTTCCTTGAGGCGCGACCGAATGCCCGGCATCTGGGCCGGATCGACGCCGGACTCGATCACTGAGGACACGAACGCCGCAAATTGCGGAGCGGCCGAACCGGTCTCCGTAAAGAGCTCCGGATGAATGAAGTCCAGACCGTAGAACGGATGCGCCTTGTTCTCGATCCGGCCGTACATATGCGTGCCGCAGACCTTGCAGGCATGCCGCTGGATCGTGGCCGAGGTGTCGATGATGTGCAGCTTGTCGCCGTTCTCGATAACGGTGACGTTTTCGCGCGGTACCACCGCGACCACCGAAAAGGTGGCTCCCGCCGGCTTCCAGCATTTGGTGCAGCCGCAGGCGTGGTTGTGGGCGACGTCGCCCTTGACACTGACCTTGACCGGCCGATCCTTGCATTTGCAGACCAGGGTTCCGCCGGCGAAATTGCCTGAGCCCTTCTTTACCCCGCTGTCAACCGATGGGTGGATATGAACTGTCATGGGCCTATCCTCCTGTTGGACGTTTTTGGATTTAAAACACGACGACCGAACGGATCGACTTGCCTTGGTGCATCAGATCGAACCCCTTGTTGATCTCCTCAAGCTTGAGGACATGGGTGATCATCGGGTCGATCTGGATCTTTCCGTTCATGTACCAGTCGACGATTTTGGGCACGTCGGTTCGGCCGCGTGCGCCGCCGAACGCCGTGCCCTTCCAGACCCTGCCGGTAACGAGCTGGAACGGCCGGGTTGAAATTTCCTTTCCCGCTTCCGCCACCCCGATGATGACCGACACGCCCCAGCCGCGGTGACAGGCCTCGAGCGCCTGTCGCATCACGGTGGTGTTGCCGGTGCAGTCGAAGGTGAAGTCGGCTCCGCCGTCGGTCAGCGTGACCAGGTGCTGGACGATATCGCCACCGATCTTGGACGGGTTGACGAAATGCGTCATGCCAAAGCGGCGGCCCCATTCCTCCTTGCTGTCGTTGACGTCAACACCGACGATCTTGTCGGCGCCTACCATCTTCGCGCCCTGGATGACGTTGAGCCCGATACCGCCGAGCCCGAAGACCACGACGTTGGCGCCCGGAGTGACCTTGGCGGTGTTCACCACTGCGCCGACGCCGGTCGTCACGCCGCAGCCGATGTAGCAGCTCTTGTCGAAGGGGGCGTCGGCGCGAATCTTGGCGACGGCGATTTCCGGCAGTACGGTAAAATTCGAAAAAGTCGAACAGCCCATGTAATGGAAGATGGGCTTGCCCTTGTAGCTGAAGCGGCTTGTGCCGTCGGGCATCAGCCCCTTGCCCTGCGTTGCACGGATGGCGGTGCAGAGATTGGTCTTGCCGCTCAGGCAGCTTTTGCATTGGCGGCATTCAGGTGTGTAAAGCGGGATCACATGATCGCCGGGCTTCACGGAAGTGACGCCTGCTCCCACCTCGCGAACGATCCCGGCACCTTCGTGGCCGAGGATCGAAGGAAAGATTCCTTCGCTGTCAAAACCGTCCAGCGTGTAGGCATCGGTATGACAGATGCCGGTCGCCTTGATTTCGACAAGGACCTCGCCGGCTTTCGGAGCCTCCAGATCAAGCTCGATGATTTCAAGAGGTTTTTTTGCTTCGAACGCGACAGCGGCACGGGTTTTCATTTTAAACTCCACTTTCGCACTTCAAGACATCCTCACGTTTTTTGGTACGGCGAGCGGTCTCGCAAATCTTCCGGATATTCATTTCTGTGCCAT
>CAVWDY010000019.1:0-100107 GCA_963753875.1 uncultured Alphaproteobacteria bacterium | reverse complement strand
GAATCGCTGCAAATTCAGATAGCGGAAGTCCCACATCTGGATCCCCAGCATTTACCTTCGTTCCATATGTCCCTTGCGCTGCCGCCTGGCCGGATGCGAGTATCGCCAGGCATAGCAGAATGCATATCGATATTCTATAATTCACAAAATCACCTCTTTTGCAACTAATATGCTCAGTAACCTTAAAAACTTATGCATTTAAGATACACTAATTAATTTATACTGTAATTAACTTTTTTAAAAAATATAAGATAATTAGAGCTAATTCCGCTATCAGCGATTTTGTCGCATTGGCAGAATTATTTGGCGAAGATTTTTCTGTGCTAGATAGATTATTATCAATTTAATATTTTATCTCATAAATTAGAAACTAAATTTCTTAATACTAATATTATGTGGATTGCAGATAGCTTCGCGAATAAATGCTAAAAATTATTTTGTAATTATGTATGTAGTTACTATCATATTAATACTGAAATCATTAGCTTTATTTTTACAGAGTTCGGTTTCGTTTTCAATACTATTATCTCTATTACAACTACGATCATTCTCTTGAATATCCATATGATAATTGCTTTCGATATGTTTATATCCCTTCAAGGCAAATTCTTCGTATACTCAATAGAGTATAGGGGTGAATTAGAATGAAGGGAGTAGTAATAGCGACAGCTTTAATTCTAATGCTATGCTGCTGTACCGCATTGGCGAACCCACCATTGGTTCCGCCAGTACAGTACGAACAGTTTTGTGAAGCACAGAAGGTATCCGGAAGCGGCGTTATCGATGTCAGTACCTCGATAGTCGATAAGAAGATCGCTCTGGAGTACTTCAACAACATGGCCGGAGACGGCGATTTTGAGCTTGACCAGGAGCATGCTTACTCGCAGAATTCCGATAAGCTGCTGAGAAATATTTCCTCGGTCAACGGTGGAAACGAGTCACAGCTCAATTTATTCGAGAACACCAAGCTCACTTATGCCAGCAAGGACACGCCTCTTATGGGCGCCAAGTTCCTGCATTCCAAGGCGTTTTACGGCGGCATAGGTGCGAAGATCCAGGAGTCTTTCGCTGTTTATGAGATGGAGAAGGATCAGACATCGTTCTTTGTCTCAACCACGCCCTATAATCCCCAGGAGCCGGCAAAGCCTGTCAACCAGGACTACCTGCAGCTTCTGGCATTGTACTATCCGCAGGAATATGCCCAGTACATGGCAGCAGCCCACGCACACCATAACTCCTGAGCAGCTCATCAAGGAGCTGAAGGATGCGGGAAGGGACACTGACAGAGTGGCTGCCCTCATGGGCAATAATGCGGCCCACGTGATCGGCCTTGAGACCAAGAATACCTTCAACGGCACATGGGGAACGGATGCTTCCATGCACAAGATATTCTACAAGGACATCAAAGCCCACGAGATGTTCTCCGGAACATTCGAGGCAGAGAAGACCATCAAGTTCCATGAGAATCCTGTGCCCGAAAAGACAGCGCGCTGTTTGCGACGGCATAGATTGCTAAAAAACCGGCAGTCTATCTCTTTTTTGCATCGATAAAAAGCGAAAGGAGATTGAGATCTCCCTGTTTTCATTGTTTTTTAGACGGGTCCAAGTGGAGCTACAACTTTCTTGTAGACCTCGTTCAGAACCTGGGCCAGGCCGGTGTAAACTGCTGACAGTCCGCAGATGATTCCCTCATAGCCAGCCAGCGTTCCTATTGCGGCACTGCCCAGGTAATCTCGGGCGGCAAGCAAGAAGAACAGGATGGTCAGCGAGAGGAAAACGAACTGCAGGGCTCTGTTGATGCGAAGCGTCCCCAGGAACATAACAAAGGTGAAAAGCCCCCACATAAAGAAGTAAGCTGCAAAAGCTATCTTGGATGTGGCATCAGCAAGTCCAAGCTTGGGCAGAAATAGCAAGCCCACCAATGTGAGCCAGAAAAGGCCGTAGGATGTGAAGGCTGTAGTTCCAAAGGTGTTGTTCTTCTTCCATTCCATTATTCCTGCAATAATCTGGGCGAGGCCGCCGTAGAATATCCCCATGGCCAAAATCATGGAGTTCAGCTCATAGTATCCGGCATTGTGGATATTCAGCAGCACTGTGGTCAATCCGAAACCAAGCAGGCCGAGAGGCGCTGGATTGGCGGTAGTGTCTTTGAGAATCAAAGTATCTATGGTTTGCTTCCTCATTTCTTGCATAGTCTTATTTCCCTCCGGAATCCTCGTTAGGTTGCCGCCGAGGCCAGCGGCCCGATTGCGGTGGCTGCATAAATCGCAAGCGATTTCAGTAGCTTCAAGCCGGAACGCGGCCGCCGAAAAACGGCGCCAGGGCCTGGCTCAGCGCGTGCGGGCGCCGAGATGTGAAAATCATCTTGGCCCCGGCGTGATGGGCCTCGCCCCCCGGAGCCTCCAGCAAATTCGCAACCCGCCTTGCAATCGCGGGCGCGGGGTCGATCCATGCGACCGGCCATGGCGCGAGGCTGGCCAGCCGGTCCATCAGCAGGGGATAATGGGTGCAGGCGAGCACAATCGTGTCGGTGCGTGTCGAAATGTCTTCGCCGGCGCCGACAAAACATGGCGCCAGCTCCGCGGATATCGCGGGGTCGCTCACCTCATCGCCGCTCAGCGCCGCTTCGGCCAGTGAGGCGAGATCCGCCGAGCCGACCAGCGTGACTTCGCAGCCTTGCGAAAAATCGCGGATCAGCGCCTTGGTGTATTCGCGCTTGACGGTGCCTTTTGTGCCGAGCACCGAAACGCGCTTGGTCTTCGAACCCGTGCAGGCCGGCTTGATCGCGGGCACGGTGCCGACGAACGGAACACCGTATCGCTCGCGAAGATGCGACATCACCAGCGTGGATGCGGTGTTGCAGGCGATCACGACCAGTTCCGGGCGATGCGCTGATATCAATTCGCCGATCAGGGGCACCACGCGGGCGATGATCTGCTCCTCGCTGTGACGGCCGTAGGGAAAGAACGCGTCATCGGCGACGTACACGTAATGCGCGTCGGGTCGCGCCCGGACGATCTCGCGCAAGACGGTGAGGCCGCCAAGGCCGGAATCGAAAACAAGAATCGTCGGTGGTGCAGACACGAAAGCGATCCTAGCCGATCTCGGGTTACCGGTCAGTTGCTTTTGAGGGGCAGCTCCGGGGAGCCAGCCATTGGCCGCGCGTTCGCACGATCCATTCGCGCCTCGCAGTCGCGTCATGAGACAAACCTCCGCGTTCTCGCGGCGCAATACGCCCGAGTTATGCCCTTGAACATCACCCTCAGAGATCAAGAGGGTGCAGGGAATGCCGGGCACCAGATGCGCCCGCAGCCGCGCGTGGTGGGTAGAAAACACGCGCGTTAGTCACCACGGTCACACCGGAAACACCCGGCATTCCCCGCGCAATGGTTTTACGGCTTATTTCGCGCTCTCCCCGGTGACCGGGCTTTCTTGCCACCGTCATTGATGGAGTCGCCCCCACCAACTTGATGCCAGCGTCGGGGCATCAGAACCACACGACTTCGCCGTCCGCGTTAGCGCGATTCGTCAAAGGCGCTCGCCGCGTCCACCGCATCCCGTTCCCAACGTTCGTGACGATCGCGAAACGCCCCTCTATCGGGACAGGATGACGAGAATATCGATGTGATTTGGGTCAGCGGCGAAGCGATTTATTTTTTCAAGGGAGACTGGACTGGGCAAATCAGCTTGAAATGCTTCAGCAAATTAGGTTTTAGGCGCACAGCCCTCGGGTTTGGATTTCGCCAATGCAATTGCCCAAAGGTAAATTAGTGCACTGTCACCGCAATGCTTCGCTCATCAGGGCGGGCTACGCTTGTTTACCCCTGGGCCGCGCCTGCTTTTCTGTCTTAAGGCGCGGTCGAAGATCAAGCCCTTTCGCCATGAGACTTACTCCACCAATATCTCGCGAGAGACGTTCGGCCTCTGCATTGAGAACGACCATCAATTGCTCAAAGCCAATGCTCTCGCCAGTTATGGGATGATCCCATTTGCGTTCCCTTGCAATCGTCACCAGCAGACACCCCGCACGGCACTCATCCGCAGCCATATACTTAGTCAAAAGCTGGTCCTTGATTGTTTTAAAAAGGTTCGTTCCAGGGCGTTCATCGCCAAGCTTGAGTTCGATGGTCCCAATCTGCTTCGACGAAGTGGATCGCAGGCGAATGTCAGTCTCCTTTTCGTCGGCGGTCACTGATTCCTGATCGACAACATATGTCTGCTTGGCCGCATTCCTCAACTCGCGCGCGATCTCTCTGCGCATAACATGTTCGTCTTTGATCGCAGCCCACGCTTCTCGCGGGGACTCGTCCTGAAAAAGAAGGTCGTCGATATCGTCGAGCCGATCGTGCATAAGCGCAAACATGGCCTCTCGTGTCGAGGGTGGTGCTTCCCCACTTTTGTCTAACACTGCATATTCTACTTCCGTCATGGCGATACTATCCGCCTCCTCGGCGGCTTTTTCCTGGGCGAGCGCAAGCGCGCGATCCTTAAAATGCGAGAACAACGGATCGTTCGCCAATTCAAGCTTTGCTGCCCATCCCTCTGTTCCGGTTGTGGCGAGCAAAGCGTTCAAGACGGCGTTTCTGCCTCTCTCCGCGTTGTCGCGCACACTAAGCATGCGCGGGCCTTCATGACGAACGTCGTCGGCAATCTGGACGTGTTGGTAAGCAATGCGAGCGAGGCGAAGCAACAATTGCGGTGTGAACCCTGGCGCGCTCAAGCTCACGCCCATACGGTCGCTGTCAAAAAGGTTTGCAAAAAGTTGCGCCCCCGAGCCTTCTGTAGAGACGGCGCTTTGCGCCAGGCCAGCTTCTAGAACCTCAACGCCGGCAGCGGGATTCAGTCGGAGGAGCGCTGGGAGCCAAACGGTCGCGAAGGGAACGGATAGCCCCTTGCTTAGACGTTCGGCGGCGACAGTCTCAATAAATCGGCGGTCATCGTTATTTCCAGCCTTCAACAGGATTTCGACACCTTGTTGCAGATTCTGTTTCGTGGCCGGATTATTCGGCATGGCGTCGATTTTGGCCAAATCTCTGAGCCACCCACGAATGCGCGGGATAAAAAGTGCCGCCACGACAGCGGAAGCGTGGCTGACATTCTGAAGGAACATAGAGTAATTGGAATCCTCGTCGCACTCGCGCAGTGAGATTGTCAGTTCCTCACCGAGAACCCGATCAACTGCGGTCGGATGCACGATCGCGAGGCTCTCAAGCCATGAAGGGAAGCCATTTAGCTCAAGTGGAGCATATCGACACACGAGTTCGGCTTCCTCCTCAGACAAACGCTTGGCCCATTTGGGGTCTTCTGCCTCGGCAGATATAGCCGCGAGGCCGAACTGCCATCTGACCAAAAATGTACCTTTCTCGTGGTCGGGCCGTTCGCTGCGAAGTGTGGGTTTATCCTTGCGCCAGATTGTCATCATCGTTTCGCGCAGACGATCCGTCACGTCCTTGCCAAATTGCGCCTCAATGAATCTTCTGTTCCACCCCGACGCACGGCTTTCACTGCCCGAACGTTCAACCGCTTGCCAAAGATTCCACGCGGTGTTCTCGGCACGGTCCGCGGCGAACACCGTACTCGGTGTCTTTTCAATCTCTCGCCAGAACGCTACCCAGCTTGCATGCGCCTTTGCCGTCTTACGTTCCTCCTGTTTGACGCGTTTCTCATGCTGGGCTTGCATTCTTCGGAGGTCGGCGGCTCCTTCCTGCGGTTTCATCCTATTTTCGATGATCTCCGTGAGATTCGCCGCGTCCGCCACGAATGGCTTGAGGCTTTCGAGGAACTTTCGATAGTCCGGTTCGTCTCGATGAAGCAAAGCCATTTCGGCCCATAACATCATTTCTCGGCGGTCAATGGCCTCCCCCGGGTCAGAGAGGCGCCTTCTAATCCAGGCCCTGTCTTTTTCGCTGTGAAGCTGAATGCCGCCATGTTGAGAAAGATCGAATACTCGGTTCCAGGCATCTTTGACCTGACGTAACCCAGACAGGAACGCGTCTTCTGCCCAAAACGCCGCTTCGCGTTTATCTGAAGAAAGCTCGGCCAGTACGCTCCGAAACTCCTTGAGCGCATCTCGCTCGGTGTGCTCGTCTTTGGAGAGACGGATAGCTAACAGTGCGGACGCGATCCATTGATCGGTTCGGATACCTTCAATGCATTGTCGCCGACAAGCGGCAACGTGAGCCGGCATGAGATACGGCCGGTTGGTCCTAAAAGGTGGAAATTTGTCCTGCTTCCAGGTCGCGCCGTCATTTATTAAATCGAAAAGGGTTTGACGCAACTCATCGAGGTATTCCCGCGACATGTCGCTGCTTTCGATCGCGCGCGGAAACTGGTAATTAAGTTCGCCGACTGTTCGCGGGGCTTCCTTCACTCGGCCAAGTATTTTCGCAAGTCTTGGAATTGGCAGATGCTTGGGGAATAGCTCGACCATCGCGCGGCGAGCCACGACGTCGGGCCATCGTGCTGCTTCCGTCTCAAGTGAATGGGTCAATCTCTCAATGCGCTGGTCGTTTAGTTGTAACAGCGCTTCGACCGCAACACTTCTCTCATGAAGGTTTCGTTCGTCCATAGCGACATCGTACGCAATATCTGCACATGCGGAGATTTTTCCCGCACCTATTATTTTGAGCAGTAGTTGGCGTACTTCCGGATTTTCGATATCGCAGCGCCATAGGCGGTCAACTGTATTGGCCAACTCCGGCGACGCGAAGCGGTGCACCTGAATTCTCGGTGTATTCAACCCGCGCCAGCCGCCACCACCATACCGGCCGACATAAGCTTCCAGCGCCTTGGTGCGTTGTGTCGGCGTCAAGGTTTGTGGGTCACCATGATCCAGGACAACAGCGGGATCGATGGCGATGATGTCGTCGAATATGGTATCATGCGATAGTGCCAGCCACGCAGCGACAGGGCGCATTGACGGGCGCACGGTTCGTATTCCTTGAGCGGTTTCGGTGAAGATCAGCCGTTTAATGGCCTTGATTGATATTCCTCGCGCGCGCAGGGCTTCGAGTCGCCTTGCGGCGAGATATTCGACGACGGAACGATGGTGGAAACGAACGCGGCCGTAGCTGGCAAAACCGAAAAGAGGACGCTCAAGCAACGTGGCTCTTTCATCTTCGCTGAAGTCGGCTAGAATTTTGGATACGTCAAGAGCGGCTTCGCTCGCCTCCACGGAATCGGACTCTGCGCTGTGCCGCAAAGTGAGCTTCCTCGTCAGCATCGCCGCCAAGGCAAGACGGCTTGCGCCTTCGATGGCTTTTTCCTGCGAAAGCTGCGCTCGTTCTTTCCGATCAGTTCTCGATTTCAGCTTGGTCGCGATATTGGTTTCGACCTGTTGCCGGTGCGTGCGAATGCGCTGATGCTCGCGCCAGTCCGAGCATAGCTCGATTAAATCTTGTGGACGTTGAGCAAACTCTTCCGCATCCCGAAGCCTAATATCGTCCAGAAGCGCGTCGGGATCGGATACATTTTGCAGGATAGCGAATTCACGCATTTGCGTGGTCGATAGCGGCATCAACCCAACGCTACGCCAAGCCCTCGTCTTCGGCGTTTCGTCGGGCTTCTTTTTCCGATCCATGACCGCGTCAGCAAACTCTTCGGCCGTCGGCTCCGCTTCGGATGGACTCGGGATCGCCAAATATTGCTCGATCAGAGCCCGATCAACCGGCACCGGTCGTGTCGTTATGACCACGCACACTCGCCCAAGCTGCCCTTCAAGCGATTTGTTGAGTCGCTTTAGGGCTTGATCAAATTTCCCAAGTGTCAGGTTCAATTCATCAATAGAATCCAAGAAAAAAGTCGCGATTTCGGACTGCGAACGTAACCATTCATCGAGTCGCTTCTCCTCTTCCGCGCTGAGCATGTCGCGGACGGAGCTCGTCGCCAAAGTCGCGAGGTCGAGGAAAAAAGCGGCGTCACCAGCGCGCCATAAACGCTCCTGTTGCGTCCGGCACTCGTACGTCTTTCCTGCCCCTGCCTCTGAAACAATGAGTATTCGCTGTGAGCGTAGTAGCTCGTCCCATCCGAAACTTCCCCTCCAGCCCGCCCAGGCAAGCCAGGAGGCTTGTTCGATATCGGCTACTTCGGCGTCGGAAAGATCGCGAAATGACCGGTCAAGAGATGGTAGAACTAGTGGGTTGTTGTCAGGCATGATGATCGTACGATCTTCGCAGGTTGACGGGAACGCTTGAGCGGTGGCACCGCTATGATTCGTCATCCTACAACGTTAGCGGGCATAGTGCCTGAAAACGACCTTGCAATTGCGGCAATTGCAGTGGCAGTGCACTCAATTCCTCGGCGACCTCGACCCAGGGATATCACCGGCGCAGAAGCCCAATCGGACCCGGTCAGCTCTCCCCGAATACGCGCCTGAAGATCGTGTCGACGTGCTTGAAGTGATAGCCGAGGTCGAACTGCTCCTCGATTTCGGCGTCCGTGAGATACTTCTTCACGTCGGCGTCTTTTTTCAGGAGCGACTGGAAGTCGCCTTCGCCGCGCCACACCGGCATTGCGTTGCGCTGCACGAGCTTGTAGGCGTCCTCGCGGCTGGCGCCTTTTTGCGTCAGTGCAATCAGGATCCGCTGTGAGTGAACGAGGCCGCCGAGGCGGTCCAGATTCTTCTGCATGTTGGCAGGGTAGATCAGGAGCTTCTCGATCAGTCCCGCGAGACGGATCAGGGCAAAATCGAGCGTCACGGTGGCGTCGGGCGCGATCATGCGCTCGGCCGAGGAGTGCGAGATATCGCGCTCGTGCCACAAGACGACATTCTCCATCGCCGGCGTCACATAGGCGCGCACCATGCGCGACAGGCCGGTGAGATTTTCCGACAGCACCGGGTTGCGCTTGTGCGGCATCGCCGAGGAGCCCTTCTGGCCCTCGGAGAAGAATTCCTCGGCCTCCAGCACTTCGGTGCGCTGCAGGTGGCGGATTTCGGTGGCGAGCCGTTCGACCGAGGAGGCGATCACGCCCAGCGTTGCAAAATACATCGCGTGGCGGTCGCGCGGGATCACTTGCGTGGAGATCGGCTCCGGCTTGAGCCCCATCGCCTTGGCGACGTGTTCCTCGACGCGCGGGTCGATCTGGGCGAAGGTGCCGACGGCGCCCGAGATCGCACAGGTCGCGACTTCCTGGCGGGCGATGACGAGCCGCGCGCGGGCGCGGGTGAACTCCGCATAGGCGTAAGCGAGCTTCAGCCCGAACGTGACGGGTTCGGCATGAATGCCATGCGAGCGGCCGATGGTCGGCGTCATCTTGTGCTCGAAGGCGCGCTTCTTCAGCGCTGCCAGAACCTTGTCGACATCCGATATCAACAGGTCCGCCGCACGGGTCAGCTGCACGTTGAGGCAGGTGTCGAGTACGTCGGACGAGGTCATGCCCTGATGCACGAAGCGCGCCTCGGGGCCGACGATTTCCGCCAGATGGGTGAGGAAGGCGATGACGTCGTGCTTGGTTTCGCGTTCGATCTCGTCAATCCGCGCCACATCGAAAATGACATCGCGGGCCTTGGCCCAGACCGTCTTCGCGGCTTCTTTCGGAATTACGCCAAGTTCCGCCAACGCATCCGCCGCATGCGCCTCGATCTCGAACCAGATCTTGAAGCGCGTCTGCGCCTCCCAGATGGCGGCCATTTCCGGGCGGGTATAGCGGGATATCATCGACGACTCTGAGGTTTTAAGGGTTATGCGGCGCTTTAGCAGAGCAGGCCAAGGGAGACAAACTGAGAGACAAACACCGGCCGGGCGGGGGGGGGGGGCCAGCGACCGCCCCAAGGCCATCACAGCCCTAATCACAGAATATTGAATGACAGATATTGAAATCTGTCAGCGAGATACCTTATATTGTCTCTGACGCCGATGTTGAGGCGTCACTGGCTAGCCGCACCGGCAGCGGGCCAGGCAATACACGAGGACTTCGCCATGACGATCGAGATCTTTTATCTGACCGCACAAATCCAGCGCTGGCTCAATGCCCGCGTCGCCCGTCACCTCGCCGAGCAGGCCGAACGGCTGGCCCGCTAAAAGGGAACGACGATGACAAACCACGAGATCGGTTCGCGAAAGCAGAAGGTGCGCGCATGAATGAGACAGTGGTTTTGACGCCGGAGCGCATTCTTGAAGTGACCGAGGACGTGCTGCGCCGCTTCGGGCTGGCCAAAGCGACCGTGGTGGATGTGGCCCGTGCGCTCGATGTGAGTCACGGCAGCGTCTACCGTCATTTTCCGAGCAAGGCTTCGCTGCGCGAGGCGGTGGCCAAGCGCTGGCTCGACCGCGTCAGCGCGCCGCTTGCGAAAATCGCCGAAGGGTCCGGGCCGGCGCCTGCAAGGCTCGATCGCTGGCTGCGGACACTGTTCGCGGCCAAGCAGAAGAGGGTTTGCGAGGATCCCGAGATGTTCGCGACCTATCTGACGCTGGCGCGGGAGGCGTGCAAGACGGTAAAGGCGCATAAAGAGAGCCTCACCGAGCAGGTTGCGCGTATCCTTGCCGACGGCGCGAAGCAGGGCGCCTTCCAGGTTACCGACGCCAAAGCCACCGCGTATGCGATTTTCGACGCCACCAGCCGCTTCCATCATCCCGCCCATTCCGAGGAATGGAGCGATCCGCAGCTTGCCGCGCGGATCGACGCTCTGCTGGCGCTGTTGCTGAGAGGTCTCGAAGCCCCGCGCAAGCGCTAGCCCGACTTCACGGGCAAAGCTCCCGACTTGATTGCGCGCCTCCCGCACCCTGTTGTTTGATATCCGTCAACTCCGGCCGAGCGCCGGATGGTAGCGTTGGTCGCGGAGGAAAGCGTGCTGTTGGCACTTTTTGCGGATATTCACGCCAACCGGCAAGCGTTCAGTGCGTGCCTTGATTTCGCGCGGTCGCACGGCGCGGAGCGGATCATTTGCCTCGGCGACTACGTCGGCTATGGCGCCGATCCCGAGTGGACGGTCGAGACCGTGATGGATCTCGTCGAGAAGGGCGCCTTGGCCGTGCGCGGTAACCACGACGCTGCGATCGGCGCTTCTTCGGAAAGCATGAATGCCGAAGCCCAGGCAGTGATCGAATGGACGCGCGGCAGACTGAGCGCACCTCAGCGGCGTTTCCTGGCAGAATTGCCGCTGACGTTGCAGGAGGAGGACCGGCTCTACGTTCATTCCGAGGCCAGCAGTCCCGCAAGATGGCGTTATGTTCAATCGACGGCGGATGCCGGACGGAGCCTTATGGCGACGGCCGCCCATGTCACCTTCTGCGGCCACATCCATCGGCCGGCGCTCTATTCGATCTCGACGACCGGGAAGATGACGAATTTCGTCCCGACATCAGGCGTCACGGTGCAATTGCTTCAGGGTCGGCGCTGGCTGACCGTTCTCGGCTCGGTCGGGCAGCCCCGCGACGGCGATCCGGCGGCATCCTTTGCCATGTTCGATACCAAATCCCGGGAAATCACCTATTGTCGCGTGCCGTATGATGTCGATGCGGCCGCGCAGCGAATTCGCGAAAATGGCCTGCCGATCTGGCTCGCCGACCGCCTCTCGGTCGGGAGGTAAGCGATGGCGAAGGTTTCGGTCCAGCCCGGCGCCGTCATCGACGGCTTCACCGTCGGGGAGTGTATCCATCGCGGCGGCATGGCGACGCTGTGGAGCGTGACCCGTCCCGACATCGCCTCGCCGCTGTTGATGAAAATTCCAAGGGTGTCCGAGGGCGAGGATCCCGCCGCCATCGTCAGCTTCGAGATGGAGCAGATGATTCTGCCGCGGCTGTCGGGGCCGCACGTGCCGGTCTGTTACGCGACCGGCGATTTCGCCCACCAGGCCTATGTCGTGATCGAGCCCATCGCAGGCAAGACGCTTTATAGCCGGCTTGGCGATCTGCCCCTGGCCTATGAAGAGGCGCGCGTCATCGGTTGGAAGATTGCGACCGCGTTGGCCGATCTGCATCGGCAGAACGTCATCCATCACGATATCAAGCCGAGCAGCATCATGTTTCGCCCGTCGGGCGAGGCCGTGCTGATCGATTTCGGCCTGTCGCATCACAATCAGCTGCCTGATCTGCTGCAGGAGGAATTCCGCTTGCCCTATGGCACCGCGCCCTACATGGCGCCCGAGCGGTTGCTCGGGGTGCGGGACGATCCGCGCAGCGACCTGTTTTCGCTCGGGGTGCTGCTGTATTTCTTCACGACCGGTGTGCGCCCGTTCGGAGAAAGCGAAACCATCCGCGGCATGCGGCGACGGCTATGGCGCGATCCCTTTCCTCCGCGCAAACTGAGGGCGGACTATCCGCCTTGGCTGCAGGAAGTGGTGCTGCGGTGTCTGGAGATCGAGCCGGTCTGGCGCTACCCCACGGCTTCGCAGCTGGCGTTCGAGCTTGCCCATCCCGACCAGATCAAGCTGACCGCGCGATCGGAGCGGCTCAACCGCGATCCCATCAGCACGGTCTGGCGCCGCCGCTTCAATGGCAACCTGACGCCGCCGCGCGGCAAGTCCGGTGTTGCCGCCCAACTGGCGTCAGGCCCGATCGTGGCGATCGCGCTCGACATCACGGAGGGATCGGCCGCGTTGAATGACGCGCTGCGGGTCACCGCCGAACGAATCCTGAAAACGCTGCCCTCGGCGCGGCTTGCCTGCCTGAACGTGCTGAAGCTCGGCCGCGTCACGCTCGACAAGACGCTCGACGAAGAGGGCAACAACAAGCATGTCGACCGGCTCGTTACGCTCAAGCACTGGGCGTCGCCATTGAAGCTCGATGAGAGCCGATTGACCGCGCATGTTCTCGAGGCCGTCGATCCGGCGTCGGCGATCCTGGAATTCGCCGAAGCCAACCACGTCGATCACATCGTCATCGGCGCGCGGCAGAATTCGCTGGTGCGCACGCTGCTCGGCAGCGTCTCCGCCAGAGTGGCGGCCGAAGCGCCCTGTACCGTGACCGTGGTGCGGCCGCCCCGGCTGGCCTCGCTGCAGGACGAGGCGCCGCAGGACCGTTCCGATGATCGGTCGATGCCGGCCCTGTAGGCCGGAGTATCGACTGCTGCCGTGCCCCGGCAAAGCAGAACGCTAGATCGCTTCGCCGCGTGCCAACGCCGCCGCGTCGCGGATCGCGGAGATATTGGCCTTGTAGGCTTCCGTGCTGCCGCCCTTGAACACCGCGGAGCCCGCGACAAACGCGTTGGCGCCGGCGGCGGCGAGCTGGCCGGAAACATCCGGGCCGACGCCGCCATCGACTTCAATGTCAATCGGCCGTCCCGCCGTCATCGCGCGCAAATCCTGGATCTTGCCGAGCGCGGAGGGAATGAAGGCCTGACCGCCGAAGCCGGGATTGACCGACATCACCAGCACCAGGTCGATCATGTCGATGACATATTCGATCGCCGAGATCGGCGTGCCCGGATTGAGCGACACGCCGGCCTTCTTGCCGAGCGCGCGGATCGCCTGCAGCGAGCGATGCAGATGCGGACCTGCCTCGGCATGCACCGTGATGTGATCGCAGCCGGCCTTGGCGAAGGCCTCGAGATACGGATCGCACGGCGAGATCATCAGATGCGCGTCGAAGATCTTTTTGGTATGCGGACGGATCGCCTTGATGACGTCTGGGCCATAGGAAATGTTGGGGACGAAATGGCCGTCCATCACGTCGAGATGGATCCAGTCGGCGCCCGCCGCATCGACGGCGCAAACTTCTTCGCCGAGCCTGGCGAAATCGGAGGCCAGGATCGACGGCGCGATGACGAGGGGGCGTGACGCAAATTGCTGGGACATGTGCGCTTTCCCGAACCACTTTCGAAGCCTTAAAGATGGTTTCCGCGTAACACGCGCGAGGCCTGCGGGCAATGCGGGGCGGCGGGGGCGGAAAATTCTGCCGCGGCGGCATCAATTGCCGGGGGCACCCGGCCGGTTCGAGATACAGTGAACCTTCATTTCATTGGGTTTTTCACAATGGCACGCGGTTTGCTGATCTTTGCTTTCAAGGAGAGGCCGCGCTTTGCGGCAATTCTCGGAGTTCTGCCATGCTGTTTGCTCTTGGCGCCGCGTCGGCCGCACTGGATACGATCAAATCGCTGACCTCTTCGACCTCGTCGTCGGCGCAATCCAGCGGCTTTAGCCAGGCCTCGGCGGACCTGTTCGGTCTCTCCAGTGGCGCTTCGGCTCCAGGCAGCACGGGGGCGGTTCCCGGGTTCAGCGGGGGCGGGCAGATATCGCCAACGACCTTGAGCGCGCTGCTTGACGCGCAAAGCCAGTCGTCGACGGGGGCAGCCACATCGGCATCGGGGAGCACGCTGCAAAACCTGTTCTCGCCGATCGACGCCAACGGTGACGGCACAAGCAGCACAAGCGGCGCCTCTACCACGTCGGCAACCAACAGCGACGGTTCGACCACGACGTCACTGACCTATGCCAACGGATCAAAGGTCACGACGACATCGCCGGCACCTACGACGTCATCCAGCGCCGTGTCTTCATCGTATAACCTGATCGACCAGTTGATTCAGCGCGAGACGAACGCGATTTCATTCTCGGCTCCCGCGCTTTCAGTCAACGTCTGAGACGGTCCTGCACGCCATCTACCTGCGCTGTCCGCGCGTGAGCTGGCGGCAGGTGCAAAAGCGTCGCCAACTTCTATCCAAAACGATCCCGCCACGCCGGCAACGCGCCGGGGAAGGGCAGGGCGGTCGCCGCAAAGACGCCGCGCGCGATGGCGCGGGACACGACATTGGCCGCGACCATGCCGAGCTCGGTGAGGCCCACCAGCGGATCGATGGGTTTTTCGCCAGTCGCCGCGGCGAACACCACATCGCCATCCATCGGCGCGTGCACCGGATAGATCGCGCGGGCAAATCCGGTCTGCGCGATCATGGCAAGCCGCCTGGCCTGCGGTTTGGTCAGGTTGGCGTCGGTCACGACGACGGCCAGTGTCGTGCTCTCCACGGATGTCGCGGCAGGACCCCCCTTGATACGCATCTTCAGCATGTCCGGGGTGAACGAGCCCGGCAATCCGCGGCCGCCATATTCGCCGTCGATTTCAAAAGGCGCGGCCCAGAACCATGGTCCGTCACCGACCGTGACGGTGCCGACCGCATTGACCACGGCGAGCGCGGCGACCTTGACGCCATTATCGGTTCTGGCCGAAGCGGAACCCAGGCCGCCCTTCAGATTTGCCGTCAAAGCACCGAGGCCCGCTCCCACACTGCCGAGCGCGAAAGTCGTACTGGCTGCGGCGGCCGCAACAAAGCCGAGATCGCGATATGGCGCGAAGCGGCCCCATTTTTTGTTGCCTCCGTTCAGCAGATCGAAACAGATCGCGCCGGGCACGATCGGAATGATGGCGCCACGCACCGCAAAGCCGCGGCCCTGTTCGGCAAGCCAGGCCTGTACGCCGCCGCCGGCTTCCAGCCCGAACGCCGAGCCGCCGGCAAGTGCGATCGCGTCGATCTTCTCCACCGTGTTGGCAAGGTCGAGCAGCGCGCCCTCGCGGGTGCCGGGGCCGCCGCCGCGCACGTCCATGGCCGCCACCGCAGGCCGATCGAAGATCACGGCCGTGACGCCTGACGCCAACGCGGCGTCGTCGGCGTGACCGACGCGGACGCCGGCAATGTCGGTGAGGAGATTGTTCATGGTGCGGATCCGTCAGGGCCTGGTCTCGTCGGCCCCCGATATGGCGTCATTGTCTTGAACAATGCTTCAACTGTCGAGGGCCATTCTGATCATTTTCGCCAGATCAGACTTGCGATACGGCTTGGCAAGCAGCAGCACGCCGGTGTCGAGTCGCCCGTGATGAACGATGGCGTTCTCGGTATAGCCTGACGTGAACAACGTCTTCAGCGCGGGTCGCCGCTTCAGCGCCACATCGAGCGCTTTTGTGATGATGGCGTCATTGGAGGATTCCACCACCGCGCTGAACAGGCGCTCCCGTTCGCTGTAGCGATCCCGTTCGGAGGCGGCCTGCTGGCGTAACGTCTCGAGCAGGCGGGACAACCGGGCTTGCATCGCGGTGTTGTGGATCAGCAGTACCGCGAGAACGAAACTTGCCGCGCAGATATGACGACGATCGGCATCTCGGGCCGCGACCGGCGAACCAGCCTCATCGTTTCGAAACCATCTATCCCCGGCATAAAGATATCGACGATGAGCAAGTCGAACTGGCGGGTTCCAAGCAATTGCAAGCCGGCCTGGCTGTTGTCGACAGCTTCAACCGCGTGCGCGGCGCGTTCAAGCAATACCTTGATCGTGCCCAGGACCGCTCGATCGTCATCAATGACGAGAATGCTCGCCATGGCTTTTCCCCCGCGATTTTTTTCGCTCTCAATCAAAGGTTACATATTTCTTAAAGTCCTCCCAAAGGCCGGAGCCGCGCTGGTAGAGTAACCGCATTTTTACGGAGATACAGAATAATGCCCTGAGGTTTGCCCTATAAAATTCAGGGTTGTATTATAGGCTGGCTGGAGTGGATCCGTGAGCAGCCCTTTGCCCCGCGTTCTCGTTATCGACGACCAGCCGGACGTGCGCACGATGGTTTCCATCGTGCTGAGGATCAATCGTTTCGAGGTCGTGGAGGCCTCAAGCGGCGCGGCAGGGCTGAATGAGTTCGAAGGTTCCAAATTCGACCTCGCGATCGTCGATATCTTCTTGCAGGGAACCAATGGACTCGACGTCATCAGGAACATGCGCGAACGCATTCCTGGTTTTCCAGTCGTAGCGATATCGGGCATGACAGCGCTCGACTTCGTCGTCGATGCACCCGAGCTGTCCAGCGTCGTTTGCCTGCAGAAGCCGTTTCGTCCGGCCGATCTTATCGCCGCGATCGAAGCGGCGACGGCGTCCCGGTCACCGGGTGCCGGGGTTGTCAGGGTTGCGGGAAGCGCGGCTTCCTGATGGTTTAAAAGTAGTGGCGGCGGCTAATTTTGGGGATTCCCAAATCATTGAGAAAATGATTCACCATATCGATGAAGCTGTTGCCATTCCTTCTGGCGGGTTTGAAGGCGGTTTGCGCCGCCTTTCCGGATCCCCGTAAGGGGCGCGGCGGCAATATCGCCATGGCGGATTTCGGCCTGTCGGCTTTCGCGATGTTTTTCGTGCAGAGCGCTTCTTTCCTGTCCTTTCAACGCGCTCTGGAGAAAGGCCAGGGCCGGTCGAATTGCCAGAGCCTGTTCGGCATCGAGAAAATTCCGTCCGACAATTACATCCGCGACATGCTCGACGAAGCGGACCCGGCGCTGCTCGCACCCTGCTTCGGGCGTCTGGAAGCTCTGCTGGCCGAGCCGCCGTTGCGCCAGGCCTTTGGCAGGCTGGGTGGCAGAACGCTGGTCGCCTGGGATGGAACCGAGTTCTTTTGCTCGCAAAAGCTCGGCTGCCCGCATTGCCTGACGCGCAAGCGCTCCAACGGCAAGGTTGAGTCGTATCACGCCATGCTGGCGGCGACGGTCGTCGCGCCCGGCCATGCCAAAATCGTACCTCTGATGCCGGAGTTCATCGCACCGCAAGACGGCGCCGAAAAGCAGGATTGCGAGCGAAACGCCGTCAAGCGCTGGTTCGACAAGCATCACGCCCGGCTCGCGCCGTTGCGGCCCATCTATCTCGGCGACGATCTCTTCGCCTGCCAGCCCATCGCCACGATGGTGAAGGACACTGGCGGCGACTTCATCTTCACAGCCAAGGAAAGTTCGCACACCGCGCTCTACGACTTCATCCAGGGCGCCGAGGCCTTTCGTCACGACGAAATAGTCCGCAAGGGTAAGACCACCGACACGTTCCGCTACCGCTGGTTCGAGGCCGTGCCGCTGCGCGACGGCAAGGACGCCTTGTTCGTCAACTGGATCGGCTTCGAGATCATCGATGCAAAGGGCCGCGTCAAATATTCCATGGCATGGGTCACGAGCCTTCCGGTCACGAAACAAAATGTCGCCGAAATCGTCGCCTGCGGCAGGACGCGCTGGAAGATCGAGAACGAAGGCTTCAACGTGATGAAAAATCACGGCTACGAGTTCGAACACAATTTCGGCCATGGCCAGCGTTTCCTGGCGATGATGCTGGCGAGCCTCAACCTCCTCGCCTTCGCCTGGCACACCGCCCTCGAATTGCTCGAGCCACCATGGATCGCCGCCCGCGAGGCCGCGGCCAAGCGAACCAGCTTCTTCGCCCATCTGGCCACCATCACCGCCTACGCCGTCTTTCCCTCCTGGACCGTCTTCCTCGAAGCCCTCGCCACCTTCACCATCCCGCCCGAGCTGATGAATGTCCAAAAAATCGAATGACACCGGTCCAAATGCCTACTTTTAGAATTGCGCGACGGCTTGGCCGATCGGTCGGGGGGGCGAGGACGAGTTCTTCCCGGCGAAACGCAAAAACGCCCCGGCGAACCGGGGCGTTGCAGGTACGTCTAGATCAAAATTCGCCGAGCTTTACGACCCCTTCGGGTTGATCTCGGTATAATTGCCCTTGGCGTCCCACTTGTAGACGACATAATCGATCTGCTTGATGTCGCCCTTGGCGTCGAACTCCATCTTGCCGATCACCGTATCCCACGAGCCGGCCTTGATCGTGTCCATGACCTTCTTCGGATCGGTCGTCCCGGCCTTCGCCACCGCCTGTGACCAGACCTGCATCGCCGCGTAGGTGTAGAGCGTATAGCCCTCGGGATCGATGTTGTTGGCCTTGAACTTCTCGACGATGGCCTTGGCGGTCGGCTTGTTGCGCGGGTCGGGGCCGAAGGTGAACAGGGTGCCTTCGCCGGCGGGTCCGGTAATCGAGGCGAACTCCTTGTCGGCGAGCGCATCGCCGGCCATCAAGACGGTCTGGAGACCCTGATCGCGCATCTGGCGTACGATCAATCCGGATTCCTGATGGTAGCCGCCCACGTAAACAAGGTCGATGTTCTCGCGCTTCATGCGCGAAACGATCGCGGTGAAGTCCTTGTCGCCCTTATTGTAGGATTCGAACATCTTTTCGGTAAAGCCGGCCTTGTTGAGCGCCTTCTTGGTCTCGTCGGCGAGGCCCTTGCCGTAGGTGGTCTTGTCGTTGAGGATGGCGACGTTCTTGCCCTTGTAAAACTTCGCGATGTAATCGGCGGCGACCAGGCCCTGCTGATCGTCGCGACCGCAGACGCGGGCGACGTTCCAGAGCTTGCGCTCGGTGAACAGCGGATTGGTCGAGGCAGGCGTGATCTGCAATACGTTGCCGTCGGCATAGGCTTCCGACGCCGGGATCGACGACGACGAACAATAGTGGCCGGCGACGAACGGGATCTTGGCGCTGGCGAATTTTTCCGCCACCGAACGCGCCTGTTTGGGATCGCAGGCATCGTCGCCGACTTCCAGCGCGAGCTTTTTGCCGAGCACGCCGCCGGCGGTATTGAGGTCCTTCACCGCCTGTTCGGCGCCGTTCTTCATCTGGCGGCCAAACGCGGATTCGCCGCCGGTCATCGGGCCCGCCACAGCGATAGTGATGTCTTGCGCCAACGCTGTCGTCGATAGCGCGAGCGATGCGCCCAATGCCAGGCCGATGAGCTTTGGTGATTTCATGAGGGGTCCTCGCGGTTAGTTCGCCATGGAAAGTCGCCGGCAGGCCGCCGGGTTCGAAAATCACGGCCATTGTCGGCTGAATTTGCCGCGAAGTCATCGGCAAATTTCGGGCAAATGGACCTTCCTCCGTACGCTTTTGATGGTCATTCCGGGGCGCGAGTGAAACGAGCGAACCCGGAATCTCGCGATTCCCCGATGTGCAACCAACGGCACATCTGAGGTCCGCGCTGCGCGCATCCCGGAAAGATGGTAATCATTACCCCCGCCGTCCGCCCTCCAGATAGGCGGTGCGGATCTCCGGGCGCTGCAACAGTTCCGCGCCTGTGCCACTGAGCGTGATCAGGCCGTTGACCATGACGTAGCCGCGATGGGCCAGCCGCAGGGCATGATTGGCGTTCTGTTCGACGATCAGTACGGTCAGGCCATCCTGCCGGTTGAGTGTCCGGATGGCGTCGAAAATCTGGCGCGCAATCAAGGGCGCCAGGCCGAGCGAGGGCTCGTCCAGCATCAACAGGCGCGGGCGGCTCATCAGCGCTCGCCCGATCGCCAGCATCTGCTGTTCGCCGCCCGACAGGGTGCCGCCGCGCTGGGTCATGCGCTCCTTCAGCCGCGGAAACAGCGTCAGCACGCGCTCCAGCCCGGCAGCTCGATCGGCTTCGCTCGAATTGGTGGCGTCGGCGCCCATCTGCAGGTTTTCCGCCACGCTCATGCGCGGGAAAATCCGGCGGCCTTCGGGCGATTGCGCGATGCGCAGCCGCGCGATCTCGTGGGTCGGCACGTCAGTGATATCGCCGCCGTCGAACAGGATCGATCCTGCGCGGGCGCGCGGCTTGCCGAAGATCGTCATCATCAGCGTCGACTTGCCGGCGCCGTTGGCGCCGATCAGCGCCACGATCTCGCCCGTTTTGATGTCGAGATCGACGCCCTTCAGGGCCTCGATCTTGCCATAGGCGGCGCGAAGGCCGCTGATCGCGAGCAGGGGCGCGGCGGAAGGCGCGGTCACGTCCCGCTCTCCATGACAGCGATAGCTTCCTGCTCGTCGGCGCCGAGATAGGCCGCGATCACCTTGGGGTCGTCACGGACGTCTTTCGGTGCGCCCTTGGCGATCTTGACGCCGTAATCCATCACCACGATATGGTCGGAAATTTCCATCACCACCGACATGTCGTGCTCGATCAGGAGGATCGAGGCGCCCTGGTCGCGGATAGAGAGCAACAGTTCACTGAGGGCTGCGCTCTCGCGCGCGTTCAGTCCGGCGGCCGGCTCGTCGAGACAAAGCAATGCCGGTTCGGTGCACATGGCGCGCGCGATTTCGAGACGGCGCTGATCGCCGTAAGGTAAATTGCCGGCGGCGTCGTCGGCGCGCTCGAGCATGCCGATGCGCTTCAGCCAGCGCGTCGCCTGATCGATCGCGCGCTTCTCGGCAATGCGCCAGGACGGCGCGCCGATCAGCCCGAGAAAGGTGAGGCCGGAGGCGAGCATCAGCGCATTGTGCTGCGCGACCATCAGGTTTTCGAGCGCGGTCATGCCGGGAAACAGCCGGATGTTCTGGAAGGTGCGCGCGACCTTGGCCTGTTTGGAAATCCGGAAATCGTTCAGCCGTTCGAGCTGGATGTTGCGGCCGTCGTCGTGCGTCAGGCGCATTGTGCCCGATGTCGGTTTGTAGAATCCGGTGATGCAGTTGAACACGGTGGTCTTGCCGGCGCCGTTCGGCCCGATCAGCGCGGTGATCTTGCGCCGTTCGGCTTCAAACGACAGGTCGTTGACGGCGACGACGCCGCCAAAGCGCATCGTCAGGTGATCGACACTGAGGATGTGATCGCCGCTCATCCCCGGCCTTCCCTGGCAAGCTCGGAGGAGATGGCCTGGCTGTGCCGCAGGAACACGGTCGGCGCGCGGTGGCCGATTAGCCCGCGCGGCCGCCAGATCATCAGGAGCACCATCGCCACGCCGAATACCAGCATGCGGTATTGATCGAAGCCGCGAAACAGTTCGAAGCCGCCGATCATGGCGAGCGCGGCAAGCGCCACGCCGAGCTGTGAACCCATGCCGCCGAGCACGACGATCGCCAGCACCAGCGCCGACTCCTGGAAGGTGAAGGATTCCGGGCTGATGAAGCCTTGCCGCGTCGCAAAGAATGCGCCGGCGAAACCGCCGAACATGGCGCCGGTGGCGAATGCGGTGAGTTTGGTCGTGGTGGTGTTGATGCCGAGCGCGCGGCAGGCGACTTCGTCCTCGCGCAACGCCTCCCAGGCGCGGCCGATCGGCAGGCGCCGCAGCCGGATCGTCACCCAGTTGGTCAAGAGCGCGAGCGCCAGGATCAGGTAGAACAGGAACACGATGCGGTGCGTCGGCGAGAATTCGATGCCGAGCTTCGCCGCGAGTCCGTCATCGCCGGGCGTCAATGGAATGCCGAAAAACGACGGTCGCGGAATGCCGGACACGCCGTTCGGGCCGCCGGTCAGGCTTTGCCAGTTGATGATGACGAGACGGATGATTTCGCCGAAAGCCAGCGTCACGATGGCGAGATAGTCGCCGCGCAGCCGCAATACCGGGAATCCCAGCAGCACGCCCCAGAACGCCGCGAGAATGCCGGCGAGTGGCAGGCAGACCCAGAACGACAGCCCGAAATTGGTGGACAATAGCGCATAGGAATAGGCGCCGACCGCGTAGAAGGCGACATAGCCGAGGTCGAGCAGGCCGGCGAGGCCGACCACCACGTTCAATCCCCATCCCAGCATCACGTAAGTCAGCACCAGGATGCCGAGATCGAGAATGTAGCGCTGATCGTAGAAGATCACCGGCACCAGAAATGTGAAGATCAATAGCAACGGCGCGATCGCACGCCGCGCGATCACAAGGGCGCTTTGCACGGTTGGCGGAACGATCCTGACGGTGGCCGACCGGTCCCCACCATTGCCGCAGCAATTCGACGACGATGCTGCCGCCAAACACGATGGCGACCATGGCTGCGAGGTCGCCGAAACGCGTCCAGTAGATCAGCTGGCCCGTGGGGCCTGCCTCGGTGCGGATGCCGATCATCAGCGAAAACAGCACCAGCGCCACCAGCGCACTGATCAGGGCTTTCTTGAAGATGAACGCGACGCCGGGTGCGCGCGAGGCTTGCACAAGTTCGGGCGCGGGTGCTGTCACGCGCTCGCCCGTCAAACTTTTTCAACTTCGGGCCGGCCCAAGAGGCCGGTCGGAAGGAAGATCAGCACCACGATCAGGATCGAGAACGCCGCGACGTCCTTGTACTCGACCGAGAAATAGGCCGACCACATCGTTTCGATCAATCCGATCAGGAGCCCGCCGAGCATCGCGCCCGGCAACGAGCCGATGCCGCCGAGGACGGCCGCGGTGAACGCCTTGATGCCCGCGACAAAGCCCATGAAGAAATCCACCAGGCCGTAATAGAGCAGGTACATCATGCCCGCTACCGCTGCCAGCGCAGCACCGATGACGAAAGTCATCGAGATGGTGCGGTCGACATCGACGCCGAGCAGCGCGGCCATGGTCTGGTCCTGTTCGCAGGCGCGCATGTCGCGGCCGAGCCGGGTCCGCGACACCAGCCAGGTGAAGATGGCGAGCAGCACGATGGTGGTGATGACGACGATGATCTGCACATTGGACAGCCGGACCACGAAGCCGTCGCGTTCGAACAGGCTGTAGCCGCCGGTGATGATCGGCGGCACCGGCTTGACCCGCGCGCCCTGTGCGATCTGCGAGTAATTGATGAGGACGAACGACATGCCGATCGCCGACAGCATGGGCGCGAGGCGGAACGAGTGCCGCAGCGGCCGGTAGGCGATGCGTTCCACCGTCCAGCCGTAGAGCGCGGTGATCGCCATCGATACCAAAAGCACGATCAGCAGGATCAGGGGAACCGCGGTCAGCCCGATCGAGACCAGGATCAGGAACGTGATCAGCGCGATAAAGCCGCCGATCATGAAGATGTCGCCATGAGCAAAATTGATCATGCCGACGATGCCGTAGACCATGGTGTAGCCGATGGCGATCAGGCCGTAGATCGAGCCGAGCACAATGCCGTTGATCAGTTGCTGGGCGAAATAATCCATACGCTGCCGCTGTTTGGCGCATTTTCCGGAAGGATAGAATCCGGTTTGCCGTAACGAAAAAGCCCGCTTCAACAAAGTGACGCAGCGAGGGCCCCGGCAGCCGGACACGCGTCGTCTCGTTTTCTAACAGTTGGAACCCCGGGGCGGCAACAGCGCTAGAGGAGGGTCTAAGGGCTTGTACAGAGGTAGTTTTCGAGCCGGGTTCCGCCGGCTTTAACCATGGCGGACGATCGCCGTGCAATATCCGCAGGAACCGAAGGTTTCATGCAACCAACTCGGGCCTTGCCGATTGTCTGTCGCGACATTCAACAAGGGAGATCCCGATGTCCGACCAGAACCAGAATCCGGGCCAGCAGAACCAGAACCCGGGCCAGAAGCCCGGCCAGCAGCAGGGTGGCGGCCAGAAACCCGGACAGCAGCAGCAGGATCCGAACCGTCAGGGCCAGAACCCCAACCAGCAAGGCAAGGGCGGTCGTTAACTCGCGGTCGTTAACTCCTCGTCGAACGAAGCTGGTCGAAGGAGTGAGTGAGGGAAGGTCCCGCCGAGAGGCGGGACTTTCTTTTTTGCAGAGGAGCGCGGGCTTTTCTCCGCGCTGCCCCAATCTGGTGTTCGGCGGGCCGAAGAAGAACCGCCTGTTCATGGCGAGCTCGCATTCGCTCTACGCTTTATATGTCGAGGCGAGGGGCGCCGTCTGAATTCGATGAAATGCCGGTCAAATCGTACTGCCAGCGCGGCCGGGTGCGGAGATTTTGGTCTGCGGAGGATCAAGTCCGTTGCCTCGGACCCCGCGCCGCTCCGCCGTTAAGGTAAATAAAGGGTTTAAATTGCCCGTCGTTGTTTAGGGGCGTTACGTCACCCGAGAAGCCGCCGCTCTCCCACGGGCTTGCGGACAAACGGGAAGCGACATGTCCACAAACTGGCGGATCAGTTCATTCAACGGCGTGCTGCTGGCGGCCTATTTCATTCCGACCTGGGCCATCATCGCCTTCAGGATCATGATTTCGCCGGTCCACGGCCTCTATGATCGGCCGAGCATATCGGTGGCTCTGTTCATCAGCGACCATCTGCACATGGCATCGATGGCCACGGTGCGCGTTGCTTGGCTGCTCGCGTTGGGCAGGCTCACCGTCGTCGCGTTCTTCGCGATATTCGTGTTTTTCGCCGCGCGGGCCTCGATCCGCAAGACCGGCGGCTGCGACGAGGCGCTGGCGATCGCGTTGGCCATCGGCAGTGTGATCAGCTTTGCCAGCATGTGGATGGCGTCGCAGGTCGGCGAGACCGCGGCCCTTCGGCTGCATGCGACGGAACTCTTGATGCTGCTCGGCACCGCAATCGTGCTGGTAATCGAACGTCCCGCGCAGCCCCGGACGATTCCCGGCGTGACGTCGGACGCTTTAGCCCTTGAGCAGTCCCAGCTCACTCACAATGGCTGACGCCTCCTTGACCGCGTGGTTGGCGGCCGGCACGCCGCAATAGATCGCCTGCTGCAGCAGGATTTCCTTGATGTCGTCCGGCGTGAAACCGCCTTCGGTGAGCGCGGCGCGGACGTGAAGGCGGAATTCGTCCCATTGGCCGAGCGCGACCATGGTGCCGATGACCAGGACGCGCCGGGTGCGATGATCGAAATGCGGCCGGGTCCAGATTTCGCCCCAGGCATGGCGCGTGATCAGGTCGATGAAGTCGGCGTTGAAAGCGTTTTTGTTCGCGATCGATTTATCGACCCAGGCGTCGCCGAGCACCTTGCGGCGCTGGGCCATGCCGTCATCGCGGCGTTTCTGATCGTCCATTGATACTCTCCCGTCATTGCGAATCCAGAACTCCTCGCCCAGCAAACAGCCTGGAATCTTCGTCGCTTCGCTCCTCGCAATGTCGCTGTTCGAGTTAGCGTTGCGTCAGGAAGCCGATCACGGTGTCGGTGAAGGCGTGCGGCTGTTCGACATTGGAAATATGCGCGGCGTCGAGGATCGTTAGGGAGGCGCCGGGGATCTGACTGCGGATGTATTCCCCGGCCGCGACCGGTGTCGACATGTCTTGCCTGCCGGCGATCACCAGCGTCGGGCTTTTGATCCTCGGCAACAGCGCGCGCTGATCGAGCGTGCTCAGGGCTTCGCAGCAGGCGATATAGCCCTGTGCCGGGGAAGCGAGCAGCATGGCCTTGAGGTTCGCGGTGATCTGCGGCTCACGTTCCCTGAAATCCGCCGTCAGCCAGGCTGCGATGACGGTGTCGGCGACCGCGGCGATGCCGCCTTCCTTCACTGCCTTGATGCGATTCAGCCAGTTGGTCGGATCGGGATAATAGCAGGCGGTGTTGGAGAGAATGATCTTGCCGAAGCGCTCCGGCGCATTGGCCCCCAGCCACTGTCCCACCATGCCGCCCATCGAGAGCCCGCACCAGTGCGTCTTCTCGATATTGAGGTCATCGAGGATCGCGAGCACGTCGCGGCCGAAACGCTCCATGGAATAGGGGCCGGGCGGTACGCCGGACTTGCCATGGCCGCGCCGGTCATAACGGATCACGCGAAACACCTGTGTGAGCGCCTTCATCTGCGGCTCCCACATCTGCAAGGTGCAGCCCAGCGAATTCGACAGCATCAAAGTGGGGCCGCCGTCGCGGCCTTCGACGGATACGTTGAGCAGGCAACCGTCGGCATCGATCATCGGCATCGGAATTTCTCCAAGTTTCTTATTTCAAGCGTTTAGTTGTCGTCGAGTGAAGCGAGCAGGCGATCGATCAGGGCCTGTGAGACGCCCTGATAGGCCATCGGCTCGAACAATTTTGCCAACCGGTCCGCGCTCAAATGCGCGGTAACCTTGGCGTCTCTTGCCAGCACATCGCGCAGGTCTTTTTTCTCGGCGACGGCCTGCTTGCTGGCCGCCTCCACCAGATGATGGGCCTCACGCTTGCCGATCTTCTCCGCCAGCGCCATCGCTACCGCTTCCGCCATGATCAGGCCGCCGGTCGCGTCGAGATTGACGCGCATGCGCGCGACATCGACTTCGAGGCCTTCGGCAATATCGACAATGGCAGCGAGGCCGCCCGAGGTGACGAGCAGCAGGCTCGGCAAGGTCGGCCATTCCGCGTGCCAGGGACCTGCGCTGCGCTCGTGATCCTGCACTTGCGCTGCAAAAATCGTCGCCGCCAGGTTCGGCGCCATGGTGGCCGCGGCGAGCGCGGTCGCGGCCGCGACGGGGTTGCGCTTGTGCGGCATGGTGGAAGAGCCGCCGCGGCCTTCGCCCGATGGCTCGAACGCCTCGGCGACATCGGTCTGCATCATCAGTTGGACGTCGCGCGCGATCTTGCCGCAGCTACCCGCGATGATCGCGAGCACCGAAGCCGCCTCTGCGAGGCGGTCGCGATGGGCGTGCCATGGCGCATCCGGCAAAGGTAGCTGAAGTTCTTGCGCCAGGCTTTCCGCGACCGTAAGTCCCTTGTCGCCGAGCGCCGCCAGGGTCCCGGCGGCGCCGCCGAATTGCAGGCAACGGATTCGCGGCGCAGCCGCAGCAACCGGACGCGCGAGCGGTGCAGCGCGGCGGCATATTCCGCAAGCTTGAGGCCGAACGGCATCGGCAACGCATGCTGCAGCCAGGTGCGCGCCACGACCGCGGTATTGCGATGCTGCTGCGCGAGCCGGGCAAAGCCGGCAATGGCGCGGCCGATATCGGTGAGCAGCACGTCGATGCCCGCGCGCAAGGTCAGCATCGCTGCGGTGTCGATCACGTCCTGACTGGTGGCGCCCCAGTGCACATAGCGCGCTGCGTCAGGGTCAGCCCTGGCGACATCAGCGGTCAGCGCCTTGACGAGGGGGATGGCGAGATTGCCGGACCGTGTCGCGGCCTCGGCCAGGGCGGCAAGGTCGAAGCTACCTGCCTGGCAGGCACTTCCGATCGGGCCTGCCGCGCTGGCCGGAATGACGCCTGTTGCGGCCTCCGCGCGCGCAAGGGCGGCTTCAAAATCAAGCATGTGCTGGAGGCATGCCACGTCGTCGCAAACGGCGCGCATGGCGGCGCTCGACAGCATGGGCGCGAGCAGGGGCGAGAGCGAGGTGCTCATGATGGGCGCGACCTAACCATCCCCGCCAGCCTCTGCCAATCCCCAAGCGCGCCGGCAAGTCTGCTGCGCTGCGAATATGCATCGCTCTCCGCGCGCGTATCCCTCAAAAGTGGGTACCGGTTTTGTGATAAGGATACGCGCATCTTAAGATGGGCATTTTCTAACGGCAAACCGGTCGCCACTTTGCCGGAAAATGCCGACATCCCCTTCCTTTTGGGGCGGGCGTGCTTTACTTGGGGACAAGACGAGAGCGAACCGGGAGACGCACATGGCCATGACGATGAATGGCGAAGTCCAGCTTGCAGCGCCGCGCGAGGCTGTCTGGGCCAAGTTGAACGACCCGGAAGTGCTCAAGGCCTGTATTCCCGGATGCGAGGAGCTGGAGCGAACCGAAGACAACGGTTTCCGCGCCGTGGCCAAAATGAAGGTCGGTCCGGTCTCGGCCCGCTTCAAGGGCCGGGTGACGCTGAGCGATCTGGACCCGCCAAATGGCTACAAGATATCGGGCGAAGGCGAGGGCGGGGTTGCCGGCTTTGCGAAGGGCGGGGCGTCGGTGGCGCTCGCCGACAAGGATGGGGGTACGTTGTTGACCTATGACGTCGAGGCCCAAATCGGCGGCAAGCTGGCCCAGCTCGGCCAGCGCTTGATCAACGGTGCGGCGAAAAAACTGGCCGACGAGTTTTTCACGAACTTCGCCAAGGCGGTGCAAGGGTGACAAGGCTAAACTCCTGAAAAGACTGGCCCCCGCGAAGTCCCGTCGGTGATGTAGGGCCATGCCGCGATGAGGTTGCTCATTGCCGGGATGGCCCATATTATGGCTTTGGAACGATTTTAATGACTGGGCTGCCGTGCAACGCGGCGGCGCAGATGAAGAGAGTGCTGAATGGCCAAAATCTCCCTTATCGTGAACGGCAATCCCGTCAATGCCAATGTCGACCCCCGCACCCTCCTGGTGCAGTTCTTGCGCGAGAATCTGCGGCTGACCGGCACCCATGTCGGTTGCGACACCTCGCAATGCGGCGCCTGTGTCGTGCATCTCGACGGCAAGGCGGTCAAATCCTGCACCACGCTTGCGGTCATGGCTGACGGGCACGAAGTCAGGACGATCGAGGGGCTTGCCGCCGACGGCGCGCCGCTGCATCCGATGCAGGAGGCGTTCCGCGAGCATCACGGCCTGCAATGCGGCTTCTGCACGCCCGGCATGATCATGACCGCGGTCGATCTGGTCCATCGCAAGGGTCACGAGCTGTCCGACCCCACCATCCGCGAAGAGCTCGAAGGCAATCTTTGCCGCTGCACCGGATATCAGAACATCGTTCAATCGATCGCGGCCGGCGCCAAGGCGATGGCGAAATCCGATCTCGCGTAAAGGCACGTCACCGCACGGCGATCAGGAATACCCCAAGGAATACCTTATGTACGAATTCAAATATCATCGTCCGGCGACCGTGCGGCAGGCCGCCAATCTGCTGGTCAAGAATGAAGACGCCAAGGTGATCGCCGGCGGCCACACCTTGCTGCCGGTCATGAAACAGCGGCTCGCCAGTCCGCCGCATCTGGTCGACCTCTCCCACATCGAAGGGCTCGACGGCATCGAGATGAAGGGCCGTTCGCTGGTGATCGGCGCCACCGCAACCCACAACGCGGTCGCGACCTCCGCCATCGTCGGCGAAGCGATCCCGGCGCTCGCCGAACTCGCCGGCCTGATCGGCGACCCCGCGGTGCGCCACAAGGGCACCATCGGCGGCTCGCTCGCCAACAACGATCCGACCGCGGATTATCCCGCAGCCTGCCTCGCGCTCGGCGCGACCATCGTCACCAACAAGCGCCGCCTCAAGCCCGAGGAGTTCTTCCAGGGGTTGTTCACGACCGCGCTGGAGAGCGACGAGATTATCACCAAGGTGATGTTCCCGTTGCCGAAGAAGGCCGCCTACGTCAAATTCCGCAACCAGGCCTCGCGCTATGCCCTGGTCGGCGTGTTCGTCGCCAAGCGTCCCTCGGACGTGCGCGTCGCCGTCACCGGCGCCGGCTCCGAAGGCGTGTTCCGCGTCACCACGTTCGAAGAGGCGTTGAAGAAGCGCTTTTCGCCGAAGGCGCTCGACGGCTTGACGGTGCCGGCGACCGGGCTGAACAGCGACCTGCATGGCAGCGCCGAATATCGCGCGCATCTGATCGCGGTGCTGGCGCGGCGCGCGGTCGAAGCCGCGACCGGCAAATCGTGACGTTGCCAATTTCTGGCTCATCAAGGCTGGCTGTCCCATGACCGCATCGGCGCTGCCCAATTCCGTCGATGCCATGCTCGAGCTGTTGTCCTCGCGCGGTTACCTCGCCGAGCGCTCGCTCGCGACGGTGACGTATCTGTCGCTGCGGATGGGCCGGCCGCTGTTTCTCGAAGGCGAGGCCGGCGTCGGCAAGACCGAGATCGCCAAGGTCTTGTCGGCGGCGCTCGGGCGAAAGCTGATCCGGCTGCAATGCTACGAAGGCCTCGATGTCGCGTCCGCTGTCTATGAGTGGAACAGCGCGGCGCAGATGATCGCGATCCGGCTTGCGGAAGCCGCCGGCGATACCGATCGCGACCAGCTCTCCAGTGATATCTTCGCCGAACGCTATCTGATCAAGCGGCCGCTCTTGCAGGCGCTGGAGCCGGATGTGGCAGGCGCCCCGGTGCTTCTGATCGACGAGATCGATCGCGCCGACGAGGCGTTCGAGGCTTATTTGTTGGAGATACTCTCGGATTTCCAGGTCACGATTCCCGAACTCGGCACCGTGAAAGCGCCGCATCCGCCGATCGTCATCATCACCTCGAACCGCACCCGCGAAATCCACGACGCGCTGAAGCGCCGCTGTCTCTATCACTGGGTGGATTATCCTTCCGCCGAACGGGAACTCGCGATCGTGAAATCGCGCGTGCCCGGCATTTCCGCAAAATTGTCGCAGCAGGTGGTCCATTTCGTGCAGGCGCTGCGCGACCAGGATTTCTACAAATCGCCGGGCGTTGCCGAGACCATCGACTGGGCGACCGCGCTCACCGAACTCGATGCCCGCTCGCTGACCCCGCAGGTGGTCGGCGATACAATCGGCGCGCTCCTGAAATACCAGGATGACATCGCGCGCATGCAGGGCGATACGCTGCAGAAGGTTTTGAAAGAGGCGACGAGCGAGAATTGACGCTCGTCATTCCGGGGCGCGAGTGAAGCGAGCGAACTACGATGTGCAATTGCACATCGGAGAATCTGGAGATTGCGGTGCGAGATTCCGGGTTCGTGCTTCGCACGCCCCGGAATGACAGGAATGGGTTGTCCGATGGCCATCAATCATCTCTCGCCCCCAACCGGTCAAATGGCTGACAACGTCATCGGCTTTGCCCGGGCGTTGCGCGCGGCCGGGATTCCGGTCGGGCCCGGCGCCGTCATCGATGCCCTGAACGCGCTGCAGGTGATCGAGATCGGCAACCGCGCCGACGTGTTCACGACGCTGGAGGCGATCTTCGTCAAGCGCCATGAGCATGCTTTGATCTTCGCGCAGGCCTTCGACCTGTTCTTCCGCGCCGCCGAGGAATGGAAGCACATGCTGGATTCGGTGCCGCTGCCCGATCACGCCAGGAAAAAGCCGCCGCCGGCCTCGCGCCGCGTCCAGGAGGCGCTGTCGCAGGCCCAGATGACCGAGACACCGCAGGCCCAGGAACAGGAGCTCCGGCTTTCGGTCTCCGACAAGGAAGTGCTGCAAAAGAAGGATTTCGCGCAGATGACCGCGGCCGAGATCGCGGAAGCGACCCGCGCGATCGCGCAAATGAAACTGCCGCAGGCCGAATTGCGTACCCGCCGCTACCAGCCGGACGCGCGGGGCCTGCGGCTCGATATGCGCCGCACCTTGCGAGGGTCGCTCCGCACCGGCGGCGACATCATCGATATCCATCGGCTGGGGCGGATCGACAAGCCGGCGCCGATCGTGGCGCTGCTCGATATATCGGGTTCGATGAGCGAATATACCCGGCTGTTCCTGCATTTCCTGCATGCCATCACCGATGCGCGCAAGCGGGTGTCGGTATTCCTGTTCGGCACCCGCCTGACCAATGTGACGCGCAGCCTGCGCGCACGCGACCCTGACGAGGCGCTGGCCAGTTGTTCGTCGTCGGTGGAGGACTGGGCCGGGGGCACCCGCATCGCGACCTCGCTGCATAGTTTCAACAAGCTCTGGGGCCGCAGGGTGCTGGGGCAGGGCGCCATCGTGCTCCTGATCTCCGACGGGCTGGAGCGCGAGGCCGACGCCAGGCTGGCGTTCGAGATGGACCGGCTGCACCGGTCCTGCCGCCGCCTGATCTGGCTCAATCCGCTGCTGCGCTATGGCGGCTTCGAGGCCAAGGCGCAGGGCATCAAAATGATGCTGCCGCACGTTGACGAATTCCGCCCGGTACATAATTTGAGTTCCATCGAAGGGCTGATCGAGGCACTGTCCTCGGCGCCGGCGCATCACCGCAGCCTGATCCGATCCGCAGCTTGAGAAACCAAGGCTTGAAAGAGGCTCCCGTGCTCAATCGCGACGAAGACATCCTTAAAGCGGCTGAGGACTGGCAGAAGGCCGGCCACGGCGTCGCACTCGCCACCGTGGTCGAGACCTGGGGGTCGGCGCCACGACCGGCCGGATCGAGCCTTGTCATCAATGATGACGGCACGTTTCTGGGCTCGGTCTCCGGCGGCTGCGTCGAAGGCGCCGTCGTCACCGAAGCGCTGGATGTGATCGCCAGCGGCCAACCCAAAATGCTCGAATTCGGCGTCGCCGACGAGACCGCCTGGAATGTCGGCCTGTCCTGCGGTGGCACCATCCGCGTGTTCGTCGAAAAGGTCGGATAACCGTGAAGCTTCAGACGCTAGCCGTACTTAATGCTGAGCGCGCCGCGCGGCGGCCCGTGATTGTCGTGACCGACACCGCCAATGGCGAGCAGCGGCTGGTCAAGGCCAAGGACTTCGCCGCCGATCCCTTGCGCACTGAACTGACAAAACAATTGCGCATGGGCAAGAGCGGCACGATCGAGGCCGGCGGCAAGAAACTGTTTCTCAACGTCTATGCGCCGACGGCAAAGCTCGTGATTGTCGGCGCCGTCCATATCAGCCAGGCGCTCGCGCCGCTGGCGCGCTCGCTCGACTATGATGTGACGGTGGTGGACCCGCGCACCGCCTTCGCCAGCCCCGAGCGGTTTCCGGATGTGCCGCTGATCGCCGAATGGCCCGACGTGGCGCTGCCGCCGCTCAACATCGATCACTACACGGCCTTTGTGGCGCTGACGCACGATCCGAAGATCGACGATCCGGCGCTATTGCACGCGTTCGAGCGCGACTGCTTTTATATTGGCGCGCTCGGTTCGCGAAAAACCCATGCCAAGCGTGCCGAGCGCCTGAAGGCGCAAGGTGCAAAGGACAGCGACATCGCCCGCATCCACGCGCCGATTGGCCTTTCGATCGGCGCGGTCTCGCCGTCGGAGATCGCGGTTTCGATCATGGCCGAGATCACGGCGCAGTTGCGGTTGCCGAAAGAAAAAGAAGCCGCGGCATGAAATTCGGCCCTGCCAGTCCGGCGGACGCGATCGGCGGCGTCACCGTTCACACCCTGCGCCAGGGTTCGCTGGTGCTCAAGAAAGGCACGACTATCGGCCCGGCCGAGGTCGCGGCGTTGATCCGTGCCGGCGTCAAGGAAATCGTCGTCGTGCGGCTCGAGGAAGGCGACGTCTCCGAGGACGTCGCCGCCGCCGGCATTGCGCGGGCCGTCGCTGGTGACGGCATCAATGTCGAGCGCGCCTTTACGGGCCGCGCCAATCTGTTCGCCGGCCGCGCCGGCGTGCTGGTGGTGGACCGCGCCGCGGTCGACCGCATCAACGGTGTCGATGAGGCGATCACCTTTGCCACCCTTGCCGCCTTCAAACCCGTTGTCGAAGGCGAAATGGTCGCCACCGTCAAACTCATTCCGTTCGGGGTCGAGGCGAAGCTGCGCGACGCGGCGGTAGCGGCGGCAAAGGGCAGCGCGCTGCGGATCGCGCCTTACACGATCAAGCGCGTCGGCATCATCTCGACCTTGCTGCCGGGGCTGGCGCCGAAGGTGGTGGACAAGACCTTGCGGGTAACGGCGGAGCGGCTGGCGCCCGCCGGCGCCACTATCATGGCCGAGCGTCGCGTGCCGCACGATGAGACGCGCTCAAGGCTGCGATCAAGGAATTGCTCGGTCTCGGCGCCGAACTCGTGATCGTGTTCGGAGCCTCCGCGATCGCCGACCGGCGCGACGTGATCCCGGCGGCGATCTCGGGCATCGGCGGCGCCATCGAGCATTTCGGCATGCCGGTCGATCCCGGCAATTTGCTCCTGATCGGCAATGCCGCCGGCGTGCCGGTGCTCGGCGCGCCCGGCTGCGCGCGCTCGCCGGTGGAAAACGGTTTCGACTGGGTGTTGATGCGTCTGTTGGCCGGCCTGAAGGTCACCCGCGCCGAACTCACCGGCATGGGTGTCGGCGGGCTGTTGATGGAAATCGTGACGCGGCCGCAACCGCGCGAAAGTCTTAAGTCCGACGGCAACCGCCAGGTCGCCGCGATCATTCTTGCGGCGGGCCGTTCGACCCGGATGGGCGGCCCCAACAAGCTTCTGGCCGAACTCGGCGGCAAACCGCTGGTCCGGACCGTGACCGAGCAGGCGCTGGCGTCGAAAGCCAAGGGCGTCATCGTTGTCACCGGCCATCAGGCTGAACTGGTCGAGAAGGCCTTGCAGGGGCTCGGTGTGAAATTCGTCCGCAACCCGGATTTCGCGCAGGGGCTTGCGAGTTCCGTGAAGGCGGGCGTCGCGGCGGTTCCTGACGATGCCGATGGCGCGGTGATTTGCCTCGGCGACATGCCGATGATCTCGGCGCCATTGATCGACCACCTGATCGAAGCCTTTGCGCCCGATCGCGGCAATTTGATCGCGGTCCCCGTCAGCGATGGCCGCCGTGGCAATCCGGTGCTGTGGTCGCGCCGCTTCTTCAACGAATTGATGACGCTCGACGGCGATATCGGCGCCCGTCATCTGATCGCGAAGCACAGCGAGGCGGTGGCGGAAGTCCCGGTCGAGGGCCTTGGCGCGTTTCTCGATATCGATACGCCCCAGGCACTCGAGGCTGCGCGGCGCGGCTAATAAAACGCACCGCGCGCCCGATCTGTATTCAACGCGCCGTTCACCAAGTTGAAACGTCCCCTGAGCTAGATTCCGCCCGATTACCTCGGGGAGGGGCTTTTGACGTCTTTGACGAACGCGCAACGCCGCGCGATGACCATTTTTCTTTTGACGCTGGCGCTGGCCGCGACCCGATTCGCAACGGAGGCGTGGGCGGCGGGTGCGTTCGCTATCGGCAAATGCGGCGTTTACGGCCAGGCTTTCGACTATGCCGGCGAGGCTGACGCATTGGCCGCTGCGCGCAGGCAATGCAAGGGCGACTGCCCCACCACCGTGACCATGAAGCGCGCCTGCGCGGCGCTTGCGGTCGACATGGCCAATCCCTGCGGCGCCCATGGCTACGCCGTCAAGCCGCGGATATCGAGCTCGCTCAACGCCGCGACGCGCAAATGCTACGAGTTCGGCGGCAAGGAATGCGTGATCCGCGCCTGGGCCTGCGACGCCAAGGGATAGGACTCATCGTCTGTCAGCGTGTGTTTTAACCTCTCCCTGTAGCGGGGGAGGGAGTGTACTTCCGTTTCCGAGATATCGAAGCTACGCTCCAGCGCAATCATTTCCTCACAGGCTGAATCGTCCATGCAATTCGATACCAAGATCGCGGTCGTGATCCGGACCGACCTCGAAGCGTGGCAGAAGCTGAACGTCGCGGCATTCTTAAGCAGCGGGATCGCGGCTGCGTTTCCGGAATGCATCGGCGAACCCTATTCTGATGGTTCAGGTACGCGTTATATGTCGCTGATCGGTCAGCCCATCCTGATCTATGGCGCCGACCGCGCCGCATTGACCCGCGCGCTGGAGCGGGCGCTGGCGCGCAACGTGACGCCTGCGGTCTATACCGAGGATATGTTCAAGACCACGCATGATGCCGCCAACCGCGAGGCGGTGAGGGCCGTGATCCGCGCCGAACTCAATCTGGTTGGGCTAGCCATGCGCGCCGAGCGCAAGGTGATCGACAAGATCGTCGACGGGCTGAAGTTTCACAGCTAGCGGGTTAAGCGTTTCGATATCCAATCATCGCTGGCCTCCAGGTGAAAGGGACAACACCGGGGTTGACAATGACTGACCAGTCAGTCATGTTTGCTGGATGTCAAGTTCCCGAAGGAGCCCTGCAGCACTACCCCCGTCAAAACCGGCCGCCCGTCGGCGCGGGGAGAAGGCTGTTTCGGCCAAAGCGCCGAAGCCGACGTTACCGGTGGCGTCTTCGTCCAAACCTCCGTCCAGCCGTGCGGAGCGCGCGGCCGATCGGCGTCAGGCCATCATCGATGCGGCGTTGGATGAATTTATCTCGCGGGGATTCACCGCAACGCGGCTTGACGACGTCGCCAAGAGGGCGGGCGTCGCCAAGGGCACGATCTACCTGCATTTCAAGGACAAGGAATCGATGTTCGAGGAACTGATCCGAACGGCGCTGGTGCCGCTGATCGGTCGATTGCACGCACCGCCACCCATCGGCGGATCGGTTCGGGAGGCAGTCGAAGGTTTCGCCCGCGCCTTTATTCAGGAAGTGGCGTCCACCCGGCGCGGCGACATCGTGCGTTTGATCGTCGCGGAAGGTCCGAGATTTCCCAGTGTCGCCGATTTCTACTATCGCGAAGTGGTTTCGCGCGGCCTCGCCGCCATGCGCGCGTTGATCGAGTTGGGCGTCGCGCGCGGTGAAATCAAGCACGAGAATTTGGCCCGCTTTCCACAGATCCTCGTGGCGCCCGCGATCATCGCCGTGATCTGGCAGGGACTATTTGGCAGGCACGCGCCGCTCGACGCCACCGCAATGCTTCGCGTCCATCTCGACATGATCTTTGGCGAACGGAGGACGGCATGACCCCGCCGCGAACGGTATCGCGAATTTTGGCGGCGCTCACACTGGCGGCAGTGCTCGCCGGCTGCAACGCGCCGCGGAATCCCGGTTATCAGGGCTGGGTCGAGGCCGACATGATTTTCGTCAGCCCCGACGAATCCGGACGCGTGACCAAGCTCAATGTGCGTGAGGGCGACGAGGTCAAATCAGGCGCCAGCTTTATTCGGTGGATGACGATCTGCAGCAGGCCGACCTCAACCAGACCAATGCGACGCTGGCCAACGCCCAGCAAACCTATGACCGCGCATTATCGCTGAGCAAGACGGGCTCCGGGACGCAGGCCACTCTGGACGCCGCGGTGTCGGCGCTGCGCGTGGCCGAGGCGCGCGTCGTGACCTCGCAGACGCGCCTCGCGCGTCGGATCGGCTTTGCGCCGGTGAGCGGTACCGTTCAGCAGATCTATTTCCGCGTGGGCGAGACGGTGCCGGCGCAGCGGCCGGTGCTGTCGATCATGCCGCCCGGCAATATGAAGGTGCGGTTTTACGTGCCGGAGACCGATTTGCCGAAGCTTGCGATCGGCGAGGAAGTGCGGGTGACCTGCGACAACTGCGCCGCCGACCTCACCGCGAAAATCTACTTCATCGCGACCTCGGCCGAATACACCCCGCCCGTCATCTACAGCCTGGATGAACGCAACAAGCTCGTTTACCTCGTTCAGGCGCGGCCCTCGCGGCCCGATGTCTTGCGGGTCGGCCAACCGATCAGCGTATTCCTCAATCCCAAGACGCCGGTTGCGGACAAGCGATGAGCGCGATGCCGGCGTCCGCCTCCGACATCGCCATCGACGTCCGTGGTCTGTCGAAATCGTTCGATGGCCGCGAGGTGGTGCATGACCTCAGCATGCAGGTGAAGCGCGGCACCATCTACGGCTTCCTCGGTCCGAACGGCAGCGGCAAGACCACCACCATCCGCATGCTCTGCGGTCTATTGACGCCTGACAGCGGCGAGGGCAGATGCCTCGGCTACGACATCCGCCGCGACGCCAACAAGATCAAGCGCCAGGTCGGCTACATGACGCAGCGCTTTTCGCTGTACCAGGATCTGTCGGTGCGGGAGAACCTGGAATTCGTCGCGCGGCTCTACGGCATGCGCGATGCGCACGGCGCCGCGAGCGACATGATCAAGCGGCTGGGCTTGAGCGGCCGCGAAGAGCAGCTCGCCGGCGAGCTTTCAGGCGGCTGGAAGCAGCGCCTCGCGCTCGGCGCCTGCACCTTGCCCAACCCGCAATTGCTGCTGCTGGACGAGCCGACCGCGGGCGTCGATCCCAAGGCGCGCCGCGATTTCTGGAACGAAATCCACGCGCTGGCGGCGGACGGGCTGACGGTGCTGGTCTCGACCCATTACATGGACGAGGCCGAGCGCTGCCACGAGATCGCCTATATCGCCTACGGCTACCTGCTGGCGCACGGCACCGTGGAGGAAGTGATCGCCAAATCGGCGCTGTCGACCTACACCGTCACCGGCGACGACCTCCATGCGCTGCAGGACCGGCTCACCGGTAAACCCGGCGTCGACATGGTGGCGCCGTTCGGAACCAGCCTGCATGTGTCCGGTCGTGACAGGGCCGCGCTCGAGGCCACTATCGCGCCCTGGCGCGAGCACAAGGAATTGCACTGGCAGCACGGCGAGCCGTCGCTGGAGGACGTGTTCATCGAACTGATGACCCGCTCGAAGGATAATTTCCAGTGAGCGTGACGAGCCCTCCGAGCCACCGAAACGAAATCCCGGAGCCGCGCTTCGGCTTCTGGCGGCGCTGCTATGCGATGGTGGCCAAGGAGTTCATCCAGCTCAGTCGCGACCGTGTCTCGTTCGCCATGATCGTGATCATTCCGGTGATGCAGCTCTTGCTGTTCGGTTACGCCATCAACACTACGCCCCGCAATCTACCCACCGCCGTCCTGTTGCAGGAAGACAGCGACCTCGCGCGCTCGATCCTGAAAGCGCTGGAGAATACCTCCTATTTCCACTTCACGCGGGAAGTGCACGATGTCACCGAGTTCGACAATCTCTTGTTGTCGGGCAAAGTGCTGTTCGGCGTGGAAATTCCGCGCGGCTTCGAGCGCGCGGTGCGGCGCGGCGATTACCCGGCGCTGCTGGTCGCCGCCGACGCCACCGATCCCGTGGCCGCAGGCTCGGCGCTGTCGGCGCTCGGCGTCGTGGTTCAAACCGCGCTGTCGCATGATCTGTTCGCGGGCGATCCGCCGTCGCTGCCGTTCGAGATCCGGGCGCACGCGCGCTACAACCCCGCCGCGTCGTCGCGGCTCAATATCGTGCCGGGCCTGGTCGGCACCATCCTCACCATGACGATGCTGATCTTCACCGCGCTTTCGGTGACGCGCGAGATCGAACGCGGCACCATGGAGAGCCTGCTGTCGATGCCGATCACACCGGTCGAGGTGATGCTTGGCAAGATCATTCCCTATGTGCTGGTGGGTTTCATCCAGGCCATATTGATCATTGGAATTGGCGTGTTGCTGTTCGGAGTGCCGGTGCGCGGCAGCCTGATCCTGCTGGCGTTGCTCTCCACGCTCTTCATCACCACCAATCTTTCGATCGGTTACACGTTTTCGACCATCGCGCAGAACCAGCTGCAGGCGATGCAGATGTCGATCATGTTTTTCCTGCCGAGCATTCTGCTGTCAGGCTTCATGTTTCCTTTCATGGGCATGCCGGTGTGGGCGCAATATATCGGCGAGGGCCTGCCGCTGACGCATTATCTGCGGATTGTCCGGGCCATCATGCTGAAAGGCGCGGAACTGCCAAACCTGCGATATGACGCAATGGCCCTGCTGGCGCTGATGCTGCTGGCGATGACGATCGCGGTATTGCGCTTCCGCCGCACGCTCGATTGATGCCGGCGACGCCCCGCCGTAGGGAAGGTGAAGGGGCCTTACACCTGCTTCGCGACCAGATTCTCTATCCTGACGCCGTCGCGGTCCTCGATGATCTCGGCGATCCATTGCCGGTGGCAATGGCGGTGGTCGCGCTCGTAGCAGAGAATGCAGATCGGGCCGGATTTTTTGACCAGCGCGGACAATTCGTCGAGTTCTTCTCTCGCCTGCGGTGTCTTCAGATGCTTCGCATAAATTTTGTGGAGCATGTCGAACTGACCGCTGCGCGCGGCCTCGCGGCCGTCCTTCGGCGTGCCGAGCCCGCGCAGATGCAGATATGAAATGCCGCGCTCGTCGAGTCCTGCCGCGAGCTGGTTCTTGGAAAAGCCGGGACGGCGCGAGGCGGCGACGGCGCGCACATCCACCAACAGCTTCACGCCGGCGTGTTCGAGTTCGTCGAGCACCGATTTGGCCGGCGTCTGTTCATAACCGATGGTGAAGAGTTTTTTGACTTTGGCCATGGGAATACCTGGCTACGCTACGCGCGCGATCAATTCCATCGCGCCTGCCGGCGCGCGCACCTTGCCCTCGTGGATCACATAGGCGAAGACGTCGCGCGGGACTTTCTTCGCCTTGGTCGGATCGACGCGCGGCAGATCGTCCGGTTCGCCGCCATCGGCCCATAGTTGCAGCCGCTTCGCCCAGGCATCGAGCTGCTTCGGCGGATAGCAGGTCTTGATCTCGTCATTACCCTTCTGCAACCGTGCGTAGACGAAATCGCCGACGACGTCGGCAATCGCCGGATACTTGCCGTGCTCGGCGAACACGACAGGCGTTTCGAACTTGCGCAACAGCGCGATGAAATCGGGCGCGCAAAAACTGTCGTTCCGCACCTCGACCACATGGCGAAGCGCGCGGCCGTCAAGCTTGCGCGGCAACAGCTCCAGAAACTTGCCGAAATCCGCTTCGTCAAATTTCTTGGTCGGCGCGAACTGCCAGAGCACCGGACCCAGATGGTCGCCGAGTTCGAGTACGCCGGAATCGTAGAACCGTTTGATGGAATCGCCGGCCTCGGCCAGCACGCGGCGATTGGTGGCGAAGCGTGGGCCCTTCACCGAGAACACAAAACCATCGGGCACCTCGCGCGCCCATTTGCGAAAGCTCTCCGGTTTCTGCGAGCCGTAGTAAGTGCCGTTGATCTCGATCGAGGTCAGCTTCGAGGCGGCGTAAGCAAGCTCCTTCGCCTGCGCCAGCTTCTCCGGATAAAACACGCCGCGCCACGGCGCAAAGGTCCAGCCGCCAACGCCGATATAGCTATGGCCTGATTTCTTCGAAGCGGGTTTGGGGGCGGGTTTGGGAGGCTGGGTCACCGGCGGGTCTCGTCGAGAAAGGAGACAAGGGATTTTCGGGCGGAGCCTAGTCAAATCACCGGGAATTGGCCAGTTCGCCGGCGCTGCGACGGGATGCGAGCGAAGTATGCCACCTGCTCGCCGCAGAACCGCTCACCCCCTTGCGAAACGCCCTGACCGTCCCTATCTTGTTTCTAACGGCGACGTCGATGCTTCATAGCTCCGGCGCTGGAACGACCACTGAATAGCTCGGCTGCGCCGGATGTACGCGCGCCCTCTGTTCGTGGTCGTTGGCATTTTCGGGCCCATTTTGGCCCGTTTCCCCACTGGTCTTTTGGAACTCCGCCTTGGCAGCCCCGGAAGGGATCGGATATACGCTGGCGGCATGAATGACGCCATCCAACCCCGGCCCGTGAGCCCGCCGCAGGCCGCTGGTTTGCTTCAGCTTTCGGTTATCGTTCCCACCTTCAACGAGCGCGACAACGTCACCACGCTGTTTCGGCGGCTGGAGGCAGCGCTGGCAGGCACGGCGTTCGAAGTCATCTTCGTCGATGACAATTCCCCCGACGGTACCTGGGACGTCGTGCGGGCGCTGGCGCGCGAGGATGGCCGGGTTCGCTGTATCCGGCGGATCGGGCGGCGCGGCCTCTCGGGCGCCTGCATCGAGGGCATCCTGGCATCGAGCGCGCCGTGCGCCGCCGTGATCGACGCCGACCTGCAGCACGATGAGACCCAGCTGTCGAAAATGCTGGCGCTGCTGCAAGGCGGCGAGTTCGACCTCGTGGTTGGCAGCCGTTATATCGAAGGCGGCAGCGCTGATAGTTTCAATCGTCAGCGGGCAGGGGCCAGCGCGCTCGCGACCGAGGTCGCAAAACGCGTGCTGCGGGTCAAGATCGCCGATCCCATGAGCGGCTTCTTCATGATCCGCAGGGATCGCTTCGAGCAACTGGCGCCGCAGTTGTCCACCCAAGGCTTCAAGATCCTGCTCGATATCGTCGCCACCGCGCGCGGCAATTTGCGCATCAAGGAAATTCCCTACACCTTCGGCTCGCGGCTGCATGGCGAGAGCAAACTCGACTCCATGGTGGCGCTGGATTTCCTGGGGCTGGTGCTGGCGAAGCTGACCCATGACGTGGTGTCGCTGCGTTTCCTGTTGTTTGCGATGGTCGGATCGATCGGCCTGATCGTGCATTTCGTGGCGCTGTATGCCGCGCTCGAAGCTTTTGATTGGCCGTTTCCGGAAGCACAGGCCTGCGGCGCGCTGTCGGCCATGACCAGCAATTTCCTCCTCAACAATTTTCTCACCTATCGCGACCAGCGGTTGAAAGGTTTGGCGATCCTGCGCGGCCTGTTGTTGTTTTATCTCGTCTGCAGCGTCGGCCTTCTCGCCAATGTCGGCGTGGCGTTCTCGGTCTACGATCAGGAGCCGATCTGGTGGCTGGCGGGCGCGGCCGGCGCATTGATGGGCGTGGTCTGGAACTACGCGATGTCCGGACTGTTCGTCTGGCGCAAGCGATGAACGTCCCATGAGTCCGAACGAGGCTCGGCTCGTGCGCAACACCTCGCTCACGGTGGTGGCGCTGGTGGCGCTGCGGCTGGTCGGCGCCGCCTGGACGCCGCTGACCTTCGACGAAGCCTATTACTGGATGTGGTCGAAGCATCTCGCTTTCGGTTACTACGATCACCCGCCCGGCGTCGCCGTCATTATTCGTCTCGGCACACTGATTGCCGGCGACACCGAACTCGGCGTCCGGCTGGTGTCGATCCTGCTCGCGCTGCCGATGAGCTTTGCGTTGTATCGCACGGCCGCGATCCTGTTCGGCGGCCAGCGCGTGGCGGCAACCGCGACCATTCTGCTCAACGTCACCCTGATGGCTGCGGTCGGCACGCTGATCGTGACGCCGGATTCGCCGTTGCTGGTGGCCTCGAGTTTTGTCCTGTTCTTCCTCGCCAAGGTGCCCGAGACCGGGCGGGGCGCGTGGTGGCTCGCGGTCGGCGCCGCCGTTGGCGTGGCGCTCTTGTCGAAATACACCGCGCTGTTTTTCGGCCCGGCGATCCTGATCTGGCTGGCGAGCGTGCCAAAACTGCGCCGCTGGCTGGCTTCGCCATGGCCATATCTCGGCGGGGTCGTGGCCCTTGCGATATTTTCCCCGGTCATCCTCTGGAATGCCGATCACCATTGGGTTTCCTTCATCAAGCAGATCGGCCGGTCCCGGATCGAGGAGTTCAAGCCGTCATTCATCGGCGAATTGATCCCGACCCAGGTCGCATTCGCAACGCCGCTCGTCTTCATCCTGGGTGCGATGGGACTCTACGCGCTGGTCAGGCGCGATGGCGGCGCCTTGGCCGCGCGCGCGCTGATCAACGCGATCTTCTGGACCATCGTGGCGTATTTCATCTGGCATGCGCTGCACGCCCGTGTCGAGGCCAACTGGTTCGCGCCGGTCTATCCGGCCTTCGCGATTGCTGCTGCCGTGGCTGCGCATTTGACGCGATGGGACGTCCGCCCGCAGCGCGTCGTCAACTTTTGTCTGCGATGGGCATCGCCGGTGGGCATCCTGATGTTCGCGCTCCTGATCGTGCAGGCCAACACCGGCGCGCTCTCGGGCTTCCGCCGTGACGCGACCGTTCGCAGCGTCGGCGTCGGCTGGCGCGAGCTCGCCGCCGGGATCGAGGCCGTTCGCGTCCGCACAGGTGCTGCTTGCGTGCTGGCGCCGGATTACGGCACCACGAGCTGGCTCGCCTTCTATCTTCCGAAAGATACCTGCGTGGTGCAGCCGACGCAGCGCATTCGCTGGGTCAACATGCCCGAGCCCGATCCGGCGCTGTTGTCCGGCAGGCTGTTATATGTCGACGAGGTGCGGCCGGCCGCGCAACCCTATGTGAAAGAGACCTTTGCGCGGGTCACGCGGGTCGCGGAACTCAAGCGCATGCGCGGGCCGCTCACGATCGAAACCTATGGGCTCGATCTGCTCGAAAGTCCCAAAGGCGCGGTGCTCGACGATTCCCCGCCGCCGGAATTGTTGCCGTGAGCGAGCCTTCGCGGCTTTATCTGCTCAGGCTGCGGGTTGCGCGGCCGAAGGCTGGTTCGGCCTGATCTCAGCAAGCGTCTTGTCGCTCTTGTGGATCGCGAGCAGGTTGATCCCGGCCTCGATGATCTCGTAGCCACGGGATTCCAGCCATTGACGCAGCTTGGCGGCGTCCGCCTTGATCTTCTCGATCAGCATGATCGGGTGGCTTCGACCGATCATATCGCTTGCTCCCTCCAGCGCCTCCAGTTCCATCCCTTCGACGTCGATCTTGATGAGATCGACGCGTGGCAGGTTGAATTCATCGAGCTTCAGTTTCCTGACGTTGACGGTATTCTCATAATCGACCGGCTGGCCGATGAACTCGTTGCCGTTGCGCTGGCGCAGCTCGAGACTGCCGAAGCTGGACGGAACCAAATAGTTGGGATTCGGAATCTTCAGAATTCCGCTTTCGGACGACACCGCGCCGTGCACCGCAATGGCGTTGAAGCAATTATTGATCGCGATATTGCCGGCGAGGGCATAGTAAATGCGCTCTTGCGCCTCGATGGAAAGGACGGATCCCCAACCCGTCATCGACATCGCCCATTCGATGGTATGGACACCGATATTGGCGCCGCAGTCGATGGCCACGACGCCGTCGCCGTGATGCTTGCGGCGAAGGGCGAGCAAATCAACCGCCAGCTTGACTTCCGAGGGGTCGAAGGACGCGGTTTCCAGGATCTGAAAGCCGACCCCATAGCCCCGCTGCGAATCGACCATGCGGTAATCGAGTCGGTTGACGATCATGGTGCCGTGGTTGGAGGAGGCCAGCACGAATGCCAGCTTGCGCCCCACGCTTTGCATCGGTGCCTCCTGAGGGCCGGGAAGGGCGGCGCCCTCCATTCAGCTTGGCCGCAATTCGAATCGCCTTGGCCAAGTCTACAAGGACTTGGCGGGGGCGACCACGTTGTGGCGGGCCTTTGCTCGTCTTTCCCGGCCAAACGGGGCGTCGCGCCACTGCCGGATTAGACACCGATCGAGCGGCTTGTTGCGTTCAAGCGCGAGCGCGGCTGGCGCCATCTGCCGCTCTATCAGGACGTCTCCTTCGAATTCAGCCGTGACTATTATGGGCTGACCGAGAACGGCGGCGACGACGCGGGATTCAAGGTGTTCACGCGGAAGGGCGGCACAATCAGGCATTTTTGGGGCGGCGAGATGAATGGTGCGTCCGCCGATCCCGGACAGGATCTGCGTGGCGCGAGGGGCGCGGGACGGACTGGTATCTCCGAAGCTGACTTACCAAGCGAGCTGCCTCGATTTGTTCCGTAAATGTGCGGGCAATCCCAGCGCATTTCGTATCAAAATGGGACTGCCCAACAACAGCCCGCACTTAATCCGCATTTAACTAAAAGCCGCCTTAATGACGCTCCGCGCCTCTGCGAGATGGTTCGCCGGAATTCGGCGGATGATCGCGCGCAGGCCGCCGTTCGAATGTATTTGAGGAATGTACCTCATCGAACGGCGGCTGCGGGGGACAAGGTGGGATCAGTCTGGATGCGGAGCGGATGAGTATCAGTACAGTTGCGTGTTACAGTTTCGCGGCGTCCAAACACAGAAGATCAGCCCGGAAAGCCACCTCTCAGAGTTTTCTTGCCGGCGCGACGGTCACCGTTCTTGTGCTCGGTTGCGCATGGACGGTCTATGCCAACATTTTCGCGGCCAGCCCCTTTCCGCGGCTCGGCGCTGCGAGTTCCGATGAGCCTGTGAACAGACGCTGGGCGGGTGTTGCGGTCCGCAGCGCGCCACCGGTCGACAGCACGCGTATCGCTCAGCCCGAACCGCCGCCGTTGATTTCCGCGCCCGCAACCGTCCCGTCGCCTCAATCGCTTTCGTTCGATGACCGGTTTGCCGCAGCCGCACCACAAGGTGTTGCGCCGGCGCCGCTGGCCGAAACCTCAAAGCTTGCGGAAGCACCGAAGGCGCAGCCCGAGACCGCGAAGCTCGCGGAAGCAGCCAAGCCGAAGGAATCGTCGCCGCCACGGGCGCCGGTTCAGGTAGCCGCGATCCCGCCCGCACCAGGGCCCGTCGAGCCCAAGCCAGCGAATACGGCAGTGGCGTCGGTCCGCAACATGGCGCAACGCGCCAAGGCGGCGGTGATGTCGATCGCCTCGAACGAGAAGCAGACGGTTTTCGAAAAGCTCTGGGGTAAGCCGCAACCGCATGGACCGTCGCTGTTGTCGTTTGCGTCCGCCGACGCCAGCGTTACCGGTAGCCTTGGCCCGACGCAGAATCCGGCGCTGGCGGGCAGCACGCCGCGTTACGATCAATCGACCGCGGTCTACGATATTTCCGCGCACATGGTTTACCTGCCCGACGGCACAAAACTTGAGGCGCATTCCGGCCTTGGCGCGAAGCTTGACGATCCGAACTCGGCGAATATCAGGATGCGGGGCGTGACGCCGCCGCATGTCTACGAACTGAAGCCGCGCGAGGCGCTGTTTCACGGCGTGCCGGCGCTGCGGCTGAATCCGATCGGCGGCGAGGAGGCGATCTACGGGCGATCCGGCCTTCTCGCGCATACCTACATGCTCGGCCCGAACGGTGATTCCAACGGCTGCGTTTCCTTCAAGGACTACAACGCCTTCCTCAACGCCTACCGCAATCAGGGCATCAAGCGGCTCGCCGTGGTGGCGCGGGTGGAGTGAGGCGGGGGCGACTTATTTGCGTATGATGGCGCGCTTCGCATTTTGACGCTCGTCATTCCGGGGCGATGCGAAGCGTCGAGCCCGGAATCCATAACCACGATCGGGAATATGGATTCCGGGCTCGCGCCAAGCGGCGCGCCCCGAAATGACGAAAAACCCCGGCATCGCTGCCGGGGTTTTGCATTCTTGGATCGCGTGAAGCGAATTGGATTTCTTAGAAATCCATGCCGCCCATGCCGCCGCCCGGGGGCATGCCGCCGCCCGCCGGAGCGTTCTTCTTCGGCAGTTCGGCCACCATGGCTTCGGTGGTGATCAGGAGAGCGGCAACCGAGGCTGCGTTCTGGATCGCCACGCGAACCACCTTGGTCGGGTCGATGATGCCCTTCGCGATCAGGTTGACGTATTCGCCGCTCTGCGAGTCGAAGCCGTAGGAGTACTGATCCTTTTCGAGGATCTTGCCGACGATCACGGAGCCGTCCTCGCCTGCGTTGATTGCGATCTGGCGGGCTGGCCAGGACAGCGCCTTGCGGACGATCTCGACGCCGGTCTTCTGGTCGTCGTTCTTGGTGCGAAGCCCCTTGAGATGCTCGGAGGCACGCAGCAGGGCGACGCCGCCGCCCGGCACGATGCCTTCTTCCACCGCCGCACGGGTCGCATGCATCGCGTCATCAACGCGATCCTTGCGCTCCTTCACTTCGACCTCGGTCGCGCCGCCGACGCGGATCACCGCGACGCCGCCTGCGAGCTTGGCCAGACGCTCCTGCAGCTTTTCACGGTCGTAGTCCGAGGTGGTTTCCTCGATCTGCGCCTTGATCTGCGCCACGCGGGCTTCGATGTCGGCCTTCTTGCCGGCGCCGTTGACGATGGTGGTGTTCTCCTTGTCGATCATCACCTTCTTGGCGCGGCCGAGCATGGAGAGCGTGACGTTCTCGAGCTTGATGCCGAGATCTTCCGAGATCGCCTGGCCGCCGGTGAGGACGGCGATGTCCTGCAGCATGGCCTTGCGGCGGTCGCCGAAGCCCGGCGCCTTGACGGCGGCGACCTTCAGGCCGCCACGCAGACGATTCACAACAAGCGTGGCCAAAGCCTCGCCTTCGACGTCTTCCGCGACGATGACCAGCGGCTTGCCGGTCTGCACCACGGCCTCGAGCAGCGGCAGCAGTTCGTTCAGCGAGGAGAGCTTCTTCTCGTTGATCAGGATGTAGGCGTCGTCCATCTCAACGCGCATCTTGTCGGCATTGGTGACGAAGTAGGGCGAGATGTAGCCGCGGTCGAACTGCATGCCTTCGACGACATCGAGTTCGGTCTCCAGCGACTTGGCTTCCTCAACCGTGATGACGCCCTCGTTGCCGACCTTCTTCATCGCGTCGGAGAGGAACTTGCCGATCTCGGCGTCGCCGTTGGCGGAAATGGTGCCGACCTGGGCGATTTCCTCGTTCGAGGTGACCTTCTTGGAGTTCTTGACGAGGTCGGCGACCACGGCTTCCACCGCTAGGTCGATACCGCGCTTCAGATCCATCGGGTTCATGCCGGCGGCAACTGCCTTGGCGCCTTCCCGGACGATCGCAGCCGCGAGAACCGTCGCGGTGGTAGTGCCGTCGCCGGCAGCGTCCGCCGACTTGGAGGCGACTTCGCGCACCATCTGGGCGCCCATGTTCTCGAACTTGTCGTCAAGCTCGATTTCCTTGGCGACGGTGACGCCGTCCTTGGTGATGCGGGGAGCGCCGAACGATTTGTCGAGGACGACGTTGCGGCCCTTGGGGCCGAGCGTCACCTTGACGGCGTTGGCGAGAATGTCGACGCCGCGCAGCATGCGGTCGCGGGCATCGACGCCGAATTTGACTTCTTTGGCTGACATATTTGTTTTCCCTGAGTTGATCTGTTTCCTCATCCTGAGGAGCGGACTTGTCCGCGTCTCGAAGGATGAGGCTAATTCTCTCTCACCCTTCGAGACGCGCCCTGCGGGCGCTCCTCAGGGTGAGGGCGGTGCAGTGCTTAAGCGGCCTTCTTCTTGGCGGCGGGGAGGTCGGTGAGAACGCCCATGATGTCGCTCTCCTTCATGATCAGCAGCTCCTGGCCGTCGAGCTTGACCTCGGTGCCCGACCACTTGCCGAACAGCACGCGGTCGCCGACCTTGATGTCGATCGGGATCAGCTTGCCGGCTTCGTCGCGGCCGCCCGGGCCGACGGCGATGACTTCGCCCTGCGAGGGCTTTTCCTTGGCACTATCCGGAATGATGATGCCGCCTGCGGTCTTCTCTTCGGCGTCGATGCGCTTGACCACGACGCGGTCGTGAAGCGGACGGAATTTCATGCAGTCCTCCTAAGTTTTTGAAGATGTTTTCGAATTTTTGGAAATTAGCAGTCGCCGCCAGCGAGTGCCAGCGGGCGAAGTGGACATAAGCCAGACTTGTGCGGGGAACAAGGGCCTGTAGCAGAAAAATTGGCACTCAAATATGGCGCCTGCCAAAATCGTCCAGCATCATTAATTTCGTAAGGGCACAGCCCAACCCCATATTAGCACCTGCGGTAAGCTGCTGCTAATGCGACCTTTTTCAACAGATCGTTAAACATTTAGGCTTGTGATGGGCAGGTCGCGTGCGTCACATTTCTCTCATGTGAGCGCTTCTCCACCGGGTGGCTCCCGGTCCGTGGCCATCTCGGAAAATGCGCTCCAGCAATGGAGGTTGGCATGGTCTCGCGGGTTGGTGTTTCCGAAGACTTCCGGAAACAGGTGCTGGGTTACGGTCTGACGACAGCGGAAATTCTCTACCGGATGCCGGATCATCCCTCGCTGCTGCAAACATACGTCTGGCAAAACTACGATCTGTTTCCGAACTTCCCCGCGCTGAAGGATTTTCTCAGCTTCTGGCAGGAAACGCTCGAAGGCCCGCTTTACGCAGTCACCGTTGCCCACTCCAAGCTGATCAAACCCGCCGAGCTCCGCGCCGTCGACGGCGTGTTCCGGCTGCACTGAGCAGACTCTCGTAGGGTCGGCAAAGCCAACGGGGCGCGCGAATGCGCCCACCCCAGGAAGCGTGATCTGTGCTAACCTTTCCCGATCGAACGGAAAGGGAGAACGCCAATGGCCAAGCCGAAGCCTAAATCGCGCGCAGCAAGCCGCGGCGCCGCGCAGAAGAAATCGCCCGCGCGCAAGAGCGCTGCCGGCAAGACCGCCGCCAAATCGACGGTGCGCAAGAAACTCAAGGCCAAGGGGCGCGCGCCAGCCCCGGTCAAGCGCGTTCGTCCGAAACAGCGCATCGCCATCAGCCATCACCGCGACGAGGATTTCAAAGCCGATGGTTTGCGCGCGTACGCAAAATACCGCGATCTCGGCGTCGCCGAGGCGAGCCAGGGCTTGGCGCGGGCGCATGTGATCCGCCTGGTCGGGCCATGCGATCCGGACGAGGTTTCGAAACTGCATTTCCACGACGTCGACTTTCAGATGGTCTACGTGCTCAAAGGCTGGGTCAAAACCTATATGGAAGGGCAGGGCGAAACCCTGATGAAAGAGGGTACGAGCTGGACCCAGCCGCCGCGGGTCAAGCACCTGATCATGGATTATTCCGACGACGTCGAATTGCTCGAGGTGATCCTGCCCGCGGATTTCAAGACGATCGAACTCGCGGTATGATACGGACGCGTCCCGACGTGTGCGCAACGCAGAGCCGGACCTCCTTCAATCGGGCCTGGGCGGCATAGCGGTCGTGAGGCGCGACTATCGCGAAGACATCGACTGGCTGCGCGCCATCGCCGTGCTTGCGGTGGTCGCGTTCCATTTCGAGGCGCCGGCGGTGTTCGGCGGTTTTGTCGGCGTCGATATCTTCTTCGTCATATCCGGATATCTGATCACCGGGATCATCCAGTCGGAACTGCGGAGCGGCGCGTTTTCCTTTGCGCGATTCTATGAACGTCGGGTGCGCCGCCTGTTGCCCGCGCTGTACGCCATGGTGGCGCTGACGGCGATCCCGTCCTTCCATTATCTTTTGACATCCGAACGCGCGGAATTTTTCCGCTCGGTCGCAGCCGTCGTGACCTTCACCTCGAATTTCTTCTTCTGGTTTCAGACCGGCTATTTCGACCATGCCGCGGTGGAGAAGCCGCTGCTGCACACCTGGTCGCTCGCCGTCGAGGAGCAGTTTTATCTGGCGCTGCCGCTGATGCTGTGGGGGCTCGCGCGCGTCGCACGCGGCCGCCGCATCGCGCCGCCGGTCATGCTCGGCGCGCTGGGGTTGGCGTCGTTTGCGCTGAGCATATGGCTGATGAATTCGGACCGTTCCGCCAACGCCTTCTTCATGAGCCCGCCGCGGGCGTGGGAATTCCTGATCGGCGGGCTCGTCGCGATCCCAGGCTTTCCGGTGCTGCGTCACGCGCTGGCGCAACAAATCGCCCGCGGCATCGCGCTGGTGCTGATCGCGATCCCGATCTTCGCGTTGCGCCAGGGTCCGGGCTTTCCCGGTCTCAACGCGCTGGCGCCGTGTATCGGCGCGACCATGTTCATCTGGAGCGGCATCGGCGTGCCCTCGCTGAGGCGCAGCGCCGCTTCACCGCTCAATGTCATCAGGTTTTTCGGACAGATTTCCTATTCGTTGTATCTCTGGCACTGGCCGCTGTTCACCTTCGCGCGGTTCTCCAAGAGCAGCCTTGTGCTGGATGGCCTCGACAAGGTCGCGCTGTTCGCGCTGACGGTGATGATTTCGTATCTGTCGTGGCGGTTTATCGAGCAGCCGTTTCGCGAGCGGACGCTGGCGCCGACGCGGCGCGCCGCGTTTCAGGTCGCGGGCCTGGCGTCGGTCGTTCTGTTCGCGGGCAGCGCCTTCGGAATCGGGCTGAGCCGGACACCGTCGGACGCCGACCGCGCCGCGCTGCGGCTTGAGTCCTACAACGCCTACAATAATCCACCGCTCTATCGCCTCGGAAGTTGCTTTGCGCCCGACTCCGGCGTGTTCGGCGATTCCTGCCTTGCGCTCGCAACGGGAAAGACCAACCTGCTGCTGTGGGGCGACAGTCTGGCCGCGCATTATTTCCACGGCCTGCGCAAGGCTACCGATCCGCAAAGCTTGAACATCCTGCAGGCGACGCAGCCGGCCTGTATGCCGACGTTTAACGCGGCGGCGCAAGGCAATGCGTCCTGCCGCGGCTTTGCCGCGCAAATGGACGCCTTCTTCAGGGATCGCAAGCCAGACCTCGTCATCATGTCCGCGGACTGGCTGGAATACGCCCGCCCGCCGCGCTTCGACGGCATGATCGCCGACCTCCGGCAGACGATCTCGAGGCTCAATGAACGTGGCATGGCCGTGGTGTTGCTCGGTCCCGCCGTGCAATTCAGGGCGAGGTTGCCATCGATGCTGGTGCGCGCGCATCTGCGGCAGATCGAAGCGCGCCCTGAAGACTTCGTGTTGCCGGATATCTTCTCGCTCGACCAGAAGATGAAAACCGCGCTCCCGCCGCATGCGAAGTTCTCCTTCATTTCGGTCGTCGATGCCGTCTGCCCGGCGCGGCAATGCCCGCTCACGGTCGACGGCGGCGTTCCGCTTTCCTGGGATCATGCGCATCTCACGGCGGAGGGGTCTTCTTATGTGATGGACAGGGTAGCGCCGATGCTGGGTCTTGAAAAAAATTGAAGTGTCATTCCGGGGCAGCCCGTAGGGCTGAACCCGGAATCTCGAGGTTCCGGGTTCGCGCTTCGCGCGCCCCGGAACGACTTGGTTATGTCAACACCCCCACGATCGCGCCCATCAGGCAGGTCGTCAGCGTGCCCGACACGATCGATTTCAATCCGAGCGAATTGATCTCGTCGCGGCGTTGCGGCGCCATGGTGCCAAGGCCTCCGACCATGATGCCGAGGCTGCCGAAGTTGGCGAAACCGCACATCGCATAGAGCATGATCAACCGGGAGCGGGGATCGAGCGCATCCGCGCCGAGTTTCGACAGATCGACATAGGCAATGAGCTCGTTGAGCACGGTCTTGGCGCCCATCAGGCTGCCCGCCGTGATCGCCTGCGGCCACGGCAGGCCCATCAGCCAGCACACCGGCGCCATGGCGTAGCCGAGCATCCGCTGCAAGGTGATCCCGGCGCCGCCGGCATCGGGCAAAAGCCCGAGGATCGCATTGGCAAGATAGACCAGCGCCACCAGCACGATCAGCATGGCGACGATGTTGAGCAGGAGTTCGAGGCCGGCTGTGGTTCCCTTGACGATCGCGTCCATGGTGGAGGAGGCGTGCATGTCGGGATCGCCAGCGACCCGGGGATCGCCAGCGACCCGGGGATCGACCAGACCGCCGCCGGTGCGCTGGTCGCTGGTCTCCGGCACCATAATCAAACTGACGAGAATCGCCGCGGGCGCCCCCAGCACCGAGGCGATGACAAAATGCGCCGCCGCGTCCGGTATCAGCGGCGCCAGCAGCGTGGCGTAGAGCACGAGCACAGTGCCGGCGATCCCCGCCATGCCGCCGGTCATGACCAGGAACAATTCGCTGCGCGTCAGCTGCGCGAGATAAGGCCGGATGAACAATGGCGCTTCCACCATGCCGAGAAAGATGTTGGCGGCGGTGGAAAGTCCGACCGCGCCGCCGACGCCGAGCGTGCGCTCCAGAAGCCACGCCATGCCGCGCACGACCGGCGGCAGGATGCGCCAGTAGAACAACAGCGTGGTGAGCACGCTCATGACCAGCACGACGGGCAGGGCCTGAAACGCCAGGATAAAATCCGCACCACGCGCTTTGAGATCGAACGGCAGCGCGCCGCCGCCGAGATAACCGAACACGAAGGATGTTCCCGCGCGCGAGGCGGACGAGATCGCGCCGACGGCATCGTTGATCGCGCCGAACGCATGCGCCACGAAAGGCAGTTTTAGGAGAGCCATGGCGGTGAGGAGAGTGACGGCGAGGCCGATGGCCGCTTGCCGCAGCGAGACCGCGCGGCGGTTCTCGCCAAACGCCCAGGCGATCGCCAGCAACGCGAAGATGCCGAACGCTGATTGCAATTGAAGCATCGTGCCCCTAGCCCGGCCGTGACCAAAGCGTCATTGCGAGGAGCGCAGCGACGAAGATTCCATGATGCCTCGGGCGGTATGGATTCGCTGCGCTCGCAAAGACGGCGATAGGCTCGGCTCTGTCCTATCCCCGTCCGACGAACGGCATCTTGCTCGCCATCACCGTCATGAACAGCACGTTGGCGTCGAGCGGCAGGCTGGCCATGTAGGCGACCGCGTCGCCGACCGCTTTGGCGTCCATGCGCGGCTCCGGCATCTTGCGGCCGTCCGGCTGCAGCACGCCGTCCACCATGCGGTCCGTCATCGGGGTCGCGGCGTTGCCGATGTCGATCTGTCCGACCGCGATGTCGTAACCGCGGCCGTCGAGGTTGGTGGCCTTCGTGAGTCCGGTGATGGCGTGCTTGGTGGAGGTATAGGCCGAGGAGAACGGCCGTGGCGCGTGCGCGGAGATCGAGCCGTTGTTGATGATGCGGCCGCCGCGCGGGGTCTGGTCCTTCATGATGCGGAAGGCGTGCTGCGTGCACAGGAACGGCGCGGTGAGATTGGTCGATACCACCGCCTGCCATTGCGCGAGACTGAGATCCTCGAACGGCACCGGCGGCGCGCCCATGCCGGCATTGTTGAAGAGCACGTCGAGCCGGCCATAGGCGTCCATCACCTTGGCAAACAAAGCGGCGATCGAGCCGGGATCGGTCATGTCGGCGGAGACGGGAAGGCTCTTGCCGAGTTTTTCGCCGAGCTTCTGCGTCTCTTCCAGCTTGTCCAGGCGACGCCCGGCGAGCACGACGGTGAAGCCGGCGCCCATCAGCGCCAGCGATGCCGCGCGCCCCACACCGGTACCCGCGCCGGTCACCACCGCGATCCTGTTCTTGCCACCGTTCTTGGCCTCGGTCATTTGCTTCCTGCCTTGTTATGTTTTTGGCGTTTCGGTCTTGTAGGGCGGTCGTGGAATGTTCTGATGCGCCGCGCGCAACGCCGCCGACCAGCGCGAGCGCAGATCGTGAAAATACGGCTCGCCCGCCTCGATGCGGTGATTGAGATCGGCGTCGCAGACGTCCGATCGCACCACCAGCACGTCGATCGGCAGACCGACGCCGAGATTGGAGCGCATCGTGGAGTCCATCGAGATCAGGCTGGTCTTGAGCGCTTCGTACAACTCGACATCGTAATGCATGGCGCGGTCGAGCACCGGCTTGCCGTATTTGTGCTCGCCGATCTGCAAATACGGGGTGTCGGTGGTGCATTCGATGAAATTGCCGGCCGGGTAGACCATGAACAGCCGCATCCGCGACCCCTTGATCTGGCCGCCGAACAGGAACGAGACGTCGAAATTGATATCCTCCGACTGCAGCGCGGTGCCTTCGGTGGCGTGCACGGCGCGGATCGCCTTGCCGATGCGCTGCGCGGCCTGGAACATGGTCGGCGCATTCAGCAGCGTTTCGAGTTCGCCGGTGTGCGGGTCTTCCAGCCCTTCGGTCAGGGTCGACAGCACTGACTGGCTGATCGCGAGATTGCCGGCGCTCGCGATCGCCATGATGCGCTCGCCCGGTTTTGAGAAAATGTGGAGCTTGCGAAACGTCGAGACATTATCGAGCCCGGCATTGGTGCGGGTGTCGGCGATCATGACCAGCCCGTCCCGCACCAGCACTCCGCAGCAATAGGTCATTTCCGGTCCCCGATACGCACAGACGGCGCGGAATTACTAGCCAATTTCGCTGGGGGCGTCCAACCCCGATTGGAGCGTTGGGTGTCGTCCCTGCTTTCGCAGGCACGACCTTAAGGTGGGCGCGACAATTCAACTCCCAATCAGCTTGCTCTTGCGTCGTCGCCCGGCTTGACCGGCCGATCCAGTATTCCACAGGCGGCTCGTGCAAATCCGAGATGTCACGGCGTACGGGATGCCCCCGCTTGAAGCGGGGCATGACGGTTGAGGGACATGGCTAAACGCCCTCGCGACGCATTGCGCCCGAGTTGGCGAATGAACCCTCCCTCGAAAACAGAGGGCGCAGGAAACGCCGGGTGCCCGTTGCACCCGCAGCCGCGTGTGGTGTGTAGAAAGCACACGCGTTAGTCACCACAGGTTCACCGGAACACCCGGCATTTCCTGCGCAATGGTTTTAACGGTTTCTTTCGTACTCTCCCCGGTGACCGGGCTTTCTTGCCACCGTCGCCAAGCGGAGTTTAATCCGCGAAGCTTGACGCCAGCGTCGGGGCGTCAGGACCACACGACTTCGCCGTCCGCGATAACGCCGTTCGTCGTTCGGCGCTGCCGCGTCCACCGCATCCCGCGCCAACGTCCGTGACGATCGCGATACGCCCCTCTTGCGGGTGCGGGATGCGCGGAAAGATGCCGGTGATTTGGGGGTGAGATCAATGCCGCTGATTGCGGCAGATTGGCACGACGGGCAAATAGTCGGGTTGATTGAGGCCGTGGCCGATTTTGTTCCGCCGCCGTCATTATCCACCATCGACTCCGCCGAGCCCGCGGCTCTCGAATTATTGAAGTCTCGCGCGCAAGACGTGACGTGGTTACTCCCGCCATCAGTGGCAGGTAGGGTGAACCCGTTTCGCACGTGGTGCTACAAATGAATGCGAGGCATTTGACGATGCGCGCCGTTGATACTTGCCTGTTGAGTGGGATGCCCTGGAATGAGCGACGCCATCGCCGATCGGATCGCGGTGACATTCAATTTGACCATGGCCGACTATGCGCGGTACTTCAAGATCCTGAACCGGTCCCAGACGGGAGGGGCCAATGACCGCGGTCAAGAAACATCTGGCGGGCATGCTGAATGCATTCGAGGCCAAGACCGCCGTCTTCGACGCGACGGGTGTCACAGTGACCGGCCAGATATCGGAAACAAAGTGGCGATGGGCGGCCATCAGCCGGGTCACGTGCGAGCGCGAGTTCTTTCTGGTCTGGATCGGAGGGTCATCGGCGCTGGTGATCCCGCGCCGGAGCTTTGCCAGCCCCACCGCACGCCTGACGGCCGAAGCCTTCATCCGGGCGAGACTGTTGGCAGCCGGATCGAGCTCAACGGCCCGGCGGTGACGCCCGAAATTACAATTGGCTCTGCGACGGCTCTTGGCGGGTGCGACAAACATGTTGACTACCCCACACGGCAATTCTTAGCTTCGCCAACACGCCACACGCTCACGGGGAGGATCGCAACAGTGAATACGATGGAAGCGAGATCGCGCGAGGATCACCACCGCTGTGCCTGCTGTGGCCCGTCGTCGTCACGACGTGGTTTCCTCGCGGGCCTCGGCGCACTCGGCACAGCCTCGCTTCTCCCGAGCTTCGCCGCGCGTGGCAGACAAAACCGGCGCTGATCGATACCCACCTTCATTTCTATCCGCCCGAGTATCAGAAGCTCTGGCTCGATTACGAAGATAGGCGCAAGCAGCCGCACTTCCCCGGTCAGGTCGTCTGGACCCGCGACAAGCTCATCGAGGACATGGATCGGAATGGCGTCCGTGCCGGCATTCTGTCGATCGCCTCCACCCCCGGCGTGTGGTTCGACGTCGCACCGCCGGAGGCGGGCAGGCTCGCCCGCGCGTGCAATGAATATGCGGCCGAAATGATGCGCGACCATCCGGGGCGGTTCGGCCTGTTCGCGACGCTGTCGATGCTGGACGTCGATGCCACGCTCAAGGAGATCGAATATGCCTTCGACACCCTGAAAGCCGACGGTATCGGCTTGCAGAGCAGTTATGGGGACAAGTGGCTCGGCAATCCCGCTTACAAGCCGGTGCTCGAGGAACTCAACCGGCGTAAGGCGCTCGTCTATGTGCATCCGCTGGTCGCGAGCTGCTGCAGCGCGCTCAGCGTCGGCACTTTTCCGGCTGTCATCGAAGTCCCGCACGACACTACACGGACGGTGACAAGCCTGCTGCTGAGCGGCTCATTTGCCCGCTACCGCGACATTAAATGGCTATTCTCGCACGCCGGCGGCACTGTCCCGATGATGGCCGGGCGGATCAACTCGTTTTACGGTACGCGGCCGAACCTGAAGGAGTTCGCTCCGGAGGGGATCGAAGGCGAACTTCGACGGCTTCATTACGACACCGCCAACGCGACCTTCCCGCCGTCGATGGCCGCCCTGTTGAAACTCGTGCCGGTTTCACAGGTCACCTACGGCACGGATTACCCGTATTTCGGTTTTGGCCAGTTCGCCGAATTGCAGAAACTTGGATTGTCGGCCGGCGATCTCGACGCCATCGGCCACGAGAATGCGACGCGCTTGATTCCCAGATTACGCGCTTAACTCCCGTGGGGAGTGCTGCTGCCCGGCACCGCTTCGCGGCAGCTACGACTGGGTCTGCGACTGACTCTGCCGTCCGCCGGCCTGCTCGACCTTGACCGCCACCGATAGCGTTTCCACGCCGCCGCCATAACGGGTGCCGCGCACCGGCGCGGCGCCGAGGTAATCCAGCCCGATGGCGACGCGGGCATGCGCGTCGGTCGTGCAGATGGCGTTGGCCGGATCGAACCCGATCCAGCCGAGATCCGGCACGAAGGCTTCGGCCCAGGCGTGCCCGGCCTGCTGATGGACCTTGCCGTCGGAGCGCAGGAAATGGCCGGAGATGAAGCGCGCGGGCACGCCGCCCGAGCGCGCGCAGGCGATGAAGATATGCGCGTAGTCCTGGCACACCCCGCGCTTCAGCGCGAAGGCTTCGACCGCCGAGGTGCCGCTGTTGGTGGGATCCTCGTCGAAAGTCATGTGATCGTTGATCTGCAACATCAGCGCGTGCAGGAACCCGAGGATGTCGCTTTCCGATTCCGAGCGAAGCTCGCGCGAAAATGCCGCCATCGCCGGATTGACCTCGGTCAAAGGCGTTGAGCGCAGGAACAGGCTCGGCGGGAACCGTTCATCGGTGCCCCGCAGAACGCCGCCGGTATCATGCGTCTCGATCAGGCCCTCGACGCTGATGGTGAGATCGGCGATCGCTCCCTCGGTCAGCACATGCGTCACATTGCCGAACGCGTCCTGATGCACATGGAGCCGCGAGTCGGTGGAGACGTCGATCTGCCAGTCGGCGACATATTGCCCGTCATGGCTGCCGGGCGTCATCCGCAGGATCTGAATGATCCCGGTCGCCGCCGGTTCATAGCGATAGGTGGTGGAATGGGCGATGCGCAGGCGCATGAGGTACCGGGACGAGGCTAGGGTTCGAGATTGAGGGCCGTCATTGCGAGGAGCCAACGGGTCCGGCCTTTCGGCCGGCCCGATGACAGGCTCCGCGCGAAGCAATCCATCGGGCGGGAAAGGTAGATTGGATTGCTTCGCCGGAGTTTACCATCGGGCGCGCATTCGCGCGACCCGTTGGCTCGCAATGACGGCGTTTGGTCGTGCTTATACCAGATCCATCAAATCAGATACTGCTTGGCGATGATTTCACCGAGCCTTGAGTTATCGGCAATGAATTCCTGGATGAATTCATGCACGCCGTGCTGGAAGATATCATCCATATGGCTGTGTTCCAGCCGGTTGCGGACGCCGCGGGCGTGGCGCTGGGCGGCGCCCTGGCGCCCATAGGCCACCCCGATCTGGTCGAGATTGCGCACCAGATTGCCGTAGCAGCTTGCCAGCGAACGCGGCAGGGAATTGTTGAGGATCAGAAGATCCGCGATCAGCCACGGTTTCAGCGTCTCGCGATAGACCCAGTGATAGGCGGTCAGCGCCGACACCGAGCGCAGGATCGAGGTCCATTGATAATAGTCGAGCGGCCCGCCGACATGTTCTTCCTCGGGCAGCAGCACGTGGTACTTCACGTCCAGGATACGGGCGGTGTTGTCGGCGCGCTCCAGGTGCAGGCCGAGCCGTGAGAACCAGTAGGCGTCGTTGCGCAGCATGGTCCGGTAGGCCGAGCCGTCGAACCGCAGCGAGGTTTCCTGCACGAAGCGCAGGAACTTGGTCAGTTCCTCGCGGGTCTTGGCGCCCTTGCCCCAGACTTCCTGAAGATCGATCCAGGCCGAGTTGATGGTGTCCCACATCTCGCTCGTCAGCGCGGTTCGTACCGAACGGGAATTGAGCCGGGCATTTTCGATGCAATTGCGGATTGAGGACGGATTGGCCGGCGAGAACGACAAATAATCGACAACGCTTTGCTCGTCGGCTTCCTCATGGCTCTGGTAAAAGCTGGCGCTGACGCCCGCGGTCAGCAGCGCCGAATCCCACTCATTGGTCTTTCCGACATAGGCGTTCGGCAGCGCGGTGACGCGCAGCGTCGCATCGATGGTGCGCGCCAGATATTCCGCGCGTTCGACATAGCGGGCGAGCCAATAGAGGTTTTCAGCGGTACGCGACAGCATGCAAAGATATTGCTCTCTTGAGGCTTGATCTATTCATCCAATATCCAGGTATCCTTGGTGCCGCCGCCCTGGCTCGAATTCACCACCAGCGAGCCTTCCTTCAGCGCCACGCGCGTCAGGCCGCCCGGCACGATGGTGACGTGGTTGCTTCCCGTCAGCACGAAGGGCCGCAAGTCGACATGACGCGGCGCGAGGCCGGCTTCGGTGCAGGTCGGGCAGGTCGAAAGCGCCAGCGTCGGCTGGGCGATGAAGCCCTCCGGCTCACGCTTTAATTTATCGCGAAACGCCTCGATGGTCGCTTTGGTCGCGGCTGGTCCGATCAGCATGCCATAGCCGCCGGAGCCGTGCACTTCCTTCACCACCAATTCGCTCAGATTATCGAGCACGTAAGCGAGGTCCTTTGGCTCGCGGCAGCGCCAGGTCGGCACATTCTTCAGGATCGGTTCTTCGCCGAGATAGAATTTCACGATCTCGGGCATGTAGGAATAGATCGCCTTGTCGTCGGCGATGCCGGTTCCGACCGCGTTGGCGAGCGTGATGTTGCCGGCGGCATAGGCCGACATCAGTCCGGGCACGCCGAGCGCCGAATCCGGGCGGAAGGTGAGGGGATCGAGGAAATCGTCGTCGACGCGGCGGTAGATGACGTCGACGCGCTTGAGGCCCTCGGTGGTGCGCATGAACACCTCATCGTCCTTGACGATGAGGTCGCGGCCCTCCACCAGCTCGATGCCGAGTTTGTCGGCCAGAAATGAATGCTCGTAATAGGCGGAGTTGTAGACGCCGGGCGTCATCAGCGCCACCGTCGGCTCGGCCGCCGCGCTGAGCGGCGCCACCGATCGCAACGCCGACAACAATTCGTCCGGATATCTTTCCACCGGCGCGACGCGGTGGCGGGCGAACAGGTCCGGAAACAGCCGCATCATGATTTCGCGGTTTTCCAGCATGTAGGACACGCCGGATGGTGTGCGCGCATTGTCCTCCAGCACGAAGAAGTTTTCCGCGTCGACCCGGATGATGTCGATGCCGGCGATGTGGACGTAGACGTCGTGCGGCACGGACTGGCCGTTCATCTCCGGGCGGAACACCGGGTTCTGGAAGATCAGGTCTTCGGGAATGATATTGGCGCGCAGAATGTCGCGGCCGTGATAGATGTCGCGCAGGAACAGGTTGAGCGCGCGCACCCGCTGCTTGAGGCCTCTTTCGAGCGTGGCCCATTCTTTCGCGGAAATGATCCGGGGGATCACGTCGAACGGGATCAGCCGCTCCTGGGCTTCGGCATCGCCATAGACCGCGAAGGTGATGCCGATCCGGCGGAACAGGAGCTCCGCTTCCTGGCGGCGATATTCCAGGGCGTCCGGCGGCGTCTCCTTCAGCCAGCGGGAGAGTTCCTGGTAGGCCGGGCGGAGGTCGCCGCCGAGGCCGTTCATTTCATCGAACGCAACTGCCATAAATCCCGACTGCCCTTCGACGCCATACGACACAGTGCATGACTTCACGGGATGGTAGCAAGGCTCGGGCCAGCACGATATGCATTGGCCCTGAGCATTTGCCAGGGAATGACCGCGATGTTGCACGAAAAAACGGCTGGCGGCTGCTTATTTCGGAAGCAAAACCTGCCGAACTATGTTGTCTAGGCAGGGGTGGGAATGCCCGTATTTCGGCTAAGGGTAATCCGCCCCCTGCGGCTTAAGGAGAGGTCATGAACGAAATCGTCACGGCGGGAATCCTGGTGATCGGCGACGAGATCCTGTCCGGGCGGACCAAGGACAAGAACATCGGCTTCATCGCCGAATACCTGACCAATATCGGCATCGACCTCAAGGAGGTCCGCGTCGTCGCCGACGAAGAGGCCGAAATTATCGCAGCCCTGGACGCGCTGCGCCATCGCTATACTTACGTCTTTACCACCGGCGGCATCGGGCCGACCCATGACGACATCACCGCCGACAGCATCGCCAAAGCGTTCGGCGTTGGCATCGATCATCATCCCGAGGTGGTGGCGCGGTTTCGCGAGCGCTGGGGCGCGGCCGACCTGAACGAGGCTCGCTTAAGGATGGCGCGGATTCCGGACGGCGCCGAACTGATCCAGAGCGCGACCATCCTCGCGCCCGGCTTCAAGATCGGCAATGTCATCGTGATGGCCGGCGTGCCTTCGATCATGCAGGCGATGATGGATATCGTGGCGCCGAAGCTCAAGTCCGGCGTCCGGATGCTGTCCGATACCGTGCGCGCCAATGCGCGGGAAGGCGACATCGGCGGTCCCTTGCGCGAGATCGCCAACGCCCATCCCGACACCGTCATCGGCAGCTATCCCTTCACCGACGAGGACAAGAAGCCGAACACCAATCTGGTGGTCCGCTCGCGCGATCCGGAAAAACTCGCCGCCGCGATGGCCGCGGTCAAGGAGATGCTGGCGGGACTGAACGTGGTCCGCTAGAGCATGATCCGGAAAAGTGGGAACCGGTTTTCCCTCGCGACAAACGCGAAAGCGTTTGCGCGGAGATCATGCTCAAACAAAGAGATGAGATCATGATCCGATTCAATCTAATCGGATCATGATCTAGGAAGCGGTTATTCAAGGCAGAGTGAGAGCGGGGAACAATGATGGCGGAGCATCCGGAACTGAGCGCGCAGGAGCGGGCCGGCAAGGCCTTTCCGGTCTCATGGGACCAGTTTCACCGGGATTGCCGGGCGCTGACCTGGCGGCTTAATGAAGTCGGGCCGTTTCACGCGGTCATCGCGATCACCCGCGGCGGGCTGGTGCCGGCGGCGATCGTCGCGCGCGAACTCGGCGTGCGCGTGATCGATACCGTGTGCATCGCGAGCTACTCCCACACCACGCAAGGCGAGCTGCAGGTGCTGAAACACGTGTCGGCCGATACCGCCAACCTCGGCGATGGGACCGGCAAGGGACTCCTGATCGTCGATGATCTCGTCGACACCGGCAAGACCGCGCGGCTGGTGCGCGACATGTTGCCGGATGCGCATTTCGCAACCGTCTACGCCAAACCGAAAGGACGACCGCTGGTCGACACCTTCATCACCGAGGTGTCGCAGGACACCTGGATTTTCTTTCCATGGGACACCGCGCTGTCGTTCCAGCCGCCGATCCGCGACGGCGCGGCGTGAGTTTCTAACCTCGCCCCGCTTGCGGGGAGAGGTCGAATTGCGAAGCAATTCGGGTGAGGGGGATTCTCCGCGCATTCGTTTTTATGGAAGCAGCCCCTCACCCCAACCCTCTCGCCGCAAGAGCGGGGCGAGGGAGCGGGCTTGCTCTGGCGTGCGCATCCTTGCAATGAGTGAGCTACCATGCCCCTGCAAAACCGCGTCACTCCCTCGGGCGATATCATCGCCACTCCGCATCGCGGGATGTTCACCGGCAACCGCGGCATCCTTCACGATCCCCAAACCAAGACCTTGCTGAGGCGGCGCTGGGCGAGCCGCGCGTGGCTCACCTGTGTCTGCGAATTCAAAGGCCGGCGGCGTGATGTGATGGGCGGGCGCAGCTGGACCGAGCTGTTCTTTCTCGACGAAGCCACCGCGTTCGCGGCAGGCCACCGCCCGTGTTTCTTCTGCCGCCGCGGCGACGCGAACCGGTTTCGCAGGGCGTGGGAGGAGGGCAACGGCGTTTCGGATGTTCACGCTGACGACATCGACACTGTGCTGCATCGCGAGCGGCTTGAAGGTGCGAGCAAGCGGCTGCACGCGCCGCCGATGCGGCTTGCAGAATTGCCCGATGGCGCGATGGTGCAGGCCCACGAGGAGAGTTTTCTGATCGCGCAGGGCCGGGCGCTGATGTGGTCGCCGGCCGGCTATCGCGAGGCGCAAGGCGCGATCGAGGGCGCGTTGCTGTTGACGCCGCCTTCGACATTGCGTGCGTTATCAGCGGGATATCGGCCGGTGTTGCACCAAAGCGCGAGGGAGTCGAGTACCGCAGCTACAACACTGGCGTCATCCCCGGATGAGCGCAATTGCGCTCACTCGGGAGGTGCGCGCTCTTGCGCGCCTCGATGACGCTACCCCAATTTCTGCCGCGCCAATCTCGCGCCGGCCCCGAGCGCCATCAGCTTGGCTTCCGCGATATCGCGGCGCATCGGGGCCATGCCGCAATTGGTGGTCGGGATGATGTTGCTTTTCGGCACGAATTTGGAGACGGCGTCGATCACCTTGACGACGTCTTCCGCGGTTTCAACCGTGTCGCTGGCGACGTCGATCACGCCGGCCTGAACCATTTTGCCTTTGAGCAGGCCGAGCAGTTCCAGCGGCACCTTCGAATTGCGGCATTCGATCGCGACCTGCTGGATCTGGCTCTTGTCGATCGCCGGAAAGATATCTTCATACTGCCGCCATTCGCCGCCCAGCGTCTCCTTCCAGTCGGTATTGGCCTTGATGCCGTAGCCGTAGCAAATATGAACCGCGGTGGCGCAGGTCAGCCCTTCGGCGGCGCGCTCCAGCGCCTTGATGCCCCAGTCGTTGACTTCATCCATGTAGACATTGAAGGCCGGCTCATCGAACTGGATGAGGTCGACGCCGTCGGCCTGCAACGCCTTGGCTTCCTCGTTGAGCAGTTCGGCAAAGGCGAAAGCCATCTTGACGCGGTCGCCGTAATACTGGTCGGCGATGGTGTCGATGATGGTCATCGGGCCGGGCAGGGTGAACTTCAGCTTGCGCGTGGTGTGGGTGCGCGCGACGCGGGCCTCGTCGGCATGGACGCGGCCTTTCAACCGCAGCGGCGCCACCACCTGCGGCACCATCGCCTTGTAGCGGTCTTTGCGGATTCCCATCTCGACCTTGTGGGCGAAATCGATGCCATCGACCTTCTCCAGAAAGCCGTGGACGAAGTGCTGCCGGGCCTGTTCGCCCTCGGTGACGATGTCGATGCCGGCGTCTTCCTGCAGCTTCACCGCCAGCAGAGTGGCGTCACGCTTGGCGCGCGCCAGTTCGTCGCCTTTGGACTTCCAGGGCGCCCACAGCCTATTGGGTTCGGCCAGCCATTCCGGCTTCGGCAAGGAGCCCGCGATCGTGGTTGGAAACAGCATCTGGAGCGTACCCTCAGGTTTTTCCGGTCTATTGAGCCGTCTAATGCCATGTCCCGGGCGTGAGGTACATGGGTTCGACAGGTGGAATGCGCCGAAAGCAGGGGGTAGGATCGCGGCAACTTCCCGGAACGGAACCACCCCATGATCGACCTCTATTACGCGCCGACGCCCAATGGCTGGAAAATCTCGATCATGCTGGAGGAACTCGGCGGTCCCTACACGGTCATGCCCGTCAACATCCGGGCCGGCGAGCAATTCAAGCCGGAATTCCTGGCGGTCAGTCCGAACAACCGCATTCCGGCGATCGTCGATCACGCGCCTTCCGATGGCGGCGGGCCGTTTTCGGTGTTCGAGACCGGCGCGATCCTGATCTATCTCGCCGACAAGACCGGCCGTTTTCTGCCGAAGGAAATGCGCGCGCGCTCGGTCGTCATGCAATGGCTGATGTGGCAGATGGGGGGTCTTGGGCCCGATGCTCGGCCAGCACGGGCATTTCGCGCTCTATGCGGCGGAAAAAATCCCCTATGCCGTCGCGCGCTACCGCGACGAGGCCGCGCGGCTTTACCACGTGCTCGATACGCAACTGGGCAAGACCGGCGCCTACGTTGCCGGCGACTATTCGATCGCCGACATCGCCTGCTTTCCATGGACCATGACCCATAAAGCACAAGGCTTTACGCTCGACGATTATCCGAACATCAAACGCTGGTACGCAGAAGTGCGCGCGCGGCCGCAGGTGCAGGCGGGGCTGGCGATCGGCAAATTCGTCAGGGAGCCGTTCGACGAGGAAGCGCGAAAGAATATGTTCGGGCAGCGCGCGAAGGAGCTGCGATCTTAACCTCGCCCCGCTTGCGGGGAGAGGTCGAAGCCGAAGGCTTCGGGTGAGGGGGACTATCCGCGAAACCAAATATGCTGAGAAGTCCCCCTCACCCCAACCCTCTCCCCGCAAGCGGGGAGAGGGAGTAAGAAGCGCACGACAAGATGACCAAAGGAAACGCCATGATCGAATTTTTCTTCGACTGTTCCAGCCCATGGACCTATCTCGCCTTCCACAACATCCAGCCCATGGCGAAGGAGTTTGGCGTCGAGATTTCGTGGCGGCCGATCCTGGTCGGCGGCATCTTCAACACCGTCAACCCGAGCGTCTACGCCTCGCGCGAGACGCCGGTGCCGCTGAAGGCGCGCTACATGAAGAAAGACCTCGCGGACTGGGCGCGCTCGGCGGGGCTTGCGATCAAGATGCCGCCGACGGTGTTCCCCGTAAACAGCGTCAAGGCGATGCGCGGCTGCATCTGGCTGGCTAAGGACATGGTGCCGTTCGCGCGCGCAGTGTTCGCCGCCTATTGGGGCGAGGACAAGGACATCTCAAAGGATGAAGTGTTGACGGAAATCTGCAAAGGCCTCGATATCGATCCGCCAAAATTCTTCGCAGGCATCGGCGAGCAGGCGATCAAGGATCAGCTCAAGGCCAATACCGACGAAGTGATGGCGCGCGGCGGGTTCGGCTCGCCGACGATCTTCGTGGACAAGACCGACATGTATTTCGGCAACGACCGTTTGCCGTTGATCCGTGAAGCGCTTCTCCGGCGAAAGGCGAGCGCGGCCTGATGCCGAAGGCGGTCGTTTGCCGCGAGCTCGGTCGCCATTCCGGGGCGCGAGTGCAACGAGCGAGCTACGATGTGCAATTGCACATCGGAGAATCTCGAGATTCCGGGTCCACGCGAAGACGCGTGTCCCGGAATGACCGCAATTTATCTGGCCGGCACCCTCGGCCACGGCCGTTGCGCGCCGCGCAAGCCCTCGAACGCCTTGGCCATGCCGAGTACGCCGATGTCGTCGAAGCGGCGCCCGATGATTTGCACCCCGATCGGAAAGCCCTTGGCGTCGTATCCACCGTTGAGCGAGACGGCCGGATTTTCCGCCATGTTCCACGGCACGGTGTAGCAGATATGCTCAAACGGTCGGTCTGGATCGTTGAGCGGGGCGGCGAGTTCGGCGGCGAATTTCACCACCGGCGATACCGGCGAGATGACATAGTCGATATCGGCGAACAGTTTTCCCGCGGCAGCGCGGATCGCCATGGTGGCGTTGAATCCCCTGACCACGTCGACGCCCGACAGCTTCGCACCTCGCTCCGCCCATCTAAGGATATAGGGCAGGGCCTTCTCGCGTTCGGCCGGCGCAAGTTGCGAAAGATCGTCCCACAGGCGCGCCCGCCAGAAATTATCGAGCCCATCGAGCATCTCGCGCGTCAGTATGCCTTTGACGTCGGTGACAACGGCGCCCGCGGACTCGAAGGCCTTCGCCGCCTTCACAGCGACATCGCGGACGTCCTTCTCCAGCGCCTGGCCGACCCCAAGATCGAGCATCAGCCCGATGCGCAATTTGCGCGGCGATTTGTCGAGCGCCTTCCAGTTGATGCTATCAGGTGGCAGGCTCATGCCGTCGCGGCGGTCTGGCCGCGACAGGACGCTCATCATCAAGGCGGCATCATCGACGGAGCGGGTCATCGGCCCGGCGACGCGGCCGACATAGGGCGGATCGACGGGAACCCGCCCAAGGCTGGGCTTCAGCGCGACGATACCGCACCAGCAGGCCGGCAGCCGCAACGAGCCGCCGATATCGGTGCCGAGATGCAGCGGGCCGTAGCCCGCGGCGCAAGCCGCGCCCGCACCGGCACTGGAGCCGCCTGGGTTTTTGCCGAGATCCCAGGGATTGCGGGTGAGGGGATGGAAGCTCGACAGGCCCGATGACAGCATGCCGTAATCCGGCATGGTGGTTTTGGAGAAAATCACCGCACCCGCTTCGCGCAGCCGTGCCGCCGGCGGCGCATCCATGGCCGATGGCACCAGTTTGGTGGTGGCGGCGCCCAGCGGCACCGGCACGCCTTTGGTGGCGATGTTGTCCTTGATCGTGGCGGGCACGCCGTCGAGCGGGCCCATCGGCTCGCCCTTTTGCCAGCGCTCGGTCGAGGCCTTTGCGGCCGCGCGCGCGCCTTCCGGATCGAACGCGTACAGCGCCTTGATGTGGGGTTCCCACACCGCGATATGCGACAGCAGGTCTTCCAGCACTTCGGCCGGCGAGAACTGTCTGGCGCGAAAGCCTGCAATCAAGTCGACGGCACTGAGATCGTGCAGCGGCGAAACCGCATCCGGCGAATCCTTTTTATGCATGGCTGCCTGCCGGCAAACGAGTTTCGACGATGCGCGCGAACATGCTGGCTCCGATGGGGAGAATCTTGTCGTCAAGCGTGAAGCCGGGGTTGTGCACGGGCACCGAGCCGTCATGGCCGAGCCAGAAATAGGCGCCGGGCACGGCATGCAGCATATCGGCAAAATCCTCACTGCCCATCTTCGGCCGCGAGCGGGTGATGACCTTTGCGGGGTCGACGACCGTTCGCGCCACTTCCGCGACTACCTTGGAGTGTTCCTCCTGGTTCACCAGCACGCTGAAAATGTCGCGGATGTCGACATCGATCTCTACCTGGAAGGCGCCGGCGATGCCGGCGCAGATGGCGCGCATCCGCTCGCGGATCAACGCGCGCACCTCATCGGAAAATGCCCGCACCGTGCCGGCAAGCTTCGCCTCGCCGGGGATGACGTTATAGGCGGAGCCGGCGTGAATCTGCGTGATCGACAGCACCGCCGCCTGGGTCGGCTCAACATTGCGGCTGACGATGGTTTGCAGTGCCTGTCCGAGCGCCATCGCTATGACGACCGGGTCCTTCGAGCGTTCCGGCATCGCGCCGTGCGCGCCGTAGCCCGATATCGTGATGTCGAAGAAGTCGGCTCCTGCCATGGCCGGTCCGGGAAGGATCGCAAGCTCGCCGTGATCGAGGTCAGGCGCGTTGTGCAGCCCGTAAATCTCGTCGCAGGGGAATTTTTCGAACAGCCCGTCCTTGATCATGGCGCGGGCGCCGCCGAGGCCTTCCTCGGCCGGCTGGAAGATGAAATGCACGGTGCCGTCGAAATTGCGGGTCTCGGCGAGATAGCGCGCGGTGCCGAGCAGGATTGTAGTGTGGCCGTCGTGGCCGCAGCCGTGGAAGCGGCCGGGAATGGTCGAGCGCCATTTCAGATTGGTGTTTTCCTCCATCGGCAGCGCGTCCATATCGGCGCGAAGTCCGATCCGTTTGGAGCCGGACCCCTTGCCCTTGAGCACGCCGACGACGCCGGTGCCGCCGAGCCCGCGATGAACCTCGATACCCCATTGCGTGAGCTTCTCGGCGACAATCCCCGAGGTGCGGACTTCCTCGAATCCGATCTCGGGATGGGCGTGCAAATCCCTGCGGATGGCGGTGAGTTCGTCGGCGAAGCCTTCGATGCGATCGATATTGGGCATTTCTGTTATCCGATGGCAGGAGAGTGAGAACGTGAATTGACTGGCGTGACGAAGACGGGGCCGTTCGGCTTGATGCGAATGCCCGGACGCAACCGGGTCCAGGGTAGTGCTGATGTGTCGGCTGGCATCGCGCCGGGGGCGGCGCAGATCAGAAGCCTTTCAGCGATCGGCTCGAAATCGGCGCGGAAATGCACCGAACTCTTGTTGACGAGGATGGCCTGCTCACGTGGCTCAATGCCGACATAGCGAAACATCGATTGGTCCGCCATCTGCGCCTTGTGCGAACTCACAACCACGCGGACGTCGCCGATCCGCAGACATACCGACGGCCCCATGTCCATGTCGCGGCCGCCGTAATAAGGACCTGATGCCACGAACCTTCCGTCCGACAATTGCTCGACGGTGAACGTCTCCTCGTAGGGCGCATCGCCTGGGATGCCCGACTTGCCGCCGAGCGTGAGCCTCACGATAGCGCCAACCCCCGCGGCATGGGCGGCCTTTGCGGAAGCGGGGTCATAGACCGCGCCGATCGCGGCACGGGTGGCCCGATTGCGGACCAGCGCACGTAGCATGCCCGTGGTATCGGAATCGCCGCCGGCGCCCGGATTGTCCTGGGTGTCGGCGATGACGATGGGTTTGCTGGCGGTTTTCGCCAGCTCCATCGCGTGGCGCACGCCTTCGTCAGGGGTGTAGATGCGGCCGTCGAAATTGGTCTCGTGGCTTTCGATCAGCGCGGCAAGCCTGTCTGCGGTCGTGTCGGCATCGGCTTGCGTTTGGCCATAGGCGAATACGCTCGGTCCGCAGTGAAAAAAGTCCGCCGCCGGAAATCCCGGGCAGAACGACAGCGTCGGAACCGCATCGTTCTGCATCACTGCGAGCTTCTGGTAGATGCCTTTGGCGGGCTGATCGTTGGTGCATTGCCAGCTGATCGGAATCAGGAACGGCAACTGGCGGAACGCCTTCGCCAATTTTCGCTTTGTTCCCAGCAGCAGTGCAAGATGGCGGGCAGCGGCGCGGCCGGTGTCGGCCATATCGACATGGGGGTAGGTGCGGTAGGCAATGAGTGCATCCGCTTGTTCCACCATCTCGGGCGTGACGTTGGCGTGCAGGTCGAGGCTGACAACGAGGGGCAGGTCGCTTCCAATGACCTGGCGCACCCGCCGCAGGATTTCTCCTTCGCCATCGTCGAGATGCTCGGTCACCATGGCGCCGTGCAGATCCAGATAGACGGCATCGAGCAGGCCGGCATTCTTGATGCCGTCCACCATCACTTTGGCGATGCGCTCATAGGCGTCCTCGGTCACATGCGCCGACGGACTGGCGGCGGCGAAGATCGTCGGCACCAGCTCCCAGCCCCGGGCTTCCGCCTGCCCAACAAACCCGGCCAACCCGACATTGATGTTGCGCATGGACTTGAGTACGTCGGCCCCTTGCGTCATCGCCGGCCAGCCGCCGCCATGCACGAAATCGGCATAGGTAGCCTTCGTCGGCGCGAAGGTGTTGGTCTCGTGCAGGAAGCCGCCAACGGCGATTCGGGTCATTAATTTTCTCAATCAAGTGTTCACGCGCGACGTTAGACTCGTCATTGCGAGGAGCGCAAGCGACGAAGATTCCAGCTTTGTGCATTGCACGGGCGGTATGGAATCTTCGCTTCACTCGCAATGACAGTGAGAAACGGTTCACGACATCACGACAGTTCGTTCAACCGGCCGGAAGTTCGCGAAATCCCACCCCCGTCCGGGCGCGGCGTCAAGCAGCGCGCGGGTATAGGCTTGTTGCGGATTTGTCAGGACTCGCGCCGCCGGACCTTGCTCGACGATGCGGCCGTGCTGCATGACGGCGACGTCGTCGCAGATTTGGGCCGCGACACGCAGATCGTGGGTGATGAACAGGAGCGCGATGCCAAGCCGGGTCTGGATTTCGTCGAGCAGTTCCAACACCTGTGCCTGCACCGAGACATCGAGCGCCGAGACCGCTTCATCCGCCACCAGCACGTCGGGATCGAGCGCCAGCGCGCGGGCGATGGCGATGCGCTGGCGCTGGCCGCCGGAGAATTGATGCGGGTAGCGCGAGACGGCGTCGACGGGCAGATCGACCAGTTCGAGCAGCTCGCGTGCCTTCGCGAGCGCTTGCGCGCGCGGCATGCCGTAATTGATCGGTCCCTCGGCGATGGTCTCGCCGACGGTGATGCGCGGATTGAGCGAGCGATAGGGGTCCTGGAAAATGATCTGGATCTTCTTGCGGTGCGGCCGCAGCAGCCGGCGCGACAGTTCGGAGATTTCGCGGCCCGCGAGACGAATGCCGCCGGAGGTCGGATCGATCAGGCGGACGATGCAGCGCGCCACCGTCGATTTTCCGGAGCCGCTTTCGCCGACGATGCCGAGCGTGCGGCCCTTGCGCAGCGTCAGCGTGACATTCCGGGCCGCCGCGACCTCGCGGGTGCGGCCGAAGAAGGAGCGCTCGCGGTAGACCTTGCCGAGTTCGTTGGCCTCCAGCACCACGGGCTCTTTCAATTCCGGGCGCGGCGCGCGCGGCACAAGGCTCGGCACCGCCGAGAGCAGCTTGCGGGTATATTCCATCGCGGGCGTGCGCAGGATGGCGTCGAGCGGCCCGGTCTCGACCAACCGCCCCTGACGCATCACCGCGACGCGGTCGGCGATTTCCGCGACCACGCCCATGTCATGGGTGATGAACAGCACGGCGGTGCCGTGATCCCGTTGCAGGTCGCGGATCAGCGTGAGAATCTGCTTCTGCGTGGTGACGTCGAGCGCCGTGGTGGGTTCATCGGCGATCAGGAGCTTCGGCTCCAGCACCAGCGCCATCGCGATCATGATGCGCTGGCGCTGACCGCCCGACAGCCGGTGCGGGTAGGATGCAAAGATGCGTTCGACCTCGGGCAGCCGCACCTGTTCCATCATCGCGAGGATGCGCTGGCGCCGCGCGCGGGCGTCGAGATCGGTGTGGACGCGGAGCACCTCGTCGATCTGGCGCCCGACCGGCACCACCGGATTGAGCGCGGTCATCGGCTCCTGGAAGATCATCGCCATGGTGGTGGCGCGCAACTGCCGCAGCCGGCGGTCGCTGGCGGTGAGCAGTTCCTCGCCGACCAGTTTTATGCTGCCACCAGTCGGCAGCAGAGAGCCCTTTTGCAACAGTCCCATGACGGTCAGCGATGTCACGGACTTGCCCGATCCGCTCTCGCCGACCAGGCAGAGGGTCTCGCGTTCGCGCACTTGCAGCGAGACGCCATCGATGACGCGCGGCGCTTGCGGATTCTTGCCGAGGCTGACGACGAGGTTGTCGATGTCGAGGACGGCGTTGGTCATTTATCGCTCTCTGGCGTCATTCCGGGATGGTGCGCTAGCACCAGACCCGGAATCTCGAGATTCTCCGATGTGCAATTGCACATCGGAGTTCGATGATTCGCATCGCCCCGGAATGACGGCTGGGGATGGAAACACGCCGCACTCATTTTGAGCCCTCCCGCTGCTTCATGCGGGGATCGAGCGCGTCGCGCGCGGCGTCGCCGATCAGATTGATGCTGAGGATCGCGATCGACAGCAGCAACCCCGGCCAGAAAATCAGTGATGGCTTGATCTGAAAATAGGCACGGCCCTCGGCCATGATATTGCCCCAGGTCGGAGTCTCCGGGCTGATGCCGGCGCCGAGGAACGACAGGATCGCCTCGGTGAGGATCGCGGATGCGCAGACGTAAGTGCCTTGCACGATCAGCGGCGCGATCGTGTTCGGCATCAGATGCCGCCACATGATCTTCGGCAAGGACGAGCCGACGGAAATCGCGGCCTCCACATAAGGCTCCTCGCGCGCCGAAAGCACCACCGATCGCACCAGCCGCGCCACCCGCGGAATTTCGGGGATGGTGATGGCCACCAGAACCGTCGTCAGGCTCGCGCCCGAGATCGAAACCACGGCAATGGCGAGCAGGATGCTCGGGATCGCCATCAATCCATCCATGACGCGCATCATGATCGCGTCGATCCATTTGAAGAAGCCGGAGACAAGGCCAATCAGCAGACCAATACCGATGCTGAAGACGGCGGCGCCAAGGCCGATCAAGAGCGATATCCGTCCGCCATAGAGAATCCGCGACAGCACGTCGCGGCCATAGCCGTCGGTGCCGAGCCAAAACTGCGCGCTTGCGGGTTGCAGCCTTTGGGCCGGCGCGAGCAGCAGGGGATCGTGCGGCGAAAGCCAGGGCGCCAGGACGGCGGAGGCGATCACCAGCGCGAGGCAAATCGTGGCGGCGGCGATGATCGGGGTTGCCGTGAGAAATCCGAGCCTCGGCCGCCACGGCGTGGTGATCGGGATCGTGGGTTGGGGAAGCGTTTCGACCGCCATCGGGTGCGAACCTCAGTAGCGGATTCTGGGATCAAGCAGCGTATAGGCGACGTCGATCAGAAGGTTGACGGCGACATAGATGCCTGAGGTCAAAAGGATCATCGCCTGGATCACCGGATAGTCGCGCGCCAGCACGGCATCGACGGTGAGGCGGCCGATGCCCGGCAGGTTGAACACGCTTTCGGTAACGACGACGCCTGATATCAAGAGCGCAAAGCCCGTGCCGATCACGGTGATGACGGGCACGGCGGCGTTGCGCAGCGCGTGGCGCAGCAGCACGCCGGTTTCGCCGATGCCCTTGGCGCGCGCGGTGCGCACATAATCCTCGCCGAGCACATCCAGCATCGCGGCGCGCGTCATGCGCGCAATCAGCGCGACATAGATGAACGACAGCGTACAGGTCGGCAGAATGATGCGCTCGAAAAACGGGCCAAAGCCCGCAGTAATGCTGCGAAATCCCTGCACCGGCAGCCAATGCAGGTCGATGGCGAAGATCTGGATCAACACGTAGCCGATCACGAATACCGGAACCGAGAAGCCGACCACCGACAATCCCATCACGAAGCGATCGATCCAGGTGCCGTGTTTCCAGGCCGCGATCACGCCGAGCGGCACCGCGACCAGGATGGAAAGGATGATGGTCGAGACCGCGATCGAGATCGACGGCTCGACGCGCTGGCCGATCATTTTCAGCACCGGCACATTGGAAATCAGGGACACGCCGAGATCGCCATGCAGGAGCTTGCCGATCCAGGTGAAGAACTGGGTGTAGAGCGGTTCGTTGAGGCCGAGCGAGGTGCGGATGCGCTCAAGCTGTTCGGGGGTCGCATTGTCGCCCGCTAAAATCGCAGCGGGATCGCCCGGTGTCAGCCGCAACAAGAGGAACACGAACAGCGCCACCACGCCCATCACGGGAATGGCGGCAAGCACGCGGCGAAGCAGATATCCGAGCATCAGGCGCACCCGTCTCGTCTTCCCTGCGGAAGCAGGGACCGATACGCCGGGGAGTCTCGATGTAATGCCGGAGGAGACATTCGGATCGACGACAAAAGCCGCGGGTGATGGGTCCCGGCTTTCGCAGGAACGACTGGCCGGGATTGCGGAACGCTGCAGAAATCCATCATGACGTTTACTCTCGCACTCCACCGCCCAATGCAAGTTTTAGCAAATCCTGTGCCATTGGGCGCATCTTGCGCGTCCGGTTCCGATCGCCGAGAGGCTCATGCGGCGCCTAATCCAGCGCGGCCAGCAACCCCGCCATCAGGCGGCCGCGCTCGGCGAGACTGTCGACCTCGATATGCTCGTTGAGCGTATGCGCATCGGCGCCGCGAACGCCGAGCCCGTCAAGCGTCGGAATTCCCATCGCGCCGGTAAAATTGCCGTCGGAACCGCCGCCGGCGCTGCCATGCGGAAGCTCGACGCTCATCGCTTTCGCCACGCCGCGCGCTTTTTCATACAGCGCCATGGTGCCTGCGTCAGGCTCCCATACCGGCCGCGTCACGCCGCGCGTGACTTTGAACGTCACGTCGTTGGCGGTGCCTGACAGCGCCAGCATGCGCTCGACGCCGCGATCGAGATCGGCCTGGCGTTTGGCCATGCTCAGCGCTTCCGCCATGCAGGTAGTGGCGACGCAATTGACCCATTGGCCGCCATGCACGATGCCGACGCTGAAGGTGCAGTCTTCCGATGTCATGCCGTCGATGACGAGGATCTGACGCGCCATCTCGCGAATGGCCGAGCGGCCTGCGGACAGCGTGGCGCCGGCATGGCTCGGCTTGCCGATGGCTTCCAGATTGAACCGTGCGATCGCGTACCGTCCGGTGACGACGCCGTTGTTCGGCCGGCCGGGCTCCGGCACCAGCACATATTTGTTGCGCGCGGCCTCGGCCTCGATGATGTCGCGCGTCGACGGCGTGCCGACTTCCTCGTCCGGCGTGAACAGCACGGTGATCGGCAGCGGCGTCGTGAAGGACGCCCGCGCCAGCTGCCGGATCGCTTCCAGCGCGAGGTAGTTGCCGCCCTTCATGTCGAATATCCCGGGCCCGAAACATTTGTTGCCCTCGCGCCGCCACCTCAGTTTTTCCAGCGTGCCGACGGGATGAACCGTGTCGAGATGACCCGCGATCAAGATGCCGGGCTCGCCCTGTTTCGGATGCGGAAACCGCGCGCGGACGCAACCGCCAAAACCCTGCCGCCCGGCGATATGCTCGATCGACGCGCCCATGATCGCCATGTCGCGCGCGGCGAGATCGAGCATGCGATCCACCGCGCTTGCGTCCCAGGTCGGGCTTTCGCATTCCACCCAGCCGCGCAAGCCAGCCAGCATGGCCTCGGAATCAAAGGGAAGGTTGGCGGGGTTCATCGGGATGCTCTCAAATTCGATAGGAGGTCGCCCGCGTACGAGAATGATCGGCGATGAATTTGTAAAGTGAAACATCCGCGAAGGGGCTCGTCGAACTTGCCCGCCCACAACCCGATTGACGCGCAACCCGCCCGGTGCAAATCTCGAATATTCAGGAGTTACAGCGTGTTACTGCGCCTAAATAACGCGCCGCATGCACAACGAATGATCGGCCTTTGACCGGTTTCACGTCAGGAGACAAACGAATGTTACAGATCTTGCGTTGGAAACATCCCACGATGGCGTCGGGTATCGCCCTGGCGGCGTTTTCGGTGGCGCTGGCGGTGGCCCCGCCGGCCGATGCCAAGACAATCACCGCGGTGATGCATTCCGATCTGCGCGTGATCGATCCCGGTTTTACCACCGCCTACATCACCCGCGACCATGGCTACATGGTCTATGACACGCTGTTGGCGGAAGACGCCAACTTCAAGATCCAGCCGCAGATGGCCGACTGGAAAGTTTCCGACGACAAGCTCACCTACATTTTTACGCTTCGTGATGGCCTGAAGTGGCATGATGGCACGCCGGTCACGGCGGAAGATTGCGTGGCCTCGCTCAAGCGCTGGGGCCGCAACGACGGCATGGGCCAGAAGCTGATGGATTTCACCGCCGGCATCGAGGCCACCGACGCCAGGACGATCACCCTGAAACTGAAGGAGCCCTATGGCCTGGTGCTGGAATCGATCGGCAAGCCGTCGTCGCTGGTACCCTTCATGATGCCGAAGCGCTTGGCCGAAACGCCGCCCGGCCAGCAGATCAAGGAGCAGATCGGATCCGGTCCCTTCAAGTTCGTGGCTGCCGAGTTCCAGCCGGGTGTGAAGGCGGTCTACGTGAAGAACACCGACTATGTGCCGCGCAAGGAGCCGCCGAGCTGGACCTCCGGCGGCAAGGTGGTGAAGGTCGACCGCGTGGAATGGATCACGATGGCGGATGCGCAGACCGCGGTGAATGCGCTGCAGTCCGGTGACATCGATTTCATGGAAAATCCGGCGTGGGATATCCTGCCGGTGCTATCGGCCAACAATGAGCTGAAGGTCGAAACCCTGAACAAGCTCGGCTTCCAGACGCTCGGCCGGATGAATTTCCTTTATCCGCCCTTCGACAACGTCAAGGTGCGCCGCGCTGCCTTCATGGCGATGAACCAGAAGGACGTGCTGGATGCGCTGGTCGGCAATCCCGAATACTACAAGATATGCGGCGCGGTGTTTGTCTGCGGTACGCCGCTGGCGTCGGATGTCGGTTCGGAATCGCTGGTGAAGGGCAATGGCATGGCGGAAGCGAAAAAGCTGCTTGCCGAATCCGGCTATGACGGCACGCCGGTTGTGCTCATGGCGCCCGGCGATGTCGTGACGCTGAAGGCGCAGCCGATCGTGGCGGCGCAATTGCTGCGCGATGCCGGCTTCAAGGTCGATGTGCAGGCCACCGACTGGCAGACCGTCGTCACGCGCCGGGCCAGCCAGAAGCCGCCGAAAGAGGGCGGCTGGAACATCTTCTTCACCAACTGGGTCGGCGCCGACGTCGTGAACCCCGTCGCCAACGTCTCGGTCGGCGGCAGGGGCAAGAACGGCGGCTGGTTCGGCTGGCCCGAGGACGCCAAGATCGAAGCGATGCGCGATGCCTTTGCGCGCTCGTCCTCGCCCGAGGAGCAGAAAAAGATCGCGGCCGACATCCAGAAGGAAAACTACGACCAGGTGATCTACATCCCGCTTGGGCAGTTCCTCATACCCAGTGCGTGGCGCAAATCGCTCACCGGCGTGCTCGACGGTCCGGCGACCCCGATCTTCTGGAATATCGACAAGTCGGAGTAAGGACGGGCGGCCCGATGGAGCGCTGGAACCCATCCCCTCGTTTGCAGCGAGACGGCGGCCGCTACGGCGGCGCCTCGACCAACGACCGGCGGGCCGCAAAATCGCCTTCAAATTTGCTGACTGATATCGGCCAATTCAGCTATCCTGCAAGCCGGCCCCGTTGGCAGGGCCGAGTGCGGTTCCGGGACCCTCCAGGAAGGTTGCTAAAATGCTCCTCGCAAGCCGGTTTGCTGCTGCCGCGACCGCCTTATTCCTTTTCGCAACAGTGGACTCGCCGGCCGAAGCGGCGTCAGGCGTCTGCGCGGACGCGACTGAGCTTTCGGTCTTGCCTTCGCCGCTCGCGCCGTGGAAGGGCGCGCCGCTGCGCGTCATGCTCGTCACCGAAAAGCCGATCGAGGGCGTGCTCTCGCTGATCGCGCCCGATGGGCGGGTCGCGGCCAAATCGCCGGACCGGCACGGCGGGGCGCCGTATTCCTGGTTCGCCGAGGTCGCCGAGCCGGCCGCGGGAACGTGGCACGCGACGCTGGCGCTCGACCACGCCACTGCGGAATGCAGCACGATCACGCGCGACATCACCGTGAGCGCGCGCAAACCGGCGCCGCTGCCCACGCCTTCGGGAAGTTTTTGGCAGGTGCGCAACAGTTGGAACAGCACGACGGAAACCTTGTATTCGGCATGGATCGAAAAGCTGTTCGACGCGCCGCCCGAGCAGGCTCTGTCCTGGAAGGCGTGGCATGAAGTACTGCGCGACCGGTCGCGCAATTTCCTGTTCAACTATTTGGGCCGCGGCGAAGACGATGCGAAGACGGGCCTTCGTCCCGACTGCGCCGACTTCGCCTACTTCCTGCGCGCCTATTTCGCCTACAAGATGGGGCTACCGTTCGGCTATTCGAATTGCTCGCGCGGCACCGGCGGCAAGGCGCCGAAGTGCTACCAGTGGTTCGACATGGAGCATCCCGAGGTCACGCGTCCGCCGCCGCCGCCCGAGCAGGAAATCGCATCGGCTACCCCCGCCGCGGCCACGCCGCCTGCGCCGACGCCGATGCTTCTGGGGTTGTTTGCTGCCCGGCCGGAGTCGGTCGAGACGCCGCCTGCCACCCTGCCGGCGCCGAAACCGAAGCCGAAGCGCCCGACGACGTTCGGCGAATATCTGCGGGACGTCGGCGACGTCGTGCATACCGGCGCCGTGCGGGTGGCGGCGAGCGACGAGAGCACCGATTTTTACACCGTCGCGCTGACGCAACAGGCGCTGCGCCCGGGCACGGTTTACGCCGACCCCTACGGCCACGTGCTGATGCTGGTGCATCGCGTGCCGGAGTTGAACGGCACGCCCGGCGTATTCCTCGCCGTCGACGCCGAGCCCGACGGATCGATCACGCGAAAGCGTTTCTGGCGCGGCAATTTCCTGTTCGTGCATGATCCCGCGCTCGGCAGCCCCGGCTTCAAGCGCTTCCGGCCGATCGTGCGCGACAAGAACGGCCCGTTGCGGCGGCTGGCCAACGCCGAGATCGCTCAAAACCCAGGTTACGGCGATTTTTCGCTCGATCAGTCACAGATGGGCGCCGAGGATTTTTACGATCGCATGGATGACGTGATGTCGCCCGAGCCGCTCGATCCCGTGAAAGCGATGACAGACGCCATCGCGAGCCTCGATGAGCAGGTGAAGACGCGCGTCACCTCGGTCGAAAACGGACGAAAGTATCAGGAAAAACAACCCGGCGAGGTGGCGATGCCGAACGGCCCCTCGATCTTCGAGACGACCGGAGCCTGGGAGGATTACTCCACCCCGGCGCGCGATTTCCGTCTGCTGATCGCGATCGACGTGGTGCGGGGATTTCCCGATCGCGTCCTGCGGCGGGCGGCGCGCTACGCGATGCCGAACGGCAGGAGCGTCGAGGGCGTGAAAAGCGAGTTGCAGGGTGTGCTCGCCTCCGAGCTTGCCTCGCGCAAAATATCCTATACCCGCAGCGATGGCTCGCAGTGGACGCTGTCGTTGAAGGACGTCATCGATCGGACACAGGATTTCGAGATGGCCTACAATCCGAACGACTGCGCCGAGCTGCGGTGGGCCGCGCCGGAAAACAGCGAGGAAGCATCGACGTGCAAGCGGCGTGCGCCGCAGGCGCAGCGCGCGAAGATGTCGTCGGAGTACCGCACCTGGTTCCGCGAGCGGCACTGGCCGACGCACACGTAAGCAGTCCGTGAATAAGAAAGCACAGAGGTAAGCCGCCGGGAGCGGCCGAGCCGAGCGCCTGTCGCAAGTCGCAGTCAGGCGTGCTCGACGGTCCGGTGACGCCGATCTTCTGGAATATCGACAAGTCGGAGTGAGGAGGGCGGTCGCGAGGGGCCTTTCGGAACGTCGGTTACACGCTGGCCTTCAAGGGAAGCGGCTGGTCGCCGAGCATCGCCTTGACGACGACCTCGCGCGCCTTGCTCGCGTCGAGCGCGTGCTGCGCGATCAGGTCGCCGCATTCGGAGACGATCCGGTCGGCATCCTGCATCATCTTGAGCTCTTTGTAGCGATCCAGACGTTGCAGGCCCATGCTCGCGCCGACGAGTTCGAGGAGGTTGACGATACGGAACGGCCAGTCGCGCTCGTGCGCGCAGAGTTCGCGATGTTCGGAATGATAGACCGTTACCAGCGCATCGATGTCCGGCGTCGCTGCCTGCGCGAAGCTCGTCGAGCTGCAGCTCGCGCTTGAACGCGGGCAACACGCCAAGACTGGCGCTCTGCAAACCAACCGCCGGCTGCTTCAGGTCGACGAGCGTGATGCCGGGGATGGCCTGCAGGATTTTAGCGGCGGCCTCCATGACGCCGGCGACACCGGGATGGCGGTGCAGGGCGACCCGCATGTCGACGCGCCCGCGCAAATGCCGGGTCAACTCGGCCAGCCGGCTGTCAAGGAAGCGCATGAACGGCGTCATCTCGAACGGCCGCGCGCCGCGCTGGCGCTCGATCGTCGGCAGCGTCGTTTCCGTGAACTGGACGTAGCAGCTCGGGCACCACGAGATCACCTGACCGGATTTCGCTTGCGACATTTTATCGACCGTGCTCGTGGCCATGCGGCCGGACATCTCGACGTCGCCGGGTCGCAATTGCATGATGCCGCAGCAATGGCTCGGCCCGCCCATGACTTGATAGCTGATGCCGAGCGCATCCATGATGTCGAGGGCCAAGAGCGCGATATGCGGGGTCTTCAGCACGTTGCAGCCGGTGTAAAACACAAAGTCCGGCGGCTCGGCTGGCGCGGTCACCGCCGCCGATTTCTGGCCGAGCCGTTCCAGCACCTCGCCATCGAGCTGCAGCCGCGAGAGCACGGCCACATCGCGGCCGAGATCGCGGTATTTCTCCACGCCCTGGCGCCGCCGCTCCGGCAATTCGTGCTCGGCCTTGGCGATGGCGACGCGCGCCATCGCCAGCAGAAAGCGCGGATTGACGCCCTCGTCGCAGGCCTTGATGCATTCGCCGCTGAGCATGCAGGACTGCGCCCATTGGCGCGACGCTTGCGGCCCTTCGCCGCTGCGCACGATGTCGATGATGCCGGTGATGATGTCTTCGGGCTTGGCATCCGCGATGCCGGCGGGCTTCACGCTCGGACAGACCTCGACGCACCTGCCGCACCGCGTGCAGGCGTCAAGCATCTGCTCGACGCGCTCGCCGAGAGCCGTTTCGAAGGAGATGTCGTTCGGCTGCATGTTGAACTCGCGCATGCCGGCTGCCCCACAGTTGATTGCGCGGACTTGCTTCATCTTGTCCTCGGCCGATCTGAGCTGCGGAGCGAATGCGGTACCCGTGGACGTCAGAAATTCATTGCTGTGTCATCAGTCGGTAACACCCTCACCATACCCGGAGTGCGCCATATTTTCACGCACTCCAGGAGTTTTTTTATGACTGCTTCAAAGGCAAGCCGGCGGCTTACGTTCCTGTCGGTTTCACTGTTAGCCTTGGCGATCGCAAACCCCGCGCTCGCCGCTACGAAGGTGACCTACGCGCCCTATATCCAGCCAGGGGACGCCGGGCCGCTTGGCGATGGAGACCAGATCGTTGTCACTTGGCAGACTGACGAAAAGATGCCCAATCCGGGCGCTTATAACGTAAGTTTTGGTGCAGACCCCTGGCAGCAGTCGAGCGAGCGGCCTGTGGGCCGCGTGGTTGACAATTATCTGGCCGCCGATCCGGCGCTGCCGGCGCCGCCGACCGCCTATGGCGCGCATACCGATTACACTGCGGTTCTGCGTAACCTGAAGCCGGACACGGCCTACACGTATCGGGTAACGGGCCCGGGGCTGCCGGCCGGAGGTTTCACCGCGCAGTTTCATACGCGCAGCACGGGCGACAAGTTCGCCTTCACGGTCATGGGTGACGAAGGCTTTTTCCCGGCTCGCCCCGGCTCGCCATTCCTGACCAATTTCTTCGCCCGCATTGTCCACCTGATGTACAATTCCGGTAAAATTTCCTTGCCCGGCGAACCGCAGCGTCCAGCCGGCGAATTTGCGATCAACACCGGCGACAATGTCTACCTTACCGGCTCCGAAGGATCCTATCGCGACTTCTGGATGCCAGTGTGGAACAGCGATGTCGACAGCGTCGACCGCGGTGCCCCGTTCGTCCGTTCGTTCCAGAACTACATCGTCGCCGGCAATCACGACATCGGTGGCGGCGGCGACTTCGTCAACTTGCTGGCGACCGCCAATGCGGCGCTCTATTCGGGTCAAACCGGCGGCGGCGACGCGCTCGCCTATTTCAATAACTACCACTTTCCGCTGAACGGGCCCGTGGGCGTCGATCCGTACTACGTGTTCAACGGCGACAACTCGACCTACAACGGCTTCTTCTTCTCCTACAAGGGCACCAATTACACTTCGCCAGCAGCGGCCGAAGCATTCCGGGCCTCAACGCTTGTGGATGCGGGTCAAGGCGCCAAGCGCCAGATCGACCATATGGGCAACTACTCGTTCGATTATGGCAATGCGCATTTTGTGTTCCTGGACTCCAACCCGCACCTCTACGACGCGATTGTTGAATTTTCGCCGGTCTTTGCCGGCTCGCAGAAGACGTTCCCAAGCTATCCGAAAATCCTGCGCGATTGGCTGATCAGGGATCTCGATTCGTCGAAGAAAACCTGGAAGATCGTGGTCTATCACCATCCGGCGTTTTCATCGGGCAACTTGACGCTGAAAAATAATCAGATGCGCCAGGTCACCAAGGTGCTTGAGGACCACGGTGTGAACCTCGTCTTCAACGGCCACGAACACAATTATCAGCGGACGCAGCCGCTCCGTGCCGGCCCAACCGTCGTCAACGCGCCCGTGTCTTCCGGGCCGGAAGCCGTCTCGATGGATACGGAATTCGACGGTCTCCGCAAGCGCGTGCCGGACGGCATCATCCACGTGGTCGAGGGTGCGGGCGGCAACTGGGAATTCGACGGTAACGGGCCAAGTCCGCGCGGACTGGGTTCCGGCCTCGATCAGGACGATTCGGCGACGGGAACGGCGGTCGTCGGCGGCAACAGCTACCCACAGGGACAGCAATCGTGGCTGGACACCCACCTGACGAATGTCGAGATGACATCGTTCGACACCGGAGCTGGCAAGGGATCGAAGATCACGGCCAAGTTCAAGGCCAAGGTTTTCTCGTTCGGCCACATTCTCGTCGACGGCAACAAGCTGACACACTATCAGATCAGCGAACCGCTGCTCCCGACGTCGTCGGCTTCGAGCGCCAACCCGGCGCCTTACGGGCTCGACTATTACGGCAATGCCCTCAAGGACCCGATTCCGGATACCGTCATCGATCCGGCAACCGGCCAAGTTGTTGCCGCCGCAAGTCAGGATGGCTCGCCCGCTCTTCTCGACAAGTGGACAATCGAAAAACCGGATATTGACGATGAGGTCAGCGTACGGATCGCGCCGCCGAAATATGGAAACGATGATCTCCAAATCATCGTCGAGAACAAGTCGTCCTACGCCCTCAACGGTGCGCAGCTCGTCCTGGATTTACCGCGCGCGTCATCCTATGCGGGACCGATCGATGACAAGCATACCCTGATCGGCGACGATCTGGTCGTGACGATGGGACGCATCGGGCAGGGCGAAGTCGTGTCGGTGAACGTGCCGATGCAAGGACACGGCGGCCTGCATGAAGGCTTGCGCGGCGAGTTGCGTTCCGCCACGGCGTTGCCGATCAAGCTCGGCCGAGGTGAAGATCGCAAGGACGATTGATAACGGCGCTTGAGTTTCAACGCCGCTACTACGCTTTACTTCGGCGCCGGAAGCTAGTCGCTTTCGGCGCCGAACTGCCATCGTGACCGGTCCCGCCTGGTGATCCATACGAATGTTAGTTCAGGGCTGGCATTTGCGCCAATGGCCTGCTGCCGGGTCCGCGACGTGAAGGCGAGAAACATCTCGACGTGCTGAGCGGTTATGCCGGGAATCTCCACGGAGACGTTTCTTGCTGCGCGTGGATGGGTAGCGAACATTCCCAGATATAGCATTCCAATCAGGAATATTTGGTCGATCGTCAGGCCGGCGCTTTCCCGAGCAAATTCCGATATTTCCGGAGTGTTGAACATTTTATAGTGACGAATAACTGGCATCCATCCGAATTGTTGCTGCCGCGGAGGGCGGGCGAGGGTGCGCGTAAGATCAATCCGGTCGGTTTTTGGTGCGGGCGGTGGGACTGGAATCGATGCAAGATCTATCCTCTTGATGTTCAAGAAATAATAGGAAAAAGAAAGACTTGTGCCCAGAGGGGTGCTACAAAGCGGTGCTACAAAATTTGAGTCGTTCAGCCCGTTTCATGCCCGCCAAGAAGACTACCAAGAATAAGAATTTGCAGGACCGAAATGGTCGATATTGGGCAAGGCTCAGCGTGCCCAAGGCGCTTCGGCCCATCGTTGCGCACGGGCAACCTGCAGGATGCTAGCGTCGATATATGTTTCAAATGGAAAATAATTGATTGGTTCGCGAAGTTGGCTACCAAAGCGAGCCACCCAAACAATCCCGGAATGTTCACCAGCGGCGCCCGAGATTCCCGGGCTGTCGCAGAGAGGAATCGCCATGACTGTGTCAGACGCCTCGACCAGATTAACTTTTGAACCGCCGGGGCCAGGATCATGGGAGCAGGACCCCGTGCACTTCCCGCGCCCGATGACGCGCTACTTCCAGGAGACGCATCCCCCTTCGTTCCAAAAGGGCACCAATGATTTTGCTCGTTTCTACGGGCTGCTGATCGATGGCCTCCAAATGGGCTACGTGAACGGTTTCGGCTACAATCAGGTGTTGCCAGCTCCAGACGCGGAAATCCCCCAGCGCTTTCAGCGCGCCGAACAGGTCTATGCGCAGAAGCTTTGGCGAGAGCAGCTTCGCGACTGGGACGAAAACCGCAAGCCATCCGCCATCGCCAAACATCGGGAGTTGCAAGCCGTCGATCCTGACGCCCTGTCGGACGCCGAACTCATTGCGTATCTGAGGCGTTGTCGCGACCACCACTCGGCCATGATCGCGCAGCACATGGGATTCACTGCCGGTGCCGTGCTCCCAACCTCGGACTTCCTCGCGCATGTCGGTGACTGGACAGGTCTGCCACCGACCGACCTGTTGGGACTCATGCGCGGTTCGGCGGAGGTGTCTTCAGGTGGTTCCGATGAGATGGAGCGACTGAAGAAGTCGTTCGCGAAGGACCAAGCTGCCCGCAAGATTCTCGAGTCTGCCGGCGACCCTGCCGAGGTGCTCGCAAGCCTGCGCGCACTGCCTGGCGAAACAGGCGCGGCTGTCTCCGGCTACCTTAATCTGGTCGGCAACCGCCTGATCGATGGCTTTGATATCGCCGAGCCCACCGCGCTTGAACTGCCCGACGCGCTCCTCAGAGCCATTCGCATCGCCGTCTCCGGAGAAACGCAAGACGTTTCGGATGTTGATGCACGCATTGCCGAAGTCCGCGCCATGGTTCCTGACGCGCACCGTGGCGAGTTCGACGAGTTGCTCGGCGAGGCTCGCCTGACCTATCGTCTCCGCGACGAGCGTGGTGTCTATAGCGACATCTGGGCCGCGGGTATCATGCGTCGCGCCGCCCTTGCGGCTGGCCGGCGGATTGCGCAGCGCGGTCGCCTCGACAATCCTCATCTCATGCTGGACGCAAGCCTCGATGAAATGTGCGCTCTGGTCGCCGGGACTGGCGGTCCGTCCGCAGATGAGCTTGCCAGCCGCGCCGCATACCGCGCGGCCAACACCGCCAAAGACGCGCCGGCATCGCTTGGCCCGCCCGCGCCGCCTCCGCCCGACCTCGCGGCGTTGCCCCCATCGGTCGGCCGTGTGATGCGCGCGATGTTCATCGGCCTTGGTCACGTCTTCGGCAGTTCCCAGGCGCAGAACGAAGAAAAAGTCCTATATGGCATTGCGGCGAGCAAGGGCATCTACGAAGGACCTGCTCGCCGCGTCTCCGGTCCCTCCGAGTTTGGACAGATCGTCAAAGGCGATGTGCTCGTGACCGAGTTGACAAGTGAGGCCTTCAACATTCTACTCCCGCTGCTCGGCGGGATCGTCACCGACAATGGCGGCCTGCTTTCGCACGCCGCGATCGTTGCCCGCGAATACGGCATCCCCGGAGTTGTTGGCACGCGCGAGGCGACCGAACGAATCGCCAATGGCGCTCTTGTTCGAGTGGATGGTGATGCCGGCGAGGTCACGGTGCTCGGGTGAAGAAGGTCGTTCCTTTCAGCAAGGCACGCGAAAGATCGCTCTTTGGGTCGAAGGCCGTGGGGCTTGGCGATGCCGTTCGACAGGGCCTGCCGGTCCCACCCGGCGTGGCGCTATCGGGTGACCTGGTCGAGGCGGTTGCCTCGGGCGATGAAAAGGCGATCGAAAAAGTGATGAAGGCGGTCGCTGACTTGTCGGCGCCGTTCGCTGTCCGCTCCTCCGCTGTCGATGAGGACGGCGCGGCGGCAAGTTTCGCCGGGCAGCATTTGACCGTGCTCAATGTTCATTCAACGGCCGACGTGCCCGCCGCCGTTCGCGAAGTCTGGTGGTCAGCGAATTCGGACTCGGCCATCACCTACCGTCAACGGGTCGGCCTGTTCACCCGACCAAGCGTTGGCGTTGTCGTGCAAACTCTGCTTAACCCCGATGTCGCCGGGGTCATGTTCACGGAGCATCCCGTCACTGGCGCGGACGAGCGGTTGATAGAAGCAAGTTGGGGATTAGGTGAGGCCGTGGTCGCCGGCCTCGTCATCCCCGATCACTTCCGCCTCGATCGTTCTGGTCGAGTGCTGGAGCGCAAGGCCGGGCGAAAACGCATTGCGATTCGTTCGCTCCCGAACGGAGGCACCTTCGAGCAGCCAGTGCCACCCGCGCAAGTGAATCAGATTTGCCTCGACGATATTAAACTCGCGACGCTGGGTGAACTCGCTCTGCGGTGCGAGAAAGTCTACGGCCCGCGCCGTGACATTGAATGGGCATTTCAGGAAGGGACGCTGTACCTGTTGCAGTGTCGCGCCGTCACCACCGGGAAGGCGCGCACCGAGATGCCCGACCCAGGTCCACCGCGGCAAGACCCGGTCGCTTCCCTCCAGCGCGTCGAACTCTTCGCCGGCATGGATCGAAGGCAGTCCGAGCAGATCGCGCGGCTGCTCAAGGAGCGTCGATTTGCGAAGGGCGAGACCGTCATCATTGAGGGCTCGGGCGGCGCCGCCTTCTTCATCATCGAATCCGGGGAGGCAAGCGTTTCGAGTAAAGGCGTCAACCTCGCAACGCTCGGCCGCGGCCAGTATTTCGGCGAGGTCGCCTTGATAGATGGCGGTCCCCGATCGGCCACGGTGACGGCTGCGACCGACCTCGTCTGTTACGCACTCACCTTCTGGGAATTCCGTCCGCTCGTCGAAAGGAACGGAACCATCGGATGGAGACTATTGCAGGCGTTGGCGAAACAATTGCGCGACGCTGTCAGCGCCGGACAGAAAATCTCTTAAGCAGCCTGGACGCGAGAAGCAAATGACTAATCGGCTTTCTGACGTCCAGTAAGGGTCACATTTTCAACCCCCGGCGGTCACAGCGATGATGTCTGCTTATCCGATGAAATTTCGACTTGGTTGATGAAAGCTGGGACTGTCGTTATCGGTTTCGAATTACGTCGGAAGCTGCCTTCTCGTGAGAAGCTAACGTGGCCCGGGCGTGCCTATCGAAGCTGAACCAAACGCCTAGGTTGCATCATCATTATAATTGCTGAAAATAAGTAACTGCCCAGGTAGCCTGATTTCGGGCTGACCTTGAGGCGGGCTGGATTTTTCTGGACGGCGGCATCGGTTTTTGAATCAATAGCCGGATGATTCGCGCCACGCCGAGGGAGCCGAGCCGGGAAGAGCTGATAGCGCTGATCGCCGCGCAAGCGGCTGAGATCGCGGCGCTGAAAGCGCGTCTGGCGGAGGTTGAGCGCCGACTTGGATTGAACAGTTCGAACAGCTCCAAGCCGCCGTCGAGCGATGGATTGAAGAAACCGGCACGTGTGAGCAGCTTGCGCGAGAGTTCCGGCAAGCCATCGGGCGGTCGGGTTTTATCACAGGAGCCGTTACAAACTTGCCAGCTTCGGAGGGCAGCGGTCTATCGCGTTAGGGCAAAGCTCCATAATCCGTCATCCAATTTAGCCATTCCCTTGAGCCTCGCCAGCGCCTCTCTGATGCTGGATAGTCATCCATAGCGGGCGCTGCCCGCCCTTGGTCTTTATGAAGCCTTTATCTGACCAACCGTGTTGACGATCTTGTTCACCACGATCATCAAGGCGAAAAACACGACAAGGCTCAAGATGACGTGAACAAAGAAATTGATGGTCCTCCGGGCGCCTGAGGTTGGCTTAAGTGGCGTGAACTCGACATAGTTAAGGGCGCCGCTTATCACCCCCAGGAACGCGATGTTCAAGACCCAATAGATTGCCGATGCGAAACCCGAAGAGCTTTTGTCGGCGAGGTATTTGAACAATCCAATCAACGTCATCCAATTTGCCAGCTTGAAAATAATCTCGCTGGCCGAAAACCAGATCGTAAGTTGGTATCTATCACCGGCATCTTCGTTCAGTGGGAAGAACCTCGTTACAAACGGAGGCATTACAAGCCTGACTTCGCCCTCTTCTTTCACTGGGGGGCCGGGTACTTCTGTCATTTTGAACCCCAACGGTTGCGAATCATCACCGGGTGCAACTCTGAAGGATTCGCGGTCCCGGAAACAAGATGAATAGAGAAATGTGCCGCGATCGAAAAACTAAGTATACGCGCGACTATCCCTGCGCTCCGCAAATCCGCCGGCTGCCATCCTCAATGCGGGTATAAGGCTCACGCCGGCAGCCGCGGGCGCCGGCTGCGTTAATCCGATCGACATCGACCAAGAGACACCCGCCGCCGATCGCTCCAGAGGCTGTTTCCGGGCGATTGAGAGGGGCGCTGACACATTGCTGACACGACGCCGCGACCAAAACCGACCCTTAACCCCGATAATGCAAGAAGTGCGGTGTTTGAGAGACGTTGTGCAAATCGCGAAAGGAATATCTTAACGCGACTAGTCGAAAGGAGAAGAGAACTTTTGACAACCAAAGATTTTAAATTAAGACTATCACATCTAAAAATAGCACAAACGCGAGGCAGCTCACCGCTACAAAATTATGCTCACAAAAGTGCTACAAAATGCTCTCTCAATGCTACGATAACGTACTGATTTTACGTAAAAAGTTTCATTGGTGCGGGCGGTGGGACTCGAACCCACACGACGTTGCCATCGAGGGATTTTAAGTCCCTTGCGTCTACCAGTTCCGCCACGTCCGCTTTGGTCACAGGATCAGATACTTAGCGCGTTTTTCGAGCCGATGGAATTGGCCGGGCCCTTGTAGCGCGGCCCCATCCTTAAGCGACTGCGACTGACAAGGCAAAGCCTCAATCCGGACACCAGTGCCTGCTTTACGCAACCTCAATGTCGTCGGTTTACCAGGGTCGCATGATCGCTTCATTTTCCCGCTCCCCGCTGTTGCCGCGCGCCGCCGCGGTCCTGGCGCTATTTGCGCTGGGCTCAGGCCTCAGCGGTTGCGCCGACATGAGCGAGGGCATGACGTCCGCGTTCGCCGATCCCGCCAAATACGATCTTTACGAGTGCAAGCAACTGGAGGCCGAACGCAAGAACCTCGCCAACCGCGCGGCGGAATTGCAGGGGCTGATGGCGAAGGCGCAGACCGGCGCCGGCGGTGCTGTCGTGGCCGAACTCGCCTATCGCAACGAATACATCGCGGTGCGCGGGCAAGCCAAGAATGCCGAGGAAGCCTGGCAGCGCAACAAATGCCATGAGACGCCGCCATCGCCGGCCAAGCCCGCGACAGCATCGGTCCCGCCGACAAGTGACAGAGCGGGGCGTTCGTCGGTGCGGTCCGGCAACGCCATCTACTGAGCAAGGACGGCTGGCGTCTGCGCGCAGCCCATCTCACGCGCGCCAGTCGTAGATCCAGTCCTGTCGCGCCAGCATGCGCCTTGCACCCATCCCCTTGATGACGAGGTCGCGCGCGGCAGCCAGGGGGCCTGAGAGGTGATAGATGCGCCCCGCCTGCCGTGCGGCGCGCTGAACCCGGGCCACACGCGGCCGGCGCAGGCGTGCGTAACGCTTCAGCGCGGCGGGGACGGTCGGTCCGCCCTGGCTTTGGGTTTCCCCGAGGCATTTGGCGAGCACAGCGGCGTCCTCGATCGCCATTCCCGCGCCTTGCGCGGCGAAAGGCAGCATGGCGTGCGCTGCGTCCCCCAACAAGGCGATGGCTCCGTCGGTCCATTCGCCGCCATCGGGGACGGTGAACAGCGCCCATTTCCGCCACCCATCGACGGCGCCGATCAACATCCGCGGGACGGCATGCCATCGCGCCGAGGCGAACGCGCTTTTGACGTCGTTGGCCTCGCCGGGCGCGCTCCAGCCCGGCCTGTTCCATGTTCCCGGTACAACCGCGACGACGTTGATCTGGCGCGCGCCCGAAATCGGATAGGCGACGAGGTGCGCGTTCGGCCCCATCCAGAGCTGAACGCGGCGGGAGGTATATTCGCGCGGCAGCTGTGTTGCATCGAGCGTTCCGCGCCAGGCGATGAGGCCCGAGAACCGCGGCTGCACTTCCGGAAACAGGTGATGGCGGACCGCCGACCAGATTCCGTCCGCGCCGACCAGCGCCACCGCCAGCTCCTGCTGGCGCGCCGTGCCGCTGCGCTGGGCGACGGTCAGTCCCTTGGCATGGGTGCCGACATCCTCGAACTGGCAGCCGAGCCGCAATTCGATATCGGGACTGTCGTTGACTTGGGCCTGCAGCGCGGCCTGCAGATCGGCGCGGTGGACGACCCAATAGGGTGCGTCGGCCTGAAATATTCCGGGGTCGCCAAGCGGCAGGCGGCTGATTTCGCCACCGGTTCTCGCGCTCATGAGGCTGATGGCGTCGGGCGTAACCGCACGCGGGGCAAGCCGCGGCTGCAAGCCGAGATCGATCAGCACGCGGCTCGCATTGGGCGAGAGCTGCAGGCCGGCGCCAACTTCCTCCAGGCGTTCGGCCTTCTCAAGAACGATGACGCGAAAACCCTGCCGAGCCAGCGCAAGCGATGCCGTCAGTCCCCCGATCCCGGCACCAGCGACGATGATGGTGCGTGAAGCCGCCACCGGCCGGTCAGGCGACCTTGTCTTTCAGTACGCATTCCGGCGGCCGGGCCTCGCCGGCCTTGAGGTCGGCGGCATAGCGATAGAGCGTCGAGCAATAGGGGCAGATGATCTCGTTGTCGTTGCCGAGATCGAGGAAGACATGCGGGTGGTCGAAGGGCGGATTGGCGCCCACGCACATGAACTCCTGCGAGCCGATCTCGATGACGGAAACGCCGGCATCGTTGTGGAAGTGCGGGACGACATGATCGGACATCGAATTCACCTTGGTAAGCGACAGAGGCAGACGCAAACAACACGACGCCGCACCGTCGAAATGCGACACAACCATACTGGCGGCTGCTGTTGATTCCTAGTGCCCGGAACTCCGGTTCCGAATACCGACGGTAGCCCCGACCGCTGATTTGCTCATGCAAATTCGACACAATCTTAGCGTCCCAGAGAAGCCCTTCTTTCGTCGGGGCCGTTGTGTCCTAAAAGCGGCACACCATTTCAGGGGAAGCGGAAACTTCGGGATTTTCGGGATGAAGCGGTTGCGGATCGGTTGGGTACTGGCGGCGATGACGGTAAGCGGTGCCGCCCTTGCCGTGCTGTGGCCGCATGCGCGCGACGCCGGTGCTGTCCTGGCCGCGCAGGACGATCCCGCTCAATTATCCGATATCCAGATCAATACTGCTCTGCGGAATAGCCAAAAAGTTATCTCGGACAATATCGAGGCCGCGCTCGCCGCCGGTGACGCGGATCTTGCCAACAGCTTTGTCGAACTTGCGAGGGAGAAAAACATTCCGCTTGCGAGCGAGCTGTCGCAACGAGTGAGCGATGCCGTCAAAGAGGAAAATTCCTCGTCACACTTTGCAACGCGCTTTGCCAACGGGTTCATGACGGGAAATGCCGACGATGCCGGGAGCCTGTCGGGCACCGTTGCCGGCGACCTCTTCGTGTTCGGCGATATCCGGGATGTCGTGCGCGAGGGCAAGCACCTCGTCATGGGCGAGGATACCGATCAACTGGTGCTGGGCCTTGCCACCGCCGGCCTTGCGGTGACGGCGGCGACCTACGTCTCGGTCGGAGGCGCGGCACCGGTGCGCGCGGGTCTCACGCTGGTCAAGGACGCCCGCAAGGTCGGGCGCCTGGGCGAGGGACTCACCGAATGGGCTGGCCGCTCGGCGCGCGAGGTTGTGGATACACCGTTGCTGCAGAACGCCGTCGCATCCGGCTCGGTGATGCGTCCGGGCGAAACCGTGAGCGCCATCAGAGCCGCCTTCCACGCCGAAAAGGCGGGCGCACTGGTCCGGCTTGCCAAAGACGTCGGACGTGTCAGTGAAAAGGCCGGCGCGCGCGGCGCGCTCGATACGCTGAGAATTGCCGAGGGGCCGGAGGATGTGGCGCGCGCCGCACGGCTGGCGGAGACCAAGGGTGGTCAGACCCGCGCGATCCTGAAAATGCTGGGCCGCGGCGCATTGCTGCTGGCAGCCGGCGCGTTCGATCTGTCGCTGTGGGTATTCGGCGCGTTGTTGGCCCTGTTCGGGTTTCTCGCGTCGATCAAGGCCACGACCGAGCGGGCGACCCAGTCGTGGCTTAATCACAAAAAGGCGCGGCGGTTGCGAAAGCAGATGGCGCCCTTGTCTTCGCCGGCGATGACAACCGCCGGCGTAACCGGCTAGTTTTTCGGCCAGGCCTGGATTTCAATCCTTTCCCAAAACAAAACATGGAATGATCGATGCCGAGTTTTCATAACGGAGCTGTTGAAATCGCATATCTCGACGAAGGCGAGGGCGATCCGATTTTGCTCGTGCATGGCTTTGCGTCGACCAAGAACGTGAACTGGGTGTATCCGACCTGGGTGTCGGAGCTGAAGAAGAATGGCCGACGCGTCATCGCGTTCGACAATCGCGGCCATGGCGACTCCGGCAAGCTCTACGACGCATGCGCGTATGAGATCGCCACCATGGCCGGCGATATCAGCGCGCTGATGGATCATTTGAATATCGAGCGCGCGGATGTCATGGGTTATTCGCTGGGATCGCGGATGACGGCCGTGCTGGCGCGCAGCCAACCGGAACGGCTGCGATCGGCGATTTTCGGCGGCATCGGGATCGGCCTGATCGAGGGCGGGGGCCCCGGCCAGAACGTCGCGGAAGCGCTGGAGGCCGACTCGCTCGATGACGTGACCGATCCGGTGGGACGAACGTTCCGGGCCTTCGCGGACCAGACCCGTTCCGATCGCCGGGCGCTCGCAGCCTGTCTGCGCGGCTCCCGGCGCCTGATGACGAGAGAGGAAGCCGCAGAGATTGCCGTGCCCGTGCTGATCGCGGTCGGCACCTCGGACGAGATCGCGGGCTCGGCGGCTTCACTCGGGAAAATCATTCCCGGTTCGCAAGTGCTCGACATTCCCAATCGCGATCATATGCGGGCGGTGGGTGACAAGGTTTACAAGACTGGCGTGCTGGATTTTCTCTCACAGAGAAAATGAATTGTCGCGCGGCTCATCGTCACGGCCGAAGCGTCTGACAGCCGCGATCAGCATCACAAAGGTCGCGACCCATACCATGCGCGCGCCGTAGCGATCATGCGGTCCCGATATCACGCCGCAGACAAAGGCGTTGCCGAGTAGCGCCAGAGAAACCGTCCCGGTGAATAGCGCAAGGTCATCGGCCTTTCGCCGGAAGACTGCGCTTGCGAACATGGCGAAGACCAGCGACATCGAGACAAGCGCGACCGGGACGTGGAGCCAGTTGACGCCAGCGAAATTGAGGTCCCAATGCTGCTGATGAGCCGCCCGCATCGGCTTGAGCTGCGCCGGTATGTAACGCTCGATGATGCCATAGGTATGGGGAATCCAGCCGTTGGTGCCTTCGCCGGTCGCCACATGGACCAGCTGCCGGGCGGTGGCGACGATGGCGGCCTCCGCCTGCCAAAGCGGATATTCGGCGAGCGAATGCGTTGCGATAAAGCCCATCTCGTCGTTGAGGCCCTTGAAGCGGCCGAGCGCGTTGAACATGCTGTTGCCCCACAGGAACTGATCGGCGGTGGCCGGTAGTTGATCGCGATAGGGACAAAGCTTGAGGTGCTGCTCTGGACAGTGATCCCGCAGATAGCGCGCGACGATGCCATCCTGCAGCATCCGTCCGAACGCGACACCATAACCGCCGGGTGTCCAAGCCAATTCTCCGGATAGCGCGAAATTGGCGGACAGCAGCATGGCGGCGCCGGCAACGGTCGTGAGAGTGCCTTGCACGAGCCCCGCAACAGCAATCCGGTCACGCAAGAAGGGCCGCGCGGCCCAGCCGACGCAGCACAGCCCCAGCAGCACGGCCAACGTGGCGCTGTGGGTGGCCGCCGCGAAGGCGGTAAAGGCGAACAATGCGAATTTCTCGATTCCGGAAATCTTGTCGCCGTGCAGCACAAGAAGAAACAGCGACAGCACCGAAAGGCCGGCAAAGATGTCGGTCAGCAGCATGCTGGACAGCCAGGGCAGGGCGGTGGTCAGGGTCAGCGCGAGGCTCATTCCCAACAGCCGCAGAGGCCTGGCCATGCCTAACACGCGCAGCGTCAGTTGCAGGATCCACAGCGTCGCCAGTGCCTGAATTCCCAGATTGATCCAGAAATTCGAGCCCTCGCCGAAATGCAAATAGAGGCCGAATACGGTGGAGCGGCTGGGGACGAGATAGCCTTCGTACCACCGCGCCAGATAGCCGCCGGTGTCCCACTGCAGCAGCGGATAGCCGTTCCATAGCGCGGGCGCGAGCAACATCAGGGGAATGGCGATGGCCGTTGCCCAGACCCAGGCCGGCTCCGCGGCGCGTGCGCGCAGGATTCGCGTAGTAATGCCTTCTCCCCCCGATGTTTTGCCCACCATGCCCGGATTGGACGCGGTACGGAAATCCACCAATAGTCGGATGGCACGCCGCTTGATTTCCCGGAATTCCCAACCACGTTGAAGCAACGCTTTCGGTGAAGGCGGGCCTTGGTTCGGGTGAAGAAAGCCGGTTGTTTCAAGGTCTTAGCGGGCGTTCGGGGCTTATGCCGTCGTTCACCTTTGGTGTGAGAGTCCCAGGACAGGGGTCTGCCGGCCGTGCTATAAGAAGCAAGGCAGTGGAAGAATTTGCGAGAGCAGCCTATGGCCAAACATCAGATCAATCCGCAGGGGGGGGCGAAGCTGGCGGCTCTCGATCCAATCTGGGATCGCGTGCGCGCGGAAGCGGAGGATATCGTTCGCCGCGAGCCGGAGCTTGCCTCCTTTATCTACTCGACCGTGCTGCATCACGACCGGCTGGAAGATTCGGTCGTGCATCGCATCGCCGAGCGTCTCGATCACTCGGCGCTGTCAGGCGATTTGATTCGTCAGACCTTTGACGAGGCGCTGCGGGAGGATCCCGATCTCGGCAACGCTTTCCGCGCCGATATGGTGGCGGTTTACGACCGCGATCCCGCGACCTCGCGCTTCATCGACCCGCTGCTTTATTTCAAGGGTTTCCATGCGCTGCAGACCCACCGTCTGGCCCATTGGCTCTTCCACAAGGGCCGCAAGGATTTTGCCTATTACCTGCAAAGCCGTTCGTCGGCGGTATTCCAGACCGATATCAATCCGGCGGCCAGAATCGGCCGTGGCGTCTTCCTCGACCACGCCACCGGTTTCGTGTGCGGTGAAACGGCGGTTATCGAGGACGACGTCTCGATCCTGCACGGCGTCACGCTTGGCGGCACCGGCAAGGAGAATGAGGACCGCCATCCCAAGATCCGCCACGGCGTCTTGATCGGGGCCGGCGCGAAAATTCTCGGAAATATCGAGGTAGGCCATTGTGCCCGGATCGCCGCGGGCTCCGTGGTGGTGAAGCCCGTGCCTCACAACGTGACGGTGGCCGGCGTTCCCGCCAAGATCGTCGGTGAGGCCGGCTGCGCCGAGCCGTCACGCACCATGGATCAAATGCTCAACGCGATCGGACTTTGATTTCCAGCCCGTTCTGAAATGCCAGGCCCCGGAATTGATCCGGGGCCAAATAACGGTTTTGCGATTGGACGGCGCGCAAGTTATAAGCCTTTTGAAAGCGTATAGAACTCAAGGGATATGGCTGGCGGTTCGCTCCGTCCCGTCCTAAAACTTCCCGAAACCCAGAGCGTGATCCGGAAAAGCGGGAACCGGTTTTCCGAAAAGATCACGCTCAAACAAGATCATCCAGAGATCGTATTGGAGACCGCCGTGGACGTTCAGGAAGTCAGGAAACTCGATGCCTACCTCAAGCGCCTGTTCGGCAACCCCAAGATACGTGTAGTGCCGCGGCCGAAAAAGGATGATTCAGCCGAGGTCTATATCGGCGAGGAATTCATCGGCGTGCTGTTCGTCGATGATGAAGACGACGATCGTTCGTTTCAATTTCAGATGGCTATCCTCGAGGACGATCTGGTCGAGCAGGGCTGACGCCCAGCCTGCCGCTCGTCCGAGGTCTATCCCTTCGGCCCGCGCAATCGCTGCGTCAAGCGATCCATCGCGTCGGCGACATCGCGCCATTGTGCGAGCCAGCTCCGCGGAAAGCGAAACGTCAGATCGGCACCGTCGACGCGGCGTTCGCTCAGGCACATCCCGGGGGTCGCGGCGTCGCGGGTGCAGCGTGCGCTGATATCTGGCGTGTTCGCAGAGAACAGATCTTCATTACCGTAGGGCGAGCCGTCGCGAAATGCGCGTATCGTCAATCCGTCTTCCCCTGATGTTGAGGTCTGCTCGAGATAGCGCGGATAGATGGTGCGCGTTCGCATATCTGGCGCCAGTGCGTCATGATGCGCCGAAATCGACAAAAAGATCCGGTCGATCGGCTGCCCCGCTTCCTCCACGCTGCCCGCGCTCACGCGTTTCGGGGCTTCGGGCGGTGCCTCCAGCGAAGGAAAGGAGAAGCTGAGATCGATGCGTTCCTGCGGCCCGGAGTGGCGCTGGATTTTCATGCGGATGGCTGCCGTCGGAACGTTAAACAGGGTAGTGCCGATGCTTACCGGCAACCGCGCCGGACCGGCTGAAACCTCCGGTTCCCAGGTCGGCCACAGCAGATAGCCAATCAAGACAATCGCGCTCGCCGTGACCGCGCAGGCCACCATGATCGGAATCAGGTGGCCGCGAGGGTCCTTGCGGGTATTGCGTGCGAAATGCTGGGCCGTCGAAAGCAAGGTCATGAACAGGCAATCGCAAGGGGTCCGCAGCGGGCCCCGAATCATTTTCAAATATGCCATGTGGCATCGGATTTCCGCACGGTTTCGCGTGATAGAATCCCGCGCGAGCCATGTGCAGGCCGCGGGTCCGGCCCTGGCGTTAACCTTTCTTTAAGGATGATGTGGCGGGCGGCGGCCAATTTTGCGAAGCCATGCGTTCCTGTGGTGTAGCGGATGGGCCTGCAATGTCGCCTGATGCGTTGAATTCCCTGTTCTCCCTGTGCATCGGCTTTGCGCTCGCCGGTGCGCTCACCAGCGGATATCAGGCATTGGTGCATCGTCCGGCGGGCTTTGGGTTACTGCAGGAGGGTGTGGCGCCAAAGACTTTCGCCGCCGTGCCGTTTCTGGTGTTCGCCGCCCCCTTCATCATTATGCGCAATACGCTGCGCGGTGCGCGGATCGAACGCCGGCGTTTCGAATTCGTGATGATGGCGACGGTACTTGCAGGGATCTGGAGCCTGATGTCCGGAACGTTTTTTCTGATGACGCTGCGCGCCGCCGGACTGCTGGCTTGAGGTTTTTTGTTTTTGATGCGTTTTCTTGATGCGAACCGGTAGTCACCCCCGGATCCCCCATGAGAAGGCGGCAAGTCCGAGGGCATGCTTTGCTTGAAAATGCTTTGATGGCTATGCCAGAAGTCTCCTCAGGACACGGGAGACCACCAGCGCATGGCGATCTATGAACTCGACGGGCAGGCGCCCGAACTTCCCCTGGACGGCAACTATTTTATCGCGGAAACCGCGACCGTCATCGGCAAGGTCCGCTTGCTGAGGTGCGCCAGCGTCTGGTTCGGCGTGGTATTGCGCGGCGACAATGAGTGGATCGAGATCGGCGAGAATTCCAACGTGCAGGACAATTCGACCTGCCACACCGACCGCGGCTTTCCGCTGACCATCGGAAAGGATTGCACGGTCGGCCACAACGTGATCCTGCACGGCTGTACGCTCGAAGACGGCGCGCTGGTCGGGATGGGTTCGATCGTGATGAATGGCGCCAAGATCGGCCGCGGCAGTATCGTCGGCGCGGGTGCGGTGATTACCGAAGGCAAGCAATTTCCAGAGCACTCGCTGATCATCGGCGCGCCGGCGCGGGTGATCCGCACCCTCGATCCCGCGCAGGTGGCGGCGATGGGAAGCGCTGCGAAATTCTACGTCGGCAACGGACCGCGATTCAAAAAAGGTCTGAAGAAGATCGGCTGAGGGCGGTATTTCGCGCGTCACCGAGCCAGCCTGCGTCTTGCCCGCCTCTATGATCTGGTCTTTTTCGGCGAGGTCGGTCCGGCGTCCTTTTTCGCCCGTGCATCCGACAGCGACGCGCTCTTGCGCAGCGCGTCCCTGAGGTCGACGGGAATGCCGTGCTTCCTCAGCAAATCGGCGAACGCCTCGTCCGCCAGCTCCTGGATGGTTGCCATCCTGTCGCGCGCGAGCTGTTTCAGCTTGTCGAAAGTGTCGTCGTCGAAGGCGATCAATTTGCGCACGCGTTGTCGGCTCCTTCGGCTGCCGGGAGCACGCCGGTTCAACAGGCATCAGTGAAGGTCTTTCCCGAGGATTATCAGGGATCGTCCGGCACGCCAAACGCTTAATAAAGCATCGCCGGCGCGGCCGCGCTTCCCGGCACGGCAGCGCAAGAATACCGGGAGCACATCCGGCATGGTGAAGCCGTACGCAGCTGATACTGTATCGCCGGTCGGTCATGAGGACCTTCCCTTCGACTGCCGAACAAGCCAGCAAGTCCCGTATGTTGATCGTCATGATCGAGGACAGAACCGCTCAGATCGCCGCTGCCGACGTCGCCTTAACCAAACCTGCTAAGCCCCCGCCTATGGCGGGGCGAAAACCGGAAGTTTTACAGCTGCGGGAATGAAGTCATGAAGTCTCCTTGGGGAACCGCCAAGAACCCTCAAGGAGACCATGATGGAAGCAGAGTTCAATCATCTTAATCACGCGACCTGGGAGTGCAAGTACCACGTCGTGTTTACGCCGAAGTATCGCAAGAAGCTGCTTTTCGGCAAGATAAAACGGCATCTGGGCCAAGTGTTTCACGATCTGGCGCGACGGAAGGAGTGCCGGATGCAGGAGGGGGCATTTGATGCCGGATCACGTTCATATGTTGATCTCGATACCTCCCAAATATTCGGTGGCGCAGATCATCGGATACATGAAAGGGAAGAGTTCGATATGGATCGCGCAAAATGTCGAGCGCAAGATGCGGAATTTTCTGGGCCACAAATTCTGGGCGCGCGGTTACTTTGTCACGACCGTCGGCCGGGACCAGGAAGTGATCCGGGCTTACATCAGAAACCAAGAACTGGCAGATCGGCAATTGGAGCAGTTTGAGCTGAAGATTTCAGCAGCCCAAAATCCAAACAATCGTCCAAACATCCCTTAAAGCCGCCCTTGGCGGTTCCCAATCAAACCTCCAGCTTTGCTGGAGGTTATTG